>NZ_JBIRGJ010000005.1:26261-847404 GCF_044327915.1 Streptomyces afghaniensis
GCCGGTCCGGTGCCCTGGGCGGTGCTGGGGCGGGCGTCTTTCCCCCGTCCTGGTTGGGGCGGTTTCGTCGGTGCTGGGCTGGTGCCCTCGCCGGTGCTGGGCGGGCGTCTGCTGGGGCTGTGTTTTCCCCTGGTGCCGGTCCGGTGCCCTGGGCGGTGCTGGGGCGGGCGTCTTTCCCCCGTCCTGGTTGGGGCGGTTTCGTCGGTGCTGGGCTGGTGCCCTCGCCGGTGTTAGGCGGGCGTCTGCTGGGGTTGCGTTTTCCCCCGATGCCAGTCCGGTGCCCTGGCCGGTGCTGGGGCTGGGGCTTTCCCCGGCACTGGGGCGGGTGGCCCCTCGGTGCTGAGCTCGCGTCCCGGTGACACCTGGCCGGGTCTCTCGCGCCGTACCCCGGGCCGGCTTTCGTTCCGTTGGTGAGTGTGTCAGGCCGGTCCCGCCGGCGGTGCCGTGCTTGCCCGTACCACCAGGTCCGTTCCCAGCTCGACCCGAGGGGAGGCCGGTTGTTCGTCGCGGGTCAGGCGGAGCACCGTGCGGACGGCCAGTTTCCCCATGTCGGCCAGGGGCTGGCGGACGGTGGTCAGGGGCGGGGCCGACCAGCGGACTTCCGGAAGGTCATCGAAACCGACCACGCTCATGTCCTGCGGCACCCGCAGCCCGCGTCGGCGCAGTGCCTCGATCGCGCCGAGTGCCATCTGGTCGCTGGCCGCGAACACGGCGGTCGGCGGCTCGGGCAGGCGGAGCAGGGCGTCGCAGGCGGCGAAGCCGGACTCGGGGCGGAAGTCGCCGGGGATGACGAGGGACTCGTCCATCGCGATGCCGGCGCCTTCCAGAGCCGCGCGGTAGCCGTCCAGCCGGGCCCGGGAGCACAGCAGCCGCGGTGGACCCGCGATCAGGCCGATCCGGCGGTGGCCAAGGGACAGCAGGTGCTCGGTGGCCGCCATGCCGCCCGACCAGTTGGCGGCACCGATGGTGGGAGCCTCCAGGGCGGGCGAGCCCGCCGGGTCGACGACGACCAGCGGGACGCCGAGAATGCGCAGCTCTTCGTGGAGCGTGGGCTCCAGGGCCGAGGTGACGAGGATGACGCCGTCCGAGGCCCGCGCCCGGAGGTTGCGCATCCACTCGCGGGCGTCGCCCGAACGCCCGTGGATGGCCGACACCACCGTGCCGACCCCGGCCCCGTGCGCGACCTCCTCGACCCCGCGGATGATCTCCACGGCCCAGGGGCTGTCGAGGTTGTTGAAGACCAGGTCGAGCAGGCCGGCACGGCTGCCCGGGGCCGCGGGGCGTTTGCGGTAGCCGTGCCGGCGCAGCAGGTCCTCGACGCGGGCCCGGGTCTGCGGCGACACGTCGGACCGGCCGTTGACGACCCGGGACACCGTCGGCACGGACACGCCGGCCTGCCGGGCGATCTCCGTGATCGTGACCTTGCCCCCGGCCTCTGCCTCACGTGCTGCCACTTGCCCCACCTCCGTCGACGGGTGACCCCGAAACTTCCAGGAGTCTTCCGGAAAACGGGCATCCGTGGGAAGGCGTACCGTCCCGTTCGTGGCTGTGACGGGGAGTGACGGCACCCGGACACGCGTCGGGGCCGGTTCGCAGTGTCTCCTGCGGCCGGCCCCTCATGTCTGCGGGCGGGAGGTCACGCCGCCCGGCGGCCTCAGGCGGCCGTCATGATCTGGCTGGAGGCCAGCGGACGGTGCGGGGCGATGACCCGCCCGTCCGGCAGGAGCTCGCCGGTGTCCTCGAAGAGCAGCACGCCGTTGCACAGCAGGCTCCAACCCTGCTCCGGGTGGTGCGCCACGAGACGGGCGGATTCCCGGTCGGCGGATTCGGCTGACGGGCACGGAGTCTGGTGCTGGCACATGGGTGGGATCTCTCGCTGTGTCGTGGTGGATGGGATCGCTGAGTCGGCTGTCGTGTCTGTTCCGCGGCTAGAAGTATCGTTCATGGCCGCCCCCCGTTGTCATAAGTCGTCGGAACCCAGTGTTGCCCCACGGGCGTCGATCCGCAGGGATTTCGCGGCACCGCTTCTCACAGGTTCATGACGCATCACCCGCGCGGACGGTTCATCCCAACTGGGCTGTCACTTCGGATGGTTCGTAGTGGCCGAATGGGGCTAGTCCGGTCGGCAGGTGATCCATTCCGGCTCGTACGAGCTATTGAGTGCTCGTCCGAGCGAATGAGAGTGGCGGAATGGAAAAGAGCGACCCCGTCGCCGGAATTCGACGACGGGGCGCGGAGAGCTGCGGGGCGCGGCGCTTCAGGCGGGTGAGCCGAGCAGCCGCGTGGGAGTCACCCGGTGGGTCAGCACCGGGAGCAGTTCGGCGACGCGGTGCGGGCGATGGGCCGCGATGCCGGGAGGCGCGGGGGCCAGGGGGACGAGCAGGTCGGTGGCGGCGGGATGGCCGGCGGCACCGTCGGCGGTGCAGTCCTCGTGCAGCCAGAGCGTCAGCATGTACAGGCCGGGCACGGACAGCAGGCGGGGCTGGTACGACTGCGGCATCGACTCGGCCTGGCGCAGGGCGCGCTCGGTGGAGGCGATGTACGGGCCCTCGAAGAAGCGGGAGAAGGCCCAGCCGTCGGGAGTCAGCATGGTCTCCGCCGCGGCCACCGCACGGTCGCCGCAGCGGATCAGGAAGCGCCACCCGGCCAGCCGGGTGGCCGACACACCCTCGGCCGTGACGCGATCGAGGACGTGGACGGGCAGCGGGAGCTCGGGAGTGGCGGGTCCCTGGGCGCGGAGCAGGGAGGGAGTTCGGGCCTCGACGACCGCGGTGGGAGAGGAGAGCGCAGTAAGGACGGAACGGAGTGCGGGCGCGGGAGCCGGGGGGACATGCAGCGGCATGGTGGGTCGCCTCTCATTCAAAGGCACGGTGGCACGAGGGCGGGGGCGGACGGCGCTGTCTGCTCACGGGGGTCGACAGAGGCAGGGGCCGGGGTCTCAAGAACGAGAGGGGGGTGGGGTCCGTCCGCCGAACATCACCTCGACGGCATGACCCATCGACCGTGGGCGCCAACCTTCTGCCTTGTTCGCGGAGTTTATACGACACGGGTTCAGACTGTGTTTCGTCTAGTCGTTTCCGGTGAGTAGAACAAGGGTACATTCGGTCGGCGATACGCGAGAATTATCCCGATTCCACGCGGGGGTGTGCGGCGATGACCTCGGCTAATGCCCCCGCGGCGGTCGGCCCATTCTCGTCGGCGTTTTTCACGAGTTCACGCGACCCCGAAACCCGGGCCCGCTGCGTCATGCCGAGTGAATGTGCCACCGGTCATACGTGACCAGCGTAGCGGTCGGCGGGTCCCTCCGGGACGTTATCGATCGCTTTCGCTGGGCATCCTCCACCTGACCGGGACCCCGGCGGCCGGATCTTCGGCCCGCATCATCCGAGGAGGGACGCTTCGATGGGGGAGAAGGTCGTGGCAGGCCGGTTCGACCTGTCCGATCGCCAGCGCTACCGCGACAAGCTCCGTCGGTGTCTGACGGGCCTGGAGCGACTCCTGGCGGAGCAGCGGTTCGATCGCCCCAAGAACCTCATGGGGCTGGAGATCGAGTTGAATCTCGCGGGCGCCGACGGCATGCCGAAAATGTTGAACGCGCAAGTCCTGGAACGTATCGCGAGCCGTGATTTCCAAACAGAACTCGCCATGTTCAACCTGGAAGTCAACATTCCCCCACACCGTCTTGGTGATCGGGTATTCGATCGGCTCGCGGAGGAACTCCGTACGTCACTGGCATATGCCGACCGGAAAGCCGGTGAGGTCGACGCGGGAATCGTGATGATCGGTATTCTGCCGACCCTCGACCGGGACGACCTGGTGTCGTCGAACCTCTCCGACGTCGACCGCTACACGCTCCTCAACGATCAGATCGTGGCCGCACGCGGCGAGGAGTTCACCCTCGACATCGCCGGCGTGGAGCACCTCAGCTGCACCTCCAAGTCCATCGCGCCGGAGGCCGCCTGCACCTCCGTGCAACTGCACCTGCAGGTCACCCCGGCCCGCTTCGCCGATGTGTGGAACGCGGCCCAGGCGGTCGCCGCCGCGCAGATCGCCGTCGGCGCCAACTCACCGTTCCTCTTCGGCCGTGAGCTGTGGCGCGAGTCGCGGCCCCCGCTGTTCCAGCAGTCCACCGACACCCGCCCGCCCGAACTCCAGGCCCAGGGCGTCCGGCCGCGCACCTGGTTCGGGGAGCGCTGGATCACCTCGGCGCACGACCTGTTCGAGGAGAACCTGCGCTACTACCCGGCGCTGCTGCCGATCTGCGACGACGAGGACCCGCTGGAGGTGCTCGACCGGGGCGGCACCCCGTCGCTCGCCGAGCTCGTCCTGCACAACGGCACGATCTACCGCTGGAACCGCCCGGTCTACGGCATCGCCGACGGCGCGCCCCACCTGCGGGTGGAGAACCGCGTCCTGCCCGCCGGGCCCACCGTCATCGACGTCGTCGCCAACGCCGCGTTCTACTACGGCCTCGTCCGCGCCCTCGCCGAGGAGGCCCGGCCGGTGTGGGCCCGGCTGCCGTTCGAGGCGGCCGCCGCCAACTTCGACGCCGCGTGCAAGGACGGCATCGACGCCCGCTTCACCTGGCCCCGGCGCGGCCGCTACGGCGGCACCGCACAGGTCGACGCGGTGAGCCTGGTCCGCGACGAACTGCTGCCGCTCGCCGAGGCCGGGCTGGACGCGTGGGGCGTGGAGCCGGCCGACCGCGATCTGTACCTGGGCGTGATCGAGGAGCGGTGCCGGCGCAGGGTGAACGGGGCGAGCTGGCAGGCCGCGACCTTCCACCAGGCACTGGACGCGGGCCACTCGCGCGAATCCGCGCTGGCCGCCACGACCCGGCGCTATCGCGAGCTGATGCACAAGGGGGAGCCCGTGCACGCCTGGCCGGTGGGTTTGCCGGAGCCGGTGCCGTTGGGCTGATGCGCCTCAGGGCTGTTGTCCCGCCGGCCTCATACTGATCCGACAGGTCGGTGAAGTGGAGGCAGGTGTGCAGGCGGAGGCGGGCCCGGCGGACGACGGTTCCATTCCACAGCAGCGGCTCTCGCGGCGGATGCTCCGCAACGAGACGCTGCTCGTGCTGGCGCTCTCGCTGGGGGCGAGCGGAGTCTCCGCCCTGATCAGCTTCATCGGCTCGGTCACCAAGCCCGGCGGGCTGAAGGACCAGGCGGCCACGATGAACGCTTCGGCAGCGCCCGGCCGCCCCTGGCTCGACCTGGCCTGGCAGCTCTTCGGGATCACCACCGCGCTCGTGCCCGTCGTGCTCGTCGCGCACTTCCTGCTGCGCGAGGGCGCGGGCCTGCGCACCATCGGATTCGACCGCACCCGCCCCTGGCCCGACATCGGCCGCGGGGCGGCGATCGCGGCGGTCATCGGCAGCACCGGAATCGCCTTCTACCTGGCCGCCCGCGGGCTCGGCTTCAACCTCACCGTGGTGCCCGAGGCGCTGCCCGAGGTGTGGTGGAAGTATCCCGTGCTGATCCTCTCGGCGATCCAGAACGCGGTGCTGGAGGAAGTGATCGTCGTCGGCTACCTGCTGCGCCGCCTCGGGCAGCTGGGCTGGACGCCGACGGCCGCGCTGGTCGGCAGCTCGGTCCTGCGCGGCTCGTACCACCTCTACCAGGGCATCGGCGGCTTCATCGGCAACATGGTCATGGGCGTGGTGTTCGTCTGCCTGTACCGACGCTGGGGACGGGTGGGCCCGCTGGTGGTGGCCCACTCGCTGCTCGACATCGGTGCCTTCGTGGGCTACGCCCTGCTGGCGGGCAAGGTCGGATGGCTGCCGACGGCGTGAGGGACCGGGGCCAGGACCGTCTCAGGCCAGCAGCTCGCCCTCGATGACGGTGACCGCACTGCCGGACAGCAGGGTGCGGGCGCCGCGCAGCTCCGTGCGGACGCGGCCGGAGCGGGGCGAGGCCTGGAGGCCGGTGAGGCGGGGGCTGCCGAGGCGCTCGGACCAGAAGGGGGCGAGCGCGGTGTGGGCGCTGCCGGTGACCGGGTCCTCGTCGATGCCGACGTTCGGGAAGAAGCAGCGCGAGACGAAGTCGTAGCCCTGCTCGGGGTCGTCCGCGCGGGCCGTGGCGATGACGCCGCGCTCGGAGTGGGCGGCGAGGGCCCTGAGGTCGGGTGCGAGGCCGCGCACCGTCTTCTCGTCGGCGACCTCGACCAGCAGGTCGCCGGTGTTCGGGCCGGTGTCGAGGACCGTGAGCGGTTCGGTGCCCAGGGACTCGGCGAGGCCGTCCGGCGGGTCGATCCGGGTGAGCGGAGCCGTCGGGAAGTCCAGCGTGACGGAGCCGTCCCCGGCGGGGGTGGCGACGAGGACACCGCTGTGGGTGGCGAACCGGACCGGGCCTTCGTGGGTGCCGGTGGTGTGCAGGACGTGGGCGGTGGCCAGGGTCGCGTGGCCGCACATCGCGACCTCGGTGGCCGGCGTGAACCAGCGCAGCGCCCAGTCGGCCTCGCCGCTTTCGGGGAGGGGGTGGGCGAAGGCCGTCTCGGCGTGGTTGACCTCGAGAGCGACGTTCTGGAGCCAGGTGTCGTCCGGGAAGGCGTCCGCGTCGTTCAGAAGAACGACCCCGGCCGGGTTGCCGGAGAAGGGGCGATCGGTGAAGGCGTCGACGATTCGAATCCGCATGGCCCGACGCTAGAGGCTCGCCGGAGTCGCGGGACAAGGCCAATTCGAGAGTCCTGGCCCGGTCCGGCGCTTCCGGGCACCAGTGCAACAGGTCCCAGGACACGTGGGCGGGGAGTGGGTCCGGGGCGGTGCCGGGGTCGAGGTGGCGCGGGCGGCGGGGTTCTCGCATTGCCGGACCTGGAATCCCAGGGGGAGGGCTGCGGCGAGGTAGGCGCTGAGCGGGCGGTGGTGCTCGGTGAGGAGGGACGGGCGGCCGTCGGCGCCGGGACGGCGGGGCAGGGTCGGCCGGAGATAGGACACCAGCAGGTGTGCGTCCGAGATCACGAGGCTTCCGCCGGGGCGCAGGACGCGCGCGAACTCCGCCAGCACCGCGTCCAGGATGCGCCGGACCACGGGCTGCTCGATGTCGATCATCTGGTACGGACACGGCCTGCGACGGTTCCACCGGTTTTCCGTCTGAGCCTTGCCATGTGAAGAGTACCGATATATCGTTGAGGCATCGCGACAGATCAACGATGGAATGGAGAGTGTTTGCGATGCATACTCACGGATTCGAGCACGGGCATGGCCGCGGCGGACCCCGTCACGGCGGCCGGGGTGGTTTCGAGGGGCTGCGTGCGGCCTTCGGGCCGTTCGGGCCGGGCGGTCCCGGCTGGGGCGGGCCCGGTGGCCCGGGCTTCGGCCCCGGACCCTGGGGCGGACGAGGGCGCGGCGGGCCGCGGGGAAGGGCGCGGCGCGGTGACGTGCGGGCCTCGATCCTGGCTCTGCTGAAGGACCGGCCGATGCACGGCTACGAGATGATCCAGGAGATCGCCGAGCGCAGCGGCGGGGCGTGGAAGCCCAGTCCCGGCTCGGTGTACCCCACCCTCCAGCTGCTGGAGGACGAGGGTCTGATCACGAGTGAGTCCGAGGGCGGCAAGAAGCTGTTCTCGCTCACCGAGGCGGGCCGCGCAGCGGCCGAAGAGGGGCCCGAGGCGCCCTGGGAAGAGGCCTCCCGCGGAGTCGACTGGGAGGCTCTCGGCGAGATCCGCCAGGCCGGCTTCGGTCTCATGGAGGCCTTCGGCCAGGTCTGGAAGACCGGCAGCAAGGAGCAGCGGGAGAAGGCGCTCGGCGTCATCAACGAAGCCCGCAAGAAGCTGTATCTGATCCTCGCCGACGAGGACTGAGGACCGAGCGCCCTCCGGGCGATCGCGGCGCTGGGCAGGCGACCCGTGGAGTGATCCACGGGTCGCCTCGGCGTCAGGCCACCAGCCCGTCCAGCCTGCGCAGCGACTCGTTCAGGGCGGCTGTGGCCGAGTCCTTGAGTTTGCCCGCCATCAGCGACACCGTCGCGCCCGTGAACTCGCCGTCGATGCGGACCGTCGTCGCGTCGCCGTCGGGTGTGAGCGTGTAGCGCGTCGCGACGGTCACGCCCATCGGGCCCTTGCCGCGGATGGCGAGCACCCGGGCCGGTTCCAGTGCCTCGACGGTCCACTCCACCTCGGCCGGGAAGTTCATGAGCCGCATGTTCTCCTGGAACGTCGCGCCCACTTCGAGGGGCTCGGGGCCGCCCGACGGGAAGCTCGTGTGGGTCGCGTTCCACTCGCCGTACGCGGACCAGTCCGTGAGCCTGGCCCACACCTTCTCGGCCGGCGCCCCGATGCGTGCCTCCGCGCTGACTTCGGCCATGCGACCACCTCTTCACGTCGGGCTGGGTGTCGCGGAACGTAGCCGCGACGGCCGCAATGTTCAATACTGATGAACCGTCAGATGTTCCGGGATGCCCGGTGAAACAGCCTGATGTCCTCCGTAAGGAGGAGATTCGGCCCGCGACGTCCACTTTCCGTGGGACGCGAAGATGCTTCGCTCCGTGGATGACCCGGGCTCTCGGGGCTGATGGGGTAAGGGGTGTGCAACCCCGTATCCCCCGCCAGTCGGCCCATGAGCACGGCATCCACCGCGCGGAGAACGATGCCAGGCTCAGTGACGAGCTGGCATCGGTGCTCACCGGTGCCCGCCGCAGAGCGGTCAGGGACGCGGACCGGCAGATCGACACGGCCCACCTGCTCCACTCGCTGCTGGAGTCCGACCCCGAGGTGCGTGCCGTCCTCGGCGACGGGCCGCAGATCGCGCGGCTGCTCGGCTATCTCGTCCAGCGCAGCATCGGCTACGGCCTGCGCTGGCAGAGCGGTGTCGAGGACTCCGGCGCCGTCCCCGTCGTGACGGAGACCGCTGGCTTCTCGCCGCTGGCCGCGGCCTCGATGGAGTACGCCTGCGAACGGGCCGCGCGGCACGGCGGTCCGGCCCGTGGCATCGACCTGCTCGCGGCGATCGTCGTCGACTCACAGGCGCGCGCCGTCGAAGTGCTCCGACGCGCCGGGATCGATCCGCACGCCGTGCTCGCCCGCATCGACGGCTGGGCCGACCGGCCTCCGGAACACGACGGCCCGTCTCAGGAACACCCGTCTCAGGAGTACCCGTCTCGGGCGTGCGCCAGAGGTGGCGAAGGCGCTTACTGACCGGCCCCTGGCGGAGCCGCTCGTCGCGTCCAGACAGTGAGACAGGTGCCATAGGGGGTGACGCTCCTGTCATGGCCTGTCATCATGTGCCGGTGCGTACGTCTGACAGCAGCCCCAGCGGCCCCAGCAGGCACGGCAAGGGCGCCGGGCTCGGCCTCGCGCTCCTGTCCGCGGTCGCCTTCGGCGGATCCGGTGTCGCGGCCAAGCCGCTGATCGAGGCGGGCCTTGACCCGCTGCACGTGGTGTGGCTGCGCGTGACCGGAGCGGCCCTGGTGATGCTGCCGCTCGCCGTGCGCCACCGCGCGCTGCTGCGCCGCCGCCCCGGACTGCTCGCCGGGTTCGGGCTGCTGGCCGTCGCCGGCGTCCAGGCCTGCTACTTCGCCTCGCTCTCCCGTATCCCCGTCGGGGTGGCGCTGCTCATCGAGTACCTGGCGCCCGCCCTCGTGCTGGGCTGGGTGCGGTTCGTGCAGCGGCGGCCCGTGACGCGTGCCGCGGCCGTCGGTGTCGTCCTCGCGGTCGGCGGGCTCGCGTGTGTCGTCGAGGTGTGGTCGGGGCTCCGCTTCGACGCCCTGGGCCTGCTGCTCGCACTCGGCGCGGCCTGCTGCCAGGTCGGCTACTTCGTCCTCTCCGACCAGGGCAGCGACGCCGGGGACGAGGCGCCCGACCCGCTCGGCGTCATCGCCTACGGACTGCTCGTCGGCGCGGCCGTACTGACCGCCGTCACCCGGCCCTGGAGCATGGACTGGACCGTGCTCACGGGCACCGCGCGCATGGACGGCACGCCCGTCGCCGCGGTCGCCCTGCTGGCCTGGATCGTCCTCGTCGCCACGGTCGTCGCCTACGTCACGGGCGTGCTCGCCGTGCGCCGGCTCTCCCCGCAGGTCGCCGGTGTCGTGGCCTGTCTCGAAGCGGTCATCGCGACCGTCCTGGCCTGGGTCCTGCTGGGCGAGCACCTGTCGGCGCCGCAGCTCGCCGGTGGTGTGATCGTGCTGGTGGGCGCGTTCATCGCGCAGTCCTCGACGCCCGCGAAGGGCTCCGAACAGCCGGTGGCGAGCGGCGGCCTGGAAAGGAAGTTGTCCCGGCCCGGAACGGCCGCATAAGGTGCCGATCATGCCTTCGAACGCACTCGTTCTTCCGCCTCCGGCCGCCTGAGGCGGGCCCTCCGGAAACCGCGCCCGGCGTGTCACCGCCGGGCCGAACGGTGCTGCCCGCAGACGAAGTCCGCGGACCCCGCTGATCCGACGTGATCCGGGGCCCTTCCCGAACTTCCGCGCACCAGCCGCCGCCGATCCCGCGCGGCGCGCCGTGCGCGTCTGCGGAGAGAACACGTGTCGAACACTGCCTCCGGCCTGCCCGTAGGGCGAGGCCTCCTCTATCTGATCGTCGCCGGTGCCGCCTGGGGCACCGCGGGCGCGGCCGCCTCACTGGTCTACCGGGCCAGTGACATGGGGCCCGTCGCCCTCTCCTTCTGGCGCTGCGCCGCCGGTCTCGCGCTGCTGGTCGCCGTCCGCCTCGTCCGGCCGCGAGCCCGGGCCGCCGTGCGCGAGCCGCTGGGCCGCCGGGCGCTGCGGGCCGGGGTCACCGGACTCGGGCTCGCGGTGTTCCAGACGGCCTACTTCGCGGCCGTCTCCGCCACCGGCCTCGCCGTCGCCACGGTCGTCACCCTCGGTGCCGGGCCGGTGCTCATCGCGCTCGGCGCCCGGCTGACGCTCGCCGAGCGCCTCGGCCGGGGCGGAACCGCGGCCGTCGCGGGTGCCCTCGCCGGACTCGCGGTCCTCGTCCTCGGCGGCGGGGGTACGACCGTGCGCCCGTGGGGTGTGCTGCTCGCGCTGCTGTCCGCGGCCGGGTACAGCCTGATGACGCTGCTCACCCGCCGGTGGGGCCGGGGCGGCGAGACCGACGCCTCATGGACGACCGTCGGGGCGTTCGCCGTCACGAGCCTGTGCCTGTTGCCGTTCGCTCTCGCCGAGGGGCTGCTGCCGCACACCGAGGAACCCGGCCGGATCCTGGTGCTGCTGGCGTACGTCGCCGCCGTCCCCACGGCCCTCGCCTACGGCCTCTACTTCGCGGGCGCGGCCGTCGTACGGTCGGCCACCGTCTCGGTGATCATGCTGCTGGAGCCGGTGAGCGCGGCGGTGCTCGCCGTCGTGCTGCTCGGTGAGCACCTCACCGCGGCGACCATGGCCGGCACCTTGCTGATGCTGGGCTCGGTCGCGGGGCTCGCGGTGGGGGAGGCGCGGGGCGCGAGGGCGTCCCGAGAACCAGGGGCCCCCATCGCGGCGGAGCCGCAGATCAGCGCGGCTCCGCGCCCCTGAGGGGGGTCGGCCTCACCGTGCCCGCAGGTAGTCGGGCAGTTCGGTGCCGGGGGCCAGGTCGGGGTTGGCGACCGGGGCGTCGTAGCCCTTGCGCAGCGGGACGACGCCGGCCCAGTGGGGGAGGGCGAGGTCCTCGGGTTCGTCGTTCGCGGCGCCGGTGCGGAGCTTGGCGGAGACCTCGTCCAGGTCAAGGCGGATCACCGCGGTGGCGGCCAGCTCCTTCTTGTTGGCCGGCCGTGAGTCGGCGGAGCGGCCCGGCACGACGTGGTCGACCAGGGCGTCGAGGGCCTGCCGCTTCTCCTCGGGGTCCGTCACGTCATGGGCTACGCCGTGCACCACCACGGAGCGGTAGTTGATCGAGTGGTGGAAGGCCGAGCGGGCCAGCACCAGTCCGTCGACGTGAGTGACGGTCAGGCAGACCGGGAGACCCGGGTCTGCCTGACCGGCCTCCCGCAGCGGGCGCGAGCCCGTCGAGCCGTGCACATAGAGCCGCTCGCCGACCCGGGCGTACAGCGTGGGCAGCACGACCGGCGCGCCGTCGCGGACGAAGCCCAGGTGGCAGACGTAGGCCTCGTCGAGTATCGCGTGCACCAGGTCCTTGTCGTACGCGGCCCGGTCCGCCGAGCGTGTGGGGACGGTGCGGTCGGTCGGGATGTAGGCGGCGGACGGCGTCGGCGTCTGCGTGGACCCCTGCATGGCGCTCTCCATTGCACTAGTGCATAATCGGCTTTGTGCTAGGAGACTATCGGATCAGTGGGCGTCGCGCAGCGGACATTTCCGCGAGCATCGAGCGGGCGGTGGGCAGCGGTGAGCTGTCGCCGGGTCAACTGCTGCCACCCATGCGGGAGTTGGCGGAGCGGCTGGGAGTGAATCCCAACACGGTCGCGGCCGCGTACCGCACTCTGCGCGAGCGCGGGGTCATCGAGACCGCGGGGCGGCGTGGCAGCCGGGTGCGGCCCGCGCCGGCCACGACCGGGCGGGACCACATCAGGGTGGACGTCCCCGACGGCGTGCGTGACGTGGCGAACGGCAACCCTGATCAGGCGCTGCTGCCGCCGCTCGCCGGGGCGTTCGCGGCGGCCGCCGCCGAGAGCGACCGCGCGCCCGTGCTGTACGGGGCCGATCCGCTGGAGCCGGAGCTGGCCCGGATCGCCCGCGCCGGTCTCGACGCCGACGGCGTGCCGGACGGGCCGCTCGCCGTGCTCTCCGGGGCACTTGACGGGGTCGAACGCGTGCTCGCGGCTCACCTCAAGCCCGGCGACACCGTCGCCGTGGAGGATCCCGGCTGGGGCCGCACCCTCGACCTCGTGCCGGCGCTCGGGCTCAGGACCGTCCCCGTCGGGGTCGACGACGAGGGGCCCCGTGCCGACGACGTACGGCGGGCGCTGGAGGCCGGGGCGCGCGCCCTGATCGTGACGGACCGGGCGCAGAACCCGACCGGCGCGGCGGTGAGCGCCCCACGCGCGCGTGCCCTGCGGTCCGTGCTCCAGGAGCACCCGGAGACCCTCCTCATCGAGGACGACCACGGGCACGGCATCGTCGACGTGCCCCTCCACCCCCTGGCCGGCGCCACCCGGCACTGGGCGTTCGTGCGCTCGGCCGCCAAGGCCTACGGGCCCGATCTGCGCCTCGCCCTGCTCACCGGGGACGCCGTGACCGTCGACCGGGTCCGCGGCCGGCAGCGGCTCGGACCCGGCTGGGTGAGCAGGCTGATGCAGCGGGCGCTGGTGCGGCTGTGGGCCGACGGGGCGGTGGACGCGCGCGCGGTGGCGGCGGCGTACGGGAGGCGCCGGGACGCGCTGATCGGCGCGCTCGGCCGGCGCGGTGTCGTGGCGCACGGGCGCAGCGGTATGAACGTGTGGGTGCCCGTGCCGGACGAGACCGGTGCCGTCGCGCGGCTGCTGCACGCCGGCTGGGCCGTCGCCCCCGGCGCCCGCTTCCGGCTGAGCGCACCGCCCGGCATCCGGGTCACCGTCTCGACGCTCACCGAGGACGAGACCGAGGCGCTCGCCGCCGCGATCGCCTCGGCCCTCGGGCCGGCTCCGGCACGGAGTTACGTCTGAGCTTGCCGGTTGGGTGGGCTGGGCCGGCAAGTGGGTGGGCCGAGGGGGCTCTGCGAACCGGCTGTGTCCCCCGACACCCCACCCAGACCCCTACACCCGACGCTTCGGCCGTACCTGTGTAAGTGCCGCGCCGATCAGGACGATGACCGCCCCGACCGGTGTCGACCAGGTGAGTGGCTCGCCGAGGAGGGCGACGCCCGCCGCCGTGGCGATGACCGGGATGAAGTACGTGACCATCTGGGCGGTCGTCGGGCCGACCTCGGCGACCAGGCCGTACTGGAGGAGGACGGCGAGGCCCGTGCCCAGTGCGCCCAGGGCGGCGATCGCCAGCAGCGGCCCGGCGGACAGGCTGGTGGGCAGGGTCGTGAACAGCGGGGTGACGACGGCCAGTTGGACCGTCGCGAGCAGCAACTGCGCGCCGGTCATCGACAGGTGCGAGTGGCTGGTGCCGGCCAGGGTGCGGCGGACGTAGATCCAGCCGACCGGGTAGCTGAGGGAGGCCAGCAGGGCCAGCGCCGTGCCGCCGGCGTCCAGACCGTGGAAGCCCTGCCAGGCGCCCAGCACCGTGAGCACCCCGAGGAAGCCGATCCCGAGCCCGGCGACCCGCACCCGGGTCGGGCGGTCCTCCGACAGGGCGACCAGTGACAGCGCCATGCCCCACAGCGGCGAGGTCGCGTTGCAGATGCCCGCGAGCGTGGACGGGATGGTCAGCTCGGCGTACGCGAACAGCGAGAACGGCAGGGCGTTGAGCAGGAACGCGGCGACCGCCAGATGCCCCCACGTCCGCGCCCCGCGCGGCAGTCGCTCCCGGCGCACCGCCATCGCGGCGGCCAGCACCGCCGTACCGAACACCAGCCGGCCGAGCGTGACCTGGAACGGCGCGTACCCCTCGGTGCCCACCTTGATGAGGAGGAAGCTGAAGCCCCAGATCAGGGACAGGGCGGCGAAGCGCAGACGCCAGTCGAGGCGGCGGCGGGGGCGGTCGCCCGAGAGGGTGGCGACCCGGCCGGGGGTGGTGACGGTGCTCATGGAGAACACGATGCCGGGCCAGAACCTCGTAGCACAATCGAGATTTCGCACGCGGTATTGCGTAGCATTGCTTACATGTTAAACCTGGAACGCCTGCGCACCCTCGACGCCCTCGCCCGGCACGGCTCGGTCAGCGGCGCGGCCGAGGGGCTGCACATCACGACGTCCGCCGTCTCCCAGCAGATGTCCAAGCTGGAGCGGGAGGTCGGCCAGCGGCTGCTCGCCAAGAACGGCCGGGGCGTGCGCCTCACCGACGCGGGCCGGCTCCTCGCCGAGCACGCCGCGCGCATCCTGTCCCAGGTCGAACTCGCCCAGTCCGACCTGGAGGCGCAGCGCGGGCAGGTCGTCGGCGAGCTGAGACTCTCGGCGTTCCCGACGGCCGCCCGCGGTCTCTTCCCGCTCGCGCTGTCCGCGCTGCGCGAGCGGCATCCCGCCCTCCGGCTGCGCTCCTGCGAGCTGGAACCGGAGCGCGGCATCGCCGGGGTGGTCCGCGGCGACCTCGACCTCGCCGTGGTGCTCGACTGGTACAACAAGCCGATGGCGCTGCCCGACGGCCTGGTCAAGGCGCCGATCATGGACGACCCCGCCGATGTCGCCATGCCCGCGGGCCACCGGCTCGCCGGGCGTGACGAGGTGGACCTCGCCGAGTTCGCCGACGACGAGTGGATCACCTGGGGGGAAGGCGAGTTCTGTCACGAGTGGCTGATGTTCACGCTCCGTTCGAAGGGCATCGAGCCGATCGTCGGCCATCGCGCCGCCGAGACCCATACGCAGCTCGGGCTGGTCGCCGCGGGCCTCGGGGTGTGCATCGCCCCGCTGCTCGGCCGCCACCCGGTGCCCGACGGGGTCGTGACCGTCCCCGTCAGGCAGCGGGTCCGGCGCCATGTGTACGTGGTCTGGCGCGCGGACGCCGACCGCCGTCCGTCGATCCGGGCAGCGGTGAAGGCCCTCCAGGCGGCGGGGGAGAGCCTCGGCTGAAGCCCGCGCGGCCGCTTACCGCGCTGCCAGCTTGCGGAAGTCCCAGGAGACGATCTTCTGCGGCGTCAGACGTATCCAGGCGTGCCGGCCGTCGTGCGGCATCTCCTCCATGCGGAAGTTCTTCCTGGCGAACAACATCTCCGGGACGTCGAGTTCGGCGCGCAGCTCGCCGGTGCGCGGGATCTCGCCCACGAACTCGACGGCGCCCGACAACTCGACGCCGCGCAGTTCGTCGTACTCCTCGCCGGTGTCGACCACGATCGCCACTCGCGGGTCGCGCCGCAGGTCGGTCCACCGTTTGCTGCGCACGACCGAGTACAGCCACATCGAGGTGCCGTCCCAGGCGAACCACAGTGTGCTCACATGCGGGGCGCCGTCGGCCGACACCGTGGCGACCCGGCAGGTGCGCTGCGTGGTGAGGAAATCGTCCAGCTCGCCAGGCGTCATCATGATCTTCCGGCCCCGGCGCTGCTGAGTGACGGTCATGCTCCCCCTCTTTTCCTTCTTCTCTCACGTCGTGTCAGAGGAGATCCTCTGACATCACGTCAGAAAAGAATGAGTTCTCTTCCGTCCGTACGCAATGGTGGCTACGCTCGCGCGCCCAGCCGCCGGCGCCCAGGGGGAACCGTGCCCGCGTACGCAGAGCTCAGCGAACTCCTCGATCCGCGGACCACAGTGCTGCTGACCGTCGAGTGCCAGGAGGGCGTCGTCGGAGCGGACAGCGCACTGCCCGAACTCGCCGAGCAGGCACGCGCCGGCGGGGTGCTCGCCAACGTGGCCCGGCTGGTGGCCGCCGCCCACGAGAGCGGCGTCCAGGTCGTGCACGCCATCGCCGAGCGCCGCCCCGACGGCCGCGGGGCCAGCCGCAACGCCCGCCTGTTCCGGGCCGCCGAGCGCCTGCCCGTCCAGCAGGTGTCCGGCACGCCTGCGGTGCGGGTCGCGGCCCCGATCGAGGTCGCCGAGGAGGACCTCGTCGTACGACGCCTGCACGGGCTGTCGCCCCTCCAGGGCACCGATGTCGACCCGCTGCTGCGCAACCTCGGCTGCCGCACGCTGATCGTCACCGGCGTCTCGGCCAACGTGGCCGTCCCCAACGCCGTGTTCGACGCCGTGAACCGCGGCTACACCGCCGTCGTCCCGGCGGACGCCATCGCGGGAGTGCCGTCCGAGTACACCCCCGCGATGATCCGCCACACTCTCGCGTTGGTCGCCACGGTCGCGACCACGGACGAGGTGCTGGCGTGTCTGGAGCGCCCGCGGGGACTCAAGCGAGCGTGATGGAGTCGCCGTTCACGCTGATCTGCTTCGCCTCCAGCGGTTCGATCGCGGGCCCCTTCTTCACGCTTCCGTCGAGGACGGAGAACTGACTGCCGTGGCAGGTGCAGGAGATGATGTCGTCCTTGAGGTCCACCATCGGACAGTCGCGGTGGGTGCAGAGCGTCGAGAAGGCCTTGTAGTCGCCCGCCGCCGGCTGGGAGACCACGACCTTCTCGTCCTTGAAGATCTTGCCGCTGCCCTCGGGGATGTCGGAGGTCTTGGCGAGCGCTGCACCACCGGCTCCCGCTCCGGTGGACGAGCCGCCCCCGTCGTTCGTCGCGCCGCCGTCGGCGGCGCCCTGTTCGGTGGACGAATCGGACGCCTTGTCCTCCGATCCGCACGCCGTCAGCGCCACGGTGAGCCCTGCCGCGCCCGCCGCCGCCACGATCGCACGGCGGCTGGGTCCCGACTTCGGCCGAACTGATTCGCTGGTCATGCTGACGTTCCTTCCGGGGATTCGTGATCTGCCGAGAGGTACGGCCCCTGGGGACCGGCTGTTCAGACGGTGTGGAAATCCTGACGGGTGCGCGGAACGACGTGGGTAAAGGGGGCCTGTCGGTTCGCTGTCGGATTCCGGGTTCGCCGTCGTCCGGGGCAGATGCGCGGAGGGGCGGAAACGCCCTGATCACCCTCGGTTACTATGCTCACTTCAAGTCGGTCGGATGGCAGGGCTGAAGAGACGGGTAGCCGGGGAAATGCTGAAAGAGGTCACCGCGACCCGCTACATCACGCCCCTGCGCGAGGGCGGTTCGCTGCCGGGACTGGTCGAGGCCGACGACTTCGGTACGTACGTCCTGAAGTTCAGCGGCGCGGGACAGGGGCGCAAGACGCTCGTCGCCGAGGTGGTCTGCGGGGAACTGGCCCGCCGGCTCGGGCTGCGGGTGCCACGCCTGGTCACGGTCGAGCTTGACGCGGAGCTGGGGCTCGGCGAGCCCGACCAGGAGGTGCAGAGCCTGCTCAGGTCCAGCGGCGGCACCAACCTCGGCATGGACTTCCTCTCCGGCGCGCTCGGCTTCGACCCGCTCGCCTTCGCGGTGACTCCCGAGGAGGCCGGGCGGATCGTCTGGTTCGACGCGCTGGTCAACAACGTCGACCGGTCCTGGCGCAACCCCAACCTGCTGATGTGGCGGGGCGAGGTGTGGCTCGTCGACCACGGGGCGACCATGATCTGGCACCACAACTGGCCCGGCGCCGAGGCCTCCGCGGCCCGCCCGTACGACGCCTCCGACCATGCCCTGGCGTCCTTCGCGCCCGATGTCGCCGCCGCGGCGGCCGAGTTGGCGCCCCGGGTCACCGGGGAACTGCTCGCCGACGTCACCGCGCAGATCCCGGACGCGTGGCTGACGGGCGAGCCCGGCTTCGACACACCGGACGACCTGAGGCGGGCCTACGCGCGGCCGCTGCTCGCACGTGCCGCCGTCATGCACGACCGCATCCAGGGGATCGAGTGAACGACCGGCACATCATCAAGGGCGGGACGCGCGACCGCCAGATCTACGAGTACGCCGTCCTGCGCGTCGTCCCGCGCGTCGAGCGCGGCGAGTGCATCAACGCCGGGGTGCTCGTCTACTGCCGCGCCGAGTCCTACGTCGGCGCCCGCACTCATCTCGACGAGGCCCGCCTGCTGGCCCTCGACCCCCGGGCCGACGTGGCCGGGGTCCGGGCCGCCCTGAGGGCCGTGGAGGGACTGTGCGCGGGCGGGACCGCGGCCGGCCAGGCGGCCTCCGACGACCCGGGCCGCCGCTTCCGCTGGCTCGTCGCCCCCCGCTCCACGATCGTCCAGCCCGGCCCCGTGCACACCGGTCTGACCACGGACCCGGAGGCGGAGACCGAGCGTCTGCTGGACCTGCTGGTGAGGTGACGGACGCCCCCGGCGTCAGCGTCGGCGGCGCTTCACCGCGTAACCGGCGGCGACGGCGGCACCCGCCGCGAAGGTCAGGCCGATGGCGACGTCCCAGTCGCTCGGCCCGGAGGCCACCGCACCCCCGAGCCCGCCTCGCACGCCTCGGGTCGGGGCGAGGGTGGGAGTCGCGGTGACGGGAGCGGAGGGGCTGACGGAGGGACTGGGCGAGGCGGGGGGCGAGGTGGTGGGGGAGATGACACCGTGGCGGGCCAAGGCCTCACAGGCGATGCCGTCGTCCGGGCCCTGGTCCTCGTCGAGTCTGTTGGGATCACTGGGATCCGCGTCGAAGACGGCCTGCGCGTCCTCCTGGAAGGAGAAGTCGCGGCAGTCCAGGTCCTGGGCATGAGCGGGGTCGGCCAACGGCACGATCGCGGCGCTCGCGAACAGCATGCCTATGGCACCGGTACGACGGTGCATGGAGTGCTCCCTTCCGGCCACGAGTGGCTCGTGCTCCGACGCTAGGCGGCGACAGGCGCGGCGGCGCGCGGCCGTGAGCCGATCGGGTGTTCCTGAGGGCGCCGCCGGGCAGGGTGGGCCCGGGTGATGGATCACATGCCGAGCGTGGCCGTTGACACCGCGTGCCAGGGCTTCTAGCGTCACACCCACTGAAGGTACTAAGCGGTCGCTCACCTGAGGAGAAGCACTCATGTCCACCACTGAGCAGCGGGTCGCCGTCGTCACCGGTGCCGCGCGCGGGATCGGCGCCGCCACCGCCGTACGACTGGCCGCCGAGGGCCGCGCGGTCGCCGTGCTCGACCTCGACGAGGCGGCCTGCAAGGACACCGTCGAGAAGATCACCGCCGCCGGTGGCAAGGCCATCGCGGTCGGCTGTGACGTCTCGGACGAGGCGCAGGTCGAGGCGGCCGTCGCGCGGATCGCCGAGGAGCTCGGCGCGCCGACGATCCTGGTCAACAACGCCGGCGTGCTGCGCGACAACCTGCTGTTCAAGATGAGCGTCTCCGACTGGGACACCGTCATGAACGTGCACCTGCGCGGCGCCTTCCTGATGTCCAAGGCCTGCCAGAAGCACATGGTGGACGCGGGCTTCGGCCGGATCGTCAACCTGTCGTCGTCCTCGGCGCTGGGCAACCGCGGGCAGGTCAACTACTCGGCCGCCAAGGCCGGCCTCCAGGGCTTCACCAAGACCCTCGCCAAGGAGCTCGGCAAGTTCGGCGTCACCGCCAACTCCGTCGCCCCCGGCTTCATCGCCACCGAGATGACCAAGGCCACCGCCGACCGCGTCGGCATGGGCTTCGAGGACTTCAAGGCCGCCGCCGCCACCCAGATCCCGGTGGCGCGCGTCGGCGAGCCGGAGGACATCGCCAACGCCATCGCCTTCTTCACCGGCGAGGCGGCCGGGTTCGTCTCCGGCCAGGTGCTGTACGTGGCCGGCGGACCGCTCGACTAGGGATCACAGGAGCTCACGGACATGACTGAACTCTCCGGCAAGGCCGCGCTCGTCACGGGCGCCAGCCGCGGCATCGGCTACGGCGTCGCCGAGGCCTTCGTCGCACGCGGCGACCGCGTGTGCATCACCGGCCGCAACGAGGACGCCCTCAAGGAGGCCGTCGAGCGGCTCGGCTCCGACCGCGTGATCTACGCGGTGGGCAAGGCACACGACGAGGCCCACCAGGCCGCTGCCGTCGAGCGCACGATGGAGGCCTTCGGCCGGGTCGACTACCTGGTCAACAACGCCGGGACGAACCCGGTGTTCGGCCCGATCGCCGACCTCGACCTGAACGTCGCCCGCAAGGTCTTCGAGACCAATGTCATCTCGGCGCTGGGCTTCGCCCAGCGGACCTGGCACGCCTGGCAGAAGGACAACGGCGGCGCGATCGTCAACATCGCCTCCGTCGCCGGCCTGTCGCCCTCGCCGTTCATCGGCGCGTACGGCGTCAGCAAGGCGGCGATGATCAACCTGACCGTGCAGCTCGCCCACGAGTTCGCGCCCGGGGTGCGGGTCAACGCGATCGCCCCGGCCGTCGTGAAGACCAAGTTCGCCACGGCCCTGTACGAGGGCCGCGAGGAGGAGGCCGCGGCCGCCTACCCGCTCGGCCGGCTCGGCGTGCCCTCCGACATCGGCGGCGCGGCGGCGTTCCTCACCTCCGAGCAGTCCGACTGGGTCACCGGCCAGACGCTCGTCGTGGACGGCGGCATCTTCCTCAACGCCGGCACGGGCTGATCCCGGCGACGACGCGGCCCGGCACGGGCGCCCCTGCCCACAGGCGGCGCCCGTGCCGGCGTAAAGCCCTCGCAAAGGGCGATGACAACGTCGTCAAAGGTTTATCGATCAAGGAGTCATGTCCCGGGGTGGGTCAGCGCGCCCGGCACTGCGGTATGGTCTGCCGACCCTTGGTATGGCAGATCGAGGAGCGTGCGCGTGTTCAACCGGAACCGATGCCTGCGGCGGGTGGCGGCCATCGCGTCCATATCGTCCCTGGTCGCCGGATGCGGCGTGCTGTCGTCCGACACTCCGGAGGACGAAGGGCCGATCGTCGTGGGCACCACCAGTGCTCCCAGCACGCTCGACCCTGCCGCCTCATGGGACAGCTCCTGGGAGCTGTTCCGCAACATCTACCAGACGCTGCTGAGCTATCCGACCGGCACGAGCGAGCCCCAGCCGGACGCCGCGGAGAGCTGCGGCTTCAGCGACTCCTCGAACCAGGTGTACCGCTGCGAGCTGCGTGAGGGCCTGAAGTTCTCCAACGGCGACGCGCTCGACGCCCGGGCCGTGAAGTACTCGTTCGACCGGATCCGCAAGATCAACGTCAACGGCGGCCCCGCCGGTCTGCTCGGCAGCCTCGAACGGGTCCAGGCGCCGAACGAGCGCGAGGTGATCTTCCACCTCAACAAGCCCGACGCGACCTTCCCCTTCGTGCTCGCCACGCCCGCCATGTCGATCGTCTCCCCGGAGGCCTACCCGGAGGACTCCCTGCGCAAGGGCAGCGACGTCGTCGGCTCCGGGCCGTACGCCCTCGACTCCTACGACGAGGGCAAGGAGGCCGTGCTCGTCCGCAACGACGGCTACAAGGGCTACGCGGAGCGCCGGAACGACGCGGTGACCATCCGCTACTTCCAGGACTCCGGCGCCATGGTCAAGGCCCTGCGGGACGAGCAGATCGACGTGACCTACCGCGGTCTGGGCGCCGGTGACGTGGTCGACCTCCAGAGCAAGTCCTCCAAGGAGGAGGAGATCCAGCTCGTCGAGGGCACCGGCACCGACATCAACTACCTGGTGTTCAACCCGAAGGACTCCTGGGCGAACCGCAAGGCCGTGCGCCAGGCCATCGCGCAGGTCGTCGACCGGGCGGCGATCGCCCACAAGGTCTACAAGGACACCGTCGACCCGCTGTACTCCATGGTCCCCAAGGGCCTCACCGGTCACACGACGGGCTTCTTCGACGACTACGGCGACCCGGACGTCGCCAAGGCCCGCAAGATCCTCACCGGCGCGGGCATCAACCAGCGGGTCCCGCTCACCTTCTGGTACACGAGCGACCGCTACGGCTCCGAGACCGCCGCGGAGTTCAAGGAGCTGGAGCGCCAGCTCGAGGACTCCGGCCTGTTCGAGATCACCCTCAAGAGCCGCCCCTGGAAGACGTACGTCGAGGGCTACCAGAAGGGCGAGTACCCGGTGTTCGGGCGTGGCTGGTTCCCCGACTTCCCGGACGCCGAGAACTTCATCGCGCCGTTCGTCGGCGAGCAGAACGCCCTCGGTACGCCCTACCCGGCGCCCGAGATCACCGGCGAGCTGCTGCCCCGGTCGCGCCGCGAGAGCGACCGCGCGAACGTGGAGAAGGAGTTCGAGGAGGCCCAGCGGATCCTCGTGGACGACGCGCGGCTGCTGCCGCTGTGGCAGGGCCGGCAGTACGTGGCGGCCAGCCGGGACGTCTCGGGCGCGGAACGGGCCATGGACCCGTCGACGATCATGATGATGTGGGAACTGCACCGCAAGACCGCTTGGTAGGCGGGCGGGCGCCGGGCTTGGCGGGCACGTTGTCAGTGGTCGCCGGTAGGTTCTGTGGCCTGGAAGTGACCGCACATCGTGAGGACGTTGACGTGACCGACATCGCCATGCTGCCCGAGTCCTGGCGCGGGGTTCTGGGTGACGAGCTTCAGCAGCCCTACTTCAAGGAGCTGACGGAGTTCGTCGAGGAGGAGCGGGCGAACGGCCCCGTCTACCCGCCGCGCGAGGAGGTCTTCGCCGCGCTGGACGCCACGCCGTACGAGCGGGTCAAGGTCCTGGTCCTCGGCCAGGACCCGTACCACGGCGAGGGCCAGGGCCACGGCCTGTGCTTCTCGGTCCGGCCCGGGGTGCGGATCCCGCCGTCCCTGCGGAACATCTACAAGGAGATGCACGAGGAGCTGGGCACGCCGATCCCGGACAACGGCTATCTGATGCCGTGGGCCGAGCAGGGCGTCCTGCTGCTCAACGCGGTGCTGACGGTCCGCGGCGGCGAGGCCAACTCGCACAAGGGCCGGGGCTGGGAGAGGTTCACCGACGCGGTCATCCGCGCGGTGGCCGGCCGGCCCGACCCGGCGGTGTTCGTGCTGTGGGGGAACTACGCGCAGAAGAAGCTCCCACTGATCGACGAGTCGCGGCACGCGGTGGTCAAGGGCGCGCATCCGTCGCCCCTGTCGGCGAAGAAGTTCTTCGGCTCGCGTCCGTTCACGCAGATCAACGCGGCGGTGGCGGCGCAGGGACACGAGCCGATCGACTGGACGATCCCGAACCTGGGCTGACGGCCGACGCCCCGGCGACGTACGGAGCGGCCTCAGCTGGATCCTCCCGGCCTGCGGTTAGCGTCGGGAGGAACAGCGGGCGAGCGGTCTCGGAGGGCGTGGTCGTGGAGCGACAGGGACAGGCGGTGCCGGATGCCGTGCCTACGCGGATCGGGCAGGTCGTCATGCTGCACCACGCCGGGGACCGGGAGGAGGCCCGGCAGCGGTTCCTGGACCTGTGGGCGGAGATCGGGGAGCACGGCGACCCGCTGCACCGCTGCACCCTCGCCCACTACCTGGCCGACACGCAGGACGATCCGGCCGACGAGCTGGCCTGGGACCTGCGCGCGTTGACGGCGGCGGAGGAGATCACCGACGCCGGGACGACCGCGGGGGAGGGGGCCCTGGCGGTACGCGCGTTCTACCCCTCCCTGCACCTCAACCTGGCCGCCGACTACGACAGACTCGGCCACCGCGACGCGGCCCGCGCACACCTGCGGCGGGCCCGGGGAGCAGCCGCGGCCCTCTCCGACGATCCCTACGGCGAGGGCGTCCGGGCGGCCATCAGCCGACTGGAGTCCCGGCTGGGCGAGGACGGCGGGGGGACGTGGACACCGCCGAGGCAGCGGCCGTGAACGCACCCCCCGACGCGGTTCAGCGCCTGTAGGTGTCGCGGCAGATGGTCGCCTCCGGGCTGTCCGCCCGCCACCCCCCGTAGCGCATGCCCAGCGCGCACACGTCCGTGTGGTCCGGGACGTTCTCGTGGACGTCCTGACGCACCGACTCCGGGACGCCGGGCAGCTCGGCGTACGGGCGCCGTGGGCCGCGCGGGGCCGGCGCAGGGCGTTCCGGGCGGGCGGGACCCGGGCGGACGTCACGGGTGCCGGAGGGCGGCCGCATCCGTTCCGGCGAGGCCGCCGAGGGCGTGGTCGGGCGGGGTGCGGACGCTGTCGGCTCGCGGCGGCTGGGCCCCTCGATGAGTTGCAGAGCTTCGCGGGCCGGTGCCTGCACGATCTGTGTCTCCTTGTGTTCCTCCGCCGGCGGCGCCGGCGGCCGGGACGGTGCCGCCGAGAGCCCCGGTGCGGGCGGATGCTGGACCGTCGTACAGCCGGAGAGGGCCGAGACAGCCACGGTCACCAGGAGAGTCGCTGTGGTTCGATGCACCCGCGTCACTCTGGTGCGTCCGGCCCGCGGCAGGGCAGCGGACGGGTGGAGGATGCCCCGCACGGGTGATCTCCCGCCCCGGAGGGAGGCGGTCGGCCCGTCCTGGGTGACGTCAGTCGCCGGTCGACCCGTCGATGCGCTCGCGGATGAGGTCGGCGTGGCCGTTGTGCCGCGCGTACTCCTCGATCATGTGGGTGTAGAGCCACCGCAGGTTGAACCGCTCGCCGGTGCGGCGGTGCTTGCCCTCGGAGAGGTCGTCCAGGCCGAAGCGGGCGGCGTTGCTCCGGGCGGTCTCGATCTCGGCCTGCCAGGCGGCGTATGCCTCCTGGTAGGTGTCCGCCCCGGTCAGGCGGAACTCGCCGTCCGGGTCCTCGTCGCTCCAGTAGAGCGGTGTCACGGCCTCGTCCGTGAGCACCCGGCGGAACCAGCTCCGCTCCACGTCCGCCATGTGCCGCACCAGCCCCAGCAGGGACAGATCGGAGGGCTCCACGGCGGGGGACCTGAGCTGCTCGTCGGTCAGTCCTTCGCACTTCCACGCGAGGGTCTCCCGGTGGAACTCCAGCCAGCCCTCCAGCATGGTGCGTTCGTCGGCGGTCGGGGCAGGCATGCGGCGTTCGGTCGTCATGCCCGCATCCTTTCCCAACGCCCCTTGCGGCACCACGGCTTTTTTCAGGCCCCGAGCATCCCGTCCAGCAGCTCCCGCAGCCCGGCCCGCACCTCCTCCAGGCTCGGTACCTCGGCGCCGAACGACCCCGCCACGCAACTGAACATCAACCCGTCCGCCCAGGCGATCAGGGACAGCGTGTGCCGGGCCGGATCGGTCGAGCCCATCCCGGTGACGAGGGCGGCCAGCTGGTCACGGAAGCGGGCGCCGGTCGCGTCGAAGCAGGCCCGCAGCTCCGGGCGGCGCGTGGCCTCCAGGGCCAGTTCGTAGCGGGCGAGGGTGAGTTCGCGGTTGCGGGTCAGGGCGCGGTGGGTGGCCAGGGCCAGCGCGTCCGCCAGGGAGCCGGTCCCGGCCCGGGGATCCGGCATCTCGTGCAGAGCCAGCACCCGTGCCTCGCGGTCGGCCAGGCGCCGCACCGCCAGTTCCAGCAGGGCCTGCCGGGTCCGGGCGAGGTTCGACGTGGAGCCCTGGGGGAGTCCCGCCGCCTCGTCGACGGCCCGGTGCGTCAGGCCCCGCATCCCGCGCTCGGCGAGCAGGGCGAGGGCGGTGTCGGCGACGAGGTCGGAGCGGGCCGGGCCGGTGGTGCGTACGGACATGGAGGTCACGCTACCCGTCTCACTACAGCCGTAGTAAAGTCGACGCGGGACTACAGATGTAGTCACAAGGTCGGACAAGTCCGGCCGCGGTTCGAGGAGGAGCCATGACACAGGCGAGGCGGGCCGTCGTGATCGGCGGCGGAATCGGAGGCCTGACCGCGGCGGCCGCACTGCACCCTGAGCGGCTGGCGCGTCACCGTGCTGGAGCGCGCCCGCTCACTGGAGCCGGTCGGCGCCGCCATTTCCCTGGCTCCCAACTCCCTGCGCGCGCTGGACGTCATCGGCCTCGGCGACCAGATCCGCGACCTCGCCGCCTGGTCGGGGGACGGCGGGCTGCGCACACCGTCCGGCCGGTGGCTCTCGCGCTCCTCCGCCGAGGCCGCCGCCGAGCGCTTCGGCGGCCCGCTCGTGCTGCTCCACCGGGCCACCCTCGTGGAGCGCCTCACTGCCCTGCTGCCTCCGGACACCGTCCGTACGGACGCCGCCGCGACCCTCGCCGACAGCGGTGACACCGGCCGGCCCGCCCGCGTCACCACCGCGCACGGCGAGCTGGAGGCCGACCTGGTGGTGGGCGCGGACGGCGTCCGGTCCGCCGTACGCCGCGCGCTCTTCCCCGGCCACCCGGGGCCCGTCTACTCCGGATTCACCACCTGGCGGGTCGTGATCCCCGTCCCCGGTGCCGCGTTCGCCTCGCACGAGACCTGGGGCAGGGGCCGCATCTGGGGCACGCACCCGCTCAAGGACGGCCGCGTCTACGCCTACGCCGCCGCCGTGACACCCGCCGGTGGACGCGCGCCCGACGACGAGAAGGCCGAGCTGCTGCGCCGCTTCGGCGACTGGCACGACCCGATCCCCGCCGTGCTCGCCGCCGCCCGCCCCGAGGACGTACTGCGGCACGACGTCCACCACATCGCCGAGCCCCTGCCCGCCTACCACCGAGGCAGGGTCGCCCTGGTCGGCGACGCCGCGCACGCCATGCCCCCGACCCTCGGACAGGGCGGCAACCAGGCCATCGAGGACGCGATCGTCCTCGCGCACCACTGCGACGACCTCCCCGCCTACACCGCCGCCCGGCTGTCCCGTACGACCGCCGTCGCACGCCAGGCCGTGCGGGTGGCCCGGCTCAACCTCATGACCAGCCGCGTCGGGACGGTCGTACGCGACACGGCCCTGGCCGCGCTGTCGAAGGCCGGACCCGCGCTGTTCCTGCGGAGCTTCGACGGCATCGCCGACTGGCGGCCTCCTGGGGACGCCGTATGCTCCGGGCAGACCCCGGCAGGCAACCGTTAGAGGAGAGCACCCCGTGAAGGTCGGCTGCATCGGACTCGGCGACATCGCGCAGAAGGCCTACCTTCCGGTCCTCGCCTTCCAGCCCGGGGTGGAGCTGCACCTGCAGACCCGCACGCCCGCCACGCTCGACCGGGTCGCCGACGGCCTGCACGTCCCGCCGGAGCGGCGGCACACGACCCTCGAATCCCTCCTCGCGGCAGGCCTCGACGCCGCCTTCGTGCACGCGCCCACGATCGTGCACCCGGAGATCGTGACCCGGCTGCTGGAGGCGGGCGTGCCGACGTACGTCGACAAGCCGCTCGCCTACGAACTCGACGCGTCCGCGCGGCTGGTGGCGCTCGCCGAGGAGCGGGGCACGAGCCTCGCCGTCGGCTTCAACCGGCGTCACGCCCCCGGCTACACGCAGTGCGCCGACCATCCGCGCGAGCTGATCCTGATGCAGAAGAACCGCATCGGGCTCCCGGAGGATCCGCGCACGATGATCCTCGACGACTTCATCCACGTCGTCGACACGCTGCGGTTCCTGGTGCCCGGCGAGGTCGACGACGTCACCGTGCGCGCCCGCGTCCGAGGCGGCCTGCTGCACCACATCGTGCTCCAGCTCGCAGGCGACGGCTTCACCGCGCTCGGCGTGATGAACCGGCTCAGCGGTTCCGCCGAGGAGATCCTGGAGGTGTCCGGGCAGGACACCAAGCGGCAGGTGATCAACCTCGCCGAGGTCGTCGACCACAAGGGGCAGCCGACCGTGCGCCGGCGCGGCGACTGGGTGCCGGTCGCCCGGCAGCGCGGTATCGAACAGGCGGTGCTGGCGTTCCTGGACGCGGTCAGGGCGGGCCGGGTGCTCAGTGCCCGGGACGCGCTGGAGACCCATGAGTTGTGCGAGCGGGTGGTACGCGCGGTTCAGGAGCCGACCGCCTGAGCCGCAGCGTCCGCAGGCCCTCACCGGCGGCCCAGGCGGCGAGGATCAGCATCGCCGCGCGCACGGTCCAGTCACCGAGGCGCACGTAGGGCGTGGTGCCGTGGGCGAGGGGCACCTCGTAGGTCTGCGTGGCGGACGCGTCCGTCCCGAGCCACGAGCCGACGCGCTGCCCGCTCGGGCCGTAGACGGCGGAGACACCCGTCAGCGTCGCGTGCACCATCGGGCGGCCGGTCTCGGCGGCGCGCAGCGCGGCGAGGGAGGCGTGCTGCTCGGGCGCCCAGCTGTTCTGGAACGTGGACGTCGACGACTGGCCGATCAGCACGTCGGCACCCTCCCGGGTGAGGTGGCGGGTCATGTCGGGGAAGGCCGTCTCGAAGCACACCATCGGGCCGACGCGCAGGTTGTCCCCCACGTTCATCACGACCGGCTGGGAGCCGCGCATGCGGTCCTCGCCTGCCGCCTTGCCGACTGAGGTGGCCCAGCCGAGCAGGGAGCGGGCCGGGACGTACTCGCCGAAGGGGACGAGCCGCATCTTGTCGTAGCGCTCGCCGGTGAGGCCGTCGGGGCCGACCAGGATGGAGCTCTTGTAGATGCCGGGCTTGTCGGAGCGCCGGGCGTCCACGTTGACCAGGATGTCGGCGCCCGTCGCGCGGGACAGGTCAGCGAGCCGCCGGGCGAGGTTGGGCCGGTCCCCGAGGTCGAAGCCGACGCTGCTCTCGCCCCAGACGATGAGGTCGACGTCCTGTCCGGCGAGCCGGCGGGTGAGCTGTTCCTCGCGTGCGAGCCGGTTGCCCGGGCCGTCGACGACGCCGGGCTGGACGACGGCGATCCTGACCTGGCCGTCGACGTCGGGGCGGGGCGAGAGGGTCCAGGCGGCGGAGGTGGCGGCGGCCGTGGCGACGAGCCCGGCCATGGCGGGCACGCGGGCCTGACGGACCGAGACGAGGACGGCGACCGCGACGTTCACGGCCACGATCAGGAAGCTGAGCAGCCACACCCCGCCGACCGAGGCCAGCCGCAGCGCCGGCTCGACCTGCCACTGACTGGAGCCGAGCATGCCCCAAGGGCCGCCGAGGCCCTGCCAGGAGCGGACCAGCTCGATGGCCAGCCAGCCGGACGGCAGGACGACCAGCGCGGCCGAGATCCGCCGCCGCGAGGGCAGGCCTGCCAGCAGCCGGTGCACCTGCCACCCCCACAGGGCCCACAGGGCGCCGAGCAGCGCGGCGAGGACGAACGTGAACACGTGCAGGAACGGCAGCAGCCAGTGGTGCATGGCCAGCATCAGGCCGAACCCGCCGCACCACCCGTCGTACGCCGCGCGTTTTCCGGTCGGCGCGCTGCGCACCAGCAGGATCCAGGGGACCAGGGCGACGTAGGCGCACCACCACAGGGACGGGGCGGGATAGGCGAGTACGGGAAGGGCGCCCGCGATCACGGCGGCGGCCGAGCGCCGCCACGGGGAGGCGAGCCAGTGGCCGAGCGTCTTCATAGGCGCCTCCTACCCGCGGGTGCCTCCAGTGTGCGCCCTGCGGACGATCTAGGACAGAGGACGCCCGCGAGGTCAGTCGACCACAGGTGCCGTCCGCCGCTCGGGAAGGCGCCGCCACTTCTCCCGGACGACCACCTCGCTCAGCCGCCAGCCGTCGATCGTGCGCCGCAGCCCGAAGGCGTACCGGCCGCCGCAGACGAAGTCGGGCGCGGGCCCTTCGGCGGCCATGGGGTTGACGTAGTCGGCCTGGACCCGGGCCGTGTCGCCGGTGTCCTGCTCCCAGACACCGAAGCGCACCCGCCGGTTGACGATCAGGTGCTGCCGGATCGGGAAGAGCCGCATGCTCTCGGCGAGCCACGCGGCGACGGCCGGGGCCTCCCCTTCGATGCCGCCGGCCGAGCGGTAGTCTGCCCGTCCCTGAGGGACGAACAGTCCCTGGTACGCCTCCCAGTCACCGTCGTCGACCGCCACCGCGTAGTCGGTGATCACTCCGTCGACGGCCAGCCGGTCCCTCACGGTGGCGAGCTCCACGCGCTGCGTCATCGGCTCAGTGTTGGGCACCGGAGGTGCGCAGCCAAGGGGTGTGCGTGATATTCGGTGGCCGGCCAGGGCCCCGGAGGCCCAGCCTGTCCTCCGTGAACGATCAGAACGAACCGAGATTCCGGATACGCGCCCGCCATACCGAGTCCACGATCACCGTCTACCAGGCCTACCGCCCGGAGATCGGCGGCCCCGCCGCCCGCCACGGCCGGTTCCCGTCGTCCTGGAAGCGCGACCGCATGACATGGATCAAGCCGTCGTTCCTGTGGATGATGTACCGCTGCGGCTGGGGCACCAAGGAGGGCCAGGAGACGGTCCTGGCGGTCGAGATCAGCAGCGAGGGCTTCCTGTGGGCCCTGCGCAACGCCTGCTTGTCCCATCACGTCCCCGTCCTGCACGGCGACCGGGCCGACTGGAAACGGCAGTTGAGGCAGGCGCCGGCGCGCGTGCAGTGGGATCCGGAGCGGGACCTGCATCTCAACCCGCTGCCACACCGTTCGCTCCAGCTGGGGCTCTCGGGGGAGGCGGCGGCGCGGTACGCCGACGAGTGGATCGTGGGCATCGAGGACGTCACGCCGCTCGCCACGGAGGTTCACGCGCTGGTGCGGGCTGGTGAACTCGACGCGGCCGCCGGGCTGTTGCCCGAGGAGCGGCCGTACCCCGTCCAGGGGGAGGTGCTTGAGGGTCTCTGCGCCTAGAGGGCGGAGGCGGGGTCAGGCCGCCTTGACGACGGCGCCGCGGATCGCGGCCGCCCACTCGACGACGAGCAGTTCGTACTCCGCGCGCTCCGCGGCCGACAGGGTGCCGCCCGTGCGCCGCCAGAGCGCACGGATCTCCTCGTTGACCTCGGCGGCGGACCGCACGGAACCAGGGGTCACGAAATCGGGGGACATGCGGACAAGCCTAGGGGCAGCCACTGACAGCCCGCTACCGGACGGCTACCCCGGCGCTATGCGGTTGGTCACGAGATGCGGGTCACAGGCCCGCCGGGTCAGCCCGCCGACTCGGCCGCGTGCGGGCTCAGCGCCCCCATCGACACCAGGGCGATGATGAGGATGCCGAGCGCGATCCGGTACCAGACGAACGGCATGAAGCTCTTGGTCGAGATGAACTTCATGAACCACGCGATCACCGCGTAGCCGACCCCGAAGGCGATGACCGTCGCGAAGATCGTCGGCCCCCACGACACATGGCCGCTCTCGGTCGCGTCCTTGAGCTCGAACAGGCCGGAGGCCAGCACCGCGGGGATCGCGAGCAGGAAGGAGTAGCGGGCCGCGGCCTCGCGCTTGTAGCCCATGAACAGGCCGCCGCTGATGGTGGCGCCGGAGCGGGAGACGCCCGGGATGAGCGCCATGGCCTGGCAGACGCCGTAGATCAGGCCGTCCCGCACGCCCAGGTCCTCCAGGGCCTTGCGCTGCTTGGGCGCGCGGTGCTTGCCGCCGTTCTCGTCCCGTGCCGCGAGCCGGTCGGCGACGCCCAGGACGATGCCCATGCCGATCAGCATCGTCGCGGTGATCCGCAGGTCCCGGAACGGCCCCTCGATCTGGTCCTTCAACGTCACGCCGAGCACACCGATCGGGATCGAGCCGACGATGACCAGCCAGCCCATCCGCGCGTCGGGGTCGCTGCGCAGCTCCTTGTTCATGAGTGAGCGCGACCACGCCGAGATGATCCGCCCGATGTCCTTGCGGAAGTAGATCAGCACGGCGGCCTCGGTGCCGATCTGGGTGATCGCCGTGAAGGCCGCGCCCGGGTCCTCCCAGCCCGAGAAGGCCGCCGTCAGCCGCAGGTGCGCGCTGGAGGAGACGGGGAGGAACTCGGTCAGCCCCTGGACGAGTCCGAGGATGAGTGATTCGAACCAAGACATGAGGTAGCGGAGTCCAAGTGCCGATCGTGGAACGGACGACGGGCACACCGGGCCGCCGGGTGTGATGACCGGGGGATCAGATGTGCCGAGGGGGAAGCGTAGCGCCCCCGGATGTCCGCTCCGACACAGGGGTTTGGCCGGTGCTCCGCGGCAGGGGCGGGATCAGGCCGCCGTCGGTCCGGTCACCGACCAGCCGGGAGCCTGGGGGTGGGCCCTGAGGTCCTCGTGGCGCAACTCGTCGCCGCAGGCCCGGCAGGTGACGACCGGGGCGAGCGCCCGGCCGCAGGAGTGTTCCACGACCATCGGACGGTCGCCGTCCGTGCGCAGATGGCGATCGCCCCAGGCCATGAGGGTCATCAGCACGGGCTCCAGTTCCAGCCCGGCCCGGGTGGGCCGGTACTCGAAGCGCTGCGGACGCTCGCTGTAGGGCTGCTTGACCAGGATCCCGGCGTCGACCAGCCGGCGCAGCCGCGTGGCGAGGATGTCGCGCGGTGCGCCGATGTTGCGCACCAGCTGGTCGAAACGGCCGTTGCCCAGGCACACCTCCCGCAGCACGAGCAGCGAGTACTTCTCGCCGACCAGGGCCAGGGTGTCGGCGATGGAGCAGGGGCGGGGGTCTTTGCCGGTGGCCATGAGGCTCAGTGTAGGAGAGGGTTGGAATTTCCAACCCATGGGGCTACTGTGAGTTTGGATTTCCTACTCACTGGTAGCCGTGGAGGCCGCACATGCGTGACGCAGTGATCGTCGAAGCCGTACGCACCCCGATCGGCAAGGGCAAGCCGAACGGCGCCCTGGCGCACATCCACCCCGTGGAGCTCCTCGCCCACACCCTGCGCACCCTCGTCGAACGCTCCGGCGTCGACCCGGCGCTGATCGACGACGTCATCGGCGGCACCGTCGACCAGGTCGGCGAGCAGGCCATGAACACCACCCGCTACGCCGCCCTGTCCGCTGGCTTCCCGGAGTCGGTGCCCGCGACCACCGTGGACCGCCAGTGCGGCTCCTCCCAGCAGGCCGTGCACTTCGCGGCCCAGGGCGTCCTCTCGGGCGCGTACGACCTCGTCGTGGCCTGCGGGGTCGAGTCGATGAGCCGGGTGCCGATGTGGTCGAACGTGCCCCCGGGCAAGGACCCCTTCGGCCCCGGGATCGCCGAGCGCTACCCCGAGGGACTCGTCCCGCAGGGCATCAGCGCCGAACTCATCGCCGCCAAGTGGTCGATCGGCCGGGAGCAGATGGACGACTTCGCCGTCTCGTCGCACCACAGGGCCGCGGCGGCCTGGGACGGCGGCCTCTTCGACGCCGAGGTCGCGCCCCTGGAGGGCGTCACGCGCGACGAGTGCGTGCGGCCCGGCAGCACCCCCGAGATCCTCGCCGGCCTCAAGCCCGCCTACCACGACCCCGGCTTCGCCGAACGCTTCCCGCAGATCGAGTGGAACGTCACGGCGGGCAACGCCAGCCCGGTCAACGACGGTGCCTCGGCGGTGCTCATCACCTCCAGCGAGACGGCGGCCCGGCTCGGCCTGCGCCCGCTCGCCCGGCTGCACAGCTTCGCCGTCACCGGCTCCGACCCGCTGCTGATGCTCACGGGCGTCGTCCCGGCGACCGAGAAGGTGCTGCGCAGGGCGTCGCTGACCCTCGACGACATCGACCTGTTCGAGGTCAACGAGGCGTTCGCGGCCGTCGTACTGGCCTGGCAGCAGGAGACCGGCGCCGACCTCGCCCGCGTCAACGTGCACGGCGGCGCCATCGCGCTCGGCCACCCCCTCGGCGCGAGCGGCACCCGCCTGACGACGACGCTGGTGCACGCGATGCGGGAACGGGGCGCCCGGTACGCCCTGCAGACCATGTGCGAGGCGGGCGGACTCGCCAACGCCATGGTGCTGGAACGGGTGTGAGCCGACCGGGCCTGACGGTTGGTCAGAGCTGGCGCAGGCGGTGCCGCTTGCGCCAGGCCACCACCACACCCGCCAGCGCGGGCAGGGCGATACAGGCCAGGGCGATCAGGAAGGCGGGGGACGTCGGGGTGGAGGCGCGGGCGCCGGCCACGACGTAGGCGGCGGTGTTCGGGATCGAGCCGAGGCCCGTCGCCAGGAGGAACGGCAGCAGGCCCATGCGGGAGAACGAGGCGCAGTAGTTCGCGGCCCAGAACGGCACACCGGGGAAGAGCCGCACCACCAGCATCGAGCGGAAGCCGTGCCGGCTGAGCTGGCCGTCCGCGGCCTTCAGCCAGCGCCCGCGCAGCAGCGGCCGCAGGGCGTCCTGGCCCAGCGCCCGGCCCAGGCAGAAGGCGATCCCGGCACCGAGGACCGTGCCCGCCAGCGCCACGCCGGTGCCCAGCTGCGAACCGAACAGCGCCCCCGCCGCGAGGTTCAGCAGCGGCCTCGGTACGAACGCCACCGTGCACACGCCGTACGCCACCGCGAACACCACCGCCGCCATGGCTCCGCCGAGCTGTGGCGGCCAGCCCTGCGTCAGCAGCCGCTGCGGTTCGAACAGCAGCACCCCGCACGCGCCGGCGGCGAGCAGCGCGACGAGCAGGGACAGCCTCGACCACGGGGAGAGCAGAACTCTCGTGCAGCGAGCGGTGAAACCGGTGGACGGGACGGGCGAGGCGGTCGTTGCCGAGGGGACGGCGACGGCGAGCTCCGCGGTGCTGGCCCGGGGAGAGGCCGTGGCGGTGCCCCCAGAGCGGGTGGTGGCATCGAGCATCCGGTGACACTAACCGACAAATGTGTGTGATCGCCGTATGGTTCGTCTCACGAGCGTCACAGGCGGCCGTCCGCATCCCCGCCCGGAACCGACGGGGCGGGCGCCGAAAACCATTCGACGTGCGGTAAAGCGTCGGCAATGATCTGACACATGTTCCGGCACGCCTTCACCCTCGCAGCATCCGTGGTCACGGATGCCCCGAAGGCTGCCGTCGTGGTTCTCACGGCCGTTGCAGACGGCGCCCGAAGCTGACCCTCTCCGGTTCGTCCGGCGGACCCCGCAAGGGGAGGGTCGGGCAGGTCCTCGGGGTCCCACCTTCTTCTTCGCTGACCAGACGCTTCGAGGTACAGCCATGTCCAAGACGGCATACATCCGTACGAAACCGCATCTCAACATCGGCACCATGGGTCATGTCGACCACGGCAAGACCACCCTCACGGCCGCCATCACCAAGGTCCTCGCCGAGCGCGGCACCGGCACGTTCGTGCCGTTCGACCGGATCGACCGGGCGCCCGAGGAAGCGGCGCGCGGCATCACCATCAACATCGCGCACGTCGAGTACGAGACCGACACCCGGCACTACGCGCACGTCGACATGCCCGGCCATGCCGACTACGTCAAGAACATGGTCACCGGCGCCGCGCAGCTCGACGGGGCGATCCTCGTCGTCTCCGCGCTCGACGGGATCATGCCGCAGACCGCCGAACACGTGCTGCTCGCCCGGCAGGTGGGCGTCGACCACATCGTGGTCGCCCTCAACAAGGCCGACGCGGGGGACGAGGAGCTGACCGACCTGGTCGAGCTGGAGGTACGCGACCTGCTCACGGCGCACGGCTACGGAGGCGACTCCGTACCCGTCGTACGCGTCTCGGGGCTGAAGGCGCTGGAGGGGGACCCGCGGTGGACGGCGTCGATCGAGGCGCTGCTCGACGCGGTGGACACGTATGTGCCGATGCCGGAGCGGTACCTGGACGCGCCGTTCCTGCTGTCCGTGGAGAACGTGCTGACCATCACCGGGCGGGGGACCGTGGTGACCGGTGCGGTGGAGCGGGGCACGGTGCGGGTCGGCGACAAGGCCGAGGTGCTCGGGGCCGGCGTCGAGACGGTGGTCACCGGGCTGGAGACCTTCGGCAAGCCGATGGAGGAGGCGCAGGCCGGGGACAACGTGGCGCTGCTGCTGCGGGGGGTTCCCCGGGACGCTGTCCGGCGGGGGCACGTGGTGGCCGCGCCGGGGAGTGTGGTCCCGAGCCGTCACTTCACGGCGCGGGTGTACGTGCTGTCCGCGCGTGAGGGTGGGCGTACGACGGCTGTCTCCAGCGGGTACCGGCCGCAGTTCTACATCCGTACGGCGGATGTGGTGGGGGACGTCGACCTCGGCGAGGTGGCTGTGGCCCGGCCCGGGGACACGGTGGTCATGACCGTGGAGCTGGGGCGGGAGGTGCCGTTGGAGCCGGGGCTCGGGTTCGCCATCCGTGAAGGTGGGCGGACCGTGGGGGCCGGGACCGTGACCGTGGTGGGCTGAGGTGGTGGGGGACTGCGGGGCCGTTGTGGCCGGTCGCGCCCACGCGGCGGAGCCGCACGTCGGCACGGCCCCGCGCCCCTCGGGGGCGTCGTCGCACAGGCACAATGACGGGGTGAACGAGCCTGTACCCGTCGCCCGGTCCGTCGATCACGGGTTTGCCAAGCTGATGCCCGACGTCGATCGGGAACGGGCCTGGTTGCTGACCGTCGACGGGGCTCCGCAGTCGTATGTGGACCTGGATGAGCCGACGCATCTGGAGTTCGAGTACGCGCGGCGGCTCGGGCATGTGCTGGATGTCGTGGCGGAGCCGGGGGCCGCGTTGGACGTGCTGCATCTCGGCGGAGGTGCGCTGACCATGCCCCGGTACGTGGCCGCGACCCGGCCGGGGGCGCGGCAGGACGTCGTCGAGGCCGATCGGGGGCTGCTGGAGCTGGTGTCCGAGCACCTGCCGTTGCCGGAGGGGGCCCGGGTCGCCCTGCACGCGTCGGATGCCCGGGCGTGGCTGGAAAACGGCCCCTCCGACTCGGCGGACGTCATCGTGGCCGACGTGTTCGGCGGGTCGCGGGTGCCGGCGCATCTGACGTCCGTCGACTACGTCCGCGAGGCCGCGCGTGTGCTGCGGGACGGTGGGTTCTATCTCGCGAACCTGCCCGACGCCGCGCCCTTCGCCTTCCTGCGGTCGCAACTCGCCAACCTGGCCACCGCCTTCGAGGAACTCGTGCTGATCGCCGAGCCGGGGGTGCTGCGGGGGCGGCGGTTCGGGAACGCGGTGCTCGTGGCCGGGCACGAGCCGGTCGACGTCGCGGCCCTGGCCCGGCTCATGGCCGCCGACGCGTTCCCGGCGAGAGTCGAACACGGCGCCGCCCTGCGGGACTTCATCGGCGACGCGCGGGCCGTGCGGGACGAGGACGCCGTGCCGTCACCCGAGCCCCCCGACGGGGCGTTCGGTATCGGCTGACGCCTGCTCCGTGCCGCCCTTGGCCACCGGTGTGGTCCTGCGCCGCAGGTTGCGTACGTCCGGTACGCACAGCGCGCCCGCCGTGACCAGGACGACCAGGCCGGCGCAGCCCCACAGCGCGGCCGTCCGGCCGAACGCCTCCTCGGCGGGGCCGGCCGCGGCCGTGGCGAGCGGCACCAGCGCGACCGAGCCGAACCAGTCGTACGCCGAGACGCGGGAGAGCTTGTCCTCGGGGATCTCCTGATGCAGGGCCGTCATCCAGGACACGCCGAACACCTCGACCGTCGCGCCGGCGACGAACATCACCACGTAGAGGACGCCGATCGGCACCGGGACGGCGAGCGCGGCCGAGGGCAGGGCCAGGGGGAAGACACAGAGGGTGCCGGCGAGGAGCAGGCGGCGGGGTTTCCAGCGGGTCATCAGCACCGCCCCGGCGACGGTGCCCGCCCCGAACGCGCCCAGGGCGAGGCCCCAGGGGCCCGCGCCGCCCAGGTGGTCGCGGGCGACGAGCGGGCCGTAGACAGCGTCGGCTGCGGCCACGACCGCGTTGGCGATCGAGAACTGGACGACGACGGCCCACAGCCACGCCCGGCCGGAGAACTCCCGCCAGCCCTCCCGCAGATCGGCGAGCAGACCGCCGCCCGGTGCGCGCGGCGGGATGTGGCCGACGTCGAGGAAGGCCCGCAGTGCCCCGGCGACGGCGAAGGCGGCCGCGTCCGCCGCGAGCACCCAGCCGGGCCCGACCACGGCGACCATGGCACCGCCGACCGCGGCACCGCCCAGGGCCGCGCCCTGCATCGCCATCCGGAACACCGCGAACGCGCGGCCCGCCTGCTCGCCCGAGACGGAGGACATCAGCATGCCCTCGGCGGCCGGGCCGAAGAAGGCCTGGCCGGTGCCGCCGAGGCCCGCGAGCAGCATCATCTGCCACAGCCGGGGGTCCCCGGTCAGCACGAGTGCGGCGAAGGCGGCCTGGGAGAGGCAGTTCAGGGCGTTGGCCGCCACCATGACGCGGTGCCGGGGCAGCCGGTCCGCGACGGCGCCGCCGATCAGCAGGAACAGCACCAGGGGGAGCGTCCGGGCCGCCGCGACCAGGCCGACGTCACCGCCGTCGCCGCCCGTTTCGAGCACGGCGAACGCCGCGGCGACCAGGGCGCCCTGGCTGCCCAGGTTGGTGACGACCGCGGCGGCGGTGAGCAGCGAGTAGTTGCGCCCCGCCCAGGCGGGCCTGCGGGGGCGCCGGGCGGAGGCGGTGGGAGTGGTGGGCGAGGTCACCGGCCGACTATCGCCGCCGGGGGTCCGTCATGCAAACCGTTTGTGCGGCGTCGCGGGGCGAGCCGAGTACACCTGCCTGGTCGCTGAGCCGGGCCCGCCCCCTGCCGGGGCGGGCCCGTTCGGCGTCCGTGTCAGCTCGCGGTCGGCTCGCCGTGCAGCCGGACCGTGCTGAGGATCTTCATGATGGTTTCCTTGGGCACCTCGCCCTTGACGCCCTTGGCCCCGTAGAAACTCCACGCGACGAAGTCGCCCGCCGAGTTCTTGAAGCCGAACGTGACCGCCTTGCCGTCGCTCGCGCACTTGCCCTTGTCGGGCGTGTTCTCCGACCACGCCCAGGCGACGCTGCCCTTCACGCCGGCGGCGGTGGTGTAGGGCTTGGCCGTCTTCTCGGTCTTGACGCTCTTCTTGTCCGGCTGCGTGTAGCCGCCGTACACCCACCAGGCCACCTGGTTGAGCGCGACCTCGTCGGTGTTCTTCGCGCCGTCCGCGCCCTTGGTGCCGGCCCCGGCCAGGGACTCGCTCTCGGTCCTGCCGTCCTTGTTGTCGTCGCTCGTGCACCACTCGGACTTGTAGAAGGCCGGCGCCGACATGATGATGAGCGGCTTGGCGTCGTCGGACTTCTCGTCCTCGAAGCCGACGGACGACGTCGGCGAGGCGACCTCCCAGTCCGCCGGGACGTCGAAGGCCGTGCCCCACTTGGGGTTGATGACGACCTTCCAGCCCTTGACCGTGGGCTTCTCCTCCTCGCCGCCGCGGGGGTTGTCGCCCGCGGCGGGTGCGCTCGGCTCCGCGGACGGGCTCGCCGGCGCCGTGTTCTTCTTGCCCGCGCCCTTGCCGCCGTCGGCCGTGTCGTCCTTGTCGCCGCCCAGCACCAGGAAGCCCGTGACACCGGCCGCCACGACGACCGCCGTGGCGGCGATGATCGCGACCAGCTTCGTCCGGTTGCCGCCGCCACCGCCCTGCGGGGGCTGCGGCACGCCGGCCGGCCCGGGGGGACCCCACTGCGGCTGCTGACCGTAGGGGCCGGGCTGCTGCGGGTAGCCCGGCTGCTGGTACGGATTCGGCTGCTGGTAACCCGGCTGCTGGTACGGGTTGTTCGCTTGCGGGTTCTGCTCGCCCCCGGGCGGCTGCTGTCCTGGCCACATGGGCAGCAACCCTAGCCGCGCTCCGGACACGATTCGGTCACTGCCCGTGGACGGAGACGTAGCAACCCGGGAACGGGTCGGCGCGGATGCCCGGGCGAGGGCGATGCGGCAGTGGTCACACGGGCCTATCCAGCCGTCTCTACTCGTGAGTAACATGCGGCCATGAGCGCAGACCAGATGTCCATCGGCGAGATGCTCGCCGCCACGGTGCCCATGGCCCGGACCCTCAACCTCGAGTTCCTCGAGACGACGCCGGAGCGGGCCGTGGTGTCCCTGCCTGACCAGGGCGAATTCCACAACCATGTGGGCGGGCCGCACGCCGGGGCGATGTTCACGCTCGGCGAGTCGGCGAGCGGGGCGATCGTGCTCGCCGCCTTCGGGGACCAGCTCTCGCGTGCCGTGCCGCTCGCGGTCAGCGCCGAGATCTCCTACAAGAAGCTGGCGATGGGCGCGGTCACCGCGACCGCGACCCTCGGCCGTCCGGCCGCCGAGGTCGTCGCGGAACTGGACGCGGGCGGGCGCCCCGAGTTCCCCGTGTCCATCGACATCCAGCGGGCCGACGGTGCGGTGACCGGCGAGATGACGGTGGTCTGGACGCTGCGTCCCAACGGCTGAACCAACTGTCGCCCGTGCGGAGCCCCGGCAGCGTGCCGGGGCTCTCGCGTGTCCGGCCGGAAGCATCTCCTTGCGGCCCATGCTGAAGTTGGAGATTCCGTGACCAACCGCCTTTGCGTGCGCACAACTTGAGACTCATCGCGGCGGTGTTTTCGAAAGCCGGTGCGGATACCGCCGGTAACATATCTGAATTCCCCTCGTTTTGAACACGAGTCATCCGAACTCCTTGTTACCTGTCAGTCGTATGTGCGAAAGTGAGCCGCCTCACACCCGGGTCAGCAGCTGACGCGGCATAGGTATGCACCAATCACGCACCTGCTTTCCGACGGACGCGCAATTCGCATGCCGTCCTGCGGCTGGAAGGAAATGGTTCAGTGCAATCCCCCTACCCCCCACGCCCGCCGTACCCGCCGCGCCCCGGAGCGGGTCCCGCGGATTCCGATCGCAATCTCCTCGCCCGGGTCGGTGATCCCGGCGAAGGCCCGCGCGCCGCCGCCCTGTTGCTTGCCCGGCACTGGCGGGCGGTGTACGAGTACGCCGTGATCTGCCTGGCCTCCGCCGAGGATTCGGCGTCGATGGCGGCCGCTGCCGCGTTCCGCCGGGAACTCGCCAGGCCGGGCGGCGGCGCCCTGCGCCCCCGGCTGCTCGCGGCCGTGCGGGACACGGTCCGGGATTGGGCCGCCGACGACGGCATTTCCGGAGTACTGCCGGAACTCCGCAAACCCGTCGGCGCCCGCGGGCTGCGTGCCGCGCGATCCGTGACAGCCGAAAGGCGGCGGCTCGCCGAGCGCGCATTCCGGACCCTTCCGGGAGCGTCCCAATGCCTGCTCTGGCATACGGAGGTCGAGGCCGAACCCATATCCGTACCGGCTGGTCTGCTGGGAGTGGACGTCCGAACCGCATCGGCCGCGGTGGAGCAGGCGCGTGAGCAATTCCGGGCGGGTTGCGTCCGGGCCCACCGGGAACTCGCGCCGACGCAGGAATGCCGCTTCTACAACCGTCTGCTGGACGTTCCGATGCGCCGCGGCGGGGCCCTGCTGCCGGATGTGCAACGGCATCTGATGGCCTGCCGCTACTGCCGGCACGCCGCCGAACAACTCAGCCATTTCGAGGGCGGGTTGGAGGACCTGCTCGTCGAGACCGTGCTCGGCTGGGGCGCCCGCCGCTACCTCGAATCACGGCCGGGCCGGGGCGAGGGCCGGGGCGCCCTGTCCGCGGGCCCGGCCGGTGGCCGCCACCGGCTCCGGGCCCATGCCCTGCCGGCGGGCGGCCGGCCCGGGCCTTCGAGAAGACACACCAAGGCGCTGGCCGCCGCGGTCGGGGTGACCTCCCTCGTGCTGCTCGCGACGCTGCTCGCCGTCAAGGGCTGGACGGAGGAGGGCGGCGCCGTGGCTCCCCAGGCCACCTGGGGAGCGGTCAGCGGACACTCCGTCGATCCGGACTCCGCCGGAACCTCCTCGGCCGGCCTCCCGTCGGCCGCGTCCGCGGGCCACCCCGCCGTAGTGGCCCGCGGGCGGCTGCGCAATCTCGACGCCGGCCTGTGCCTCGGCGTCCAGGACGGCCGGTCCCGGGCCGACGCCCGCATGGTGCTGACCTCGTGCTCCGCCGCCGGGCCCCTGACGTGGTCGTACCAGGACGACGGCATGCTGCGCAGCGCCGCCGACCCCACGCTCTGTCTCGGCTCCGACATCGTCGAGGGCTCGGTCGTCCTCGCCGGCTGCCTCGTGCACGCCGGAGTGGTGCGTTACGACCTGACCGTGCGCGGCGAACTCCTGCCGCGCGGCGGCAAGGGGCTGGCTCTCGCCCATGGTCCCGGCCGGAACGTGATCGTCGCCGGGCGCGACGGATCCGAGGCGCAGCGCTGGGCGCTGGAACCGAGGGCTGCTTCCGGAGGCGACGCGTCGGGGGAGTCGGGGGATCCGCGGGACCCGGGGGAGCGGCGAGGCCAGGACGCCCCTCGGGAGAGCCGCCGGGAGAAGGAGTTGTACGACGGCGCTCCGCCCGGGCATCGGCCCGAGCCGCCGCGGAGCAACTCCGGGGATCTGCCGCAGGAGCGGTACGAGACACGGTTCGCCCGGGCGGACTGCTGCGGCGCGGCCGAACCGGGCCGGGCCCCCGGCGACACGGGCGCGCCCCGCACCGATGTCCTCGACCGGGCGCCCCGCGCAGACGTACCGGGTTCCGCGACAGCTCCCGTGACGGCGGCCGTGACGGCGACGCTCCACTCCACCGCGCTCCCGTAGACCGGGTCTGCGGGCCTCCGGGCGACCGGAGCGGGCCTCCGGGGTGCCGTGCCTGGCCGGGGCCGTTCCCAGGACTGCCCCGGCCTTCGGCCGCTCCCGCCGGGGCACCCGCCGTGTCACCCGGTCGGGCGGGCCACGCACCCCGGGGATCGGGGCGTTGTCACCGGATCCGCGGCTGCGGACGGGCGTACGGGCGGGCGGCCTGCGCGACGCGTTCCGGACAGCGGGTGAGGCAGGCCGGGAGGCGCCGGGCATCGAACCGGAACAGACTGGTACTCCTCCTGAGGCCGTCGCAGAACCCAGGGAGTTCACTCATGCCCGAGGCCCCGCGCCAGGACAGCAGCACGCAACCGACCGACGAGGAACTGCGCACGCTGGACGCCCACTGGCGGGCCGCCAACTACCTGGCGGCCGGTCAGATCTATCTGCTGGCGAACCCCCTGCTGACCGAGCCGCTGCGGCCCGAGCACATCAAGCCGCGGCTGCTGGGCCACTGGGGCACCTCGCCCGGACTCAACCTCGTCCACACGCACCTCAACCGGGTGATCAGGAACCGCGCGCTGGACGCGCTGTGCATCTGGGGCCCGGGCCACGGCGGTCCGTCGGTGCTCGCCAACTCCTGGCTGGAGGGCAGCTACAGCGAGAAGTACCCGGACGTGACGCGGGACGCGCGGGGCATGGAGCTGCTGCTGCGGCAGTTCTCGTTCCCCGGCGGCGTGCCCAGCCACGTCGCCCCGGAGGTGCCCGGCTCCATCCACGAGGGCGGCGAACTCGGCTACTCCCTCGCCCACGCCTACGGCGCCGCCCTCGACCACCCCGGCCTGCTGGTCGCCTGCGTGATCGGCGACGGCGAGGCGGAAACCGGCCCGCTGGCCGGCTCCTGGCACGCCAACAAGTTCCTCGACCCCGTCCACGACGGCGCCGTCCTGCCGATCCTCCACCTCAACGGCTACAAGATCGCCAACCCGACGGTGCTGTCCCGCCTGCCCCAGGACGAGCTCGACGCGCTCCTGCGCGGCTACGGCCACGAGCCGATCCACGTCACCGGCGACGACCCGATGGCCGTGCACCGCGCGATGGCCCGGGCGATGGACACCGCGCTCGACACCATCGCGGAGGCCCAGCGCGTCGCCCGCGAGGAGGGCGTGACCGAGCGCCCCCGCTGGCCGGTGATCGTGCTGCGCACCCCGAAGGGCTGGACCGGCCCGGCCGAGGTCGACGGCGAGCCGGTCGAGGGGACCTGGCGTTCCCACCAGGTGCCGCTGGCCGGTGTCCGTGACAACCCGGACCACCTTCGGCAACTGGAGACCTGGCTGCGCTCCTACCGGCCCGAGGAACTGTTCGACGCCGAGGGCCGGCCGGTCGCGGACGTCCTGGCCTGCGTCCCCGAGGGAAGCAGGCGGCTCGGCGCCACCCCGTACGCCAACGGCGGGCTGCTCGTCCGCGACCTGCCGGTCCCGGCCCTGGACGACTTCGCCGTCCCCGTCGACAAGCCGGGCACGACCCTGCACGAGCCCACGCGCGTCCTCGGCGACCTCCTGGCCCAGGTCATGCGGGACACCGCCGACCGCCGTGACTTCCGCCTGGTCGGCCCGGACGAGACCGCCTCCAACCGGCTCCAGGCGGTCTATGCCGCCAGCGGCAAGGCCTGGCAGGCCGGGACCCTCGACGTCGACGAGGACCTCGACCGGCACGGCCGGGTGATGGAGGTCCTCTCCGAGCACCTCTGCCAGGGCTGGCTGGAGGGCTACCTCCTCACCGGCCGGCACGGACTGTTCTCCTGCTACGAGGCGTTCGTGCACATCGTCGACTCGATGGTCAACCAGCACATCAAGTGGCTGCGCACCTCCCGGCGACTGCCGTGGCGCGCCCCCATCGCCTCCCTCAACTACCTGCTGACCTCCCACGTCTGGCGGCAGGACCACAACGGCTTCTCCCACCAGGACCCCGGCTTCGTCGACCACGTCCTCAACAAGAGCCCCGAGGTCGTCCGGGTCTACCTCCCGCCGGACGCCAACACCCTGCTGTCCGTCGCCGACCACGTCCTGCGCAGCCGCGACTACGTCAACGTCGTCGTGGCCGGCAAGCAGCCCTGCTTCGACTGGCTGTCGATGGACGAGGCCCGGGTCCACTGCGCCCGCGGCGCCGGCATCTGGGAGTGGGCCGGCACCGAGGACGGCTCCCGCGAACCCGACGTGGTGCTGGCCTGCGCCGGAGACGTCCCCACCCAGGAGACCCTGGCCGCCGCGCACCTGCTGCGCCGGCACCTGCCCGACCTGTCGGTCCGCGTGGTGAACGTCGTCGACCTCGCCCGGCTGCTGCCCCGGGAGGAACACCCGCACGGCATGAACGACTTCGAGTACGACGGCCTCTTCACCGCGGACAAGCCGGTGATCTTCGCCTACCACGGCTACCCGTGGCTGATCCACCGCCTGGCCTACCGCCGCGCCGGCCACCAGCATCTGCACGTGCGCGGCTACAAGGAGGCCGGCACCACCACCACGCCCTTCGACATGGTCGTCCGCAACGACCTCGACCGCTACCGCCTCGTCATGGACGTCATCGACCGCGTACCGAGCCTCGCCGTGCGCGCCACGGCCGTACGCCAGCGCATGGCCGACGCCCGCACCCGCCACCACGCCTGGATCCGTGAGCACGGCACCGACCTGCCCGAGGTCGCCGAGTGGAACTGGAACGCCTGAGCCGCGAGGGACGTCTTGTCACCCGGTAGGCTTCCCGTGCTCGCAGGGAAGCACAGGGAAAGGATCCGGCGTTGCACGTCCAGGAGTGGCTCGAAACCGTACCCGCGGTCGCCGTCTACGCACTGGTGGGACTGGTCATCGGCCTGGAGAGCCTGGGCATCCCGCTGCCGGGCGAGATCATCCTCGTCTCCTCGGCTCTGCTCGCCTCCCAGCACGGCCACATCGACCCCGTCGTCCTCGGCGCCTGCGCCACGGCCGGCGCGATCATCGGCGACTCGATCGGCTACGCCATCGGCCGCAAGGGCGGCCGCCCCCTGCTGGCCTGGCTGGGCAAGAAGTTCCCCAAGCACTTCAGCGAGGGCCATATCGCCACGGCCGAGCGGTCCTTCGAGAAGTGGGGCATGTGGGCCGTCTTCTTCGGCCGCTTCGTCGCCCTCCTGCGCATCTTCGCGGGCCCCCTCGCCGGTGTGCTCCGCATGCCGTACTGGAAGTTCCTCATCGCCAACGTCCTCGGCGGCATCCTCTGGGCCGGCGGCACGACAGCGGTCATCTACTACGTCGGCATCGTCGCCGAGTCCTGGCTGAAGCGCTTCTCGTGGCTGGGCCTGGTGGCGGCGGTCCTGGTCGGCCTCACGTCGATGCTGGTGCTGAAGCGCAGGGCGAAGAAGGCAGTACCTGCTGTTGCCGGGGAGTAGAGCTTTCGGGGGCGCGGGGAACTGCGCGAGCAACCACACAACACCCGCACCCGCCGCACAACCTACGCGTGCACCTCACGATGCGCCTTCGCCAACTCGGCGTACATCGTGCCGTTGAGGGTGACCCCCTGCCGCTCCTCCTCCGACAGCGCCCGCCGGACCTTCGCGGGCACCCCCGCCACCAGCGACCCGGGCGGCACGACCATCCCCTGCGGCACCAGTGCCTGCGCGGCGACGAGCGACCCGGCCCCGATCACCGCCCCGTTCAACACCGTCGCCCCCATCCCGATCAGACAGTCGTCCTCGACGGTCGCCCCGTGCACCACGGCGTTGTGACCGATGGACACCCGCTCACCCACCGTCACGGGAAAGCCCGGGTCGGCGTGGAGGGTGCAGTTGTCCTGGACGTTGCTGCTCGCACCGACCGAGATCGCCTCGACATCGCCCCGCAGCACGGCCCCGTACCAGACACTCGTCCCCGCACCCAGCGTCACGCTCCCGATCACCGAAGCCGTCGGCGCCACGAACGCCTCCGGATCGACGTGCGGCTCCCTGCCGCCGATCCCCGTGATCATCGCCCGCTGTCCCATGCCCGCCTCCAGAAAACGTCGTAGACAACGCGCAAACCGTACGGCACCCGTTGGGGCGAAGATCACAGGCCTCCAGCGCCGCGTGGTGAGCTACCGGTGAGTACCGTGACTTCGTGCCGAAGCGCAAGAACACGTTCTCATCCTGGCGGCGCGGCCTCGCGCAGCGCGCCGTCCACGCGGGCTGGGCCTGGGCGCAGCGCACGGGTTCCGTGACCGCCGAACACCCCGGGCGCTACCGATTCGGGGCGATGGGAACAGGTACCAGACTCGCCTTCCCGCTCGGCACGGTCTTCGGTGAACCCTGGATCCACCTGGGCTCCCACTGCATCATCGGCGAGCAGGTCACCCTCACCGCGGGTCTGATGCCCGACCTCGACCTCGGCCCCGACCCGATCCTGCGCATCGGCGACGGCGTCGTCCTGGGGCGCGGCAGCCACGTCATCGCGGACACGACGGTCACCATCGGCAGCGACTGCTACTTCGGCCCGTACGTCTACGTCACGTCCACGAACCACTCCTACGACGACCCGCACGAGCCGATCGGCAAGCAGTGGCCGCGGATGGAGCCGGTGGAGATCGGGCCGGGCTGCTGGATCGGCACGGGCGCGGTGATCCTGCCGGGTGCCCGGATCGGGCGGAACGTGGTGGTGGCCGCGGGCGCGGTCGTCCGGGGCGCGGTGCCCGACCACGCCGTGGTGGCGGGCGCGCCGGCTCGTGTCGTGCGGCGCTGGACACCGGCCGACGGCTGGCAGCCGCCGCTGCGCACCCCGCCGCCGGTGCCGATACCGGAGGGTGTCACGCCCGAGCAGTTGCGCGCCCTGTCCGACCTGGACGAGGAGACGGCGGCCCGGCTCGCAGAGCTGGACGAGGAGGCCACGGCCGGACTGGCCGAGCTGGAGCCGGGATCCTGAACGACTCCGGCCGGCTCAGCCCGACGCCAGCAGAACCGTCCCCACCAGGGCCAGTCCCGCACCCGCGGCCTGCACCGCCCGCAGCCGTTCGCGGAGCACACCGCGCGCGGCAACGGCGGTCACCACCGGGTAGAGCGAGGCGAGCACGGCGGCGACGGTGACCGGGCCGTGCTGCGCGGCGATCGAGTACGTGCCGTTCGCCGCGACGTCCGCGAGGCCGACGAAGGCCAGCGCCGGCAGGGAGCGCCACGGGAAGCCGTCCGCCGCGAGGGCGGGTGCCCCGCGCCGCACCGACACGTACAGCGCCAGTCCGCCGGCGGCGACATTCGTCACCCGCTGCACGAACAGCGCGAGGAACAGCCCGGTCAGCGTGGTCGACGCTTCGGCGATCAGTGCCATCACCGCGCCGAAGCCGAAGGCCGCGAGGAGGGTCAGGGCGATGGCCTGCCGCTGGACGGGCGCGCCGCGGAACTGGGGACCGCCGGCGAGGCAGACACCGGCGACGGCGACCAGGATGCCGACGAACTGGAGCACCCCGGGACGCTCGCCCAGCACCAGGCCCACGCCGACCGGCACGGCCACGCCGATCGATCCCAGTGGCGAGACCACGCCCATCGGGCCCAGCGCGAGCGCCTTGTAGAAGGCGAGCATCGCCACCGGCCCGACCAGACCGGCGGCCACGGCGAACCACAGCTGCGGCCCCGCCTCGCTCCAGCCGCCCGTCGCCACCACGACCACGCCCAGCACGGCCACCGCGATCGACTGCGAGACCACGACCACCGTCAGGGCGGGCGTGCGCCGGGTCAGCAGTCCGCCGCCGAAGTCGGCCAGTCCCCACAGCAGGCTGGTGGCCAGGGCGAAGAGCGCTGTCATGGGACGGATGCCTCGCAGTACAGTTCGGTGAACGATCAGGTCAACCACACCGTAGTGCAGTCAGTTGCACTATGTCATACAGAATATTGGACGGAATGTGTCGGACCTCGACCTGCTGACCCAGTCCCTGGCGCGCAACGTCAAGCACTGGCGCGCGGTGCGCGGCTTCACCCTGGACGTGCTCGCCGCCCGGGCGGGCGTCAGTCGCGGCATGCTCATCCAGATCGAGCAGGCCCGCACCAACCCCAGCCTCGGGACCGTCGTCAAGATCGGCGACGCGCTCGGCGTCAGCATCACCACCCTCCTCGACTACGAGCAGGGCCCCAAGGTCCGCATCGTCCCCGCCGAGCAGGCCGTACGGCTGTGGCACACCGAGGCCGGCAGCTACAACCGGCTGCTCGCGGGCACCGAGGCGCCCGGCCCGCTGGAGATGTGGGACTGGCGGCTCATGCCCGGCGAGAGCAGCGCGTCCGACCCGCACCCCGCCGGCACCATGGAGCTGCTCCACGTCACGGCCGGGGAGCTGACCCTCACCGTCGACGGCGTGGAGCACCGCGTCCCCGCCGGTGCGAGCGTGTCCTTCGAGGCCAACCTCCCGCACACGTACGGCAACACCGGCGAGGAGCCGATGGAGATGATGATGGCCGTCTCGGTTCCGCCCGTGACCTGAGACGACCGGCCCCGAGGGCGGTCCGGTGTTGTTAGCGTGCCGCTATGCGCGCACCCATCGGACACTTCGACGACGCCCGTCCGGCCCCCGACCGCCTCGACGAGCTCACCGGCCCGGTCGCCGACGCCGTACGCCACTGGCACGGCAGCGTCCCCGCCGACCAGATCCTCTACGTCGACACCGAGCCGAAGTGGGCCGACACAGCCACCTTCGTGGAGCACTATGGCCGCGACCTGCTGGAGCGGTCCGCGAACTGCGTGGTGGTCGCGGGCAAGCGCGGCGGCGAGACCACGCTCGCCGCGTGCGTGGTGCTGTCCACCACCCGGGTCGACGTCAACGGCGTCGTACGCCGCCAACTCGGCGCCCGCAAGGCATCCTTTGCCGCGATGGACACGGCGACCGGGGAGACCGGCATGGAGTACGGCGGCATCACCCCGCTCGGACTGCCGGGCGGCTGGCCCGTGCTGGTGGACGCGGCCGTCGTCGACCTGCCGTACGTGCTGGTCGGCAGCGGCCGGCGGCGCGGCAAGCTGCTGGTGCCGGGCAAGGCGTTCGCGGAACTGCCGGGCGCGGTGGTGCTGGAGGGGCTGGGGGTCGCCTGAGGCGTAGGCCCTACGCCGCCGCGTGGTGGGCCAGCGGCAGGTGCGGGTCGGCCTCGCCCGGGGCCGGTTCCGGGTCGGCGTGGACCAGTGCCGCGGTGAGACGGGGCACGGCGTGCAGCAGGGCGTGCTCGGCGTCGACGGCGATGCGGTGGGCCTGGCGTACGGTCACGTCGCCGTCCACCACGACCGCGACCTCGGCGCGCAGCCGGTGACCGATCCAGCGCAGCCGCAGCTCACCGACGCCGCGCACCCCGGCGACCTCGGCCAGTGCCCGCTCGGCCCGGTCCACCAGGGCCGGGTCGACCGCGTCCAGCACCCGGCGGAACACCTCGCGCGCGGCGTCCCGCAGCACCAGCGCGATCGCCGCCGTGATCGCCAGCCCGACGATCGGGTCGGCCAGTTGCCAGCCCAGGGCCGACCCGCCGGCACCCAGCAGCACGGCCAGTGAGGTGAAGCCGTCGGTGCGGGCGTGCAGTCCGTCGGCGACCAGCGCGGCCGAGCCGATCGCCCGGCCGACGCGGATGCGGTAGCGGGCCACCCACTCGTTGCCCGCGAAACCGACGAGGGCTGCCACGGCGACCGCCGGAACGTGCTGGACCGGGCGCGGGTCGAGGAGGCGGTCGATCGCCGTCCAGCCCGCGAAGGCCGCCGACGCGGCGATCGTCAGCACGATCACCATGCCCGCCAGGTCCTCGGCCCGCCCGTAGCCGTAGGTGAAGCGGCGCGTGGCCGCGCGCCGGCCGAGAACGAAGGCGATCCCGAGCGGGACGGCGGTCAGCGCGTCCGCCGCGTTGTGGACCGTGTCCCCGAGCAGCGCCACCGAGCCGGAGGCGGCCACCACCACCGCCTGGGCCAGGGCCGTCACGCCGAGCACCGCGAGCGAGACCCAGAGCGCCCGCATCCCGCGGGCCGACGACTCCAGCGCGGAGTCGACCTTGTCGGCCGTCTCATGGGAGTGCGGGGTGAGGAGGTGGGTCAACCGGTGCAGCAGGCCGTGCCGGTGTCCGTGGCCGTGCGGCTGGGGGTGCTCGTGCGGGTGGGAGTGCTCGTGCCGGTCGCTCACGTGGGTCTCCTTCCGGTGCGCGCGAGTGGACGTCCACACGCCCGTGGAGCCATTATGTGCGTATGAGCGCACGCATGCACCTGTCATCTGCGCACGATGCGCATCCGCGCAGCCCCGGCGAGGAACAGTTCGCGCTCGCCGCCGAACTCCTCGCCCTGCTCGGCGACCGCACGCGGCTGACCCTGCTGCACGAGCTGGCCGGGGGAGAGGCCGACGTCACGACCCTCACGGAGAGGTGCGCGGCGGCCCGGCCCGCCGTCAGCCAGCACCTTGCGCGACTGCGTCTCGCGGGCCTGGTGAACACCCGCAAGGAGGGCCGCCGGGTGGTCTACTCGCTCCGCGACGGCCATCTGCGCCGGCTCGTGGACGAGGCGCTGAACGTGGCCGACCACCGGCTCACCGACCGGCCCCTCCACGACTGAATCAGTACCGCGCGGCCGTCCCCAGGTACTGCTCGGCGAAGGCCGCGGCCGCCGCCGGCGAGGTGAACAGGCGACGCAGCCGGGCGAGCGTGGTGCCCGCCCGGAACGGGTCGCCGGCCGCCGTGCCGTGGTACACCTCGGACAGCCACTGCGAGAACTCCTGGTAGTCCCACACCCGCCGCAGGCACGCCTCCGCGTAGCCGCCGAGGCCGCTGTCGTCCCCGCCGGCCAGCCGGGCCACCAGGGCGTCGCCGAGCAGGAAGGCGTCGTGCAGCGCGAGGTTCATGCCCTTGGCGGCGATGGGCGCGACCAGATGGGCCGCGTCACCGGCGAGGAAGAGCCGGCCGGACACCATCGGCTCGACCACGTAGTCGTGCATGTCCAGCACGCGCTTCTCGATCAGCCGCCCCTCGGTCAGCGGCGGCACACCGGACGCCCCGAGCCGCTCCTGGAGCTCCGCCCAGACGCGCTCGTGCGGCCAGTTCTCCGGGTCGTCGCCCGGCGGGCACTGGAGGTAGTAGCGGGTCACCTCCGGGCTGCGGGGCATCTGCCCGGCGAACCCCCTGGCGTGGCAGCCGAACAGCACACAGTCGGCGGACGGCGGAGCCTCGGCGAGCAGGGCCAGCCAGCCTATGCCGTAGTCGTGCCGCGCGACACGCACCCGTTCCGGCGGCAGAACGGCCCGCGTCACCCCGCGCGCCCCGTCGCAGCCGGCCACGAAGTCGCAGTGCACGGTGCGCTGTTCACCCGTCTCCGGGCAGGTGTACGACACCGACGGCCGGTCGGTGTCGATGTCGTGCACCCGCACGTCCCGGACCCCGAAGCGGATCTGCCCGCCGCGTACGTCGGCGTACTCGCGCACCAGGTCCGTCACCAGCAACGGCTGCGGGTAGACGAAGTGATGACTGCCCGTCAGCTCGGCGTAGGGGAACCGGTACCGCTCGCCGTCGAAGCGGAACTCGCACGCGGAGTGCAGCTCCGCGCGGTCCAGCAGGTTCCGGGCGAGGCCCCGCTTCTCCAGGCCCCGCACGGCCCATTCCTCGATGACTCCGGCCCGGGGCCGCTGTTCTATGAACTCCCGCGTCTCGGTCTCCAGCACCAGGCAGTCCACGGCCGCGGCCCGCAGGATGTTGCCGACGGTCAGACCGGCGGGACCGGCGCCCACTACAACGACCGGGAAGCGTTGCGGGGCGCCGGAGTTGGGAGACGGGGAGGCTTGGGTCATGCGCTCATTATGGAGGCCCCGGCCGCGCGTGGACTGTGTCAGTGGACGGGCACCTCGGTGACGGCCACCTCCCCGATGCCCCGCTCGATCTCCTCCGCGCGGGACGCCGACGCCCGGGCCCAGTAGTAGATCGCCAGGGAGAACACCGCGATGACCACGATGTCCCACCACAGTCCGATGTGTCCCTGGCCGCCGAAGCCGCCCTGCCAGGAGATGACGCCCATGCCCAGCAGGTAGACCGGCAGCCACTGGGCGGCCCTCCAGTCGAGCCGGGGCGCGTCGGGCAGGCCCTTGCGGGTGGCGTACCAGGCGTATCCGCCCAGCAGAACGTAGCCGAGGACGATGGCCACGCCCAGTCGCCACAGCGTGTCCCAGGTCGACCAGTAGATGATGAGGTTGGCCACGACGAACGACAGCGGGGAGATGACGTTCCCGCCGGGCAGGCGGTAGGGCCGTTCGCGGTGCGGCAGCCGGTCGGCGAAGACGCCGTACGCCAGCGGGGCACCCGCGTACATCAGCACGCTCGCCGAGGTGATGAAGCCGACCAGCTGCTGCCAGCTCGGGAACGGCAGGAAGCAGACCACGCCGGTCACGAAGGAGACGATCAGGCCGAACCACGGCACGCCGCGCGCGTCGGTGCGCGTGAAGATCTTCGGCGCGTAGCCGTTGCGGGCCAGGCCGTAGGAGACGCGGGAAGTGGCGGTGGTGTAGATCAGGCCGGTGCCGCCGGGGGAGACGACCGCGTCCAGGTACAGCACCACGCTCAGCCAGCCGAGCCCCAGCAGGGTGGCCAGTCCTGCCCAAGGGCCGCTGATACCGGGGTAGTCGAGCTTGGCCCAGCCGTGCGCGAAGGAGGCCAGCGGCAGGGCGGCGATGAAGACGATCTGGAGCAGGACGTAGATTCCGGCTCCGATGGCGACCGAGCCGATTGTCGCGCGGGGCAGGTCACGGGCCGGGTCGCGGCTCTCGCCCGCCAGTTGGATCGCCTGCTCGAAGCCCAGCAGGGCGAAGATGATGCCGCTGGAACTGACGGCGCTCAGCACGCCGTGGGCGCCGAACGGGGCGAAGCCGTGCTCGGTGAAGTTGCCCGGGTGGAAGTTGCCGGCCGCGATGATGAAGATCGCGGCCAGCGGCACGGCCACCTTCCACCAGGTGGCGGTGCTGTTGGTGTGCGCCAGGAGCCGCACCCCGAGGAAGTTGATCACGACGAACACGGCCATGAGGACCACGGCGACGACGAACCCGCTGGTCGTCAGCGTCCCGTCCTTGGCGTGCTGGAAACCCTGCGCCCAGTGCCAGTGACCGGCGTAGCCGATCATGGCCTCGACCTCGATCGGCGCCACGGTCGCCGCCTGGAGCCAGGAGAACCAGCCGAAGGACATGCCGGCCAGTCCGCCGAACGCGTAGTGCGGATAACGTGCCGTGCCGCCCGCGACCGGGAACATGCCGCCGAGTTCCGCGTGCACCAGGGCCAGCAGCACGATCCCGACCGCGCCGATCAGCCACGACAGAATCGCCGCGGGGCCGGCCGCCACGACCGCCTTCTCGGCTCCGTACAGCCACCCCGAGCCGATGATGGAACCGACCGACGCCCACATGAGCCCGATCAGTCCGACGTCCCGGCGCAATCCGCCCGGACCCCCCTTTACCCCCGCTGCTGCCTGGTCGACGCTCACCATGAATCAAGGGGCCTCTCATAAAAGAACTCGGTGAGTTCTGCGAGCAAGAGGCCTCAGATTAGGAATCGATTATCCAGCGGTAGAAGACGAGTTGCGCACCCTTGACCCGGCACGGGTATTTCCTGGAAAGCGCTTCAGGAATTCTGTACGCGGTGATGAGGAAGTCGTGGGATCTCGATCGCCGGGCAGCGGTCCATCACCATCTCCAGGCCCGCGGCGCGGGTCCGGTCGTACGCCGCTTCGTCGATGACGCCGAGCTGGAACCACACGGCCTGCGCGCCCTTCGCGACCGCCTCGTCCGCGACCGCGCCGGCGAGATCGCTGTTCACGAACACGTCCACGACGTCCACGTCGAAGGGGACGTCCGCCAGACTGGCGTACCCCTGCTCGCCGTGCACCGTCTCCGCCTTCGGATGCACGGGCACGACACGCTTGCCGAAGCGCTGGAGCACGGCGGCGACGCCGTACGCCGCGCGCTGCCGGTTCGACGACAGGCCCACCACGGCCCAGGTGTCGCCGAGCTCGGTGAGGATCCTGCGGACCGTTGCCTCGTCGCCGTACACCGGCGGCCTCCTCGTACGTCGCGGAAGAACTGCTGGGGACTTCCCCTGGTCCAACGGCGCAAGGCGGGCGGTGATTCCCCCGCGCCCGGCGTGATAGCTTGCCGAGGCCAGTCGAACCCATGTACGTGGGTCAGGGAATCCGGTGCGAATCCGGAACTGACGCGCAGCGGTGAGGGGGACGGGCGGGGCCTCGGCCACTGGACGGCACGTATGACGTCCGGGAAGGCGCTCCGCACCGGACGAACCCGAGTCCGAAGACCTGCTGGCGGCCCCCGCGGCCGTTCGCGGCGGGGGAGCACCGTACGACCGGGCTCCGCGATCGAGCCCTCGACGACTGAGGACTGTTTCCGTGCCCCTCGCTCGACCCGCCCGTGCCGCCGCCCTGCTCGCGGCCGGCTCCCTGCTCCTGACCGGCTGCGGCGACTCCAAGGCCACCACCGCCAAGGCCGCCGTCACCCTCGACAACTGTGGCCGCCAGGTAAGCGTCGAGGCCCCGCCGAAGCACGCCGTCTCCCTCAACCAGGGCACCACCGAGATCCTGCTCTCCCTCGGCCTCGCCGACCGTCTCGCGGGCACCGCCACCTGGACCGACCCCGTGATGAAGGGGCTGGCGAAGGCCAACGCCAACGTGCCGCGCATCGCCGACAACAACCCGTCCTTCGAACGGGTCCTGGACGCCGGCCCCGACTTCGTCGCGGCGTCCTTCGTCTCCACCCTCGGCAAGGGCGGCGTCGCCACCCGGGAGCAGTTCGAGAAGCTCGGCGTCCCCACATACGTCTCCCCGTCCGACTGCTCCGGCAAGGACAACTCCGGCGACGGCGACGGCGCGCGCGACAAGGCGCTCGGCATCGACACCATCTACGGCGAAGTACGCGACCTGTCCACCGTGTTCGGGGTGCAGGAACGGGGAGACAGGCTCGTGGCCTCCCTCCAGCGGCGCATGGCGAAGGCCACGCGGGGCATCCACGCCTCCGACGTCACTCTCCTGTACTGGTTCGCCAACTCCGAGTCGCCCTACATGGCGGGATGCTGCGGGGCGCCCGGCATCATCACCCGGGCCCTCGGCGCGAAGAACGTCTTCGACGACACGCACGAGGAGTGGCCGCAGATCAACTGGGAGACGGTCGCCGAACGCGACCCCGACGTCCTCGTCATAGGCGACCTCACCCGCAAGTCGCAGACCGCCGAGTCGGCCGCGAAGAAGATCGCCTTCCTGGAGTCCGACCCGGTCACCAGGAATATGGACGCGGTCCGGCACAAGCGGTACGTGCTGCTCAGCGGGCAGGCCATGAACCCGACCATCCGCACGGTCGAGGGCGTGGAACAGGTCGCCGCCAAGCTGCGCGAGTTCGGGCTCGTGAAGAAGTGACCGTCCGCGGGCTCGCGCTCGGTGCCGGAGGGGCCCTCCTGCTGGCCGTCTCCCTGGCCCTGGCGATCACCGTCGGCCCGGCCGACATCCGGGTCGCGGACGTCTGGTCGGTCGTCGCGGCCCACCTCGGGCTCGGCAGCTCGGACCTGACGCCGATCCGCGACGGGATCGTCTGGCAGCTGCGGCTGCCGCGCACCCTGCTCGCGGCCGTGTGCGGGGCCGGACTCGCCGTGTGCGGGGCGGTTATGCAGTCGTTGCTGCGCAACCCGCTCGCCGACCCGTTCGTACTCGGGGTGTCCTCCGGCGCCTCCACCGGCGCGGTCGTGGTCGTCGTCCTGGGCGTGGGCGGCGGTGCCGTCTCGGTGTCCGCGGGCGCGTTCCTCGGCGCCCTGGTGTCCTTCGCGCTGGTGCTGCTGCTCAGCCACACCCTCGGCGGCACCACCGACCGGGTCGTCCTCGCGGGCGTCGCCGCCATGCAGCTCTTCTCCGCGCTCACCTCCTTCGTCGTGATGACCGCCGCCGACGCCGAGACGACCCGGGGCGTGCTGTTCTGGCTCCTCGGCTCGCTCGGCGGCGCGGGCTGGACCGACGTGTGGCTGTGCCTGGCCGTCCTGGCCGTGACGCTGGTGGTGTGCCTGTCGTACGCCCGCACCCTCGACGCCTTCGCCTTCGGGCAGGACGCGGCGGCCGCGCTCGGGGTGTCCGTGGCCCGCACCCGTCTGGTGCTGCTGTGTGTCACGGCCCTGCTCACGGCCGCGCTGGTCAGCTCGGCGGGGGCGATCGGCTTCGTCGGGCTGGTCCTGCCGCACGCCGCGCGGGCACTGACCGGTCCCGGGCACGCCCGGCTGCTGCCGGTCACCGCCCTCGCCGGAGCGGTGTTCCTGGTGTGGGTGGACACCCTCGCCCGTACGGTGCTGGATCCCCAGGAGGTGCCGGTGGGAGTCGTGACGTCGCTGATCGGGGTGCCGGCGTTCGTGGTGGTGCTGTACCGGACACGGAGGGTGCGGTGAGCGGGGCAGCGGAAGCAGCGGTGTCCGGCGCCGGGCTGCGGGCCGACCGGGTCGCTCGCCGTGCCGACGGGCGCCTCATCCTCGACGGTGTCGTCCTCGCGCCGGAGACCGGCTCCACGGTCGGCCTCCTCGGTCCCAACGGCTCCGGCAAGTCCACGCTGCTGCGGCTGCTGGCCGGGCTGCTCACGCCGACCGCCGGAGTCGTCACCCTCGACGGCACGCCGCTGGGCGACCTGCCCCGCCGTACCGTCGCCCGCCGGCTCGCCGTGGTCGAGCAGCAGGCCGACACGCAGGTCGAGTTGACGGTCGGGGACGTCGTTCGGCTGGGCCGGGTGCCGCACCGCCGGGCCTGGACGCCCGGCTCGGCGGACGACGAACGGGCCGTGCGCGAGGCTCTGGAGCGCACCGGCCTCGCCGACCGGGCCGACCAGCCCTGGCACACTCTCTCGGGCGGCGAACGCCAGCGGGTGCAGATCGCCCGCGCGCTCGCCCAGGAGCCCCGGGAACTCCTCCTGGACGAGCCCACCAACCATCTCGACATCCACCACCAGCTCGACCTGCTCGCCCTGGTCACCGGCCTGCCGGTCACCACCGTCGTCGCCCTGCACGACCTCAACCTCGCGGCGATGTACTGCGACGAGGTCGTCGTCCTGAGCGAGGGGCGGGTCGTGGCGGGTGGAGCTCCGGGCGACGTCCTGACGGAGGAACTCATCGCCGAGGTGTACGGGGTGCGGGCCGCCGTCAGCCGTGAGGGCCCCGAGCAGCGGCCGCATGTGCGGTTCCTGGGGACGCTGGGCTGAGCGGCGGGTGGCGACCTGGTCCATCCGCCGCGCCATTGGTGGGGTGTTCCCGCCACGGTGGCCGGAAAAAGCCGCACATGCCTGCGTGCGCCCGCCCGCCCGGCCTACGCTCGCCTCGTGCTGCGCATCATCGACGCCCGGACCGGCGAGCCGGTCGACGCCGCTCCGGCCCGCCGGGGCCTGACCCGTGTCGAAGTTCACGCGACCGGCTCCGACCTGACGAACCTGCGGGTGCTGCTCGTGGCGGACCTGCTCGTGCGGGCGCTGGAGCTCGGCGGCACACCCGTGTGGGCCCTGCTGACCGGCGGGCACCGCCAGGCCGAGCTGCGCGCGGACGCCACGGCCCTCGGCATCCGCCCCTTCGAGGACAGCCCCGACGTCAGCGCCGGGCTGGGCGAGGCCCAGGTCGTCCATGTCACCGTCGAGGGCGGGACAGCGCCTGACGGGGTGCGGATCGCCGTCGCGCCCGTGGAGACGCCGGGACCGGCCACGTCGGCCGGCGAGCCGGCGGGGCCGGGCCTGTCGGTCGGTGAAGCGGCGAAGTCCGGTCCGCCGGGTGGCCGCCCGGCGGAGTGGGGCCCGCAGGCTCGTGAGTCGGCAGCGTCGAATCTGTCGGGTGGCCGGTCGGGTGGGCCAGGCTTGCCGGCCGGTGACTCGGCAGCGTCGAACCCGCCGGGCGGCCAGTCGGTGGGATCCGGTCCCCTGGGCGGCGTCGACCCCGCCGTCCTGCGCCTCGCCCTGCTCGCTCGGCACCACAGCGCCCCCGTCCGGCTGGAGGCGGGTGTCCTCGGCGAGGCCCAGGCCACCCTCGTCCGGTGGCGCGGTGCCGTTGCGCGTTGGGCCCGGCGGCCCTCTCGGCCCGTGCCCGACGACGTGCGCGGGCGGTTGCGCGACGCCTGGGACGACGACCTGGACGTGCCCGGGGTGCTCGACGTGCTGCGGGGCGTGGAGAACGAGCCGGACCTGCCGGACGGCGCCCGTTTCGAGACGTACGCCTACGCCGACCGGCTCCTCGGCCTCGAACTCACCCGCGATCTGGGAGCACCGTCATGATGGAGCGCGCCGGAGCGGGCCCGCTGCGCCGCCTGGTCGTGCTGCGGCACGCCAAGTCCGCCTGGCCCCTGGACGTCGCCGACCACGAGCGCCCGCTGGCCCCGCGTGGCCGGCGCGACGCCCCCGCGGCCGGGCAGGCCCTGGCCGAGGCCGACTGCCTGCCCGACCTCGCGCTGTGCTCCACCGCCGTACGCGCCCGCCGGACCTGGGAACTGGCCGCCGCTGAGTGGGGCACGCCCCCGCCGGTCCGGTTCGACCGGCGCCTGTACGCCGCGAGCCCCGCCGGTCTGCTGGCCGTCGTGCACGAGGTGTCCCCCGAAGTGGAGACACTCCTGCTGATCGGGCACAACCCGGGCTTGGAAGAACTCGTCCTGGCGCTCGCCGGTGACGGCCTCGACGACACGCTGGAGCGGGTCCGCACCAAGTTCCCGACCTCGGCCGTCGCCGTACTGTCCTGGCACGGCACGACCTGGCGGGCCCTCACCCCCGGCGCGGCGCTGCTCACCTCCATGACCGTGCCCCGGGGCGCGAAGAAGTAGCCCCGGCCGGCCCGGTCCGGCCCGGGCCCCCGCATAGGGTGGCCGGATGCAGGACGAATACCGCACGGTCGCCCGCGCCGGCGTGCACGAGACCGAGGTCAACCGATCCCGCTTCCTGTGCGCCCTCGCCCCGGCGGCCACCGAACAGGAGGCGCAGGACTTCATCGCCGCGGTCCGCAAGGAGCACGCCGACGCCTCCCACAACTGCTGGGCCTACGTCATCGGCGCCGACGCCTCCGTCCAGAAGGCGAGCGACGACGGCGAACCCGGCGGCACCGCCGGCGTCCCCATGCTCCAGATGCTGCTGCGCCGCGACATGCGGTACGTCGTCGCCGTCGTCACGCGCTACTTCGGCGGGGTCAAGCTCGGTGCGGGCGGGCTCATCCGGGCGTACGGCGGAGCGGTCGGCGAGGCCCTGGACACCCTCGGCACCCGCACCCGCCGCCGGTTCCGGCTGGCCACGGTCACCGTCGACCACCAGCGGGCCGGCAAGCTGGAGAACGACCTGCGGACCACCGGGCGCGAGGTGCGGGACGTCCGCTACGGGGAGGCGGTCACGATCGAGATCGCCCTCCCGGACGCCGACGTGGAGACGTTCCGGGCCTGGCTCGCCGACGCGACCGCCGGAACCGCCGGCTTCGAACCGGGCGGGGAGGCGTACGGCGACGTCTGACGCGCGATCGGTCTCTCGCCCGGCGCCCGGGAGCCGGCCCGGTGTGCACATTTCCGCTGAATTGACGCCCGATGGGTGGGGCATCCCGGGGTTCGTGGTGGACCAGGTGCCCGCACGGGTTAGCGTGGTGGGTGCTGACAGCGAGCCGTACCGGCTCGTGCGGGTCGTGGAGCGGTAGCAGGGGGAGTCATGCAGGTCGGAGCGGCGTCGTGAGACTGCTGCACACGTCCGACTGGCACCTCGGCCGGTCGTTCCACCGCGTGAACATGCTCGCCGCCCAGGCCGAGTTTATCGGCCACCTCGTCACGACAGCGCGCGAGCGGGACGTGGACGCGGTGGTCGTGTCGGGGGACGTGTACGACCGGGCCGTGCCGCCGCTCGCCGCGGTCGAGCTGTTCGACGACGCCCTGCACCGCCTCGCCGATCTCGGCGTGCCGACGGTGATGATCTCCGGGAACCACGACTCGGCCCGCCGGCTGGGCGTCGGTGCGGGCCTCATCGGGCGGGCCGGCATCCACCTGCGGACCGAGCCGTCGGCGGCCGGCACCCCCGTGGTGCTGGCCGACGCCCACGGGGACGTCGCCTTCTACGGACTTCCCTACTTGGAACCGGCCCTGGTGAAGGACGAGTTCGGCGTGGAGAAGGCCGGGCACGAGGCCGTGCTCGCCGCCGCCATGGACCGGGTCCGCGCCGACCTCGCCACGCGGGCGCCCGGCACCCGCTCCGTGGTCCTCGCGCACGCCTTCGTCACCGGCGGCGAACCCAGCGACAGCGAACGGGACATCACCGTCGGCGGCGTCGCCGCGGTGCCCGCCGGCGTCTTCGACGGCGTCGACTACGTGGCGCTCGGGCACCTGCACGGCTGCCAGACCCTCACCGACCGCGTCCGCTACTCCGGCTCCCCGCTGCCCTACTCCTTCTCGGAGGCCGCCCACCGCAAGAGCATGTGGCTCGTCGACCTGGCCGCCGACGGCACCGTCGACGCCGAGCGGCTCGACTGCCCCGTGCCGCGCGCCCTGGCCCGGATCCGGGGCACCCTGGAGGACCTGCTCGCCGACCCGGAGCTGGCGCGGCACGAGGAGGCGTGGGTCGAGGCGACGCTCACCGACCCGGTCCGCCCGGCCGACCCGATGGCCCGGCTCGCCGAGCGCTTCCCGCACACCCTGAGCCTCGTCTTCGACCCCGAGCGGGCCGAGGACGACCCCGAGGTGTCGTACGCCCGGCGCCTCGCCGGCCGCAGCGACCAGCAGATCGCGGAGGACTTCGTCGCCCACGTGCGCGGCGCGGGGCCCGACGCGCAGGAACAGGGCGTCCTGCGGGAGGCGTTCGACGCGGTGCGGGCCGACGAGACCGTACGGGAGGTGGCCCGGTGAGGCTCCACCGGCTGACGGTCACCGCCTTCGGACCCTTCGGCGGCACCCAGACCGTCGACTTCGACGAGCTGTCCGCGGCCGGGCTGTTCCTGCTGCACGGACCCACCGGCGCGGGCAAGACCTCCGTCCTCGACGCCGTGTGCTACGCCCTGTACGGCTCGGTGCCGGGCGCCCGGCAGGGCGGCGGACAGGGCACGGCCCTGCGCAGCGACCACGCGGCGCCGGCGACCCGCACGGAGGTCACCCTCGAACTCACCGTGGGCGGACGCCGCCTGGAGGTCACCCGGCAGCCGCCCTGGGAACGCCCCAAGAAACGCGGCACCGGCACGACCCTGGACAAGGCCCAGACCTGGCTCCGCGAGTACGACGCCACGGCCGCGGCCTGGAAGGACCTCAGCCGCTCCCACCAGGAGGTCGGCGAGGAGATCACCCAGCTGCTCGGTATGAGCCGGGAGCAGTTCTGCCAGGTCGTGCTGTTGCCGCAGGGCGACTTCGCACGGTTCCTGCGCGCCGACGCGGAGGCCCGCGGCAAGCTGCTGGGCCGCCTGTTCGACACCCGCCGCTTCGCCGACGTCGAGAAGCGCCTCGCCGAGCGCCGCCGCGCCACCGAGGCCCAGGTCCGGGACGGGGACGCCGCGCTGCTGGCCGACGCCCACCGCATGCAGCAGGCCGCGGGCGACGCCATGCGGCTGCCGGAACTGGCCCCCGGCGAACCGGGACTCGCCGAGGCCGTGCTGGGCGCCGCCGCCGTCGCCCGCAGCACCGCCCGCGAACAGCTCACCGTCGCCGAGTGCACGCTCGCCGCCGCCGAGTCCGCGCAGGCCGCCGCCGGCCGCGCCCTCGACGACGTACGCGAACTCGCCCGGCTCCAGCAGCGGTTCACTCAGGCGCGGGAACGGGCGGCGCGCCTGGAGGAGGGAGCCGGGGCCTACCGGGAGGCGCAGGCGCTCATGGAGCGGTCCCGCAAGGCCGAGGCGGTCGCGCCCGCCCTGGACCTGCGGGAGTCCGCCGACGCCGAGCACCGGCGGGCGGCCGCCGCCGAGGCACGCGCGCGTGCCCTGCTGCCCGAGACCTTCGCCGACGCGGGCGCGGCCGGACTCGCCGCCGCCGCCCGCCGGGCCGCCGAGGAACTGGGCGGACTGGACTCGGCCCGCCGCGCCGAACGGCGGCTGGCCGAACTCCTCGACGAACGCGCCGGCCTGGACCGCCAGGAACGCGCCGACGCCGACGTCCTCCAGGAGGCGGAGGCCTGGCTCGACGGCTGGGAGGAGACGCGCACCGACCTCCAGGCCCGCGTCGACTCCGCGCAGCAGGCCGCCGCCCTCGCCGAACAGCTCGCCGTACGGCGTGAGCCCGCGCGGCAGCGGCTGAAGGCCGCCCGGCTGCGCGACCAGCTCGCCGAGGACACCGACCGGGCCGTCGAGCGGGCCCGCACCGCGCAGGAGGAGGCGCTGCGCGCCCAGCAGCACTGGCTCGACCTCAAGGAACAGCGTCTGACCGGCATCGCCGCCGAACTGGCCGCGCACCTCACCGACGGCGAACCCTGCGCCGTCTGCGGCGCCACCGAACACCCCGCCCCCGCCCGCAAGGTCGCCGGGCACGTCGACCGCGAGGCCGAGGAACAGGCCCTGGCCGCCTACCGGCGCGCCGACGAACAGCGCGCCGAGCACGAGCGGAACCTCGGGATCGTGCGAGAGGCGCTGGCCGCCGCCACCGCCGAGGCCGGTGACTCACCCACCGAGCAACTCGCCCTCGAAGCAGAGGAGTTGGAGGAGCAGTACGAGCAGGCCCGCCGGGGCGCCGCCGAGCTGCACGCCGCCCGGGAGCGGCTGCGGCAGGCCGGGCACGAGCACGAGCGGCGCGTCGCCGCCCGGCAGGAGGCCGCCGTGCGCAGCGCCGCCCGGGTCGGCCACCGGGAGCGGCTGGAGAGCGAACGCGCCGCCCTGGAAGAGGAGCTGGACCGGGCGAGGGGCGCCCTGGACAGCGTCGCCGCCCGGGCCGCGCAACTGGAGCGCCGGACCGCGCTGCTCACGGACGCCGCCGACGCCGCCCGCGCCGCCGAGGACACCGCCCAGCGGCTCAAGGACGCCGACGCCCGCCTCGCCGACGCCGCCTTCCGCGCCGGCTTCGACACCCCACGGGACGCGGCCGCCGCCCTCCTCGACGACGACGCCCACCGCCAACTGCAACGCCGCCTGGACGCCTGGCAGCACGAGGAGGCCGCCGTACGGGCTGTCCTCGCCGAGGCCGACACCGCGGCCGCCGCCCGGCAGCAGCCCGCCGACCTCGCGTCGGCGCAGCTCGCCGCCGACGTCGCGGCCCGCCGGCTGCGCGAGGCCGCCTCGGCGCACGACGCCGCCGTCCGGCGCTGCGCCGAACTCGACCGGCTCTCCGCCCGGGCGACCGCCTCCGTCCGCCGGCTGGCGCCGCTGCGCGAGGAGTACGACCGGGTCGCCCGCATGGCCGGTCTCACCGCCGGCACCTCTGCGGACAACGAACGCCGGATGCGCCTGGAGTCGTACGTGCTCGCGGCCCGCCTCGAACAGGTCGCCGCCGCCGCGACCGTACGGCTGCGGCGCATGTCGTCCGGCCGCTACACCCTCGTCCACTCCGACGACCGCACCGGACGCGGCCGCAGCGGACTCGGACTGCACGTCGTCGATGCCTGGACCGGCCGCGAGCGGGACACGGCGACGCTGTCGGGCGGCGAGACCTTCTTCGCCTCGCTCGCCCTCGCCCTCGGCCTCGCGGACGTCGTCACGGACGAGGCGGGCGGGGTGCGGCTGGACACCCTCTTCATCGACGAGGGCTTCGGCAGCCTCGACGACCAGACCCTCGACGAGGTCCTCGATGTCCTCGACTCCCTGCGCGAACGCGACCGCAGCGTCGGCATCGTCAGCCACGTGCCCGACCTGCGGCGGCGCATCCACGCCCAACTGGAGGTCGTCAAGGGCAGGTCGGGGTCGGTGCTGCGACAGCGCGGCGTGGGCTGAGGCCGGGCCCGCCGACCCCCGGGATTTTGGCCGGAGTTGACCCTGTAGGTTCTTGCGCCATGGTGCGATACGCGGAGCCGGGCGTCGTGGAATGGGTGGAGTCGGGCGGCGGGCCGCTGATAGCGGTGCCGGAGACGGTTCTGCCGTTCTGGGCGGGTGCCGACGGCGAGGAGACGGCGTCGGACTACGACCGGGCCTGTGAGGTGGACGGGCACGTCGGGTTGCTGCCGGTCGGCGACTGTACGGCGCTGGTTCTGGGTGACGAGCCCGCCTCGACGGCGTATCTGCCCGACCAGGGGATGTTCGTCCGGTGGTGCGCGGGGAATTCCGAGGACGAGTTGCTGGCGAGTGTGCCGGCGGCTGTCGATGCGGCGGAGTGGGAGCCGGAGGTGCACTGGGAGGTGCCAGGCGCTGTGCTGCTCTTTGATGCGGCGTGGCCAGGGTCTTCGGGGAGCGAGCGGGTTCGGGTGGGTCTGGAGCCGGGGCGCTACGCGGTTCGGGCGGCTCGGGTGCAGCCGGGGGCTGAAACGTGGCTGGGGTTGGTTCAGTTGCGGTTGCTTGCGCCTAGGTGACCGTGAGGGTGTCGGCTGTTCGGCGTGTGCGGGTTGATTGTGGCTGGTCGCGCAGTTCCCCGCGCCCCTTGGCGGGGCGATATTCGCGTGCGGCGGTCAGGAGGCCCGGCCACGATGATCGTATGCCTCGACTTCCTCAGCCCAGTCCCGAAGAACTGCGCCGTGAGCCCCTGCCCTTGCGGGGGCGTACCGCCCTGGTGACCGGGGCCAGCCGGCGTGGTGGTATTGGGCACGCCGTGGCCCGGCGGCTTGCCGCCTATGGGGCCAGTGTCTACCTGCACCACCATGTGCCGCACGATGTCGGCCAGTCCTGGGGCGCCGATCGTCCCGAGGACGTTGTCGCCTCCGTGCGGGAGGCGCTCGGGGACCCCGAAGCCCGGGTCGTCGCCGGGCCCGGGGATCTGGGCGATCCCGCCGTGGCCGGTGAACTTGTCGGCAGGGCCGCCGAGGCGCTCGGCGGCCGGCTGGACATCCTCGTCGCCAACCACGCGCAGAGCGGGTTCGACGGCTCCCTGGACGAGATCGACACGTCGATGCTCGACCGGCACTGGGCGGTCGACACCCGCTCCGTCATCCTGCTGATCCAGGCCTATGCACGGCTGCGGTCCGCACTGCCGCCGCGCAGCCCGGGCGGACGCGTGATGATGATGACCTCCGGCCAGGACATCGCGGGCGGCATGCCCGGGGAGCTCGCCTACGCCCTGCAGAAGGGTGCCCTGGCCTCCGTCACCCGCTCCCTTGCGACGGCGCTCGCCGACCACGCGGTCACCGTCAACACCGTCAATCCGGGGCCCGTCGACACGGACTACATGACCGGCGAGGACTACGAGGCCGTCGCGGAGCGCTTCCCCGCCGGGCGGTGGGGCATGCCCGACGACCCGGCCCGCCTCCTCGCGTGGCTCGCCACGGACGAGGCGGAGTGGGTCACCGGGCAGGTCATCGACTCCGAGGGCGGCTTCCGCCGCTGAAACCCCCTGGAGCCGGAGCTACAGCCGGGACAGTTCGTCGACCAGGTCGTCCAGGCCCAGGGAGCCCTGCGAGAGGGCCGCCATGTGCCAGGCCTTCGGGTCGAAGGCCTCACCGCGCCGGGCGCGGGCCTTCTCGCGGCCCAGCAGCCAGGCCCTCTCGCCGAGCTTGTAGCCGATGGCCTGGCCCGGCATGGACAGATAGCGGGTCAGCTCGCTTTCCACGAAGTCCGCGGGCCGGCTGCTGTGCGAGCCGAAGAACTCCTGCGCCAGCTCGGGCGTCCAGCGCTCGCCCGGGTGGAAGGGGGAGTCGTCCGGGATCGTCAGCTCCAGGTGCATGCCGATGTCGATGATGACGCGCACGGCACGCATCATCTGCGCGTCCAGGTACCCGAGTCGGCGCTCCGGGTCCGTCAGGAAGCCCAGTTCGTCCATCAGGCGCTCGGCGTACAGGGCCCAGCCCTCGGCGTTGGCGCTCACCATGCCGACACTCGCCTGGTAGCGGGAGAGGTTCTCCGCGACGTGCTTCCACTGGGCGAGCTGGAGGTGGTGCCCGGGGACGCCCTCGTGGTACCAGGTCGACACCAGGTCGTAGACGGGGAACCTCGTCTCGCCCATGGTCGGCAGCCAGGTGCAGCCCGGGCGCGTGAAGTCGTCCGAGGGCGGCGTGTAGTACGGGGCCGCGGCACTGCCCGGAGGGGCGATGCGCGACTCCACCCGGCGCACCCGCTCGGCCAGGTCGAAGTGGGTGCCGTCGAGCGCGTCGATCGCCTCGTCCATCAGGGACTGCAACCAGTCGCGGACCTCGTCGACGCCCTCGATGTGAGTGCCGTGCTCGTCCAGGTGCGCCAGCGCCACCCACGGTGTGGCGGCACCCGGCAGGATCTTCTCGGCCTCCGCTTTCATCTCGCCGAGGAGGCGGTGGTACTCGGACCAGCCGTACGCGTACGCCTCGTCCAGGTCGAGGTCCGTGCCGTTGTAGTAGCGCACCCAGCGCGCGTACCGCTGCCGGCCGACCACGTCCGGCGCGCCCTCGATCGCCGGCGCGTACTCGTCCCGCATCCAGTCGCGCAGCCGCAGGACCGCCTCGGTGGCGGAGCGGGCCGCCGTGTCCAGCTCGGGCCGCAGCGCCTCGGGGCCGGCGGCCGCGAAGGTCTCGAACCAGCCACGGCCCTCGCCGTCGGCGTCCGCCCACTCGCCGAGCTGCTCCACGAAGGTGGCCGTGGCACGCGGCCCGCCGTACAGCTTCCGCTCCAGGCCGAGCGCCAGGGACTCCCGGTACCCCTCCAGCGCGGCCGGGACCGCGCGCAGCCGCTCGGCGATCGCCGCCCAGTCCTCCTCCGACTGCGCCGGCGTCACGGTGAAGACCTGCCGCACCGCATGCGGGAGGGAGCTCAGATTGCTGACGGAGCGCAGGCTCTCCTCGGCCTCGTGCACGGCGAGGTCCGCGATGAGCCGCTCGCGCAGCAGTCGCCCGCAGCGGCGCTCGATGTCACTGTCCGCGCCGGGCTGCCGCTCCGCCTCGTCCAGCCGGGCCAGCGTCCGGCGCGCCAGCTCCGCGAACGCCTCCTGACCCGCGGGCGAGGTGTCGGGCAGCCTGCTCGAGCACTCCTTGACGCCGAGGAACGTGCCGGTGATCGGGTCGAGGGCGACGAGCTCGTCGACGTAGGCGTCGGCGACCTCACGGGGCAGCGGGCTCTTGATCTCAGACATGCGGTCCATCCTGGTACGGCGTGCGGCGCACGTCACGCGGATTGAGCCGAGGGCGAAGGCGGCAACAGCGGCCCGCACTCCCACTGCTGGAAGATCAACCGGGTCTCCACGCGCGCCACCTCACGCCGTGAGGTGAACTCGTCCAGCACGAGCCGCTGAAGGTCCGACATGTCGGCGACCGCCACATGGACGAGGTAGTCGTCCGGCCCGGTCAGATGGAAGACCGTCCGCGACTCCGGCAGGGCGCGGATCCGCTCCACGAACGGCCCCACCAGCTCCCGCCGGTGCGGCCTGACCTGCACCGACAGCAAGGCCTCCAGCCCCCGCCCCAGCTTGGCCGGATCAAGCTCCAGCCGGTGCCCGAGGATCACGCCCGAGCGGCGCAGCCGGGTCACCCGGTCCAGACAGGTCGATGGCGCCACCCCGACCTGAGCGGCGAGATCCCGGTACGTCGTCCGGGCGTCGTTCTGCAACAGGCGCAGCAGGTGGAGATCCACCGGGTCCAGTACGACAGATTCGGCCATTGGCCGAACGTAACACGGGGTTCCCGCCCATGAGCCCGGTCGCTGTTCACCCTTTCGCCATGGACACAGCGAGCATGGGCGCCCACGACGCCGTACGCACCGCACCGAGAGCACTCGCCACCGAGGCCGTCCACGCCGGGCGGGACGACCTCGCCCGGCAGGGTCTGCACGCCCCGCCGATCGACCTGTCCACCACCTACCCGTCGTACGACAGCCGGGGCGAGGCGGCCCGGATCGACACGTTCGCCGCCACCGGCGCGGACCCGGACGGCCCGCCCGTCTACGGGCGGCTGGGCAACCCGACCGTCGCCCGTTTCGAGACCGCGCTGGCCCGCCTGGAGGGCACCGAGGCGGCGGTTGCGTTCGCCAGCGGCATGGCGGCCCTGAGCGCCGTCCTGCTCGTCCGCGCCTCCATGGGGCTGCGGCACGTGGTGGCCGTACGTCCCCTCTACGGGTGCAGCGACCATCTGCTGACCGCCGGGCTGCTGGGCTCGGAGGTGACCTGGACCGACCCGGCCGGAATCGCGGAGGCAGTGCGCCCGGACACCGGCCTGGTGATCGTGGAGTCCCCGGCCAACCCCACGCTCGCCGAGGTCGACCTCCGGGCCGTCGCACACGCCTGCGGCTCGGTGCCCCTGCTCGTGGACAACACGTTCGCCACGCCGGTGCTGCAGCGCCCCGCCGAACAGGGCGCACGGCTGGTGCTGCACAGCGCCACCAAGTACCTCGGCGGCCACGGGGACGTGCTGGCGGGCGTGGTCGCCTGCGACGAGGAGTTCGCGGGACGGCTGCGGCAGGTCCGCTTCGCCACGGGCGGCGTCCTGCACCCCCTGGCCGGCTATCTGCTGCTGCGCGGCCTGTCCACCCTCCCCGTCCGGGTACGAGCCGCCTCCGCCAACGCCGCCGAACTCGCCCACCGCCTCGCCGCCGACCCGCGCGTGGCCCGCGTGCACTACCCGCGCATCGGCGGCGCGATGATCTCCTTCGAGATACACGGCGACCCCCACGAGGTGATCGCCGCCGTCCGCCTCATCACCCCGGCCGTGAGCCTCGGCAGCGTGGACACCCTCATCCAGCACCCGGCCTCCATCAGCCACCGCATCGTGGACGCGGACGACCGCCGAGGAGCCGGGGTGAGCGACCGTCTGCTGCGCATGTCGGTGGGCTTGGAGGACGTGGACGACCTCTGGTCGGATCTCGACCGGGCGCTGAAGCGTCCCGACAGGGGCGCGGGGCTGTACTGATATGCGGCTCCGCCGCGTGGGCGCGACAAGCCACAACGAACCCGCACCCGCCGTCTGATCACGACCCCTACGGCGCTGAGGTGCTCCCCACCTCACCCGCACTCGTCGAAACGGTCTCACCCAGCCGGGCAGTGATCACCAGGGTCCCCTCCTCGACCTGATAGTCGAGGGGGAGGCCCAGCCCCCGCATCGCCGCGACCATCCCCGTGTTGGACGCCTGCGTCACGGCATACACACTCCTGCAGCCCCCCTCCGCGGCCATCGCGACGAGCCGCGCCAGCAACTCCCCGCCGACACCGCGCCGCTGCCACGCATCCTCGACGATCAACGCGACCTCCGTCTCGTCCCCGTCCCACAGCAGATGCCCGAGCCCGACGAGCCGCCCGGAGGCCGTCTGCACGGCGAGGGTCCGGCCGAAGCGCGGACTGAGCAGGTGGTTGAGATAGCGGTCGGCGTCACCGACCGGCCCGTGGTAGCGCAACCGGAGCGTGCGGTCCGAGCACCGCTCGTGCATGGCCCTGGCCGCCTCCAGATCACGGGTGTCGGCCCGGCGTACGGTGATGTCACTGCCCTCGGCCAGAGTGAGCACGTCCCGGCCGTGCGGGACGCGCGGTCCGAGCCGGGCGTCCAGTTCCACCAGGGCCCTGGCCCGGGCGAACTCGGTTGGTGTGAAGGGCAGGTACGGCCGCTCCACGGTGATCACGCCGCCCTCCGGGGCGCGCAGGCGCATCACCGTGTCGTCGAGGGCCCCCTCCACCGGGACACCCTCCGACGCCCGGCCGCTGCCGGCTCGTGCGGGCTGGGAACGGATCGTGCACCTTCCCAGCAACTGGCGCAGTGCCAGGGGAAGTTCCGCGGCGTCCAAGGCGGTGCGGGCGGCGAGTCCGAGGATCCGGGTCGGCGCGTCCACCAGGTCGTGGGCGTCGGCCCGCTCGATCCAGGTGTCGGTGCCGCCGGCCGTCCGCACCGCCGTGGTGATCCCGGAGGCCGGCAGCTCGCCCGGGGCACGCAGCAGGAACTCGTCAACCGTGCCCTCGGCCAGCGGATGTGTCTGGAGGCTGAGGATGTCGACCCTGTGCTCGGCCAGGGCCGTGCACAGGGCCGCCAGTGATCCCGGTTCGTCCTTCACCGTGGTCCGCATCCGCCACAGCGTGTTCGCCCCCGGCACCGGCTCCGGTGCCGGGGACCCGGTATCGTCCGCCGGCGGCGCGTGTTCGTGGCGTCGTGTTCGCCAGGTGTGCAGCGCCGCCGTGACCCGCTGCCACGGGTTGGCGGGGCGGCAGTCGTTCTTCAGTTCGGTCACTTCAGTCACTTTTCGCGTCATGCACCCACTGTGACCGAACGGTGTTGCGTGATCACGAACGTATTGTGACTGGCGGGTAAAAGGGCTGGCTTGCCCGCTTTATCAACCCTTCAAACTTACTGGCCGACCAGACCCGGCTGAAGCTCCTTCGTGAACAGCACGGTTCCGTCCTGCTCGCGCAGACGTACCGTCAGCTCACCGCTGCCGCCGTCGATGTCGACCTCGCCGAAGAACTGGTAGCCGCCGGCGGGGGAGACGTTGGCGGTCGTCGGCGCCTTCAGGAACACACGGTCCGGACCGAAAGTGCCGTCGAGCGTGTTCGCGGGGAAGGCGCCGGCGTTGAGAGGGCCCGACACGAACTCCCAGAACGGCTCGAAGTCGGTGAACGCGGCCCGCGACGGCTGGTAGTGCTGCGCCGAGGTGTAGTGGACGTCGGCCGTGAGCCACACCGTGCCGGTGATCCGGCGGTGCTTGATGAAGCGCAGCAGCTCGGCGATCTGGAGCTCACGGCCCAGCGGGGCCCCGGGGTCGCCCTGGGCGACGGCCTCGATGTTCGGCTTGCCGTCGCCGGTGTCCGGGACGACCAGGCCGATCGGCATGTCGGAGGCGATCACCTTCCACACCGCGCGGGAGCGGGACAGCTCACGCTTGAGCCACTCCAGTTGCTCGCGGCCGAGGATGCCCTGCGGGTCGGTGGGCTGGTCGTCCGGGGAGTTGGCGTTGCGGTAGGTGCGCATGTCCAGCACGAAGACGTCCAGCAGCGGGCCGTGGTGCTGCACGCGGTAGACGCGGCCGTCGGGGCGGCGCAGCGTGGAGATCGGGAAGTACTCCGAGAAGGCGCGGCGGGCACGGGCGGCGAGCACGTCGACGTTCTTCTCGGTGTACCGGGTGTCGCCGAGGATCTCGCCCGGGTACCAGTTGTTGGTGACCTCGTGGTCGTCCCACTGGATGATGGACGGGACCTGGGCGTTGAAGGCGCGCAGGTTCTCGTCCAGCAGGTTGTACCGGAAGTTGCCGCGGAACTCGGCCAGGGTCTCGGCGACCTTCGCCTTCTCCTCGGTGGTGATGTTCCGCCAGGTGCGCCCGTCGGGCAGGGCCACGGTCTCGGTGAGGGGGCCGTCGGCGTAGATGTTGTCGCCGCTGCAGATGAAGAAGTCCGGGTCCAGGGCGGCCATCGCCTCGTAGATCCGGTAGCCGCCGAGCTCCGGGTTGATGCCCCAGCCCTGACCGGCCAGGTCGCCGGACCAGACGAACCGTACGCCGTCACGGCGCTTGTCGGACGCCGTGCGGAAGGTGCCGGTGACCGGCTCGCCGGTGCGGCGCGGGTCGTCCGGGTCGGCGAGGAGCACCCGGTAGTGGATCTGCTCGCCGGACGGCAGGCCGTGCAGCCGGGTCGTGCCGGTGAAGTCGGTGCCCGGGCCCAGCAGCGGGCCGTGCCATCTGCGCGGGTTGCGGAACGACTCGGTCGCCGACGTCTCGACGATCATCCGGGCGGGCCGGTCCGACCGGACCCACACCAGCCCGGAGTCGCGGGTCACGTCTCCCGCCTGCACACCCCACCCCGCCTCGGGACGCCCCGACCGTGCGAAGGCGGGCGCCGCGCCGAGAGCGGTGGGCAGGGTGAGGGCCGCCGACGCGGCGAGGGAGCCCCGCAGGACGCTACGGCGTGCGGGGAGCGGACGGTGTGACATGGATGCGCCTCCAGGGACGGGATCCGGCCAGTGTGCACAGCCACACCTACTGGCACGCCGCGGCGCACACACGAACCCCAAGTGAACAACTGACCGCGGCGGGAGGGGAACCGGCGGGAATCCGTGAGCTCCGCCGGGGGAGTCACTCCGTGGCCGCCTCCGCCATCAGGCGTACGCCCTCGTGGATCCGGGCGGGCGGGACGTGCGCGTAGCCCAGCACCAGCCGTATCCGCTTCGGCCCGTCGGTCTCCTCCCGCGCCGGACTCGGGTGTGCGTAGGCCGACAGGGGGCGTACCGCCACCCCGGCCGCCGTCACGCGGGCGAGGAAACGGTCCTCGGGGCCGTAACGCTCCGGCAGTGTGGCGATCACGTGCAGGCCGGCGGCGATGCCCGAGACCCCGGAGCCGGGGAAGTGTTCGTCGAGGGCGGCGACCAGCGCGTCACGGCGCTCGCGGTAGGCGCGCTGGCAGCGGCGCAACTGGCGGTCGTAGTCGCCGCGTTCCAGGAACCGGGCGAAGAGCGCCTGGTCCAGGGCCGGGTGTCCGAGGTCCATGGTGCGCTTGCGTTCGACGATCTCCTCCGCCCAGGACTCGGGCACCAGCAGCCAGCCCAGCCGCAGCCCCGGCGCCAGGGACTTGCTGACCGAGCCCGTGTAGGCGACGCGGTCCGGGTCGAGGCCCTGGAGCGCGCCGACGGGAGCGCGGTCGTAGCGGAAGTCGCCGTCGTAGTCGTCCTCCAGGACGATGCCGTCCACGGACCGCGCCCAGTCCAGCAGTTCGGCGCGACGGCGGGCCGAGTAGGCGATGCCGGTGGGGAACTGGTGGGCCGGCGTCGTCACCACGGCCCGTACGCCCGACGCCCGCAGCGGCTCCAGGGCGATTCCCTCCCCGTCCACGGGCAGCGGCACGGTGGTGACCCCGGCCGAGGCGTACAGCGCGTCGTGCTGGGGACTGCCCGGGTCCTCCACACCCACCGTGCGCACCCCGCGCGCGTGCAGCGCGAAACCCAGCAGCGTCGTCGCCTGGGCCACCCCGGAGACCACCACGATCCGCTCCGGGTCGGCCACCGCACCCCGCCGCCGGGCGAGCAGTCCGGCCAGCGCGGTACGCAGCCGGGGCAGCCCGCGCGGATCGGGATACCCCAGCTCCTGGTGCGGCAGTTCCGCCAGCACGGCGCGCTGCGCGGCGGCCCACGCCGAGCGCGGGAACAGTGACAGGTCCGGAGTCCCGGGCACGAAGTCCGCCCGGTCACCGGCGGAGCGCGGAGCGAGGTCGTGCGCCCGCGCCCGGGCGGCCCGTACGGCCGAGCCCACCCAGGTGCCGGCGCCCCGGCCGCTGCGCAGATAGCCCTCCGCCGTCAACTGCTCGTACGCCTCCGTGATCAGCCCGCGCGACACCCCCAGGTCGGCCGCGAGATCCCGGCTCGACGGCAGCCGGGTGCCCGGCGCGAGCCGGCCCGAGCGGACCGCCTCGCGCAGCGCCGCCTGCAGGGAACGGCCACGCGTGCGTGCCGGCGCGGAAGCGGCCGGGAGCAGCAGCTCCCAGGCGGGCGACACGGGCTCGTTGCGGTCGTCCATGCGGTCCATGCGGTCAGTCTGCCGGATCCACGGCCGGGCTTTCTGCCGAGCCGGGTGCCGCCCCGCCGGTCAGCGGCTGCCGTCGAGGACGACCCGGGCGACCAGTGCCGGGTCGTCGTTCATCGGGACATGACCGCAGCCGGGCAGCCGTACCAGCCGGGCGCGGGGGATGACGCTCTTGGCGCGCACGCCCTGGCGGGGGATCAGCAGCCGGTCCCGGTTTCCCCACGCCACGGTGACCGGCGTGCCCACGATGTCGTCGGTGAACTGCACGGTCCTGCCGGAGCGGAGGGTCTCGGAGAACCCCTGCGCCCGGGCCAGCGCGAGCGTCTCGGCGACCACGGCCTCGGGCGAACGACGGCCCGGGCGGGCGTAGATGGTGCTCGTCAGGAGGGTGCGGCCGATAGCCGGCCGGGCCAGCCGTTCGACGACCGACTGCGGCATCCGCTGGGCTATCTGCCGCATCGTCATCAGCACCGTGAAGGCGTAGCGGCGCTCGGCCTCGTTCCAGAACCCCGCGGGGGACAGCGCGGTGACCGAGCGGACGAGCTGCGCCCGGGCCAGGTCCAGGGCCAGCAGGCCGCCCAGCGAGTTGCCCGCCACGTGCGGCCGCTCGATGTCCAGGGCCTCGCAGAGCGCGGCCAGGACGGTGTTCATGGTCGGCAGGTCGTGCGCCATGCCGTCCGGGAGCGCCGGTGAGGCGCCGCATCCGGGGAGGTCCACGGCGATCACGTCCCGCTCGGCCGCCAGCGCGGGTATCACCGGGTCCCACACCTGCCGGTGGTGGCCGATGCCGTGCAGCAGGAGCAACGGTTCGCCGCTGCCCTGACGCGTGTAGGACAGGGTCACGTTCTGCTCGCCGTGTGCGGAGGCGACTTTGAAGGAGACGGTGGCGGACATGGGGTGCTCCTCGGCTGTACTCGCTGACGGACGCCGTAGACAGCTTGTCAGCAATTGCTACCGGCGGGTAGCCCCAAGCTGTCGCCGCCTTCACGGCCGCGGCTGTCCGGGAGGGGCGATTCCGCCTGGACAGGGCCGCACCGGTGGGTTGGGATGGAGCCCGTGACCACCGAGACCGCGACCGACGTCTTCGAAGCGCACCGCCCCGTCCTGCTGGGCGTCGCCTACCGCATGCTGGGCCGCGTCGCCGACGCGGAGGACGTGGTCCAGGAGGCCTGGCTGCGCTGGTCGGGCAGCGACCGCGGCGACGTGCGGGAGCCGCGCGGCTACCTCGTACGGATCACCACCCGTCTCGCCATCGACCGGCTGCGCCAGATCAAGGCCCGCGGTGAGACCTACGTCGGTCCCTGGCTGCCCGAGCCGTATGTCACCGACTTCGGCGACACCGTGCCGGACACCGCCGAGCGGGCCGTGCTCGCGGACTCCGTCTCCCTCGCCGTCCTCGTCGTGCTGGAGTCGTTGTCGCCGCTGGAGCGGGCGGTGTTCGTGCTGCGCGAGGCCTTCGCCTTCCCGTACGCCGACATCGCCGCCATGCTCGACCGCGGCGAACCGGCCGTGCGCCAGCTGGCCGGGCGGGCGCGCAAGCACGTCGAGGAGCGGCGGCCGCGCTACGAGGTCGACCCCGTCCAGCGGCGCGACCTCACCGAACGGTTCCTCGCAGCCGCCGCGAACGGCGACCTCGAAGGGCTGATGGAGCTGCTCGCCCCGGACGTCCGGCTCGTCGGCGACAGCGGCGGCAAGTCGCGGGCGCCGCTGCGGGTCCTCCGGACGGCGGACAAGGTGGGCCGCTTCCTCGTCGGCGCCGCGCAGAAGGGCGTTCCCGACTTCTCCCTGCGCTTCCTGGAAGTCAACGGCGGCCCGGCCGTGCTGGTCCTGTCCGGCGGCAAGCCGGACTCCGTCTTCCAGCTCGACGTCGCCGACGGCCGCGTCCAAGCGGTCTACATCGTCCGCAACCCCGACAAGCTGCGCTCGCTGGCCGCTCTCTAGACGGCGCCGCGGCAGCCCGCCGCGGCCTCGTACGAACGTCCCGTGAACGTTCCCGGCCATTGGTCTTGACCAAGGATCAGGGCCGCCCTATGGTCGCAGAGAAGTGAAACAACCTTTAAAAAACAAGGGCGCGAAAAAGCCGCCGACCACGGCGATTGCGGAGGACAGGGTGGGGACCACGCAGCTGGAATCGGTGCCGGAACCGAAGTACTGGCATCTCAAGACCGTGCTCAGTGAAGCGCTCGACTCGGAGTTCTCGGTCGGGGAGATCCTGCCCAACGAGCGCGACCTCGCGGCCCGCTTCGGCGTCGCCCGCGCCACGCTCCGCCAGGCCCTGGAGCAGCTCGAACTGGAGGGCAGGCTCCAGCGCCGCCGCGGCGTCGGTACGACCGTCGCTCCGCCCCGCATGGGCGTCTCGCTCGGTACCGGCCCGCACACCTGGCCGGGCGGCCCCGAGGACGCCTGGCAGCCCGTCGACTGCACTGCCGCCGTGCCGCCCGGGGCCGTCGCCGACGCGCTGGGGACCGGCAGCGACGAGCCCGTGCACATCGTGCGCCGCTCCCGCGTCTCGCAGGGCCGGCCGGTGGCCGCCGAGCTGCTGTACATCCCGCGCTCCTCGGTGCCCGACCTGACCGGCATCGACGCTCCGTCCGGGTCGGCACGCGCGCGTGCGGTGCTGCGCGAGCTGCAGCGGCTGGAGCTGGACCGGCAGGAGAACGCGGTGGAGCTCGGCTCCGCCGGGGCCGACGACGCGAGGGAACTGGACCGGTTGCCCGGGGCGCCCGTGCTGGTGGTGACGACGCGGTTCGTGGTTGCGGGGCGTGTAGCGGCGTTGTCCGTCGCGACGTACCGCGCTGACACGTGTCGGTTGACCTTCGGGGACGCGGGGGGTGTGGAGATCCACGCCGGGCCGCAGCGGCAGGCCTCTTGAGACGGGCGCCGTAGGGGTGCGGTGCGTGGGGGACTGCCGGTTCGTCGTGGCTGGTCGCGCCCACGCGGCGGAGCCGCATATCGACACAGCCCCGCGCCCCTGGAGGGGCGTTGTCGTTCAGCGGCGTTCCACGGTGAACAGTTCGTCCTCCACATGGTCGAGGGCCAGGCGCAGGGCGCCGGTGGCGACTGCCGCGTCGCCGAGGCGGGAGAGAGTCACCTCGGGGGGACGCAGGCAGTAGCGGGCCAGTTCATGGCGGAGGGGGTCAAGGACACCGTCCAGGCCCGCTGCCCAGCCGCCGACGACGACCAGTTCCGGGTCGAGGGCGAGGACCAGCGCCGCCACGTCGTGGACCAGACGCTGGAGGAAGCGGTCGACGGCCGCGCGGGCCCGCTGGTCGCCCTCGCGGGCCTGCGCGAAGACGCCGGCGACGGCCTGTTCGTCGAGCGGGTGCAGCGGTTCGTCCGTGGTGGACAGCAGCGTCTCCGGTGTCACCTCCCGGCCGAGGAGATGCAGCGCGCCGATCTCGCCGGCCGCCCCGCCGTAGCCCCGGTGCAGCCGCCCACCGATCAGTGAACCGGCGCCCGGGCTGAGCCCCGCCAGCACGAACACCACGTCGTCCGACTCGGTGGCCGCACCCTTCCAGTGCTCCGCGACGGCCGCCGCGTTGGCGTCGTTCTCGACCAGGACCGGGCACTTGAACGACCTGCCCAGCCGCTCGCCCAGCCGCAGCCCCGTCCACCCGGGCAGCGCGGTGCCCAGCCGTACCGTGCCGTCCGCCTCGACGATCCCGGGCGTCCCCACGCCCACGGCCCGCAGCGAGCCGCGTGCGACACCGGCCCGGCGCAGCAGCTCGGCGACGGCGCCGCGCAGCCGCTCCAACCGCTCGTCCGCCTCGGCCGTCTCGGGCACGTCCCTGGCCTGGGAGCCGATCACCCGGCCGTCCAGGTCGGCCAGCAGCGCGGCGACCCGGTGCGCGCCGATCTCCAGCCCCAGCAGATGCCCCGCCTCCGCCCGGAACCGGAACCGCCGCGCCGGCCGTCCCTGCCGCCGGGCGGCACCCTCCTCGGCCGCCTTCTCGACGACGAGACCGGCCTCGATGAGCCCTTCGACGACGCCCTCGACGGTCGGCCGGGACAGCCCCGTCACCCGGGTGATCTCGGTCAGCGTCGCGCAGTCCGTGGCACGCAGCGCGTGCAGCACCACCGCGGAGTTGATCCTGCGCAGCAGCGAGGGATCCCCGCCGGTCAGCCGCCCCACCGTCCGTCCTCCCAGCTCGTGCGCGTGTTGGCCGGATCGTACTCGGCGCGGCGGACCCCGGCGAGGGGCACTCACCGGCCCTCGCCGATCAGCCCGGCGCCACGAACCCGGACTCGTACGCCGCGATCACCGCCTGCGTACGGTCCCTGGCTCCCAACTTCGCCAGTACGGCGCTCACATGCGACTTCACCGTCTCGGTTCCCACCACCAGCCGGGCGGCGATCTCCGCGTTCGACAGGCCCCGCGCCATCAGCCGCAGCACCTCGCCCTCCCGCTCGGTCAGCTGGGCCCGCTCCATCGCCGCCCGCGCGGCCCGGTTGCCGCCGCCCTCGCCGTACTCGGCGGCCAGCTGCCGTACCGAGGCCGGGAACAGCAACGACTCGCCCTCGGCGATCAGCCGCACCGCGTGCACGATCTCGGCCGGCCGGGCCCGCTTCAGCAGGAATCCGTCGGCGCCGGCACGCAGCGCCTCGTACACGTACTCGTCGTTCTCGAACGTCGTCACGACGAGGATCCGTGGTGGTGTGTCGACCGTCCGCAGCAGCGCCCGGGTGGCCTCGATACCGTCCAGCAGCGGCATCCGTACGTCCATGGCGACCACGTCGGGCCGCAGCTGCCGCACCAGCGGTATCACCGCCGCCCCGTCCGCGGCCTCCCCGACCACCTCGATGTCGGGCTGTGCCTCCAGCACGGCCCGCAGGCCCGCGCGCACGAGGGGTTCGTCGTCGACGAGGAGAACGGTGACCGGCATCGGGCCAGCGTAGATCAACTCAGTGGCAGCTCGACATGAACCTGCCAGTCACCTTCGTCGGGGCCGGTCCGGGCCAGCCCGCCGAGCAGGGCGGCACGCTCGCGTATGCCGCGCAGGCCGCTGCCACGGCCCGGGCCGGGTGTCGGGGCGGTCAGCGGGTTGCGTATCGCGAGGACGAGGGTGCCGTCGGCGACCCGGACACGTACCCGTACGGGGACCGCCCCCGCATGCCGCAGCACGTTGGTCAGCGCCTCCTGGAGGATCCGGTAGCCCTCCCGGGACACCGGGCCGGGCACGGTGCCCACGGGGCCGGTCACCTCGGCGTCGACCTTCGCCCCCGAGGCGCGCGCGGACTCCAGCAGGCGGTCGGCGTCCGCGAGGGTCGGTCTGCCGCTCACCGGCTTCTCCGACTCGCGCAGGATGCCGAGCACGCGCTCCAGGTCCTCCAGGGCGGCACGGCCGGTCTCCTCGATGGCGCACAGCGCCCGTTCGGTGAACTCCGCGTCACCGGCCGCCCGGGCCGCCCCGGCCTGCACGACGGCGACCGTGAGCGCGTGCCCGATGGAGTCGTGCAACTCGCGGGCGATCCGGGTGCGTTCCAGCAGCTGGTCGGTGCGTTCCTCCAGCGCCGCCATCCGCTCGGCGTGGGACGGCCCGAGGAGTCGCTCGGCCAGCGCGGTGACGAAGTGGCCCGACCACACCACGACCACGACGGCCAGAATCAAAGGCACGGGTGCGAGCACGGCGTGCCACCAGTGGTTCTCCTCGACGGTCACGAACCCGTCAGCGGCGGGCTCGTGACCGAGCCCCGTCGTCAGCAGGTCGATCGCGAGGAGGGGCAACTGGACGGAGAGGTGGGCCACGATCCAGCCGAGGCACAGCCGCGCCTCCAGCCACACCACCGTCCGCCCGCGATCGGCCCACGTGGCCGACGGGGTGCTCGCGATGCCGGCGCTCTCACTGTCCTGTCGACGGTCGATCAGCAGCAGTCTGGCCTGAAACCCTTCGACGACCCGTGTGACGGGCACGAGGCCCGCGAGTCCGAGCAGCACGGCGGCCGTGATCTGGGTCCACCACGCCTCGTCGACGAAGAGCCACAGCGACGGCCACACGATGGCCACCACCATGTGCAGCCATCGTTTGTACGTCACCGCCCGCGTCAACGGGCGCAGCATGCGGACCATCCCGTCATCGTGCCAGCCGCCACCGACAACGAGCCTCCCCCGCACGGGGGAGACGATCTCCACCACCGGGGGAGGCCCGCCGCCCGGACCACCGGCCACGCTGCTGCCATGACCAGCATCGAAGTCCAGGACCTCACCAAGGAGTTCGGCACCGCACGAGCCGTCGACGGCCTCACCTTCCGGGTTCTGCCCGGCCGCGTCACCGGCTTCCTCGGCCCCAACGGCGCCGGCAAGTCCACCACCATGCGACTGGTGCTCGGCCTCGACCGGCCGACCGCCGGTTCCGCCACGATCGGCGGCCGCGCCTACTCCACCCTGCGCGAACCCCTGCGCCACGTCGGCGCCCTGCTCGACGCGCAGGCCGCGCACGGCTCCCGCACCGCCCGCGACCACCTCCGTGTCCTGGCGGTGAGCAACCGCATCCCGGACCGCCGGGTGGACGAGGTGCTGGAGGAGACGGGCCTGGCCTCGGTGGCCCGGCGTCGTGTGCGGACGTACTCCCTGGGCATGCGCCAGCGCCTCGGCATCGCCGCCGCCCTGCTGGGTGATCCCGAGGTGGTCATGCTGGACGAGCCGTCCAACGGACTCGACCCCGAGGGCATCGTGTGGATCCGGCAGTTGCTGCGCCGGCTCGCGGAAGGGGGCCGCACGGTCCTGGTCTCCAGCCATCTGATGAACGAGACCGCGTCCTTCGCGGACCACCTCGTCGTCCTCGGCCGCGGCCGGCTGCTCGCCGACACGCCGATGCGGGACTTCATCCACGCGCGCGTGCAGCCCTGCGTACGCATTCGTACGACCGACCCCGTGGCTCTCAGGAGGGCTCTCGCTCCGCACGGCCACGAGGCCGTGGAGCACGTGGACGGTCACTGGACCGTGCACCACGCACGCGTGGACGACATCGGCCGCATCACCTCGGCCGCGGGTGTTCCGGTGCTCGAACTCGCGGCGGAGGAGGGCACCTTGGAGCAGGCGTACTTCGACCTCACGTCGGCGGAGACCGAGTTCACCGCACAGCAGCCGCAGGAGGCATGACCATGGAACTCACCCCTGTCCTCCGCTCCGAGTGGCTGAAGATCCGTACGCTCCGCCCGCTTCCCGGGGCGCTCCTGGCCCTGTTCGCCGCGACCACGGCGTTCTCCGCGATCGCCGGTGTCTCCGGGACGTCGGACCCTGACTTCGACCCGCTGTTCACGGCCCTGTCCGGTGTCGTGCCGGGGCAGATCGCGGCCGTCTCCTTCGGGGCCATGGCCGTGTCGTCGGAGTTCCAGTCGGGCGGGCTCCGGCTCTCGCTGGCCGCGGTTCCGCGGCGCGGCCGGTGGTTCGCGGCCAAAGCGGCCGTCATCGCCGTACCTGCTCTGCTCGTGGGACTGGTGACCGCCCTCGCCGCCCTCCTCGTGGCCCGGGCGGGGCTCGGCCCCGCCGCCGACGGGCTCGGCACCGGCGAGCAGGTGCGCGGTGTCGTGGGCTGCGGTGTCTACCTCATGCTGATGGCCCTGTTCGCCGCCGGACTCGCCGCCCTGCTGCGCAGCGGCGTGGCCACGCTGTCCCTGCTGATCCCGTTCATCCTCGTCGTGTCGTTCGTGATCGGCGACGCGACGGGCACGGTCGCCGACTTCCTGCCCGACAAGGCGGGACAGCTGGTCCTGCGGGAGACCTACGACGGCACCCTCGGGCCGTGGTCGGGGCTCGCGGTGACCGCGCTGTGGGCGGCGGCCGCCCTGCTGGCGGGGGCGTGGAGCCTGCGCCGCCGGGACGCCTGACCGCAGAACGGCGGGAACAGGTTGACGCCCCGCCAAGTGTCAGTGAGGCCGGGTTTACTGGACTCATGAGCATCGCACAGCACATCGCCCTCATCGACGAGCTGTGCTTCCGCCCCTTTCCGGCGGAGCACGGCCCGTCGGACGTCGGCGTTTCCGGACCCGGCCGGCACACCGCGGTGTTAGAGGCCGCGGGCGACGACGACCCGGCGTTCCGGGCGGTGACGATCGACCAGTTCGAGAAGGACCGGGACGCCGTCTACGAACTCCTCGCCTCACGCTGGGGCGACACGCCCCCCTACAACTTGCAGACGGTCCTGCTGCGCACGGAGCGGGAGGAGATACCCCGGCCGTGGGCCGAGTTGAGCGAGTGCGCGAGTGTCGCGTACGTGTGGGAGGTGGAGGGCACCGGCCGCTGGGTCGCCGTGGCGGTCACCGACCGCGACACGTCGCACGAGGTGCGGCTGCTGGCCCTGGTCACGGAGACGGACCCGCCGTGAGCGATCAGCTCCCGGCGGCTTCCCGCAGCCGCGCGAACTCGTCGGCCATCGTCTCGGTCGTCCAGTGCGCGTTCAGCCCGCTCGGATTGGGCAGCACCCACACACGGGTGTCCCCGATCAGCCGGGACTGCGGCCCGACCCGGGCCTTCCGGTCGTCGAACGCGGCGCGGTACGCGGTCACTCCGACCACGGCGAGCCAGCGCGGCCGCAGCCGCCCCACCTTCAGCGCGAGCAGCCGCCCGCCCTCCCGGTACTCCTCGGCGCTCAGCTCGTCGGCCCGAGCGGTCGGCCGCGCCACGACATTGGTGATGCCGAGCCCGTACGACAGCAACTCCTGCTGTTCGGAGGGCTTCAGCAGCCGCGGCGTGAACCCGGAGCGGTGCAGCACCGGCCAGAAGCGGTTGCCGGGGCGGGCGAAGTGATGGCCCGTCGCGGCCGTCATCAGGCCGGGATTTATGCCGCAGAACAGCACCCGCAGACCGTCCGCGACCACGTCCGGCACGGCACGGTCGCGGGCGGCCTGAAGCTCCTCGGGCGTGAAACGGGGCATCGCGTGCGGCGCGTCAGAGGATCGCGCCGGGTGTGTAGCCCGCGGCCTGGGGGTGCTGCTTCACGATCTCCTCGACCCGGGCGACGACGACGGCGACCTGGTCGCCCGCGGCACCCGTGAAGGACAGCTTGTCGGCCATCAGCGCGTCCAGCTCGGCGCGGTCGAGCGGAATGCGCGCGTCGGTGGCCAGCTTGTCGAGCAGTTCGTTGCGCGCGGCGCCCTGCTCGCGCATCGCGAGCGCGGAGGCCACGGCGTTCTCCTTGATCGCCTCGTGCGCGAGCTCCCGGCCCACGCCCGCGCGCACGGCACCCATCAGCACCTTGGTGGTCGCGAGGAACGGCAGGTAGCGGTCCAGCTCACGCGCCACGACCGCGGGGAACGCGCCGAACTCGTCGAGCACCGTGAGGAACGTCTCCAGCAGACCGTCCAGCGCGAAGAACGCGTCCGGCAGCGCGACCCGGCGCACCACCGAGCAGGACACATCGCCCTCGTTCCACTGGTCGCCCGCGAGCTCGCCGGTCATCGAGGCGTAGCCGCGCAGGATCACCATCAGGCCGTTGACGCGCTCGCAGGAGCGGGTGTTCATCTTGTGCGGCATCGCCGAGGAGCCGACCTGGCCCGGCTTGAAGCCCTCGGTGACCAGTTCGTGCCCGGCCATCAGCCGGATCGTCTTCGCCAGCGACGACGGCGCCGCCGCCAGCTGCACCAGCGTCGTCACGACCTCGTAGTCCAGCGAGCGCGGGTAGACCTGGCCGACCGAGGTGAACGCCTGCGAGAAGCCCAGGTGCGCGGCGATCCGCTGCTCCAGGTCCGCGAGCTTCGCGGCGTCCCCGCCCAGCAGGTCCAGCATGTCCTGAGCGGTGCCGACCGGACCCTTGATGCCGCGCAGCGGGTAGCGGCCCAGCAGCTCCTCGATGCGGCCGTAGGCGACGAGCAGTTCGTCGGTGGCGGTCGCGAAGCGCTTGCCGAGGGTGGTGGCCTGCGCGGCGACGTTGTGCGAGCGGCCGGCCATGACCAGCTCGCCGTACTCACCGGCCAGCTTGCCCAGGCGGGCCAGGACGGCCACCGTGCGGTCGCGCATCAGCTCCAGCGAGAGGCGGATCTGGAGCTGCTCGACGTTCTCCGTGAGATCGCGGGAGGTCATGCCCTTGTGCACGTGCTCGTGCCCGGCGAGGGCGTTGAACTCCTCGATCCGCGCCTTCACGTCGTGCCGCGTGACCTTCTCGCGCTCGGCGATGGAGGCCAGGTCGACGGTGTCGAGGACACGCTCGTAGTCGGCGAGCGCCGCGTCCGGCACCTCGATCCCGAGGTCCTTCTGAGCCCGCAGCACGGCGAGCCAGAGCTGCCGCTCCAGCTTCACCTTCTGCTCGGGCGACCAGAGCGTGGCGAGCTCGGCGGAGGCGTAGCGTCCGGCGAGGACGTTGGGGATGCGGGGCTTGGCGGGAGCGGAAGTCACGTGGACGGATTCTACTGGCGATTCGTGCAGGCCAGCGCAACGGGTGCGTTCGTGGGAACCTACAAGAGCGTTCCGGCGTCCCCGCCACGAGCCCGCCGGCCGCCCGCGGCGGCGCGGGAAACGCCTACGCCTGATCCTCGTACGGCAGCAGTTCCGGCCGCTTCGGCGGCAGGCCGTCGCCCGAGGAGCGGCCCGTCAGGCGGCGGCCTATCCAGGGCAGCAGGTGCTGCCGGGCGAAGCTCAGGTCCGCCGCGCGGCGCATGACCCAGCCGGGCGGCAGCGTCGTCGGCATCGGGGTGCGCCACTCGGTGTCCTCGGGCTCGTAGCCGAGCGCCTGCCACACCCCCTCAGCGACCCGGCGGTGGCCTTCGCCCGTCAGGTGCAGCCGGTCCACGTCCCACAGCCGAGGGTCGGCGAGGGAGGGGGCGCCGTAGAGGTCGACGACGATCGCGCCGTGCCGTGCGGCGAGCTCGTCGACGCAGCTGAACAGCTCCTCCATGCGCGGCCGGAACCGCTCCAGCACAGGACCCCGGCGGCCCGGGCTGCGCATCAGCACGAGCTCCTTGCACGACGGGGCCAGCCGCTCCACGGCCTCCTCCAGGAGTCCGCGCACCCGGCCCATGTCGCACTTCGGCCGCAGGGTGTCGTTGAGCCCGCCGACCAGGGTGACGACGTCGGCCTCCATGGCCGCCGCCACGTCCACCTGCTCGTCGACGATCTGCCGGATCAGCTTGCCGCGCACCGCGAGGTTGGCGTAGCGGAAGCCGGGCGTGCGGGCCGCCATCCGCGCGGCGAGGAGATCGGCCCAGCCCCGGTACGTGCCGTCGGGCAACTGGTCCGACATGCCCTCGGTGAAGGAGTCGCCGACCGCGACGAGGCTGCTGTAGGTGGGGTTCGTGTCCATGGCGGCGGAAATAGTATCCCGTGCACATACCCAGCAGTCGGTCACCCACCCGGGTCACCGGCGACCGGTCCCTCACGCGCGCTGGCCGAACAGCTCCCGCAGGACGTCCTCCATCGTCACGAGCCCGGCCAGCCGGCCGTCCGCCCCGAGGACGGCCGCGAGGTGCGTACGGCTGCCCCGCATCGCCGTGAGGACGTCGTCCAGCGGCGTGTGCTCCCGTACGCGCGCGATGGGCCGCATGTCCCGCAGCCGGAACGGCACATCGCGTCCGGCGGCGTCCAGCGCGTCCTTGACATGCAGGTAGCCGACGATCCGCCGCCCCTCGTCCACCACCGGGAAGCGGGAGAACCCGGACTCCGCCGACAGCCGCTCCAGCCCGTCCGGAGTGACGCCCACGCGCGCGTACACCACGCGTTCCAGCGGCAGCACCACATCGCGCACCGGGCGGCGGCCCAGTTCCAGCGCGTCGTGCAGCCGCTCCTGGGCGCGGTCGTCGATGAGGCCGGCCTCGCTGGAGTCCTTCACGATCTGCGCTATCTCGGCGTCCGAGTAGGAAGCGGCGACCTCCTCCCGCGCCTCCACGCGCAGCAGCTTCAGCAGGGCGTTGGCGAAGGCGTTCACCGTGAAGATCACCGGACGCAGCGCCCGGGACAGCGTCACCAGGGGCGGGCCGAGCGTCAGCGCGCTGCGCACCGGCTCGGCGAGCGCGATGTTCTTCGGCACCATCTCGCCGAGCAGCATGTGCAGATACGTGGCCAGGGCCAGCGCGATCACGAAGGACACCGCGTGTCCCGCGCCCTCGGCCACGCCCACCGCGTGGAACACCGGCTCCAGCAGGTGCGCGATCGCCGGCTCGGCCACCACACCCAGCACCAGCGTGCACAGCGTGATGCCGAGCTGCGCGGCCGCCATCAGCGCGGAGACGTGCTCCAGGCCCCACAGCACGCTCTTGGCGCGCCGGTCGCCCCGGTCGGCGTAGGGCTCGATCTGGCTGCGGCGCACCGAGATCAGCGCGAACTCGGCGCCGACGAAGAAGGCGTTGACGACGAGCGTCGCCAGACCGATCAGCAGCTGGACGGCGGTCACAGCTCCGCTCCCTTCTCGTCGGGCTTCTCGTCGTCGAGGGGCGCTCGCAGCCGGACGCGGGCGGCCCGCCGTCCGGTGGCGTCCAGGACCTCCATCCGCCAGCCGGCGACCTCGAGGGTGTCACCGGCGGCCGGTATCCGGCCGAGCACCGTCGCCACCAGCCCGGCGAGCGTCTCGTACGGCCCCTCCGGGGCGCGCAGCCCGACGCGTTCGAGGTGGTCCACGCGCGCGGAGCCGTCGGCCGAGTACAGGGGGCGGCCGGCCTCGTCCGTGCCGGCCAGCGCGAGGTCGGGCAGCTCGTGCGGGTCGTGCTCGTCGCGCACCTCGCCGACGACCTCCTCGACGATGTCCTCCAGGGTGGCCACGCCCGCAGTGCCGCCGTACTCGTCGATCACGACGGCCATCGTGCGCTTGCCGGAGAGCCGGTCCAGGAGCCGGTCGACGGTGAGGGTCTCCGGGACCAGCAGCGGCTCGCGCATCAGCTCGGAGACGAAGATCCGGGTCCGGCGCTCCGCCGGGACCGCCAGCACGTCCTTGACGTGGGCCGTCCCGACGACCGAGTCGAGCGTGTCGCGGTAGACGGGGAACCGGGACAGGCCGGTCGCCCGGGTCGCGTTCGCCACGTCCTCCAGGGTCGCCCGCACCTCCAGGGCGACGACCTGCACCCGGGGCGTCATCACGTTCTCCGCGGTCAGGTCGGCGAGGTTCAGCGTCCGTACGAACAGCTCGGCGGTGTCGGCCTCCAGGACGCCTTCCTTGGCGGAGTGCCGGGCGAGCGCCGCCAGCTCCTGGGGCCCGCGCGCCGACGCCAGCTCCTCGGCGGGCTCCACACCGATCCGGCGCACGACCCGGTTCGCCGTGTTGTTGAGGTGCCTGATGAAGGGCCGGAACGCGGCGCTGAACCAGCGCTGGGCGTTGCCCACGGTCTTGGCGACCGCCAGCGGCGACGAGATCGCCCAGTTCTTGGGCACCAGCTCGCCGACGACCATGAGGAACACCGTCGACGCGGCCGTGCCCAGCACCAGCGCCAGGCTGTGCGACGCCGAGCGTGACACGCCGATGTCCTCCAGCGGCCCGGCGATCAGCGCGGCGATCGACGGCTCGGCGAGCATGCCGACGACCAGGTTCGTGACCGTGATGCCGAGCTGCGCCCCGGAGAGCTGGAACGTCAGGTTCCGTACGGCCTTCAGGGCGCCCTGCGCGCCCCGCTCGCCGCGTGCCACCGCCTGCTCCAGCTCGGCGCGCTCGACCGTGGTGAGGGAGAACTCGGCCGCCACGAAGGCACCGCAGGCGAGCGAGAGCAGGATCGCCGCCAGGAGGAGGAGCACTTCGGTCATCGGTTCACCCCCGTTCCATGGTTCTCCAGGACCGGGCGGAACGCGCGGTGTCGCGCACGGGGAGGCTCGCCCATGGGCGGACGCTCACAACCTTTCATGCAGAACCGAGTGGCCATCCAAGGGTAAAGGATCAGCAAAGTCCTGCGGCCGGAGTGCTCAGCGGGAGTCGGCGGGCACCGGAGCGAGCCGGTAGGCGCCCTCGTGGGCGATGACGTGTCCGGCGGTGGGCGGTGCGAAGTGGGTGCCCAGGAGGAGGGTGTCCGTGCCGGCGAGCGCGCCGAGCAGCTCACGGCGTGCGGCCTCCGACCGCCCGGGGTCGATGTCGACGCAGGCGCCGATGCCGGGGTGGGCGAGCTGGACGGGGTGGTGGACGCAGTCGCCGGTGATCAGTGCCGTCCGTCCGCGGCTGGTCAGTTCGACGGCGACATGGCCGGGGGTGTGCCCGGGGGTCGGGACCAGGCGCAGTCCCGGGGCGACTTCGAGGCCCTCCGCGGGGACGTCGGGGAGGTCGAGGAGCCCCGCCTCCTCCACCGGAATCACGGAGTCGCGGAACATCTGCCGGCGCGCCTCGTCCATGTCGTACCCGGCCCAGAACTCCCGCTCGGTGCGGGAGGTCAGGTAGCGGGCGTTCGGGAAGGTGGGCACCCACGCGCCGTTCACCTCCCGGGTGTTCCAGCCGACGTGGTCGGCGTGCAGGTGGGTGAGGATCACCAGGTCGACGGAGTCCGGGGGGAAACCGGCGGCGGTGAGGTGCTGGAGGTAGTCGGTGTCCAGGCCGTGCCAGGCGGGATCGGCCCGCTCCTTGCCGTTGCCGATGCCGGTGTCCACCAGGACGCGCAGCCCGCCGGCCGTGAAGGCGAAGCTGTGGCTGTCGGCGCGCAGGACGCCTTCGTCGTCGGCGAAGTGGGGGCGCAGCCAGTCCTGCCCGGCGACGACGTCGGGGGTGGCGTCGGGCAGCAGCCAGGCTCCGGTGGCGGGCGGCAGCGGGATCTCGTCGATGCGGTGAACGGTGATGTCGCCCACGGTCCAGGAAGCGGGTGTCGTCAAGGGTCCTCCTCGGTGCACTTAACGCAATCCGTTTGCGTTAAGGCGACGGTAGATCCTAAAGTCTCCTAACGCAAACGATTAGCCTTTACAGGGGAGCCTCATGTCCTACCCGGCACTCACGCCACCCGAAGCGGCCCGCTGGGCCCGCCGCGCCGGGCTCGCACTGCCCGCCGGCCGTCACGCGGCGGTCGCGGCCACCGCCGACCACATCCACTCCGTCGTCTCGGTCCTGAGGGAGCTGGACTTCGGGGACACCCCGCCCGCCCTCGCCTACCGCGCGGCAGTGGCGAAGGAGACGCACGATGCAGCCGTATGAACTGACGCTCGCTGCCGCCGCCGACGAGATCGGGGCAGGCCGGCTGTCCCCCGTCGAGCTGGCCGACTCCGTACTGGAGCGCATCGAGCAAGTGGAGCCGCACCTGCGGGCCTACGTCACCGTCGACGCCGAGGGTGCGCGCCGGGCAGCGCGCCGAGCCGAGAACGACCTCGCGGCCGGCCGCCACCGCGGTCCGCTGCACGGCGTCCCGATGGGCCTGAAGGACCTGATCGATGTCGCCGGTACGGCCACCGCGGCCGGTTCCCGGGTACGGTCCGGCCACCGCGCGCAGACCGACAGCGCCGTCGCCGCACGTCTGTCGGCGGCCGGAGCGGTCCTGCTCGGCAAGACCCACACGCACGAGTTCGCCTACGGACTGACCACCCCGCAGACCCACAACGCCTGGGACCCCGGCCGGGTCGCCGGCGGCTCCAGCGGCGGATCAGCCGTCGCCGTCGCCGCCGGCACCGCCACCTTCGCCCTGGGCACCGACACCGGCGGATCCATCCGGGTGCCCGCCGCGCTGAACGGGGTCGTCGGCCTCAAACCGACCTACGGCCTCGTCCCGCGCCACGGCGTCACGCCCCTGTCCTGGTCGCTGGATCACGTCGGCCCGATCACCCGCACCGCCGAGGACGCGGCCCTGGTCCTCGCGGCCTTGGCCGGCCACGATCCCCGCGACCCCGCGTCGCTGACCGCACCCCCGGCGCACTACCGGCCGGGCCCTGACACGGATCTGGCCGGACTGCGGATCGGAGTGCCGCGCACCTACTACTTCGACCACGTCGACCCGGAGGTGGCAGCCGCCGTCCGGAGCGCGATCGGCCGGCTCCAGGCACTCGGTGCCCGCCTCGTCGACGTCGACATCCCCATGGCCCGCTACATCCAGGCCACCCACTGGGGCCTGATGGTGCCGGAGGCCACCGCCTACCACGAGAGCAGCCTGCGCACGGTCCCCGAGCTCTACCAGGGCGACGTCCGGATCCTCCTGGAGGCCGGTGAACTCATGCCCGCCGGGGACTACCTGCGTGCCCAGCGCTCGCGCACCCTCATGCGGCAGGAGTGGGCGCGGCTGCTGCGGGAGGTCGACCTGATCGCCGCCCCCAGCGTGCCGATGACCGCCGTCCCGGCCGGTCAGGAGACGGTCACCTGGGCCGACGGCACCGTCGAGGGCGTCTCGGACGCCTATGTGCGGCTCTCGGCCCCGGCCAACATCACCGGCCTGCCCTCCCTCTCCGTCCCGGTCGGCCACGACACGGCCGGCCTGTCGATCGGTATGCAGCTCCTCGGGCCGCCGCTCGGGGAGGACGTGTTGCTGCGGGTCGGGCACGCCTGCGAACAGACCCGGCCTGCACACGATCTCGCGCCCGGGGCCTGAGCGAGCGCCTCGTGCCGCATCAGAAGCAAAGGGTTCACTTCACCAGAAGCAAAGGGTTCGCTTTAAGCTGGGTTCCGTGAGCAGGCAGATGGTGCGCCCCGGCGGGCGCAGCGCCCGGGTCCAGGCGGCGGTGCACACCGCCGTGCGCGAACTCGCCTCGGAGGTCGGCAGGGACGCGCTGACGGTGCCGATGGTCGCCCAGCGCGCGGGCGTGACGCCGTCCACGATCTACCGCCGCTGGGGAGACCTGCAGGTGCTGCTGTCGGACGTGGCGGTCGAGCGGCTGCGACCCGAGACCGAACCCGGGGACTTCGGCACCCTGGCGTCCGACCTGACGGCCTGGGCCGAGCAGTTCCTCGACGAGATGTCCTCGCCCGCCGGCCGCGCCTACATCCGCGACGCCCTCCTCGGCGACCCGGACGGCGGCAACGCCGGCCAGTGCTCCGCCTACGCGGCCGAGCAGATCGACGTCATCCTCCGTCGGGCGTCCGAGCGGGGGGAGCCGGTACCCGGTGCCGAGACGGTCATCGACCAGGTCGTCGCGCCCATGATGTACCGCATCCTGTTCCGCCCGGACGGACTCGACACCGCCTACGCCCACCGGCTCGTGGCAGGAGTCCTCAGTCGGTGAGCGGCTTCACCCAGCGTCGCCACTGCTCCTCGGGCGCGTACCCGACGGCGCCCCACGCGTGGTGCGCGGTCTCGTTGCGCGTGAGCACCATCGCGTCCGCGCGCCGCCCGCCGAGCGTGACGAACCGTTCCTCGGCCGCGGCGAGCAGCGCGGATGCGATGCCCTGACGGCGGTGGTCCGGATGCACGGCCAGCCGGTAGAGGTGGCAGCGCCAGCCGTCGAACCCCGCGATCACCGTGCCGGCCAACTCGCCGCCCCGCTCCGCGAGGATCAGGGCCTCGGGGTCGCGTGCGACGAGCCGCTCCACGCCACCGCGGTCGTCGCTGATGCTCGTGCCCTCGGCGGCCACCTTCCAGAAGGCCAGCACGGTGTCGAGATCCTCGGGCGTCGCGGCCCGGATGTGCAGCTCGGTCATGCCATGACCACATCACGCAGGGCAGCCCTCGTGCGCACCATTCCAGAATCCGGACGTCAGGTCCCGCGCACCCGCTCCATGACCGGCGCGAACGCCTCCATGTAGGGCTCCAGCACCGTCAGATACGTGAAGCCGTAGCGCTCGCGCCGGGCCAGGACCTGCTCGGCGAGCTCGTCCAGGGTGCCGACCAGGGAGACCGGGAGGTCCAGCACCTGATCCACCGTCATGTCCGGGACCAGTTCGAGGAACGGCTGGACCGCGGCCTCGCGGTCCTCGGTGCCGATCACCATCTGCAGCAGCAGGTTCAGCTCGGGCGGCTCCTCGCGGTGGTCCTCCGCGAACTTCAGGTACCGCGCCACGCGTTCGTCGAGCTCGTCCGCGGTGATCGGCGTCAACTGCCCGGTGGTGCTGCCCGGCACCGTACGTGCCCCGGTGAACGCCGCGATGTCGGCGTGCTCGGCGCTCAGCCGCAGCATCCGGTCGCCGTTTCCGCCGATCAGCAGCGGCACCCGGGGCCGCTGCGCCGCCTGCGGCTGGTGCTCGTCCGAGCCCAGCAGCCGCCTCAGCTCCTCGACCGTGCGCCGCAGATGGTCCACCCGCTCGCCCGGCGAGCCGAACGGCAGTCCGGCGCTCTCGTGCTCCGCCCGTACGTAGCCGGTGCCGAGCCCGAGCTCCAGACGGCCGCCCGTCAACGCGTCCGTCGTGGCCACTTCGCGGGCCAGCAGTGTCGGATTCCAGAAGCCCGCGTTGAGCGTGAAGGTGCCGAGCCTCGGCCGCTCGGTTGCCTCGGCGGCCGCCACCAGCGCCGGGAAGGGCGCCGGCATCCCCAGATGGTCGGGGACGAGGATCACGTCGTACCCGAGCTCCTCGGCCCGGCGGCACTTGGCGCGCCACTCCTCGGCGGACGCCGGTTCGAGCAGGTTGACCCCGAAGCGGAACGGACGCGACATGAACTCTCCTCACACGGGAGCGACTTGAGTACCCGCCGCGATTCCATCACTCGTGCGCGATGGCCGCCAGTACGTTCATGCGGGAGGCGCGCAACGCCGGGAGCAGCGCCGCCACGACCCCCACCACCGCCGAGCCGACCACCACCGCGACGATCGTGGTCCACGGGATCGCGAGGGCCGTCATGCCCTGGAGGGCCAGCACCTCGTGGGTGCACACACCCCACACCAGCCCCAGCGCGAGCCCCAGGACGGCCCCGAACACCGCGATCACCACCGACTCCAGCCGGATCATCCGCCGCAGCTGCCGACGCGCCAGCCCGATCGCCCGCAGCAGGCCGATCTCCCTGGTGCGCTCGACGACCGACAGCGCGAGGGTGTTGACCACGCCGAGCACCGCGATGATGATCGCCAGTCCCAGCAGCGCGTACACGAGGTACAGCAGGACGGCGATCTGGTCGTGCACCAGCTGTTTGTAGTCGGCCAGGTCCCGCACCTGCACCTGGGGGTAGGGGTCCAGGGTCCGCTCCAGGTTCGCGCGCAGGTCGTCGTCGCTCGTGCCGGGGGCGGCGTTGACGTACAGCGCGGAGTCCTGCCCGCCCGGCGCGTAACGCTCCAGGGTGGCGAGGCCGAAGTAGAGCCCGCCCTGCGTGCCGAATCCCTCGGCGGAGTCCTGGTCGGTGAGCGCGCCGACCGTCAGCCCGGCCCTGCGCCCGCCCGGGAACTCCACCGGGACAGTGCTGCCCACCCGTACGCCGTGGTCGCGCGCGAAGTCCCGGTCCATGGCCAGGCGCCCGTCCGCGAGCGCGGCCGCCGTATCCCCTTGTACGTAGGTGATGTTGGCGACCTCGTCGAGTCGCGGATCGTAGCCCGCGGCGGTCGTCTCCACACGGTCGCCGTCCGGGAGCCGCACCGCGACCGGCGTGAACCGCCCCCGCACGACGAGGCCCGCGCCCTCGGTGCCGCGCACCTTGTCGGTGACCTCCTTCGGGAACGGCAGGAAGTTGGTGTTCTGGATCACGAAGTCGGCGCCCAGCGTCTTGTCGATCTGCTGGTCGAACGAGCTGGTCATCGAGGCGCTCGCCACCGACATCCCGCCGACCAGGGCGAGGCCCACCATGAGCGCTGCCGCGGTGGCCCCGGTACGGCGGGGATTGCGCAGGGCGTTGCGCTGGCTCATCCGGCCGATCGACCCGAAGAGGGCGGGGAAGGCCGCGCCGAGCACACGGATCACCGGGCGCACCAGCAGCGGCCCGGCGATCACGGTCGCGATCAGGGAGAGCACGACACCGAGCCCCAGCAGGGACGCAGCCGACGACGTCTGCTCCGCCACCACGCACCCCACGAGCGCCGCCGCACCGGCCGCCCCGACGACCGCGCCCGCCACCGCACGCACCCGCAGCGGCCGTCCCACCCCTGCGACCTCGGCGTCCGAGAGCGCGGCCATCGGCGAGACCCCGGCGGCCCGCCGCGCCGGCAGGTACGCGGCGACGAAGGTGACCCCGAGACCCACGACGTACGCCGTCACGGGCGTCACCCAGCCGATGACCATTTCGCCCGCGTCGATGTTCATGCCGAGCAGGCCCATCAGTTCGATGAGCCCGGCCGCGAGCCCGATCCCGGCGGCGAGTCCCAGCGTGGAGCCGACCAGACCGAGCAGGACGGCCTCGGTGAGCACCGAGCGGCGGACCTGGCGCCGGTCGGCGCCGAGCGCGCGCAGCAGCCCCAGCTCGCGGGTGCGCTGGGCGATGAGCATGGAGAAGGTGTTGACGATCAGGAACACGCCCACCAGCACGGCGATCCCGGCGAAGCCGACCATGACGTACTTGATGACGTCGAGGAATCCGCCCAGCTGCTCGACGTCCGACTTCGCCTGCTCGTCGGCGGTCCTGAAGTCGTAGGTGTGCGCGCCGAGCGCGGCGGCCACGCGCTGTTTGAGCTGTTCGTCGCCGACACCGTCGGCGGCGTCGACCGAGATGCTGGTGGCGGCCCGCGGGCTGTCCAGCAGTTTCGTCTGCGCGGTGCGGGTGTCGAGGAAGACCAGCGCGGCGCCGGGGTTGGTGGTCGTGAACGTGGCGATGCCGACGACCCGGAGCTCGAACGACCCGGGCGGTGCGATCACGGTGAGGGTGTCGCCGATGCGCACGTCCTTGCGGTCGGCGGTCTCCGAGTCGAGCAGCGCCTGCCCGTCGCCGTGCGGGGCGTGCCCGGTGGTCAGCTCCACGGGGCTGCGCTCGGTCGGGTTCCAGGCGGTGCCGAGCGTGGGGGCGCCGGTGGTCGGGCCGACCGGCTCGTTCTCCTCGTCGACGACGGTGAGGCCCTCCACGTCGACCTCGGCGCGTGCCGCCGCTACCCCGTCGACCTGCCGCACGCGCTCGGCCAGCGCGGCCGGCAGGGTGGCCGTCCGGCCGGAGGGCACGGCCTCGTCGAGGTCCTCCTTCGGGCTGACGGTGACATCGGCCGCGGTGGAGGCGAACAGCCGGTCGAACGTACGGCTGACGGTGTCCGAGAAGATCAGGCTGCCCGTGACGAACGCGACGGACAGCAGGACGGCGAGCGCCGAGAGCAGCAGCCGCCCCTTGTGCGCCAGGAAGCTCCTCAGGGTCGCCCTGAGCACGGGATCAGGTCTCCTCGGACGGTGCCGGTGCGTCGTCGAAACGGGTCCGGATCACGTCGAACCGCTTCATCCGCTCCAGCACGCTTTCCGCAGTCGGCCGCCGCATCTCGTCGACGAGCCGGCCGTCCCCGAGGAAGAGCACCAGGTCGGAGTGGGCGGCGGCGCCCGGGTCGTGGGTGACCATGACGACGGTCTGCCCGAGCTGGTCCACGGCCTCGCGCAGGAAGCCGAGCACCTCCAGGCCGGCGCGCGAGTCGAGGTTTCCGGTCGGCTCGTCCGCGAAGATCAGCTCGGGCCGGGAGGCCAGCGCCCGCGCACAGGCCACGCGCTGCTGCTGGCCCCCGGAGAGCTGCGACGGCCGGTGCCCGAGCCGGTCCCGCAGGCCCAGCGTGTCGATCACCTGGTCCAGCCACTTCTCGTCGGGCTTCTTGCCCGCGATGTCCATGGGCAGGGTGATGTTCTCCAGCGCGTTCAGCGTCGGGATGAGGTTGAACGACTGGAACATGAACCCGATCCGGTCGCGGCGCAGGCGGGTCAGCTCGCGCTCCTTCAGACCCGTGATCTCCGTGTCGCCGAGCCACACCTGGCCCGCCGAGACGGTGTCGAGCCCCGCCAGGCAGTGCATCAGCGTGGACTTTCCCGAGCCCGACGGCCCCATCACGGCGGTAAAACGGCCGCGGACGATGTCGACGTCCACCGCGTCGAGTGCGAGCACGGCCGTCTCGCCCGAGCCGTACGCCTTGGTCAGACCGCGGGCGCGGGCCGCGATCCCGTCGGCCGACGCGAGGCCGGGGACGTGCTCCGCAGCAGGTGTGGACAAGGCCGCCTCCTCGTGGTGGACGCCGGATTCCGTCACCTTGCCCGAGGGTAATGTGACGCGGCCCACACTCGTATCCTCCTCGGGTCGGAGTTCCTCCCTTGCCGGTGCTAGCGCCTCCGCGCTAGCTTCGAGGTATGGCGAAGACCCAGCTGAACGTGCGAGTCGACGAGGGCACCGCCCGAGCCGCCCGCGAACGCGCCCTGGCCCGCGGCATCAGCGTCAACCGCTACATCGAGGAGCTGGTCAGACAGGACACCGGCGAGGTGGGCCACACGTTCGTCGAGGCCGCCGCCGACTTCATGAAGCAGTACGAGTCCGTCTTCGCCGAGGAGTTCGGCCCGGACCGTGAAGGCACGCGCGAAGGTCGCCACTGAACCCTTGAACAACCTCGAGATCGACCTCGCCTGGCTGCTGATGCTCGCCGAGCAGAAGACCCCGGGAGACCCCCAGGTCACCGACTGGGGAGCCCTCGTCGCCGCCGTCGCACGCCACCAGGCCGCCATATTCGACGTCCCCGTCTACGACAGCCCGCACGCCCGCGCCGCCGCGCTCCTCCAGCTCCTGATCCACGTCCCCGCGCTGGAACGCTCCAACGCCCTGTTCGCCTCCGCCGTCGCCTACGCGTACCTCGTCGCCAGCGGCGCCAAGGTCGTCACCTCACCCGAGCAGGTCCGCGACCTCGCCAGGCTGGTCAAGAGCGGCGAGGCGTCCGTGCGGGACATCGAGCAGGAGCTGCGCCAGTGGAGCCTGTGACGCGGTGACTACGAACTGACCGGCCGCCACGCCGTGCCCAGCACGCAGTACGAGCCGGGCAGCACCGGCCCCTGCTCCGGCAGCAGCACCTGCCGGTAGGGGCCGAGTTCGAACCCGGCGTCCCGCAGCGCCCGCACCGGCTCCCGCGCCAGGTGGCAGCCTCCGCTCAGCAGCGGCCACACCGTCCGGTCCAGCGCGTGCTGCGTGAAGGTCATCGCACGGCCGCCGCCCCGGCCGTGCTCGAGGAAGCGCACCTCACCGCCCGGCCGCAGTACCCGCCGGAGTTCCCCGAGCGCCCGGGGCACGTCCCGCACGCTGCACAGCACCAGCGACACCACGGCGGCGTCGAAGCCCTCGCTCTTGACCGGCAGCGCCTCGGCCGCACCCGGCACCACGTCCACCGGCACCTCAGCGCGCAGGGCGGCCTCCACGGCCAGCTGCCGCAGCCGCCGCTCCGGCTCGATGGCCACGACCTCCGCGACGGTGCCCGGGTAGTGCGCGAAGTTCAGCCCGTTGCCCGCGCCGATCTCGATCACCCGCCCGGACAGCCCGGCGAGCAGTCTCTCGCGCATCCGGCCCACGCCCATCCGGGTCTCGGCGGTGACGCTGACCCGGGCGTAACAGCGGGCGAACAGCGGATGGTGCACGGCATCCCGCGGCACCTTGCCGGAGCGGAGCGGCATGGGGACCTCCCTGACGAGGCTGGCCTTACCCCGATTGTCCCCCGGGCGGGCCCGGCGCACCCCTGCCGGTCACCGCAGTTCCGCCGCCAGCAACGCGGCCGTCTTGGCCACCAGCGGGTTGTCGGCCGGGGCGTCCTCCTCCGGCTGGGTGGTCAGGACGGACATCACGATCGGCGGCCCGTCCGGCGGCCAGGTGATGCCCACGTCGTTGTTGCCGCCGTACCGTCCGCCGCCGGTCTTGTCGGCGATCAGCCAGTCGGCGGGCAGGGCCTTACGGAACTTCTCGGTGCTGGTGGTGTTGCGCAGCAGCCAGTCCGTGAGCCGTGCCCGGTCCCGGGGCTCCAGCGCGTCGCCGAGCACGAGACGGGCGTAGGACAGGCCGATCGCGCGCGGAGTGGTCGTGTCGGTGGTGCGCCACGGTTCCGCGCTGTTGAGTTCGGGCTCCCACCGGTCGAGCCGGGTGACACCGTCACCGATGGAGCGGGCGAAGCGCGTGATGGCGGTCGGCCCGCCCAGCTCCTCCAGGAGCAGATTGCCCGCCGTGTTGTCGCTGAAGCGAATGGTGGCGTCGCACAGTTCGCCGACGGTCATGCCGGTCGTGACGTGGTCCTCGGTGATGGGGGAGTAGCCGGACTTCGTGACGTAATCCTGGGTGTAGTGGATGCGCCGGGCCAGGAACTCGCCGTCGCGGTCGAGGTCGCGCAGGACCGCCGCGGCGGCGAGCGTCTTGAACACCGAGGCCATCGGGAAGCGTTCGTCGGCCCGGTACGCCACCGTCCGGCCCGTGCGCAGATTGCGGGCGTACACGCCGAGCCGGGCGGTGTGCTCCCGCTCCAGCTTCCGCAGCCGTGCGGTGACGCCGCCCGTGCCGGTTGAGGCGGAGGCGGTGCCGCCGCCCAGCGAGAGAGCGGCGGCGGCGCCCAGCGCGAGGGCCGTGCGGCGGGACGGGCGTAGGGGTGTGGTGTGCACGGTGTTCCCTTCGGAGGTGATCACGTACGTAGTCCAACACGCGATCACATCCGCGCCGGTTTCACCGCCCGCTCGCCGGAACTCTCAGAACGCCGGGGGCGCCTGACGCACCTGGAACGCCTCCGCGTCCCACGTACCGTCCAGGCGCGGGGCCAGCCATTGCGGCGCGGCCGCCCGGAAGGCGGCGGGGGAGAGGGCCCCCGACCCCTCGGGAACGGAGCCCAGCAGCGGTGCACCGGCCACGTCCGGCAGATCCGCGAGATTGCAGCGCGAGGCGAGGTCCGGCGCGGCGGGCCAGCTCCCGATCACGATCCCCGCCAGGGCCAGCCCCCGGGAGCGGAGTTCACGCGCCGTCAGCTCCGTCGTGTTCAGGGTGCCGAGCCCCGCCGACGCCACGACCAGCACCGGCGCCGACAGCAGCCGGGCCGCGTCCGCAAGGGTGCCGCCCGCCGGATCGAACCGTACGAGCAGTCCGCCCGCGCCCTCGACCAGCACCAGGTCGTGCTCGGTGGCCAGCTTCGCGGCGGCCTCCGCGACCTCGTGCGGGTGCACGGGGGCGCGACCGGCCCGGCGGGCTGCCGTGGCGGGCGCCAACGGCTCGGGATAGCGGGCGAGTTCCGCCGTCGTCACGGCACCCGCGAGCCGCGCGACCTCGGCGGCGTCCCCCGGCTCGTCCGGCCGTACGCCCGTCTGCGCGGCCTTCAGCACGGCCACCGAACGGCCGGCCGCCAGCGCCGTCGCGGCCACCGCGGCGGTCACGACCGTCTTGCCGACCTCCGTGCCCGTGCCCGTGATCACCAGTACCGACATGTCATCCCTCCCGCGCCGCCGCGCACACCGCCCGCGCGATCCGTGCCACGTCCGCGTCGCCCGTCACGTACGGCGGCATGGTGTAGATCAGATCGCGGAACGGCCGCAGCCACACGCCCTCGCGCAGGGCCGCCTGCGTGGCCGCCTTCATGTCCACCGCGTGGTCGAGCTGAACCACCCCGATGGCGCCGAGGACCCGCACGTCCTTCACGCCCGGCACGTCCGAGGCCGCCGCGAGCCCGTCCCGCAGCCCCGTCTCGATCCGCTTGACCTCCGTGCGCCAGTCCTGGCCGAGCAGCAGCCCGATCGAGGCACAGGCCACCGCCGCCGCCAGCGGATTGCCCATGAAGGTCGGGCCGTGCGCCAGCACCGGCACCTCGCCGCGCGAGATGCCGTCGGCCACCCGCGAGGTGCACAGCGTCGCCGCCATGGTCAGATAGCCGCCGGTCAGCGCCTTGCCCACGCACATCACATCCGGCGTCACGGCCGCGTGCTCCGCCGCGAACAGCGCGCCCGTACGGCCGAAGCCGGTCGCGATCTCGTCGAACACCAGCAGCACGTCGTGCGCGTCGCACGCCTCGCGCAGCACCCGCAGATAGGCGGGGGAGTGGAACCGCATCCCGCCCGCGCCCTGCACCACCGGCTCCACGATCACCGCGGCCAGCTCGTCGGCATGCCGCTCGATCGACGCGCGCAGCAGTTCGGCGTACGACTCCTCGTACTCGACCGGAGGCGGGTCGACGAACACCTGACGGGGCAGTACCCCGGTCCACAGCTCGTGCATCCCGCCCTCGGGATCGCACACCGACATCGGCTGCCAGGTGTCGCCGTGGTATCCGCCGCGCCAGGTCAGCAGCCGTTGCTTGCGGGGGCGGCCCAGCGAGCGCCAGTGCTGGAGGCACATCTTGACCGCGACCTCGACCGACACGGACCCGGAGTCGGCGAGGAACACATGCTCCAGACCTTCGGGCGACATGTCGACAAGGAGCTTCGCCAGCCGTACGGCGGGCTCGTGGGTGAGCCCGCCGAACATCACGTGGCTCATCCGCTCCAGTTGCCCGCGCGCCGCCTCGTTGAGCACCGGGTGGTTGTAGCCGTGGATCGCCGACCACCAGGACGACATGCCGTCGACCAGCTCTCCCGAGCCGTCGGCGAGCCGCAGCCTGACCCCGCTCGCCGACTCCACGACGAGCGGTTCCTGCCGGCCGGGCATCGGCCCGTACGGGTGCCAAACGTGCCGTCGGTCGAGCTCCAGCAGTTCGGGCACCGTCAGTTCAGGCATTGGGCGCGAGATCCGTTCCGGCGCCCCGGCGGCGGACGGCGACCAGGTCGGTCCGGGGATCGGCGGCCGTCCGCGACCCGGCTGCCGTGCTGGTCTCCGCGGCCTCCGGGGCGGCGGCGGAACCGCAGACTCCACCGCCCTCGGAACCGCAGCCTCCGCCGCCGTCGTGACAGCCCCCGGCCGCGCGGTGCTCCGGCAGCGTCACCTGGTCGGTGCCCTCCACCTCGAACCCGGCGTCCGCGATCATCTCCAGGTCAGCCTTGCCCGCCTGGCCCTCACTGGTGAGGTAGTCGCCGAGGAAGATCGAGTTGGCCAGATGCAGGGCGAGCGGCTGCATCGTGCGCAGATGGACCTCGCGCCCGCCCGCGATCCGCACCTCGACGTCCGGGCACACGAACCGCGTCATGGCCAGGATCCGCAGGCAGCGCTGCGGCGTCAGGTTCCACTCCTTGCCGAGCGGGGTGCCCTCGAACGGGATCAGGAAGTTGACCGGAACCGAGTCCGGGTCCAGCTCGCGCAGCGAGAAGACGACGTCGACCAGGTCCTCGTCCGACTCGCCCATGCCGGCGATCAGCCCGGAGCAGGCGGACAGCCCTGCCGCGTGGGCCTTCTCGACGGTGTCCACGCGGTCGGCGTACGTGTGCGTGGTGGTGATGTCCCCGTACGTCGCCTCGGACGTGTTGAGGTTGTGGTTGTAGGCGTCCGCGCCCGCCTCGCGCAGCCGCTCGGCCTGTCCGTCGGAGAGCAGCCCGAGGCAGGCGCACACCTCGACGCCCTCGTTGTTCTCCTTGATGGCCTTGATCGTCTCGGAGACCCGGTCCACGTCCCGGTCGGTCGGGCCGCGCCCGCTGGCCACCAGACACACCCGCTTGGCGCCCCCGGCCACCCCGGCCGCCGCCGCGTCGGAGGCCTGGTCGGGTTTGAGCCAGGTGTACTTGAGGATCCCGGCCTGGGAGCCGAGCCGCTGCGAACAGTACGAGCAGTCCTCGGGACACAGGCCGGACTTCAGGTTGACGAGATAGTTGAGTTTCACCCGCCGGCCGAACCAGTGCCGGCGCACCTTCCCGGCCGCGGCCACCACATCGAGCAGGTCGTCGTCGGACGTCGCGAGGACGGCCAGCGCCTCTTCGCGGGTCGGCAGCTCGCGCCGAAGCCCCTTGTCCACCAGCGTGTTCAGCAGGTCCATGGGAGCCGATCCTGTCGTACGGAGCCGCCCGCGGCCAAGGAGAGTTCGTACAACAGAGCCGCTTCGAGGTGTGGGTATTGCCACACAGTGACCTGCTGGAGGTCCCGCTAGTGTCTGTGCACTGCCTACAAATTCCCCGGAGGAGCCCCCATGGCGTTCGGCTGGATCGACGAGCAGGCGCGGCTGCGCCGCCGTGCCGGACTCGTACGGACTCTGCGCCCCCGTCCGGCCGTTTCGCCGCTCCTCGACCTGGCGAGCAACGACTACCTGGGACTGGCCCACCATCCCGAGGTCACCGAGGGTGCGGCCCGGGCCGCACGGCTCTGGGGCGGCGGCTCGACCGGCTCCCGGCTCGTCACGGGCAGCACCGAACTGCACGCCGAACTCGAACAGGAACTGGCCGATTTCTGCGGTGCCGAGGCGGCCCTCGTCTTCTCCTCCGGCTACGCGGCCAACCTCGCGGCGGTCACCGCGCTGGCCCCGCACGGCTCCCTCATCGTCTCCGACGCGGGCAACCACGCCTCGCTCATCGACGGCTGCCGGCTGGCCCGCGGCACCACACAGGTGGTGGCGCACGCCGAGCCGGAGGCCGTGCGCAAGGCGCTGCACACGCACGAGGGCACGGCGATCACCGTGTCCGACACGGTCTTCTCGGTCGACGGCGACGCGGCCCCGCTCGCCGCGCTCGCCGAGGCCTGCCGGGAGCACGGCGCCGGACTGGTGGTGGACGACGCCCACGGCCTGGGCGTCCTCGGCGACGGCGGCCGCGGCGCCCCGCACGCGGCGGGGCTCGCGGGCGCCGACGACGTCGTCGTGACGGTCACGCTGTCCAAGTCGCTCGGCAGCCAGGGCGGAGCCGTCCTCGGCCCGGCCCGGGTGATCGACCACCTGGTCAACGCGGCACGGACGTTCATCTTCGACACGGGTCTCGCCCCCGCGGCGGCGGGGGCGGCCCTGTCGGCACTGCGGCTGCTGCGCCGCGAGCCGGAGCGCGCGGCACGGGCCCGTGCGGTGGCGGGCGAGTTGTACACACGCCTGACCGCCGCGGGTCTGGAAGCGGTACGTCCGGACGCCGCGGTGGTCTCGGTGCGGGCGCCCTCTCCCGAGGACGCCGTGCGCTGGGCGGCCGAATGCCGCGCGGCGGGCCTGGCCGTGGGCTGCTTCCGTCCTCCTTCCGTGCCCGACGGCATCTCACGGCTCAGGCTGACCGCCCGCGCGGACCTGACCGGGGAACAGATCGAACGCGCTGTACGACTGATCGGCGAGACGCGGCCATGAGTCGGCGTGACACGGCCGTGCGTCGCTCGACGACGGACTGATCAGCGGTGGTCGGGATACGGCTCAGATGCGGTCGACCGCGGCCGTGAACTCCGCCCAGCTCCCCGGTGAGAAGAGCAGTGCGGGCCCGGCCGGGTCCTTGGAGTCGCGCACGGCGAGCAGTCCGGCCCACGGCGGTGCGGCCGGACGGGCGGTTTCGACGCAGTTGTTCGCGCCGGTGCTGTAGCTGCTGCGCAACCACCGCACACCGTGCAGTTCGATGCTTGAGGGGACGTGACGAGGCAGTGCACGCATGGTGCCTCCTTACGCGCCGGCGGCTGTCCCGGCGATGAAATCCAACGAGTCCTCGGGCGAAAGGGCGTGGATCTGAAGGGCGTTGAAGGCCTCCGTGTAGGCCTGGAGGTCTTCTTTCCGTTCGAGGTAGAGGCTACTCGTCAAGTGGTCGAGAACAACCACATCCAGATCAGATGTGCTCGAAAATGAGAAGATAACAAAAGGTCCCGTGACGCCGATGTGCGCTCCGGCGGCGAACGGCAGCACCTGGAGCCGCACTTGGGGCAGCCGCGCCGCCTCGACCAGCCGTTCCAGTTGCCGGGCCATCACCCCGGGCCCGCCCACCTCCCGCCGCAGCACCGCCTCGTCCAGGACGGCGCTCAGCTCCAGCGGCGGATCCGCCCGCAGCACGTCCTGCCGGGCCAGCCGCACCTCGACCAGCGTGTCGAGCCGGTCCTCCGGCAGGCCCTCCACCGCGGCCTTCGTCACCGCACGGGCGTACTCGGGCGTCTGGAGCAGCCCCGGGACGACCGTGGTCTCCAGCGTGCGCATCGCGCCGGCCTGGGACTCCAGGCTGATGAAGTCCCGGTAGGTCGGCGGCAGCACCCCGCGGTAGGCGTGCCACCAGTGGGTCCGGCCGCCGCTGTCCTCGGACCCCGCCAACACCATGAGCAACTCGCGCAGTTGCCTGTCCGCCACGGCGTACGCGTCGAGAAGTAACCGCACATCGGCCGGTTTCACCCCGCTCGTGCCCGTCTCGATACGGCTGACCTTCGACTGGTGCCAGCCCACCAGCCGGGCCGCCTCACCACTGGTGAGCCCCGCCGAGGTGCGCAGCGCGCGAAGTTCGGCGCCCAGTTTCCGCCGGCGCACCGCGGGACCGTGCTGCATGGGCTACTCCTTACTCCTTCCGAGCCACCCAAATACGGTCTCGCGTCGCAGAGTTCACCGCTTTGAGCGACAGATATATGCATATCTTGGTGGATCGCCGCCCTTCAGGGGTGTTCTGGTGGCACTCTGGCGACGAAGCACCAGTCCGGGACCGTACTCGAACCTTCCGCTCCGTGTCGGACTGCGGTCCCGTGGGAAAGGGACGACGTCGCCATGGCAGACCATTTGGAAGCATCCGTCACTCTGCCGAGCGATCCCGCCTCGGTCTCCGCCGCGCGCGCCTACGTCGTGGGCACGCTGGCGGAGTGGGGCCTGCCGGCGGACACGGAAGTGTCCGAGGCCATCCGGCTCATCATCTCCGAACTCGCCACCAACGCCGTCCAGCACACCTTCGGACAGTCGCCCACCTTCACGGTGGACGTCGCACTCGACCGCGACGAGCACCTGCGCATCGGTGTCACGGACAGCCACCCACGATTGCCCAGACGCCTGCCCGCGGCCGTCCAGCAGGACAACGGCCGTGGCCTGGTCATCATTCGCTGGCTGGCCGCGGAATGGGGCGGCAGGCTCCGGATCCGCCCCACCCGCGAGGGCGGCAAGACCATCTCGATCGAACTCCCGTGGACCGTCCCGGCCCAGCCCGTGCCGGCGGCGGGACAGCAGGAGCCGTGATCTCACCGCGTCTGTGACGTGTGCCGCGCGCGGCCGAACGCCCCGCGCAACAAGGCCCGGAAGGCCTCCACGGCAGGCGCCGCCTCCGCACCCCGGTAGGCGACCGAGATCGTACGGCGCAGCTCGCCCGCCCCGAGCGGGCGCACCCCGACCGGCGTGACCGACGTCCGCGCCACCATCTCCGGTACGACACCCACCCCGAGACCCGCGCTGACCAGCGCGCACACCAGTGCATACCCGGGTGTCGAGACCAGGACCGACGCACTGGCCCCGGCCTTCGCCAGCGCCGCCTCCACACCCTGCCGGGACGGATGCTCCGGCGCCATGCTGATCAGCGGCTGACCCGCCAGTTCCGTCAGGGGAAGCCTGGACGTGCCGTCGGCGAGGGCATGACCCGGGGCGGTCACCAGAACCAGTTCCTCCACCAGGACCGGCTCCAGGCGGACGGAGGCGGGCAGCGCCAGCGTGTCGGCGGGCTCGTACGTGTGCGTCAGGGCCAGGTCGATGTCACCGGCGGCCACGGCCGTGACACCGGCCGGCGGCTCGTAGTCGGCGACGGACAGCTCCACATCCGGGTGAGCCCGGCGGAACGCGCTGAGCACCGGCGGCAGCAGATGGATGCCCGCCGTCTGGAACGTGCCGAGCCGCAGCACGCCGCCCGACAGCCCGGCCAGTCGGGCCAGTTCGTGGCGGGCCTGCTCCAACTCGTCGAGGACGCGCCGGGCCCGTGCCACCAGCAGCTCGCCCGCGCCCGTCAGCCGCGCCCCGCGGTGATGCCGGACCAGCAACGCCGAGCCCGTCTCCCGCTCCAATTTCGCCAGCTGCTGGGAGAGCGCGGGCGGGGTGTAGCCGAGGCGCTCGGCGGCCCGGGTGATGGACCCGGCCTCCGCGACGGCGACCAGCGCCGCGAGCCGGGTCGGGTCGTACATGCCACTGACCTCCACAGACCAAAGCAGTGCTTAAGGCCCACCCAGGATATTCGAAATACCTGCTGAAGGCCCTGGCCCGGCAGGCTGACCGTATGGACGCACAACTCATCGCCTTCACCGGGGTGGCGGCGGGCATGGTCGCCATGCCGGGCGCCGACTTCACCGTCGTCGTACGCAACGCCCTGGTCTCCCGCCGGGCCGGCGTCGCCTGCGCGCTCGGCATCGCGGGCGGGCTGCTCCTGCACACCGCGCTGGCCGTGGCGGGGGTCGCCGCGGTCCTGGCCGCCGTGCCCGCGCTGTTCCGCGCGCTCCAGCTGCTGGGCGGCGGCTATGTCCTGTACCTGGGAGCGCGGACGCTGTGGTCGCTGCGCCGGCCCCGTGCCGTGGCCGCCGAAGCCGCCGGGACCGGCTCGTCCGCCGCGCGTCCCCTGCGACAGGGCTTCGTCACGAACGCCCTGAACCCGAAGGCGCCCATCACCTTCCTCAGCCTGCTGCCGCAGTTCGTGCCCGCGGGCACTCCCGCGCTGCCCAGGACGCTGCTGCTGGCGCTGATCGTGGTGGTCCTCGCCCTGCTGTGGTTCCCGGCTGTGGCGCTGCTGGTGGACCGGCTCGGGCGGTGGCTGCGCGAGCCGCGTGCCGCGCGGGCCGTCGAGGGGGTCACCGGCGCCGCGCTGACACTTCTCGGCGTGCTGCTCCTTCTCGAACCCCTGAGGGCTGCCTGATGGTGCCGCGCAGCGGCGCGGGGATCCCGACGGTGCCCCGGGACGCCGGCTCCTCGGCGGCGGCTTCCGGCCGTTCGTGGTCGCCCTGCGTCTCCTGGCGCAGCCCCGCCCGCCGCACCAGCCGGGGCAGCAGCCCCCACAGGCCGACGCAGACCAGGAACGTCGCCACGCCCGCGGCGATGCCGCCGGCCCGACTGGTCGTCACATCCACCACCAGCAGGACCGAACCGCTGAAAGCGAACACCAGCACGATCAGGCCGGTGGTGGCCAGTCGTGAGGAGACCTGCACGATGCGCGGCTTGGCACCTTGCTGGAAGAGCGAACGGTGCAGCGCGGCCGGCGCGGTGAACAGGGCCGCGGCCAGGACCGCCAGCAGCAGCGTGATGACGTAGGTGACGCGCTGGGCCGTGTCGAGGGACGCGAAGCGCGAGGTGAACGCGAGCGACAACAGGAACGCGAAGAGGATCTGTACGCCCGTCTGGGTGACCCGGAGCTCCTGGAGCAGCTCGACGAAGTTCCGGTCGGCGCGTTGCAGCGGGGTCTCGCCGCGTGCGGTGCAGGGACGGTGCTCGGCCATGGAGGACGGGTAACCACTTGAGGCCGTGTCACGCTCCGGCGTGCGGCGGCGCGTCAGGGGCGCCGCCGCACGCCGGGCGGATCACTTCACGCGCCCGTACCAGACGCTCTTGGTCCAGATCTTCTGCAGCCGCACCACGTCCCCGCTCTTGGGGGCGTGCCAGAGTTTGTTTTTACCCGCGTAGATACCGACGTGGTACACGTTGCTGCCCGAGTGGAAGAACACCAGGTCTCCCGCCTTGCGGTTCTTGGCGGAGATGTGGCGCGTCTTGTTGTACTGCTGGGCGGCCGTGCGGGGGAGCTTCTTGCCCGCCTTCTTGAACGAGTACAGCGTCAGGCCCGAGCAGTCGAACCTGTGCGGGCCGGTGGCCCCGTACTTGTAGGGCGATCCCTTCTTCGAGGCCGCTATCTGGAGTGCCTTGGTCGCCGGTGTTGCTGCCGCTGCCTCGGAGGAGAAGCCGGGAGCCACGATCGAGCCGCCCACGGCGGCGATGGTGAGGGCCGAGGCCGTACCGGCCCGGACCATGAGCGACGGGACACGATTGAGCGCAGTCATGCGCAACCCTTCGTCAGCCGCCTGTGAAGGATGACCTGTCGGATTCGGGCTGGCGAAGTTGCCCGGCCGCTGACGCGGCTTCACCCCAAGGGCTGCTCGGACCCGGTCATGGCGTGACCGTCCCGGCGACCCGTCGTGCTTGGGTCCTCCACTCCTGCCGATCCAATCCTGTCGACCGGTCATCCGGGCGGCGGCAGGACTCGGCGTCCGCCCGGACCGCCCCGCCGCTGTGGCGGGGGCTTGTCGTCAGACGGGATCTTGGCTCATGGTTGTCCCGAAATCCCAACGGAACCGGGGATTTGTGTTGTTACTCACCACTCACCCGTTCGGGTGGACACGTCTGTGTTCGAGCCGCGGTCCACAGGTCCACTGGCCGCCGGACCAGCGATGGAATGTCCCATTCCGCCCCTCGGCCACGCGCGTTGCGCAACTGTGAGGGGCCGAAAAAAGGACCCTCGTCTACTCCGAACAGCGGTACGTCGTTCGGCCCGTTTCGACTCAGGCCCGGACGCTCCGTCGACAGGGCGGGCGTCCGGGCCGGTGAGGCCGCGTCAACTGACGGACTCCGGGGGCAGAGTGAGGCGGGCCGTGCGCCGCTCGCCGTCCAGCACCCGCAGCGCCCGGCCGAGGGTGGCGGCGTGCAGTTCCGTCTCGCCCCGCTGGTGCATCAGCGTCAGCGCGTCACGCAGCGCGGTCGCCCTGCCCACCAGGGCCTGGGCGGCGCGCAGTCCACGGTAGGTGTCGCCGGGCAGCGCCGGGTTGATCCGGCCGAGCAGGTCGACGACCTCCAGATAACGGTCGATCAAGTCGGCCTCGGCGCGTGTCAGTGCGGGCAGCGGCGGCAGTTCGGGCGGGAGCACCGGCGGCTCACTCTCCGGTCGGCGGGGCCAGGGTGGCCTTGCGGTTGGGGACGATCCGGTCCACCAGGCCGTACTCCAACGCCTCCTGGGCGGTGAGGACCTTGTCGCGCTCGATGTCCGCGCTCACCTGCTCCCGGGTGCGGCCCGTGTGCCGGGCGAGCATCTCCTCCATGCGGGTCCGGATGCGCGTCAACTCGTCGGCCTGGATCGCCAGATCGCTGGCCTGTCCGCGGACCGGCTCGGGCAGGGCGGGCTGATGGATCACCAGACGCGCGTCCGGCAGCACGGACCGCTTGCCGGGTGTGCCCGCCGCCAGCAGCACCGAGGCGGCCGCGCCGGCCTGTCCCAGGCAGGTCGTCTCCACGTCACAGGCGACGTACTGCATCGTGTCGTAGATGGCCGCCATGGCGTGGAAGGTGCCGCCCGGGGAGTTGATGTAGAGCGAGATGTCGCGGTCGGGGGCCTGGTGCTCGAGGTACATGAACTGGGCCATCACGTCGTTCGCCGAGGTCTCGTCCACCGGCGCCCCGAGGAAGACGATCCGTCCCTCCAGGAGCTTGGAGTACGGGTCCATCGTCCGTTGCCCGGACGACGTGCGTTCGGTGAACTCGGGCAGCACGTGACGGGCGGACGGTCGGGTCATGGTGAACCCCTCCTCGCGGGCAGAGCCGTCTCCAGCGACAGCTGTCTCTGTAAAAAATGTACAGGACGTACGTGACGTTATGATGGGGGCATGGCCTACGAGATTCCGGTGACGCAAGCCAGGGCTGAGCTCGCCGACCTGATCAACCGCGTGGTGTACGGCGGCGAGCGCGTCGTCGTCACGCGGCACGGCAAGCCCCTCGTCGCCCTCGTCTCAGCCGATGACCTGCGGCGACTCGACGAGACCCAGGAGCTCGCGGAGCCCGCGGAGGAGCAGGTGATCAGCGCGGTCTCCACGGTCCGCGAGGTCGCGTCCGCTCCTCGCGAACAGCAGCGGTTCGGGATCGCGGCGGAGCACCGGAGGGCCGGCCCGGCCTGATGAAAGACCGTGCATCCCCGTCCGCTACGGCGGGGACGCACGGTCGCTTTCTGTGACGCTGCCCGGCGGGGCGGTGGTCAGCCGATGGCCGACAGCTCCCGCCGGTCGGACGCGGGCTCACCGTCCGTCTTCCGTGCCCTGAGCGAGCTGCCGAGCAGTACGGCACCCAGGCCCAGCGCCGCCCACCAGGTCAGGGTCAGGGCGGGGCCGGTCGCCGCCGCGCCGTCGAAGTACGACACCGAGCGCAGCAGCGTCGTACCCGCGCCGGGCGGCAGCCACTGGCCGATCGCGCCGGCCGGCTCCGGCAGCATCTGCGGGGCCGAGGAGGCGCCGGAGAAGGGGTTGCCGAGGAGCATCACCACGGCTCCGGCGATCCCGATGCCGGCGGTGCCGACCAGGGCGGCGAGGCCGGCGACGGCGCCGCTGACGGCCAGTGCCGACAGTCCGAGCACGGCGGCCTCCGTCCACCAGTCGCCCGTGAGCACCCCGAGCCAGCTGTGCGCGATCCCGGCCGCGGCCATGCCCACCAGTGCGGACGCGCCGAGCAGCGCGGCCACGGCCCGGACACCGCGCAGCCCCAGCACGGTGACCACCGCGCCCGCCGCGATGCCGGCCAGGGCGAGGGGCAGCACGGCGGCGTTGAAGGCGGCCCCGCGCGGATCGCTCGCCGGAGTGGCCACGACGTCGACCGTCCTGACCTGCGTGCCCTCGGCGGCGGCCTGCTGCGCCACCGCCTGTTGGAGGAACTGGGCGACGGCCGGCCCCGCGGCGGACGCGGTGAGCAGTTCAGGACCCTGCGGAGTGACGACCATCGCGCCGTACACGGTCCGATCCTCGATGGCGTCCCGGGCTGCGGCCTCGTCGGCGTAGTGGTGGATCTCGAAGGCGCCCTCACGCTGCTCCAGTCGCTTCTCCAGCTGTGCTGTCGCGGCGGGCGGTCCCGCCACGCCCAGCGGCAGGTCGCGCGGCGCGGTGCGGGCGGCCGGCCAGGCGAAGGCCCACAGGGCCAGGGCCGCGAGCGCGGGCACGAGGACGACGACCGCTATCAGGCGGCGGGTCTGGGTGGCGGGCATGAGGATCTCCTGGAGCGGCAGACGGTGGTGCCGGGCGATTAAAAAGAAGGATCGTTCGTTTTTGCGTTGCCACCACCGTGCGGCGCCCACCGTCGCTTGTCAAGAATGAATATTCGTTTTACGTTGTGGACCATGGCCCGCGTGTCCCAGGAACACCTCGATGCCCGCCGCCGGCAGATCCTCGACGGCGCCGCGCTCTGCTTCGCCCGCAACGGCTTCCACGCCACGTCCATGCAGGACGTGCTGAAGGAGGTCGGCCTCTCCGCCGGTGCCGTCTACCGCTACTTCAGTGGCAAGGAGGAGCTGATCGCGGCGATCGTCGGCGAGGTGCTCGGCTCTGTCCGCGCCGCCTTCGAGGAGGCGCTGCGGCAGAGCCCGCCCCCACCGCCGGACGAACTCGTCGCGACCGTCCTCGGCACGGTGCTCGCCGCCCGCGAGTCCCTGCGCGTCGACGGCAAGCCCGCGTTCCCGAGCCTCGTCATCCAGGTGTGGCCGGAGACGCTGCGCAACGAGGAACTGGCGGCCGTCCTGCGGGAGGGCTACGGGTCCGTCCGCGCAGCCTGGGCGAAGATCGTCGAGGACTACCAGCAGACCGGGATGATGCGGCCGGACATCGAACCGGACCATGTGGCCCGCACGATGATCGCCGCCGTGCTCGGATTCATCGCCCAGCAGTCCCTCTTCGGCCCCACCCCGGTCGAGGTCCTCCGGGACGGTCTGCGGGCACTGATGAGCATGGGGGACGAGAACACCACAACCGGTGGATCACAGCTCGGTTAACGTGCCCGAAACGCGGCCCAATTAGCCTGCCGCCACGCCACCAGGGCTTTTCCCCCGTGGCTGCGGCAGCCGGGCCCCGCACGGTCCGGAGCGAGGACTGTGAGGTGGGACGTGCAACTGACCCCGCACGAGCAAGAGAGGCTGCTGATCCACGTGGCGGCCGACGTGGCAGAGAAGCGCCGGGCCCGAGGGCTGAAGCTCAACCACCCCGAGGCCATCGCGCTCATCACGTCGCACATCCTCGAAGGCGCGCGTGACGGCCGTACCGTCGCCGAGCTCATGTCCTCCGGGCGCAAGCTGCTCACCAGGGACGACGTCATGGAGGGCATCCCGGAGATGATCCACGACGTGCAGGTGGAGGCGACGTTCCCGGACGGCACCAAGCTCGTCACCGTTCACGATCCGATCGTCTGACGAGGAGACCGCCGTGATTCCCGGAGAGATCCTCTTCGCCGACGGACCGATTGCGTACAACGAGGGCCGCGAGGTCACCCGGCTCACCGTCCTCAACGCCGCCGACCGGCCCGTCCAGGTCGGCTCCCACTACCACTTCGCCGAGGCCAATCCCGGTCTGGAGTTCGACCGCGCCGCCGCGCGCGGCAAGCGGCTGAACGTCGCCGCCGGCACGGCCGTGCGCTTCGAACCCGGGATCCCCGTCGATGTCGAACTCGTTCCGCTGACCGGCGCCCGCGTCGTGCCCGGTCTGCGCGGGGAGACCGGAGGTGCCCTCGATGCCTGAGATCTCGCGTGCCGCGTACGCCGACCTGTTCGGCCCGACGACCGGCGACCGGATCCGGCTCGCCGACACCGATCTGGTGGTCGAGATCGAGGAGGATCGTTCCGGCGGGCCCGGGCGCGCCGGCGACGAGGCCGTGTTCGGCGGCGGCAAGGTCATCCGCGAGTCCATGGGCCAGGCGCGCACCACCCGTGCGGAGGGCACCCCGGACACCGTCGTCACCGGCGCGGTGATCATCGACCACTGGGGCATCGTCAAGGCCGACGTCGGTATCCGCGACGGGCGGATCACCGGGATCGGCAAGGCCGGCAACCCCGACACCATGGACGGTGTGCACCCGGACCTGGTCATCGGCCCCGAGACCGAGATCATCGCCGGCAACGGGCGGATCCTCACGGCCGGCGCGATCGACGCCCACGTGCACTTCATCTGCCCGCAGATCGCCGACGAGGCGCTGTCCGCGGGCATCACGACCCTCGTCGGCGGCGGCACGGGCCCCGCGGAGGGCTCCAAGGCCACCACGGTGACCCCCGGGCCCTGGCATCTCGCGCGGATGCTGGAGGCCATGGAGGCCTATCCGCTCAACATCGGTCTGCTAGGCAAGGGCAACACCGTCTCCCACGAGGCGATGCTCTCGCAGATCCGGGGCGGGGCACTCGGCCTGAAGCTGCACGAGGACTGGGGCTCGACCCCGGCCGTCATCGACGCCTCGCTGACCGTCGCCGGACAGACCGGCGTCCAGGTCGCCATCCACACGGACACGCTGAACGAGGCCGGTTTCGTCGGCGACACGCTCGCCGCGATCGCCGGGCGGGGCATCCATGCGTACCACACCGAGGGCGCGGGCGGCGGGCACGCGCCGGACATCATGACCGTGGTCTCCGAGCCGCACGTGCTGCCGAGCTCCACGAATCCGACCCGGCCGTTCACCGTCAACACCGCCGAGGAACACCTCGACATGCTGATGGTGTGCCACCACCTCAACCCGGCCGTGCCGGAGGACCTGGCCTTCGCCGAATCCAGGATCCGGCCGTCCACGATCGGCGCCGAGGACGTGCTGCACGACCTGGGCGCGATCTCGATCATCTCCTCCGACTCCCAGGCCATGGGGCGCGTGGGCGAGGTCGTCATGCGGACCTGGCAGACCGCGCACGTGATGAAGCGGCGCCGGGGTGCGCTGCCCGGGGACGGCCGCGCCGACAACCGGCGGGTACGTCGCTATGTCGCCAAGTACACGATCAACCCGGCGCTCGCCCAGGGCCTGGCCCGGGAGATCGGGTCGGTGGAGAGCGGCAAGCTGGCCGACCTGGTGCTGTGGGAGCCGGCCTTCTTCGGCGTCAAGCCGCACCTCGTGATCAAGAGCGGGCAGATCGCCTACGCGCAGATGGGCGACGCCAACGCCTCGATCCCCACACCGCAGCCGGTCCTGCCGCGCCCGATGTTCGGGGCGATCGGGCGGTCGCCCGCCGCCAACTCCGTGAACTTCGTCGCGCCCCTGGCCGTCGAGGACGGGCTGCCGGAGCGGCTGGGCCTCGGGAAGCGGTTCGTGGCGATCGAGTCGACGCGCGGGGTCACCAAGGCCGACATGCGGGAGAACGACGCCCGGCCCGAGGTACGGGTCGATCCCGACAGCTTCGCCGTGCACATCGACGGCGAGCTGGTCGAGGCGGCACCGGCGGCCGAACTGCCCATGGCCCAGCGGTACTTCCTGTTCTGAGGACGTCCTGATGTCACGTGCGGCACTTCTCGTCCTGGCCGACGGCCGGTTCCCCGCCGGCGGCCACGCCCACTCCGGCGGGGCGGAGGCGGCCGTCAAGGCCGGGCGGATCAGGGGAGCGGCGAGCCTGGCGGACTTCTGCCGGGGGCGGCTGCACACCGCCGGTTCGGTGGCGGCGTCCCTTTCCGCGGCTGCCGCGCTGGGGATCGACCCGGTCACGCTGGACCGTGCCGCGGACGCCCGTACGCCCTCGCCCGCGCTGCGGGGCGCCGCGCGCAAGCTGGGACGGCAGCTGATGCGGGCCGCCCGGGCGACCTGGCCGTCCGCCGAACTGGACGCGCTGGCGAGGGAGTTCCCCAAGGGCGCCCACCAGCCGGTGGTGCTGGGGCTGGCGGCGCGGGCGGCCGGTCTCGGGCCGGTCGACGCGGCGTACTGCGCGGCGTACGAGAGCGTCAGCGGGCCCGCCACGGCGACGGTGCGGTTGCTGAGTCTTGACCCCTTCGACGCGACGGGGGTGCTGGCCCGGCTGGCGCCGGACGTGGACCGCGTCGTGGACCGGGCGGTGGAGGCGGCACGGAGGGTGGTCGACGAGGGGGTCGACGCCCTGCCGGCGGGGTCGGCGCCGTTGCTGGAGATCGGGGCGGAGGTGCACGCGGCCTGGCCCGTGCGGCTGTTCGCCTCATAGGCACTCGATCAATCCCCCCGGACCACCACTCGAATCAGTCGGACAAGAACGCAGGAGCCGCCCCATGCACCTCGACCACGACCTCACCCACGACGGCCCCGGGGCCGTGAGCGCCGACGCCCTCCGCCCCGACGGCAGCCGCCGGGCCCTGCGGATCGGACTCGGCGGGCCCGTGGGGTCCGGGAAGACCGCCACCGTCGCCGCGCTGTGCCGCGCGTTGCGGGACGAGCTGTCCCTCGCGGTCGTCACCAACGACATCTACACCCGCGAGGACGCCGAGTTCCTGCTCCGGGAGGCCGTGCTGCCGCCCGAGCGGATCACCGCGGTGGAGACGGGAGCCTGCCCGCACACCGCGATCCGGGACGACATCTCCGCCAACCTGGAAGCGGTGGAGGACCTGGAGGACGCGGTCGGACCGCTGGACCTGGTCCTCGTGGAGTCCGGCGGGGACAACCTCACCGCGACCTTCTCCAAGGGGCTCGTCGACGCGCAGATCTTCGTGATCGACGTGGCAGGGGGCGACGACATTCCGCGCAAGGGCGGGCCGGGCGTGACCACCGCCGACCTGCTCGTCGTCAACAAGACCGACCTCGCGCCGTACGTCGGCTCGGACCTCGCGCGGATGGCGGCCGACGCCAAGGCGCAGCGGGCCGAGCTGCCGGTCGTCTTCCAGTCGCTGCGCAGCGAGCCCGGGGTGTCGGATGTCGCCGCCTGGGTGCGTGCGCAGCTCGCCGCGTGGACGGCACGGGCGTGAACAGCGCCGGGGTGCGCTCCGTCGCGAGGATCGTCGCCCGGGACGACGGCCGGGGCAGCACGGCCCTGCCCGTGCTGGAGAGTGACGGGCCTCTGGCGCTGCGGCGCACGCGGGCGAGCGGCACCGAGGCACGGGTCATGCTGGTCGGGGCGATGAGCGGGCCGCTCGGCGGCGACCACTTCACCGTGCGGGCCCGGGTGGAGGAGGGAGCGCGGCTGTCCGTCGGTTCGGCCGCCGCCACCATCGCCCTGCCGGGTCAGGCCAAGGGAGAGGCCCGCTACGACGTCCGGCTCGATGTCGCCGACCGGGCCGAACTGCACTGGCTGCCCGAGCAGTTGATCTCCGCCCAGGGCAGTGATCTGTACGTGACGACCCGCATCGAACTCGCCGCCACGGCCCGGCTCGTGCTGCGCGAGGAGCAGGTGCTCGGCCGGGCCGGTGAAGAGCCCGGGCGGCTGACGAGCCGGCTGACCGTGCGGGTCGCCGGGCAGGTCGTGCTCGACCAGGAACTGGCCTGCGGGCCCGGCGCGCCGGGCGGCTGGGACGGCCCCGCGGTGCTCGCCGGTCACCGGGCGGTCGGGCAACTGGTCGTCGTACGACCGGAGTTCGCCGCCGAGCCGGTGCCGGCCCGGGCACTCGGAGAAGGGGCCTCGGTCGTCCCGCTCGCCGGTCCCGCCGCCCTGGTGACCGCCGTGGCGCCGGACGCGCTGCGGCTGCGACGGCTGCTGGACGAGGCGTCGGCGTCTCTCATGGAGGCGTAGGCCTCCCTCAGGTCCCGAAGGAGGCGTCCTCCGCCGCGTAGTCGAACAGGTCGGGATAGATCCGTGCGAGCGTCGGGAACGCATCCTGCCAGTCCTGCCCGGACACTCGGCGGGTGAGCCAGTCGACCGTCTCCGGCAGGCTCTCGGCGTAGGACACGACCGGCCGGTAGCCCAACTCCCGTTCCGCCGCCGTCATGTCGAAGACCACCGGCAGCTCCACCGACCAGGGCGAGCTGCCCACGGACGGCGAGGGTGCCGCCCCGTCCACCAGCACGGTCTCCGTCTCCACTCCCATCACCGCGTCCACCGCCGCTCCGATCTCGGCCACCGTCGGCGGCTGCGGATCACAGGCGTTGAGCACCCGCGAGCCGGGCCGGGCGGCCGCCAGCCGGATCAGTTCGGCGATGTTCCGGGCGGCCGACGTGTGGAAGCGGCTCTCGCCCCGGTGGGCGAGCACCCGCCTGCGCCGGCCGTCGAGGTTCCGTTTCACGAAGTACAGCTCGCGGGGGAGCGGGCTGTGGGGGCCGTGGATCGCCCCCGCGCGCAGCAGGGTCGCGGGCAACCGGTCGCCCGCCGCGAGGAGTTCCCGCTCCAGTGCGGCCTTGCCGGTGCTGTAGGTGGCGTCCCCCGGCGGGACCGTCGGCTGGTCCTCCGAGACGGGCACGGGGTACTGCGGGAAACCGCCCGGTTCGCTCATCGTGTCGAAGCCGCGGCCCGTGCCGTCCTCGTACACCGACACCGTCGACACGACCACGGCCGAGCCGATGCGGTCGGCCGCCCCGGTCAACTGCCGTGCGTGCCGGGCTCCGTAGGCGACGATGTCGACCACGAGGTCGCAGCCGTCGCCGATCAGCGCGCCGAGCGCCGCGTCGTCCTCGCGGTCCAGCCGCACCGCCCGAACCTCGCCGGGCCAGCCCTCGTCCCGTGCCCCGCCGCGCGACGCGGCCGTCACCTCCCAGCCGTCCCGCGCCAGCGCCTCCACCGCCGGCCGCCCGATCTGCCCGCCGGCCCCGATCACCACAGCACGTCTCATCCTGCGACCCTAGATCGCCGAGGCGGCCGCGGATACGGCTTCTGCCGACAGCAGACACCTCAACTGAGCGGTATGCGCGGGAACTTCCGCTCCTTCGCGGCGGCGGCCTCCTCGGCCTTCACGACGGCCGCGTACTGGTCGACGTACTCCTGCCCGGACAGGGAGAGGATCGCGTACATGATCTCGTCGGTGACGGCGCGCAGGATGGCCTTCTCGTTCTCCATGCCCTCGTAGCGGGAGAAGTCGAGGGGCTTGCCGAAGCGGATCACGACGGGGTGGACGTTGGGGATGACCTTGCCGGGCGGCTGGGCCTCGAAGGTGCCGATCATCGCGCAGGGGATGACCGGGACACCGGCCTTGAGGGCCATGACCGCGACGCCGACCTTGCCCTTGTAGAGCCGGCCGTCGTGCGAGCGCGTGCCCTCCGGGTAGATGCCGAGCAACTCGTCCTTGCTCAGCACGCCGAGTCCCTCGCGGATCGCGGCCTGCCCGGCGTCCTTGCCGGAGCGGTCGACGGGGATCTGCCCGGCGCTGCGGAAGAACGACGCCGTCAGGCGGCCCTTGATGCCGGGGCCCGTGAAGTACTCGGCCTTCGCGAGGAAGGTGATGCGCCGCTTGAGGACCGCGGGCATCAGGAAGTGGTCCGAGAACGACAGGTGATTGCCGGCGATGATGGCGGCGCCCTCCGAAGGGACGTGCTCCAGGCCTTCTATTCGAGGCCGGAAAACCAGTCGCAGCAGCGGTCCCAGCAGCACGTATTTCAGCAGGTAGTAGAACAAAGCGGGCGCTCCTCGACTCTTGCGGTGGACTTCAACCGCCGCGTTCCAGCAGGTCAACCGGCATGTCGTGGGGTGCCAGTGTAGGTGCAGGCATGGCCACCGGGCACCTCGTGCGACCGGACCGCGCCGATCCTTTGCAGATTGACTGACGGTCAGTCAGGGAGGTGTCTCCGGTGGTGCTCATGCGGCTGGGGAGGACCGCGGGACCAGCGTGCTGCTCCATGCGGGTGACCGGCAAGCCGAACGGCCCGCGTGGCGGGATACGAGGGGTGCCTGGCCAACCCCTGGTTCTTGCGGCCCCGGCGAGTAGTCTGCGAAGCATGCGGATCTCTGTTTCCTCGGACATGGACGAGCCCGTCGCCCGCGCCCTCGTGGCCGCGCTGCGCGAGCGAGGACACGAGGTGCGCCCGCACGGCGCGCTGCGCCCCGGGGACGACCCCCAGTGGGCGGTGTGCTCTCAGGCCGCGGCCCGCGAGGTCGCCGACGGCGCGGCCGACCAGGCGGTGGTGTGCTGCTGGACCGGCACGGGCGCCTCGATCGCCGCGAACAAGGTGCCGGGCGTCCGGGCCGCCCTGTGCACGGACGCCTACACGGCCGACGGGGCCCGCCGCTGGAACGACGCCAACGTCCTCGCGCTCAGCCTGCGGCTCACGTCCGAGCCGCTGCTGAAGGAGATCCTCGACGCGTGGTTCGCCGGCGAGCCCAGCGCGGACGCCGAGGACCGGCAGAACGTGGACCGCGTACGGCTGCTCGACCACGGCGGCACCCGCCGCTGAAGCCCGGCTCACAGCCGCACGATGATCAGGGCGGTGTCGTCGGTGGCGCCGCCGGGCGGCAGCAGTTCCAGCAGGACGGTGTCGGCGAGGCGCTCGGGATCCTGCTCCCGGTTCCGGTACAGCGCGTCGGCGAGACGCGCCAGGCCGGTGTCGATGTCCTCGCCGCGCCGCTCGACCAGGCCGTCGGTGTACAGCACGAGCGTGGCACCCGGCGTGAACGCCGTCTCGGCCTGTGGTCTCGGGATCGGGTCGGGGCGGGCGTCGAGCGGCGTGTCCGTGGCCCCGTCGAGGAACTCGGCACGGCCGTCGGGGTGGATCAGTACGGGCGGGAGATGGCCGGCGCTGCTGTAGGCGATGGCGTGCCGGTCGAAGTCGATGAAGGTCGTCACGGCGGTCGCCGACTCGGCGCCCTCGACCACATGGGCGTAGCGCCCCAGCACGTCCAGGGCCTGGGCCGGGCCCTCGGCGACCCGGGAGGCCGCGCTGAGCGCGCTGCGCAGCTGGCCCATGACACCGGCGGCCGCCAGCCCGTGCCCGACCACGTCACCCACGGACACGCCGACCCGGTTGCCGCCGACCAGGTCGACCAGGTCGTACCAGTCCCCGCACACGTTCAGCGCGCCCACGGCGGGCCGGTACCGGACGGCGGCCCGGTGGTGGTGGCTGACCTGACGGCGGTCGGGCAGCATCGCCTCCTGGAGCGCCATGGCCACCTCCCGCTCCCGGGAGTGCGCCTGACGCAGCCGCTCGTTGAGCTCCTGGAGCTCGCGGGCGCGGGTGTACAGCTCGGCTTCCAGGACCCGGGACCGGCCGCCCCGGCCTCCCCCCGAGCGGCCCCGGGCCCGGATCAGCTCCGTGACCTCCTCCACCCGGTGCAGGATCAGCGCCACCTTGCCGTCGGGGCCGAGCAGCGGCGCGTTCACCGGACTCCAGTAGCGCTCCTGCCACTGCCCGGGCCGCTCGGGATCCTCGACGTCGTAGCGCTGGAGGGCCATGGCGTCACGTTCCCCGGTCGCCAGGACCCGGTACAGCGAGGCCTCCAGGTTGCGCATGCCCGTCGAGGCCGGATCGTTGGGGTTGTCGGGGAAGACGTCGAACAGGTAGTGCCCGACCAGCTGCTCGCGGGAGCGGCCGGACACCCGGACGAACTCCTCGTTGACGTCCGCGTACACCAGCTCGGGCGTCAGCAGCGCCACCATGCCGGGCAGGGCCTGGAACACCGCCGAGTAGTCGATCGCCGAATCCGTCATGGCTGCCGCCTCACCACTGCCGGGTCTGACCAGTTTCCCACGGTATGGGCGAACCTGGCTCCGGCTTCACTCCAGGAGCGCCGCCACGGGCAGCTCGGCGAGCTCCGTCAGGGACTGCTCCGCCCAGATGACCTTCCCCTCGGGGACGAACCGCGTGCCCCACCGCTGGGTCAGCTGGGAGACCAGCAGCAGACCGCGCCCGCCCTCGTCCGTGGTGCGGGGATGGCGCAGATGGGGCGCGGTGGCGCCGCTGTCGAAGACCTCGCAGACCAGGGCGCGCTCCCGGATCAGGCGGAGCCGGATGGGCCCGCCGGCATGCCGGATGGCGTTGGTGACCAGCTCGCTCACCACCAGTTCCGTGGTGAACGCCAGTTCCTCCAGCCCCCAGCGGGCAAGCTGCCGGGTGGCCCGGCGGCGGGCGTCGGCGACGAGGGCTGGGTCCGGGTCCAGATCCCAGGCCGCGACCTGCTCGGTGCCCAGGCGCTTCGTACGGGCCATCAGCAGGGCCACGTCGTCGTAGGGGCGCGCCGGGACCAGCGCGTCGACGACGCTCCGGCAGTGCGCATCGAGCGGGCCCGCCCCCTGCAGCGCCCGGCGCAGCCGTTCCCGGCCGGCGTCGACGGCCCAGGTCTCGGTCCGGGCCAGCAGCCCGTCCGTGTGCAGGGCGAGGGTGCTGCCCTCCTCGAGGGACAGCTCGACCGCCTCGAAGGGCGGACCGCCCACGCCGAGCGGCGGCCCCTGCGGGAGATCGACGAACGTGACCGAGCCGTCGGGCCGGACCACGGCCGGCACCGGATGGCCCGCGGCGGCCATCGCGCACCCGCCGTCGACCGGGTCGTAGACGACGTACACACATCCGGAGCCCACGCGCTGCGTGCCCGCGGAGCCCACCGTGCCCGGTTCGGCGCCCTCTTCCCGGGCCGACCGCGCCACCAGGTCGTCCAGATGGGCCAGTACCTCCTCGGGTGGCAGATCCTGAACGGCCAGCGTCCGTACGGCCGTCCGCAACTGCCCCATGGCCGCGGCGGCGTCGATGCCGTGCCCGGGCACCTCGCCCACGACGAGCGCGACGCGCGCCCCGGACAGCGGGATGAGGTCGTACCAGTCGCCGCCCAGGCCGGTCAGCTCGTCCGCGGGCCGGTAACACGCGGCCACCTCGACCGCGTCCTGCTCGGGCAGCCGGTGGGGGAGCAGACTGCGCTGGAGGACGAGCGCGGCGTCGCGCTCGCGCGTGTAGCGCCGGGCGTTGTCCACGCAGACGGCCGCGCGGGAGACGAGGTCCTCGGCCAGTCGCAGGTCCTCCCCGTCGAAGGGCTCCCGGCCGTGGCGCCGGAAGAGGGTGGTGATCCCGAGGGTGGTGCCGCGAGCCCGGATCGGCACGACCATCACGCTGTGCAGGCCCAGCTCCGAGAACGTGGATCGCCGGCCGCCCGGGACGTCCGTGACCCACACCCGGTCCAGTGGGTCGAGCCGCTCCGCGTGCCAGGTCCGTCCCGTGGTCAGACAGCGGACCGGGGGCGACCCGGCCGGGTACGTCGCGACCTCGCCGATCCCGACGACGGCCTGCGGGACGCCCTCCTGCGTGGACCGGTGGCCCGCCCGGCGCAGCGCCACCGGATCGGTGTCCGCGAGCGGCCCGGGCGTCACCTCGGCGCCCCTCAGCACCGTCTCCAGCAGGTCCACGGTGACGAGGTCGGCCAGTCCCGGCACGGTCACGTCGGCCAGTTCCTGCGCGGTGCGCGTGAGGTCCAGGCTGCGGCCGATGTTCTCGTTGGCCCGGTCGAGGAGTGCCAGCCGCTGCCGGGCGCGGTGCCGCTCGGTCATGTCGACGACCGTGTAGTACACGCCCAACGGACGGCCCCGGTCGTCCTCCAGCCGGGTGAACGACAGCATGTGCGCGGTCTCGCGCAGCGGCGCCGACACCACACGGCCCACGTGCTCGTACCCGACCACGGCCTCACCGGTCTCCAGCACGTGCCGCATCTGCGCCTCGACCGCCTGGGCGTCCAGGCCCGGCTGCACGTCCGCGAAGCGCAGGCCGAGCCGCCGGGGTGGCGGTCCGCCGCCGAACTGCTCCAGAGCGGCGTTCGACCACACGAAACGCAGGTCCGTGTCCACGATCGCGATACCGACCGGGGCGTCGGCCACCATCCGCTCCAGCACCGTGCGGCTCATGTCCCAGCCGGGCGCGTCGGCCAGCTCCGACAGCAGCACCAGCCAGCGTGAGGCGCCGTGCGCCTCCTCGGCCGAGGTGATTCGGGCCGCGACCCTCACCGGCTGCCCGTCCCGGTGGCGGGCCGTCAGCAGCCCCGTCCAGCCGCCGTCCCTGCGGCACCGCTCGACCAGGTCCGGCACGCGCTGCGCGTCCTCGGCGGTCAGCAGATCCGCCAGCTTCCTGCCGACCGCCTCGGCAGCCGGGTACGCCAGCAGCCGCCGGGCCTCGCTGGTCCAGCCCGTCACCACGCCCTGCGGATCGAGCAACAGGGGCACGGCGTCGGCCACGTCGAACCGCCGCCGACCGTACTCCTCGTGTGCGCCCACGGCCGACCTCTCTGTCGCTGAGAGTGGTCTACCACCTCTTGCCCCAATCTTCACCCTTCCGGCACGCGGGGGCGGCTTGTACGGGGCCGGTCGGGGCGGTTGACGGCGCACTCGCCGGGCGGCTCGTGGCGCGTTCGGCCCTCGGTCCGCCGCAGCCCCTCTGTCTCCTACCGCAGCACCTTCTCCAGCGAGCCGAGTGCCCCTTCGAGCTCCTCGGTCGTGATGGTGAGCGGTGGGGCCAGCCGGATCGTGGAGCCGTGAGTGTCCTTGACCAGGATTCCCTCCCGCATGAGGCGTTCGCTGATCTCGCGGCCCGTGCCGAGCGCGGGGTCGACGTCGACGCCCGCCCACAGCCCCCGCGAGCGGAAGCCGACGACGCCCTTGCCGACCAGCCCGGTCAGACCGTCCCGCAGGACCGCGCCCAGCTCGGTCGCGCGGCGCTGGAACTCGCCCGTCTCCAGCAGCTCGACCACCGCCGTGCCGACCGCGGCCGCCAGCGGGTTGCCGCCGAAGGTCGACCCGTGCTCTCCGGGGTGCAGCACCCCGAGCACCTCCCGGCGCCCGACCACCGCGGACACCGGCACGATGCCGCCGCCCAGCGCCTTGCCCAGCAGCACCACGTCCGGCACGACCGACTCGTGCTCGACGGCCAGCGTGCTGCCCGTACGGCCGAGCCCGGACTGGATCTCGTCCGCGACGAACAGGCACCCCTTGCGGCGGGTCAGCTCCCGCACGCCGGCCAGGTAGCCGTCGTCCGGGATGATCACCCCGGCCTCGCCCTGGACCGGCTCGATCAGCACCGCGGCCGTGGTCTCGTCGACCGCCTCCTCCAGCGCGGCCAGGTCGTTGTACGGCACGATCCGGAAGCCCGGCGTGAAGGGCCCGAAGCCCGCCCGGGCCGTCTCGTCCGTGGAGAAGCTGACGATCGTCGTCGTCCGGCCGTGGAAGTTGTCCGCCGCGACCACGATCGTCGCCCGGTCCGCCGGGACGCCCTTGACGTCGTACGCCCACTTGCGGGCCACCTTCACCCCGCTCTCCACCGCCTCCGCACCGGTGTTCATGGGCAGCACCATGTCCATGTCGGTCAGCGCCGCCAGCCGCTCCGCGAACTCGGCGAGCCGGTCGTTGTGGAAGGCCCGCGAGGTCAGGGTCAGCCGGTCGAGCTGGCGATGGGCCGCCTCGATCAGTGCCGGGTGCCGGTGCCCGAAGTTGAGCGCCGAATAGCCGGCCAGCATGTCGAGGTAGCGCCGCCCCTCCACGTCCTCCACCCAGGTGCCCTCGGCGCGGGCGACGACCACGGGCAGCGGGTGGTAGTTGTGCGCGAGGACCGGCTCCTCCGCGCGGATGAGCTCCTGGGAGCCGCGGGTCCCCTGCGGGTCCTGGGTACGGACGGGTGCGGTCATGAGCGGATCTCCCGGATCTCCTGGGTGCAGCACTTGATGCCGCCACCGGCCTTCTGGAACTCGGACAGGTCGACGGGGACGGGGACGTAACCACGGCCGGCGAGCCGGCCGGCCAGGGCCGTCGCCCCCGGTGAGATGAACACGTGCCGCCCGTCGGAGACGGAGTTGAGCCCGAACGCCATCGCGTCCTCGCGGGTGGCGAGCACCGCGTCCGGGTACAGCCGGGCCAGCACCTCGCGGCTGCCCGGCGAGAACGCCTCGGGGTAGTAGGCGATGTTGTCGTCGTCGAGGACGAAGAGCGCCGTGTCCAGGTGGTAGAAGTACGGGTCGACCAGCGTCAGGCTGATCACCGGCGTCCCGAAGTACTCCTGCACCTCGCTGTGCGCCTCCCGGGTGGTCCGGAAGCCCGTCCCGGCCAGGATCCAGCGGCCGGCCGGCACCAGGTCGCCCTCGCCCTCGCACACCGACTCGGGGTGGTAGACCTCGTAGCCCTCCGACTTGAACCACGCCTCGTACGGCACGGATTCGGGGCGGCGCTCGGGCGCGTGGAAGAGGGAGCCGAAGACGCGGCCGTCCACGACGACCGCCGCGTTCGCGGCGAAGACCATGTCGGGCAGACCGGGAACGGGTTTCACAGTGTCCACGGTATGGCCGTGGGCGCGGTAAGTGTCGACCAGCGCCTGCCACTGGTCCAGTGCGCGGATGACGTCGACGGGTTCGTCGGGATGCATCCACGGGTTGATCGCGTACTGCACGGCGAAGTGTCTGGGTTCGCAGACGAGGTAGCGCCGCCGGCGCGGCACACGGGAGTCGGGCACAGAGGGGTCCCTCCGCTTCCTCACGGTGTGTGACTGGGGATTGACACAACGGTAGGAACTGACGGAGGTGGCCGACAAGGAACAAAGGTTGCGTGTTCGCGCAGGAACGCTGCGTCTTGCGGCCGGTCAGCGCACGTCTGCTGCGCCGCCCGGAACCTCCTCCGGCGCCGGCTGGCTGGCGCCCGCCTCCGGGCTCTCCGGGAGCAGATGGGACAGCACCATCACGCTGATCGTCTTCCGGATGAAGGGCTCCTGGCGGATCCGCTCCAGCACCTCCTCGAAGTGCTCCACGTCCCGCGCCCGCACGTGCAGCAGCGCGTCCGCACCGCCCGTCACGGTCATCGCCGCGGTGATCTCCGGGTAGTCGCGCACGACCTCCGCGAGCCGTCGCGGCGGGGCCGCGCCCTCGCAGTACACCTCGACGTAGGCCTCGGTCCGCCAGCCCAGCGCCGACGGCTTCACCGTGGCCGTGAAGCCGGTGATCACGCCCGTCTCCCGCAGCCGGTCGACCCGGCGCTTGACCGCCGTGGCCGACAGCCCGATCGCCGTGCCGATCTCGGCGAAGGACGTCCGGGCGTTCGCCATCAACGCGGTGATGATCTTCCGGTCGAGTTCGTCGAACGGCGAGGACCTGCTGTTCATGCGGGCACTGTATCCACCGGCACCCCGCCCCGCGCCCGGCCCGACGCGGCCACCGCGTCCAGCGCGAACGTCCACCCCCGGCACATGTCCAGACGTACGGATCACCCCTACACTCCGGGTTCATGCTGCGCGCCCTGGCTGTCGACGACGAACGCCCCTCGCTGGAGGAACTGCTCTACCTGCTGCACGCGGACCCCCGCATCGGCAGCGCGGAGGGCGCCGGCGACGCGACCGAGGCGCTGCGCCGCATCAACCGGGCCCTGGAGTCCGGTCCGGGCGGGCCGGAGGCGATCGACGTCGTCTTCCTCGACATCCAGATGCCCGGCCTCGACGGCCTCGACCTGGCCAGGCTGCTCACCGGGTTCGCCCGGCCGCCGCTCGTCGTGTTCGTCACGGCCCACGAGGACTTCGCCGTCCAGGCCTTCGACCTCAAGGCCGTCGACTACGTCCTCAAGCCCGTCCGCAAGGAACGGCTCGCCGAGGCCGTACGGCGTGCCGCCGAGCTCCGCGGGGCCGCGCCCCGCATCCCCGTGAGCGAGCCCGACCCCGACCACATACCCGTCGAGCTCGGCGGCGTGACCCGCTTCGTCGCCGTCGACGACATCACCCACGTCGAGGCCCAGGGCGACTACGCCCGGCTGCACACCGACAAGGGCAGCCACCTGGTCCGCATCCCGCTGTCCACCCTGGAGGAGCGCTGGCGCTCCCGCGGCTTCGTCCGCATCCACCGCCGCCACCTCGTCGCCCTGCGCCACATCGGCGAGCTCCGCCTCGACGCGGGCACCGTCAGCGTCCTGGTCGGCTCCGAGGAGCTCCAGGTCAGCCGGCGCCACACGCGCGAACTGCGCGACCTGCTCATGAGGAGGACGTGACGGTGCCCCAGGACCACACCGAGCGCCGCGTCGTCGTCACCGGGCCGCCCCGCCGGACCCGCAGGGCTTCCGGTTACTACCGGCCGCGCACCGAGATCGACGAGCAGACCACCCTCGGCCACACCTACGTCCGCTCCCTGATGCGCACCCAGCTGCGCGCCGCCCTCACCGTCTTCGCGATCCTCGGCCTGCTCATCGGCCCGCTCCCGCTGCTCTTCGCGGCGATGCCCGGCACCCGCCGCCTGGAGTGGGCCGTCCTCGGCTTCGGCCTCTACGCCCCGCTGGTCCTGCTCGCCCGCTGGTACGTCCGCCGCGCCGAGCGCAACGAGCGCGACTTCGTACGCCTCGTCGAAGACCGATGAACGACGATCGAACTGGCGCCCGATGAACTCCAACTACGCCGTCCCCGCCGTCGCCCTGGTCGTCGTCGCGACGGTCCTGGTCGGCGCCTTCGGCCTGCGCATCTCCCGCACCACCTCCGACTTCTACGTCGCCTCCCGCACCGTCGGCCCCCGCCTCAACGCCGCCGCCATCAGCGGCGAGTACCTCTCCGCCGCCTCTTTCCTGGGCATAGCGGGCCTGGTCCTGGTCCAGGGCCCCGACATGCTCTGGTACCCGGTCGGCTACACCGCCGGCTACCTGGTCCTGCTCCTCTTCGTCGCCGCCCCGCTGCGCCGCTCCGGTGCCTACACGCTCCCCGACTTCGCCGAGGCCCGCCTCGCCTCCCAGGCCGTGCGGCGGCTGGCCGGAGCCTTCGTCGTCGGCGTCGGCTGGCTGTATCTGCTGCCCCAGCTCCAGGGGGCCGGACTGACCCTGACCGTGCTGACCGGGGCGCCCGACTGGCTGGGCGGAGTCATCGTCGCCGTCGTCGTGACCGCCACCGTCGCCGCCGGCGGCATGCGCAGCATCACCTTCGTCCAGGCCTTCCAGTACTGGCTGAAACTCACCGCCCTGCTCGTCCCCGCCCTGTTCCTGGTCCTCGCCTGGCAGAGCGACGGAGCCCCCCGCCACGCCTTCGACGAACCGGCCACCTTCCGCGAGCAGCGCGTCGTCCGTGTCGGCGACAGCATCGACCTGAAACTGGACCGGCCCCTCGCCGTGACGGTGACCGGCACCGTGGACGGCCGTACGCACACCGATACCCGCCTCGAACTCCCCACCGGCACCCACCGCGTCGAACGCGGCACCCGCCTCACCTTCGCCGAGGGAGCGCCCGTCCCCGAGGCACAGCGCACCGGCGGCGGCGACCTGTCGCCCGCACAGGCCGAGAGCCGCGAGGAACGCCCGCTGTACGCCACGTACGGGCTGATCCTCGCCACGTTCCTCGGCACCATGGGCCTGCCGCACGTCGTGGTCCGCTTCTACACCAGCCCGCACGGCGTCGCCGCCCGCCGCACCACCGTCGCGGTCCTCGGCCTGGTGGGCGCCTTCTACCTCCTGCCACCCGTCTACGGCGCCCTCGGCCGCCTCTACGCCCCCGAACTCACCCTCACCGGCGACACGGACGCCGCCGTCCTCCTGCTGCCCGACCGCATCATCGGGGGAGTGGGCGGCGATCTGCTGGGCGCGCTGGTGGCGGGCGGCGCCTTCGCCGCGTTCCTCTCCACGGCCTCGGGGCTCACCATGGCCGTCGCGGGCGTGCTCACCCAGGACGTCCTCCCCGCGCGCGGCGTACGGCACTTCCGGCTCGGGACCGTCCTCGCGATGTCGATGCCCCTCGCGGCGAGCGTCCTGGTCGGCGGACTCCCGGTGGCCGACGCGGTGGGGCTCGCCTTCGCCGTGTCCGCGTCGTCGTTCTGCCCGCTGCTCGTCCTCGGCATCTGGTGGCGGCGGCTCACCCCGCCCGGCGCGGCCGCCGGCATGCTGGTCGGCGGCGGCTCGGCCCTGCTCGCCGTCGCCGCGACCATGGCGGGCTACCCGGGCGCGGGCGCGCTGCACGCGCTGCTCGCCTGGCCCGCGCTCTGGTCGGTGCCGCTGGGCTTCCTCACCATGATCCTGGTCTCCCTGGCCACCCCCGGCCGGGTGCCACCGGGCACGGCGGCGGTGCTGGCCCGGTTCCACCTGCCCGAGGAACTGCGCACGGAGGTGACGGCATGAGCGGATTCCTGGCGGGCCTGTGCGTCGCCGTGCTCCCGGTCCTGGCCCTGGGGGTCTGGCTCGGCCGGCGCACGGCACGTCCCAAGAGCCTCGGTGGTCTGGGCACGCCCGTCGAACACGCCACCTTCGAGACCCTGCACACCGCCACCCTCGCCGCACCCCCGCTGCGGGCCGGGCTGACGGAGGAGACCGCCCGCAAGTCCGCCCGCAAACTGCGTTCCCTGCTCGGCACGGACGCCCTGTGCCTCACCGACCGCAAACAGGTCCTGGTCTGGGACGGCGACGGCGCCCACCACCGCACCGAGATCATGGAACGCCTCGCCGGCCCTCTGGAGACCGGCCGCGGCGAGGCCTTCCAGCTGACCTGCGACCTCCTCGACTGCCCGGTGCGCTGGGCGGTCGTCGCCCCGCTCACCGTCGACGACCGCGTGCACGGCGCCCTCGTCGCCTGCGCGCCCCGCGAGTCCGCGGTCCTCGTCCGGGCGGCCGGCGAGGTGGCCCGCTGGGTGTCCGTACAGCTGGAGCTCGCGGACCTGGACCAGTCCCGCACCCGCCTCATCGAGGCCGAGATCAAGGCGCTGCGGGCCCAGATATCCCCGCACTTCATCTTCAACTCGCTCGCGGTGATCGCCTCGTTCGTCCGCACCGACCCCGAGCGCGCCCGCGAACTGCTCCTGGAGTTCGCCGACTTCACCCGCTACTCGTTCCGCCGGCACGGTGACTTCACGACCCTCGCCGATGAGCTCCACGCCATCGACCACTACCTGGCGCTCGTGCGGGCACGCTTCGGCGACCGCCTCTCGGTCACCCTCCAGATCGCCCCGGAGGTACTGCCCGTCGCCCTGCCCTTCCTGTGCCTCCAGCCGCTCGTCGAGAACGCCGTCAAGCACGGCTTGGAGGGCAAGGCCGACAAGTGCCACATCCAGATCACCGCCCAGGACGCGGGCGCCGAGGCCCTGGTCGTCATCGAGGACGACGGCGCCGGCATGGACCCCGGCCTGCTCCGCCGCATCCTCGCCCGCGAGGTCAGCCCCTCGGGCGGCATAGGGCTCTCCAACGTCGACGACCGGCTCCGCCAGGTCTACGGCGACGACCACGGCCTCGTCATCGAGACCGCCACGGGCGCGGGCATGAAGATCACCGTCCGGCTCCCGAAGTACCAGCCGGGCGTGCATTCGGCCGGACGGCTGATCCAGGAGTGAGCTCTCAGGTGCTCTTCGTGGTGACCACCATCCCGAGGGTGATCAGGCCCAGGACGACCCAGCCGAACCACAGCCAGCCGTTGCTGCCGAGCGCCACCGTGTAGGCCGTCACCAGGACGAGGCCGCCGACGGTGATGCCTCCCATGGTCTTCGTCGCGTTCGAACCGTTCGTGGAACCGGGCATCGCAACACCCTCCTCATGGTTCTGTTCCCCCCATGGTGCCCCCGTTCTGCCTCCTGACGGTGCAGACGACGACATGAGTACCGGATTTCCAGGGTCCGTCGCTGGTCCACGAACCGGCTTCGTAGACGGACGGGTCGAAGCCGTAGTCGCGCGGCGCCACGTCCCGGGCGCATGCCGCGTCCGACGAGGTCCGGGCCTCGGCGAGCGTCACATCGGCGCCCAGCCGGGTGAATCCGAGCACCTGCTGGTCGTACCGCCCGCCGCACGGCACCAGCCGCGCCTCCCGGTTCGAACGGACGTCCAGACAGTCCCGCTTCTGCATGGTCGCGGTGTCGGCGAACGCCGTACCGAATCTACGTCGCTCCCCGAGCGGCCCGTACAGCGGCCCGTGGGCGCCGAGGACCAGGCAGGCGGTGCGCCGCCCCGCCGCCTCGAACCCGGTGCCGCTCGGCACGACGGCGTGGCTGCGCACATCGGCGAGCCGGTCCCGCAGCTCCCGGGTCAGCTCCTCGCACCGGGCCGGTCCCAGCTTCCGCGCCTCGTCCGCCGAGGCCGCCTCGGCGAACGCCACCACCTGCCCGTCGGGCGCCTGGTCCCGGCAACTCGGGTCCAGGGAGAGCCGGGGCGGGCCGGCGAACCGGGCCCCGCCCGGCCAGTCCGCGAGCACACAGTCCCCGTCCGCGAGCGGCTTGCTCAGCCCGACGGTCTCTCCGTACGGCGCGGCCGTCCCACCGCCCGCCCGGTCGGCCAGCGCGTACCAGACGCCGCCGAGCGCGAGGACCAGCCCTAGACCGCAGGCGGCGACGGCCCGGAGAGCGGGGGAGCGCCGGCGACGCCGTGCGCCGGGCTCGGCGGTGACCGGTCCGACACCGCCCGGCCCGGGGGCTGGCACGGGCGGGGTCTCCCACGGGGACGGCGACCCGGGGTCCGTCCGGGTCCGTTCGTACGCCTCCGCATGGGGCGTGACGAGCGCCGACAGCCCGGCCTCCGCCTCCTGGGCGGTCGTCCGCAGCTCCGGATCCTTGGCGAGCAGCCCGTGCAGCACGGGTTCCAGAGCCCCGGCCCGTAGCGGCGGAAGCGGCTCCTCCATGACCACCGCGGTGAGCGCCGCCAGGTGCGACTCCCGCTCGAAGGGGCCGCGGCCCTCGACGCCGAAGTACAGCGTGCAGCCCAGCGAGAAGAGGTCGGCGGCCGGCGTCGGTGTACCGCCGGAGGCCCGCTCCGGCGCCAGATACCCCGCCGTGCCGACCAGCGCGGACGCCATGGTGTACCGCGTCTCACCGGCCTCGGGCTGCACGGAGATGCCGTAGTCGGTGAGCAGGACCCGACCGTACGGCGAGCCCGCGCGGTCCGGCGCGAGCAGGATGTTGGCCGGCTTCACGTCCCGGTGCATCACGCCCCGCTCGTGTCCCGCGGTCAGCGCGTCCAGCACGGCGAGGCCGACGCGGGCACACTCGGCCGGGGCGAGCGGTCCGCGCCGGGTCACCAGCTCCCGCAGGTCCACGGCGTCCGTCACGTACTCCATGACGATCCACGGCAGCCCCTCGTGCTCCAGCACGTCGTGCACCGTCACCACGTGCGGGTGTCCGCGCAGCCCGGCCGCGTGCCGGGCCTCCGCCCGGGCCCGCGCGACCCGCGCCTCCCGCTCGTTTCCTGCCTCGGCCGGGTCGCGGAACACGATCTCCTTCAACGCGACCTCGCAGGCGAGTCTCTGGTCGTGGGCGAGCCAGACGTGCCCCATGCCGCCGCTGCCGAGCCGGCGCAGCAGCAGATAACGGCCGGCGACGACCCGGCCCACTCCCGACGTCGGTGATCCTGAGGACATCCGGTGACTCCAGGGTTCGGCGGGGGTGCGGTGCTAGACGGTGATGGCCGGCGTGGCTGGGGTGGTCGGGGTGGTCGGGGTGGTCGCCGGGGCGCTGGACGCTGAGGCGGTCGTCGCCGGTGCGCTTGTCGTGGGGGCGGTTGTCCCCGGGGCGGTCGTCGCGGGAGCGCTGGACACGGGCGTGCTGCTCACCGGCGGCGGCGCGCTGCTCGTGACCGGTTCACGAATCGGCGGCGAGCTGCTGACCTGCGGCGGAGGGGAGCTGCTGACCTGCGGCGGTGAGCCGGTCTCCGTGGGCGGCGCACTGCTCCTGGGCGCGGCGCTCGACGCGGGCGGCGGCACGGAGCCGGGCGGCGCCTTCGACGGGGACTGCCGCGACGGCGTGGGTTCGGCACCCGTCGGAGGCCTGGAGCCGACCGGGGGAGTGGAGGACGCCGAGGGCGCAGGTGTCGCCGTATCCTCCGTACGCCCGTCCGTCCCCGACTCCGCCGCCACGGTCAGCGTCACATGCGCGCCGAACCGCAGCCGGACCCCCGCGCCCGGGTCGGACGCGATGACCCGCGCACGGTCCGAAGGTGGCTCCGCACCCCTCAACGCGACCGCCAGTCCCGCATCGGCAAGCCGTCGGCTCGCCTCCCCGAACGTCGTCCCGGCAAGACGCGGCACGGCCCGCCGCTCCGTCGCGTCGAAGCCGGCGTCGGCCTCACCGGTCGTGCCGACGGGCCGCTCGATGCCCCGGCCGGGGTCCTGGACGTCGACGAGGGCGATGCGCTCCAGCTTCCGGGGAGCGGGCCGTACGACCACCACCTCGGCACGGTCGTATCCCTGCCACTTCTCGTTGCCGTCCCCGAACGTGACGGATATCCGGCTCGTGTCGTCCTCGAAGGGCCGCAGCGGATTTCCGCACGAACATTTGACCGACGGAAGTCCCTGCTCGTCGACGAGAATCGCGATTCCCGCCTGGAGGAGGGCACGGAAGGGAACAGCCTTTCCCTTTTTGTAGTCGTGGTTCAGTGCGAGAGTGTCGTGGCGCAGGAGAACCGGTGTGAGCCGGTCGAGATATCCCGGAATCTCGTCCGTACGAAGGTCGAGGGCCGCCGCCCAGGCCCGCGCCTTACGATCGTTGCGCGGCGCGGTGAGGAACCGCTTCAGCCGCTCGACATCACAGATCCCCGGCTGCTTCGTCCCGCCGTACAGCCCCGGTGTGTCCCCCTGCTGCAGGCCACCCGGCACGGCCCGCGACCGCACCTGCCCGTCCCGGCCGAGCCCGATGTCCTCGGCGAAGAAGGGCGCCAGGGACGGAACTCCCGCGGCGACCGCCTTCACCTCGAGCAAAGACCCACCAGAATCGCACCCCCCGAGCGCCAGCAGAAAAGCGACCAGGACAGCGAACCTCCGCATCACCGCTCCCCCCTGCGGTTCCCCCGACGCGTTTCATGCTACTGAAGGAAAATGCTATTCAGCCGCGTTGTGGAGAAAGAGCAGAACGAGGACGGACGGGCGAACTGGGGCGTGGGAAAAGTCAGTTTCCCCGTGCGTGCAGCGAGCTCAAATAGGCGTTGTACGCCTCGAGTTCCTTGTCCCCGTCGCGGTCGGCGGCCCGGTCCTCACGCCTGGCCTGACGCTGGTCCGAGGCGTACCACTGGAACAGCAGCGCTACCAGTACCAGCACGGACGGGATCTCGCTGAACGCCCAGGCGATGCCGCCCGCCGCGTTCTGGTCGGAGAGCGCCTCGATGCCGAGCGAGGCGGGCGGGTTCTTGAACGTCTCGACCATCGGCTCGGACGCCATCATCAGGGCGATCCCGAAGAAGGCGTGGAACGGCATGCCCGCGAACAGCTCCAGCATCCGCATCAGATAGCCCGGCCGGTGCGGGCCCGGGTCCACGCCCATGATCGGCCAGAAGAACACCAGGCCGACCGCGAGGAAGTGCACCATCATCCCGATGTGCCCCGCCTTGGAGCCCATCAGGGTGTCGAACAGCGGCGTGAAGTACAGCCCGTACAGGCTCGCGATGAACAGGGGGATCGTGAACGCCGGGTGCGTGATGATCCGCATGTACCGGCTGTGCAGGAACATCAGCAGCAGCTCACGCGGCCCCTTGCGGCCTCGCCCCGCCGTCGGCAGCGCGCGCAGGGCCAGCGTGATCGGCGCCCCGAGCAGGATCAGGATGGGCGACACCATGCTGATCACCATGTGCTGCACCATGTGCACGCTGAACATGACCATGCCGTAGTCGTTCAGCCGGGTGCACATCATGAGCACGATGCTCAGCACGCCGATGGCGAAGGCGACCGTACGTCCCACCGGCCACTTGTCACCGCGCCGCAGCAGCCGCACGACACCCCACCCGTACAGCGCCAGCCCGGCCAGGCACGCGACGAGGAAGAACGGGTCCGTCGACCATTCCAGACCTCGTCCCAGCGTGAACGGCGGCAGATCCATGGTCATGCCGTGCCCGCTGTGATCCATACCGCCGGCTCCTGTTTCGTGGGGGTGTGCAGCAATCTGTCCGCCCCAAGAGTAGAACCGCCCCCGGCCACACAGGTGACCGGGGGCGGTAAGCGGTGCTCAGGGGCGCGGGGGCCTCAGAGAACGGTCTCCGCCTCGGCGTACCGGTCCTCCGGCACGGTCTTCAGCGTCTCCACGGCCTCGGCCAACGACACCATCACGATGTCGGTGCCCCGCAGCGCGGTCATCTGCCCGAACTCGCCCCGGTGCACGGCCTCCACCGCGTGCCACCCGAACCGCGTGGCCAGCACCCGGTCGTAGGCGGTCGGAGTGCCGCCCCGCTGCACATGCCCGAGAATCACCGGCCGGGCTTCCTTCCCCAGCCGCCCCTCCAGCTCGACCGACAGCTGACGGGCGATCCCGGCGAACCGCTCGTGCCCGTAGATGTCCTTGCCGCCCTCGTCGAACTCCATGGTCCCCGCGCGGGGCTTGGCCCCCTCCGCCGCCACCACGATCGCGAAGCGCTTGCCCGCCTCGAACCGCTCGCCGACCCGCCGGGTCAGCTCCTCTATGTCGAAGGGCCGCTCGGGTACGACGATGGCGTGCGCGCCGGCCGCCATGCCGGAGTGCAGCGCGATCCAGCCGGTGTGCCGGCCCATGACCTCCACCACCAACACCCGCTGGTGGGACTCGGCGGTGGTCTTCAGCCGGTCCAGGGCCTCGGTCGCCACCCCGACGGCGGTGTCGAAGCCGAACGTGACGTCCGTGACCGCGATGTCGTTGTCGATGGTCTTCGGCACACCCACGACGGGCAGGCCGCTGTCCGACATCAGCCGCGCGGCCTTGAGGGTGCCTTCACCGCCGATAGGGATGATCGCGTCGAGGCCGAGCTCCTCGACATGGCCCTTGGCCCGCTCCACACCGTCCCGCAGATGGGAGGGCTGGACCCGGGAGGACCCCAGAATCGTGCCGCCGCGGGCGAGGATGCCACCCACCGCGTCGAGGTCGAGCTTGAGGTAGTCGCACTCCAGAAGGCCCTTCCAGCCGTCCCGGAAGCCGATGACCTCGTCGCCGTGGTCGACGACGGCGCGGTGCACGACGGACCGGATGACGGCGTTCAGACCGGGGCAGTCGCCGCCGGACGTGAGGACACCAATGCGCATAGCCCGAAAACCTTCTCAACGTGGGCCGGGACCGGACCACGTTGTCCGGCTCGAATCCCCGCCACCCTAGCGGCATCGAGGGGCCGGACCGAAGCACGCGTCCGCCTGCTGGACGACCCCGCTCACCTGTGCGGATGTGCCGTCAGACGGGCTGTTGACCAGCAGGTTGACGCGTGCTCCACACACGCTTCTGGTCAGGCAGGCTGCTGCGCGGCCGCGATGCGCTCGTTGCGAAGAGCCTCGTACCAGCGGTCGTCCGTCGGCGGCAGCGCGTTGACGTCGAGGGCCAGCTTCAGCAGCAGGTCCGCGATCAGCGGGTTGCGGGCCAGCACCGGGCCGTGCATGTACGTGCCGAAGACGGTGTCGTTGTACGCCCCCTCCGTGCCGTCGCCCGTGCCGTTGCCGTTGCCGAAGCGCACGTTGGCGAGCGGGCGGGCCGTGGGTCCGAGGTGGGTGACGCCCTGGTGGTTCTCGAAGCCGGTCAGCGGGGGCAGGCCGAGGCGCGGGTCGATGTCGCCCAGCACGTCGCCGACGCACCGCGCGCCCTCGCCGCGTACGGACACCACGTCCAGCAGGCCGAGGCCGGGCTCGCGCTGCCCGAGGTCGTTGATGAACTCGTGGCCGAGGATCTGGTAGCCGGCGCACACGGAGAACACGATGGCGCCGTTCTCCACGGCCCGTTGCAGTCCGCCGTCCCGGCGCAGCCGCTCGGCCGCGAGCCGCTGCGGACGGTCCTCGCCGCCGCCGATCAGGTAGATGTCACCGGAGGTCGGGATCGCCTGGTCGCTGCGCACGTCCAGTCGCGCCACGTCCAGGCCGCGCTGCCGGGCCCGGCGCTCCACGACGAGGACGTTGCCCTGGTCGCCGTAGGTGCTGAGCAGGTCGGGATAGATCCAGACGACCCGCAGTTGGTTGTCGCTCACAAAAGTCCCCTGACGTCTCGTGCTCAGTTGCCGACCCGGCGGCGCAGGTCCTGGAACGCCGTGTAGTTGGCGATGACCTCGATCCGGCCCGGCGGGCACGCCTGCACGGCCTGGTCGAGGTTCTCGTAGACCTGGAAGTGCTGGTCGGCGACCTCCAGGCGCACCGCGAGGTCCAGCCGACGGTCGCCGACGACGCAGATCGGGTGGCCGGTCAGACGCGTGTAGTCGACGTCCCACAGCCAGGAGGTGTCGGTGCCGTCGGCGGAGCGCGCGTTCACGGACAGGATGACCGGGGCGGGCGGCGGGTCGATCAGGGAGAACGTCTCCAGCCAGCCGGCCGGGTTCTTCGCGAGGAGGAGCCTGAGGTCACGGCCCTGGAACTGGACGACGTCGTACCGGCCGGCCACCGCCTGCACCTGGTACATGCGCTCCAGCGCGACCTGCGGCGGCACGCCGAACACGGCGGCGACGGCGGCCGAGGAGGCGGCGTTGGCCTTGTTGGCGCGGCCGGGCAGCTGGAGGTGGATCGGCCAGGCGGAGCCGTGCGGGTCCAGCACGTGGTCGCCGGAGAGGGCCCAGCTCGGCGTCGGACGGCGGAAGCCGCACTCACCGCAGTACCAGTCGTCGCCCGGGCGCTGCATCACGCCACCGCACGACGGGCAGGACCAGGCGTCGTCCTTCCACATCTGGCCGGCGGCGACCCAGATCACGTTGGGGGAGGAGGACGCGGCCCACACCACCAGCGGGTCGTCGCAGTTGGCCACCACCACGGACTTGGAGCCGGCGAGCCCCTCCCGCCAGTTCTCGGCGAGCATGCGGGTCTCGGCGGCGCGGTCGAGCTGGTCGCGGGAGAGGTTGAGCAGGGCGATGCACTTCGGCGCGGTGTCCCGGGCGACGCCGGCGAGGTACTTCTCGTCGACCTCGATGACGCCGTACCGGGCGTCCGAGCTGCCCGCGAGCGCCGAGGTGATGCCGGCCGGCATGTTGGCGCCGAGCGCGTTGGAGACGACCGGTCCCGCGGCGCGCAGGGCCTCGGCGATGAGCCGGGTGGTCGTGGTCTTGCCGTTCGTCGCGGAGACCAGGATCACGTCCAGGTTCTGGGCGAGCCGGGCGAGGAGGTCGGGGTCGAGCTTGAGCGCCACCCGGCCGCCGATCACCGAACCGCTGCCGCGCCCCGCGGCGCGCGATGCCGCCGCGACCGCCTTGCCCGCGGTCACGGCCAGCTTGGCCCGCGGCGAGAGCGGGTCCGAGTTGCCTGCCATCAGTTCTCGATCCTCCTTGCGTACGCGCCGCGCCTTGAAGCCTGACGGCCACGTGGTGTGGACCTCAGCCTATCGAGATCCATTAGCACTCCCGAACCGCGGCACTGTGGTGAACTCGTGTGGGAGGCGCGGAATGACAGGGACCTTACTCTTGCCGCCATGCGAAACAGCTCCATCCCCGGCGCCCACGGCCACGTGAGACCCCTCACCCTGCACGGAGACCCGCTCCTGCACACACCCTGCGCGGAGGTCACCGACTTCGGCCCCGAACTGGCCCGCCTCGTGGAGGACTTGTTCGCAACCATGTACGCCGCCCAGGGCGTCGGCCTCGCCGCCAACCAGATCGGCGAGCCGCTGCGGGTCTTCGTCTACGACTGCCCCGACGACGAGGACGTCCGGCACCTGGGCCATGTGGTCAACCCGCGCCTGGCCGAGGCGGACGGAGTGGTGATCCGGGGCCCGGAGGGCTGCCTGTCCCTACCGGGCCTGGAAGCGGGCACGGAGCGTTACGACCACGCGGTGGTCGAGGGCTTCACCATGACCGGAGAGCCGGTCACCATCCACGGCACGGGCTTCTTCGCCCGCTGCCTGCAACACGAGTACGACCATCTGGAGGGCCGCATCTACGCGGACCACCTCAAGGGCTGGCGCCACCGCAGACTGATGCGCAAGGTGGCCCGGGCTTCATGGCGCGGGTGAGGTGTCCGACCCTAGGGGCGCGGGGAACTGCGCGAACAACCCCCACCGGCCCGCAGCCGAAGGACGACGGTCAGAACCCCGGCCCGCCCATTTTGTCCCCCGCAGCCGCAAGACGCCCCCACAACAGATCAGCCAGACTCCGCACCAACTCGGCACGAGAACAAGGCCGTTCCCCCAGCCACCAGTCCCCGGCCGCATGCATCATGCCGACGATCCCATGCCCCCACACCCGCGCCAGCTGCTGCCCGCCCGGCCCGAGATCCAGCCGTTCCTCGATGACCTGGGCGAGTTCCTCCCCCATCCGCCGCAGCAACGGCGCACTGTGCTTGCCGACATCGAACCCCTGATCCCCCGGCTGGCCCCCCTCCGCCGGATGCATCAGGAACCGGTACACCTGGGGCCGCGCCTCGATCGCGGCGAGGTACGTGTCCAGTGTCGCCTCGACCCGCTCCCGTCTCTCCGCCGGCGCGTCCAGCGCAGCCCGCAGCGAGTCCAGCAGGGCGTCGGTGTGCCGTTTGGCAAGGGCCGCGTAAAGTCCGCCCTTGTCGCCGAAGTGCCGGTACAGAATCGGCTTGGTGATACCCGCTTCCGCGGCGATCGCGTTCATCGAGGCATGCGGACCGTCGCGCAGCACCACTCGGTCGGCGGCTTCCAGCAGCTCACGCCGTCGGCGGTCGGCGGACCGTTGCTGGTCCGTCCGCTGCGTGGTGTCCATGTGCTCTCCCCACCCGTGCTGATTCGATGACGCCTGCGCAAACTAACACTCAAACATGCCCCGGACATCGAACGGGTGCCGACCGGTCGGTAGGAGTTGACTTCCACTACCCGCCGGTAACAGACTGGTATGGTGTTACCGCAAGTAACACGCAGGTGTGCCGCTGGAGGGGACGACATGGCCGAGTTCACCATGGAGCTCAACGACGAACAGAAGGAGGTCCGGGACTGGCTGCACGGCTTCGCGGCCGATGTGATCCGCCCCGCGGCCGCCGAATGGGACGAGCGTGAGGAGACTCCCTGGCCGGTCATCCAGGAGGCCGCCAAGGTCGGCATCTACTCCCTGGACTTCTACGCCCAGCAGTACTTCGACCCCACCGGCCTCGGCATCCCCATGGCGATGGAGGAACTGTTCTGGGGCGACGCGGGCATAGCCCTGTCCATCGTCGGTACCGGTCTCGCCGCCGTCGGTGTCCTCGCCAACGGCACCGAGGAGCAGATCGGCACCTGGATCCCGCAGATGTACGGCGACGCCAGCGACGTCAAGGTCGCCGCCTTCTGCTCCTCCGAGCCCGACGCCGGCTCCGACGTGGCCTCCATGCGCACCCGGGCCGTGTACGACGAGGCCAAGGACGAGTGGGTGATCAACGGCACCAAGACCTGGGCGACCAACGGCGGTATCGCCAACGTCCATGTCGTGGTCGCGGTCGTCGACCCGGAGCTCGGCTCCAAGGGCCACGCCTCCTTCATCGTCCCGCCGGGCACCGAAGGCCTGTCCCAGGGGCAGAAGTTCAAGAAGCACGGCATCCGCGCCTCGCACACCGCCGAGGTCATCCTGGACAACGTGCGCGTTCCCGGCTCCTGTCTGCTCGGCGGCAAGGAGAAGCTGGACGAGCGGCTCGCCCGGGCCCGTGAGAAGGCCAAGCAGGGCGGGGAGCGCGTGAAGAACGCGGCCATGGCCACCTTCGAGGCCTCGCGCCCGGCCGTCGGCGCCATGGCGGTCGGCACCGCCCGCGCCGCGTACGAGGTCGCCCTCGACTACGCCAGGACCCGGGAGCAGTTCGGGCGTCCGATCATCGACAACCAGGGCGTGGCGTTCCAGCTCGCGGACATGCGCACGTCCATCGACGCGGCCCGGCTCCTCGTCTGGCGCGCCTCCTGGATGGCGGTCAACGGCAAGCCGTTCACGGCGGCCGAGGGTTCGATGTCCAAGCTGTTCGCGAGCGAGACGGCCAAGAACGTCACGGCCCAGGCGATCCAGATCCTCGGCGGCAACGGCTACACGCGGGAGTACCCGGTGGAGCGGATGCACCGGGACGCGGCGATCTACACGATCTTCGAAGGCACCAGCGAGATCCAGCGCCTGGTGATCGCCCGGACGCTGTCGGGCACGCCGATCCGGTAACCGGCGTTCTCCTCGAGGGGGCCGTCGCGTTGCGGGGCGGACGCGACAAGGCCCCCGGAGGTTGCCCGCGACCCCGAAAATTTTTTGATTAACCGTGCAACCATGTTCTCTCTTCACGGGTCCTTCACTTACGTGTCACAGAACCCTGGGGGGATCATGAACAACAACAGCCGCATCAGACTCACCGCCGCAGCGGTGGCCGTGATCGGTGCGCTCACCGTCACCGCGTGCAGCTCCGGCGACACGGTCGTCGACAAGCCCAAGGCCAAGGCGTCCGCCAAGGCCGGCAGCGGGCAGCAGGCCGCGAAGAAGCCCGCCGCCAAGGCGAGCGCCGCACCGGAGGTCGCCGAGCCCGGCGACACTCTCGCCCTGAAGGGCATGGAGGCCGGCAGCAAGCTGGACGTCACCGTCGTCAAGGTCGTCGACAACGCCAAGTCCGGCGACGAGTTCACCGCTCCCGAGTCGGGCAACCGCTGGATCGCCGTCCAGTTCCAGCTCGTCAACACCGGGACCAAGGCCTACTCGGACAGCCCGCAGAACGGCACCCAGGTGGCCGACGACCAGGGTCAGCAGTTCCAGTCCACCTTCGCCGACGTCACCGCCGGCCCGTCCATGTCCTCCGACGTCCGCCTGAAGCCCGGCGCGAAGGCGCTCGGCTGGGTCGTGTTCGAGGTGCCGAAGGCGTCGAAGATGGCGACGGTCCAGTTCGCGATGGACTCCGGCTTCGCCGACGAGACAGGGGAGTGGAAGCTGACCTGACCCGCGGTGAGCCCGGCCCGGACGCGGCCAGGTGGTACGAGCGGTCCTTGCGTCGTCATCGCCGGCTCACCACGTCACGGGCAGGGCCTCGGGGCCGCGGACGAGCGCGCCCTTCTTGAACGGCACCTCCTCGGCGGGGACGGCGAGCCGCAGTCCGGGCACACCGTCGAGGAGCGCGTCCATCAGGAGTTCCGACACCAGCCGGGCCAGCGTGCCGCCGGGACGGTAGTGCGGGCCGAGTCCGAAGGACACGTCCGGGTACGACACATGGATCGGTTCGGCGCGCAGCCGCTCGGCGAGTTCGGGGCGGGTCAGCAGGACGTACAGCATCTGGCCGCCGTTGCCGGTGACCGCCTCGCCGCCGATCTGGAGGTGCACCGCGAAGTCCGCCGCCTCCTCCAGTGTGAGCTCGCCGCGGCTCACGGCGGCGCCGAGCAGGGATGTGACGTCCTCGTCGGTGCTGCCCTCGCGCAGCCCGATCAGCTCGGAGAAGTAGGCGGTCATGTCCTTCTTCGCCTTCTCGGCGGCCTCGGCGCCGTGCGAGGAGGACAGGACCAGCTGTGTCCAGGTGTGCACGCCCTGCCGGTCGGCGGCCGGGACACCCATCAGCTCGCAGATCACCGCGACAGGGAACGGGCTGAGCACGGCCTCGGTCAGGTCGGCGGGCGGGCCGTCCTGGAGCATCTCGTCGACCAGTTCCGCCAGCATGCGGCGGGACCGCTCCCGTACCCGCTCCACCCGGCGCGCCGTGAACGCCGCGGCGACGCTGCGGCGCAGCCGGGCCTGGTCCGGCGCGTCCAGGAATCCGACCGCATCGAGGGCCGGGAAGGAATGCGGGGCCGGCCGAGTGACCGGCGGCGTTTCGACGATCGTCTCTTCGCTCATCCTTGCCCCCGGTCAGAAGCTGGTTCACCGCAGAGGGTGGTCCTTTCACGATCACCCGGTGGGGCACCGATCTCGCGCCGGACTACTCCGTACCGGGGACTCCATGCCAGGCTCGTCCCGACACCTCGACGACGGAGGACGCGATGACGCACCCGGCCCGGGACCTGCTGCGGACGACCACGGCGGACCTCGCTCCGGACCCGCGGTCCAACCCCCTGGTCCCCCGGATCGCCGACGGCACAGCACCGCGTTCCACCCTCGCCGCGCTCGCCCTGGAACAGTCCTGGGTGATCCCCGCCGACCGCCGGGCCTTCGGGTATCTGGCGGAGCGCTCCCTGGCGAGGGACCCGGAGGCCGCGGTCTTCTTCGGGACACTCGCCAAGGGCGAGGCGCTGGCGGAGGAGCGGTTGCCGTCGTTCGCCCGGGCGTGCGGCGTGCACGAGGTACGGACGGCAGCGTACGAGCCGCTCCCGGGATGCCAGGCGTACCCCGCGTACGTGGCCTGGCTGGCTCTCAACGCCGCACCGGCGGACGTCGTCCTGGCCCTGACCGCCAACTTCTCCGCGTGGGGAGGCTATTGCGCGACCATCGCCCGGGCCCTGCGCACGCGGTACGGCTTCACGGACGAGGCGTGTGCCTTCTTCGACTTCTTCGGGGAGCCGTCCCCGGAGCTGGAGAGCCAGGCGACGGCGGCAGTGCGGGCCGGCCTGGACGCGGGGCGACTCGACGAGACGAGCGCGCGGCGCTACGGACGTCTCCTGCAGACGTACGAGGCCATGTTCTGGAACGCGTTGACCGCGGCCCCCTGACTACGGCGCACCCCCACTGCTGTGCGCGATACAGGCCACATCGATACGGTCGGCCAGCTTCGCCAGCTCGATCGTCAACGCGGCGACCGTGTCCTCGTCGAGCCCCGATTCCCCGGCCTCGACAAGCCGCACCCACCGACCCCCCACCGTCCGCAGCAGCTTGCTGACATCGGCCGCAGCCACCTGCAAGGTCCCGCGGTCGTCGACGATCAGAGGCAGAGTCACTTCGCGGTTCACAGACGGGATCGTAGCTCCGCAACACTCACGCACCGTGCCAAACGGTCGTGATGTTGCAGAACTCCCGGATTCCGTGCCCGGACAGCTCACGCCCGTAACCGGACCGCTTCACTCCGCCGAACGGGAACGCCGGATGGGAGGCCGTCATGCCGTTGACGTACACGCTGCCCGCCTCCAGGTCCCGGACGAACCGGTCCACCTCGGACTCGTCCCGCGTCCACACGTTCGAACTCAGCCCGAACGGCGAGTCGTTCGCGATCAGCACGGCCTCGGCCAGGTCGGCCGCCCGGTACAGCGTCGCGACCGGACCGAACGCCTCCTCCCGGTGGATGCGCATCTCCCGGGTGATGCCGGCGAGAATGGTCGGCGGGTAGTACCAGCCGGGCCCGTCGGGGCGTTCGCCGCCGCACAGCACCCCGGCACCGCCGCGCACGGCGTCGTCGACCAGCTCCTCCAGATCGCGCAGTCCCTGCTCGCTGGAGAGCGGCCCGACCTCGGTGTCGTCGGACATGGGGTCGCCGACCTTGAGCGCCTTCATGCCCTCGGTGAACCGCTCGGCGAAGGCGTCGTAGACGTCCGAGTGCACGATGAACCGCTTGGCCGCGATGCAGGACTGCCCGGTGTTCTGCACCCGCGCGGTCACCGCGACCTTCGCGGCCCGGTCGATGTCGGCGGAGGGCATCACGACGAAGGGGTCGCTGCCGCCCAGCTCCAGCACCGTCTTCTTGATCATCTCTCCGGCGGTGGAGGCGACCGCGCGGCCCGCGGGCTCGCTGCCGGTGAGGGTGGCCGCCTTGACCCGCTCGTCGCGCAGGATCTCGTCGACCGCGGCGGAGCCGATCAGCAGGGTCTGGAAGCAGCCCTCGGTGAAGCCCGCCCGGTGGAACAGGTCCTCCAGGTAGAGGGCGGTCTGCGGGACGTTCGAGGCGTGCTTGAGCAGGCCGACGTTCCCCGCCATCAGGGCGGGCGCGGCGAAGCGGACCACCTGCCACAGCGGGAAGTTCCACGGCATGACCGCCAGCACCGGCCCCAGCGGCCGGTAGCGCACCCGCACGCGCGAGGCGCCGGAGTCCTTCACGTCGGTGTCGGAGGGTTCCTCGTCGGCGAGCAGTTCCTCGGCGTGGTCGGCGTACCAGCGCATCGCCTTGGCGCACTTCGCCGCCTCGGCCCGGGCCTGCTGGATCGGCTTGCCCATCTCGGTGGTCAGCACGCGGGCGATGTCCCGCTGGTCCTCTTCGAGAAGATCGGCGGCCTTCCTCATCAGCCGGGCGCGCTCGTCGAACGTCGTCGTCCGGTACGTGCGGAAGGTGGCCTCCGCGAGCTGGAGCCGCCGCTCGATCTCCTCCTCGCCCATGGCCTCGTACGTCTTGAGCGTCTCGCCGTTCGCCGGGTTCACCGTTGCGATGGGCATGGCTGACCTCCCTCGGAGCGGGCTGTAGTCCGACCTTCCCGCGTGGCGGAGGGGACCGCAACGCGGGAGCGTCTCCTCAGGGCGAGTGCTCCGCCAGGCGGTCGAGAAACGCCGCCTGCGCCTTGACGATCACCTCGCGGCCGCGATCGAGAGCGAACCACGCGACCCGGTCCAGCTCGGGGAACTCCTGGAGCCGGCCCGACCTCGGCGGCCACTCCATCCGGAACGTGCCGGGCGCGATCGTCGCCGGGTCGAGGTCCGCCTCGATCGCCCAAGCCGTGACGATCTTGCCATTGGTCTGCCGGACCTCGCCCAGGGCGAGGGCCTCGCCGTCGGGCGGGGGCAGCCCCAGTTCCTCCTCGAACTCGCGGCGGGCCGCCGCCCAGGCGGACTCGTCGGGCTCGTACTCGCCCTTGGGGATGGTCCACGCCCCGGCGTCGCGCCGGGCGAAGAACGGGCCGCCCATGTGGCCGAGCAGCACTGCGAGGCCGTCGTCGGTGTGGTGGAAGAGCAGCAGGCCGGCACTGCGCTTCACGGCCTCACCTCCGGGTGCACGGCCAGCAGCGTCTCCACCGTGTCGGCGTCCTCGGGGCGCTTGTCCTCCCGGTAGCGGACCACGCGGGCGAAGCGCAGGGTGACCCCGGCCGGGTAGCGGGTGGAGCGCTGGAGGCCGTCGTAGGCGATCTCGACGACGAGTTCCGGGCGTACGGTCACGACGTAGCCGTTGTCGTCGACGGCGAGCTGCTGCAGCCGTTCGGTCTGCCAGGCCAGCATCGCGTCGGTCATGCCCTTGAAGGTCTTGCCGAGCATGGCGAGGCCGCCGTCGGCGGTGCGGGCGCCCAGATGGAGGTTGGAGAGCTTGCCGGTGCGGCGGCCGTGTCCCCACTCGGCTGCCAGGACGACCAGATCGAGGGTGTGCACGGGCTTGACCTTCAGCCAGGACGCACCACGCCGGCCCGCGCTGTAGGGGGCGTCCAGCGCCTTGGCGACGACGCCCTCGTGGCCGCGCTTCAGGGTCTCGGCGAGAAACTCCTCCGCCGTGCCCAGGTCGTCCGGGCCGGACACGGTGGTGCGGCGCACCCGCATCGGCTCGGGGACCAGCCGGGCGAGCTCCGCGTGCCGCTCGGCGAAGGGCAGGTCGAGCAGGTCGCGGCCGTCCACGGACAGCGCGTCGAAGAAGACGGGGGAGACCGGCACCGCGCGTGCGGCCGTCGCCACGTCCGTGCGCGAGCCGACACGGCCGGCGGTCTCCTGGAAGGAGCGGGGGCGGCCGCCCTCGTCGAAGGAGATCACCTCGCCGTCGAGGATGAACCGCTCGCCCCGCAACTCCAGTGCGGCGGCGGTCACTTCCGGCAGCCGGTCGGTGATGTCGTCGAGGGTGCGGGTGTAGAGCCGTACCGTGTCGCCGTCCCGGTGCACCTGGACGCGGATGCCGTCCAGCTTCTCCTCGACCGCGCAGGCGCCGAGCTTGTCCACCGCCTCGGCGACCGAGGAGGCGCTGTGCGCCAGCATCGGCCAGACCGGGCGGCCGACGGTGAGACGGAAGCGGTCCAGGGCGGCGGGGCCGTCCGCGAGCAGCGCCTCGGCCACCGTCTGGAGGGAGCCCGCGAGCATCACGGCCCGCCGTACGTCCGCCGGGGACGCCCCGGTCGCCTGGGCCAGTCCCTCGACCGCGACGGCGTCCAGCGCGCCCTGCCGTACCTCGCCGGTGAGCAGCCCGATCAGGAACCGCTGCTCGTCCTCGGTGGCCGCGCCCATCAACTCCCCGACCAGCCGGGCCCGTTCCGCCTGGGACCCGGGGCCGGACACCTCGGCGAGATCCGACAGCCGGGCGTCCACGTCCCGCACGGTCAGGCCCGGCTCGGCGGCCGGGGCGACCGCGCGGCTCAGCACCTTCCAGCCGACGCCGATCCGGCCCTGCGGCAGCCGGCCCGCCAGATACGGGATGACGATCGGCACGTCGTCCGCCTCCGCGTCCCGGAAGAGGTCCGCGAGCAGGGCCGTCTTCCGGGACCGCGCCGAGGTGGCGGCGACCTCCTGGGACACTCGGGCCAGCCGGTGCAACAGCATGCAGCCATGGTGCACCGGGGGAGCCGCCTCTACACCCGGACGGTGGGGCTCGCGGTTCGCCGTCCGGCCGCCCGCGATCGGGTAGCCGGCACCCCTACTCCTGGACGGCCGCGTCGAGGTCGCTCATCAGCAGGTCCCCGACGATCGCGGCCGCCGCCCGGTAGCCGCCGCTCGCCGCGTGCACGACCTGCTCGGCGAAGCCGATCGCGTTGCCCGCGGCCCACACGCCCGGGACGGTCGTCAGCCCGGTCGGGTCGACCACCGGATACGCGCCGAAGGGCGTCTCGTGCAGCTCGGCACCGAGCCGCTCCAGCAGGCCGGTCTGCGGGACGGGGCGCGGGGCGACGAACAGTACGGAGCGCCCGTGCGTCGTGCCGTCGGCGAGCCGGACACCGGTGAGCCGGTCGTCCTCGACGACCAGCCCCGCGACTTCGCCGGGCACCACGTCCACCCCGGCCGCGGCGAGCCGGCGCAGGTCCTGGTCGGACAGCTCCTCCTCGGCGACCGTGTGCAGGAAGAACCGCACGTCCTTCGACCACTGGGACACGATCAGCGCCTGGTGCACGCTCGCCGGGCTCGACGCCAGCACTCCGAACGGCTGGTCGCGCACTTCCCAGCCGTGGCAGAACGGGCAGTGCAGCACGTCCCGGCCGAACCGCTCGGCGACCCCGGGGACCGCCGGCAGTTCGTCCTTCAGCCCGGTCGCGATCACCAGCCGCCGGGCCCGCACGGTCCGCCCGCCGGCCAGTACCACGGCGAAGTCCTCGCTCTTGTCCACCTCCACCACCCGGTCCCGCACGAGCTCCACGCCGTACCGCGCGATCTCCTCCCGGCCGGCGGCGAGGAACTCGGCGGGCGGCATGCCGTCCCTCGACAGATAGCCCTGCATGTGCGCGGCGGGCGCGTTGCGCGGCTCACCCGCGTCGACGACCAGCGTGCGGTGCCGGGCCCGTCCCAGCACCAGCGCCGCGGACAGGCCCGCCGTACCGCCGCCCACGACTACGACTGCGTACCTCTCGGTCATGGTGACCACCTCCACCGCCGAGAGTCGCGCGTTGCCGCGGGATTGACAAACTCGTTTGCCGAACCTGCAATACCACCATGACTACGGACGAGGTACTCGCGGGCGTCGGCCCCCGGCTGCGGCAGATGCGCAAGGAGCGGGAGGTGACCCTGGCGGCGCTCTCCGAGACCACCGGCATCTCCGTCAGCACCCTGTCGCGCCTGGAGTCCGGCCTGCGCAAACCCAGCCTGGAGCTGCTGCTGCCGATCGCCCGGGCGCACCAGGTGGCCCTGGACGAGCTGGTGGGAGCCCCGTCGGCCGGTGACCCGCGGGTACGGTCGAAGCCGATCGAGATGTTCGGCCGCACCCACTGGCCGCTCACCCGCCAGCCCGGCGGCCTGCAGGCCTACAAGGTGCTGGAACCCCAGCGCACACAGGAGCCGGACCCGCGCACGCACGAGGGCTACGAGTGGCTGTACGTGCTGTCCGGCAGGCTGCGCCTGGTGCTGGGCGAGCACGACGTGGTGCTCACGGCGGGGGAGGCCGCGGAATTCGACACCCGGGTGCCGCACTGGTTCGGGTCGACGGGGGAGGGGCCCGTGGAGTTCCTCAGCCTGTTCGGGCCGCAGGGGGAGCGGATGCACGTGCGGGCGCGGCCGAAGCGGTCGTGACGCACGAGACGCGCGTTCGCGGGACTCTTCTCCCGGAGGCTGTTCCCTGATCGGCAAGCGACCGCTTAGTATGCGAACCGACCCCGGTCAGACGAAGCAGTCCCCCGTGGAGGCCCCGCATGCAGGCATGGCAAGTGCACGAGAACGGCGAGCCGGGCGAGGTGATGCGGCTCGTGGACGTGGAGCCGCCCACACCCGGTGACGGCCAGCTCCTGCTGAAGGTACGGGCCGCCAACATCAACTTCCCCGACGCCCTGCTGTGCCGCGGTCACTACCAGGTCAGGCCGCCGCTGCCGTTCACCCCGGGTGTGGAGATCTGCGGCGAGACGGAGGACGGCCGCCGGGTGATCGCCAACCCGGTCCTGCCGTACGGCGGCTTCGCCGAGTACGCCGTCGCGGACTCCGCCGCCCTGCTGCCCGCGCCGGACGCCCTGGACGACGCTCAGGCCGCGGCCCTGCACATCGGCTACCAGACCGGCTGGTTCGGTCTGCACCGCCGGGCCGGTCTGCAGGCCGGCGAGACCCTGCTCGTCCACGCTGCCGCAGGAGGGGTCGGCAGCGCGGCCGTGCAGCTCGGGAAGGCCGCCGGCGCCACCGTCATCGGTGTCGTCGGCGGCTCCGGGAAGGCGGCCGTCGCCCGCGAGCTGGGCTGTGACGTCGTGATCGACCGGCGCTCCGAGGACGTCGTCGCCGCCGTCAAGGAGGCCACCGGCGGCCGGGGCGCCGACGTGATCTACGACCCGGTCGGCGGCGAGGCCTACACGCAGTCCACCAAGGTCGTCGCCTTCGAGGGGCGGATCGTCGTCGTCGGCTTCGCCAGCGGCACGATCCCCAGCCCGGGGCTGAACCACGCCCTGGTGAAGAACTACTCGATCCTCGGCCTGCACTGGGGGCTGTACAACACCAAGAACCCGAAGCTGGTCCAGCACTGCCACGAGCAGCTCACCGAGCTGGCCGCCCGGGGCGCGATCAAGCCGCTGGTGAGTGAACGCGTTCCGCTCGGCGGGGCGGCCGCCGCCGTGCAGCGGGTCGCCGACGGCGTGACGACCGGCCGGGTGGCCGTCGTCCTGGAGAAGGGAGCCGCCGCATGACCGACGCCGAGGAACTGCGCCGTCGCACACAGGACCTGCTGGCCGCTCACCCGCCGGCCTCGACCGACCGCCTGGACTTCCTCCGGGCCCGCTTCGACGCCGGACTGGCCTGGGTGCACTACCCGGAGGGCCTCGGCGGACTCGGCGCTCCGCGGTCCCTCCAGGCCGTCGTGGACGCCGAGCTGGAGGCGGCCGGGGCGCCCGACAACGATCCGCGGCGCATCGGCATCGGCCTCGGGATGGCCGCGCCGACGATCCTCAAGTACGGCACCGAAGAGCAGAAGCAGCGATTCCTCAGGCCTCTCTGGGTGGGCGAGGAGGTCTGGTGCCAGCTGTTCAGCGAGCCGGGTGCCGGGTCCGACCTGGCCGCGCTGCGTACGCGAGCGGTGCGGGAGGGCGACAACTGGGTCGTCAACGGGCAGAAGGTGTGGACGTCCAGCGCCCATGTGGCCCGCTGGGCGATCCTCATCGCGCGCACCGACCCGGACGTGCCCAAGCACCGGGGCATCACGTACTTCGTCTGCGACATGACCGACCCCGGCGTCGAGGTGCGGCCGCTGCGGCAGATCACCGGCGAGGCCGAGTTCAACGAGGTGTTCCTCACCGACGTCCGCATCCCGGACTCCCGCCGCCTCGGCGAGGTCGGTGACGGCTGGCGGGTCGCGCAGACCACCCTGAACAACGAGCGCGTCGCCATCGGCGGCATGCGGCTGCCCCGCGAGGGCGGCATGATCGGCCCGATCTCGAAGACCTGGCGGGAACGCCCCGAGCTGCGCACCCACGACCTGCACCAGCGCCTGCTGAAGCTCTGGGTCGAGGCCGAGGTCGCGCGGCTCACCAGTGAGCGGCTGCGCCAGCAGCTCGTGGCCGGCCAGCCCGGCCCCGAGGGCGCCGGCATGAAGCTCGCCTTCGCCCGCCTCAACCAGGAGATCAGCGGTCTGGAGGTGGAACTCCTCGGTGCCGAGGGCCTGTTGTACGACGACTGGACCATGCGCCGCCCGGAGCTGGTCGACTTCACCGGCCGCGAGGCCGGCTACCGCTACCTGCGCTCCAAGGGCAACAGCATCGAGGGCGGGACCAGCGAGGTCCTGCTGAACATCGTCGCCGAGCGCGTCCTCGGCCTGCCCGCCGAACCGCGCACCGACAAGGACGTCGCCTGGAAGGACCTGGCCCGATGAGCGCATCGCCCGACCTGTTGTACTCGGAAGAGGAAGAGGCGCTGCGGGCCGCCGTCCGCGACCTGCTCGCCGACCACAGCGGCGCCCCGGGCGTCATCGCCCGCATCGAATCGGACGCCCCGCACAACCCGGCGCTGTGGAAGGCCCTCACCGACGGCATGGGCCTCGCGGGCCTGCTGGTGCCGGAGGAACTGGACGGCCAGGGTGCCACGCACCGGGAGGCCGCCGTGGTGCTGGAGGAGCTGGGGCGTGCGGTCGCGCCCGTCCCGTACCTCACGAGCGCGGTCGTCGCCACCGAGGCGCTGCTGGCCTGCGGGACCGGCGACCTGCTCGGCGAGCTCGCCTCCGGGACGTCGATCGGGTGCCTCGCGGTCGCCCTCGACGTCGCACCGGGCGCCGCCTACAAGGTCGTCCGGCACGAGAACGGTCTGCTGCGCGGCGAACTGACCGGCATCGCGGACGCGGCCGTTGCGGACGTGCTGCTCGTGCCCGCCGACGACGGCGGCCTGTACGCGGTCGACGCCACCGCCGCGACCGTCACACCGCAGATCTCCCTTGACCTGACCCGGCCGCTGGCGACCGTCACCCTCGACGGCGCGCCGGGCCGCCTGCTGGGCGATGCCGAACCCGCCGTGCGCCGGGCCCTGCGCGCCGGAGCCGGGCTGCTCGCCTCCGAACAGCTCGGCCTGGCCGACTGGACGCTGACGGAGACCGTCCGCTACCTCAAGGACCGCAAGCAGTTCAACCGGCCCGTCGGCGGCTTCCAGGCGCTCAAGCACCGGCTGGCCCAGCTGTGGCTGGAGGTGGCCAACCTCCGCGCGGCCGCCCGCAACGCCGCCGACGCCCTGTCGACCGGCGAGGACACCGACGTGGCCGTCACGGTCGCCCAGGCCTACGCGGCACCCGTGGCCGTCCACGCCGCCGAGGAAGCCCTGCAACTGCACGGCGGCATCGGCATGACGTGGGAGCACCCGGTGCACCTGTACCTGAAGCGCGCCAAGGCCGACTCGATCGCCTACGGCACGGCCGGCGCCCACCGCGAGGCACTGGCCGGACTGGTCGGCCTCCAAGCACCCTGAGGCACACCTGATCGACGCCATGCCGACGTCACGCCGACGCCGGTGAAAAGCCCGCCCCACCAGGGGCGGGCTTTTTCGTGTGCCCTGCCTGCGTGAAGTGAACACCCGACGGCACTCCGGCCAACTCCCCGCAAGGCCCTGCTCCTTGGCCCTGCGCGAACCCCATACTCGCAGGGTTCCCGTACGGCACTCCCAGGGAGGCAGAGCATGGACCTCACCACCCGTCGCAGAGCCCTCACCACCCTCGGCGCCGCCCTCGCGGGCTCGGTCGCCCTGCCCGCCGGCCACGCCCTCGCCGGCGAACGGCGGCACGGACCCCGCCCGTTGTGGCGGGCCCATGCCCACAACGACTACGAGCACCCGCGCCCCCTGTTCGACGCCCTCGACCACCGCTTCGGCAGCGTCGAGGCCGACATCCACCTCGTCGGCGACCAGCTCCTCGTCGCCCACGACCCGGAGGACCTCGACCCGGCCCGCACATTGGAGTCCCTCTACCTCGACCCGCTCGCCGCGCGCGTGCGGGCCAACCGCGGCCGCGTGTACCGGGGGTACCGCGGGTCACTGCAACTGCTCGTCGACATCAAGACCGAGGGCTCGTCGACGTACCTCGCACTCGACCGCCACCTCAGCCGCTACCGGCACCTGTTCACGACGTACGCCCACGGCCGGGTCCTCCCCGGCCCGGTCACCGCCGTCGTCTCCGGCGACCGCGCGGCCCGCGCCCCGATGGAGGCCCAGACCGTCCGGCGCGCCTTCTACGACGGCCGGCTCGCCGACCTCGGCAGCCAGGCGCCCGCCGCCTTCATCCCGCTGATCAGCGACAACTGGACGCTCAACTTCACCTGGCGGGGCGTGGGCGCGTTCCCGGACGCCGAGCGGGAGAAGCTGCGGGGTATCGTCCGGACCGCGCACCAGCGGGGGCAGAGGGTACGGTTCTGGGCGACCCCGGACCTGGCCGGCCCCGCCCGGGACGCGGTGTGGGCCGAACTGCTCGCCGCGGACGTCGACCACCTCAACACCGACGACCTCGCCGGACTGGAAGCGTTCCTGGACGCCCGGCGGGCCGCGTAGGACATCACACGTTCGGCGGACAGGTCAGCTGCCCGGATGAACCCTCCGCTACGCCACACTTACGGCCGAACGCCGTGAACCGGACATGGCGGCGTGGCGGAGGAGTTGACGATGGCCATTTCCATCTCTGTGGTGCTGCTGCTCTCGGTCCTTGCGGTGATCTTCCTGCGCAACGGCGGGCTGAAGCTCTCCCATGCCCTGGTCTGCCTGCTGCTCGGCTTCTACCTGGCCAGCACCAGCATCGCCCCCACCATCCACAGCGGCCTCACGGCGACGGCTGACATCGTCAGCAGCCTGCGGCCCTGAGGTCACGGCGCCGAGAACACGCCGATGCCGTTCGGGACGGCGCGTTCGGCACCGCCGCTGGGGTGGTTGCGCACCGAGACGGTGCTCGCGCCCGTCTTCCGGGCGACCAGCGTCGACGACCCGCCGCCGTCCAGGCTGAAGGCGTCGTCCGAGCCCAGCTTCCGCATGGTGTCGGCCACTTCGGCGATCGTCAGGCCGCTGCGGTAGGCGGCGGCGCCGTCCAGCGCGAGCAGCAGCATGCGCCGCCCGCCGTCGGCGATTCCCACCGCCGTGCGAACGGCCGACGTCGTGTCGTCCAGACCCGGCAGCGGCCGGCCGCCCGCGAGGACCGGGTAGCCGCCGAGGGCGAGGCGGTACGCGACGCCGTCCGTGGCCGCCACGAGACGGTGCTCGACCTCGACCGCTTCACCGGTGGACAGCTTCCGCAACTGCTGTGCCCCCGCCTCCCGGCCGACCAGCACGGTGGTGCCCGCGGCGATGGGGCCGCTGCCGGGTGTGTCGGCGGCCGACACGACCTTGCCGTCGCGGACCGTCACCTCGTACGTGTCCGTGCTGCACGGCGCGGCCCGGTCCGTGTCCGTGCCGCACGTGGCGCGCACGCGGGAGACGCTGCCCCAGTCGGAGGTGAACGCGCCGACGGAACCCACCGGCAGCGCGTACTGGTTGAGCCCGCCCAGCGGAAGCTGCGCCTCGGCCGTACGGACCGAGCCGTCCAGGGCCAGCCGGTCCAGCCGCGCCACTTGGTCGGTACCGACGCCGAACACGTCCTCGGTGTTCGTGCCGGGCGGCAGCGCCGGGCCGAAACGCTGACCGTCCGGCACGGCCGCCTTGAGCGTCCGCCCGGCCGCGATCGCCGGGCCCACGCTCGCACCGGTCACCTCGACGCCCGGGTGCTGCGTCTCGGTGATGTTGAAGAAGTCGCCGTTGACACCGGCGACGGCCCCCTGGGCGTCGGCCATCCGCGAGACCTGCGCACGCGAGGCCACCGCCCCGGGGTACAGCAGATCGACCCGTACCCGCGGATGGCCAAGGTCGACCCTCAGGACGTGCGCGTGCGTCACCCCCTTGGCGGCCTCGATGTCGAACTGCTCGTACGTGACACCCGGCGCGACCCGTACGCCCTTGTGGATGGCGGCGGCCGGAGCCGCCCCCGCCAGGGCCGCACCTGTCAGCGCGCCGAACGCCGTGAGAAACGCCAGTACCGCTCTGCCTGCTCCCCGTCGCCCGCGACGACCTGCCACCGTGCCCCCTGATGCCTCGTCAACCGACCGGATCCTCAGGGGCAGTGCACCAGACCACGGGTGCCGGCAGGGCGGCTGTGCGCCGACTCCACGGGAACGGCTGAAAAAACGCACCCCTCTGGGTGCTTCAGCCGTCGCCCGTTCCGGTGTCGTACGGCGTGAAGTGAGCGGGCGCGTGGTCGATCGGCAGACCCGGCCGCCACGCGGTGAGGGCCTGCGCGCTGCACACGAACAGCTCCTCCGGCAGCCGGTCCAGGGCGAACCAGCGCCAGCGGCCCACGCTCTCCCCGGGCTGGTCCGACGGCTCTCCCCGCCAGGCGGTGACCCGGGCGGCCACCGTCACCCGCACGACACCGCCGGCGTCGTCGAGGAGCGTGCCCAGCAGCCGGACGTCCTCAGGCCGGGCGTCGAGCCCCGTCTCCTCACCGAGTTCGCGCACGACCGCCTCCCGCAGCGACTCGCCGGGCTCCACCGTCCCGCCGGGCAGCTCCCACGTCCCGTGCCGGTGCCGGCCCAGGAGCAGTCCGCGGGGACCGTGCAGGACGGCGCCGACCCCGAGCGCGGCATGGGCCACCGGCGGCTTGGCGGTGCGCGGCCGGGAGGAGACACGGACCGGCCGTGTCACGCGGAAGAGCCGGTAGGAGGCGTGGTTGCCGGTCTGCGGCGTGTCGAGGACGTCGACCTGCTCCACGCGCAGCCCGTGCTCGGCGAGCAGGGCCGTCCACAGCTCCGTTTCGAGGACCCACATCTGGACGGTGACGTCCCCGCCGCCGGCCAGCCGCAGGATCTCCGGCCGGGCGACGACCTGGTCCGACGGTCCGTCACCGTGCGAGTTGGTGTGCAGCACGGTGAAGCAGAGCCTGCCGCCCGGCTTGAGCGCAGCGGCCAGGGCGGGCAGCAGCCGGTGCGGGTCGATGTACGGCACGGCGTTGACCGAGTAGATGACGTCGTACGGCTCCGCCGAGCGCAGATGTTCCACCGCGTCCGCCCGGACCAGGCGCAGCCCGGGCAGGGAGCCGTAGCGGGCGCGGGCCCGTTCGTACTGCCCGGCCGAGGAGTCGACCGCGTCCACCAGCGCGCCGTGAGCACGGACCAGGTGGGCGGCGTGCCGCGCCGGACCGCACCCGAGGTCCAGCACACGCCGTCCCGTCAGCTCCCCGAGCACCTCGGTCCCCGGCCCGGCGCCCTCGAACCCCCAGTCGATCCGGGCCACCTCGGGCAGCACCGTGCCCCGCCGCAGGTGGTGTGCTCCGTACGTGCGCCAGGCCTCGGCGTTGACGGACTCCGGCCGGGTCGCCAAGGCTCAGCCGCCCGCTACGGCGTCGCGCGGCAGGACCGTGACCCGGTGGAAGTTGCACCCGGCGAGCCCCTGCTCCTCACCGGCGGGCCGGGTCTGGTGGGCCTTGAGGGCGATGCTCACCAGGCTCATCAGCAGTTCGATGTCCGCCTCGCAGTCGAGGTGGACCGTCACCCAGCACGATCCGGGAACCAGGTGGATCGCACTCGATGCGGCGAGGTCGTAGTGGAAACGCTGGATGGCCCGGCGGGTGAGGTGGAGATCGACGTCCCGCGTCGAGTGGAAGTGGACGATCTCGTCACGGACGCAGCGGAGCGCCCGTCCGGTACCGCAACTCGCCGGGCCCGCCATCAGGTCGGGCCAGGCCTGCAGACGCTCCAGGGCGCGCTGGGCCAGGGTCATGGTCCCATGGTCGCGTGCTTACCGTGCCGCAACCAGAGGTTGAGCGTTTTGTAACCGGGACGTGAGGTGACGGCCGGGCGACAGGGTCGGGAAGTGCCTCGGTCTCAGGCGGAGTTGCCGACCGGTCTCAGGCAGCGCTTCCAGTCCCGGTGGCGGCCCGGATCGGCCTCGCCCTGGCAGGCCGGGCTGTCTCAGGCCCGCTCGGCGACGGTGGCCGGATCGTCCAGCACCGTCCGCACGACCGAGTGCGCTGCCCCCAGCAGCGGCCCCTGAGGCCCCAGCCCGGACACGGACACGGGACAGGCCGGACCCGCCGTGCGGCGCGCCAACTCGTCGTGCAACGACGGCAGCAGCCACGGCGCCAGCCCGGACAGCTCCCCGCCCAGCACCACGCTCTCCGGGTCGAGCAGGTTCACCGCCCCGGTCAGGGCGACCCCGAGTGCGGTGCCCGCGTCGCGCAGGGCTCGGCGTACGTCCTCGTCGCCCTCCGCCGCGCGCCCCGCGAGCAGCCCGACCCGGTCCTCGTCCGGCTCCAGGCCGGCCGCGCGCAGCACCGCCTCCTCGCCGGCGTACTGCTCCAGGCACCCGCGCCCGCCGCACGCGCACTCCGGGCCGTCCGGCTGGACCGGCACGTGCCCCAACTCGCCCGCGAAACCGCGGGTTCCGCGCAGCAGCCCGCCGTCCACCACGACCGCCGCGCCGATGCCGATCTCCGCCGACACATGCAGGAAGTCGCGCGGCGTGCCCTCGCCCAGCCAGAGTTCGGCGAGGGCGCCGAAGTTGGCCTCGTTGTCCACCGTCAGCGGCAGGTCCGCCGGCAGCAGGTCACCGAGGTCCGTGTCGTGCCAGTCGAGGTTCGGGGCGCGTACGACGGTCCGGGCGTCGCGCGCCACCAGACCGGGCACGGCCACGGCGAGACCGGCCGGCCACAGGCCCTCGCCCTCCGCCTCGGCGACCACCCGGCGGATGAGTTCGGTGAGCTCGGCGAGCACGGGCCCGGGGGAGCGGCCGCGGTTCGCGCCCTGGCGTATCGCCCGCGACCGGGTCTGGCCGCGCAGGTCCACGGCACAGACCGCGAGATGGTCGACGCCGATCTCCGCACCGATCCCCGCCGGGCCGCGTCCGCTCAGCGCGAGCGCGGACCCGGGGCGGCCCACCCGGCCGGGCCGTTCGGGCCCCAGCTCCTCCAGCAGCCCCGAGCGGATCAGTTCGTCGACGAGCGTCGACACCGCCGCCCGGGTCAGGCCGATCCGCGACGCGACGGCGGCCCGCGACAGCGGTCCCCCGGCACGGACGGCGTGCAGGACCCGGGCGAGGTTGCGGCGGCGCATGCCCTGCTGGGTGTCCGGCAGGGCACGTCCCGGTCCGGCCGGACGGTCCTGGTGCAGCGGTGCGGTCATGCCTGACGCCAGTCCTCAGTGGGTGTCCGTGGGCCGCTCCAGCAGCGGAGCCGCGTCGGAGAGTACCCCGGCGATCCTGGCCAGCGTCTCCTCGTCCCGCTCGACGGCGTCGAGCACCGGCCCGGCCGCCGTGTTCCAGCGCCGGGCGACCGCCGCGGGGTCCTCCCCGGTCAGCACCCCGGCCGCCTGTGCGGCGGCGCCGAGCGCGACCAGCTCCTTCGCCTCGGGCACCTGCACGGGACGCCCCGACAGCCGCCGCACGGTCTGCTGCCAGGCCGTGCCGCGGGCGCCGCCGCCGATCAGCAGCAGGGGCGCCGCGGGGTCCGCGTCCTCGTCGAGGACCAGGTCGAGCGCGCCGAGCAGGGAGTGCACGGCGCCGTCGTAGGCGGCCTGGAGCAGCTGGCCGGCGGTCGTGTCGTGGCGCAGGCCGTGCAGCAGACCGGAGGCGTTGGGCAGGTTCGGGGTGCGTTCGCCGTCCAGGTAGGGCAGCAGCGTGACGGCCGTGCCGGGCTCGACGGCCTCGCGGTCCAGGCCCAGCAGTGTCGCCACGCGGTCGACGGCGAGCGTGCAGTTCAGGGTGCAGGCCAGCGGCAGCCAGTCACCGCGGGCGTCGGCGAAACCGGCCACCGTGCCGGTCGGGTCGGCGGGCCGCCGCTGCGACACCGCGTACACCGTGCCCGAGGTGCCGAGGCTCATCACGGGCACGCCCGGACGCACCCCGAGGCCGAGCGCCGCGGCGGCGTTGTCGCCGGTGCCGGGCGCGACCAGGGTGCCCTTGGAGAACGGCAGATCATGACTGTCGCGCACCGTGCCCGCCACCTCGCCGGGCCGGACCACCCGGGGCAGCAGGGCCGGGTCGAGCCCCACGTGCGCCAGGATCTCCTCGTCGTAGCCTTCCGTCCCGGATGCCCACCAGCCCGTCCCGGAGGCGTCGCCGCGGTCGGTCGTGCCCTGCCCGGTGAGCCGCTCGGTCAGGTAGTCGTGGGGGAGGCGCACGGCCTTGGTGGCGCGCGCCGCCTCCGGCTCGTGCTCGGCCAGCCAGGCCCACTTGGTGACCGTGAAGGAGGCGGCGGGGACGAGCCCGGTGCGCTCGGCCCAGAACTTGGCGCCGCCCAGTTCCTCCGTGAGCCGGCGTGCCTGCGGCGCCGAGCGCACGTCGTTCCACAGCAGGGCGGGCCGCACCGGCTCGCCCCGGTCGTCCAGGGCGACCAGGCCGTGCTGCTGCCCGCCGACCGACACCGCGGCGGCCTCGTGCGCCGCGTCGCCGCACTGGCGCAGCGCCTCGCACAACGCGTCCCACCACTGACGCGGATCGCTCTCGCGCCCGGCCCCCGAGGAGACCGTGTGCGGCGCCTGGCCGCTCGCGACGACCCGGCCGGTCGACGCGTCGACGACCAGCGCCTTGGTGGACTGGGTGGACGAGTCCACGCCGACGACGAGCGGACCCTCGGCTGCTGACATCGGGTTTCTCCCTCTGCTCTCGTCCCGAGACACCTTGTCTCTTCCCAGGAAGGTGCTCGCATACTAATTTGTAAATCGGCATGACGAAATAGTCTCAGCGAGCGAGGAGCCGCGGCATGAGCTACCAGCCCACCCCCGAGGACAGGTTCACCTTCGGCTTGTGGACCGTCGGCTGGCAGGGACGGGACCCCTTCGGCGACGCCACGCGGCGCGCCCTCGACCCGGTCGAGACGGTGCAGCGCCTGGCCGAGCTCGGCGCCCACGGCGTCACCTTCCACGACGACGACCTGATCCCCTTCGGCTCCAGCGACACCGAGCGCGAGGCCCACATCAAGCGCTTCCGGCAGGCGCTGGACGCCACGGGCATGAAGGTCCCGATGGCCACCACCAACCTCTTCACGCACCCGGTCTTCAAGGACGGCGCCTTCACCGCGAACGACCGCGACGTGCGCCGCTACGCCCTGCGCAAGACCATCCGCAACATCGACCTCGCCGTCGAGCTCGGCGCCCAGGTGTACGTCGCCTGGGGCGGCCGGGAAGGTGCCGAGTCGGGCGCCGCCAAGGACGTCCGCGCGGCCCTGGACCGGATGAAGGAGGCCTTCGACCTGCTCGGCGAGTACGTCACCTCCCAGGGCTACGACCTGCGCTTCGCGATCGAGCCCAAGCCGAACGAGCCGCGCGGCGACATCCTGCTGCCCACCGTCGGCCACGCCCTGGCGTTCATCGAGCGCCTGGAGCGTCCGGAGCTGTACGGCGTCAACCCCGAGGTCGGGCACGAGCAGATGGCCGGGCTGAACTTCCCGCACGGCATCGCGCAGGCGCTGTGGGCGGGCAAGCTGTTCCACATCGACCTCAACGGCCAGTCCGGCATCAAGTACGACCAGGACCTGCGCTTCGGCGCCGGTGACCTGCGTGCCGCGTTCTGGCTGGTCGACCTGCTGGAATCGGCCGGCTACACCGGCCCGCGGCACTTCGACTTCAAGCCGCCGCGGACCGAGGACCTCGACGGGGTGTGGGCCTCGGCGGCCGGCTGCATGCGCAACTACCTCATCCTCAAGGAGCGCGCCGCCGCCTTCCGCGCCGACCCGGAGGTCCAGGAGGCCCTGCGCGCGGCCCGCCTGGACGAGCTGGCCCAGCCCACCGCCGCGGACGGCCTCCAGGCCCTGCTCGCCGACCGGTCGGCCTTCGAGACCTTCGACGTCGAGGCGGCCGCCGCCCGCGGCATGGCCTTCGAGCGTCTCGACCAGCTGGCGATGGACCACCTGCTGGGGGCGCGCGGCTGAGCGCACGCGCGCGTGCGGGCTCGTCGGCCCGCGTGTGGGTCCCTCGGCCGGTCACGGCGTGTGTGACCGGCCGAGGGACCGCAATGCTCCGGAATCATGCGATCCGCGCCATAGGCCCGTACCAACTTCCGTGCGCCCCTCCCGCCTTGAGCGGCGCGCGGCGACTCTGGTCGGTATGGCCATGCCACCCGTACCGCCTCATCCGCCGCGGCCTCCCCGGCGCCGGAATCCCCTGTTCGTCCTGCTCGCCGTGCTCGTGGCCGTCGCAGCCGTGGCCGTCGTGGTGCTGATGGCCAGGGGCAGCGACGACTCGGCGGACCCGGAGCCGCCCGCCGAAAGCACGAGCGCCACCCCCGCCCCGTCCTTCGGCATCCCGACAAAGCTGCCCACCGCGTTGCCCAGCAACCTGCCGACCCGGCTGCCGTCGGGCTTTCCCAGCCGGCTGCCGAGCGATCTGCCCAGCGAACTGGAATCGCTCCTGCCGTCCCTGGATACCGGCGGGCTACTGCCCTGAGCTCTGAGCAGCCCCGTCCCCGGCGGCGAGTTCCGCCGACGTCAGTGCCGTCGCCGGGTCCTGTGCGGCGCCTCCCGAGGGCAGCCAGCGGCCGCGCTCCTTGTGGTACGGCCACCACCGGCCGTCCCGGCCGAGGCGCAGCTGGACCGGTGCGCCGACGACCGTCCAGCGGTTGCCCCGCGCCCGCAGCTCAGGCCGCTCGTCCGCGTCCCAGGCCGACTCCAGTGCGGCACGCGCGCGTGCGAGCGTCTCGCCCTGAGCCTTCCACTCCTCGTCGAGCACGGCCAACGCGGCCGTACCGCCGTGCCGCCAGGCACGGACCGCCGCCGCCAGCCCCTCCCGGCCGCGTCCCGAACCGGCGGCCAGACGGTCCGCCACCTCCTGCCCGGGGTCGCCCGCGGCCAGCCGTACGGCGTCTTCCGGGACGGTCGAGTCCGCCCCGGAAGGGTGCCTGCCTCGAAGCGCCTCGGCGAGCAGGCGGTGGGCCTGTACGGCGGTCCGCGCGGCCAGGAACTCCAGCGCGGCCGGGTCGATGCCCGGGGCGGGCGGCGTCTCGGTGTCCAGGGACGGCGGCACCCCCGGCTCGTCGGGGAGTGCGGGCAGGGGCGGCAGCGGAGGCAGGATGTCGCCGGCCGCGTACGCCTCGGCCGCGTCCACGCCCTCCTGGCCCGAACGCAGCGTGGCCGACGCGCCGCCGCTGCGCGACTGGAGATCGTTCAGCAGGGTGGCTTCGTCGCGTCCCCGCATCAGGAGCAGGACGAAGGGGTCCTGGTCCAGCAGGCGTGCCACCTGGTAGCAGAGCGCCGCCGTGTGCCCGCAGTGGTCCCAGGCCCCGCAGCCGCACTCCGGCTCCAGATCGCCCAGGTCCGGCAGCAGTTCGACGCCCGCGGCCGCCGCGTCCTCGACCAGGTGCGGCGGCATATCCCGGTCCAGCAGCGCCGCCACATGACCGGCCCGCTCGACGGCCATGTCCAGGAAGTGGTCCCACTGTCCGGGCGAGAGCTCCTCCAGCAGGACGTCGGCCCGGTGTGCCGTGCGGTCGGGGTCCTGGACGACGGCTGTGAGCCGCCCCGGGCGCACCGACACCGCGCCGACCGCTCCCGCGCGCGCGAGCCGGCGGCCCGTCCTCAGCTGCGCCGAGTCCAGTGCCGTGTCCTCCAGTGCCTTGAGCCACGCCTGGCCCCACCAGGTCTGTGCGAAGCCCCGCCCGTGCGCGGGCGGCAGCGCGGCGAACGTGCGCTCCATGTCACCGTCGTGCCGAGTCATCGCAGACCCCCTCGTAGTGCGACCAGATCCGCCAGTTCCGCGTCCGTCAGCTCCGTCAGGGCGGCCTCGCCGGAGCCCAGGACCGCGTCGGCCAGCTCCCGCTTGCGGGCCAGCAGCTCGGCGATGCGGTCCTCGATGGTTCCCTCGGCGACGATCCGGTGCACCTGCACGGGCCGGGTCTGACCGATGCGGTAGGCGCGGTCGGTCGCCTGGGCCTCCACCGCCGGGTTCCACCAGCGGTCGTAGTGCACGACGTGCTCGGCCCGGGTGAGGTTCAGGCCGGTGCCCGCAGCCTTCAACGACAGCAGGAACACGGGCACTTCACCGTCCTGGAAGCGCCGCACCATGGCCTCGCGTTCGGCGACGGGCGTCCCGCCGTGCAGGAACTGCGAGGGCGTGCCGCGGGCCGCCAGGTGCCGTTCGAGGAGGCGGGCCATCTGCACGTACTGCGTGAAGACCAGTACGCCCGCCTCCTCGGCGAGGATGGTGTCGAGCAGTTCGTCCAGCAGCTCCAGCTTCCCGGAGCGTCCGGCGACCACCGGCCGCTCCTCCTTGAGGTACTGCGCCGGGTGGTTGCAGACCTGCTTGAGGCCGGTCAGCAGCTTCACGATCAGTCCGCGCCGCGCCATGCTGTCCGCGCCGGCGATCTCCGCGAGCGCCTCGCGCACCACGGCCTCGTACAGGGCTGCCTGCTCCTGGGTGAGCGACACGGCGTGGTCGGTCTCCGTCTTCGGAGGCAGCTCGGGGGCGATCCCCGGGTCCGACTTGCGGCGGCGCAGCAGGAACGGCCGTACGAGCCGGGCCAGCCGGCCGGCCGCGGCCGGGTCCTGACCGCCCTCGACGGCCTCCGCGTACCGCCTGCGGAACGTGCCGAGCCGGCCCAGCAGCCCCGGAGTGGTCCAGTCGAGGATCGCCCACAGCTCCGACAGGTTGTTCTCCACCGGGGTGCCGGTGAGCGCGACACGCGCGCGTGCGCCGATCGAACGCAGTGCCCGCGCGGTCGAGGAGTGCGGGTTCTTCACGTGCTGGGCCTCGTCCGCCACGAGCATGCCCCACGGCACCTCGGCGAGCCGGGGCGCGTCCAGGCGCATCGTGCCGTACGTGGTGAGCACGAACTCCCCGTCGGCCAGGCCGTCGAGGCCGCGCCGCGCGCCGTGGAAGCGCCGCACGGGTGTGCCGGGCGCGAACCGCTCGATCTCCCGCTGCCAGTTGCCCATCAGGGACGTCGGGCAGACCACCAGGGTGGGCCCGGCCGACCGGGCGTCGGTCTGCCGGTGCAGGTGCAGGGCGATGAGTGTGATCGTCTTGCCGAGCCCCATGTCGTCGGCGAGGCAGCAGCCGAGGCCCAGCGAGGTCATGCCGGCGAGCCAGTTCAGGCCACGCCGCTGGTAGTCCCGCAGGGTGGCGGCGAGGGCGGCCGGCTGCTCCACGGGCTGTTGCGCCTCGGGGTCCGCGAGCCGCTCCCGCAGGGCCGCCAGCCATCCGGTGGGCCGCACCTCGACCCGGTGGCCGTCCACCTCGGCCCAGCCCGTCAGCGCTGCGCCCAGCGCGTCCACCGGCGTCACCTTGTGGTCCTGCCGGGAGCGGGCCAGGCGGACCTCCTGAGGGTCGACCAGGACCCACTGGCCGTGCAGCCGCACCACGGGGCGCTTGGCCTCGGCGAGCCGGTCCAGCTCCTCGCGGCTCAGCCGCCGGTCGCCCAGCGCGAACGACCAGTCGAAGGCGAGCAGCGCGTCGGCGGAGAGGAACGACGGCATGGTCGGGAAGTCCCGGCCGGAACCCGCCTCGTCGTCGGAAGGCCCCACCTCCGCGCGCGTGGTGAGCTCACGGGTCAGCCCCTTCGGCCAGTGCACGTCCACTCCGGCCGCCGCCAGCGCCCGGGCGCCCGCACCGAGCAGCTCGGTGACCTCCTCGTCGGCGAGCTCGACCGCGTCCGGCACGGTCGCCGACAGCAGGGGCGTGAGCGGGGCCCAGGCCCGGGCCGCGCGGCGCAGGGCGAGCAGCGCGTCCATCCGCGCGCGCGGGCCGAAGGCCTCGGCCCCGGCGCCGGCCCAGATGCCCGCGGCGTCCGCGACGAGCGCGGGATCGCTCACGCTGTGCACCTGGAGCACGGCCCGGAACGTCACGTCCGAGTCGTCCGAGTCGTCCGCCGCGTCCGTCAGACCGTCCGCCTCGATCCGCAGCGACAGCCGCACCCCCGCGTCGTGTCCCGCGGCGACGTCGGCGGCCCACGCGCGCTGCTCGGGCAGACGCACCGGCTCGGGCGACGCGTAGGCGGGGCCGCCGGTGACCAGCGGCGCGGCGGGGGAGCGGGGCAGGGTGTCGGCGACCGCGTCGAGGAAGGCGCGCAGCAGCCGCTCCGGGTCGGGCAGCCGCAGCGGCCCGGCGCCCGCCAGCGGGACGGCGTGTGCCTCGGGCGGCATCGCGGCGGCGAGGTGCCGCAGGGCCTCGACGTCCTGGGCGCGCAGCGGGCCCGCCCGCCAGGCGTCGTGGTCGCCCGGGGACAGCCCCGGCAGCAGCAGTCCGCGCGCCACGAGGTGCAGGGCGTGCGCGGCCGCCGCGCCCCAGAACACGGTGGACCGGTGCCCATGAGCCTCGGCACGCGCGCGCGTGAGGACCGGCAGGGCCGCGCGTACCGGCAGCAGAACCGCGGGCACACCGAGCGGCTCGACGCCGTCAGCGCCGGGCACGACGACGGTCAGGTGCGCGGCGGACGCCGACGTCACGGCCGGCGGGGCCTCGCCGTCGGGTCGCCAGAAGGCGACGCTGCCGGTTCGGGCCGGGTCGCCGGGCACGAACACGGTGTGGCAGTGGGCCAGTTCGGGGAATTCGAAGGAGGGTGCCGGGAGAGTCGGATGCTCGGCTATGGCTTATTCCTCAAATTTGACTAGTAGGTCGGAGTCGCCGAGGGTACAGCACTTCCGGCGCACACGGGTATGACTGAGGTGTGGCCTGGGTCACTATGAGGAGGTCAGGGGTGTGTAGGGGGCGCACCTCAGGGATGTCTCAGGGTCGCGGTCCGGAACTGCCGCAAGCGCGGGCCCGTTCTCGAGACAGAGAGCGGCAGTGGCCGCGAAGGAGGCGACACCATGTCCAAGAACGCCAAGATCGCCGCAGGTGGTGTGGCGGTCGGGCTCATCCTGTTGATCTGGCTGCCCTGGTGGGCATCGCTCCTGATCATCCTGGGAGTCCCGGCCGCGGCGTATCTCACGCTCGACCCCTCACAGCGGCGCAGGCTGCGCCGCGCCACCCGCAAGGAGCTGGGCCGTTGACGCGCCGCTGACTGGCGCGGCCGAAGGCCGCACCGGCTCGCACCGGTCCTACGGCCCACGGGCCCGCACCGGCCGTACGTCCCACCGGCTCAGTTCGGCCGTACGGCCATCTTGTCGAGGGCCTCGAGGAGACCGGGCAGCTCCGGTCCCCGCCCCACCGGCAGGACCTCGCCGGGTTCCTCGTCGAGCAGCACGAAGGCGATGTCGTCGGTCCTGGCCACGAGCGACCAGCCGGGACCGTCGGCCCGCAGGGTCCGCGCGTCACCCGGCGCGAACGACGACCGGACCCGGCCCAGCGGCGGCGGCGAGTCGATGTAGGTGCGGGCCTCCGCGAGGACGCGCCGGATGCCGCTGTGGCCCTGCCCGTTCTCCCCGCCTCCGCCCGGACCCTCGGCCGCCGCGCCTGCGTCGCCCGGTGCCGCCGACGGCCCCGGTGCGGGGAAGGCGGAGTCGTCGACCTGTTCCCGCCACGTCGCCCACTGGAGCGCGATCTCGTCCGCGCCAAGGCGCCGCTGGGCGGGGCCCCAGACCGTGGTGTCCGGCGGAGCCAGCGGCGGCCGGTCGTCAGCCTCCGGACCGGGATCGTGCGGCGCGGGCACTCCGGGCGCCGCGACGGCGACCGCGAGGGGCCAGCCGGGCAGCGCCGCGACGACCGTGCGCTCGTCGGGAGACAGCTCGTACTCCATCCCGCAGTCCCAGGACGCGATCGCGACGGCCACCAGAGAGACGTCGTCGATGACCACGGTCCACCGGGCGCCGTCACCGTCCTGGCCGAGCACCAGCCCGTACCCGTCGGCGAGCGGCGCGAGACCGAGCGCCGCGCACGCCTCCGGATAGTCGTCGCCCAGCACGCTCGGGAACTTCGCCGGCGTCAGCAGCACCGCCGTGAGCACATAGAGCGCATCGTCCGCGGCGGCGACGGTGTCCTCGTCCGTCCCGGCCATCCCAGCCTCCCCATCGGTTCGTCCACCGGCGCGCACCCTAGTGTGCGCGGAAGCCCCTTGTCACGGCCCCGCGAGTACACGCGGAGCTGCCGTTTTCCGGCGGACGGGGCGAATCGGCCGCCCCGTCCGGGCGCGTCACTCCGCGGGCAGTCCCAGCAACTCACGGGCCACGGTCCGGGGTGACTGGCCGCGTTCCCGCGCGAGCGCGATGACGGCCCGGCAGGCCAGCTCGTTCACCCCGAACGACAGCGCCTCGGGCGACACCCAGCCGGCGGCCTCGTCGGCCCGCTCCTGGTCGTCCTCCGCGCTCGCCGTGACGTAGGCCGCTGCCGCCTCGAAAAGATTGTGTGGACGTTTGTCCCCACCGGCCTTCGGTTCCGTGCGCAAGGCATGAGTGACTCTGCCTCCGGCCTTCCGGACCTTGCCCCACATGCTGACCACCTTCCCCCTGTGCGGATGTCCCGCGTGCCGGTCATCTTCCGGACACCAACGTAAAGTTGCAGCTCCGGTGACAGAAGGGGGACGGCACTGTGAAGCGCTTCGCGCGGCTGGAACAGATACGGCGGATGGACCCGTACCGGCAGGCAACGGAGATCTACCGGCTGAGCGTGGCGTATGAGTTCCCGTGGGACTTCACCCGCGCCTTGGAGCTGGCCCTGTTCCGCACCTACGCCGTCCCCGGCATCGGCCGGCTGCTCGCCGGGACGGCGGAGCTCACGGAGCGGACCCAGAAGCGCTACGACGACACGTCGCTGCTCCTGGACGCCGTGGTCGAGCACGGCTTCGGCAGCGACCAGGGCAGGACCGCGATCCGCCGCATCAACCAGATGCACCGCAGCTACGACATCAGCGACGACGACATGCGCTACGTGCTCTGCACGTTCGTCGTGATGCCCAAGCGGTGGATCGACGCCTACGGGTGGCGCAGGATGTCGCGCCACGAGATCGTCGCGAGTGTCGTCCACCACCGCACGCTGGGCCGGCACATGGGCATCAAGGACATCCCCGAGACCTACGAGGAGTTCGAGACCTGCCTCGACAGCTACGAGGCGGCCCACTTCGCCTGGGACGAGCAGGCCCGGCGGGTCTCGGACGCCACGCTCGACCTGATGGCCTCCTGGTACCCGAGCCCGCTCGCCCCGCTGCTGCGGACCACGACCCTCGCGCTGCTCGACGACTCGCTGCTGCGTGCCTTCCGCTACACCCCGCCGGGCGCCGCCACGCGTGCGTGGGCGCGCCGCGCGGTACGGCTGCGGGGCCGCGCCGTCCGGCTGCTGCCACCCCGGCGCGCCCCGCACTTCGCCCGGCAGAACTGGGAGATCAAGGGCTACCCGTACGGGTACCGGCTCGCCGACCTGGGCACGCGCCCGGTCCCGGGCGTCCGGGGCTGTCCCGCGCGGCACGTGGCGGCGCCGGACACCGAGGCCGGGTGACGCGGCTGCTGAGTCCACGCGGAGAGCGAGTGCTGAGTCCACGCGGACAGCGAGTGCTGCGTCCTCGCGGACAGAGACTGCTCAGTCCTCGCGGACGGCGAGCGCCAGGAAACGGGAGTCCTCGTCGACGTACGACGTCATGCGCCACCCCGAAGCGGCCAGCAGCGGCCGGAGGTTGGGCTCGGCGCGCAGGTCGTCCGGGGTGAGCGCGCGGCCGTGGCGCGCGGCCAGGGCCGCCCTGCCGATCGGGTGGAACAGCGCGAGCACGCCGCCGGCACGCACCACGCGTGCCAGCTCCCGCAGGTTCTCGGCCGGACTCGGCAGGTGCGAGATCAGGCCCGCCCCGAACACGGCGTCCAGTGAGTGCGAGCGCAGCGGCAGCGCGGCGACGTCCGCGAGCAGCAACGCCCCGTCACGGTCCCGTCCGGCCCGCACGGCCTCCCGCAGCATGGCCGGGGTCAGATCGGCTCCGAGGACCACTCCAGAGGGCCCCACGGCGGCACGCAGGGGCGGCAGGGCGCGTCCGGTGCCGCACCCCGCGTCGAGCACGCGGTCGCCCGGGCGCAGTCCGAGTTCGGCGACCGCGGCCGCGTAGGCCGGACCGTCGTCGGGGAACCGGCTGTCCCAGTCGGCGGCGCGGGCGGTGAAGAACTCCTGGACACGCGTCTGGTCGTCGCTCATGTACGGCATGATTCCTCACCGGCACGGATGACGCTTCAGTGCACACGTTCGAGCGTGACCCGATCGTTCCGGTACATCCTTGCGTCATATTCCAACACCTTTCGAAATGCGCCCCCTTCGCGCGCCCCTGCTGGGTCTAGCGTCCCGGGGCCATGGGACACCTGGACCACGCCGCCCTGGGGTGGCTGACCCCCGCGCTGTCGTACGTGATGGCCTGCACGGGCGCCGCGCTCGGACTGCGCTGCACCGTCCGCGCGCTCGCCGCCACCGGGCGCTCGCGCCGCAACTGGCTCGTCACCGCCGCCTCGGCGATCGGCACCGGCATCTGGACCATGCACTTCGTGGCCATGCTCGGTTTCAGCGTCGCCGGCACCGATATCCGCTACGACGTGCCGCTCACTCTGCTGAGCCTGCTCGTCGCCATGGTCGTCGTCTGCGCCGGCGTCTTCGCCGTCGGCTACAGCCGGGACCGCGGCCGGGCCCTGCTGATCGGCGGGCTCACCACCGGCCTCGGTGTCGCGAGCATGCACTACCTGGGCATGGCGGCCGTCCGCCTGCACGGCGACGTGACCTATGACCCGGTGCTCGTCGGGCTCTCCGTCCTGATCGCCGTCGTCGCCGCGACGGCGGCGCTGTGGGCGGCACTCAACATCAAGTCGCCCGTCGCGGTCACCATCGCCTCCCTGATCATGGGCGCGGCCGTCAGCAGCATGCACTACACCGGGATGTTCGCGGTGAGCGTGCGCGTGATGCCCTCCGGGGAGGCACTGCCCGGGGCCACGGCGATGCAGTTCATCTTCCCCCTCGCCGTCGGCCTCGGGTCCTACCTCTTCCTGACCTCCGCCTTCGTCGCGCTGTCGCCGACGGCGGGGGAGCGTGAGGCGTCCGCGTCGGCCCAGCGGCCGGTCGGGAGCGCCGCCCCATAGCCGCGACCGGGCCCGGCGGGGCAGGCGACAGGCCCTCCCGGGCACGCCCCGCGGTCCGGACGGCAGACCCCGAAGCCCGGACGGCACGCCCTGAAGCCGGGGTGACACGCCCCGAACCACCCCCGAGCGAGGAGTTCATGCGTACACCCCGTAGGACCCCCACGGCCGGCGCCGAGGCGCCGCCACCGCCCGTGCGCGGTCGCCGCGCGCACGCCGGACCACCGGCCGACGAGGACGGCGAGGCCCCCGCGGAGGCCACACCGGACGCAGCGGCCACGCGCGCGGAGCGCTGGCACATACGCCCCCGTACCGTGCGCGCCAAGATCGTCTGCCTGCTGATGGTGCCGGTCGTCTCCCTCCTGGCCCTGTGGGCCCACGCCACCGTCACCACCGCCCAGGACGTCTCCCGGCTGCGGCAGGTCCAGCGCGTGGACGCCACGGTCCGCGCCCCCGTCTCCGCCGCGGTCGCCGCCCTGCAGGCGGAACGCGCGGCCGCCGTTCGCCACGCCACCGACCCCTCCGCCGCACAGACCGACGAGCTGGACGACCTCGCCCGGCGCACCGACCGGGCCGTCGCGAAACTGCGGCTCGACGAGGACAGCACCGTCGCGGACAGCGAGGAGTTGCCCGCCGGAGTCGCCCGTCGGCTGGAGGCGTTCGTCACGGGTGCCGGGCAACTGCGTGCCCTGCGGACCGAGGTGCAGGACCGGCGCGCGGGCTGGTCCGAGACGTACCGCCGCTACACCCGGACCATCTCGCAGGCTCTCGGCGTCGGCGGTGCCCTCACCGGCATCCAGGACGCCGATCTCGGCTCCGACGCGCGCGTGCTGCTCGAATTCTCCCGCGCGGGCGAAGCGTTGGCCCGGGAGGACGCCCTTCTGGCGAGTGCCCGACTGTCCGGCACCCTGACCGGGGAGCGGCTCCGGCTCTTCACCGGCGCCGTCGAGCTGCGCCGCACCCTGACCGAGTCGGCCGTCGCCGACCTGCGCGGCACCGAACGCTCCGCCTGGAACGCCCTCACCGCCGGCAGCTCCTACGCCGGGCTGGGCGACGCCGAGGACGCGATCCTCGCCGCCGGACCGGGCGCCAAGGCGATCGAGGCGGCACCCGTGAGCACCTGGAACACCGCCCACGCGCGCGTGCAGAACGGCATGCGCACGATCGAGGACGACGCCGCACGATCCGTCGCGCAGCGGGCCGACCCGTTCACCCGGGGGCTGCTCACCCCGGCCGGCGCGGCCGTCCTGCTCGGTCTCGCCGCCGTCGCTGCCTCGCTCGTCATCTCCGTGCGCATCGGCCGCGGTCTCGTGGTGGAGCTCGTGAGCCTGCGCAACGGCGCCCTGGAGATCGCCCGGCGCAAACTGCCCGAGGCCATGCGGAGACTGCGCGCGGGCGAGGAGATCGACATCCGCGCCGAGGCACCGCCGGGACCGGCCGCCGAGGACGAGACCGGGCAGGTCGCCGAGGCCCTCGGCACCGTCCACCGGGCCGCGCTGCGGGCCGCCGTCGAGCGCGCCGAACTCGCCAGCGGCATCTCCGGCGTCTTCGTCAACCTCGCCCGCCGCAGCCAGATCCTCGTCCACCGGCAGCTGAGCCTCCTCGACAGCATGGAACGCCGCTCCGACGACCCGAACGAACTGAGCGACCTCTTCCGCCTGGACCACCTCACCACCCGCATGCGGCGCCACGCCGAGAGCCTGATCATCCTCTCCGGAGCAGCCCCCGGCCGGGCCTGGCGCATGCCCGTCTCCCTGACCAACGTGGTCCGCGCGGCCGTCTCCGAAGTGGAGGACTACGCGCGCGTGGAGGTACGGCAACTCCCCGAGGCGGCCGTCGTCGGCGCGGCCGTCGCCGACCTCACGCACCTCCTGGCCGAGATCATCGAGAACGCCGCACAGTTCTCGCCGCCCCACACGCGCGTGCGCATCACAGGCGAACCCGTCGGCAACGGCTACGCCGTCGAGGTCGAGGACCGCGGCCTCGGCATGGGCAAGGAGACCCTCGCCGAGGCCAACCGCCGCATCGAGCAGTCCGAGGCGCTCGACCTGTTCGACAGCGATCGGCTCGGCCTGTTCGTGGTCAGCAGGCTCGCCGCCCGGCACGGCGTCAAGGTCCACCTGAGGACCTCGCCGTACGGCGGCACCACCGCGGTCGTCCTGGTGCCCACCGCCCTGCTGCACACCGGTGCCGCGGCACGTTCCCACGGTGAAACGGTGCACGCGCGGCAGCCCGAGGAGCGCGCCCACGCGCGCGTGCCCGACGACCTCCCGCGTCAGGAAACCGTCCCCGACGCCGTCCCTGCACCGGCCGACCGGCGCTCCCTGGTGGCTCCCGTCCCGGCCGTCGCGGAGACCACGAGCCACACCACACCCCCAGGAGTCGCCGCCTTGCGACTGCATCGGCCCAAGGAGCAGCCCGAAGACTCCGACGACCTCCCGCGCCGCGTACGGCAGGCCAGCCTCGCGCCCCAACTGCGCGAGGGGCGCCCCGAGGAGCCGCCGCCCTCGCCCGCACCCCGGGACGACGAACGCACGCCCGAGGTCGTCCGGGACCGCATGGCGGCGTACCGCGCCGGCTGGGCGCGCGGCGGCGGCAGGCAACCCGGCCGCGGAATCACTCCCGGCCCGACGGGCAGCGACAGCAGCGAAGGAGACCCCGCATGATCCAGGACCCGAGCACGCATTCCGCCCGGAGCTCCGGCGAACTCGACTGGCTGCTGGACGATCTGGTGCTCCGCGTGAGCGAGATACGGCACGCCGTTGTGCTGTCCAACGACGGCCTCGCCGTGGGCGCCTCGAGCGACCTGCGCCGCGAGGACGCCGAACACCTCGCTGCGGTCGCCTCGGGCTTCCACAGCCTCGCCAAGGGAGCCGGACGGCACTTCGGTGCCGGCGGTGTCCGCCAGACCATGGTGGAGATGGACGAGGGCTTCCTGTTCGTGGCCGCCGCGGGCGACGGCTCCTGCCTCGCCCTCCTCACCGCCGTGACCGCCGACATCGGCCTCGTGGCCTACGAGATGGCACGCCTGGTCAAACGCGTCGGCGAGCACCTCGGCACCGCGCCCCGCGTCGGCGCCCGGCCACCCGCCGCCGGATGAACCGAAAGGGCGGTCCGCGCAGATGACCGAGGACATGACGGGCACCCCGGCCGAGCAGGGCAGCCAGTGGTACGACAACGAGGCCGGCCCGCTCGTACGCCCTTACGCCATGACGGGCGGACGCACCCGGCCCGGACCCACCGGCGTGCGGTTCGACCTGATCGCCCTGGTCACGCTGGACCCGGCCGCACCCGGAGTGGACGACGCCCCGCTCGGGCCGGAACACCGGAACCTGCTCGACCTGTGCCGTACGGAGACCCAGTCGGTCGCCGAACTCGCCGCGGGCGCCGACCTGCCCGTGGGTGTGGTGCGGGTCCTCCTCGGCGACCTCCTGGAACTGGGCTGCGTCACCGTCAGCCGCCCGGTGCCACCGGCGCAACTGCCCGACGAGCGCATTCTGCGCGAGGTGATCGCAGGACTGAGGGCGCTGTAGTCGCACGCACACCATCCCGTACTCACCTCCCCACACCTCACCCCTTGCCGGCACTCCAGAGAGAAGTGATCAATGGTCTCCGAGCACTCCGACGCCACCGGCGGCGAGGCCTCCGCACTGGCGTTGAAGATCCTGGTCGCCGGCGGGTTCGGCGTGGGCAAGACCACCCTGGTGGGCGCCGTCAGCGAGATCCGGCCGCTGCGCACCGAGGAACTGCTCAGCGAAGCCGGCCAGTTGGTGGACGACACCGACGGCGTGGACCACAAGACCACCACGACCGTCGCCATGGACTTCGGACGCATCACCATCCGCTCCGGCCTCTCCCTGTACCTGTTCGGCACGCCGGGCCAGGACCGGTTCTGGTTCCTGTGGGACGAGTTGTCGCAAGGGGCACTCGGCGCGGTCGTCCTCGCGGACACCCGGCGCCTGGAGGACTGTTTCCCCGCGGTCGACTACTTCGAGCACCGGCGCATCCCGTTCGTGGTGGCCGTCAACTGCTTCGCGGGCGCCCGGCGGCACGGCGCCCCCGACGTCTCGCGCGCCCTCGACCTCGACCGGGGGACGCCCGTGGTGCTGTGCGACGCCCGGGACCGCGACTCGGGGAAGGAGGTGCTGATCCGGCTCGTCGAGTACGCCGGGCGGATGCACACCGCCCGGCTCCTCGACTCGGTCGGATGAGCGGAACACGGGTCCCGTGGTCAGTCCGCGACGTCCCGCTCCGCGAGGACCCTGTCGATGGCGACCCGGACGAGGAGTTCGCCCGGGACGCCGTTGCGGGCACCGAACTCCTCGGCGCGTTCCTCGCCCATGTACCGGGCGCCGATGCGGGTGGCCCAGTGCCGTATCTCGTCGAGGTCCTCCGAGACCCGGGCGCGCCCCCGCACGACCACGAAGGAGTACGGCGGCCGGTCGTCGTCCACGCACAGGGCGACCCGGCCGTCACGGATGAGATTGCGCCCTTTCACGGTGTTCTTGCCGGTGTTGAACACCAGCTCGTCGCCGTCCAGGACGAACCAGATCGGGGCCACGTGCGGGCTCCCGTCGGCCCGGACCGTGGAGAGCTTTCCGGTGCGGGTACCGCGGGAAACGAACTCTCGCCATTGCGCGTCGGTCATCTTCTCTGCCATGGCTCCCATCCTCCTTGCCCCGGCAGCGGTCGTGGGGAAGGCTGGCGTGGAGATCCTCCGGCCAGGAGGAGAATCGCACGGGGAGAAAACGGGGAGATCGGAACATGGCGCAGAACCAGGGACTGGACTGGCTGCTGGACGACCTGACCGAGCGCGTCCACCAGGTGCGGCACGCACTGGTCCTGTCCAACGACGGCCTGGTGACAGGGGCGAGCACCGGACTGCGCCGCGAGGACGCGGAGCACCTCGCGGCCGTGTCGTCCGGACTGCACAGTCTGGCCAAGGGCTCGGGACGGCACTTCGGCGCGGGCAGCGTACGCCAGACGATGATCGAGTTCGACGACGCGGTGCTCTTCGTCACCGCCGCCGGCACGGGCAGCTGTCTGTGCGTCCTCAGCGGCGCGGAGGCCGACATCGGCCAGATCGCATACGAGATGACCCTTCTGGTCAACCGGGTCGGCGAGCACCTCGACGTGGATGCGCGTCAGCCCGAACGGAAACCGGCAACAGACGTCTGACCTGGGCGTTCGTCATCCCCCGCGGAGTTTTCCACAGGCTCGCCGCGAGATCCGCCGAAGCGGCTACGGTTTTTTCACGGCGACCGCACACGGCGTGAGCCGCTGACTCCACGGGGGAGACGACCATGTCAGGCACCATCGCGAAATCCGACCGCCTCACCTGCGCCCCGAGCCGGGCCGCCCGCGAACTCGACCTCAGGAGGGGCGACTTCGACCTGGCGGTGAATCTCGGACTCATCCGGACCGTTCCCGACGAAGGAGGCGGAGGCCGACGGGTCGCCCGCGCCGAGATCGACCGGCTGCGCGCCGAGGACGGCTTCCCGGACGCACTGCGCGAGCGCGTCGCGACCGTGGGCACCCATGAGGGCGCCGAGATCATGGAAGTGACGCCCACCAGGTTCACGAACCTCGCGCGCTTCGGCCTGCTCGTGCCCGTCCGCTTTTACCTGAACCGCTACCGCACCGTGGTCTGGCTCTATCTGGCAGAGGAACTACGGCAGTTCGCCGCCGAGAAGAGCAACGCCCGGCTGCTGACCGGCCGCATGCCCGCAGAAGTGCGGGACGCGATGAAGGCAAAGCCCGACCGGCGGCCCCGCAACTGGCGAGGACGGCACATCGGGTTCCTGCTGCGGCAGGCGGGCAACGACCCGTGGGCGCACGCGGCGGCCGTCGCCTGCCTCCTCGACCCGGCCGACGTGGCGGACGTCGTCGAGGACCCGTATGAGCGCGACCACCTGAACCGCTGCCGCCCCCGGCTCCCGGCACACGGCGCGCCCGGCTCACCCACCGCCGAGCGGGCACAAGAGCTCATGACGGCGAGCGAGCCGGACGAGGTGGCCTGGTTCCGCGCGGACCTCGCCCACACGATGGAAACGGCCCGAAGGCAGCACCCGGCACCACGCCCGTCCCCCGAACCGGCCCTACCGCAGGAGGACGGTCCGGCAGCCTCGGACCACACTCCTTCCCATGGCCTCCTGGGCTGGCTGCGCCGCAGAAGCCGGTGGCCTACGGGATGACCCTGCCCACCCCCTGCCGGGGCGCGCGCCCCGCTGTCCGCCCGATGAGCGATGACTTTCCGGATGCGTCCCGGTCCGACCTGTGAGGAGACTGGGACCGGGAGGCGATCATGTCCGGTACGACGAAGGCGTTCAGCGAGTTCTCCGTGAACGACATAGCGGCGGGGCACGTGCTGTCCGTCCTCCAGGAAATCTGACCCGCCCGTCATGCCCGAGCTGCCCGACGTCGAGGGCTTCCGGCAGGTGCTCGAGTCCTGTGCGAAGGGACGGGTCGTGCGGCGTGTCGAGGTGCGGGACGCGGGCGTCCTGCGCGGGGTCGGGGTGCGGGGCCTGCGTGACGCGCTGGAGGGACGGAGGTTCGGCACACCGGAGCGGCACGGCAAGTGGCTGCTCGCCCGCACCGGCGGCCCCACCCTGGTGCTGCACTTCGGCATGACCGGCCGACTCGTCTGCGCTCGCCCCGAGGACCCCGTCGAGGCCCACGACCGCGTGCTCTTCACCCTGACCGGCAACCGTCAGCTGCGCTTTCGTGACCAGCGCAAACTCCAGGGCCTGTGGCTGGCCCACGACGACTCCGATCTCGACCGGCTGCTTCGGCGGCAGGGCCCCGACGCGATGGCGGTGGACCGTGCGGAGTTCGAGGCCGTGCTCTCGGAGCGCCGCGGACACCTGAAGACCGCGCTCACCGACCAGTCCGTCCTGGCCGGCCTCGGCAATCTGCTCGCCGACGAGATCCTCTGGCGTGCCCGGCTGCGCCCCGACCGCCGGGCGCGGGAGCTCACACAGGACGACCGTCGTCAGCTGTACAGCGAGATGCGCAGAACCCTGCGGTCCGCCGTCAAGGCCGGGTGCGTGCCGCCGCGGGACTCCTGGCTCACCGGACATCGTGACGACCCCGACCCCAGATGCCCGCGCTGCGGCAGCGGACTGCGCCGGTCCCGGATGGCGGGCCGTGGCACGGTGTGGTGCCCGCGGTGCCAGCCGGACGGGTGATCGGCCGGGGGTCGGACACGCGCCGAAGGCCACTGGAAGCGTGGCGTCGGTGACGACCGAGACGTCCCATGGCGACCTGCCCGCTCCCGGGCACTGCCGGCTCTCAGAGCACGCCAGCCGTCCGGTGTTCCTCGTCCGGCGCCACGACCGACTGTGTGAACGGAATCCGCGCCAGGGCGAGGACACCCGCGGCGATCAGCGCGACACCGAAGAGCTGGGGCAGCAGCCACCACCCGGAGCGGACCGTCTCCTCGTACAGGGTGATGCCGAGGGCGAGGCTCACCATGGCGTCCCCGAGGGTGAGCGCGGGCTGCGAGGCGACCAGCGGGCCGGCCTGCATCGCGTGCTCCAGCAGGAACAGCGCGCACACCCCCGTCACGGCGAACGCGTAGGTCTGCCAGGCCGTGAGGAAGCCCACGAGTCCCTGCTCGTCGAGGATGTGGACGGCGGTCTTCATCAGCGCCGCGGTCACCGCGTAGCTGATCGCCGTCGCTGCACCCAGACATGCTGCCCGGGCCCGGCCCTCAGGGCGTCGCAGGGCTGCGACAGCGAGGCCGGCGACGGCCCCCGCGCACACGGCGAGCGCGGGGATCCAGCGGTCCAGCTCCACATGCGTGCGGTTGCCGGCGGGGGACGCGGCGGCGAGCGCGACCGCCAGGCCGGCCACCACCACCGCCACGGCCAGCCAGCCCGTGCGCGGCAGATGCCGGCGCATCAGCAGCGACGCGACGATCAGGGTCAGCGGCAGCTCCAGCACGAAGAGCGGCTGCACGATCGTCAGCGGCCCGGTCGCCAGCGCCAGCGCCTGGCAGACGGCGGCGCCGATCACCGCGACGATGCCGGCCAGCCAGACGGGCCGGCGCAGCAGGTCGGCGATCAGCCCGGCACGGAGCCCCTGGGAGCGGGGCACGGTGAGCGCCGCCTTGCGCTGCAACACCGTCGCGACGGCGTTGCTGAGGGCCGCGCAGACCGCGAAGACGACGGGGAGCACGGTGTGCAGCGTGGCCACCTCCCGGATCGGCGGGCGTGTGACGCCGGCGGTGCCTCCTCCTGCCATGGTCGCCGGAACCGGGCACGCGCGCGATCGGAGCCCTCGGCAGCGGATCCGGTCGGCACGCGACCAGGTCAGCCCAGCTTCCGGAACAACCCCTCCTGCACGACCGACACGACCAGCCGGCCCTCACGGTCGTAGATCCGGCCCCGGGCCAGACCGCGGCCGCCGACCGCGATCGGCGACTCCTGGTCGTACAGCAGCCAGTCGTCCGCGCGGAACGGGCGGTGGAACCACATGGCGTGGTCCAGTGACGCCATGTCGAAGCCCCGCGGGCCCCACAGCGGCTCGACCGGGATGCGGACGGCGTCCAGGAGGGTCATGTCGCTGGCGTAGGTGAGGGCGCAGGTGTGCACGAGCGGGTCGTCGCCGAGCGGCCCGACCGCGCGCATCCACACGGCGCTGCGCGGCTCGGCGTCCGCGACCTCGTCGGTGGTCCAGCGCAGCCGGTCCACATAGCGGATGTCGAAGGGCTGGCGGCGGGCCATCCGCTCCAACTGCTCGGGCAGCGTGCCCAGATGCTCCCGGATCTCGTCCGTGACTGTGGGCAGTGACTCCGGGTCCGGGACCTTGCGGGCGGGCGGCAGCTGGTGCTCGAAGCTGCCCTCCTCCGGCTTGTGGAAGGAGGCGGTGAGATTGAAGATCGTGCGGCCCTGCTGCACGGCCGTGACCCGGCGGGTCGTGAACGACCGCCCGTCGCGCACCCGCTCGACCTGGTAGACGATCGGCACGCCCGGGATGCCCGGGCGCAGGAAGTACGCGTGCAGCGAGTGCACGGGACGGTCGCCGTCCGTGGTGCGGCCGGCGGCGACCATGGCCTGCCCCGCCACCTGGCCGCCGAAGACCCGCTGCAGGGACTCCTGCGGGCTGCGGCCACGGAAGATGTTGACCTCGATCTGCTCCAGATCGAGCAGGTCGACCAGTCTCTCGGCAGGGTTCGTCGTCATCGGTGGAATTCTCCTGTGCTCGCTGCTGCCCGGCCGTTCACAGCTGGCCGACGTCGGTGACCCGGACGACCGCGCGGCCCTCCGCGTCGGAAGCGGTGAGGTCGACCTCCGCGCTGATGCCCCAGTCGTGGTCGCCGTTCGGGTCGTGGAAGATCTGCCGGACCCGCCACAGGGCGTTCTCCGGCTCCTCCGCGATGATCAGCAGCTTGGGGCCGCGGGCGTCGGGGCCGGTCCCGAGGTCGTCGTACTCGTCCCAGTACTTGTCCATCGCCTCACCCCAGGCGTCGGCGTCCCAGCCGGACTCCGCGTCCATCTCGCCGAGCTCCTCGACCTGGTCGAGGGCGGCCAGCTCCACCCGGCGGAACATGGCGTTGCGGACCAGGACACGGAAAGCGCGCGCGTTGGCGGTGACCGGCTTGACCTCGTCGGCCTTCTCCTGGGCCTCCTCGGCGGTCATCTCCTCCGGGTTGGCCAGCTGTTCCCACTCGTCCAGCAGGCTGGAGTCGACCTGGCGCACCATCTCGCCCAGCCACTCGATCAGGTCCTGCAGGTCCTCGGACTTGAGGTCGTCCGGGACGGTGTGGTCGAGGGCCTTGTAGGCGCTGGCCAGGTAGCGCAGCACGATGCCCTCGGTGCGGGCCAGCTCGTAGTGGGACACCAACTCCGTGAAGGACAGCGCCCGTTCGTACATGTCCCGGATGACCGACTTCGGCGACAGCGGGTGGTCGCCGACCCAGGGGTGGCTCTTGCGGTACGTGTCGTACGCGTGGAAGAGCAGCTCCTCCAGCGGCTTCGGGTAGGTGATGTCCTGGAGCCGCTCCATGCGCTCCTCGTACTCGACGCCGTCCGCCTTCATCGCGGCCACGGCCTCGCCGCGCGCCTTGTTCTGCTGGGCGGCGAGGATCTGCCGCGGGTCGTCCAGGGTGGACTCCACGACGGACACCATGTCGAGCGCGTACGACGGAGATTCGGGGTCCAGCAGCTCGAACGCGGCCAGCGCGAACGTGGACAGCGGCTGGTTGAGCGCGAAGTCCTGCTGGAGGTCGACGGTGAGGCGGACGATGCGGCCGGACGCGTCCGGCTCGTCGAGCTTCTCGACGATGCCGCCGTCCAGCAGCGAGCGGTAGATCGCGATGGCCCGGCGGATGTGCCGCAACTGCTGCTTGCGCGGCTCGTGGTTGTCCTCCAGGAGGTGGCGCATCGCCTCGAAGGCGTTGCCGGGGCGGGCGATCACCGACAGCAGCATTGTGTGCGTCACCCGGAAGCGGGAGGTCAGTGGCTCCGGCTCGGAGGCGATGAGCTTCTCGAAGGTCTGCTCCGACCACGCGACGAAGCCCTCCGGGGCCTTCTTGCGGACGACCTTGCGGCGCTTCTTCGGATCGTCACCGGCCTTGGCGAGCGCCTTCTCGTTCTCGACGACGTGCTCGGGCGCCTGCGCGACGACGAAGCCCTCCGTGTCGTAGCCGGCCCGCCCGGCACGCCCCGCGATCTGGTGGAACTCCCGGGCCCGCAGGGTGCGCACGCGGGTGCCGTCGTACTTGGTGAGGGCCGTGAACAGCACCGTGCGGATGGGCACGTTGACGCCCACGCCGAGCGTGTCCGTGCCGCAGATGACCTTCAGCAGGCCGGCCTGTGCGAGCTTCTCCACCAGGCGCCGGTACTTGGGCAGCATGCCGGCGTGGTGGACGCCGATGCCGTGCCGGACGTAGCGGGAGAGGTTGCGGCCGAACTTGGTGGTGAAGCGGAAGTTGCCGATCAGGTCGGCGATCTGCTCCTTCTCCTCCTTCGAGCACATGTTGATGCTCATGAGGGCCTGCGCCCGCTCCACCGCCTGCGCCTGTGTGAAGTGCACGATGTAGACGGGTGCCTGCCTGGCCGCCAGCAGGTCGGTGAGCGTCTCCGTGAGCGGCGTGTAGCGGTACTCGTAGGACAGCGGCACGGGGCGGGTCGCCGAGCGGACCACCGCCGTCGGGCGGCCGGTGCGGCGGGTGAGGTCCTTCTCGAAGAAGGACACGTCGCCGAGCGTCGCCGACATCAGCACGAACTGCGCCTGCGGCAGCTCCAGGATCGGGATCTGCCAGGCCCAGCCGCGGTCGCCCTCCGCGTAGAAGTGGAACTCGTCCATCACGACCTGGCCGACGTCCGCCTGCTTGCCGTCGCGCAGCGCGATCGACGCGAGCACCTCGGCGGTGCAGCAGATCACGGGGGCGTCGGAGTTGACGGACGCGTCGCCGGTCAGCATGCCGACGTTCTCCGTGCCGAAGATCTTGCACAGTTCGAAGAACTTCTCCGACACCAGCGCCTTGATCGGGGCGGTGTAGAAGGTGACCTCGTCCCGGGCCAGCGCGGCGAAGTGCGCACCCGCCGCGATCATGCTCTTGCCGGACCCGGTGGGCGTCGACACGATCACGTTCGCGCCGGAGACCACCTCGATCAGCGCCTCCTCCTGGTGGGGATAGAGCGTGAGACCCCGCTCACCGGCCCACGACTCGAAGGCTTCGTACAGGGCGTCGGGGTCGGCGGTCCGCGGCAGCTGATCGATGAGGGTCACGCCCCCCATCTTGCCTGGCCTCCCGCCCGATGCGGGAATCGGCTGCGGTCTCGAAGATCGCGAACGCTACGCTGTGTCGCCGACGGGATGTCAGCGCGCCGGTCAACTGGACAGCGGTACACGAGGAATGGGGCGGGCCACGCCGATGATGGGACCAGCACACTCACTGTCGGGCGCCGCCGCCTGGCTCGGCGTAGGTGCGGCGGCCGCCGCGGCCGGGCACCCGATGCCCTGGCCGGTCCTCCTCGTCGGCGCCCTGATCTGCGCCGGTGCCGCGCTCGCCCCGGACCTCGACCACAAGGCGGCCACCATCTCCCGGTCCTTCGGACCGCTGTCGCGCTGGCTGTGCGAGATCGTCGACAAGTTGTCGTACGCCGTCTACAAGGCCACCAAGAAGCAGGGCGACCCGCGTCGCTCCGGTGGGCACCGGACGCTCACGCACACCTGGCTGTGGGCGGTCCTGATCGGTGCGGGCACCTCGGCCGTGGCGATCACCAGCGACCGCTGGGGGGTGCTGGCGATCCTCTTCGTGCACCTGGTGCTGGCCATCGAGGGCCTGCTGTGGCGGGCGGCGCGCGGCTCCAGCAGCGACGTCCTGGTGTGGCTGCTGGCCGCGGCCACCGCGTGGATCCTCGCGGGCGTCCTGGACAAACCGGGCAACGGCGGGGACTGGCTGTTCACGGCGCCGGGTCAGGAGTACCTCTGGCTGGGGCTGCCGGTCGTCCTGGGGGCGCTGGTGCACGACCTCGGGGACGCGCTCACCGTCTCGGGCTGCCCGGTCCTGTGGCCCATACCGGTGGGGCGCAAGCGCTGGTACCCGGTCGGGCCACCGAAGGCCTTGCGGTTCCGGGCGGGCAGCTGGGTCGAGCTCAGGGTGCTGATGCCGGTGTTCATGCTGCTCGGCGGGGTGGGCTGCGCGGCGGCGCTCAACGTCATCTGAGCGCCGGCCGGGACCGGAGAACGGGGCTCAGCTGCCGCCGTAACGGCGCTCGAACGCGGCGACGCGGCCCTCCGAGTCCACCGTGCGGGCCTTGCCCGTGTAGAAGGGGTGGCTCTCCGAGGAGATCTCCACGTCCACGACCGGGTAGGTCTCGCCGTCGTCCCACTCGATGGTCTGGTCGCTCGTCGCGGTGGACCGGGTCAGGAACGCGTAACCGGCGGCCCGGTCGCGGAAGACGACGGGGTGGTAGTCGGGGTGCTTGTCCTGCTGCATGGATGCTCCTCGTGCGGCTCGGGTCGGTGCTGCTGTCAGCCGGGCAGGGTGTCCTCGTCGACGATGTGCACGGCTGCCTCCTCGGCCGACGCCGCGGCGCCGTCGATGCCCACGTCCATGGCGACCAGTGCGCTCTCCTCGTCCTCGTGCGCGCCCTCGTCGGGGGCGACGAGCCGGCCGGAGCGGGCGGCGCCAACCTCGTTGTCCAGGAGTTCCCCGTCGGTGCCCTGGCAGTCCCCGAGGCCGTCACCGTCCGGGGCGACGGGCTCCGGCAGCTCCTCGGCGAGCCGCTGGTCCAGCGTCTCGCCCCGCCGCCGCTCCGCCGCCGTGACGCCGTCGTGCTCCACGGCCCAGGGCCGCTCGGGAGGGGACCAGCCCCGGTCGAGGGGATCGTCGACGCCGTCGTACTCCAGGGTGTCCTCGGCGTCGAGCAGCCCCGTGTCCTCTCTCTGCTCGGATGGTTCCGGCTGGTAGACGTCGTCTCCCCAGCCGTCGGAGCTCTTCACGGGTACCTCCAGGGGGTGGGGCGGGCCCGTTCACACCCGGGCCCGCGCCGGGCCGCCGCCATTGGAGCACTGACGCCGCCCGCCGCCGAACCGCTGCCGCGGTTCCCGGGCGTTTCCCCGAGCCGGTGCCTGATTCCAGCCTTCCACCCCGCCTCGCAACCGCGCAACGCCACGGAACGCCTCCGGCGGTCACCGAGCAGGGGGTGGGGTCGACCCGGGGGCGCGCTGACCGGGTGGGCTCGCACCCCGGCCCGGGCCCGCACCAACCCCGGGGTCCGTACCGGCCCGGGACCGCTGCCCCGGGGCCCCGCCGGCACGGGACCGCTGCTCCGGGTCCCGCGTCGGCCTGCGCGCCTGCGGTGGACTGCGGCCCGCGCCGGCCCGAGGCCCGCGTTGGTCCGGGACACGGGCCGCCCGGGCCCTGGGCCGAGCCGAGCCGAGCCGGGTGCCGCGCCGGGCTTGGACCGGGCGTATCTGGCCCCGCGCCGAGAGACTGGCCCCGCTTCGAATCTGGCCCCCCGCCGACCAGGGTCCGGGCCCGACCAAGCCCCGGGTCGCGCCGGAGGGAGGCCCCGGAGAGCCGGTCGTTCGGGACGCCGCTCCCTGCCGCCCCGGCCAGCCCCCGCCCGGTCCGCCCTGGCCAGCCCTGCCCCGGCCCGGCCAGTCCCGCCCCGGCCAGTCCCGCCCCGGCCCGGCCAGTCCCGCCCCCGCCCGGTACGCCGAGACGGTGCGGCTCATGCCCCCTCCTCAGCCGCTCGTCACCCGTGCCATGATCTCCACAGCGCCGCATACGCCCCGTCCGCCGCCACCAGTTCCTCGTGGCTGCCCAGTTCGCTGATGCGGCCGTTCTCGACGACGGCGATGACGTCCGCGTCGTGGGCGGTGTGCAGGCGGTGGGCGATGGCGACGACCGTGCGGCCGTCGAGGACCTTGGCCAGGGACCGTTCCAGGTGGCGGGCGGCGCGTGGGTCGAGCAGGGACGTCGCCTCGTCCAGGACCAGGGTGTGCGGGTCCGCCAGCACCAGGCGGGCCAGGGCGATCTGCTGGGCCTGGGCGGGGGTGAGCGTCAGGCCGCCCGAGCCGACCTCGGTGTCCAGGCCGTCGTCGAGCGCCCGGGCCCAGCCGTCCGCGTCGACCGCGCCCAGCGCCGCCCACAGCTCGGCGTCGTCGGCGCCGGTCCGGGCGAGCCGGAGGTTGTCGCGCAGGGAGCCCACGAAGACGTGGTGCTCCTGGTTGACGAGGGCGACATGGGCGCGGACGCTTTCCGCCGGCATCCGGGACAGCTCGGCGCTGCCCAGGGTGATCCGGCCGTCCCGGGGCGCGTAGATCCCGGCGAGCAGCCGGCCCAGCGTCGACTTGCCCGCACCCGACGGGCCGACCAGGGCCAGCCGGGTGCCGGGGGAGACCTCCAGGGACACCTTGCGCAGGACGTCGACGCCCTCCAGATAGCCGAAGTGCACCCGGTCGGCGTGCACATGGCGTCCGTCGGGGGACACGGAGGGGTCGCCCGCGTCCGGCTCGATGTCCCGGACCCCGACGAGCCGGGCCAGCGACACCTGGGCCACCTGGAGCTCGTCGTACCAGCGCAGGATCATGCCCACCGGGTCGACGAGCATCTGGGCGATCAGCGCACCCGTGGTGAGCTGGCCGACGTCGATCCAGCCGTGCAGGGCGAACACGCCGCCGACCAGAAGGACCGAGGCGAGCACCGTCACGTGGGTGACGTTGATGACCGGGAAGAGGACCGACCGCAGCCACATGGTGTAGCGCTCCCAGGCCGTCCATTCCTTGATCCGGCGCTCCGACAGCGCGACGCGCCGGTCGCCGAGGCGGTGCGCCTCGACGGTGCGGCCGGCGTCCACGGTCTCGGCGAGCGCGGCGGCCACGGCGGCGTACCCGGCGGCCTCCGAGCGGTAGGCGGCCGGTGCCCGCCGGAAGTACCAGCGGCAGCCGACGATCAGCAGCGGCAGGGCGAGCAGCACGGCGAGCGCCAGCGGCGGCGCCGTGACGACCAGCCCGCCCATCAGCAGCACCACCCACACCACGCCGATCGACAGCTGCGGCACGGCCTCGCGCATGGCGTTGGCCAGCCGGTCGATGTCCGTGGTGATCCGCGACAGCAGATCGCCGGTCCCGGCCCGCTCCAGCACGCCGGGCGGCAGCCCGACCGACCGTACGAGGAAGTCCTCGCGCAGGTCGGCCAGCATCCGCTCGCCGAGCATCGCCCCGCGCAGCCGCACCTGGCGGACGAACAGGGCCTGGACGGCCAGCGCCGCCACGAACAGCCCCGCGGTGAGTTCCAGCCGAAGGTCCCGCGCCCCGTCGGAGACCCGCTCCACGACTCCGCCCAGCAGCCACGGACCGGCCATCGAGGCGATGACGGCGACCGTGTTGACGACGACGAGCAACAGGAACGCCCGGCGGTGCCGGCGCAGCAGTTCGGCCACGTAGGCGCGGACGGTCGTGGGGGCGCCGACCGGCAGGGTGTTCGCCGTCGTCGGGGCGGCCGGGTCGTACGCCGGTGGCGCCACGCCGATCATGCCTTCTCCTCGATCTCTTCCAGTTCGTGCAGGACGTCGTGTTCCTGAAGCGAGTCGTGTTCTTGAAGCGATTCGTGTTCTTGAGGCGAGTCGTGTTCTTGGAGAAGGGCGACCTCGTCGTCCGTCTCGCGGGTGACGACCGCCCGGTAGCGGGGCTCGGTGTGCAGCAGCTCGCGGTGCGTGCCGGTCGCCGCGACCTCGCCGTCGTGCAGGAACACCACCCGGTCGGCGCGGTCCAGCAGCAGCGGCGAGGAGGTGAACACCACGGTCGTGCGCCCGGCGCGCAGCCCCCGCACGCCCTGGGCGATCCGCGCCTCGGTGTGCGAGTCGACGGCCGAGGTCGGCTCGTCCAGGACGAGCACCTCCGGGTCCGTGAGCAGCGACCGGGCGAGCGCGAGCCGCTGGCGCTGGCCGCCGGACAGGGACCGGCCGCGTTCGGTGATCCGCGCGTCCATGGGGTCGGCGGCGTCCACCGAGCCCTGCACCAGCGCCGCCAGCACGTCGTCGCACTGCGCGGCGGCCAGCGCCGCCCGCGGTTCGACGTTGCCCGAGGCGGGTACGTCGAGCAGTTCGCGCAGCGAGCCGGAAAGCAGCACCGGGTCCTTGTCCTGGACGAGGACGGCCGTACGTGCACTGTCCAGCGGGAGTTCGTCGAGCGGCACGCCGCCCAGCAGCGCCGAGGTGCCCGCCTGCGGCGGGTGCCCGCCCAGCCGTTCCGCCAGCCGGCCGGCCGCGTCCGGGTCGCCGCACACCACGGCGGTGAACAGGCCGGCGTTCGCGAGCAGCCCGGTGGCCGGGTCGTACAGGTCTCCGGACGGCAGGTCGGCCCCGCGGGACCCGGCGGTGTCCGTGGCCCGCTCCAGCGACAGCACGCCCGCGGCCCGTTTGGCGGACGGCCGGGAGAAGGAGTACGCCATGGCGATCTCCTCGAAGTGCCGCAGCGGATAGGTGAGGACCATCACCGAGCTGTAGACGGTGACCAGTTCGCCGACGGTGATCCGGCCCTGGCGCGCCAGGTGCACGCCGTACCAGACGACGGCGATGAGCAGCAGTCCCGGCAGCAGGACCTGGATCGCGGAGATCAGGGACCACATCCGGGCGCTGCGCACCGCCGCGTGCCGGACCTCCTGGGAGGCGCGGCGGTAGCGGTCGAGGAACAGTTCCTCACCGCCGATGCCGCGCAGCACCCGCAGACCGGCGACGGTGTCCGAGGCGAGTTCGGTGGCGCGTCCGGCCTTCTCGCGCTGCACGTCGGCACGCCGGGTGGCGCGGGGCAGCAGAGGCAGCACGGCGAGCGCCAGCACGGGCAGACCCACGGCGACCACCACGCCGAGCGCGGGCTGGTAGACGAGCAGCGCGGCGCAGACCAGCACGATGGTGACCAGCGCCGCGGTGAACCGCGACCAGGCCTCCACGAACCAGCCGATCTTCTCGACGTCACCCGTGGAGACGGCCACGACCTCACCGGCCGCGACGCGCCGGGTCAGCGCCGAGCCCAACTGGGCGGCCTTGCGGGCGAGCAGCTGCTGGACGCGGGCGGCCGCAGTGATCCAGTTGGTGACGGCGGTGCGGTGCAGGAAGGTGTCGCCGACGGCGTTGCCGACGCAGGCCAGCGCCAGCAGGCCGCCCGCCAGGGCGAGTTGCGTGCCGGAGCGGTCGACGACGGCCTGTACGGCGACTCCGACGCAGAACGGCAGCGCGGCGACGGACGCGAAGTGCAGCAGACCCCAGGCCAGCGACTTGAGCTGCCCGTCCAGTTGTTTGCGGAAGAGCCACCACAGGAATCGGGGACCCGAACGCGCGTCCGGCACGCCCGGGTCGGGGTACGGAAGGTCTTGAATCTGCATGACGTCCCAGTGGCTCGTGTCAGGGGAAAGAGGGATGGGGGAATGGGGAATGCGCGATGGGGGGAATGGGGGGATGAGGGTTCGGCCGAGGGCAGCAAACCGTGACAGGTTCGCCTCGCCACGTGGTCGGAGGCAAACGGTTTTCGACCCGCCGAACGGAACCGGCCGACAGGGGTGGGAACAGGGTGGCTCGGCGGGCCGGTGCTCATTGCGCCAGGCGGCCGACTCCCCGTAGAACACCGCCCATGAAGAGACGGATCGTCATGTCCATGCTTGCCGGAGCGACCCTCCTGGCGAGCACCCTCCTCGGGACCGGTCCGGCCCGTGCGGCCGACGTCCCCGCCGAGTTCGGCACCGACTGGCACGACCCGGTCACGGCCGCCCCGCCCGTCACCAAGCCCGGCGGCAGGTCCTGCGAAGTCACCGTCGCCCAGGCGCAGTTCCGCGACTTCACCCCGTACCGGGGCACGTACACCCCGCCCCGCGACTGCGGCGACCGCTGGAGCAAGGTGGTGCTACGGCTCGACGGCAAGGTCAAGGGGCGCCAGTACGACCGGCTCGGCTATCTGCACGTCGGCGGGGTCGAGATCTTCCGTACGTCGACACCGCAACCCTCGCCCGACGGTATCGAGTGGTCGGTGGAGAAGGACGTCACCCGCTACAGCGACACCTTCCGCAGCCGTAGGGACGTCGAGATGCTCATCGGGAACGTCGTCGACGACACCTACACGGGCGTCCTCGACGTCAAGGTCACGCTGACGTTCCACCCGGGCCGCCCCGACGGGAAGGACAGCCCCGACCGGGTCCTCACCCTCGACCGGGGGACCGACGGCGCGACCACCCTCACGACCCCGCGCAACAGCGAACGCGTCGTCGCCGAGGTGTACGCCACCGGCTCCGGCGGCGGCTGCGAGGAGTACTGGTACCTGACGGTGCCCGACCCGGCGCCGTACTCCTGCAAGGCGGGCCGAGGCCCCTACCGCGAGGTGCAGATCCGCGTGGACGGCCGGCTCGCGGGCATCGCCGCACCGTTCCCCACCGTGTGGACCGGCGGCTGGTCCAACCCGTTCCTCTGGCACGTGATCCCGGGCCCCCGCGCCTTCGACGTCAAGCCGATCACCTACGACCTCACCCCCTTCGCCGGGCTCCTCAACGACGGCCGCCCGCACCGCGTCGAGGTCTCGGTCGTCGGCGTGCCCGAGGGGCAGACCGGCTGGAGCACCCCCGTGAACGTCCTCGTCTGGCAGGACGAGCAGCGCGCCCACGTGCCCGGGAAGCTCACCGTGCACCGGGCGGGCGACCTCGCCGACTCCTCCTCGTACACACCCGGTTCGGAGCACCGGGTCGACACCGAGGGCGCCCACCGGCTCACCGTCGCCGGATACGTCGACACCTCGCACGGCCGCGTCACGACCACCGTCGGCCGTTCGCTCGCCCACACCTCCGGGCACCGCTGGACGGACGGTGAGACGACCGACGCCCTCACGGCCACCTGGTCCGACGACGAGTCGGTGACCGTCGACGGACGCGGACCGGCCCGCTCCACCCGCACGGAGCGGACCTACACGATGGACGGCACGACCACCCTCGGCGCGGGCGACCGGCTGCGCACCGTGCTGACCCTCGGCGACCGCGCCACAGCCGTCGAGACCCGCGGTGGCCGGCGCACGGCGTGGTCACGGCTCGACGACTCCTACACGGGCGACGCCACGTACACGGCGAACGTGCCCCGGGACCAGCGGCACGCGGTCGGCACGACGAGTGAGCGCTACCGGCTGTTCGGCTCGCACGGCTGCTACGACCGCACGCTGACCACCGTGCAGGGGGTGCTCACGGGGGACCGTCGTCGTTGCTGAAGGGGCCTGTGTGACTGATGTGACATGCGCCACTTAGGGCGCTTTTACTTGGCTGAAACGTTGCGGTCTTGTGCGCGATCAAGACAGCCTCCAGAGTGTACGGCTACGGAAGCCGCTTTCCGTATCGCAGAAGTCCCGTCCGGCCTCTGTGTCTCCCGTCCCCCTAGGAGGCCTCGTGCCACCGTCCGTACCGTCCCTGCCGCGGCGCGTCGCACGCACCCTGCGTACCTCACTCTTCGCGCAGGTCCTCTGCGCGCTCGTCCTCGGAATCCTCGTCGGGAAGCTGTGGCCGGATACGGCCACAGCTCTCCAGCCGCTCGGCGACGGTTTCACCCGGCTCATCAAGACGGTGATCTCGCCTCTGGTGTTCTGCGTGGTCGTCGTCGGCATCGCCAAGGCCGGAGACCTGAAGGCGTTCGGCCGGATCGGCGTCAAGGCCCTGATCTGGTTCGAGGTCGCCTCCACGGCGGCCCTGGTCATCGGCCTCGTCGCCGCCAACGTCGTCGGGCCCGGCAAGGGCATGAACGTCGACCCCTCCTCGCTGGACGCCGCCGCGGTGAACCAGACGACGGGCGGCGGCCAGCTGCCCTCGACCACCGAGTTCGTCCTCAACGCGCTGCCCGAGAGTTTCGTCGGTGCCTTCGCCGAGAACGAACTGCTCCAAGTCCTCATCCTGGCCTGCCTGGTGGGCGCCGCCCTGCTGCACCTCGGACACACCAAGGTGCCGAAGATCCTGCCCGCGATCGACCAGGCCCAGGAAGTGATCTTCACGGTCGTCGGGTTCATCATGCGGCTCGCCCCGATCGCGGTGTTCGGCGCGATGGCCCACCTGGTCGGCAACTACGGGCTGGGCGTGATGAAGACGTACGCCAAGCTCATCGTGCTCTGCTACGTGGCGGCCGCGCTGTTCGTCGCACTGCTCGCCGTCGCCCTGCGGATGGTGACCGGGCTGAGCCTGTGGAAGTTCCTGCGCTACATCCGCGAGGAGATGCTGCTGGCGCTCGGCACCGCGTCCACCGAGTCGGTCATGCCGCGCGTGATGCAGAAGCTGCGCCGGGCCGGTGCCCGCGACGACGCGGTGGGCCTGGTGCTGCCCACGGGCTACTCCTTCAACCTCGACGGCGCCTCGCTCTACCTGTCCATCGGCACGCTGTTCATCGCCCAGGCCGTGGGCGTGGATCTGAGCCTGGGGCAGCAGGTCACCGTGGTCCTGGTGCTGATGCTGACCAGCAAGGGCATGGCGGGCATCCCTGGTTCGGCGTTCCTCGCCCTGTCCGCGACGGCCTCGTCCCTGGGTGCCATCCCGGCCGGAGCCGTCGCCCTGCTGCTCGGCGTGGACCGCATCATGGACTCGATGCGCGTCGTCACCAACCTGCTCGGCAACTGCGTCGCCGTGTTCGCGGTGTCCCGCTGGGAGGGTGCGCTGGACCTCGAGCGGGCCAGGAAGACGCTCGACGGGGAGGACACGTCCGACCCCGATGACGAGCTGGACGGCAGTGGCGACGGGGGCGACGGCGACGCCCCCGCGGCGGTGAACCCGGCGCCGGGCATCCCCGCCCAGAAGCAAAAGGAACCCGCTCCCGAGGTCGGTTGACCACAACCGGCCGTCACCGAACGGGCCCCGGGTGCCGCTCCCCGCAGGGAGTGGCACCGGGGCCCGTTTCGTGCGCCGGTCGTCAGCGTGCTGCAGTCTTCAACGCGCTCCAGGCCCTCAGCACCGTGCCACCGGCGTCCCGTCGATCAGCGTGTTCAGCAGCCCCCCGAGTGCCGCGCGCTGTTCCTCCGTCAGCGGCGCGAGGATCTCCTCCGCGGCCGACCTGCGCGCCGCCCGCAGCTCGCGCAGCGCACCCCGGCCGTCGTCCGTGAGCTCGATGCGGATCACCCGCCGGTTCGCCGGGTCCGGGACCCGCCGCACCTTGCCGCTCGCCTCCAGCCCGTCGACCAGGGTCGTCACGGCCCGCGGCACCACTTCCAGACGCTCGGCCAGATCGGCCATGCGCGGCGGCGAACCCCAGTGCGCGAGGGTGCGCAGCAGCCGGGACTGGGCCGGTGTGATGCCGAGGTCGCGCTGCTCCAGATGGCGCTTCTGGATGCGGTGCACCCGGCGGGTCAGCCGCAGCAACTGCTCGGCGAGCAGGCCGTCGGAATCGGGGGAGGTCATGCGGGAACAATATCAGGATGATGTTCATTGTGAGTATAGGTAACAATGAGCTACGATCCGATCCGCCGCCTCGCCCCCGCCCGTATCGCCACCCGTATCGCTCTCTCGAAGGAGCCCATGCATCCCGACCATGAAGCCCCCTGGAGCGCACCCGCCGACGCGAAGGAACAGCCCCGGCAGGTCCGCCGCATCCTCAGGCTCTTCCGCCCCTACCGAGGCCGCCTCGCGATCGTCGGCCTGCTGGTCGGCGCCGCGTCGCTGGTCTCGGTCGCCACGCCGTTCCTGCTGAAGGAGATCCTCGACGTCGCGATCCCGCAGGGGCGTACGGGCCTGCTCAGCCTGCTCGCCCTCGGCATGATCCTCAGCGCCGTCCTCACCAGCGTCTTCGGCGTCCTCCAGACCCTGATCTCCACGACGGTCGGCCAGCGCGTCATGCACGACCTGCGCACCGCCGTCTACGGCCGCCTCCAGCGCATGTCCCTCGCCTTCTTCACGCGCACGCGCACGGGCGAGGTGCAGTCCCGCATCGCCAACGACATCGGCGGCATGCAGGCCACCGTCACCTCCACGGCGACCTCCCTGGTCTCCAACCTCACCAGCGTCGTGGCCACGATCGTCGCGATGGTGGTCCTCGACTGGCGCCTGACCGTCGTCTCGCTGCTGTTGCTGCCGGTGTTCGTGTGGATCAGCCGCCGGGTGGGCAACGAACGGCGGAAGATCACCACCCAGCGCCAGAAGCAGATGGCCGCCATGGCCGCCACGGTCACCGAGTCGCTCTCCGTCAGCGGCATCCTGCTCGGGCGCACGATGGGCCGCTCCGACTCGCTGACGAAGTCCTTCGCCGAGGAGTCCGAGGAACTCGTCGACCTGGAAGTGCGGTCGAACATGGCCGGCCGCTGGCGCATGGCCGTCATCACGATCGTCATGGCCGCCCTGCCCGCCGTCATCTACTGGACCGCCGGCATGGCCCTCCAACTGGGCGGCCCGGAGGTCTCCCTCGGCACGATCGTCGCCTTCGTCTCGCTCCAGCAGGGCCTGTTCCGCCCGGCCGTGAGCCTGCTGTCGACGGGTGTGCAGATCCAGACCTCGCTCGCCCTCTTCCAGCGCATCTTCGAGTACCTCGACCTGCCGATCGACATCACCGAGCGCCCGGACCCGGTCCGCCTCGACCGGATCAAGGGAGAGGTCCGCTTCGAGAACGTCTCCTTCGGCTACGACGACAAGGGCGGCCCGGTCCTCGACGGCATCGACCTCACCGTCCCGGCCGGCGGCAGTCTCGCGATCGTCGGCCCGACCGGCGCCGGCAAGTCCACGCTCGGCTACCTGGTGCCCCGCCTCTACGACGTGACGGGCGGCCGCGTCACCCTCGACGGGGTCGACGTCCGTGACCTCGACTTCGACACCCTGGCGCGCGCGGTCGGCGTCGTCTCGCAGGAGACGTACCTCTTCCACGCCTCGGTCGCCGACAACCTGCGCTTCGCCAAGCCCGGCGCCACCGACGAGGAGCTGTACCAGGCGGCGAAGGCGGCGCAGATCCACGACCACATCGCGTCCCTGCCCGACGGCTACGACACCGTCGTGGGCGAGCGCGGCCACCGCTTCTCCGGCGGTGAGAAGCAGCGTCTGGCCATCGCCCGCACGATCCTGCGCGACCCGCCGGTCCTCATCCTCGACGAGGCCACCAGCGCGCTGGACACGCGGACCGAGGCGGCCGTGCAGGACGCCATCGACGCGCTGTCGGCGAACCGCACCACGCTCACCATCGCCCACCGGCTGTCCACCGTCCGGGGCGCCGACCAGATCGTGGTCCTCGACTCGGGACGCGCGGTCGAACTCGGGACGCACGAGGAACTGCTGGAGCGGCACGGCCGGTACGCGGCGCTCGTACGCCGAGATGCCCAACTGGAACCGACAAGATGAAAATATGCCAGGTTTATGACGGTATGCGGGTTACCGTGCCCGCATGCAGAAGAACACTCCGCCACGGAGCACGATTCGACTGACGCGCCGGGGCCGTATCGCGCTCGTCGCGACCGGAGCCGTCGTGGTGGGCACCGCCGTGGCGGTGCCGCTGCTGACCCTGGGCCACGAGGAGCACGGCCGGCCCTCGACCCTGGTGATCCCTGAGGGCTGGCGCGCGAGCCAGGTCTACGCCGCCGTCGACAAGGCCTTGGCCCTGCCTCCCGGCAGCACGAAGAAGTCCCTGCCGAAGGCCGCCCTCAAACTGCCGAACGACGCCGAGGGCAACCCGGAGGGCTATCTCTTCCCGGCGGCCTATTCGCTCGAGGAGACGACGACCCCGGAGAAGCTCCTGGCGCAGATGGTCGACACCGCGAACGAGAAGTACAACGGCGCGCCCATCGCCGCGGGGGCGCAGCGCAACGCCATGAACCTCTACCAGGCCGTCACCATCGCCAGCATCGTCCAGGCGGAGGCGGCCACCAAGGCCGACATGGGCAAGGTCGCCCGCGTCGTCTTCAACCGCCTCGAACGCGGCATGCCGCTCCAGATGGACTCCACCATCAACTACGCGCTCGGCCGCTTCACTCTCCGCACCACGGCGAACGACACCCGGATCGACAGCCCCTACAACTCGTACCAGCGCATGGGCCTGCCCCCCACCCCCATCGACAACCCCGGCGAGGAGGCCATGCGCGCGGCCATCAACCCACCCCCGGGTGACTGGCTGTACTTCGTCACGGTGCGCCCGGGCGACACCCGCTTCACCGCGGACTACGCGGAACACCAGCGGAATGTCGCGGAGTTCAACGCGCACCAGAAGAAGGGCGCCGCGCGGGCGGCCGGATGACCCGCCAGGGCGTCACGCGGCGACCGGCTCCTGCGCCAGCAGTCGCCTGATGTCGCGGACGGCCGCGCGGCCGGCGCGGTTGGCGCCGATGGTGCTGGCAGACGGGCCGTAGCCGACGAGGTGGACACGCGGGTCGGCGGCCGCGCGGGTGCCCTCCAGGCGGATGCCGCCGCCCGGCTCGCGCAGGCGCAGCGGGGTGAGGTGGTCGATGGCGGCGCGGAAGCCGGTGGCCCAGAGGATGACGTCGGCGTCGACGTGCCGGCGGTCCTGCCAGTCCACCCCCGTCGGCGTGATGCGGTCGAACATCGGCTGCCGGTCGAGCACCCCGTCCTCGATGCCCTGCCGGATCGCGTCGTTGAGCGGCAGCCCGGTGACCGAGACGACACTCCTGGGCGGCAGGCCCTGCCGAACCCGTTCCTCGACGAGCGCGACGGCCGCCCGGCCCGCGTTCTCGTCGAAGGGGCCCTCGCGGAAGACGGGCGGGCGCCGGGTCACCCAGGTGGTGGACGCCGCGTACGGGGCGATCTCCAGCAGATGCTGCGTGCCCGAGGCGCCACCGCCCACCACGACGACCCGCTGCCCGGCGAACTCCTCCGGTCCGCGGTACTGCGCGGTGTGCAACTGCCGCCCCCGGAAGGTCTCCTGGCCCGGATAGCGCGGCCAGAACGGCCGGTCCCAGGTGCCGGTCGCGTTGATCAGCGCCCGCGTCGACCACACGCCCTGCGAGGTCTCCACCAGCAGCCGCCCTCCCCCAAGGACTCCCTCGCGTACGGCCCGCACGTCGACGGGGCGCCGCACCCGCAGGTCGAAGGTCCGCTCGTACCGGTCGAAGTAGTCGCTGATCACCTCGGCGGACGGCCGCGCCGGATCCGCGTCCGTGAGCTCCATCCCCGGCAGCGCGTGCATCCCGTGCACCTTGCCGTACGTCAGCGACGGCCAGCGGAACTGCCAGGCACCGCCGGGACCGGGGGAGTGGTCCAGCACGACGAAGTCGCGGTCCGGCTCGAAACCGGCTCGCCGCAGGTGATAGGCGCCGGCCAGACCGGCCTGACCAGCGCCTATGACGACTACCTCGACCTCGCGTGTGTTGTTCACGCTTCTACTAACAGCGCCGGGGGCGTCGATCTTCCCCGCCGATCACCGGACGTCCCTAGCCCTCCGAGGGCCGGGGCGCGGTCGTCGACGGAGGCAGGTCGCCGTTGAACCGGGTGTCGGTGAAGTCGGCGAAGTCGACCTTGCGCGGGATGAGCTTCAACGCCGTGAACGTGTCGGCGATCTCCTGCTCGGAGGCGATCAGCGGCTTGTCGACGGCGACCTCGACCCGGGTGGTGTAGGTGCGCTTCACCGCCGCCAGTGCCACGTCCTCGGGGAGCCCGGTGTCCTTCGCCCAGACCTTCGCCCACTCCTCCTCGTGGTCGTACACCCACGTGTAGGCGCGCCGCAGCCGCTCCAGGTAGTCCTTGACGGCGGCGGCCTTCTTCTTGTCCTTCAGCGCATCCGGTGCCGCGACCTGGAAGGTGAGCCCGTTGGTCACACCGTCGCCGTCGGTCAGGACCCGTCCCTGCCCGGCCTTCAGCACCTGCGAGGTGTACGGGTCCCACACCGCCCACGCGTCGACCTTGCCGGCGGTGAACGCGGCGAGCGCGTCGGCCGGCTGGAGATACTTGACCTTGACGTCACTCGGCTTCAGCCCGGCCTTCTTCAGGGACGCGACCAGCTGGAAGTGAGCGGAGGATCCCTGGGCGACGGCGATCGACCTGCCCTTGAGCTGCGCGGGGTTCTTCAGGGGCGAGTCGTCCGGCACGAGGACGGCGTCGCCCTTGGACGTGCCGTGCCACGCGGCCACGACCTTGATCTTCGAACCCGCCCCGGCCGCGAACACCGGCGGAGTGTTGCCGACGCCGCCGATGTCCACGGCCTTGGCGTTCACGGCTTCCAGCAGGGGCGGGCCGGAGGTGAACGTCGACCACTTGATCTTGTAGTCGAGGTTCTTCAGTTCCCCCGCCGCGCGCAGGATGGCCTCCGAACCTCCCTTCTGGTCACCGACGTTGATCGTGACGGGGCCGTGGCCGTCGGTGCCGCCGTCCGACGTGCCGGCGGCCGAGTTCCCGCCGCAGGCGGTGAGCAGCAGGGCGAGGGGGAGGAGCAGGGCGGCGGGGGCGAGGCGTCGTCGCATGGCGGTTCCGTTCGTGTGGGTCGTGCGTGAAGAAGTTCAGGCGGCTTCGGCGGCCGTCGCCTCGACGCCCAGGCGTTCGAGGAGAGTGGCGCGCAGTGCGGCGAAGCGCGGGTCGGTGATGTCGCGGGGACGGTCGAGGTCGATGCGCTGCTCGTGGGCGATGACGCCGCCGTCCATCACCAGGACGCGGTCGGCGAGCAGTACGGCCTCCTCCACGTCGTGGGTGACGAGGAGCACCGCGCAGCCCCGGCGCTGCCACAACTCGCCCACGAGCCGCTGGGCCTTGATGCGGGTGAGGGCGTCGAGCGCGCCGAACGGCTCGTCGAGCAGCAGCAGATCGGGCTCGCGCACCAACGCCCGTGCGAGCGAGGCACGTTGGGCTTCGCCGCCGGAGAGCGTCTTGGGCCAGGCGGCCGAGCGGTGGCCGAGGCCGACCTCGTCGAGGGCCTGCTCGGCGACGGCCCGTTCGGGCTTGCCGGGCAGGCCGAGCAGGACGTTGCGCCACACCTTCTTCCACGGCATCAGCCGGGGTGCCTGGAAGGCGACGGCCTTGCGGCGCGGCACCAGGACGGTGCCCTCGATGTCGCGGTCGAGCCCGGCGAGGATGCGCAGCAGCGTCGACTTGCCGCAGCCGCTGCGCCCGAGCAGGGCCACGAACTCGCCCGGCCGGACGTCCAGTCGCAGATCGTCGATGACGGCACGGCCGTCGAAGGACCGCGTGAGCCCCTCGACGTGGACCGCCTGGGGGGTCACCGGCCGGTGAACGTCGGTCGCCATTGCAGCAGCACCTTTTCGAGAGAGCGGACGATGAAGTCGGCGAGCAGGCCGAGGAAGGCGTAGACGACCAGGCAGACCACGATCACGTCGGTCCGCAGGAAGTCCCGCGCCTGCACCATGAGGAACCCGATGCCGGAGTCGGCGTTGACCTGCTCGGCGAAGACCAGCGCGAGCCAGGCGATGCCGAGCGAGTAGCGCAGACCGGTCATGGTGTTCGGCAGCGCGCCCGGGAGGACGACGTGCCGTACGAGTCCCCAGCGCGACAGCCCGAGGGACTCCCCGGCCTCGATCAACTGGGCGTCCACGCCGCGGATCCCGGCGTAGACGTTGAGGTAGAGCGGGAAGGTCACGCCGAGCGTGATGATGGCGACCTTGGGAGCCTCGCCGATGCCGAACCAGATGATGAACAGCGGGATGAGCCCTACGAACGGCACGGTCCGCAGCATCTGCACTGGCGCGTCGACCAGGTCCTCCCCGATCCGGAACAGGCCCGAGAGCAGGGCGAGTCCGGTGCCGACAGCCAGGCCGAGCAGCAGTCCGGCCGCGACCCGCTGGAGCGAGGTGCCCATGGCCGCGGGCAGTGAGCCGTCGGCCACCATGTCCCCGGCGACCTGGGCGATACGGCCGGGCGAGGCGAGCACGTCCGGCTGCAACGCGCCCGTGCTGCTGAGGAGTTGCCACAACGCCAGCAGCAGGACCGGGCCGGTGGTGCGGCGCAGCCAGCGGGGGACGCGGGTGCGGCGGGCAGAGGTGGGGACGAGGGGTTGGAGGTCCAGGTCAGGAGCCGATATAGGCGAAATATCGGGTTCTGATGACCTGGGCGGGGCATGGCTGATGCTCATGAAGGCTCCACGAGGGAAGAGCGAGGGCAGGGTGAGGCGCACCTCGCCACCGCCGCACCGACGAGAACAGGGAGTTCAGGCGAGAACGGAGGAGTTCAGGTGAGAACCGGGAAGTTCAGGCGAGAACAGGGAAGTTCAGCGGGCAGGCGGAACCACGGCGAGGGAACCGGAATGCGAGGGGGGGAGGGCGTCAGCAGCCGCGGCGACACGCGGCGGATGCCACCCGCAGCAGGTCGATGTGACCGCGCGTGGTGAGCAGGGCTGAACGCAACATGCGGCTGAACTTAGCCAGCTTGCCTGCGCACGGTCAACGGGCGTCTCGTCCTGTGGACGCCGGTACCGCCACCCGGGCGGGGGCAGCCGGGCGGAACCGGGCGCGTGCGTCAGGATGGGGGCATGTCAGATGTCTTCACCACCCGAGTTCTGAACGTCCGCACCGGTTCCACGGAGAGGGTCGTCGACATCACCGGCGACTGCGAGTCCTTCCTGCGGGAGGCGGCGGCCGGGCGTGACGGCCTCCTCAATGTCTTCGTCCCGCACGCGACGGCCGGAATCGCCGTTCTCGAGACCGGTGCCGGCAGCGACGACGACCTCCTGGCCGCACTGCACACCCTGCTGCCCGCCGACGACCGCTGGCAGCACCGGCACGGCAGTCCCGGCCACGGCCGCGACCACGTCCTGCCGGCCCTCGTCCCGCCGCACGCAACCCTGCCGGTGCTGGGCGGCCGGCTGGAGCTCGGGACATGGCAGTCGGTGTGCCTCGTGGACACGAACAAGGACAACCCGGAGCGGAAGGTGCGGTTGAGTTTCCTGGGGTGACCGGGGTCCGCCCGGCCGGAGCCCTCGGTGCGGTGCCCGAACGGCTCTGGCACACCGTGACGCGTGCCCGTAATGCCCGTATCCTCGTCAATGCCAGATTCTCTTCCGAGCAGCGGATGATCGCGGGCGCAAGCGAGGCGAAGCGTGGTTCGGTCCGGCGAGGAACCCAAGCCGGCGGGACGTGCGACTGAGGGCACGGGGCCCGCCCGGCTGCGTGAGCGGTTTCTCCAGGGCGAGCCGGTCGACACGGGTGTCCGGACGTCCATCCTGAACTCGTGGCGGCGCAGCCGGTCCCTGGGCCTGTCGCCGGACGGGACCGACCTCCCCTACCGGGAGGACTTCGACGCCGGGGGCCGTATCGTCCGCGCGGCGGTGCCGGTGCTCGACCGGCTCCAGATCGCGTTCTCCGGCAGCCAGATCAACATCTCGGTCGCCGACGCGAACGGGACGGTCCTCCTGCGCCGGTTCGGGGATCCCTCGATGGCCAGGAACCTCCCGGCGATCCAGCGGGTGCCGGGATTCGTGTTCGCCGAGCAGGTCGCCGGCACCAACGGCATCGGTCTCGCCCTGGCGGAGCGGCAGCTCATCCGTGTCTACGGCGCCGAGCACTTCGCGGAACGCTCCCAGGGCAACGCCTGCGTCGCGATGCCCGTCCGTGACCCGCTCAACGGGCGGATCGAGGGCGTCCTGTGCTTCGGCTATCCGCGCAGTTTCGAACAGCCCGCGCTGGGCGCGGCGATCCGCCGGGCGGCCGAGAACATCGAGCGGCGGCTGCTGGGGCAGAGCTCCGCGCACGAGCGCGCCCTGCTGCGGACGTACCTGGCCGCCGGGAGCGAGGCCGGCGCGCACGGCGGCATCGCCCTCGACGCGGTGGCCGACGAGTTCCACCCGCGTGACCAGGCGGTCCTGAGGGAGAAGGCCGCCGAGCTGATCTCCCGCGGGCAGCGGGCCGCCATCGACGTGACCCTGCCCGGAGGCCGGCGGGTGACTCTCGTGAGCCGCCCGATGACGAGCGCCTCCGGGGTGCGGGGCTTCGCTGTCGAGGCGGTACTGCCCGGCGCCCCGGCAGGAGGGGCTCTCGTCCTCCCGCACCAGGCGGACGAGCTGCCGGACCTCGCCGCCCTTGCGGCCGCCCAGCTGCCCGCCCGACCGTCGGTCACCCTGCCGTCCGGATATCTCGCCGCCGCGTCCGGCCCGGCCGTCGCGCCCGACGGTGACCGGCTGCCCGCGGGGTACGGCGACACCGGCGGGGCCGAGGGCGGCAGGGGGGCGGCGGACGGCGCTGGGGGCGTGGCTGACGGTGGTCCCGGTGTGGCCGGTGGCGGTGCGGGCACCGTCGACGGTGGCGGGGACGGTGGCGGGGACGTTGGCGGGGATGCCGCCGACGGCGGTGGGGACGCGCCGTACGGCGGCAGTGGCGCGGTGGACGACCGCACCGGCTCGCCCTTCCCGGCCCGGGGGCTCGTCATGGTGGGGGAGCCGCACGTCGGGGCCTACGCCCTGGCCGCGCGCCGGCGCCTGGAGCTGCTGTCCGAGGCCAGCGCCCGCATCGGCACGACCCTGGACGTGCGCCGTACCGCCGAGGAACTGGCCGAGACGGCGGTCCCGCGCCTGGCCGACTTCGTCACCATCGACCTGCCCGACGCCGTCCTGCGCGGTGAGGAGTCCGCCGACCCCCTCGCCGACCTGCGCCGCACGGTGCTGCACGGCGTCCGCGACGGACTGCCCTTCACACAGCCCGGCAAGCGCATCGAGTTCGGCCCGACCGCGCCCCAGCTGCGCTGCCTGACCAGCGGCGAGGCGGTGCTGGAACCCGACCTGAAGGCCGCCGCGGGCTGGCTCGCCCAGGACCCCGAGCACACCGCACACCTGCTCGCCCACGTCCAGTCCCTCATCGCGGTGCCCCTGCTCGCCCGGGGTGTCGTCCTGGGCATCGCCAGTTTCTACCGCGCCGGGAGCTCCTTCGGGGACGACGACCGTTCGCTGGCCCAGGAGCTCGCCGCCCGCGCCGCCCTGTCCATCGACAACGCCCGGCGCTACACCCACGAGCGCACCATGGTCCTGGCTCTGCAGCGCAGACTCCTCCCGCACGGTCTGCCCGACCAGGACGCCGTCGAGGTCGCCCACCGCTATCTGCCCGCCGAGTCCGACGTGGGCGGGGACTGGTACGACGTCATCCCGCTCTCCGGCACCCGTGTCGGGCTCCTCGTCGGCGACGTCGTCGGCCACGGCATGCTCTCCGCGGCCACCATGGGCCGGCTGCGCACCGCCGCGCGCAGCTTCGCCGAGCTCGACTTCTCCCCGGACGAGGTCCTCACCCACCTCGACAACCTCGTAGGACGCCTGGACCGGGAGGACCCCGACGGCAAGGGCGCGGGGGTCATCGGCGCGACGTGTCTGTACGCCGTCTACGACCCGACCGAGCAGCGGTGCCTCATGGCGCGCGCCGGTCACCCGCCGCCCGCACTCGTCCACCCCGACGGCACCGTGTCCTATCCCGACCTTCCGGCCGGGCCCCCGCTCGGTCTCGGGGGTCTGCCGTTCGACACGGTCGGGATCGACCTCCCCGAGGGCAGTCAGCTGGTGCTCTACACCGACGGACTCATCGAGGACCGCAACCGCGACGTCGACGTGGTCCTGGAGCAGTTGCGTACCGCCCTGGCCCACCCGGAGCGGGCACCCGAGGACACCTGCCAGGCGGTCCTGGACACCGTGGCGCCCGCGCACCCGCACGACGACATCGCCCTGCTCGTCGCCCGCGTGCACGCCCTGGATCCCGGCCGGATCGCCACCTGGGAGCTGCCCGCCGACCCGGCGGTGGTCGCCGAGACGCGGGCGTCGGCCATGCGGCGCATGGCCGACTGGGGGCTGGACGAGACGGCGTTCGCCGTGGAGCTGATCCTCAGCGAGCTGATCACCAACGCCATCCGGCACGGCGCCGGGCCGATCCGGGTCCGGCTGCTGTACGGGCGCACCCTGATCTGCGAGGTCTCCGACGTCAGCAACACCGCCCCCCATCTGCGCCGGGCGGCCAGTACGGACGAGGGCGGACGCGGACTGTTCCTCGTCGCGCAGCTCTCGCAGAGCTGGGGCACGCGCTACCTCCCCGAGGGCAAGGTCATCTGGGCCGAATGCGGGCTCGACGCCGCCTGACGGGTCCGCCGACCCGCGTGGGAGTCGCAGCGGCCGAAAGGTGCCCGAAATGCTGTAATTTGATCGGGTGCGCGACGCTCCTGACACGCCGGTGAAGGCGGCTTCACCCTTCGGGCCGGAGCCCTTGGTCCGTATCCGCGGGCTCGGCAAGCGGTTCGGCGGGACCGTCGCGCTGGCCGGGGTCGACCTCGACGTCCACGCCGGCAGCGTGCTCGCCCTCCTCGGGCCCAACGGCGCCGGCAAGTCCACGCTCATCAAGGTCCTCGCCGGCGTCCACCCCGCCGACGCGGGACAGATCACCGTCGACGGTATGCCTCTCGGCAGTCCCGCCGCGTCCCGGAGCATGTCCTTCATCCACCAGGACCTCGGTCTCGTGGAGTGGATGACGGTCGCCGAGAACATCGCCCTGACCACCGGGTACGCACGCCGGACCGGGCTGATCTCCTGGCGGCGCACGCGCGAGCGCTGCGTCGACGCGCTGCGGACCGTCGCCGGGCACCTCGACCCCGACGCGCCGGTCTCCGGGCTCTCACCGGCCGAGCGCTCACTCGTCGCGATCGCCAGGGCCCTGGCGGCCCGCGCGAAGCTCATCGTCCTGGACGAGCCGACCGCCCGCCTGCCCGCCGCGGACAGCGCCCGGCTCTTCGGCGTCCTGCACGACCTGCGCGACCGCGGCCACGCCATCCTCTACGTCAGCCACCGCCTGGACGAGGTGTACCAGGTGGCCGACACCTACGCCGTACTGCGAGACGGCCGCCTCGTCAGCCACGGCAGACTCGCGGACCACGCCCCCACCAGCTTGGTCCACGACATCGTCGGCGAGCACCCCGAACCCCCTGCCACCGGCCCCTCACCGGCTCCCCAGTCCCCTGAAACTCCGGCCACGGAGGGCCCGCCCGACGGCCTGGCCGGTGCGCCGGTTGCCGACGGCCTGGCTGGTGCTCCGCCTGCCGACGGCCCGGCTGGCACTCCGGCTGCCGGCGGCCTCGCCGATGCGCGGGTTGCCGACGGCCCGGCTGACACTCCGGTTGCCGGCCACCCGGCCGGTACTCCGGGTGCTGACCGTCCCGCCGGTACTCCGGCTGCGGACGGTCCCGTCGGCATGCGGCCCGTCGACCGCTCGGCCGTGTCCCCGGGTGGGGATCGTCCCGCTGGCGCTTCGCCTGCCGACGGCCTTGCCGGTGCGCCGGTTGCCGACGGCCCGGCTGGTGCTCCGCCCGCCGACGGCCCGCCCGGCACTCCGGCTTCCGACGGTCTCGCCGGTGTTCCGGCCGTCGACGGCCCGGGCGGTACTCCGGCTGGTGACCGTATCGCCGGTGGCGGTGCGGATCGTCCCGCCGCTGGTTCGGCCGCCGATCGCGCGGCCAGTCCTCGGGGCGCCGCCGGCCCTGGCGGTACGGCGCCGCCCGCTGCCCGCCCCGCCAAGCCCCCGGGCCGTACACCGCCCGTCCTGACCCTCGACGGTGTGCGGGCCGCGCGGGCCGGGCCGGTGAGTCTGGAGCTCGGGGCCGGTGAGGTCCTCGGGCTGGTCGGGTTGTCGGATGCCGGGCACACGGAGCTGGGGCGGGCCCTCGCCGGGGACCGGCCCCTCCTCGGAGGACGGGCCGTGCTGCTCGGGCGGCCCTATCAGCCCCGCACGGTCGCGGAGGCCGTCGCCCGCGGCGTCGGCTTCGTACCGGGGGACCGGCTGCGCGAGGGCTGCCTCGCCGAACTGACCGTGCGGGAGAACCTCCTGGCCAATCCCCGCGCGGGCGGCCGGCCGGCGCCGCGCTGGATCGGTCCCCGCCGCGAGCGCGTCCAGGCCGCCGCCCTGATCGACCGGTTCTCGGTGCGTCCCCGCGACAGCGAGGCCCCCATCGCCACGCTCTCCGGCGGGAACCAGCAGAAAGTCATGATCGGCCGCTGGCTGCGGACGGAGCTGCGGCTGCTGATCCTCGAGGAGCCGACCGCGAGCGTCGACATCGGCGCCAAGGCCGCGATCCACCGCCTGCTCGACGAGGCGCTGTCGGCGGGCCTCGCGGTCCTGCTCCTGTCCACCGACTTCGAGGAGATCGCGAGCGTGTGCGGGCGCACGCTGGTCTTCGTCCGCGGGGCCGTGACGGCCGAGCTGAGCGGCAGCGCCCTCACCGTCACCGGGCTCACCCGGGCTGCCTCGGCCATGCCCGCGCCCACCGCGACGGCCGTGACGAAGCCATGACCGAACCGCCCGCCCCCTCCCCGCCCCGCTCCAAGCGCCCGCGCGCCCCCGGCGGGCACCGCATCGGCGCCTACGGTCTGCTCGCCCTCACCGCCCTGCTCTACCTGGTCTTCTCCCTCGCCCTGCCGGACACCTTCCCCACCCTGGACACCGTCGACTCGATCCTGTCCAACCAGTCGATCCCGGCCGTCCTCGCGCTGGCCGCAATGGTGCCCATCGTGACCGGCGCGTTCGACCTCTCCATCGGCTACGGCCTCGGACTGGCCCACGTCATGGTGATGCAGCTCGTCGTCAACGAGAACTGGCCCTGGCCGCTCGCCTGCCTCACCGTGCTCGCCGGAGGGCTGGTCGTGGGCGTCCTCAACGGCGTCATCGTCGAGTTCGGCCGGATCGACTCCTTCATCGCCACCCTCGGTACCGGCAGCATGATGTACGCCGTGACCGGCTGGATCACCGACGGCAGCCGGATCGTCCCGGGCCCGCAGGGCCTCCCGCCCGGGTTCACCGACCTCTACGACTCCACGTTCCTCGGCCTCCCGGTCCCCGCCTTCTACGTGCTCGCCCTCGCGGGAATCCTCTGGCTGGTGCTGGAGCGGCTGCCGCTCGGCCGGTACCTGTACGTCGTCGGATCGAACCCGCGCGCGGCCGACCTCGTCGGCATTCCGACCCGGACCTACACCGTCTACGCGTTCGCCGCCTCGGGGCTGATCGTCGGTTTCGCCGGTGTGCTGCTCGCGTCCCAGCAGCAGATCGGCAACCCGAGCGTCGGCCTCGACTACCTGCTGCCCGCCTTCGTCGGAGCCCTGCTCGGCTCGACGGCGATCAAACCCGGCCGGCCCAACGCCCTCGGCACCGTCGTCGCCGTCGCCGTCCTGGCCGTAGGCCTCACCGGCATCGCCCAGCTGGGCGCCGACTTCTGGACGGTGCCGCTGTTCCACGGCGGGACCCTGCTCATCGCCGTGGGCCTGGCCGGATACGCCGCCCGCCGCCGGCTGCGCGGCGGCGCCGCCGCCCGCGACACACCCGCCGCGCCGCCCCCACCACCGTCGACCCCAGCACCGTCGTCCCCGCCACCGTCCTCCCCGACGCCGGAGGGCGGTACCGCGGGATCACCCCCCTGACCCCCTCGGCACGTTCCGCCGCGCCGATCCCCTCACAGGAGCCCCCGTGCACCGCAATCGCAAGGCCGCCCCCGGAGCCCGCACCACGCGGCTCGCCTGCTGCGCCCTGCTGGCGACGGCGACCGCCCTCCTCGGCTGCGAACGCGGTTCGTCGGACGGCGCGGACCAGACCGCGACGGGCCCGAGCGGCTGCCCCGACGTCCAGGCCGGGGCCCGGGCCGCCGTCACCCGGGCGGAGCGGACCGACATCCCCTGGGGCGGCCCCACCAGCGGCCCGGAGGCGGTGCCGGGCAGGACCATCGTCTACGTCGCCCAGACCATGACCAATCCCGGTGTCGCGGGCGCCGCGAGGGGGGTGCGGGAAGCCGCACGGGTCATCGGGTGGAACGTCCGCGTGATCGACGGCCAAGGCACCCCCGCCGGCATCCAGGCGGCCATGAGCGAGGCCGTGGCCCTCAGGCCGTCGGGCATCGTCATCGGCGGCTTCGACCCCGACTCGACGGCACAGCAGGCCGCCCGGGCCAACGCGCAGCGCATCCCGCTCATCGGCTGGCACGCGGTCCCCGAGCCCGGCCCGAGCCGGCAGCCCGACCTCTTCACCAACGTCACCACCCGCGTCCAGGAGGTGGCCCGCATCAGCGCGCAGTGGATCATCTCCGACTCGGACGGCCGCGCCGGGGTCGTGCTCATCACCGACGCGTCGATCCCCTTCGCCAGGAACAAATCCGACCTGATCAGGAAGGAACTCACCAGCTGCCGGGGGGTGCGGTTGCTGTCCGTCGAGAACATCCCGATCCCCGACGCGAGCAGCCGCACCCCCCGGGAGATCTCCTCGCTGCTCTCCCGGTTCCAGGACCGGTGGACGCACTCCGTCGCCATCAACGACCTGTACTTCGCCGACGCCGCCCCCGCCTTCCGCGCGGCCGGCGAGAAGGGCTCGGGGCCGCCGTACAACATCGGCGCGGGCGACGGTGATCCGTCCGCCTTCCAGCGCATCAACAGCAGGCAGTACCAGGCCGCCACCGTGCCCGAACCGCTGTCCCTCCAGGGCTGGCAGATCGTCGACGAGTTCAACCGGGCCTTCTCCGGCCGCCCGGCCAGCGGCTACACGGCCCCCGTCCACATCGCCACGGCCGGCAACAGTGACGGCGCCACGAGCTGGGATCCGTCGGGCTACCGGGAGGCGTACCGGAAGATCTGGGGGAAGTGACGTCCGGTCAGGGTGCCGATCCCTTCACGGAACATGCACGGAACCTCGGAATCTCTTTAAGTTTCAAGAGCTAATCTCACCGTCAGTCGAGTGGCCGCCGGGGGCCGATCCGAGCGGGGCCCGTTCCGCGGCGGCACTCGCACCCCCCACCAGGCACAGGAGACTGGGTGTGTACGACGGCGACGTAGTGGTGATCGGCGGCGGCTACGGCGGTGTCAGGCTGGCGAAGCGGCTGGACACGACGGCCCGGGTCACGCTGGTGGACCGCAAGGAGGTCTTCTTCCACCGCGTCGCCTCCCTGCGCGCGGGTGTGCGCCCCGAGTGGACGCACACGCCCTTCATCCCGTACGACCGGCTGCTCCACCACGGCCGCGTCGTCGCGGGCAAGGCCGTCCGTATCGACACCGCCGAGCGGCAGGTCGTCCTCGCCACGGGCGAGCGGCTGCCCTACGACGTGGTCGTGATCGCCACCGGCGCCGACTACCCCGAGCCGGCCCGCTTCGTGGGCACCACCGTCGAGGAGGCGGCCAAGTCGTTCGCCGAACACCAGCGCAACGTCGCCACGGCCGAGCACGTCCTCGTCGTCGGCGGCGGCCCCGGCGGCGTCGAACTCAGCGCCGAGATCCGCCTCGCCCGGCCGGAAGCCCGCGTCACGCTCGCCCACTCCGGGCCCGCGCTGCTCGACTCCACGGGCAGCGCGCGGCCGGGACGCAAGGCCCTGTCGTGGCTGGAGTCCCACGACATCGAGGTACGGCTCGACTCGTTCATGTCCCCCGGCAACGACTTCGGCACCTACCGCGACGGCCGCGGCGACGTCATCGAGGCCGACCTTTCCTTCTGGGCGACGGGCACCACACCCAACACGCTCTGGCTCCGCCTGGCCGGACACGGTGACTGGCTGAACAGGGACGGACGCGTCAAGGTCGACCGGACGCTCCGGGTCGAGGGCAAGCTGGACGTGTTCGCCGTCGGCGACGTGAACGACGTCAGCGAACTCAAGATCACCCCCGCCGCCCTCGCGCAGGCGGACATCGCCGCCCACAACATCCGCGCCTACCTGCAGAGTTCGGGCAGGCACCGCAAGGAGCCACGCTTCTACCGGCCGGTCCAGCGCACCCCGCTCATCGTGCCGTTCGGCCCGGCCGACGGACTCACCGTGCTGCCCGTGCCGGGCGGCGAGTCCGCCGTCCTCGGCAGCCGTACCACCGTCATGGCCAAGGCGAAGACCCTCATGACGCCCTACATGCGGCGCCAACTCGGTTACACCGCTGCCTGATCCACGGCCCGGCGCCGGATCACCCCCGTGTGATCCCACCCCCCGTCGTTACCCGCCGGTTGCCTCTGGGGTAGGGTCCCCACCGTTTCCGGTTACCGGCTGATGGTGCACCGGTACGGGGCGTGTCGGAGGGTGGCAAGACGATGGACTCCCAGTGGGGTGACGGCGGATCAGTGGACCTGGACGACACGCGGCTGGAGGCGCTGAGTCCCCAGCCGCTGCTGACCCGTGACTACGAGACGCGCCCCGCGCTCGTGTACGAGCGGCTGAGGCAGCAGCACGGCCCGGTCGCGCCGGTCGACCTGCTCGGCGTACCCGCCTGGCTGGTCCTCGGCTACCGCGAGGCGCTCCAGGTCCTCCAGGACAACGACGGCTTCCCCAAGGGGCTGGAGAACTGGCGGGCCCGCTCCGAGGGCCGGGTGCCGGCCGACTGGCCGCTCGGCCCGTCCCTGGAGGTCAACCACATCCTGATCCAGGGCGGCCCCGGTTACCGGCCGCTGCGCACGGCCTGGGACGTGGCCCTCAAGCCGTTCCAGGACCCGCGCCACCCCCAGGCCAAGCGCCTCAAGGCCGCCGTCACCGCCTACGCCGACGAGCTGATCACCCTGGTCGGGCAGGGCGGGAAGACGGGCGTGGCGGACCTGTCCGCGCAGTTCTCCCGGCCGCTGCCGCTGATGGTGGCCAGCCATCTGCTCGGCTTCCCCGGCTCACAGGGCGACGACGCGCTGATGGACATGTGGCGCGTGCTCGACGCGGGCCCGGACGCGGAGGCCGCACTGGAGCGCCTGCTCGCGACACTGGCGGAACTGGCCGCGACGAAGCTGGAGAAGCCGGGCGACGACTTCCCCTCCTACCTGCTGGCCGCGCACCCGGATCTGTCGCTCGACCATCTGGCCCGCGAACTGTTCATGCTGCTCGGCATGACCTCCGACCACGTCGGCATCCTCATCTCCAACACCGTCGTGGAGGTCATCTCGGGCGAGGGCAGCGTGCGCGCCAGCCTGTCCGCCGGGATGGTCAGGGAGGCCATGAACCGGTCCGTCATGCGCAAGCCGCCCCTGGTGAACTTCGTCCCGCGCTTCGCGGCCGAGGACACCCCGCTCGGCAACTACACCATCCGGGCCGGCGACCCGGTGTGGGTCTCCTCGGCGGCCGCGCACGCCGACCCGCTCTTCGCCGACCACGTCGCCTCCGGCACCACCATCAGCACCCGGGCGCATCTGTCCTGGGGAGCCGGACCGCGCCAGTGCCCGTCGCGGGAGCTCGCCTCGACGGTCGCGGCGGCCGGTGTGGGGCGCCTGTTCGAGCGGTTCGACCACCTCGATCTCGCCCTGCCCGCCGACCAACTGCCCTGGCGCTCCTCCCCGTTCATGCGCGGCCTGCGCTCGCTGCCCGTGCGGTACGAACTCTCCGCGGCGCCTGCCCGGCCGCCGGCGGACGGACCCGCGCCGGAGGTGGCCCAGGAGGTCCTGCCGGACCAGTCCGCCAGGCAGCGCTCCTCGCTGTGGCGCTATCTGACCGGCCTGATCCGAGGCGGCCGCTGACCGGGCGGCCGGGTCGGAACGCCCATGCCGTATCACTGTTCCTCCCGGTCCGGGGGTGACGGTCTCACGGCGCCGGCGTGACGAACGATGCTGTTGCACGGCTTCCCGCTCTGCGATGCTCGACGGAGATCGGCGGGACAGGGCGAGAGGGCCCGCGGGGGCCGGGCAGGTTCACCTCGATGACCTGCCCGGTTCACACCCAGCCCGACTCCACGGCGATCCGGATCGCATCGATCCGATTGCGGCCGCCCGTCTTCCTGGTGATCGCCGACAGATGGTTGCGGACCGTCGCAACGGACAGGCACAGCCGCTGCGCGATCTCCCTGGTGGGAGTGCCGTCGGCGGTCAGCCGCAGCACCTCCACCTCGCGCGGGGTCAGCGGGTTGGCCCCCGCGTCCAGCGCGGCCAGCGCGAACTCGGGGTCGACGAACCGCTGCCCCCGCACCAGCTTGCGCACCCCGTGGACCAGCCGGTCCGGCGGGGCGTTGGTGCTGATGACGCCCGCGGCGTGCAGATCGAGCATGCGGCGCAGCCGCTCGGGCGTCGTCGAGGCCATCATCAGCAGCATCCGGCACTCCGGCAGCCGCGCCCGCAGCTCGCCCCGGACGGCGACCGCCTCGCCTTCCCTGGAGTCCACGTCGATCACGGCCACGTCGGGCCGGCACGCCACGGCACGCGCCACCACGTCACTGTTGCCGTCGGCCTCGGCGACGACCTCGATGTCGTCCTCACGGGACAGCAGCGCAGCGAACGCTCCCCGCACCAGGCGGGTGTTCTCGACGAGAAGAACGCGGATCACTGTCGCTCCCACTCGGCCGTCGCGGCCCGATGACCGCCTTGAACGATTGTCACCGCAAACCATGGCAATTTCAGTGCGGCGGTACCGCCGTTGATCGAGTGGTGAGGCCCGGAAGCCGGGCGTACCGTCGAACGGTGGACACCGCAGGCAGCAGCCCGCAGCCGGCTACACCACAGGCGACCACCACCAGGGAATCCGGTGGTGGCGGGAACGCGATGGCACTGTTCGTCATCGCCTCGTGCCAGCTGATGGTGGTCCTCGACATCACGATCGTGAACATCGCGCTGCCGCACATCCAGAGCGCGCTGGACTTCTCCACCACGAGCCTGGCCTGGGTGGTCAACGCCTACACCCTCACCTTCGGCGGCCTGTTGCTGCTCGGCGGCAGGGCGGGCGACATCCTGGGACGGCGGCGCGTCTTCATCTTCGGCGTGCTGCTCTTCGTATTCGCCTCCCTCCTCGGCGGATTCGCCCAGAACGCCGGTCAACTCCTGGGCGCACGCGCCCTCCAGGGTGTCGGCGGCGCCATCGCCTCCCCGACGTCCCTCGCCCTGATCAGCACCACCTTCCGCGAAGGACCGGAACGCAACCGTGCCTTCGGGGTCTTCGCCGCGGTATCGGCGGGCGGCGGCGCGATCGGCCTGCTCGCGGGCGGAATCCTGGTGGAGTGGCTGAACTGGCGGTGGGTGCTGTTCGTGAACGTGCCCATCGGCCTGCTCATCGTGCTCGCCACACCGCGCTGGATCAGGGAGTCCGAACGCCACCCCGGGCGCTTCGACATCACCGGCGCGCTCACCTCCACCGCGGGCATGGTGCTGCTCGTCTACGGATTCATCAGGGCCGCGCAGGAGGGCTGGCGCGACGCCCTCACCCTCGCCTCGTTCGGTGCGGCGGCCGTCGTCCTGACGGGCTTCATCCTGATCGAGCGGCGCTCCAGACAGCCCATCACGCCCCTGCACATGTTCGCCGACCGCAACCGTGCGGGCACGTACGGCATCATGCTGTGCCTGGCCGCCGCGATCTTCGGCATGTTCTTCTTCCTCACGCTCTTCGTGCAGAACGTACTGGGGTTCAGCCCGCTCGAAGCCGGCCTCGCCTTCCTGCCGGTCAGCGCGGTCATCGCCATCGGCGCCGGACTGGCCTCGCGGTTCCTGCCCGTCTACGGGCCCAAGCCGTTCATGGTGATCGGCGCGATCCTGGCCGCGGCCGGGCTGGCCTGGCTCACCCTGACCGACGTGCACTCCACCTACGCGGGCAGCGTCCTCGGCCCGATGCTCGTCTTCAGCCTCGGCATGGGCATGGAGTTCGTGTCGCTGACCCTCATGGCGCTGTCCAACGTGTCCACGCCGGAGACCGGCGCCGCATCCGGACTGCTCAACGCCACCCAGCAGGTCGGCGGCTCCCTCGGCCTGTCCATCCTGGTCACCATGTACGGCACGGCCAGCACCAACGAAGCCGGGAAGCAGATACCGCTCTTCCTTCAGCAGGCGCCCCCTGCCGAGCGCCTGCGCTTCGAACGCACCGGGCAACTGCCGAAACCCTGGTCCGACGAGATCCTCACCGCCGGCGTCTCGGCCGCCTTCATCATGGCGGCGATCTTCACCGCCGTCGCCGCGCTGATCGCCCTGATCGTCATCCAGGTCCGCCCCTCCGACCTGGACCGCCTCAAGGGCGGGGCGGGCCCCGGCCCGATGTGAGGCCCGCCCCGGCGGCCTACCCTCCGATCCTCGCCGCGATGACCGGCGCCAGCCGGTCGGCGATGACCCGGTGCCCCCGGTCGTTGGGATGCACCGAGTCCGTCAGATCGCCGGAGCCCAGCCAGCCGGTCGTGTCGACGAAGGAGACCCGAGCGTCACCGGCGGCGACCGCGGCCTTCACAGCGGCCTCGGTCTGCGGGACGTACCGTCCGCGGAACGTCTCCAGCGCGAAGATCCACGCCTGCGGATACGCCGCGCGGACCTTGCGCAGCAGACTGCTGTACGCCGACTGGAACTGCGCGGAACTCACCCCGTGCCCCACGTCGTTGGTGCCGAGGTTGATGACGACCGCGTCGGCCCGGTAGCGGGAGAAGTTCCAGTCGGGCGTCGCGGCGTTGGGGCTGAGCTTGGTGAACTGCCGCTCGAGACCCACACAGCCGTCCGCCGCGGCCACCAGGCACGCCCCGCCCTGTGCGATCTGCGTGTGCTCGACGCCGAGCCGCTCCCCGATCAGCCAGCCGTACGCGGTACGGGCGTTCTGCGAGGTCGTCGTGCCGACGGTGATCGAGTCGCCGACGAACTCGACCAGCTTCGCCGGGGCCGGCGGGGCGAAGGTCGTCGCGCCGCTGTCCAGGACGAGCCCCTGGAAGACGGCGTCGCCCTTGTACGAGCCTGCCACCACCTGGTAGTTGACCTGGAGCGTGTGGTTGCCGGAGGTGAGGGCCGACGGGGTCAGGTTCACCGTTCCCTTGACGTCGTCGTAGAACGTCACCGGCCCGTTGTCGATCCGCGCCCACAGGTCGATCGTGCCCCGCTGCTTCAGCTTGACCGTCCGGCCGGTGAAGCCGACGCGGTAGTAGGCGCCCGCCCAGTACGGCGTGTAGGCGGTGGCGGAGCTGGTGGTGTCCCAGCGGCCGGTGAACTTGATGTTCGGGTCGCCGGGCTGCCCGGGAGCCGCCGCCTTCACCATGGCGCCGCTGCCGAGCCGGGCGCGGACGACCGATGCCAGGCGCTCGGCGAACTTGGTGTGACCCGCCTCGTTGGGATGCCCGTTGCCGTCCTCGTAGTCGGCGCCGTCGGTGAGCCAGCCCGAGGTGTCGACGTAGTGCACCCGGGCGTCACCGGCGCTGTTGCGGGCGCTGACGGCGGCCCTGGTCTCGGTGACGTAGCGCTTCTTCAGCGTCTGCACCGCGAAGAGATGCGCCGTGGGGTACTTCGCGCGCACGTCCCGCAGGAACGTCGTGTACGCCGACTGGAAGGCGGCGCCGGACACGCCGTGCCCGATGTCGTTGGTGCCGAGGTTGATGACGACCGCGTCGGCCCGGTACCGGGAGAAGTCCCAGTTCGCGCCTCCCGTGCTGGCCGTCTTGAAGAACTGCCCGCTCAGACCGGTGCACCCCGACTGCGCGACCAGGCAGTACCCGGAGCGGGCGATCTGCGTGTGCCGCATCCCCAGCCGTTCCCCGGTCTTCCAGGCGTACGAGTCCAGCGCCAGCCGTTCGGTCAGGGCCCCGGCCGTGATGGAGTCGCCGACGAACTCCACCAGCCCGGACGGGGCGCCGGCGGCGACGGTCCCCGCGCCGGAGTCCAGGACCAGACCCTGGAAGACGGTGTCACCGGAGCGGTAGGACAGGCGCAGGGTGTGGGTGCCGGGGGAGAGCGGCCGGGGGGTGAGGTTCACCGTGCCGCGCACACCGGCGTGGAAGACGTCGGGGCCGCCGTCGATGCTGGCGTAGAAATTGACCGCGTTCCTGGCCCTGACCTTCACCGTCGTGCCGGTGAAGCCGGTCTGGAGGTAGCCGCCGGTCCAGTTGGGCACGGCCGCGGTCCCGGAGGAGGTGTCCCAGCGTCCGACGTACGCGATGTTGGGATCGGACACCGAGCCGTCCCCCGCCGCGGCCCGCGCGGGAGAGCCGCCCGTCAGGGACAGCAGGCAGGCGAGCAGCGCGGTGGTGAGGAGAGCGGGCAGGGCCCGTCTGGGGGAGGGATGGGGGGAGGTCTGCACGGGGTTCCCTTTCACGTGGGGGGTGGTTGGGAGCGCTCCCATGAGCAGCGTTTCGAGGGAAGCAGTGAAACGGTTCAGACGTCAAGTGGTCCAGCAGGGGCGAAAGTTGCGAACGGGGGTCCGCGCGGCCCGGCGTGGCGGGGTACGGCCGGGTGGCGGGTCCCGGCGGCTTCCGTCGGGTGAACCTGGCGCCCGCGGACGCCCCGGACCCTGCGGGCGCGGAACCCTCACGGGGTGAACGGTGGTACGCGTGCTTCTCAAGGTCCTGCCGCCCCGCGACTCGAAGGAGGAGGACTGTCGCGACTGCTCGGGCGGATGCTCCGTGACGGGCTCGGCCTGCGCCGCGCGCTGCACCGGCGCCGGCTGATGCGGCAGGGCTACGACCGGACCCGGACCTGGCGGGTCCGCAAGAGCGGCGGGTACGTGGCGCTGCTGGTGCTGACGTTCCTCGGGGCGCTGCTCCTGCTGTTCCTGGTCGTCACGGCCGTCATCACCCTGTCGCAGGAAAAGAGCTTCTGGTCGCCCACCGCATGGGTGGGCGACCAGTGCAAAAAGGATGATTTCAGCTGCACCGTCCTCCAGTCCCTCTTCATGCCCTTCCTCACCCTCGCCCTGGCCACCGTCACCTACCTCTTCTTCCGGTTCAGCCATGTGCGCCGGGGCTACCTGCGGAAGGCGCGCCAGGAACCCCACGAGCTCGTGGAGACCGCGGGCGGAATCTTCGGCCGGGTCGTGGGCCGCGACCAGCTCTGCTCCGTCCTCATGGAGGACCTGCGGGACCGCCGCTTCCGCCGCACGCACGTCGTCGTCGGCGGCATCGGCACCGGCAAGACCGCGCTGGTCGTGCTGCTGACGCAGCGGCTCGCGGAGCGCGGAGCGGTGCCCGTGCCGCTGCGGATGCGCGCAGCCGACAAGAACCTCGACTTCCGGGAGCTGGCCTTCGAGCGCTTCTGCCGGGAGGTGCAGGGCAACATCCGCTCCGCCGCCGAGGCGGAGAAGGTGTGGCGGCGGCTGTGCCAGCAGGGGCGGATCGTGGTGCTCGCGGACGGCCTGGAAGAGGCGCTGACCGCCGAGGACCTGACGGAGGAGCGCGACACCATCATCCGGCTGGCCATCCGCCGTGCCAACGAGGAGGGCCTGCCGCTGATCATCACCTCCCGGCCGCACGACTCACTGCACGGCATGGAGGCGTCCCTGACCGAGCTGGAGCCGCTGAGCGAGGAAGCCGCCCTCACCTACATCTCGTCCGGCGGCGCAGGGGAGGACCGGCAGCGGCTGGACTGGATCGTCGAGCGGGCCGGCATCGCCGAGGCCCCGACCTACCTGGAGATCGCCGCCGAACTGCACGAGCAGGGACTGCTGGAGCGCGCCCTCGCCGGCCAAGGGGAGGAGGAAGCCGTCGAGACGCGGGGCGGCGACCGGGCGTCCCTGAGGTTCCACCTGTTCGAGACCTGGCTCAGCGCCCTGATCAGCGGCCGCATCGGCCCGCAACAGCCGCTCTCCCCGGAGGAGCGCCGCGCGGTCGTCCACTACCTGTCCGCGCTGGCGTGCGTGGGACTCGCCCTCGACACCTCCGAGGTGCGGTTCGCCGACGTCGTCGACGAGCAGGACCCGGCCCGCTCCCGCTTCCCCGAGATCGTCCGGGAGCTGGCCCGCAGGGTCGGCGACAGCGGCATCGACCTCAGGCTCGCCGCCCACTGGGGCGCCGGGATGGAGCTGGTCGAGCTCGGCGGCGACCGCGTCCGCTTCCAGCACAGCGTGATCCAGGCCCAGTTGGGGGCCCGCTTCCTGAACGCGGTGATCCACCCCGACGTCCCGGCACAGCCGACGGAGGGCTCGTACTTCCCGGCGGCCCTGCGCGAACCGGGCCGGGAACTGCTGATCGCCATGGTGCTGCACTCCCGGCTGCCCGACGGCGCGTGCGTCCACGAAGAGCCGGGCGCGGCGGGCTCCGACGGGACACTGTGGTGCCCGGTGAGCGCCGCCCGGGACCTGCTGATGGACGCCGCCTGCCAGGCACAGACGGTCAGGAACACCACACCCCACAACGACGACAAGCACCAGGTACGGCCCCTCTTCGGCCGCACCCTGCACAGCAAGGCCCTGGAGCTGTACGCGGCCGCCCTGGAGATCGACAGCGTCGACGCCCAGCCGGAGCAGCACCTCATCGCCATGCGGCTGTGCACGTCCTGGCCGGATCTGCGGGCCCGCGACCCGCACACCCTGCGCACCGCGAAGGCCCTGCTCGTGGGCCGGTTCGGCGACGCCATGCGCGGCGTCGCACAGCGGCAGACCCTCAGGCCCGCCTATCTGGAGATGTTCGAGATCGCACGACTCGAGCCCTCCTACCCGGTGCGGCTGGCCATCGCGCAGGAGATCGGCGCCGGCGGGGACCTCGCCTTCGCCGCGCTCCAGCCGAGGCTGCGCGGGCCGCAGCTGGTCGAAGGCCTGCGGGTCGAGCGGGAGTCCGACTGGCGGGAGAAGCTGTGGGGCGGGCAGCAGCCGGAGCTGGTGGGGGAGCGGGAGACCAGACTGCGCCGGCAGGGCGAGGGCCAGGTCGCGCGCATGAAGCGGGAACTGAAGGAGCGTGAGGACGAGCGGCGCCTGGAGCGCAGACGGGAACGCGAGGACCGCGAGGCCGAGGAACGGCAGTGGCGGGACAACACCCTGTGCGCCTGGCTGATCCCGCTGCTCGTCGGATCGGTCACCACCCACCGGCACCAGGACACCCCGTACGCGTTCCTGGAGAGCTGGGTGCGGCGCGTCGGCGTCCGGTCGGACGGTCTCGACGGGGTCGCCGGGCTCGACCTCAGCGTGGAGGTGGCACTGGCCCAGGGATTCAAGTACGCGGCGAACCGCCGGCACCGCCATCCGCACGCCCGGCCCGAGGCCCGCGAGTACCTGAGCGAGCAGGCGTGGGACATGCTCAAGCGCTCCCGGTTCTGGTTCACGCGCCTCACGCTGCTGCACGCGCTGACCCTGTGGGACCTGCCCGACGGCAACGTCGCAGGTCGCCCGTCAGGCGGTCATGGGTCCGACCCCGCCCAGCAGGTCCGTCAGTGGCTGGCCCGGCCGGACGGCGAACCGGAGCACCCGTTCGTGACCGCGGCCGGGAAACTCTGCGTCTGGGCCCTGGAGACGCGGCAGCCCGAACGGTTCCTGTGGATCGACGAGTCGGGCGTCGCCGCGCACGTCGGCTCCCAGACGTCCCAGGGCGAGGCACGCAAGCACAATCTGTGGATCCCGCCCTCCACGGGCTGGAGCGCCCTGCACCCGACCGCGCAGCAACTCCTCGCCGACGTGCTGCTGCTCCTGAACCTGGCCGAACGGGGAGACTGGCCCACCGACCGCATCCGGCGCCTCCAGCACACCGACCGGCCCGACCTGCCGCCCTGCCTCACCCTGGACCGCACCCCGCTGGACCCGGGCGGCACCACCGTCCGCACGGCCTCCTCCCAGGCGGGCTCCAACTGCCGCGACGACTGCGCCTTCGAACTGTGCCCGTACCCGCCCAAGGGCCTCGACGGCCACCGAGCGGAACTCGGCGAGGCCTTCTGCCGCGCCCAGTCCACCCTTCTGTCCCGCTTCCCGTTCCGTCCCAAGGCCTCCTGGCAGCGCCGCACGAACACCACGGAGCTGCGGAGGTTCTGGGAGTCGATGGGGCATCGGGCGCAGCACAACTCGAGGCAGCGGTGAGCGGACCGGCGGCCGCTACCGGTCGTGCCGGGAGCGGTTCGCCAGGGCGTCGGCGAGGCCGGACGCGTCCGTGCCGAGTTTTCGGTACACGGAGGACAGGAGCTGCCGGACGCCCTGCTCGGTGAGCCGCAGCTCCTTCGCGACGACCGATGCCGGGCTGCCCGTGCTCGTCATCTCGGCTGCCCTGCGCTCCCGGGCCGTCAGCATGTCCGTCTGCGCGTAGCGCAGGGGCAGCGGGCGCAGTCCCGCGGCGGACAGCTCCCGCCTGGCCCGGGCGGCCAGACCTTCGGCACCGCAGTGCACCGCGCCCTCCAGGCCCTGGTAGAGCCGGTCGGCGGCGTCGTGCAGACGGCCGCTGCGGGCCAGCGCGGCGCCGTGGCCGACCAGGGCACGGGCCAGTTCGTACGCGGCGGGCGACCGCTCCAGATGGTCGACGGCCTGGGTGTGCAGATCGAGTGCCGCCTGCCCGCCGGTCACCTCCGCCTGGACGTGCAGCGCCTGCCCGATCGCGGACGCCGCACCGAAGTCCCGGGCCCGCTTGACCGCGTCCTGGGCGTGGCGGACCGCCTCGTCGGGGGCGGTACGGGCGAGTGCCGAGGCCAGCCCGAGCTGCCAGGGGCACCACGCGGGGTTGTGCCAGTCCCGGGCGTCCAGCCAGTCCCCGACCTCGGACAACAGCCGCGCCGCCTGCGCCAGTCGCCCCTCCGCCAGGAGCAGGTCGGCGTACACCGTGCGCGGATCCGGGAAGATGACGGCGTTGGGGACCACGTCGCCGTAGTGGTAGCTGTCGGCGAGCCTGCGTGCCGCCACGACGCGGCCGCGGGCCAGCAGGGTCTGGATGAGAATGCCGATGGCGAACCACTGGGCGGGCACCGCCCCTTCGACGCGCTCGGCGGTGTGCAGCCCGGCCCGGACGAGTTCCTCCGCCTCGGGCAGGCAGCCACGTCGGTAGCGGATGTAGCCCAGGAGCGTCTGGCCCTGCGCCAGGTGGGAGCCGCGCCACCCCATGTGCTCGCACTCGGCCATGCCTTCGGCGAAGAGCTCCTCGGCCCGCCGGGGCTGGTCGCAGTACATGAACAGCAGGGCGACCGCCGCGGGCACCTCGAAACCGCGGTTCTCGTCGGTCCAGCTCATCCCTCCGCGCAGGGCCTTCTCGGCATACCCGAGGGCGGTCCGCCGCGGCTCGCCGCGCACGAGGGCGTCCCAGGCCCGCAGACCGAGGATGTAGCGCTCCTCCAGGCCCCGGCCCGGCAGCTTGTCCGCAAGGCGCGCCAGCCGGCGCGAGCGGGCGGACGAGTCGGGCTCGTCGGCGCGGAACGCGCTCCACACGAAGTGATCGGCCTGCATGCGCAGTTTGACGCGCGCGTTGGTGGCGCGCCGCGCCTCTTCGGCGGCCACGGTCGCGGCCTCGGTCAGCCGGTCGGTGTGGGCCAGCGCCTGGGTCAGCCGGTAGACGATGGACGCGCGCAGGTCGGGGTCGATTCCCGGCTCCGTCAGCGCCTCCCGGAGATGGCTGACGGTGGCCGTGGGCTCGATCAGGAAAGTGGAGCAGGCAAGCTCATGGAGAAGGGCGGCGCGGTCCTCCGCCGGGGGCGGTTCCCGCAGCGCCCGGGCCAGCACGCGCCGGGCGGCCTCCGGAGCCCCGGCGCGCAGATACTCACGCCCGGCGGCGCGCAGGCACGCGACCGCCTCGGGCCGGCCGTCGCAGGGAACCTCCAGCAGGTGCCGGGCGGCGACGGTGGGGTCGGCCCCGACCGCCTGGGCGGCATGGGCGGCCGCGTTGTGCATGCCGACCCGCAGGCCCGCGGGGATGTCGCGGTAGATCGTCGTGGCGATCTGGGGGTGGACGAACTCCAGGCCGCCCGTGGGCTCGTAGGCGTCCGCGAGGATGCGCCGGGCGCGCAGCTTCTCGGCCGCCTCGGCGGCCTCCTCGCTGCCGAGTACCGCGAGGTCGGCGGCGACCTCCGGTGAGAAGGGCCCGCCCAGGACGGCGCCGGCCCACGCGAAGCGGATGGTGCCCGGGCCGAGCCGTTTGAGGCGCTCGATCAGGCCGGGGCCCTTGACCGCGGCGGCGAGGTCCCGCATCACGGGCAACTCGTCCTGGGTGCCCCTCACCTTCCGCTCACGGAGCCTGATGGCCAGCTCGACGGCCTCGAAGGGGCTTCCGCCGGTGACCGTCCAGCACTCGACGCAGAACTCGTCCTCGGCCTCCTCACCCACCTCGTCCCTGATGATCCGCGCCACACCGGCCTCACCGAGCGGAGACAGCAGGTGCGGGCGCTGCTCGTGGCGTTCGACGAGGGTGCGGAAGGAGGTCGCGTCGGACGGAAGTTCATCGGGCCGGTAGCCGACGACGATCAGCAGCGGGAGGTCCGCGACCCGGGGTGCGAAGGAGGCGAGCCAGTCGAGCGATTCGGCATCGGCCCAGTGCAGGTCGTCCAGGAGCAGGACGACGGGGGAGTTCAGCATCGTCAGGCGCGTCATGACCCAGTCGAGGCCGTCGCGCACTCCGGTCGGGTCCGGCATCCGGGCGGTGTCCGTCGCCTCGAGACCGAGCGCGGCGCCGACGATGTCGTACCAACTGCCCAGGAAGTCCCGGCGCTCCGTCTCGCCCATCCTGGCCAGGACGGGCTGCATGATCTGGCGGACGACACGGAATGCCATCCCCGACTCGTTCTCGCCGCCCTTGCCGGAGAACACCGTGAACCCGAGGGCGGCGGCGCGGGCGCGCGCCGCCGCGATGAGTGTCGTCTTGCCCAGCCCGGCCTCACCGGTGAAGGCGAGCAGCCCGCCGCGCGGTACCCGGGGGACGCCGTCGACGGTGTCACGGAGCGCCGCCAACGCGTGATCGGTGGCCTGGAGTTCTTCGTCGCGTTCGAGAAGAGGCCGGTGTTCGGTGATCGGTTGCCGCAGCCCATGGGCCATGTGGTCTACCGCTTCCTGTCGTTGCTCCCCGCCGGACGGGGCGAGCGTACGCCCTGGTGCACGCCTCTTGGCCGGGTCGGAACAGCAGGTCGACAGGGAGGGTGAATTTCTGGCAGGAGCGGTTCGGCTCTCAGTCTTTCGGGTAAAGTGTCGCGTTTCTTCCTCTCTCTTGGACCTGTGGCGAGGACCGGTCGGGCAGCGGATCAGAGCACCACGGGTGCCGCCATCGTGTCCGCGTACCGTGGCACGGTCCGGGACCAGAAGTAGCAACCGCGGATCCAGCCGGCCATGCCCTCCACGTAGCCGACACCGGACGGGGACAACTGCGGCCTGAGTTCACCGAAGAGATCCTCGAACTCGCGGATCGTGCTGTTGATGTGCTGTGTGGCGAGCGTGACGGCCACCGGCAGGGAGCACCGGTGTGTCCGCTGGTAGGCGAGGGCCAGGTTGATCACGCCGCCCGCCCGCTGTTCCTTCACCGCGGAGAAGAGGTCGGGTATCCACACCGCCGCGTCGGCCGACAGCCGGCTCAGGCGTCGCATGGCGGGGTGGTGGATCTCCTCGGGGGTCAGTTCGCACGGCTGCGCGGCCTCGCACAGCGGGTAGAACGGCTCGACACCCGCGATGAGGGAGCGGATGGACCGGCACAGCCCGCTGCCCACCGGGACGGGGTGGGCCTGGGCCACCGCTTCGTACAGCAGGCCGTGCACGTACTCGCGGCTGTACCAGGCCCATCGTGCGGCCTGAGCGGGTGTGCACCGCTCCTGTACCTGTCGATGGAGGTCGGCCAGGGCGGCCCCGAGCGGGGTGGTGGGTGGTTGGCCGTCCCGCAGGATCGCGATGCTCTCGCACAGCATGGGCAGCAGACGGCCCGGCGTGTGCCGGCCGACGTCCTCCGCGCGGTCGTCGAAGATGAACTGGTAGGCGATCTGGTTGGCCATGATCTGGAGGAGCCCGGAATCCATGGTCGGACTGTTGTAGGCGGCGAGTTCGGCGGGGCGCGTACAGGAGATCATGGCCGCCACCGCCGGGTCATCGGTCAGCCCCCACGTGCTCAGCCATTCCTCGACGCCCGCCGCGGCTTCGCAGGCGTGGGGATTGCGCTGGAAAGGGAAGGGCATGTAGAGGTTCGCGTCGATCAGTTCCCTCAGATCGACGACCTGAATTCCGTCCTGCGGGGCGAGCGTGATTTCCTCATGCGTCGCGGACATCGCGGCCACCTGCCGTTCGGGAGTCGTGGACGACGGGCACGACGGTTGTCCCGGGTGCGCGGGAATCCGCGCGAGGCGGTGTGCCCGCCGGTCGCCTCGTTCGCGGTTCGCTGACCATCATCAGTTCCCTCGGCCCCAACGACGCGGCGGGGCGCGGCCGTTCGGTGCGGCCGGGCAGCTGACGCAGCCGCCAGTGGCGGGCGATGAACGCGACGGCCACCGTGGCCTCCGTCAGAGCGAGTGTCTCTCCGATGCACTTCCGGCTGCCCGCGCCGAACGGGATCATCGCTCCGGGCGGGACCGTGTCGGCCTGCGCCGGCAGCCAGCGGCCGGGGAGGAAGCGATCGGGGTCCGGGAACAGGGCGGGGTCGTGGTGCAGGAGGTAGGGGCTGAACATGACGGTGGCGCCCTGCGGCAGACGGTGCCCGGCGAGCTCCGTCTCCTGTGTGGTGACGCGGGTGAAGAGCCAGCCGGGCGGGCGGTGGCGGAGGGTCTCGGTGAGGACGCACCGGGTGTGGAGGAGGCGCGGCAGCTCGTCCGGGCCGGGCGGCTGCCCCGAAGCGAGCACGGCGTCGACTTCGGCGTGCAGGCGGCGTTCCTCCTCGGGGTGCCGCCCCAGGAGCTCCAAGGCGGAGGAGAGGCACAGGGCGGTGCTCTCGACGCCGGCGAACATCAGCGTCAGCACCTGGCCGTGGACTTCCCTGTCGGTGATCGCCGTCCCGCCGCCGGTCCGCGTGGCCGACAGCAGGGTCCCGAGCAGGTCGTCGCGGTCGTCGTGGGGAGTGCCTCGCCGGCGCTGGGCGATGGCCGCGTCGACGATCGCGCGCAGGCGGTCGGAAGCCTGCCGGTAACGCCGGTTCGCCGGCGTGGGAACACGGAACAGCGCGTCGACCGGCATCACCGTCCGGACGAACACGCCGCGGAACACGGTGGCCAGGCACCTGCGCATCTCGGCGGCCGTGTCGGTGTCGAGCGAGTCGGAGAAGAGGACGCGGCTGACCACGCGTGTGGACAGGTCCATCATGGCCGCGCTGACGTCGACCACCTGCCCTGCCCGCCACGCGCGGCACACCGACTCCACTTCCTCGCCCATCAGCCGCACCTGGTCGGCGACGCGGGCCTTGCGGAACTCCGGCTGGAGCATCCTGCGCTGGCGCCGGTGGTCCTGATGGCGGCAGGTGCCGACGCCGTCCCCCAGCAGCATCCGTAACCTGTCGTAGAGCGGGCCGCCCTTGTCGAACGTGCGCGGGTCCCTGAGCACCTGGTGGACCAAGTCGGGGTGACACGCCATCCAGGCACGCTGCGGACCCAGGCGTATCTCGACCAGATCCCCGTGTTGGGACAGAGAATTCAGAAAGGCCAGCGGTCGACGGACCAGGTCGACACCGTGGCCGATGAATGGGAATATGCCTGGAGCAGTGCCCACTGTCCAATCTCGGGCCGGTCCGGGAACGGAGCCGCTCATCGAATACCACCTGCCTCATTCGGCACACAGGATTTCGGTGCGGGCGCACCGGTTTGGGGCTCGCCTCATGTCCTGCCCAGTGGAATCCGCCGCCGGTGCGCCGAATCCTTTCTCTATAGGGGCGCACGGAGGCATGGAGGGGCGTCGAGCGAATCACGGTTGCGGCATGTATCAGCTTTTTATTGGTTTTCCGTGCACGCGGAAATCCGTGTTCCCGGCAGTGCTCCTCAAGCCCACGGCAGTCCGGGCGCGGCTGGCATGGACATGCTTGCCGGGTCGGGGTTGAAGACGCGGTGGTAGCTCTCCGGGGGCGCGAGACAACTCGCCGCCAGGCCACCCGTGTCGATGACGATCTGGTCCACCGCCATCGCCGGGTCCACCATGAACACCCGCAGCACGTGTTCCCCGGGCTCCGTGACGGTCACCCGGGCCGTCAGCTTCTCGATGCCCTCCTCGACGTTGCGGGCCCAGGCGTCACCTCGGTTGCCCGTCGCGATCGCCTGGCCGGACAGGACCGTCGGCGGCTGGTCGTCGAGGGCGACCGCCAGCCGGCGCTGGCCCCGCTCGTCGAGGGAGGGCAGCCGGAAGACGGTCACCGGGAAGGTGCCGGTGCTGGTGAAGCGCACCCGGTAGCGCAGCTCCGGTGACCGGGTGGGCAGGTCCTCGGTGATCGGCGGTGCGGTCGTCGGGACCGCCTCGACGGCGGCCGTACGGCGTCCCAGGCCGCGGACGACCCGCCACCGGGCCCCGCCGCGCGCCACCCGGCGGTCGAAGTGCGCCGCGTCGATGGACACATGGCCGTGGGCCTCGACGAAACCGCGGGCGCGCTGCCGGGCCCGTTCACCGTCGTTGACCACCCGCAGCGGCACCTCGGCGGTCGAGCCGGCGCTGGTGAAGGTCAGTGTGGGCAGGTGTGTGCCCTCCGGCGCCCGCGGCCAGTCGATCTCCACCCATACCCGCGTCTGGTCCGTGAGTTCGCCGCCGGCCGTGCTCAGCCGGATCCAGGGGTGACTCGGCTCGGCCTGCCACTCCAGCGGGAGGAACCCCGTGTTGAAGACGTCCACGAAGCGGCGGTCGCGGGTGTAGGAGGAGAAGGAGAGCGGCCGGCTCGCTCCCGTTTCGTTGCCCTCCGCGGCCAGCCCCAGGCCCGAGGTCTCCTGGCGTGGCACCCGTGTGACGGCAGGACGGCCGGGGGCCTTGGGGATCTGGGAGGGGTAGGGGTTGACGATGCCGTCCCACTTGCCGCCCGCGACCTCCGCGTTGTAGCGGCGGGTGATCGCCTGCTCCTCGGCGTGCGCGGCCTCGGCCAGGTCCGCGAAGCGGTTGGTGCCCGCGCCGCGCCCCTGACGGACGGCGAGCGCGTTCCGGTCCGCCCAGTAGTACTTCAGGTTCATCAAGCAGGCCCCGTGCACCGGGTATTCGACCAGTTCGTAGAAGGCGTCGCGGTAGGGCTCGGGCAGCTTCGCGCCCAGCTTGCGCACCCGGTCCAGCAACTGCGCGTAGGCGGTCATCCGGCGGCCCGCCTCATCGCCGTGGTGCACCGTCGAGAAGATCGCCTTGTCGATGAACTCCGGGCGCCGCTCCGCCGCCAGGCGGTAGTACTCCGTGCGGATGGCGGCGATCTCCGAGCCGTGGCGCTGGCCGAACTGGCGCCCGGCCCACTCCACCAGGAAGTCCTCGACGTCGTCCGGCCCCCAGCGGTCCACGTCCCACGCCATGTCCAGGCAGAAGGACAGGCCCGTCTCGATCGACTTGATGTCACCGACGTTGAAGATCCACATCCGGTCGGCCCGGTGGTCGTGGACCCGGCGCAACTCCTGCCACACCTTGCTCAACTGCGTGGTGTCCAGCCACAGATAGCTCCGGGGGCGGCCCCAGTAGGACAGGTGGTAGTAGATGCCGTTGCCGCCGGAGCGGCGGCGCTCCGCCTCGTCCGGGAGCTGGCGCATGTTGCCGTGGTTGTCGTCCGGCCAGATCAGCGTGACGTCGTCGGGGACCTGGACGCCCGCGTTGTACAGCTCCAGGACCTCCTTGTACGGGATGAAGATCTGCGGCTCGGCCGCCTCGCCCACCTCCTCGGCCAGGATGCGGCGCTGGTCGCTGATGATGTCGTTCATCACCCCGACCTTCTCCGGGATCGTGGTGGCGTACTTCGTCTCCAGCGCGGAGTCGTGCAGACCGCGCATGCCGATCGTCCAGCTGCTCTCGTAGGCCGCGTTCTGCCGGGCCCGCGCCCGCCAGTAGTCGGAGATGACGGCCGGGTTCACCGTGTAGTCGTAGAGCGGCACGGTCCCGTCGGGGTTCCGGTGCTCCTGGGCCCACGGCTCCCACTCGTGCACGCCGTTGCGGAGCATGGCCTCGGGGTGGCTCGAGCCCACCACGATGCCGTAGCGATCGGCCAGTTCGGGATTCTCGCGGTGCTTGTTGAAGAAGTCGGAGTACGGGTGCATCGCGGGCCAGAGGTAGTTGGCCTTGAGGCGCAGCAGCAGTTCGAAGACGCGCTCGTAGGTGCGGGGGCCGATGTTCTTGTCGGGCTCCTGGGTGCGGTGGGACCAGGTGGTGAGGTTCTGCTCGTCGTTGATGAAGACGCCGCGGTAGCGGACGGCGGGCTCGTGGCGTACGAAGGGGCCCGCCGGGACCGTCACCGTGTCGCGGCGGACCACCGGGACGTCGGCCCACCAGTACCAGGGCGAGACGCCGATGCGTTCCGAGGTGTCGTAGACGCCGTAGACCGTGCCGCGCCGGTCGCTGCCCGCGATGACCAGGGCTCGGTCCACGCCGGGCAGTGGACGCTCCACGACCTGGGTGACGGACGCCTCCCAGCGGCCCCGGACCCGGGAGACGTCCAGGCGCCCGTGCCGGACCAGCCGGTCGATCACCGGGCTCGCGCCGATCGTCCCCACCAGGACCAGGAGTGCGGCCCGCCGGGGCACGGCGTGCAGCAGCTGCGGCCTGACACCGCCGACCCGCTCCACGTCCGCCACGAGGTCACCGGCCGCGCGGATCACGGCGGGGTCGTCCGCCGCGTCCACGAACACGTCCGTGGTGGTGCCGTCGCGGAGCAGCGGGAAGTCCGGTCGGGCCGAGGCGGCGGCTTCGGCGGTGGTGGCGGGGAGTACGGCGGCGGGGAGCAGGGGGGCGGCGCCGACGGCTGCCATTCCCCGTAAGAACGACTTGCGGGTCCATGACGGGTGCGACGGTCTGCGGGGCTCGCTGTGCGGCACGGGGCACTGCCTTTCCGCGTCAGCCCGCGTCGGTTCCTCGTCCGGGCCGTCGGCGGGGCTGCGCGCACGTGGGATGGTAGGAACGGACTGATTGGCATGAGCAGGCTAGAAAGCGCTTGCCATCGCACCGCACCCTAGGCGAGCCCGCGTGCGGGCGTCCAGAGGCCGGAAGGCGTCCGCGGTGCACCGCCCCGGCCGTTCCCCTGCTACTGCGCCCCGGCCGTTCCCTGGCTACTCCGCCCGGCGATTCCCCGGCTACTGCGCCCCTGCCATGAGCAGCCCCGCCAGCAGGGCCGTGCGCGGCGGGATGTGGTCCAGCAGGACGTGTTCGTGCCGTGCGTGGGCGCCGTCGCCCACCGCGCCCAGGCCGTCGAGGACGGGACGGCCGAGCGCGGAGACGAAGTTGCCGTCGCTCGCCCCGCCGACGGCCGTCTCCCGCAGGGACCACCCCAGCTCCGCCGCAGCCGCGCGCGCCTGCTTGAACAGGAGCCGGGAGGCGGGCGTCGGCACCATCGGGGGCCGGTTCCAGCCGCCGGTGACCGAGACCCGTACCCGGGGGTCGGAGGGTTGGAGAGAGGCCAGTGCGGCGTCGATGCGGGCCGCTTCGGCGGGGTCGGGGATCCGTACGTCGATGCCGCAGCTCGCCCTTCCGGCGACGACGTTGCGGCCCGTGCCGCCGCCGATCACCCCGACGTTGACCGTCGTGCCCCGCTCCCGGGAACCCAGGCCGGCAACCCGGGTGACCAGCTCGGCGAGGGCGTGCACGGCACTCGCGCCCCGGTACGGATCGAGGCCCGCGTGTGCCTCCACGCCCTCCACCGTCACCTCGAAGAGGCCGACGCCCTTGCGGGACGTCTTCAGCGCCCCCTCCGGCCCGGCCGACGCCTCGCACACGAGCGTGGCCGTCGCGTCCTCGCTCAGCCGCTCGATGTGCGGGCGGGAGGCCGGGCTGCCGATCTCCTCGTCGCCGTTCAGGAACAGCCGCACCGACGGACGCGGCAGCTCCAGTTCCCGCAGCAGGCGCAGCGCCCACACCGCCTGCAGCAGACCGCACTTCATGTCGAACACGCCCGGACCGGTGGCCCGCCCGTCCTCGCTCACCCGGAAGGGCCACTCGGCGAGGGTGCCGGCCGGCCACACCGTGTCGTAGTGGCACAGGACCAGCACCACGGCCGGGGATGTGCCCCGGTAGAACAGCTCCAGCATGTCGCCGTGCGGGCCGCCGTCGTACCTGCGCGCCTCGTCGGGAGGGCCGAGCCGGTGGTGGGTCCAGGCCTCGACGGCCGCGAGGCCTGCGGTCAGCAACTCCTTGTCGTCGCTGGGCGTTTCCAGCTCGACCAGCCTCCGCAGGTCACCGGTCATCTCCGGCAGGGCGGTGCGGGCCGACGACTCGACGCGGCTCAGGGACATGGACGGTCCTCCTCGTACGGATGGAAGCGGCCGGGAGGTCAGCGGACGGGCACCCCGGGGCCCAGCGGAATGCCCAGTGCCCACCAGGCGTAGAACAGCAGCGTCCAGGCCACCAGCATGACCAGGCACAGCGGCAGGGTCAGCGACAGCAGCGTGCCGATGCCGGCCGAGCGCCGGTAGCGCTGGACGACACCCAAGGTCATCACGAAGTAGGCGCTCATCGGGGTCGCCGCGTTGGTGCAGGAGTCGGCGATGCGGTACACCGCCTGGGTCACCTCGGGCGGGATGTCGAGCAGCATGAACATCGGCACGAACACCGGGGAGACCAGGGCCCACTGGGCGGATCCGCTGGTGACGAGCAGGTTGATGACCGTGCAGACGAGCAGGACGCCGAGGAACGCGACCGGGCCCGTGATGCCCGCCGACTTCAGCAGCCCGGCGCCCCGGATCGCCAGGACCTCGCCGACGCCGGTCCACTTGAAGTACGCCAGGAACTGGGAGATGGCGAAGAACAGCACCAGGATCGGCGCCATCTCGCGCAGGCCCTGCGCCATCTGGTCGGGGATGTCCCGGCCGGTCCGCACGGTCCCGACCGTGCGCCCGTACACGGCGCCCACGATCAGGAACGCCACCGCCAGCACGACCGCGATGCCCGTGAGCACCGGCGACTCCACGATGCTGCCGCCCTCGCCCCGCAACGGTGACGAGGGCGGGGCCATCGCCACCACGACCAGCGCGGCGTACGCCAGCAGCGCGAGACCCGCGTTGCGCAGGCCCGTGCGCTCCACCGGACGCAGCGTCAGCCCGCCGTCCTCCGCACCGGCGGCCTCGGGGGCGTCCTCCGGCTCCGGTTCCTCCGGCATCGCCGCCACCCGCCGGGCGATGACCTTCTCCGTGACGACGGTGACCACGATGGCCAGGACGACCGACGAGGCCACGGAGAAGAAGTAGTTGGACAACGGGTTGACCACGTACGAAGGGTCGACCGTGTGCGCGGCGGCCGTCGTGAGACCGGCCAGGATCGCGTCCGTCGGCGTGACCAGCGGGCTCGCGTCGTACCCGGCGGACACCGACACGAACGCCACCACGGCACCGAGCATCGGACTGCGGCCCACCGCCCGGAACGCCATCGCGCCCAGCGGCACCAGCACCACGTAGGCGGCGTCGGACGCGACGTGCGCGACCATGGCGGTGAAGGCGAGCGTGAACGTCAGCCACCGGGCCGGGACCCGGGCGACGGCCGCCCGCAGCATCGCGGGCAGCAGCCCCGACCGGTCGGCGACGGCCACGCCCAGCATGACCACGAGGATCGTGCCGAGCGGCGGGAACGTGGCGTAGTTGGTCACCGCGTCGGAGATCATCATCCGCAGCCCCTCGCCCGAGACGAGGCTGCGCACCCCCACCGTCTTGCCGGTGGCGGGGTTGAGCGCGGAGGCGCCGGTGGCCGACAGGAGCCAGCTGACCAGCGCGAGGACGACGCTGAGGACACCGAACAGCCAGAAGGGGTGCGGCAGTTTGTTGCCGAGGCGCTCGATGCGACCGAGGACGGCGAGCAGTCGGGAGAGCTGCTTCGAGGGGACGTCGGGCGGCGGGGGTGAAGTGGCGGTGGTCACATCCCTATTGACGACCCTCTTGGTGAAATCATGCAAGTAAAAAGGTTGTTGCGGTCGTATCGGTCGTGTGAAGTCGCTGGTTGAAGGAATCGTTCCAAGGAGGATGGGTCGCATGGAGAACGCCCTGGACGACGACGACCTCGACCTGGTCGCCGCGCTCCAGCGCGCACCGCGCGCCCCGCTCAGCCTGCTGGCCCAGGCGCTGGGCGTGTCGGCGAGCACCGTGGGACGGCGGCTGGCCAGGCTGGAGTCGAACCGGCTGCTGCGGGTGATCGGCCAGGTCGACCTGTCGGTCACCGGCGAGGGCACGCCCTGGCACGTGTGGGTCGCCGCGCCCGGACGGGCCGTCGACGTCGCCCGGCGGCTCGTCGAACTGCCCGAGGCAGCCCATGTCGCGGTCACCGCCGGACAGGCGGACGTCTACTGCGTCGTCCAGCCCGCGCGCCGAGCCGAGACCCGCGACCTGCTCACCCGGCGTATCGCCACCCTTCCCGGCGTACGGTCCACCCGGACCGAACTCGTCCTGCGCGCGGACACCAAGTCCGACGCCTGGCGGCTGCCGCGCCTGACGCAGGACCAGCGCCGGCTGCTCGCCACGTACACGGCGGGGGAACGCGAGACGGACCCGCGAGGCACCGACCGGCCCGCCCGCCCCGCCGGTGACGAGCTGCGCACCCTGCGGCTGCTGGCCGCCGACGGCCGGATGACCGCCGCACAGGTCTCCCGGGAGCTGGGCATCGGGCAGTCCACGGCCTACCGCGTCACCCAGTCGCTGCTCCAGCGCGGACTGGTCCGGCCCCGCGTGGAGATCGAGCCCGGACTGCTGGGTTACGCCCTGGAGGCGGTGGTCGCGCTGACCGTGTCGCCGGGCGGGGTGCGCGAGGCCGCCCGGACGCTCGCCCGGCATCCCTCCGCCCGGTACGTGTCGACGAACGCGGGCACCTTCTCCGTCGTCCACCAGGGCGTCTTCCGCGACGAGGAGGGGCTCGCGGAGTTCCTCACCCGGGATCTGGCGAAGCTCGACGGGGTGATCTCCTTCGACGTCTCCGTCGTGCTCCAGGCACTGCGGCGGCACTGGCTCGACCGGGAGGACGGCCGCCTGGCCGCCGTACCCGGCCCGACGGACACCGGGAGCGCACGGCATGACGACACGTGAGACCGCCATCGGCCTGGCGGAGGCCTACTTCGACTCCGGCGGCTTCCTGGCCGACCTGCGGCGCCGGGTCGCGTTCCCGACCCAGAGCCCGCCGCCCGACGGCACGGGCCCGCTGCGCGCCTACCTGGCCGACGAACTCGCCCCCGCCGTACGCCGCCTGGGCGCCACCGTGCGGATCGTCGACAACCCGGTGCCGGACGCGGGCCCGTTCCTGCTCGCCCACCGGCACGAGGCCGACGGCCTGCCCACCGTCCTGGTCTACGGCCACGGCGACGTCGTCCCCGGGCAGGACGGCCGCTGGCGCACCGGCCTGTCCCCCTGGGAACTCGTCGTCGAGGGCGACCGCCTCTACGGACGCGGCACCGCCGACAACAAGGGCCAGCACACCGTCAACCTGGCCGCGCTCGAACAGGTCCTCGCCGCTCGCGGAGGCCGGCTGGGCTTCAACCTGAAGGTACTCGTGGAGACGGGGGAGGAGTCGGGCTCACCGGGCCTGCACGAGGTATGCCGCAGCCTGGCGGACGACCTGGCCGCCGATCTGCTCGTCGCCTCCGACGGCCCCCGCCTCGCGGCCGGCCGCCCCACCCTGTTCCTCGGCTCCCGGGGCGCCGCCAACTTCCGTCTGCGGGTGGCCCTGCGCGAGGGCGCCCACCACTCGGGCAACTGGGGCGGCGCCCTGCGCAACCCCGCCACGGTGCTCGCCGGCGCCCTGGCCGCCCTGGTCGACTCCCGGGGCCGCATCCTGGTGGAGGGGCTGCGGCCGCCGGCACTGCCCGGGCCCGTCGCCGCCGCCCTGGCGGACCTCACCGTGGGCGGCGGGGACGGCGACCCGGACGTGGACACCGACTGGGGCGAGCCGGGCCTCAGCCCGGCCGAACGCGTCTTCGGCTGGAACACCCTGGAGGTCCTCACCCTGGCCGCCGGGGACCCCGCCAAGCCCGTCGGCGCCATCCCCGGCACCGCCCACGCCGACGTCCAGCTCCGCTTCGTCGTCGGCACGCCCTGGCGCGACCTCGAACGCATCGTCCGCAACCACCTCGACGCCCACGGCCTGTCCATGGTCGACGTCGAGGTGCTCCAGGCCGTCCCCGCGACCCGCCTCAGCCCGGACGACCCGTGGGTCCGCCGGGCCGTGGACTCCCTGCGGCACACCACGGGCAAGGAACCGGCGGTCCTGCCGAACCTCGGCGGCACCCTCCCCAACGACGCCTTCGCGGACATCCTCGGCCTGCCCACGGTGTGGGTCCCGCACTCCCACCCCTCATGCTCCCAACACGCCCCCGACGAGCACCTGTTGGGGTCGGTGGCCCGCGAAGGGCTGCGCATCATGGCGGGGTTGTTCTGGGACCTCGGCGAACACGCGCCAGACGCCGCTCGGTAGGTTGCGGACGGCGCCGCGGTCCGGCGCCCCCGCCCCCACGGAAGGACACTCCTGTGCTCCCTCGACGTCCCCGGCCCGGTCTCACCCTCCTCGGCACCCTGACGGCCGCGGCGGCTCTGGCCGTCGGTACGGCGGGCCCGGCCACCACCGCCGAGCGGCCTGCTCCCGTACGTCATACGGCCGTCGCGCACGGCCCGACGCCGGACCTGACGCCGGTGACCGAACTGCTCGCCCAGCGACTGCTGCTGGCCGACAAGGTCGCCGCCGCCAAGTACGGCACGGACACGCCGATCGACGACCCGGAGCGCGAGGCGCGGATCCTGGACGACGTCCGCGCCCGGGCGGTCGGCCTCGGCCTCGAACCGGACGCCGTGGCCGCCGTGTTCCGGGACCAGATCGAGGCGAACAAGCTGGTGCAGCGCGGTCTGTACGCCCGCTGGGACGCGCACCCCGCCGAGCGCCCCACCGAGCGGCCCGACCTGGCCAAGGAGGTCCGCCCGGCCCTCGACCGCATCACCACCCAGCTGCTGGCCGCGCTCGACGACACGGAACGGGCCCGGAGTCTGCCGTCGTGCGGCCCGCGCCTGGCCACGGCCGCCGGCTGGTCCGCGTACACCCACGGGTTCGACACGCTGCACCTGAAGGCGCTCGGGCGGGCACTGCCGTCGGTGTGCGGGGCCGACTTCACGGGCTGAGGACCGGCCTAAACGCCTTGGTCCGCCCCGGTCGGCAGGGGCGGTTCCGACTCGATGCGGCGCAGTTCCTCGTCGGTGAGGAGGCGGGAGCGGAGCAGGAAGCGGACGCCTTCCGGGGCCTCCAGGGAGAAGCCGCTGCCGCGGCCGGGGACCACGTCCACGGTGAGGTGGGTGTGCGACCAGTACGCGTACTGGTCCCCGCTCATCCAGAACGGAGTGTCCCCGGCCACGTGTCCCAGCAGGACATCACCGGCACCGACCCGGAACTCGCCGCGCGGGTAGCACATCGGGGCGCTGCCGTCGCAGCAGCCGCCGGACTGGTGGAACATCACCGGCCCGTGCGTCCCGGTCAGCCGCCGGAGCAGATCCTCGGCGGCCGGCGTCAGTTCGACACGTCCCGTGCGCGCGGTCGTCGGCAGCACGCCGGGGTCGGGGGCGGGTGAGTCGGTCATGGGGTACCTCCCTGCGGTAGGGGTGCCCCGCCATGGTCGCCCGGAAGCATCCGTCCCGGAAACCCGTCGCCCCGGTGACCGTCAGCCCGGACGCCGCATGTGCCGGCGGATCCAGGCCGCCTGCCCGCCGTCGACGAGGAGGTCGCTGCCGGTGATGTACCGCGCCTCGGGTCCGGTGAGGAAGGCCACCGCGTCGGCGATCTCGCCGGGCGTGCCCGGCCGGCCGGCGCCGCACGCGTCGAGCATCGCGAGCATGTGCCCGTCGGCGTCCGAGTCGGCCTCCGCCTTCGCCATGGCGGTGGCGACGACCCCGGGGCTGATGGTGTTGACGCGGGCACCGAGCCGGTTCCAGGCGAGAGCGGCGGCCTGCACGCGTACCTGGTTGGCGCGTTTGGCGAGGATGTAGGCGGCGGTCGGGTCGTCGCCGAGGGCCGTGACCGCCTTCAGCCCGAGCAACTCCTCGGCGGGAGCCGTCGCCAGGGCGGTCTCGTCCTCGTCGTCGATCGAGGCCATGTGCCCGGCCAGGCTGGCGACACAGACCAGCGAGGTGCCGCGCACGGCCACCTTCTCGAACGCCTCGATCACGTACACCGTGCCGAGCAGGTCCACGTCGAGGATCCTGCGGACCGAGGCCGTCGCGGCGGCGACACCGGCGGTGTGCACCACGGCGGTGATCCGCCCCTGCTCCGCCGCGGTCCGGGCGAGCCTCTCGACCGACGCACGGTCGCGGACATCGGTCGGCACGCCCTGCACCGCGTAACCCTCCGCCCCCAGCTCCGCCACGACCTGATCGAGCCGCTCGCGTGCGTGGTCGGCGAGGATCAGCGTCCTTCCGCTGCCCAGCCGTCGCGCGACCGCCGTTCCCATCCCGCCCGCTCCGGTGACGACGACCACGTCACGTGCGTCGTCCGTACGGTTGTCCATGTGCGATCTCCTTGCTGAAGCCGAAAAAGGGCGGGAGCGGCACGGCGTCCGCTCCCGCCCGGGGTGGGGGTGCCGGGGGTCAGGCCGCCTCGGTGCCGGCGGCCGGTACGGCGTCGCGCCAGGCCGTCCCGCCCGCGATGGCCTGCCGCCAGGCGCGGACGGCCTTGGGCGGCATGCCGACCGCCAGGACGCCGGTCAGCCGCTCGCCCGTGCGGTAGGCGGCCACGAACCTGCGCCCGGCCAAGTCACCGTCCACGACGGCGACTTCGTCGTGCCCGCGCAGACAGCCGTACGCCTGGACCTTCAGGTCGTACTGGTCGGACCAGAAGTACGGCACCGGCGCGAACGGCCGGCGCGCGTCCGGCGCGGCGAGCAGGTTGCGGGCGGCGGTCATGCCCTGCTCGGCGGCGTTCGTACGGTGCTCGATCCGCATCGACGTCCCGAACAGCGGGTTGTCCCAGCGGGCCACGTCACCTGCCGCATATACTCCCGGCGCTGCCTCGCAGTACGCGTCGCAGAGCACGCCGTCGCCGACGCGCAGCCCGCTGTCCGCCAGCCACTCGGTGTTGGGCAGCGAGCCGACGGCGACCAGGACCTCGTCGGCCTCGACCACCTGGCCGTCCGCGAGCCGCACGCCCCCGTCGCTCACCTCGGCCACGGTGACACCGGTCCGCAGCTCCACGCCGTGGTCCAGATGGACCTGGGAGAGCACCTGGCCGACCTCGGTGCCGACGGCGTGCGCCAGCGGCACGGGAGCCGGTTCGAGCAGGGTCACGCGGGCGCCCAGCCGCCGGGCCACCGCGGCGGCCTCGGCGCCCAGGAACCCGGCGCCCACGACGACCAGCCGGCAGCCCGGTTTCAGCCTCTCGCGCAGCGCCAGGGCGTCGTCCAGGGTGCGCAGCACATGGGCGCCGCCGTCACCGGGCAGCCGCCGCGGGCGCACCCCGGTGGCCACGATCAGCCCGTCGTACGGCACTCGCGACCCGTCGGCCAGACACACCTCACGGACCGTCGTGTCCAGACCGGTCGCCGCGGTCCCCAGCCGCAGGTCGAGGCCGAGGGCGTCGAGGTCGGCCTGCGGGCGCAGCGGCAGCCGTCCGGTGGTCCACTCGCCGGACAGGATCTGCTTGGACAGCGGGGGACGGTCGTACGGGGCGTGCGGCTCGTCGCCGACGAGGGTGAGGGTGCCGTCGTATCCCGCCCGGCGCAGGGTCTCGGCCGCCGCGAGCCCGGCGGCCGAGGCACCGACGACCACGACGCGCCTCACCGCTCCACCAGCCTGATCGCCGCGGCCGGGCAGACCGCCACGGCCTCGCGCACGTCGTCGAGCAGTTCCTCACCGGGCCGCTCCTCCAGCAGGATCGCGACACCGTCGTCCTCGCGCTGGTCGAAGACGTCGGGAGCGGCCATCACACACTGCCCCGACGCCACGCACTTCGGTACGTCCAGTTCCACACGCATGTTTGTCACCTCGGTTGCTTCTGAGCGGGGGGAGGGGTCACCAGGCCACGGGCAGGCTGTGCACGCCGTAGGTGGTCCCGGTGTGGTCGAACTCCAGGTCCTCGATCGCCGTGGCCAGCCGCAGCGTCGGGATGCGGCGGTAGAGGGTGCCGTAGACGACCTGGAGCTCCAGGCGGGCCAGGTTCTGGCCCAGGCACTGGTGCGGGCCGTACCCGAACGCCTGGTGGATACGGGCCGGGCGGGTGATGTCCAGCCGTTCCGCCTCGGGGAAGACCTCCGGGTCCCAGTTCGCCGCGTGCAGGTCGAAGATGATGCCGTCGCCCTTGCGGATGACGACGTCACCGATCTCGATGTCGTCCTTGGCGACCCTGCGGACCCCGGTCTGGACGATCGACAGGTAGCGCAGCACCTCGTCCACCGCGTTCGCGACCAGCTTCGGGTCGTCGGTCTCGCGCAGCAGAGCCAGCTGGTCGGGGTGCTGGAGCAGGGCGAGGGTGCCGAGGCTGATCATCGTCGCGGTGGTCTCATGACCGGCGATCAGCATCGCCACGCCCATGTGGACGGCCTCGGTGTGCGTCATCTCCCCGGCCTGGACGCGGCCGGCCATCTCCGACAGCACGTCGTCGTCCGGGTCGGCCGTCTTCCGCGTGATCAGGTCGTCCAGGTAGGCGGCCAGCTCACCGCTGACCCTCCTGGCCTCCTCCGGCGGCGCCGAACCGTCCAGGACCAGGCTGCTGCTGCGCTGGAAGAAGTCGTGGTCCTCGTAGGGCACTCCGAGCAGTTCGGCGATGACCAGCGACGGCACCGGCAGCGCGAACGCCGTGAGCAGATCGGCCTGGTCGGGTCCGGCGAGCATCTTGTCGATCAGGTCGTCGACGATCTTCTGGACCGGCTCGCGCATCTTCTCGATCCGCTTGACCACGAACGGCCCGTTGACGGTCCGCCGCAGCCGCGTGTGCTCCGGGGCGTCGGTGTTGGTGATCAGCCGCGGTGTGATCGGCGCGATCTCCGCCCGGTGGGCGTTGACGTACGGGAAGCCGGGGTCGAGGTCGTCGTCACTGACGCGCGGGTCGGGCAGCAGGGCCCGCTGGTCGGCGTGCCGGGTGACCAGCCAGGGCGTGCTGCCGTTCCAGATCCGCACCCGGGTGATCGGCTTCCCGGACCGCAGCTCCTGCGCGGCCGGGGCGGGGGCCAGCGGCCGTTGAGCGGCCCGCGGCAGCGGGTACTCGGGCAGCGGCCCGGAGGCGCCGGTGACGGGGCACGTCAGGGCATCGGACATGACATCTCCTCAGAGGTGGGTGGGGGAGGGGGGTCCGGATGGAACCGGCTTGCCGGATCCCGGAGTCGGGTCGAAGGAGGTGGAAGAGTCACGGGTACGGGTGCGGTGGCCGGAGACGATCCCGCCGGCCGCGCCGAGCGAGACCAGCCCCATGGCAGCGGCGGCGGCGATTGCCTTCACACCGTCCAGGGCGACGTACATCGCCACGGCCGCACCGCCGTTGAACAGGAACAGGAACCACAGCGTGCCGGGCCTCGACAGGAAGCCCTTGATCCGCGGCTTCCGCGCGAGACGCGACCCGGTGACGAGCGCGACGGCGGACCCGGCGACGGTGGCCACGTCCTTGTGCGCGCCGTCGAGGACGGCACCGGCGCCCAGGGCCGCGCCGAGGCCGGCGGCGAAGAAGCTCCAGAGCAGCAGGTCGGTGACGAACGCCTTGACGGCGGTGGTGAGTTGGGACATGGGGGTACCTCTCGGGCTGGAACGCGGTGGAGGGGGAGGGGGAGGGAGACCGGTTCGGCGTTTCCGAACGGCAGGTCCTAGGAACGCGCGCCGAAGAACTCCGCCTGCCCGGCAGGGCCTTCCGCGACCGGGGCGGGTTCGGCGGCGGCCTGTCGACGCGGGAGGAAGGACGCGAGGACGAAGGCCAGGAGGGCCGCTGCGGCACCGATGGCCATGACCGTCCGGAAGCCGTTCTCGGAGGGCAGGGCGTGGCCGCCGAAGTCGGTGGTCATCTGCGCCAGGATGACGCCGGCGAGGGCGCTGGCGAACGACGTGCCCATGGAGCGCATCAGGGTGTTGAGGCTGTTGGCCGCGGCCGTCTCGGAGGCGGGAACCGCTCCCATGATCAGGGCGGGCATGGCGCCGTAGGCGAAGCCGACGCCGCCGCCGATGACACAGGCGACCAGGACGATGTGCCAGACCTCGGACATCAGCACGAGGCTCAGGCCGTACCCGGCGGCCACGACGACCGCCCCGATCATCAGGGTGACCTTGGGGCCCTTCGCCTTGGTGAGGGCGGCGGACACGGCGGACATGGCCATCATCACCAGACCCTGCGGGGCCAGGATCAGGCCGACGGCCAGCATCGACCTGCCCAGCCCGTAGCCGGTCTGCTCGGGCAGCTGGAGGACCTGCGGCAGGACGAGCGACATGGCGAACATCGAGAAGCCGAGCGCGACCGAGGCGAGGTTGGTGAACAGCACCTGCCGGCGCGCGGTGGTGCGCAGATCCACCAGCGGCTGAGCGGTACGCAGCTCGTACCACCCCCACACCAGGAAGATCACGGCCGCGGCGCCGAACAGCCCGAGGGTGGTGCCGCTGGTCCAGCCCCAGTCGCCGCCCTTGGAGACGGCCAGCAGCAGGGACACCAGCGCGGCGGACAGTCCGAGCGAGCCGGCCAGGTCGAAGCTGCCGCCGGTGCGGACCTTCGACTCGGGCACGACCAGCAGCACCAGCACCAGGGAGGCGACGCCGAGGACGGCGGAGATCCAGAACAGCGTGTGCCAGTCGTAGTGGTCGGCGATGAATGCCGCCGTGGGCAGTCCGAGGGCACCGCCGACGCCGAGGGATGCGCTCATCAGGGCGGTGGAGCCGGTCAGCCGCTCGGCGGGCAGGACGTCACGCAGGACGCTGATGCCGAGCGGAACGACGGCCGCTGCCAGGCCTTGCAGCGTCCGGCCGACGATCATCGGGACGAGCGAGTCGCTCAGGGCGCAGACCACCGAGCCGGACACCAGCAGCACGATGCTGACCAGGAGCATGCGGCGCTTGCCGAACATGTCGCCGAGGCGTCCGACGACCGGGGTGGCGACGGCGGCGGCGAGCAGGGTGGCGGTGACCGCCCAGGCGGCGTTCGACGGCGAGGCGTCCAGGTACTGCGGCAGCTCGGGGACGATCGGAATGACCAGGGTCTGCATCAGCGAGACCACGATCCCGGCGAGAGCGAGCACCGCGACCACGGCGTTCGGTCTGGGCGGGCCGGGCGGGGCGGACGACCCCGCCTTCACGTGGCGGGCGGGGGTGGCGGACATGGCGGGGCCTCCGTGGAGCAGGGGAGCTAGGTTGCTTGACTTAGGCAAGCAGATGCATGTTGCCTAAGTCAAGCAACTTTTCCCCGGGTGGCTCCTCGTCACCCCGCCCCGGCCCCGCTACAGCAGGTCGCGCGGGACCTTCTCGTTCCAGGTGCGGGAGAACACCCGGCGGTCGGCCTCGTACGCGTCGAGGGTCGCGTCCACGAAGAAGTCCGTGTCGTCACACGTCAGCTGCGTGTGTGTCACCACCCGCACGTCCCAGTCGTCCCGCTGGAACCGCATGGTCCAGGTGGACTCGCCGCTGACCGAGGTGAAGTCGTCGGCGACCGCCGTGTAGCGCTCGTGGGCGCGGCGCCCCGCCTCCAGGTTGATGTCCTCGAAGCGGACCGTGCCCCGGTCCTTCACGATGTCCAGCTCGGAGTGGTAGCCGATCAGGTCCCGCTTGACCTCCCAGCGCTCCTCGGGGGGCGTCACCTGGCTCATCGCGAGCGGGGGAGTGCCCTCGGGTTCACCGAAGGGGGACGCCGGCACCTCGTCCGGTTCCTCCACGGGCCGCACCGGGAGGGTGAGCGTGCTGGAGTGCTCGTGGACGCTCAGCAGGGCCGGCTTCGGCGCCGGCCAGGCCAGCGGCCAGTAGGACGTGGAGAGGGAGAGCCGGATGCGGTGGCCGGGCGGGAACGCCTGGGCCACTCCGTTCAGCGGGACGGTGGCGCGGTAACGGCGGCCCGGCTCCAGCGGCTCGGGGGACTCCGTGCTGTCACGGCGGGTGAGGTTCAGGATGCCGTACGAGACGCGGGTCGCGGAGCCGTCCGGGCTCACGTCCGACAGCCGCGCGGCCACCATGGCGACCGGTTCGCTGACCGACAGGTCGAGTTCCACGGTCGGTGAGCCGAGGATCTCCACCTGCTCGGTCAGCGGCTCGGTGTCGAAGACGAGGGAACCGCCGTCCTCCTCACGCTGGTCGTAGGGCAGGTCCGGGGGCGCGTTGTAGGAGGCCCACTTGCCCGCGAACTGGCCCACGGAAAGGGGCGACTGCACGGTCAGAGCGTCGCCCTCGGGGGCGTCCCCCTCGTCGGCCGCCTCCCGCGGAGGTCCGATCGTGTGCCGGGTGAGCGGATGAACGGCCTGCCGGATGTGCGGGGAGGGCCATTCCGGTTCGCCGACCCAGCGTCCCGGCCGCTCCTCGTACGCGGTGGAGGGCGGCACGCTGTCCTGCATCCACGTCTGCAGCATGGGGCCGTCCATCACGCCGTTGTCGACGCCCTTCAGCCAGTGGTCCCACCACCGCACCAGCTCCTGGAGGTAGCCGATCGCGGGGCCGGGCTCCCCGAGGTGGGGGAACTTGTGCGACCAGGGGCCGATCAGCCCCTTGCGGGGCACGTCCAGGTGGCCGAGCAGCCGGGTCACCGCGTTGGAGTAGCCGTCCGCCCAGCCGCTGGAGGCCAGGACCGGGCAGCGCACGCTGCTGTAGTCCTCGCACACCGAGGCGTGCCGCCAGTAGTCGTCCCGGCGCTGGTGGCGCAGCCACTGCAGGACCCAGGGCTCGGTGTTCTCCAGCCGTTCGTGCCACATCTCGCGCCAGCGGTCGCCGACCACGGCCGGGTCGGGCGGGCAGGTGCCGTAGGCGAACATCGTGCCCGCCTCCGCCAGGTTGTCCGACAGCAGGGCGCCGCCCATGTAGTGCATGTCGTCGGCGTGCCGGTCGTCGGTGAAGGAGGCGATGGCGATGGCCTTCAGACCCGGCGGCTGCCGGGCCGCCACCTGGAGCGCCGCGAACGCGCCCCACGAGATGCCCATCATGCCCGCGCCGCCGTCGCACCAGGGCTGCTCCGTCAGCCAGGCCAGGACCTCCTCGGCGTCGGCCTGCTCCCGTTCCAGGTACTCGTCCCGCAGCACGCCCTCCGAGTCGCCGGTGCCGCGCAGGTCGACGCGGACACAGGCGTAACCGTGCCCCGCGAGGTACGGGTGGTGGATCGAGTCGCGTACGGCCGTGAGGTCGCGCTTGCGGTACGGGATGTACTCCAGCACCGCGGGCACGGGCTCATGGTCCGACGAAGTGGGGCGCCAGATGTGCGCGGAGAGCCGGACCCCGTCGGACATCGGGATCGTGACGTGCTCTTCTTCCTTCGTCGCGTACGGCAGGTTGGTCACGTAACGCATGGAACCCACGTGCTCCTTACTGTCGGGGTTCACTCCGGCCGGGCTTCACCCCTGCGGGGGTTCGTCGAAGGCGAGGCCCAGGGCGGCCACGCAGTGGTCGAACTTCTCCCGCAGCTCCTCCTCGTCCGCCCCGCCGGTGAAGATGTGCGCCAACTCGTAGCTGTAGCTGTCCTGTCCGGGGAGGTCCGAGAGCCGGGTGCCCTCCTCGGGGACCACCTCGATGCGCACGCCCGGCGTCTCCCGCTCGATGCGCTCGATCTCCTCGGGCCCCGGCACCCGGCGCACCACGCCGTCCGTGAACCAGCGGTGGTACCACTTCGCCGCCATCGCGTACGGGCCCTGGCGGTGCGGCATGCGCGGGTCCTCGCCGAGCGCGAGGCGGACCATGCAGTGGTGGTTGGGGACGCCGTCGACGTACTGGAAGAGCTCCGCGTGCGACTGGGAGTGCCTGGGGTTGATCTCCAGCAGATTGATCGACTGCGTCCGCGGGTCGTAGAAGTACTCGATGCTGAAGGTGGCCGAGTCCATTCCGATCTGCCGCATCACCCGCTCCGAGACGTCGTGGAGCTCCGCGACGACCGCCGGCGGTAGCGTCGAGGGGTACTGGTGGCGCAGGAAGCAGGGGGAGTCCGGGTACTGGATGGAGTCCAGCACTCCGTAGACGGTCACCTCGCCCTGGTGGGTGTAGCCCTCGACGGCGACCTGGACGCCGGACATCGCCTCCTCCGCCAGACAGACCCGGCCGCCGACGCCGTCCATCTCCGGCGGCAGGTCGATGCGTTCGAGGATGTGCTCGAAGGGGCGGCCGATACGGGAAATGCCCTCACGGATCTCGGTGACGGCCTTGCGGAACTCCTCTTCGTCATCGACTCCGAAGGCGAGTTCGGACGAATAGGAGAGCGCGGGCTTGACCCACATCGGGAAGGTCACGTTCTCGGGCGGGCGAGGCGGTTCCGCCGACAGGTCGACCCTGTCGAAGCCCGGGTGCCGGTCGGTCGCCTTCTGCTGCTCAAGACGGCTCCAGTACTTGTGCTCGCACTTGACCACCGACTCCAGGCTGGTGCTCCGCGTCCCGTAGCGTTCGCTCAGCATCGGCACGAGGGTGCTGACCGGGAAGTCCCAGTAGCCGACGATCGCGTCGATGCTGCCGTCGAAGGCGTCCAGCACCTCCCGGGCCTTGTCGAACAGCGTGGGCAGGTGCACTTCGCCGACCTGGAGTTCCTCCACGGTCAGCAGCTGGTGAAAGCGCAGCCGGTCAGCTCCGGGAACCGCCCGCAGCGTCGGCAGATTGGCTTCGTCGAGCCCGATCACGAAGACGTTCTTCACCGTCTCGTCAGACACGGATCTCCTTCCGACAGCAGGCCCTCCGGCCGGGCCTTCCAAGATCGACTGAGTACCCCTCGCGGGTGCGGCCATGCCGGTCGGCGCGCCGCCGGCCCGGCGACACCGGGGAACATGCCTGCCGCCGATATGGGAACGCGGTGCGGGGAAGAAGCGGCGTGACCCCAGGTGAACGGCCGCGCCGTGGACGACACCGGCGAAAGGAAATTCCGTGCAGCCCGAGCAGGAACGGTCCGCACCGCAGGTCGTGTCCGAGCCCGACCCGCCCTACGACTCCGACAAGCAGCAACGGCCCGGCCTGGAGGCCGACATGCGCACCCGGCCGCGCTACCGGGCGAGCCGCTACCGGGCCAGCGGGAAGCTGGAGGGCAAGGCCGCGCTGATCACTGGCGGCGACTCGGGTATCGGACGGGCGGTGGCGCTGCTGTACGCGCGGGAGGGCGCCGACGTCGCCATCGTCCACCTTCCGGAGGAGCAGGTGGACGCGGAGCAGGTCCGGCGCGAGGTGGAGGAGCAGGGCCGGCGCTGCCTGCTGCTGCCCGGCGACCTCACCGACCCGGAGTTCTGCCGCGAGGCCGTCGAGCGGACCGCGGCGGAGCTCGGCGGGCTGAACATCCTGGTGAGCAATGCCGCGTACCTCAACAGCAAGCTCGAACTCGACCAGTTGACCGCTGAGGACTTCGACCGGACGTTCAAGACGAACGTCTACGCGTACTTCCACCTGCTGATGGCGGCGCTGCCCCACCTCGAGCCCGGCGACGCCGTCATCGCCACGGCGACCGAAGAGGCGCTCAAGGGCAGTACGACGATGATCGACTACGCGGCGTCCAAGGCCGCGCTGATCACCCTGACCAAGTCCGTCGCCGTGCACCTGGCCAAGCGCGGCGTGCGCGCGAACGTGGTCGCGCCGGGCCCGACCTGGACGCCGCTCAACGAGGCGGACCAGCACATGCCACCGGACGGACTCGCCCACATCGGCAGCGAGGCCCCGCTCGAACGCGCGGCCCAGCCGGAGGAGATCGCACCGACGTACGTCTACCTCGCCTCCGACGCCGACTCCAGTTACACGGTCGGCGAGGTCATCGCGGTGACCGGCGGCATCGTCGACACGCGCTAGGCGTCGCGGGGCAGGCGGGACTTTGCGGACACGACCTAGGACCCGGCGGGCAGCGGTTGTTCCGCCCAGATGGTCTTGCCCGTCGGGGTCTGGCGGCTGCCCCAGCGTTCGGAGAGCTGGGCGACGAGCAGCAGCCCTCGTCCGCCCTCGTCGAACACGCGGGCCCGGCGCAGGTGGGGTGCGGTGCTGCTGCCGTCGGACACCTCGCAGATGAGGGCCGAGTCGCGGATCAGCCGCAGTTCGATGGGGGAGCCGCCGTACCGCAGCGCGTTGGTGACCAGCTCGCTGACGATCAGTTCCGTGGTGAACTCCGCCTCCGTCAGCCCCCACGCGGCCAGTTGCCCGCCCACCATCTTGCGGGCCCGGGCCACGGCCGTGGGCTCGGGCGGCAGCTGCCAGGTGCGCACCTTCCCGGCGCCGAGCACGGCGGTCCGGGCCAGCATCAGCACGATGTCGTCGGCGGGACGCCCGGTCAGCACAGTGTTCAGCACCTGGTCACAGGTCTCCTCCAGTGCCCCGGCAGGGTGGCCCAGTGCCTCGCGGAGCAGGGTGCGCCCGACGTCCATGTCGTGGTCGGCGGCCTTGACCAACCCGTCGGTGTAGAGGGCGAGCAGGCTGTTCTCCTCCAGCTCCACCTCGACGGCTTCGAACGGCAGGCCGCCCAGGCCCAGCGGCGGCCCGGCCGGCAGATCCAGGAACCGTACGGCGCCGTCGGGCGTGACCAGGGCGGGCGGCGGATGCCCGGCCCGGGCCATCGTGCAGCGGCGGGACACCGGGTCGTACACGGCGTACAGGCAGGTGGCGCCGACCTGCCCCGACGCCTCCGCCGACCGCCCGCGCGCCTCCGGGCCCTCTTCCCGGTCGATCCGGATGACGAGGTCGTCCAGCTGGGTGAGCAGCTCGTCGGGGGCGAGATCGACGTCCGCGAGCGTCCGCACGGCGGTCCGCAGCCGGCCCATCGTGGCCGAGGCCTGGATGCCGTGTCCCACCACGTCACCCACGACCAGGGCGACCCGCGTGCCGGACAGCGGGATCACGTCGAACCAGTCGCCGCCGATGTCCGCTCCGGAACCGGCCGGCAGATAGCGGTAGGCGACCTGCACCGCCGCCAGGACCGGCGGCCGGTCGGGCAGGAGGCTGCGCTGGAGCGCCAGCGCCGTCCGGCGTTCCCGGGTGTAGCGGCGGGCGTTGTCCACACTCACCGCCGCCCTGGTGACGATCTCCTCCGCGAGCAGCAGATCGTCCTCGCTGAACGGCTCCGGCGTGCGGTGCCGCACGAAGTGCACCAGCCCCAGGGTCACCCCGCGGGCGCGCAGCGGCACCATCATCACCGAGTGGATCATGTGCCTGGCCACCGACTCCGCGCGGGCCGGGGAGGACCTGATCCACTCCCGCAGCCCCGGGTCCCCTGGCTGGTAGCGGGATCCCCGGCCGGCGACCAGCGTCCGCACCGGCAGCGTGTCCACGGGATAGGGCGTGGCGTCGCCCGTGGCGACCACCGACTCCGGGCAGCCCTGAAGCACCGACCGCTGGGCGGTGCGCCGCACGGTGACCGGCGCGTCCAGCGGCACCGGCTCCGGCTCGTCGCCCAGGGCGACGGACTCCAGCAGGTCCACGGTGACGAAGTCCGCGAACCCGCTCACGGCCACCTCGGCCAGCTCCTCGGCCGTCCGGGTCACGTCCAGGGTGCTCCCGATGCGCAGGCTCGCGTCGTTGAGCACCGCCAGCCGGCGGCGGGCCCAGTACTGCTCCGTGGTGTCGAAAACCGTCGCGGACAGGCCCTGCACCGCACCGGTCTCGTCCGTCAGCGGCGCCATGAACATCGACCAGGCATGCGGCCGGGTCTCGCCCGGCGCCCGGCCGTGCTCCTCGTGGAAGATCATCTCGCCGGTGCGCAGGACCTCACGCTGAAGGCGGTCGTACTCGTCGAAGGGCGGGCCGGGCTCGATCTCCCGGAGCGTCAGGCCCTTCATCTCCTCCTCGGACCTGCCCATCACCTGGGTCATGATCTCGTTCGCGGCCACGAGCCGGGCCTCACGGTCGTAGACCGCCACCGGCACGGGCAGCTGTGCGAGCGTGAGGTCCCACAAGGGCAGGGCTCCGTCCCCGGCCCGCCGCGCCGTGTGCGCCACCGCGGTGCCGGTGACGAGCCAGAGCCGCCCGCGGTCGGCGCCCAGCAACGGCGTGCCTTGCAGCCGGACCACGACCCGGTCGCCGTCCCGGTGCCGCAGCGCCACCTCACCGGCCCAGCGCTGTCCGTCGGCCATGTGACGTCGCGTGGAACCGGGCAGGCCGGCGGCGAGCAGACGATCGACGGCCCGGCCCACGATCTCGTCGGGTTCGTATCCGAGCAGCCGTCGGGCGCCGTCGCTCCACACCGTGATCACCCCACGGGCGTCGACGACGACCGCCAGGTCCTCCGGTACGCGTCCCTGCACGGTGCCTCCGGATGTGACGCCCTGCCGCTTTCCCGGTCATCATCTCAGGAAGGGCCGCCGGGTACCCCTCGCGGCTTCCCGGGGCGTGCGCCGTCAGCCGGCCAGACGCTCCGCCAGCAGGAAGCCGCCGATGGCGATCATCATCGCGCCGGAGAGGCGGGTGACCGCCCGGGCCGCCGAGGGTCTGGTCCTCAGGAGGGTGCGGGCCAGGACTCCGACGGCGAGGTAGACGACGGCGCAGGCGGTCATGTGCAGCGTGCCGAGCAGGCCGGTCTGCGTGGCCACCGGCCAGCCGCCCGCGGGGTCGATGAACTGCGGGAACAGCGAGAAGTACAGCAGCAGCGCCTTCGGGTTCAGGCCACTGGTCCCGGCGCCCCTGACCATGATCCGCAAGCGGGAGGAGCCCAAGCCCACCTCGTCCTCGCCCTCGGAAGCCGTCAGGGCGGCAGGTTGCCTCAGCACGCCGCAGCCGAGCCACACCAGGTAGCCGGCACCGGCCACGGTCAGCGCGGTGAGCAGGGTCGCCGAGTTCGCCACGATCACCACCAGGCCCGCGACCGCGAGCAGGGTGTATCCCGCGTATCCGGCGACCAGCCCGGCGACCGCCGGGACGACCGACCGGCCCCTGATGCCCGCGGTGATCGCGTAGGCCCAGTCCGCACCGGGGGTGAACACCAGCAGCAGATCCACTGCCAGAAATGCCGCCAGTGTCGTCGTATCCATGGACCGGTCCCTCTCACGTGCCTTGTCGCGAGAGGAAGGCTAGGCCGGATCAGCCCGAAAGTGTTCCCTTCTTTACCCCTTGATCGCGGGTTCTGGGGCAGAATCTTCTCCATGGATGCCCTGGACCGGAAAATTCTCACCGAGCTCCAGCTGGACGGCCGTCTCACGGTCACCGAGCTGGCCGCACGCGTGAAACTGAGCGTCTCGCCCTGCCACCGCCGCCTGCGCGACCTGGAGCGCGAGGGCGCGATCCGCGGCTACCGGGCGGTCGTGGACCCGGCCGCCGTGGGCCTCAACTTCGAGGCCCTCGTCTTCGTCACCCTGCACTGGGAGGACGCCGACACCGTCTCCGCGTTCGAAGAAGGCGTGGCCGCCGTCCCGCACGTGCTCCAGGCGCAGCGCCTGTTCGGCGACCCCGACTACCTCCTGCGCGTCGCCACCACCGACCTGGCCGCCTTCCAGCAGCTCTACGACCGGCAGCTCGCCCGGCTGCCCGGCGTCCAGCGCCTGAACTCCACCCTCGTCATGAAACACGTCGTGGACGACCGGCCCCTGCCCGAGTGAGCAGGGCCGCCGCTCGCTCAGCCGTCCAGACCACCGGCGAACGGCATCGTCCGCCACTGTTCGACGGCCGGCTTCAACGCCTCCACCAGCAGGGGCAGTTGCGGCGCGAGCGCGAGGCACGCCACCGCGCGGGACATGCCCACGGCGTTGACGACGCGCAGCACACCCTCGTCCAGGCGCCGCAGCCCCCGGCGCTCGGCGGCCGCGTTGTAGGCGGCCTCGCACGCGGGGCCCAGAGCAGCCAGGTCCCACTCGACCGGTCCGAACGTGGTCAACTCGAAGTCGGAGTACAGCTCGCGGCCCTGAGCGGAGACGATGTTGGCCGCGGGGGAGTCCCCGTGGATCGGCTGGAACTCGATGCCGGGGAAGGCCGCTTCGAACGCCGCGCGTGAGCTGACGAGGGGCTCCAGGACGTCCCACTCGCGCCGCGCGCGGTCGAGATCGGCCGGCTCCAGCAGATCCGGCCGCCCTTCGAGCGTGGCAAGCCCCTCGGAGACGAACCGCGGTTCCGCCGCCGACAGGAACGGCAGCTCTCCCGGGTACGAGCGCAGCGCGGCGTGCAGGCCGGCGACCAGTTGGGCGTTGCGCACGTAGTCGGGCTCGACGCTCTGGTCCAGCTCGACGAACTGCCAGAACGTCATCGAGAAACCGTCCCGCCGCACGGGCTCCCGCGGCACGAGCGGACTCGGTGGAATCACCGGGTGCCCCTGGTCCGCGAGCCACCCCGCCACATCGAGCTCCAGCCGCTGCCGCGCCGCCTGGTACCCGGGACCGGCGAACGACGGCAGGACGGTCGGTACCCGCACCACCACGGGCGACGGAGCGAGATGCACCACGACCGAGAACACGTCGTAGAGCACCCGCGCGTCGGTCACCGTGAGCCCCAGATCACGACCGGCGGCGACGGCCGCGGCGAGGGCCCGGGACGTGCGGGCGTCGATCTGATCAGACGTCAAAAACCCTTCCATGCCGACGATGTTGTCACGCGGGTCACGGGCGTGCGACAGGTTAACGACCTCCGAAGCGTGCTCCCGTGCGCCCCCGGTCAAGAACCGGTGCGCTGCCCGGCAACCGGCCCTGCGGTCCCGGAACTAGCGTGGCCGGGTCTGTCACCAGCCACCCGGAAACGAGGAAGCCAGCACATGCCGTACATCACCGTGGGCCAGGAGAACTCCACCGCCATAGACCTGTACTACGAGGACCACGGATCCGGACAGCCGGTCGTCCTCATCCACGGCTTCCCGCTCGACGGCCACTCCTGGGAGCGGCAGAGTGCCGTGCTGCTCGACGCCGGCTACCGCGTGATCACCTACGACCGGCGCGGTTTCGGGCAGTCCTCGCAGCCGACGACCGGCTACGACTACGACACCTTCGCCGCCGACCTGAACACCGTGATGGAGACCCTCGACCTGCGGGGCGCCGTCCTCGTCGGCTTCTCGATGGGCACCGGCGAGGTCGCCCGGTACGTGTCCCGGTACGGCACCGGGCGGGTCGCCAAGGTCGCCTTCCTCGCCTCGCTGGAGCCCTGCCTGCTCAAGTCCGACGACAACCCGCAGGGGGTCGCCCCGAAGGAGTTCTTCGACGGGATCGTCGCGGCAGTCAAGGCGGACCGCTACGCGTACTACACGGCCTTCTACCAGGACTTCTACAACCTCGACGAGAACCTCGGCACCAGGATCAGCGAGGAGGCCGTCCGCAACAGCTGGAACGTCGCCGCGGGCGGCGGCTTCTTCGCGGCGGCCGCCGCGCCGTCGACCTGGTACACCGACTTCCGGGCCGACATCCCGGCGATCGACGTGCCGGCCCTGATCCTGCACGGCACGGGCGACCGCATCCTGCCCGTGGAGGGCACCGCCCGGCAGTTCCACAAGGCTCTTCCGGCCGCCGACTACGTCGAGATCGAGGGCGCCCCGCACGGCCTGCTCTGGACCCACGCGGAGGAGGTCAACTCGGCACTGCTCGCCTTCCTGGAGAAGTGATCCGGACTTTCCACCGATTCTTCCTGGTCCGGGCCGGGCCGGGATGGTGACATCGTCGAAGCCGGCAGCGCATAGGAGCTGCCGGCCGTGATGATGCCCAGGGGGGAACCAGGTGTCCGTCGTCCTGTCCACTGCGTCACTGTCGGCGGCCGACCGGAGGGAGCGCTGGCACCACGCGGTGTCACACACCTTCATACCGCTCGACGTACAGCTCCTCGAGGACGATCCGTCGCCCGGAACAATCGTCAGCAACCAGTTGGGCTCCTTACGGATCTCGCGGGTCCAGGCGGGTCCGCAGCGGGTGACGCGCAGCAGCCGGCTGATCAGGGACGGCAAGGAGCACCTCATCCTCACCCTCCAGCAGCGGGGCGGCGCCATCAAGGAACAGGACGGCAGACAGGCGCGGATCGGGCCGGGCGACTTCTCCCTCTCCGACTCCTCCCGGCCGTTCCGGAAGACAGTGCAGAGCGACTTCGCCTTCACCTCCTTCCACTTCCCCCGCACGGATCTCCGTGTGCGCGACGAGGATCTGCGGGCGGTGACCGCCACGCCGTTCTCCGGGCAGGAGGGCAGTGCCGCACTCGTGGCGACGTACCTCGAGCGCCTGGCCCGCGAAGCGCCGAGCCTGGACGCCTTCGTCGGCCGCCAGTTCGCGGCCACCGCGCTCGACCTGCTGGCCCTGCTGATCAACGAGCGGCGCGGGCACTTCGCCTCCCAGGCTCCGGAGACCGCCGCGGCCACCCTCGTGCGCGTCAAGGACCACATTCTGCGCAATCTCTCCGACCCCGGCCTGTCACCGCCCGGCATCGCCGCCGCACACTTCATGTCGGTGCGCTACCTGCACAAACTGTTCGAGCTCGAAGGCTCGACGGTCGGGGAGTGGATCCGCACGCAGCGGCTGGAGCGGTGCCGCAGGGATCTTCTGCGTCCCCCGGCACTCGGGTACGGGGTCGCGGCCCTCGCCCGGCGCTGGGGCTTCGTGAGCCCCAGCCACTTCAGCCGCGCCTTCCGCGCCGCCTACGGCGTGACGCCGCGCGAGTGGCAGAGGAACGGCCTGTCCGGCGACGGTCGGAACGCGGTCGGAGACGGGCGGAACGCAGTCGAAGACGGTCGGAACGGAGGGGAAAGGGAGGGAACGCCTCCGCAAACCGGCTCGTTGCACAGGAGTTCGCCCACGTCACCGACCATGGGAGCATCGTGCCCGACACCACGACCGGTCCGTCCACCGTCCCCGCACTCCCGCCCCTGAGCGCACAGGCCGAGCGGCTGATCGAGCTGGGGGTGCACGAGATCGCCGGGCTGTCCGCCGACGAGATCCGTACGTTCGCCGCCGAGACCGACGGCGAGGGTGCCCTGCTGGCCGTGCACCCGGACAGAGCCCCCGCTTCCGTGCTCGCGCCGCTGCTGCGCCGCGACGGCAAACCGGGCTTCGTCGTCGTCGACATGCCCGACGTCGACGAGTTCACGCCCAGCGCCGTCGACCTGCCCGACGCCCCCCTCTACGTCGTCACCGGCGTCGACCGTGGTGACCACATGGCCAACTGGAGCCCGGACGAGGCACTCCCCGCCCTCACCAAGGAGGACCGCACCCCTCTGCTGCTCACCGAGGGCATCCACTGGGTGCTCCAGCAGCCGGACGCCCTGGAGCGCAACCGCTGCTTCATGACCATCGGCTCCCGGCTGCGCAAGCCCGACGGCAGCCTGGACGCCCGCACTCCGGCGATCTGGATCAGCAACGGCACCGGGCGCGACGGCCGCGAGCGCCGCAACGCCCCGAAGGTCGGCTGGTGCTGGTGGAACAACCGTCACACCTGGCTGGGCTTCGCCTCCACGACGGGCCGCAGGCACTAGGAGTTGGGGGCCCACCCGCGGGCAGGGCGGCGAGGCCCGCGCGGGCCTCGTCCCGGAGGCCCGCGGGCAGGCAGTCGTGCAGCGCGAGCGCGGCGCGGTACTCGGCGGCGGCCTCGGCGCGCTCGCCGAGGTGGGCGAGCGCGTGGGCCAGATGGAGGTGGACCTTGCCCGCCTCCTCCTGAGTCCACCGCGTGATGATGCGTGCGCCCGCCAGGGCGAAGCCCAGGAAGGCCACGAGGGTCAGAACCTGGGGCGAGGGGCCTGCTCCTCGACGATCTTTGCGGCCTCCGCCTCCGTCTCCACGGACGGCGGGGAGCCGGCCAGGGGCATGTTGGCGGTCTCCTTCATGCACAGGACGGCGATGACCCCGATGACCGCGGCCACCGTGGAGTAGTAGGCCGGCATGAGGGTCGAGTCGAACGCGCTGATCAGGGCGGTGATCACCAGGGGAGTCGTACCGCCGAAGATCGACGTGGCCAGGTTGTAGGCGACCGAGAGGGAGCCGTACCGGACGTGGGTGGGGAAGATCGCCGGGAGCGCCGCCGACATCGTGCCGAGCATCGTCACCAGGGAGAGCCCCAACAGCAGCAGCCCCAGGGCGATCAGGACGACACTGCCCTGCCGGATGAGCAGGAAGGACGGCACGGACAGGAAGAGGAACCCCAGCATCCCCGCCATCAGCAGCGGCCTGCGCCCGAAGCGGTCCGACAGCCGCCCGACCTGGTTGATGACGCACATCTGGAGCACCATCACGATCAGCAGGATCAGCAGCCCGTGGTTGGTCCCGTAGCCCAGCTCGTCGGACAGGTACGTCGGCATGTACGACAGCAGCATGTAGTCGGTGATGTTGTACGCCGCGACCAGCGCGAGACACAGCAGCAGCGGCCGCCAGTACCGGGTGAAGATCTTGCCGAGGTCGGCGGCGGCCGAGGTCTCCACGGCCTCGGCGGCCTCGCTCGCCTTGACCTGGCCGCCCTCCAGCTTCTGGAAGGCGGGCGTCTCGTCCAGCTTCAGCCGCAGATAGAGGCCGATGAAGCCGAGCGGGGCCGCGAACAGGAAGGGGATGCGCCAGCCCCACGCCAGCATCTCGTCGTCGCTGAGGAGCATCTGGAGGACGACGACGAGGCCGGAGGCCCCGACGTAGCCGGCGAGCGTGCCCAGCTCCAGGAAGCTGCCGAAGAAGCCGCGCCGTTTGTCGGGCGCGTACTCCGCGATGAACGTCGAGGCGCCCCCGTACTCCCCGCCGGTCGAGAAGCCCTGCACCAGCCGGAAGAAGATCAGCAGGGCCGGGGCCCACAGGCCGATGACGGCGTGCGAGGGGACGAGGCCGATGGCGAAGGTCCCCACCGCCATCATGATCATGGTGAGGGAGAGGATGCGCTTGCGGCCGACCTTGTCGCCGAGCGGCCCGAAGACCATGCCGCCGAGCGGTCGCACGAGGAAGGCCACCGCGAACGTGGCGAAGGAGCTGAGCAGCTGGGCCGTGTCGTTCCCGGAGGGGAAGAACACCTTCCCGATGGTCGAGGCCAGATAGCTGTAGATGCCGAAGTCGTACCACTCCATCGCGTTGCCGAGGGCGGCGGCCTTCGTGGCGCGCTTGACCGCTGCCTCGTCGGTCACGGTGATGTCGCTGCGGCGCAGCTTCGGGTGACGTCGCTTCTCGATCGCCCGGAACAGTACCCGGTGTCGTCTCACGGCTGCGGGGTCCACCGACTCGTCGTTGTCGGGCGCCGCCATCACGTCGTTCCTTTCGCCGGTCGTCCATCCCAAGCACAACGCCTGCACAGATCTCGGCCGCTCAAACGACCCCCTTCGCACGGCGCCCGGACGACTACCCCGGGTGACGACCGGGTGCTTTCGGTGAGACCCATGCCGCTGACCGGCTGTGGTGTGTCCGGGCCTTCGAGGGGGAACTTGGTTCGCCGGTGCCCACCCGGTGAGAGGAGCCCCATGTGACAGCGTCAGCGGCGGGCGACCGGAACCAGGGCGCAGAGGAGGCCGGCTACGAGCCGGATCCGCGCCGGTGGCGGGCCCTGTGGGTCACCCTGGTGGCAGGCTTCATGAGCCTGCTGGACGTCTCGATCGTGGTGGTCGCCCTGCCCTCCGTCCAGCGCGGCCTGGACGCCTCTCCCGCGCAGGTGCAGTGGGTGGTGTCCGGATACGCCCTCGCCTTCGCCCTCGCGCTCGTCACCGCCGGCCGACTCGGGGACGCGCTGGACCGGCGCCGCATCTTCCTGCTGGCCCTCACCGGATTCGTGCTCTTCAGCGTGGCCTGCGGGGCGGCCCCCAGCATCACGCTGCTGGTGGTGGCCCGTCTCGCCCAGGGTCTGGCGGCCGGGTTCATGGCGCCCCAGAACTCCGCGCTCATCCAGCAGATGTTCCGCGGCGCCGAACGCGGCCGTGCCTTCGGCTTCTTCGGCGCCACCGTCGGCATCTCGTCCGCCGTCGGCCCGCTCGCCGGCGGCCTGATCCTCGCCCTGGCCTCCGGCGACCAGGGCTGGCGGTGGGTCTTCTACGTCAACGTGCCCATCGGGATCCTCGCCGTCCTCCTCGGCCGCCGTCTGCTGCCCCGCACCCGGCCGTCCGGCCGGCAGCACGTGGACCTGCCCGGCGTGCTGCTCCTCGGCCTCGGTGTCCTCGCGCTGATGTATCCGCTGGTCCAGGCGGGCTCCGGCGGCCTCGGCCGGCTGTGGTGGATGTTCCCCGCCGGTGCCGCGATCCTCCTCGGCTTCGCCCGGTGGCAGCGTCGTCTCGTCGAGCGGGACGCCCAGCCGCTGCTCGATCCCCGCCTGTTCACCACCGTGCGCGGCTACGCCGTCGGCGCCGGCGTCGGCACCCTCTACTTCATCGGCTTCAGCGGCGTCTGGCTGGTCTTCGCGCTCTTCTACCAGGACGGCCTTGGCTTCTCCCCGCTCCGGTCCGGCCTCGCCGTGACGCCCTTCGCCCTCGGCTCGGCCTGCGGCGCCGCGGTCGCCGGCCGGCTGGTGGACCGGCTCGGCCGCATGCTCACCGTGGGCGGCCTCACGGCCGTGATCGCCGGCCTGGGCGGCACCGCGCTGCTGCTCCGCTTCGCGCCCCTCGACGTCGCGCCCTGGGTCGCCGCGCCGGTGCTGTTCCTCGGCGGCTTCGGCAGTGGCTGCGTGATCTCACCGAACATCACCATGACGCTGCGCGACGTGCCCGTGCGCATGGCGGGCGCGGCGGGCGGCGCCCTCCAGACCGGCCAGCGGCTCGGCGCCGCGGTGGGCACCGCCGCGGTGCCCGGCCTCTTCTATCTGGTGCTCGGCAGTGGCGACGACTACCGCGGCGCCCTCGCCACCGCACTGGGCGCCGCCCTCCTCGGCATGCTCGCCTCCCTGGCCCTCGCGACGTCCGACTGGAGGCGCGACCGGCGAACCCGGCAGCAGCACGGGACGTGCCCGGAGGACGTCGCCAACAGTCCCGTACACGCCCGGCAGAACTGAGCCCGAGGCGCGCCCTGGGAACCGAACCACCGGCCGAGTACGGGGACCTGTCTCAGCCGGCGGCCAGCACAGCCTTCCCGGTACCGGCGCTCACCTGGTCGTTCCGGGCCAGCCCCAGGTAGGCCGTGATCTGCTTCCCCCTGGCGCGGGGTGCCACGGCGACCCGGTCGCTGACCGTGTGCACCAGCCGCAGTCCGTGGCCGCCGACGCGGAACCGGTCACCCTTGTACACAGTGGGCTGCTCCGCCGAGGTGTCCCGCACGGTGATGGCCAGCCTTCCCCTGAACAGCCGAAGGATCAGCTCGCAGGGCCCGGGAGCATGCCGGATGGCGTTGGTGACCAGTTCGCTGACGACCAGTTCGGCATCCATGGCCGCGGAGGCCGGAATCGGGGCGAGGGCATTGTGCGGGCCGTGGGCGAGGAAGGCGCGCAGCGCCAGACGTGCGTCGACGGCGCTTGCCGCGCCGTCAGCCCAGGCCGCGCCGAAACGCAGCGTGGCGTGCTCGTCCGCGCCCGGCCGATCTGCCGCCTGCTTCCCAAGCGGGAGGACCATACGGAGGCTCTTTCGTTGTCTTCGCCCCTGTCGGGGTTGCTCTGTCGCCCTGCGTTTACCCGGGCGCGGACCACACATACCAGGGCAACCTCCGGGTGTTTCACAAGGCACCGAACGGCAGCAGCCACGCGGGGGGCTGGTTTCGCCGCCACGGGGCACACGGGGAACGCCGGACGGCATCCCGAGGGGGACGAGCCGACAGCCGGCAGCGGCGGCCGATCAGCAGGGAGGCGACGACATGGCAGGGCCGGACCGTACGGAGACTGCCGCGCAACAGCCCGTGGCCGTACTCGACACCTCGCTGACCGGAGGCTTGGAGGCCATCGGAACCGGCGCCTACGTCGTGGACGAGGAGGGCCGCATCCTCGCGGTCAACACCCGCGCCCGGGACCTGCTCGCCCGCACCGCCGAGGACCTGCTCGGGCACGACGCGCACGACCTGCTGCACCGCGACGCCCACGGGCAGCCGCTGCCCACGTCCCGGTGCGCAATGCGGCAGGCCTTCCACGCCGGGCGCACCGCCCAGGGCGAGGAGGACTACTTCGCACGCGGAGACGGTTCCCTGCTGCCCATCGCCTGGCTGCTCACCCCGTACGACATCGGGGACGAGGGAGCCGGCACGCTCGTGGTCTTCCACACCGTCGAACACACCGCGCAAACCGATCCGCGGCCGGAGCCGGCGACCGGCCCGTTGCGGGAACTGGAACGGCTGGCCCTGCTGGCCGACGCCACCACGCGGCTGACCTCCACGCTCGACGTCGACGAGGCGCTGGAACGCCTGGTGAGCCTGGTCGTGCCCCGACTGGCGGACTGGGTGATCGTCGATCTGATCACCGAGCACGACGAAGTCTGGCGTACCGCGGTCGTCCACGCCGAAGGCGGCGCCCTGGTGCGCCGGGACGACCTTCAGGGACCGATGCCGCCCGTCCCGGAGGAGTCCCCGATGCCCCTGTCCAGAGCCCTGCGCGGCGTGGCCTCCACGGTGGCCGGGCCCGGTACCTACCGGCGCGAACCGGATTCCGGTATCGCGGTCGAGCAACGGCGGCTGTTCGACGCCACGGGGATGCACTCGGCGGCCATCGCGCCCATCCGCAGCACCCGCGCGGTCCTGGGGGCCCTGACCCTCGGCCGGGCCGAGGACCCGGTCGCCTTCACCTCCGCCGACCTCCCGCTGGTCGAGGACATCGCACGCCGGGCCGGCCTCGCCCTGGACAACGCCCGCCTGTACCAGCGCCAGCGCAAGGTCGCCGAGACCATGCAGAACCATCTGCTGCCCCAGATGCCGGGGGTCCCGGGACTCCAGATGACCGTCCGCTACCTGCCCGCCCCCGACGCCTCACAGGTCGGCGGCGACTGGTACGACGCCTTCCCCATGTCCGACGGATCCACCGCCCTGGCTGTCGGGGACGTCGTCGGGCACGACCTGGATGCGGCGGCAGGCATGGCCCAGGTGCGCAACATGCTCCGCGCCTACGCCTGGTCCCAGCACGAACCGCCCAGCCGGATCGTCACCCGGCTCGACGAAGCGCTCCAGCACATCACGGACGTCGACATGGCCACGATGATCTTCGCCCGGATCGAGGCGGCCGACGCCGGTCAGTGGCAGCTGTCCTGGACCAACGCGGGCCACCCGCCGCCCCTGCTGATCAGCCGCGACGGCCTGGCGCGCTACCTCACCGACGGCCACGGCATCGTCCTGGGCGCCGGGGCCGGCACCCCGCGCCCCGACGCCACGACCCTGCTCGCGCCCGGATCCACCCTCGTGCTGTACACCGACGGTCTGATCGAAGCACCCGGCCACAGCCTCGACGAGGGCCTGAACCGGCTGCGCCGGCACGCCGCCGCCCTCGCCCACCGCCCCCTCTCCTCCTTCACGGACCACCTGCTGCGCCGCGTCCGCCCCGCCGACAACGAGGACGACGTCGCCCTCCTGGCCCTGCGCACACCTGCCCCCAGGGGACCGGCCCTCGACCGGTGACCCGACGGCGGACCCTCAGGGTTCGACATGGATCTTGGGGCCGGGCCCGCAGCCGGCCGGGCGCTCGCCGGCGAGGACGGGGCCCACTTCGTCGAGGCCCACGGTCGCGGCGACCAGCGGCCTCGGGTCGACCGATCCGGCGGCGTACGCCCGGATGGTGGCGTCGAGGCCGGGGGAGGCGGACAGGACACCCGTCGCGGTCACGTCCTTGAGGACGAGCGTGCGGGTGTCGATCCTGCTCGGTTCGCCGGCCAGCCCGATGTACACGAGACGGCCCCCGGGCTCGACCAGTTCCAGGGCCAGATCCGGCAGCGAGGCGGCGTTCGAGGCGTCCACCACCGCGTCGAAGGGCACGTCCGGCACGGACTCCCGTGTCCATACGTGCTCGAAGCCCAGGGAGCGGGCGAAGCCGAGGGAGCTCCCGGTCGTGCCCAGGAGGTGCACCTCGGCACCGGAAGCGCGCAGGAACATCGCCACCAGCAGCCCGATCGTCCCCGGGCCCAGCACCACGGCGCGGTCCCCGGGCGCCGGCGCGGCGGCCCGAGCGGCGCGCAGGGCGTTGCCGCCGGGCTCGACGAGCGCCCCGAGCACCGCGTCGACGGAGTCGGGCAGGGCGTGCAACGAGGAGGCGGGAACGGCGAGTTGCTCCGCCAGCGCGCCGGGAAGGCCCCCGCGTATGCCGACTTCCCGGCGCTGCTCGCACACATGCTGACGGCCGCGCACACAGCGCCGGCAGGAGCCGCAGCCGAGCATGGTGTCGCCCATGACACGGCGGCCGAGCCAGGCGGGATCGACACCGTCACCGACCGCCGCCACCCGCCCGGCCCACTCGTGGCCCGGCCGCATCGGGTAGGTGGAGTGGCCTTGGTGGAGGTAGGCCATCGCGCCGGTGAAGAACTCCGCGTCCGTGCCGCACACACCGACCCGCTCGACGTCGACGACGACCTCACCGGGACCGGCCACCGGCGCCGGAAGCTCCTGGACCTCGTACGCGCCGGGCCCGGTCAGGACGAACGCGCGCATCACAGGGCGGCGCACGGTGGGCGTGTCGCTCGGTCGACCGTCTGCCTATGCTTCATGACGTTCCGGAATCTAGACCGCTGTACCGTCCATTGGAAGGGCTCCATGGAGAGACTCCGCAGCGCGCAGTGGTACGAGGGACAGGATCGCAACGCCTACATCCACCGGGCCTGGATGCGGCGCGGCGTGCCCGGCGACGCGTTCACCGGCCGCCCGCAGATCGCCATCGCCAACACCGCCTCGGACCTGACCCCTTGCAACGCGCACCTGAACGAGGTCGCGGCCTCGGTGCGCAACGGCGTGTACGAGGCGGGCGGCATCCCGCTGGACCTGCCGGTGGTGTCGCTGGGCGAGACCCAGGTGCGGCCCACCGCCATGCTGTGGCGGAACATGGCCGCGATGGCCACCGAGGAGATGCTGCGGGCCAACCCCGTCGACGGCGTGGTCCTGCTCGGCGGCTGCGACAAGACGATCCCCTCGCTGCTCATGGCCGCGGCCTCGGTGGACCTGCCCGCGGTGGTGGTCCCCGGCGGACCGATGCTCAACGGCACCTTCCGCGGCGGTCTGCTGGGCTGCGGCACCGGCGTGTGGCAGCTGTCGGAGGAGGTCCGCGCGGGCACGCTCACCCAGGAGGAGTTCACCCGCTCCGAGTCGGCGATGATCCGCAGCCGCGGCCACTGCAACACGATGGGCACGGCCTCGACGATGGCGCTGGTGGCGGAGGCGCTCGGCACGGTCATCCCCGGCACCGCCGGGACCCCCGCCCCCGACAGCCGGCTGCTGGAGGCCGCGCACCACACCGGGCGGCTCGCGGTGGACATGGTGGGCGCCGGCCGGCGGCCCGCGACGTTCCTGACCGAGGCGTCCTTCCACAACGCGATCGTCGCGCTGGCCGCCATCGGCGGCTCGACCAACGCCGTCGTCCATCTCCTGGCCGTCGCGGGCCGGCTGGGCATCGACCTGTCGCTCGACGACTTCGACCGCATCGGCTCCCGCGTGCCGGTCCTGGTGGACCTCCAGCCGGCCGGCCGCTTCCTCATGGAGGACTTCCACCGCGCCGGCGGCCTGCTCGCCGTGCTGCGCGAGGTACGCGACCTGCTCGACCCCGACGCGCTGACCGTCACCGGCAGACCGCTCGCCGCCTACCTCGACGACGCCGGGATCTGGGACGGCGAGGTCATCCGCACCCGCGACCGGCCGCTGGTCGCCGAGGGCGGTATCGCCGTCCTGCGCGGCAACCTCGCACCCGACGGCGCGCTCGTCAAACCGGCCGCCGCCTCCCCGCACCTGCTCCGGCACCGGGGCCGGGCCGTCGTCTTCGACAGCATCGAGGACTTCCGCGCCCGGATCGACGACCCCGGTCTCGACGTCGACGCCGACTCCGTCCTGGTGCTGCGCGGCTGCGGCCCCAAGGGCTATCCGGGCATGCCCGAGGTCGCCAACATGCCGTTGCCCAAGAAGCTGCTGGAACAGGGCGTCCGGGACATGGTCCGGGTCTGCGACGGCCGGATGAGCGGCACCGCCTACGGCACGGTCGTCCTGCACGTCGCCCCCGAGGCAGCGGCCGGCGGCCCCCTCGCCCTCGTACGGACCGGGGACTTCATCACCCTCGACGTCGGGTCCCGCCGTATCGACGTCGACGTGCCGGACGCCGAACTCGCCCGCAGGGCCCCCGACAAGGCCACCGTCACCGGCTTCGCCGCTCCCCGGCGCGGCTGGGAACGCCTCTACGTCGACCACGTCCTGCAGGCCGACACCGGAGCCGACCTCGACTTCCTCGTCGGCTCCAGCGGCTCCGAGGTGACCCGGGAGTCGCACTGACACCGGATCACCCCCGGGGATTCACCACGTCACGGGCAGCTCCGTGACGCCACCGGTGAGGGTGGTGCGGACCTCCAGCTCGTCCAGCTCCCTGGCGAGCCGCAGCCCCGGCAGACGGCGGGCCAGCGTGGCGAACACGATGCGCAACTCCACCCGGGCCAGGCTCGCGCCGATGCAGAAGTGCACGCCGTGGCCGAAACCCAGGTGCGTGCGCTCGGGGCGGTCGGGGTCGAAGGTCTCGGCGTCCGTGTAGACGGAGGCGTCGCGGTTGGCGGAGTTGACCGACAGGATGACGGCGTCGCCGCGCCGGATGGTGACACCGGCGACGTCGACGTCGGTGTGCGCGTACCGCAGCAGCCCGAGGTCGCCGGGCGCGCCCAGGCGCATGATCTCCTCGACGGTGGCGTTGACCCGGCCGTCGGGGTCGGCGGTCAGCGCCTGCCACTGGTCGAGACGCGTGAGCAGGAAGAGCGTGCCCAGGCCGATGCGGTTGACCGTGGTCTCGTGCCCGGCGAACAGCAGACCGACGCAGAGCTGGATCATGTCGGCGTAGTCGTAGTCCGCGTCGGTGCTCTGGGCGCGGACGAGGTCGGAGATCACGTCCTCGCCCGGCTGTGCGCGCTTGGTCTCGGCGAGTTTCGTCATGTACGCGTTGAACTCGTCCCGCGCACGGTGGGCTTCGTCGCCGATGGCGTAGTTCGACATGCGCTCCGACAACGACGCGAAGAGCTCACGGTCGCTCTCGGGCACCCCGAGCAGCCGGCAGATGACCGCGACCGGCAGCGGGAAGGCCAGCCCGGCGTGGAGGTCGACGATCCGGTCGGGGGCGGCCGCGTGCTCGGTGACGAGCCGGTCGACGCACGTGTCGACCAGGTGCTGGACGTGGTCGGAGAGCATCCGCATCCGCTTGGCCGAGAACGCCGGGGTCAGCAGCCGGCGCATCCGGGTGTGGTCGGCCTCCTCGGTGTCGTAGTTGCCCGAGGGGCCGTCCAGGACCGCGGCGGACGTCAGGCGTGACGCCCGGTCCGGCTCGGGGTGGGAGCGGCCGAGTCGCTTGTCGCCGAGCAGGTCGCGCACCTCCTCGAAGCGTGTGACCAGCCAGGCGGGGTCACCGGCCGGTGTGGTGACCGGCGTGACCGGCGCCTCGCGGCGCAGCACGTCGTACAGCGGCGCGAGGTCGAGAACGTTGGGCCTCGGGAAGGGCAGTTGCTGACGCTCGGCGGTAACGCTCATGGCGCTCCTCCTGTGATCTCCGCATGCGATCTTCGAGCCGCCCCGACCGTAGCAGTTTATTGGCAGTAACTGTCATTAAAGTTTCGGCCAGTCGTCGCCCCTGTCGCGCGCGTGTTTAGATCGCCTGATGGAGGACGTCATGGTGGACAGCGGTCGTACATCCCGCCGGGGCCGGCCACCGGTGAGCGACGAGCAGCGCGGGCGGCAACGCCTCGACATCTCCCGCCACGCGGTCCGGCTGTTCGCCCAGCAGGGCGTGTCCGCCACCTCCGGCGAGCAGATCGCGCGGGCCGCCGGGGTCTCCGAGCGCACGCTGTGGCGCTACTTCCCCACGAAGGAGAGTTGCGTCGAACCGCTGCTCACGAAGATGCTCGACGCCTTCCGGACGGTCCTGCACGCCTGGCCGCCCGGCGCCGGCCTGATCGAGCATCTGCGCGCTGCCTACCGCCCCGTCCTCGACTCGTCATCCGGTGAGGACGTCGAGGCTGTTCTCGCCGTGGTCCGGATGACCCATGACGAACCCGCGCTGCGCGCCGCCTACCTCGTGCTCCGGGAGCGCGCGGAAGAGACGTTCGCCGAAGTGCTCGCCGCACGCATGGGCATGCCGCCCGAGGCGTTCGAGGTGCGCGTGCAGGCCGCCACCATGAACGCCGTGCTCAAGGTCGCGGCCGACGAGTTCGCCCGTGTGACGGCCGGCCGGGGCATCACCCCCGAGGTGCTGGACGATCACCGTGAACAACTCGCCCACGCGCTCGGCCTCGTCACCAGGAGACTCCCGGGCACGGACGCCGACTGACGAGCCCGTCCCGATTCAGTGCCCTCGACTCCCGGGTGAAAGCTCAGGCGGTGGCCTGGGGCCCGGCCGGGCTGAGGTAGTGCACGGCGGTCCGCGTGGTGTGCGGGGCGAGCAGACCCTGCAACTCGTCCGCCGCGACCTTGAGGAGGTCGCCGTCGCGGGTGGCGTGGAGGGTTTCGAGGACGAAGGCGACCTGCGCGGAGTCCTCGGTGACCCGGGTGCGGTGGGCGTCGCGGTGGTTCCAGTGGCGCGTCAGGACGCCGTTGGCGTCCGCGTAGACGACCTCGCCGGACTTGGGGTGCTCGACCGTGCCGGGTTCGCCGAGCGGGGTGAAGGACTCGGTGCCGTCCGCGTGACGGATGGCGACGTCCCCGGCGACGTGGTCCAGGTCGAAGGCACCGGCGGGCAGGCCGTGGCGGACGGAGACGGCGTTGTAGGAGTCGACGGCCGGGTTGATACGCGGCAGTGTTCCCTTCTTGGCGAGGCGGCGGCCGAGCGCGTCGACGCTGGGGCGGATGCGGCGCGGGTTGGTGCCGAACGAGCGGTAGGCGGTGTGCCAGGCCTCGATGCGCGGGTCGGTCTCGTCGGCGGGCTGCCAGGTGCCGTCGGCGAGTTGCTGCTCCAGTTCCTCCAGGGCGGTGGCGGTGTGCGGCCAGGGTTCACGGCCGCGCAGGCCGGTGGCGGTGACCAGGGCGATGAGGGTGCCGGGGAACGCCTCCGCCACGGCGGGGGTGAGGTGGAAGGTGGGCACGGCGGGTTTTCCGTTTCTCGACTCGGGGGCGGGCCTTGGTTCGGTGGTGCGCGGGAGCGGGGCCGTTCAGGGTCCGGGCTGCTCAGGTCAGGGCGAGGAGGCTGACCGCGACAGCGGCGGTGCCGAGGCCGACGAGCTGACCTCGGTGGATCCGTTCGGCCAGCACGCCACGGGCGAGCAGGACCGTACCGGCCGGGTAGAGGGCGGTGATCACGGCGACCACGGCGAGATCCCCGCTACGGGCGGCCAGCAGGAACAGCAGGTTCGCCACGGAGTCCAGCGCACCCGCGGCGGCGGACATGGCGTACGCGGGCCGCTCGGCGCCCAGCCTGCGGTACATCAGCCCCGCCGCGGCCAGGGTGACGGCCGAGGAGACCGCCCGGCCGACGACCAGCGGGGCTACCCCGCTGTCGGACGGCGCCTGGTGCAGGCAGACCAGCTGGAGCGCGATGGCGGCGCCCGCTCCGAAGGCCGACAGCAGCGCCGTACGGGAGGGGCGCGCCGTGCCCGCGCCGTGCCCGGCACTGACCAGCACGACCGCCACCAGGGCGAGCGGCAGTCCCACCAGCCCCGCGGTGGCCAGGTGCTCGCCCTGCACCAGGCCCACACCGACCGGCAGTGCGGCGGACACCAGGGCGGTCACGGGCGACAGCACGTTCATCGGACCGATCGCCAGCGTGCGGTAGAGCAGGGCGAACGCGGCGGCGGAGGCGACGCCGGACGCGGCGCCCCAGCCGAGGGCGCCGACGCTGAACGAGGCTCCGAGCACCGGCCACAGCACCAGCTCGACCGCGAGGCTCGCCGGAGCCGCGATCATCACGGTGCGCAGCACATGAGCCCTGCGGGCGCCGAGGCCGCCGAGGAAATCGGCGCATCCGTAGGCGAGCGAGCTGCCCAGGGCCAGCAGCAGAGCGATCACAGCGCATCCCTTACTATTCAGTGGAACGACCAGACCGTACATCAGAACGACCGTCCTGTGTCAACCAAACGACCGGACGGTGCAGTCGAATGTTCCAGTCGGCAAGGATGGTGATCAGGTGGCCGAGACAGCCGCAGCCCTGCGGACGGTCGCGCACAACGTCCGGGCGGCCCGCATCCGCGCGGGTCTCACGCTGGAGGAACTCAGCCGGCGCGCCCAGGTCAGCAAGGGCGCCCTGGTGGGTCTGGAGAAAGCGCAGGGCAACCCCAACCTGGCCACCCTGGTCCGGCTGGCCGACACCCTCGGCATCTCGGTGTCCGCCCTGATGCAGGGATCGCCCGAAGGCCGTGTCCGTGTCGTGTCCGCCGAGGCCGTGGCCCCCCTATGGACCGGGGAGCGGGGCAGCGAGGCCCGGCTGATGCTGACGACGTCGGGGCCGGCGCCGGTCGAGGTCTGGCGCTGGCGGCTGGAACCGGGTGAGGAGTACCCCAGTCACCCCCACCAGGGCGGCGTCGTGGAAACCGTCAGCGTCACCTCCGGCCGGATGACCCTGATCGTCGACGGCACCGAGCACATCGTCGAGGCGGGCCAGACCGCCACGTTCGACGGCGACACCCCGCACACCTACCGCGGCTCGGGCACCGAGGCCAGCCACCTGATCATGACGGTCCATCTGCCGCCGGGCCCGGCCCCGGCGAGCTGACCGGCACCAGCTTCTCCCTCAAGGCCCACCAACCTCGTCCGTCACAGGGGTTTCAGACCTCGGCGTTTCGGCCAACTCGGGCCGCCCGGAGGCGGCCTGAGTACCGCGTCCACCCGTTCGAGCCCTTGCCGCGTCCGGGGGCACACGCGTCCGGAATCGATCGCGTTCGATTCATGCGCTGCGTCGTTATGCCGTGCACCGCCGAGCCATCCAGGTGCGGCACGACCCGAGGAGCGATGCAGGTGACCGTGACTGACGCCGCGTCCGGCCAGGCGGAGACGCCGCCCCCTCCACCCCCGGCCACCATCACCTTCGAGGGCAAGTTCGGCAAGAACCCGCTGGCGGACGCCGGCTTCGCCGCGATGTGCCGGCGTCTGCCCGCCGTGCTCGGGCACACGGCCCGGATGGCGTGGGCCGTCGACAGGACCGGTGTCGTGCTGCTCCTCGCCTGCCAGGTGCTGACCGGCGGCGCGGCCGCCGTCGTCCTCGCGTTCACCGCACGGGCGATGACCCACATCCTCGGCACCGGCACCGTGTCCGAACGCCTGCACGCCGCGCTGCCCGCCCTGATCGTCGTGACGGCGGCCGCGGCCCTCGGCCGGATCAGCGGCGCCCTGTCCTCGTACGCCGACGGACGGATCACCCCGCTGCTGACGACCGAAGCGGACATCGCGCTCGTGACCGCCGTGTGCCGCGTGGAGTCGAGCGCCTACGGCGAGGACGGATTCGCCGACCGGCAGGAGGCCGCCGAAATCGGCGTCACCCGGACCCGGCTGATGGTGCAGGACGCCCAGCGGTTCATGTCCGCCCTCATCCGCATGATCGCCGCGAGCGGGGTCGTCACGACGCTGCACCCGCTGCTGCTGCCCCTGCTCCTGCTGGCCGTCCTCCCGGCCGGCGCCGGAGCCGTCCTGTCGGCACGCGTCGACTACGAGACCCACTACCTCAACCTCGGCGACCGCAACGTGCGCTCCATGATGCGCTGGTGGGCCACCTACTCCCGGTTCGGCGACGAGGTCCGCGCCAACGGCATGACCGGCTACCTCACCTACTGGTACCGCGCCCTGTCCGACCGGATCGACCAGCGCACCCTGACCGCTGCCCCGCGCATGCTGCGCATCACCCTCGGCACCAGCGCCCTGGGCGGGATCTTCCTGCTGTGCACCTGGGCCACGCTCGCCTGGCTGGCCGCCGGCGGCCGCATCGCCCTGCCCGTCGCGGCCACCGCCGTGGTCGCCGTGCAGACCACACTGGCCGCGCTCTCCCAGTTCGTCATCCACGGCGCCGCGATGTTCCACACCTCGCTCTACCTCGCCGACATGCGGGCCTTCCTCGACATGGCGAGTGAACGCGCGCCCAGCCGCGGGGACCTGGCCATTCCGGAACGGGTGGACCGGATCCGCCTCGACGAGGTCGTCTACCAGTACCCGGGCAAGGAGGAACCCGCCGTAGCGGGGGTCTCGCTCACCCTGCGGCGCGGCGAGATCCTGGCCGTCGTCGGCGAGAACGGCTCGGGCAAGTCGACCCTGACCAAACTCATCACCGGCATCCTGCTCGCCGACAAGGGCCGCGTTCTGTGGGACGGTGTCGACCTCGCCGAGGCCGAACCCGACGCCGTGTGGAAACGCACCGCGCTCGTCCCGCAGAACTTCGCCGCCTGGCCCCTGCGCGCCCGCGAGAACATCACCCTCGGCCAGCCCCGGACGAGCGACGACGGGCCGGTGTGGGACGTCGTCGACGCCGTCGGCATGCGCGAGGCGATCGAGAAGCTGCCCCGGCAGCTCGACACCCTCCTCGCCAAAGAACTCTGGGGCGGCGCCGAGTTGTCGGGCGGGCAGTGGCAACGCCTCGCGTGCGGCCGGGCGCTCTACAGGCGGACCCCGCTCCTGATCCTGGACGAACCGACCTCGCAGATGGACGCCCGCGGCGAGCACGCCATCTTCATGGAGATCAAGCGGATCGCCGCCGAGCGCATCACGATCGTCGTCACCCACCAGCTCGAGAACACGAAGCTCGCCGACCGCGTCCTCGTCATGGACCGGGGCCGCGTCATCGAACAGGGCACGTACGAGGACCTGGCGAACGCCGGAGGGCTCTTCGCGGAACTCGTCTCCCTGTCGCAGGACCGCTGACGCACCACCGGCCCCCGCACCGACGTGGACGGACCCGTCGGAAACCGGGTGCGGACCGTCGGTGCGGTGGTGTGTGATCGGGGGCATGGCGATCGCGTTGGGCAAGCCGGGAGTCGACGGGCTGAGCGAGGCCGTGGGCGTGCTGCGGGACTGGCAGTACGACGGGGCGCCGATGCAACTGCATCCGGGGGACCTCGGATGGTTCTGGCGATCGGGTACGGAAGCGACCGCCGACGCGGTCAGGACGTGGAGGCGGGACGGACGGATCCTCGCCGTCGGGCTGCTGGACGGTCCCGCGCTGCTGCGGCTGACGATCGCGCCGGACGCTCGGCGGGACGAAGAGCTGGCGCAGCGGCTCGTCGACGACGTGACCGAGCCGGAGCGCGGCGTGCTGCCGGAGGGGAGAGCGAACATCGAGGCGCCGGTGGGCGCACTGGTCCAGGATCTGCTGTCCGAGGACGGCTGGGACGTCGACGAGCCGTGGACGCCGCTGCGCCGTGACCTCACGGAACCGGTGGAGGACCCGGGCGTGCGGATCGAGGTGGTCGGGCCGGAGCAGGCGCACGTGTTCGCCGCCGTGCATCGGGCGGCGTTCGAGGGGTCGAGTTTCACGCACGAGCGCTGGCACGCGATGGCGGCCGGTTCGCCGTACGCCGACGCCCGGTGTCTGCTCGCGTACGACGACCACGGCAACGGCGTGGCGGCGGTGACGGTGTGGTCGGCCGGTCCGGGAAAGCCCGGGTTGCTCGAACCGATGGGCGTGCACCGGGACCATCGCCGTCACGGCCACGGCAGGGCGATCACCGTCGCCGCGGCGGCCGCACTGAAGGAGCTGGGCTCGTCGAGCGCACTCGTCTGCACCCCGAGCTCCAACTCCGGCGCCGTCGCCACCTACACGTCAGCCGGCTTCCAGCGCCTCCCCGAGGTCCGGGACCGATACCGGGCCTCCTAGGAGGCCCGGCCAGGTCGCAGGCCCACGTCCGCAGTGGTGCCGGGTCGGCTCGTGCGGGTCTGATCACCGCCTGTGACGCGAAGAAGGTCCAGTTTCCCCGCGCCGCTGCTTCCGGCCGCCGCCGTGTAGGTGACCATGCGCAGGTCGGCGCCCGGGACGATGAGGACGTCGCAGTCGAGCAGGATGTCGCCGACCCCGGGATGCCGGATCGTCTTGCGGTCGGTCGTGTGCTGCGCGGCGGCCGTACGCGCGGCCCAGTGGTGAGCGAAGGCGCCGGATGTTTCCCGCAGTTCCCGCACGAGGCGATCGAGCTGGGCGTCAGCGGGGTAGCGGGAGACGGCGTCCTTGAGGTCGGCGACGATCGACGCCGCGAGGGCGTCCGGTCCACGCTCGGACCGTACGGGGAGCATCGAGGCGCGTGCGGCGCCGTTGCCGAAGAGCGCGCGGGCGAGGTTGCGTTCGGCGGTCGGGAGGACGGCGGGGTCCCCGTGCAGGGCGCTCCACATGGTGTTCCACCACACCAGGGTCCAGTCGGCGGTGAACACGCCGATGGGAACGTCGCCGAGGCGAACGGCGAGCCGTTGGACGCCCGCGGGCACATGGGTGCTGACCGTCCCGTCCTGCGGCGGCAGGAGCCCGGCGCCGCGGTACAGCTGGTCGCGCTCGGTGCGGGAGAGCTGAAGGGCCCGGGCGAGGGCGCCGACGACCTGGGACGAGGGGTTCTTCGCGCGTCCCTGTTCCAGGCGCAGCACGTAGTCGACGGAAAGCCCGGCCAGTTGCGCCAGTTCCTCGCGGCGCAGACCCGGGGCACGGCGGCCGTCCGTCACGGTGAAGCCGGCGTCGGCCGGGGAGAGGCGGTCGCGCCAGGCGCGCAGGAGTTCGGCGAAGCCGGATCGGGAGGGAGCCATGGGGTCATTCTCGCCGCGCGGCGGCGCATCAGCCTGGGTACTGCCAGTCCTGGTGACGGGGACGGCACTGGCTGGCGGTGGCACACCCGGCGAACGTGGACATGCGCCCGAGCCGGGCGCCGACGCCGGCCACTGAAGGAGCCACCCATGAAGCACACCATCGTGATGACGGGCGCGAGCCGCGGGATCGGCCGCGTGGCCGCGGGGCACATCCTGCGCCGGTCGACGGACGTGCACCTCCTCGTCGTCGCCCGCGGATCCTCCGGTGCGCGGCTCGCCGCGGAACTCGCCACGGGTGGGCACGAGGTCTCGCACGTCCCGGCGGACCTCGGCTCGCTGGACAGCGTCCGCTCGGCCGCCACCGGGATCCGTGACCGGCTCGATCACGGTGAACTGCCGCCGCTGCGCGGCTTCGTGGGCAACGCGGGCATCCAGTACACGAACGCGCTCACCGAGGGGCCGGAAGGGTTCGAGTCCACCTTCACGGTCAACGTGCTCGCCAACCACCTGTTCGTCCGCCTGCTCCAGGACCGCTTCGCCGCTCCCGCCCGGGTCGTGATCACCGCCAGCGACACCCACTTCGGCGACTTCAGGCACAACCTGGGCATGGTGCCGGGCCCGGAGTGGAAGTCCCCGGACATCCTCGCCCGCACCGGTGCCTTCGCCGAGCCGGACACCGCGGTCGCCGGGCGCACCGCGTACTCCACGAGCAAGCTGGCCGTCGTCCATCTCGTGCACGAGTACGCGCGCCGCCTGCCGGCCGGGATCGACGCGGTCGCCTACAACCCGGGCTTCGTCCCCGGCACCGGCCTCGCCCGCCACGCCGACCCCGTCTCCCGGTTCGCGATGCGGCACATCCTGCCGATGACGACCCTCACCCCGTTCGCCACCAGCCGCAACGCCGCGGGCCGTCACCTCGCCGACGTCGTCCTGGGCACGACCGTGGCGCCGACCGGCTCCTACGTCGACCGCAACCGTGTGGACCGCTCGTCCGAGGAGTCCTATGACCCACGGCGCGAAGGCGAACTCTGGGATGCCGTCGAACGGTTGACCGCAGCGTGAGCACGTCCTCGGCCGCGGGTATGGCCCTCGACGGCCGTCCGCCCAACACTGTGGGAACGCGGGCGAGTCGGGGGAGGAAGCGGCATGGCGGCAGGTACGGAATCACCGCGGGCGGCGTTACCGGAGCGGCGGCGGCCGGAGTTGGACGCGATGCGGATGCTGGTGGTCATCGGGCTGGTCTTCTTCCACTCGGCACTGGTGTTCGCGACCGAGGGCGACTTCTACGTCACGAACACCGAGACCACCGAAGCCATCACGGTCATCGCCGGGTTCGGGGTCGTCTGGGCGATGCCTCTGCTGTTCCTGATCTCCGGTCTGGGTGCCTGGCACTCACTGCAGCGCCGTGGCGCGGGCATCTTCACCAAAGAGCGCTTGCTCCGGCTGGGCGTCCCCCTGCTCGTCGGGACCCTCCTTCTGAACCCGCTCCCGCAGTGGCTGCGGCAGCGCTCGTCCGACCCAGACCACGACGAGTCGTACGTCGACTTCCTGCCCCGCTTCTTCGACGTGCACGTGGAGTTCGGCGAGTTCCCCTTCTTCGTCCAGGGCGAGCACTTCGAGACCGGTCATCTCTGGTTCGTCGTACTCCTGCTGACGTTCTCCCTGATGCTGGCGCCCCTGCACCGCTTCCTGCCGCACGGGCCCTTCCGCCGGCTCGCCGACCGCGTGGCCGCCGTGACCCTGCGCCGACGAGGCGTCGTGCTGCTCCCGGCCCTCGCCTTCGCGGCGATCTGCGCCTTCGCCGGCATGGAGGAGGACTACGCCGGCTGGCACCGCTGGTCGTACCTCCTCTTCTTCGCCGCCGGCTTCACCCTCGCCGCCGACGCCCGCTTCCGCGCGGTCATGCGCCGTGACGCACGCGCCACGGCCTGTCTCGGCGCCCTCCTGTTCACGGCCGCCGCCCCCGGTTTCATCACGGCCGACGACCCCTTCACCGCGACGACCCCCCTGGCCGTCGTCTCCCGGGCCCTGTTCGGGGCGGCGGGCTGGTGCCTGGTGGTCGCCATCCCGGGCCTCCTCGACCGCCCCCGCCCACAGCCGTCCCCGGAGCCCCCGGCTCCGACGGCTCCGACGACGCGTCAGCGCAGCTATGGGTACCTCGCCGCCGCCGTCCTTCCGCTGTATGTCCTCCACCAGCCGATCGTCGTCGCCGTCGCCTACTTCGTGGTGGGCTGGGCGGCGCCGATCCCGGTCGAGTACGTGGCGCTGGTGACGATCTCCCTCGCCCTGACGCTCGCGGCGTACGAGCTGCTGGTGCGCAGGACGCGGGTGACGCGATTCCTGTTCGGGATGCGGGGCTGAGGCGCCTCGTCAGTTGGTGGCCGCGGGTGCGGTCCTCTTGCGGGCGCGGTACGCCGCCGCCTTGATCTTGTTGCCGCAGGAGTCCATCCCGCACCACTGCCGTCGCATGCCCCGCGAGCGGTCGAGGTAGACGCGGGTGCACTCCGGGTTGCCGCATTCCTTGAGCAGGGGCACATCCGGCCCGCTCAGGAGCTCCACGGCCTGGCGCGCCACCATGGCCAGGGCTTCGTCCGGCGTCGCCTGCGTCCATCGGCCCGACGGGGTGAGCTGCGGCACCGCCGGCGGTTTGCGTGCCGCGTCGTTCAGGAGGGTCAGCGCCGTCGCGTCGTACCCCTGCCCGAGCCGGCGGGCGCTGACCAACTGGTAGATGGCTTCCCGTACGTTCTTCGCCTGCTCGACGTCAGCCTCCTGGCCGGGGGAGACCGCGTCGACGATGCCCGATTCCACGTACCAGGCGTTCAGCCTCTCCGGCGTCACGAACATCTCGGAGCGCGCCGAACGGCGCGCCCGGAGCGTGGCGGCGAAGTCGAGTGCCGGGTTTCCGCAGACGAAGACATGGTCGAGGCTCACGTCCCCATTCTGGCTGGTGCGGTACCGGGCCGGCGCTGTGACTCAGAGGGGGGTGCGAAGGACCGTGTCAGGACGCTGTGCCGACCGGCGAGCCCGCCCGGGCCGGCTGCCGTACGACGTGACGGCGGCGGGTCGGCAGGCCGAGCGTCGGGTTGGCGACGCCCCAGACCGCTCCCTTGCAGACCAGTTCCTTGTAGACGGCGGCGAGCCGGCCCGTCAGGGCCGCCCGGACGGCGCGGTCGTCGGCGGTGACGTACTGGATCAGACCCTCCCTGCGGCCCAGCGAGATGCACTGGTTGAAGTAGCGCAGCGGCGCGTTCGGGAGCTTCCCGCCGGTCAGGCGGGCCGCGATGGCGTCGGCGGCCTGCCATGCCATGGGGGTGCCGGAGGCGCACGACATCCGCAGCGGCTTGTCGCCCGGGCCCATGGCCAGGGCGGCGTCGCCGATGGCGTACACGTCCGGGTGCGAGATCGAGCGCATGGTCCCGTCGACCACGATCCGGCCGGTGTCCGTGACGTCCAGGGTGGTGGCCTTCGCGATCGGGTGGACGGCGAAGCCGGTGGTCCACAGGGTGACCGCGGCGGGGATCGTCCCGCCGTCGGCGGTGGTGACGCGGTCGGCCTCGACGGCGGTGACCGAGGCGTGCTCGTGGACGGTGATGCCGAGCTTGTCGAAGACCTTCCGCAGGTGCCGGCGGCCCTTGGGCGAGAGCCAGTCGCCGAGCTCGCCGCGGGCGGCGAGGGCCACGTCGAGATCCGGGCGTGCCTCGGCGATCTCGGTCGCGGCCTCCAGGCCGGTGAGTCCGCCGCCGACCACGACCACGGACTCCCCGGCCTCCAGGCGGGCCAGGCGCTCGCGCAACCGCAGCGCGCCGGGCCGGCCGGCGATCTGGTGGGCGTGCTCGGCGACGCCGGGGACACCCTGGTCGTTCCAGCCGCTGCCGAGGGCGTACACGAGGGTGTCGTACTCCAGCTCCTGCGCCTGAGGTTCCCCGGGGCCGTTCGCGTCGACGACGGCGACGGTCCTGCGGTCGACGTCGACGCCGCTGACCACCGCCGGCCTCACTTCGACACCGGTGCCCGCGAACATCTCGCTGAAGGGCCGGGGCCTGAGGTCCTGACCCGTCGCGAGCTGGTGCATCCGGACCCGCTCGACGAAGTCGGGCTCGGCGTTGACGAGGGTGATGGCGACGTCTGCGCGGTGCAGCCGCCTGGCGAGGCGGCCGGCGGCGATGGCTCCGGTGTAGCCGGCTCCGAGGACGACGATGCGGTGCTGCATTTCCGGGCTCCTGTCTCGAGCTCTTGAGCGGGATTCGCCCCTTGAACCGGGCAGCCCGCCGTTTCCTGACAGGAACGCGGTGTGAAGCACGTCACATCATGGTCGGCAGGGTCAGAAGGCCCTGAGCAGGGGATCGCCGTGGTCGGTGGCCGCCCACCGCCTGGTCGCGCGTTCGAGCTTGTCGGGGTTGACCTGGCTGCGGAACGCGGTGATGCCCTCGGTGGTGACCTCCAGGCACATGACGCCGATGACCCGGCCGTCGAGCACCACGACGAGGGCGGGGTCGCCGTTGGCGGTCGTGGCGTAGACGTCGGGCGAGCCGCCGACCAGGTCGCGCTTGGCCTTGCCGGGTTTGAACAGGCCCCGCATGAACTTCGCGACCGCGAGGGCACCCTCGAACGCCTTGGCGCGGGCCGGGACCTTCCCGCCGCCGTCGCCGACCGCGATGGCGTCCTGGGTGAGCAGCCGCACGAGCGGCTCGGTCCGTCCGCTGGTGGCGGCCGCGAGGAACTCGTCGACGATCCGCCGGGCGGCGGCCTCGTCGACCTCGGTGCGGGCCTTGCCCCGCGCGACGTGCTTCTTGGCGCGGTGAAGGATCTGCTGGCTGGCGGCCTCGGTGATGTCGAGGATCTCGGCGATTTCCCGGTGCGGGTAGTCGAACGCCTCCCGCAGGACGTACACCGCCCGCTCGTTGGGGGACAGCCGCTCCAGTACGGCCATGACCGCGTACGAGACCGATTCGCGCTGTTCGGCGGTGTCGGCCGGGCCGAGCATGGGATCCCCGGCGAGCACCGGCTCGGGCAGCCACTGGCCCACATAGGTCTCCCGCCGCGCGCGGGCCGAGGTGAGCTGGTTGAGGCACAGGTTGGTGAGCACCTTCGTCAGCCAGGCCTCGGGGACCTCGACGCGGTCGACGTCGGCGGCCTGCCAGCGCAGGAACGTCTCCTGCACGGCGTCCTCGGCCTCGCTCGCGGAACCGAGGAGACGGTAGGCGATGGCCTCCAGGCGGGGCCTGGCTGCCTCGAACAGGTCCACGTCGTTCATGGTCAGGGCCATGACCAGGATCCTAGCCCTGCTAGCCGTGCAGTTCGCGATAGGCGGCGACCGCCCCCGGATGCAGGGGGACGGCGCCGGTGGAGATCAGGCTGCGGGCGTCGAGGAACTGGGTGCCGAGGGCCGGGGCGGGCACGAGGCGGGTGGCCCGGCGGACCAGGACGTGGGTGAGGGCGGCGGCGACGGGGGAGGGGAGGCCGGGGCGGCAGAGCAGGAGATTGGCGACGCCGATGGTGGAGACCTCGGGGGTCTCCCGGTACGCCCCGGCCGGCACCGTCACCGCCTCCAGACCCGCCCCCTCCGGGCCGAGGCCGGCGCGCAGCCGGGGCAACAGGCCGGACAGGGGCAGCAAGCGGATGCCGGGGCGGGTGTCGAGCCCGGACAGTACGGGGAGCGGTACACCCCCCGCGACCAGCAGCGCGTCGATCTCACCGGTCCGCATCGCGCGGGCCGCCTGTGGCATCAGCAGATGCCGGACCCGCACGTCCGTGCCGGGGGTCAGGCCCGCGACGCGCAGCAGACGGTCGCCGAGCACGGCACCCCCGGACGCGGGCGCGCCCAGCGAGACCGTGCGGCCCGCCAGGTCGGACACGGTGCGCAGCGGCGACTCGGCGCGCACGGCCAGCTGGACGTAGTTCTCGTAGACCCTGCCGATCGCACACAGCGGAACGCGGCGGCCGAACGGTGCGGTGCCCCCGTACGCCGCCCACGCGATGTCCGACAGGGCCAGGGCCACGTCGGCCCGGCGGGCCCGGAGCAGCCGTACGTTGGCCACGCTGCCCTCGCTGAGGACCACCTCGCAGGACAGCCGGGGGTAGGCGGCCGTGATCTGGGCCGCGAGCAGTCGCCCGAAGGCCGCGTAGAACCCGTCGGTCTCGCCGGTCGCGATCCTCACAAGCCCCTCGGGGCCCCTGTCCGCATGCCGCGCGTCCGCCGCCGTGGAGCCTGCGAGCAGGCCGGTGCCCGCCGCGCCGAGTGCGGTGCGCAGCACGGTGCGGCGGGTCGTGGGGCGGGCGGGGCCGGTCATGCCGCGTGCCCCTTCGGAAGCACGACCCGGACGCGCAGGCCGTGCGGTTCGGACGCCGTGAACGCGACGTGTCCGGCGTGACCGGCCACCAGCCGCTCGGCGATCGCCAGGCCGAGGCCGCTGCCGCGTACCTCGCGGTGGCGTTCCGAGCGCCAGAAGCGGGTGCCCGCCCGGGAGAGTTCGCCCGAGCTCAGGCCCGGTCCGTCGTCCCGTACCTCGAACACCGCGTCCGCGCCCTCGGTGACACAACGGGCCTCCACGCGGGCGCCGTTCCCGGCGTACTTGATCGCGTTGTCGAAGAGGATGCCGGCCACCTGGGCCAGCTCTCCCTCCGGGCAGGCCATGAGGACGGCGGGGCCGGGGACGAACTTCAGGCGGACTCCGGCCTGTTCGGCCACCGGCTGCCACAGCCGGACTTGGGCCGCGGCGACCGCCGTGGCGTCGCAGCATGATGCCCGCGCCTTTGTAACGGCCAGTTCGCCGGCGCGGTGCTCGGCGTTCGCCAGGGTGAGCAGGTCGTCGAGGAGGTGCTCCATGCGTTCGAGCTCGGCCGTCACCCCGGTGTAGGTGCGGCCGGCGGAGGTGCGCAGGTGGGGCTGGAGCGAGTCGATGCGCAGCCGCAGGGCGGCCAGTGGGTTGCGCAGCTGGTGAGAGGTGTCGGCGACGAGCCGGCGCTGCTGTTCCAGCGCGGTGGTGACCGCGTCGGCCATGCGGTTGAAGCCGGTGGCCAGCTGGCGCAGCTCCGGCGGGCCGCCGGCCCGCGCGTGCTCGGGCGGCAGGCCGGCGGCCAGGGTGCCGACCGCGCGGTCGAGGCGGTGCAGCGGCCGTACGACCCACCGCGTGGCCCGGCGGGCGAGCAGCACACAGGCCACGGCGAACAGGCCGGCGCCGGCCAGGACGAGCGCCCAGCGCAGGGCGATGTCGTCCGCGGCGGCCCGCACCGAGGCCCGCAGCACCACGGCGCCGGACACCCTGGTGCCGGTGCCCACGGGGCGGGCGAGCAGCCGGTCGGACCGGGACCAGGGCCGCAGCGTCCCCCCGGGCGAGACGGGCTGGTTGCGCAGCGCCGCGTCGACGAGCCGGGCGACGGCCGGGTCGGCGGCGCGCAGGCCGCCCGTCTGCACCAGCGGGGCACGGCGGGCGTCGACGACCACGACGGCCTCGCCGTACAGCTCGGTGTAGCGGCGCACGTCGGCGGTGAGCGCGCCGGTGTCGTCGCTCTCGGCGGCCTGCTCGGCCAGCCCGGCGAAACGGTCGAGGTCGGCGGTGCGCGCGGCGACGAGCTGCTGGGTGCGCTGCGCGGCGGTGACGGCCAGCAGCGGGACGGCGAAGCCGGCCACGGCGAGGACCACGAAGGCCAGGACCACGGTGAGGACGCGGGTGCGCATGAACAGGGCCTGCCGTCGGTGACCGGCTCAGTCGCCGAAGCGGTAGCCGAAGCCGCGGATGGTGGTCAGCACCTCGGGGCGGCCGAGCTTGGCCCGCACCTGGGTGAGGTGCACGTCGAGCGAGCGGGACACGGCGAGGAAGGCGTCGCCCCACACCTCGTCCATCAGCTGCTGGCGGCTGACCGCCGTGCCGGCCCGGGCCGCCAGGGCGGCGAGGACCTCGAACTCCTTGGTGGTCAGCCGCACTTCCGCGCCGCCGACCGTCACCCGGCGTGCGTCGAGGTCGACCTCGACGTCGGCGACGCGCACGGTGCGCGGCGCCGGGGCGGCGGGTGCCGTGGCGCGACGGGTGACGGCCTCGATGCGGGCCAGCAGCTCGGCCAGCCGGACCGGCTTGACCAGATAGTCGTCGGCGCCGAGCCGCAGGCCGCGCACCACCGACCGTTCGTCGCCCCGCGCGGTGAGCACCACCACCGGCAGGGCACTGACCGCGCGCAGCTTGCGCAGCACCTCCAGACCGTCCACGTCGGGCAGGCCGAGGTCGAGCAGCAGCAGGTCCGCCTGCCGATGACGGGCGAGCACGTCCTCGCCGCGCCGCACCCGGGACGGCAGGTGGCCGTTGTCGTACAGCGCCTCGGTCAGCGCGCCCGCCACCCCGTCGTCGTCCTCGGCCAGCAGCACCCGCACGGTCGCCTCCTTCCCGCCTCGTCAGCCGCGAGACCGGGAAACGTCCTCGTCCAGCGGCGACGCGTCGGAGGTCTCGCGCATCCGAATGTAGACGAGCAGCGAGATCAGGACACAGGCGGTGACGTAGTAGAAGTACCAGTTCTCGTGTCCGGCGTTCTTGAACCAGAGGGCGACGTACTCGGCGGTCCCGCCGAACACGGCCACGGTCAGCGCGTACGGCAGGCCGACGCCGAGCGCCCGGATCGAGGTCGGGAACAGCTCGGCCTTCACCACCGCGCTGATCGAGGTGTACAGGGAACTGACGGCCAGCGGCACGACCATCAGCAGGAACGCGTACACGGGGTCGCTGGTGTGCGACAGCAGAGTCAGCGAGGGCACCACCACCACGGTGCCCAGCACGCCGAACGCGATCAGCAGGGGACGCCGCCCCACCCGGTCGGAGAGCAGGCCCATGACCGGCTGGAGCACGACGAACACGAGCAGCGCGAAGAAGTTGATCCAGGCCGCCGTGGGCTTGTCGATGCCGCTGGTGTTGACCATGAACTTCTGCAGGTAGGTGGTGTACGTGTAGAAGAACAGCGTGCCGCCCATGGTCAGCCCGACGACGACCAGGCACTGCCGCGGGTAGGACAGCAGCAGCCGCAGGCTGCCGCGGGCCGGGCCGCTCCGCTCCTGCTCACCCTCCGAGGCGGCACGCTCGAAGCTCTCGGACTCGTCCATGCCGCGCCGCAGCCACAGCACGACCACCGCCCCCGCGGCGCCGACGACGAACGCGATCCGCCAGCCCCAGGACTCCATCTGCGCGGGGCTGAGCACCTGTTGCAGGACGATCTGCAGACCGAGCGCCGTCAGCTGGCCGGCGATGAGGGTGACGTACTGGAAGCTGGAGTAGTAGCCGCGGCGGCCGGGCGAGGCCACCTCGGACATGTAGGTGGCGGAGGTCGAGTACTCACCTCCCACCGAGAGACCCTGCAGCAGCCGCGCGGTGACCAGGAGCACTGGGGCCGCGACCCCGATCGAGCCGTACGACGGGGTCAGCGCGACGATCAGTGAACCGGCCGCCATGAGCGTCACCGAGAGCGTCAGCGCCGCGCGGCGGCCACGGCGGTCGGCGTAGCGGCCGAGGATCCAGCCGCCGATCGGCCGCATCAGGAAGCCGACGGCGAACACCGCGGCGGTGTTCAGGAGTTGGGCGGTCTGGTCGCCGGAGGGGAAGAAGACGGAGGCGAAGTAGACGCTGAAGGCGGTGTACGCGTACCAGTCGTACCACTCGATCAGGTTGCCGATCGATCCGCGCACGATGTTGCTGACGACCCTGCGTTCGTCGTGGCGCGGCTTGCGCGCACGCTCGGCGGTGGTCTGTGTGGCCATCGGAACTCCCTTGTCTGCGGCCCTGGGAGCACACAGAGTCGACGGCGCGAACAGGGGCGCTCAATGCCGGGAGCGAAGTCCTTACAGTCCCTTAGGGCGCAGCCCCCGCCGCTCGCGGGGCGAACGAGACCTTGCTGCCGTGAACCGAACTGGCTCGGCGCAGCCCGTGAAGGTATGATCTGGGCGAATACTCGGCGTGCGGGGACAGGCCGCGCGGGCCTGGGGAAGAGCGGGGAGTTTCGCCGAATAGCGGCGACTCCCAGGAATCGCGTCACTGAACACAGCAGCCGGTAGGACGACCATGACTGAGTTGGACACCATCGCAAACCCGTCCGATCCCGCGGTGCAGCGGATCATCGACGTCACCAAACCTTCGCGATCCAACATAAAGACAACGTTGATCGAGGACGTCGAGCCCCTGATGCACAGCATCACGGCCGGGGTGGAGTTCATCGAGGTCTACGGCAGCGACAGCAGTCCTTTCCCACCCGAGTTGCTGGATCTGTGCAGGCGGCAGAACGTACCGGTCCGCCTCATCGACTCCTCGATCGTCAACCAGTTGTTCAAGGGGGAGCGGAAGGCCAAGACGTTCGGCATCGCCCGCGTTCCCCGCCCGGCCAGGTTCAGCGACATCGAAAGCCGGAGCGGGGACGTCGTCGTTCTCGACGGGGTGAAGATCGTCGGCAATATCGGCGCGATAGTACGAACGTCGCTCGCGCTCGGGGCGTCGGGGATCGTCCTGGTCGACAGTGACATCACCAGCATCGCGGACCGGCGTCTGCAAAGGGCCAGCCGCGGTTATGTCTTCTCACTTCCCGTCGTCCTCTCCGGTCGCGAGGAGGCGATTGCCTTCATTCGGGACAGCGGTCTGCAGCTGATGACGCTCAAGGCAGACGGCGACATTTCGGTGAAGGAACTCGGAGACCGTCCGGATCGGCTGGCCCTGTTGTTCGGCAGCGAAAAAGGCGGGCCTTCCGACCTGTTCGAGAAAGCGTCTTCCGCCTCGGTTTCCATCCCCATGATGAGCTCGACCGAGTCTCTCAACGTGTCCGTTTCCCTCGGAATCGCGCTGCACGAGCGGATCGACCGGAATCTCGCGGCCAAGCGGTAAGTCGCTCGCCGGTGCGCGCCAGGTGTCGACCTCGTCGGCACCGACTGTCCGTGCGTTCGCCGGGATCCCACACCGCGGCGTGGCTGACCGACGCGACCGCCGAAGCCCTGGCTGGGGGCGGGCAGCTGCGCCAGGCGCTGCGCTCCTACCGCCGAGCGCACAGGTTCATCGACAAGTACGACGCCCTCGGCCGGAAGGAAGCGCTCGCGAAACCGCCCGACGCGCTCCAACGGGCGGTCCGGACGGCAGCCGTGTCCGATCCCTGCATCGCCCGTCGCCTGGCGATGTTCGCATGCGGGCAGCGGAGCCTTCGGTCCTGCTCAACCCCGGGGTGATGGCGCGGGCTCTGGTCGGGGTGCGGGTGCGGCGGCCCCGGGAGACGCCACCGGTCATTCCCGCCGGCCGGCCGGCGGCAGTCGCCCCAGCCGACCGGCTCGGCTCCTGACCGCGGCTCTCGGACCGGACGTCGCACGGCCGCGGGCGCCGGGGAGCCGTAGTGCACCGGCTGGCGTGGGGCGACGCCGCCGGCGGGTCAGGATGGTCGGGAACGGCACCGATCGACCCTGTGCCGGGAGGAGGCGACGATGCTGCGGACGCGGCTGTGCGACGTACTCGGTATCGAGGTGCCGGTCATCGGCGCACCGTACGGGCCGTTCGAGCAGGTCGACCTCGCTGCCGCCCTGTGCGGGGCGGGGGCCCTCGGCAGTCTGGGCACGGCGGTGCGCCATCAACCACACTCTCCGCCCGCTGAACGAGGAGGCGTTCCAGGCGACCCTGGACGAGCGCCCGGCCGCCGTCTCGTTCCACCTCGGTGTTCCCGGCGACCTGATCGAGCGCGCCCACGACGCGGGCATCCTGTGGATCCAGCAGGTCATGGACGTCCAGCAGGCGGAGCAGGCCGTGGGTGCGGGCGCGGACGTCATCGTCGCCCAGGGTGGCGAGGCGGGCGGTCAGGGTGGCGAGGTGGCCACGATGGTGCTGGTTCCGCAGGTGGTGGACATCGCGGGAGACACGCCCGTCGTGGCCGCGGGCGGCATCGCCGACGGCCGGGGCCTGGCGGCGGCACTGGCCCTGGGCGCGCGCAGCACTCCGCGCTGACCGGCCCAGACACAGGGCACACGGCTCACCCCCGTAGACCACCGCGAGTCGGACGGATTTGTTCGACCTGTCGGACATTGTTCGGAACCTATTGACGCTGCCCAGGGCGTCGACTGAGACTCTCGCAACACACACGTCACCTGTGTGTAACGGCAGGCCCACGGCAAGGGATTGCCGCCGCCTCGTCGGCTCCTCGTTCAGCTTTCCGCCTGTCCGCCTGTCCGCATGCCTCAGCAGGGAACCTCGACATGACGCACGTCGCACGATGCGCACGACTTCGCAGCCGCGCGAGACGTCGGGCGGGCCAACTCGCCGGACTGACCGCCGCGTCGATGCTGCTCACCCTCGCCGGACCCACCCCTTCCGCCCAGGCGGACCAGGCGGCACCGGCGGCCGAAGCCGCGGACATCACCGACGGCCTGGCCCTGTGGTACAAGCTCGACGCGGGCTCCGGCGGCACCGTGACCGACGCCTCCGGCAACGGCCGGAACGGCACGGTCAGCGGCACCGCCGACTGGTCGGCATCAGGTCAGGGGCTCGCCTTCAACGGTTCGGACACCTACATCAAGGTGCCGGACGACATCATGAAGGGCATGGACTCGATCACCGTCTCCATGGACGTACTGATCGACTCCGCCCAGAGCACGCCCTACTTCCTCTACGGCTTCGGCAACACCAGCGCGGGCAGCGGCAACGGTTACCTGTTCACCACCGGCAACTCCTTCCGCACCTCCGTCGCGACGGGCAACTGGTCGACCGAGCAGACCACCAAGCCGTCCGACTCCCACAACCTGACCCGCGGGGTGTGGAAGCACATCACCTACGCCCAGAGCGGCTCCACCGGTGTGCTTTACGAGGACGGCGTCGAGGTCGGCCGCAACACCTCGGTCACCATCACGCCCGGCGCCATCGGCTCCGGCACCACCAAGGCCAACTACATCGGCAAGTCCGTCTACGACGGCGACAAGCTCTTCAAGGGCCGGATACGTGACTTCCGGGTCTACGACCGGGCGTTGGACGGGTCGGAGGCCGAGCAGCTCTCCCTCCCGGTCGCCACGCAGGGCGTCGCCGCCGACCAGGAGGCGCTGAGCCTCGGTGACACCAGCGGCGTCACCTCGGACCTGGACCTGCCCAAGGTCGGCCCGGCCGGCGGCTCCACCATCAGCTGGAACAGCGACAACCCGTCCGTGGTGTCCGACACCGGCAAGGTCACCCGCCCCGAGGCCGGTTCACCGGACGGCCGCGCCACTCTCACGGCGACCCTGAAGAAGGGCACCGTGACCGGCACCAAGACCTTCGACGTCACGGTGCGGCCCGCACTCGACGACGCGGCCGCCGTCCGGCAGGCCGCCGAGGCGCTCACGGTCCACAACCTCGACGACGCCCGCGGCAACCTCACCCTCCCCAGGAGCGGTGCCCTCGGCACGGCCGTCACCTGGTCCTCCGCGAAGCCCGACGTCGTGTCCGCCGGCGGCGAGGTCAACCGCCCCGCGCACGGCGACGGCGCCACCACCGTCGAGTTGACCGCCACCGTCACCAAGGGCGAGGCCGAGGCCACGCGCGTCATGACGGCCAAGGTGCCCGAACTGCCCGCCGAAGCGGCCCTCAAGGGCTACATGTTCAGCTACTTCACCGGCGAGGGCACCTCCGACGGCGAACAGCTCTACGCCGCCCTCAGCAAGGGCAACGACCCGCTGCACTGGCGCGAGCTGAACGACGGCAAGCCGGTCCTCACCTCCACGCTCGGCGAGAAGGGCCTGCGCGACCCGTTCATCATCCGCTCCCCGGAGGGCGACAAGTTCTACCAGATCGCCACCGACCTCAGGATCTACGGCAACGGCGACTGGGACGCCGCCCAGCGCACCGGCAGCAAGTCCATCATGGTCTGGGAGTCCACCGACCTCGTCCACTGGACCGACCAGCGCCTGGTCGAGGTGTCGCCCGACAGCGCGGGCAACACCTGGGCGCCGGAGGCGTTCTACGACGCGGAGCGCGGCGAGTACGTGGTCTTCTGGGCGTCGAAGCTGTACGACAACGCCGACCACTCCGGCGACACGTACAACCGCATGATGTACGCCACCACCCGCGACTTCCACACCTTCAGCGAGCCCAAGGTCTGGATCGACCGCGGCTACTCGGTCATCGACTCCACGATGATCCGCCACGACGGCACGTACTACCGCCTGTCCAAGGACGAGCGGAACAACACCTCCTCCACCCCCAACAGCAAGTTCATCTTCCAGGAGAAGAGCGACTCGATCCTGGACCCGTCGTGGACCGCGGTCGCCGAGGGCATCGGCAAGGGCGCGATGAACGCCGCCGAGGGACCGCTGGTGTTCAAGTCCAACACCGAGGAGAAGTGGTACGCGTTCCTCGACGAGTTCGGCGGCCGCGGCTACATCCCGTTCGAGACGACCGACCTCGACTCCGGCACCTGGACCCCGTCCACCGGCTACGACCTGCCCGCCAAGCCCCGGCACGGCACGGTGCTGCCGGTCACCCAGGCCGAGTACGACCGGCTGCTGCGCGCCTACCAGCCCGATCAGATCGTGAAGAGCGTCGAGGACGTCTCCGTGAAGACCGGGATCGGCAAGGCGCCGGTGCTGCCGGCCACGGTGATCGCCGAGTACGCCGACGGCGTCAAGCGTCCCGTCGCGGTCACCTGGGAGGACGTACCGGCGTCGAAGTACGCCCAGGCCGGCACCTTCACCGTGACCGGCAGCCTGCCGGACGGTGCCGCGATCCCCGTCCGGGCCGAGGTCACCGTGTCCGCCGAAGGGCCGGACGTCCCGGCCGACCTGCTTCTGCACTACGACTTCGACGAGACCGGCGGCAGCATCGCCCGTGACTCCAGCGGGCACGGCCGCCACGGCACCTATGTGCGCACGCCCGAGTTCGGCACCGGCGTCGAGGGCGGCTCGTTCAGGATGTCCGGCGGCTCCGACTCGCCGTACGTGAAGATCCCGAACGGTGTGCTGAAGAACGCCGACAGCGTGACGGTGTCGACGTACGCCAAGTGGAAGGGCGGCAGCAGCTTCCAGTGGCTGTTCGGGCTCGGTCCCGACAGCGACAAGTACCTGTTCGCCACGCCGTCCAACGGCGGCTCCAGCCTCTACTCGGCCATCACGAAGGCGAGTTGGTCGGCGGAGTCGAAGCTGACGGCCGGCTCGCAGCTCACGCCCGGCCAGTGGCGGCACGTCACGGTGACCCTCGACGGCGCCACCGGCACGATGGTCCTCTACGCGGACGGCGTCGAAGCGGCCCGCACGACGACCACCATCAAGCCGTCCGAGCTGTACGACGCGGCCAAGGACCACAGCGGCTACATCGGCCGGTCCCTGTACGCGGCCGACCCGTACTTCGGCGGCGAGGTCGACGACTTCCGCATCTACGACCGTGCCCTCACAGGCGCCGAGGTCATGGAACTCAGCGGCAACACGGCGGGCATCGCCAAGGCGACACACCCGGCGCTCAAGGTCGGCGCGATCGTCGACAACGCGGCCGGCACGGTCACCCTGCCGTTGAAGGAGGGCACCGATCTCACCGCGCTGGCACCGGAGTTCACCCTCGCCGCGGGCGCGACGATCAGCCCCGCCTCCGGCAGCGTGCGGGACTTCACCAAGCCGGTGACGTACGAGGTCACCGGGTCGGACGGCAAGAAGCGCGCCTGGAAGGTCTCGGCGCTGATCATGAGGACACCGGTCCTGCCGGGCCTGAACGCCGACCCGAACATCGTGCGCTTCGGCGACACCTTCTACATCTACCCGACGACCGACGGCTTCGAGGGCTGGAGCGGCACGCAGTTCAAGGCCTACTCCTCCACGGACCTGGTCCACTGGAAGGACCACGGCGTCATCCTCGACCTGGGGCCGGACGTCGGCTGGGCGGACAGCCGGGCCTGGGCGCCGGCGATGACGGAGAAGGACGGGAAGTACTACTTCTACTTCTGCGCCGACGCGAACATCGGCGTCGCGGTGTCCGACTCGCCCACCGGACCGTTCAAGGACGCCCTGGGCAAGCCGCTGCTGAAGGCCGGTGACTTCCGCGGCCAGATGATCGACCCGGCGGTCTTCACCGACGACGACGGCAAGCAGTACCTCTACTGGGGCAACGGCCGCGCCTACGTCGTCCCGCTGGGCGACGACATGACCTCCATCGACACCTCGAAGGTCCAGGACATCACCCCGAGCGGCTACAACGAGGGCACCTTCGTCCTCAAGCGCAAGGACACCTACTACTTCATGTGGTCGGAGAACGACACCCGGGACGAGAACTACCGCGTCGCCTACGCGACCGGTCCCTCGCCCACCGGCCCGTGGACCAAGCGGGGCGTGATCCTGGAGAAGGACCTGTCCCTGGGCATCAAGGGCCCGGGCCACCACTCCGTCGTCCACGTCCCGAACACCGACGACTGGTACATCGCCTACCACCGCTTCGCCATCCCAGGAGGAGACGGCACCCACCGCGAAACCACCATCGACAAGCTGGAGTTCGACTCCGACGGCCTGATCGAGAAGGTCGTCCCGACCCTCGGCGGCATCGACCCGGTCACCGTCGTCCACGCCGGTCCGGACGCCACCGGCACCGAGGGCGAGGCGATCACACTCGCCGGAACCCTCTCCGGGGCAGGCACGCCCCAGTGGACCGTGCAGGACGGCGCCCCGTGCTCCGTCAAGGACCCCGCGGCGGCCCGGACGACCCTCGTCTGCACCGACGACGGCACGTTCCAGGTCACCCTGACCGGCGGGCGCGGCACCGACACCGTGACCGTCAAGGTCTCCAACGCCGCCCCGACGATCACGTCCGCCGAGGGCCCCGGCTCGCCCCTGCCGGCGGGCAAGGCCGCCGTCGTCACCGCGTCCTTCGACGACGCGGGCAGGGGCGACCGCCACACCTGCGAGGTCGACTGGAAGGACGGCAGCCGGCCGACGTCCGGCACGGTCACCGACTCCGGCTGCCGGGCCGCACACGTCTACGACGAGGCGGGCATCCACCGCCCGGTCGTCACGGTCACCGACGACGACAAGGGCACGGACAGCACCACGCTCTCCGAGCTGATCGTCTACGACCGGGCCGCCGGGCCCGTTGCCGGCGCCGGCACGATCACCTCGCCGGCCGGTGCCTACCCGGGCAGGCCGGGGCTGACCGGAAAGGCCGCGTTCACCCTGGGCGCCCAGTACCGCAAGGGCGCCGCCGTCCCCACCGGCAAGGCCACGTTCGTCTTCGGCTCCGCCCGGCTCACCTTCCGCTCGACCGGCTCCGACTGGCTCGTGGTGAACGGCTCCCGGGCCGTCTACCAGGGCACCGGCACGGTGGGCGGCAAGGGTGGCTACGCCTTCAGAGTCACCGCCACCGACGGCCCGGACACCTTCCGCATCAAGATCTGGAAGAAGTCCACCGGCGATGTCCTCTACGACAACGAGACCGGAGCCAGGACGAAGGGCATCGTCACCATCGGAAACCAACGGCGTTAGGTCCGCCTTCAACATTTGACGCTTCATCGGAAGTCATTGACTGGGTGACGACTCACCAAGGTGCGGAAGAGGCAAGCTCCAACGTCAACTTGCCTCTTCATACCGCTGGACCATGATGGACATGAGAGCCAAAAAGGCGCCGCCACGGAATGACTCACCAGGGAAAAGGCGTTGTGCCCCGGCGCCTCTCCGGTGCTCGGCTCCGAAGGGATGCGTGCCAGCATGGCCACCAGAACCACGAATCCGAAGAAGACCACATCGAAGACCTCGCAACCGCGAGCCGCGTCGAAGTCCGCTTCGAAGTCCCCTACGAAGTCCGCGTCGAAGTCCGCTGCGAAGTCGGCCTCTGCGAAGAAGGGCTCGCCCTCTGACGATGAACTCATCTCGTCGCTGCGGCAGTACGTCCGCGTCCGGGGCCCGCACCTGCTGGAGGATCCCAACATCACGTCGGTGGGCGTCGGCCGCAAGGTCACCGGCGACCAGCCGGGCGGCGAAGTGGCGTTGCAGTTCACCGTGGCGACCAAGGCCGAGCCGGAGGCGCTGGAGTCCCTGGGCACCTCGCTGATCCCGGCCAGCATCACCGTCGACGGCTTCGAGGTGCCCACCGATGTCATCGAGCGCACCTACAAGCCGAGCTTCCACATGGTGGCCGAGGTCGAGAGCCCGCTGCGCAAGAGCCGGCTGGATCCCATCCGGCCCGGGGCCAGCGTCGGCGCGGTGACGGTGTCGGCCGGCACCATCGGCTGCGTCGTGTTCGACCGGGCCGACGGCACACCGTACGTGCTCAGCAACTGGCATGTGCTGCACGGGCCGTTCGGCGAGCTGGGGATCGAGGTCGTGCAGCCCGGCACACGGGACGACAACCGCATCGACCGCAACCGGATGGGCGTGCTCAAGCGCTCCCACCTGGGCGTGGCCGGGGACTGCGCGGTGGCGACCGTCGAGGACCGCAACTCCCTCCCGGAAATCCTCGAACTGGACGTCGCCCCCCGGACCCTGGGGGAGCCGGAGCTCGGCGACAAGGTGGTCAAGAGCGGCCGGTCCACCGGGGTCACCCATGGCATCGTCCGCCGCGTCGACACCGTAGCGAAGATCGACTACGGCGGGGTGACGGGCGTGCAGACCATCGGGTGCTTCGAGATCGGCCCGGACCCCGCTCATCCGTCGGCGGACGGTGAGGTCAGCAGTGGCGGTGACTCCGGCGCGGTGTGGATGTTCACGGAGGGCAACCGCGTGAGCACGGTGCTGGCCGGTCTGCACTTCGCCGGCGAGGGCACCGGCGAACCGGACGAGCACGCCCTCGCCTGCCTGTCGACCTCGGTGTTCGAGAAGCTCGACATCACCCTCAGCCAGCCGGCGCCGGAGCAGTTGGAGATCATCTCCGGCTACGACGCCGACTTCCTCGGCGAACGGGTCGAGGCCCCGGAACTGGACACCGGCCTCACGCGCGATGCCGTACTCCTCGACGGCTCGCCGGTCATCCCGTACACGCATTTCTCCCTCACCCTGAGCAAGAAGCGGCGCTTCCCGTTCTGGGTGGCCTGGAACGTCGACGGCGGCTCGTTGAAGAAGCTCAGCCGCAGCGGGATCCCCTTCGTCAAGGATCCGCGGCTGCCCGGCACGGCGCAGGTCGGCAACGAGCTGTACCAGGCCAACCGGCTCGACCGGGGGCACATCGCCCGCCGCGCCGACCTGCTCTGGGGCAGCCTGCCGGAGGCGCGCAAGGCCAACACCGACTCGTTCTTCTACACCAACATCACCCCGCAGATGGACGACTTCAACCAGAGCTCCAAGAACGGGGTGTGGGGCGCGCTGGAGGACGCCGTCTTCGCCGACGTCGACGTCGACGACCTGAAGATCAGCGTCTTCGGCGGACCGGTGTTCCAGGACGACGACCGTGTCTACCGTGACGTGCCCGTAGCCCGGGAGTTCTACAAGGTCATCGTCTTCACCCAGAACGGCGAACTGAAGGCCAGGGCGTTTCTGCTCACCCAGAACCTGGACCAGCTGGAAGCGCTGGAACTGGACGAGTTCAGGGTCTTCCAGGTCACCCTCGGCGAGGTCGAGGACCGCACCCGGGTGCGCTTCCCCGCCGCCCTCCACAAGGGCGACACCCTGCGCGTGCCCGAGGCTGCGGCGGACCGCCCGCCGCTGGAGACCACGTCCGACATCGAGTGGGGCTGACTCCCCGTCAAGGCCCCGCTCGCACATCATGAAAGGCCGGCGCATCACCATGCCCGAACCGGTTCATGAGAACGCACCCGAGTTCCTCCGGAACGCGGCGGAACCAGTACGTGACCACCTGCTCGGCGCGGCCCCCCTGCCCGCCTTCCTGCAGGGCGCCTCCCAGTTGTCCCTGGAGGACCGTCGGCTCCTCGTCGACCAGGCCCTGGTCCTGCTGGAGCAGAACTACGTCCATCTGCCCCTGAAGACCGCGATGCACGCCGTCAACCCGGTCCAGCGGCTGCGGCTGCTGCGCCGGCGCATGGAGCGGCAGACACCGCAGACCATGCCGAGGGAGTGGCTGTTCCACGCGGAGATGTCGGAGATCTTCCACTCGGTGCGGGACCTGCACACCAACTACCTGCTGCCCGACCCCTTCAACGACAAGATCGCCTTCCTTCCGTTCCTGGTCGAGTCCTGCACGGAAGGGGACCGCACCCGGTTCCTGGTCACCCATGTGGCGAGCGGCTTCTCGGCCCCGGGGTTCGAGCCCGGAGTCGAGATCACCCACTGGAGCGGCATCCCCATTCTGGACGCCGTCGACCTCAACGCGGCCCGGTTCGCCGGCAGCAACACGGCGGCGCGGCGCAGCCGGGGTGTGCAGTCGCTGACCGTGCGGCCGCTCGTCATCCATCTTCCGCCGCTGGAGGAGTGGGTGACCGTCAGCTACATCGACCTCGCCGGAACGGCCCGGGAACTCCGGCAGAGCTGGCAGGTCGTCGAGAACCTGCCCTCGTTCGTGTCCGCCGACCGGGACACGGCCGTCTCCCAGGGCCTGGACCTCGACGGGGACGAGACCCAGCGGGCCAAGGTGCTGCTGTTCGCTCCCCGGGTGGTCGCCCAGGAGCGGGCCGCCGAGGCGGACGAAGCCCTGCCGGACCTGGGGGCGGGCGAGATCGCCACCAGCATGCCCAAGGTGTTCCGGGCCCGGGCCGTCACCACGCCGTCCGGAACCTTCGGCCACATCCGCATCTTCACGTTCAACGTCAGCAGCCCCGGCACGTTCGTCGCCGAGTTCGTCCGGCTCATCCGGCAACTGCCGCAGGGCGGGCTCATCGTGGACGTCCGGGACAACGGCGGAGGGCACATCCACGCGGCCGAGTTCACCCTGCAGACGCTGACGCCGCGCCGGATCGCCCCCGAACCGGTGCAGTTCGTCAACACCCCGCTCAATCTGCGGATCTGCCGGCGGTTCCAGGGCGGTCCGGGACTGGATCTGGGCCCCTGGGTGCCGTCCATGGAACAGGCCGTCGAGACCGGCTCGGTCTACTCCGGCGCCTTCCCGATCAGTCCCGAGAACGGCGCCAACGCCATCGGGCAGCAGTACTTCGGGCCTGTCGTGCTCGTCACCAACGCCCGGTGCTACTCGGCCACGGACATCTTCGCGGCCGGCTTCCAGGACCACGGCATCGGCCCCGTGCTCGGCACCGACGAGAACACCGGCGCCGGCGGCGCCAACGTCTGGACGCATGACCTGCTGTCCCAGTTCCTGGCGGACGACCCGGGCACGCCCTACACGCCTCTGCCGAAGGGCGCCGGGATGCGGGTGTCGATACGCCGCACGCTGCGGGTCGGCCCGAACTCGGGCACGCCGGTGGAGGACCTGGGAGTCGTCCCCGACGAGCTGCACCGTATGACGCGCCGCGACCTGCTGGAGGGCAACACCGACCTCCTGGACCACGCGGGCCGGCTCCTGCAGGGTCTGCCTCCGCACGCCGTGACGATCACGGAGGCCGCCCCCGCCGACGGCGCGCTCCATCTGAGGCTCGCGGCGGAGAACGTCGACCGCGTCGACGTCTACCTCGACCAGCGCCCCCGCGCCTCCGTCGACCTCACCGGCGGCCAGGCCGACCTGATGGTCCAGGGCGCCGCCTCCGCACACACCGCCCACCTGGAGGGCTTCGAGGTCGGCCGCCTGGTCGCGAGCATGACCAGGGACCTGTCGTAGGCCCACCACCTCCCGTGCCGCCCCGGGCCCCTGGGACGGCACGGCTTCAACCGGCGGTCACCGGTCCGCCGCCGCTGTCGGGTTCCCCGCCCGGCCGGAGCATCTGGCTCGCGGCCAGTTCGCGGTAGAGGGCGTTGCCGGCCAGCAACTCCTCGTGGCGTCCGCCGGCGGCGGTGCGGCCGTCGTCCAGCACGACGATGTGGTCGGCGTGCTGCACGGTGGACAACCGGTGGGCGATGACCAGCAGGGCGCACTCCTGGGCGACGTCCTTCATGACGGTGGTGAGCGCCGATTCATTGATCGCGTCGAGGTGGGAGGTGGGCTCGTCCAGCAGGAGCAACGCGGGGCGGGCCAGCAACGCGCGGGCAAGGGCGATGCGTTGGCGTTCGCCGCCGGAGAGGGTGCTGCCGCGTTCGCCGACGACGGCGGTCAGGCCGCCGGGCAGCCGGTCGACGACCTCTTCCAGTCGGGCCAGTTCGACAACGCGCCGGATCTCCGCTTCCGTGGCGTCAGGCACGGCGTAGGCGATGTTGTCCCGCAGGGTGCCGTGGACGACGTGCGTGTTCTGGTCGACGACGGCGATGCGCCGGCGGCATGCCTCACGGGTGAGTTCGGCGGCGGGCCGCCCGTCGAAGAGCAAGGCACCCGCGTCCGGCTCGTAGAACCTGGCCACCAGGGCGAACACCGTGCTCTTGCCGGCTCCCGACCGGCCCACCAGGGCGACGTGCTGCCGGTGCGCGACGGCGAACGAGACACCGCGTAGCACCGGCCGTGCGGGGTCGTAGCCGAAGCGGACGTCCTGCAGGGCGAGGGCCGGCTGTTCGGGGGAGGCGGACGGCCTGACCGGCCGGGGCGGGTGCGCGCGGACTCGTGGGATCAGCGGTGCGGTGGGCTCGACCGGCAGACGGAGCGCCTGGTCGATGCGCTGGTAGGCGCCCATCCCGCGCTGGATGAGGCCCACGGCACGGAAGACGGAGGACAGCGGCAGGACGAGGTACGAGGCGTAGAGCAGGAAGGCGACGAGGTCGCCGAGGGAGCCGGCGTTGCCGTTGACGCGCAGGCCGCCGACGACCAGGACGATGAGGAAGGACCCCTGGACGGCGAGTTCGACGGCGGGGCTCATGACCGAGGCCAGCTTCGCGGTGCGTACGCCCGCCCCGTAGGCCGCCTCGACGCGTGCGCCGATGTCGGCCGCCTCGCGCTCCTCGGCCCGGTGCACGCGCACCATCGGCAGGGCGCCGAGGGCGCGTTCCAGGTCGGCGGCGATGGCACCGATCGAGTCCTGCATGTGTTCGGACGCGCGTCGGATCCCCGTGAGCAGAGAAGCGACGATCACGGCCGCCGCGGCCACGGTGACGGCGACCAGGAGCAGCAGCAGGGGATCGAGCCACGCCATGAGGACGATCGCCCCGGCGGCGACGAGGCTTCCCGTGACCAGGTCCACCAAGGCCTGCGACACGACCTCCCGCAGCAGGGTGGTGTCGGTCGTCACGCGGGAGATGAGGTCGCCGTTGCGGTGGCGGCCGTACTCCCTCATCTCCAGCCGGAGCAGCCGTCCCACCAGCCCGTGCCTGAGCTGCCGTACGACACCCTCGCCCATCCGTTCCAGGATGAAGCGCCCCGCGGCTCCCGTCGCCGCCTCGGTGACGAACAGCGCGCCGAGGAGTGCCAGCAGCGGCCAGATGACCTGTCCGCGGCCGCTCGCGTCCACGACGTGCTTGGCGACGAGCGGCTGGGCGAGGCCCAGCGCGGAGCCGGCGAGCGTCAGCACGGTGGCCACGGTGATGACACCCCGGCGCCCGGTGGTGAGCCGGTACATCGTCACCACTGCCGCCCGGGTCGACTTGTCGATGCCGGAGACCGCTGCCGCCTCGCCGTTCACCTCCGTCGTACCGGTCATCGGTCCGTCGGCCGTGACCACGGGGCCACGGCCACCAGCCGGGCGAAGTAGCCCTCCGGCACACCTTCGCCGACGGGACGGCCTTCGGCCTCGATCCAGGCATGCGCGGTGAAGGGCGGCACGACACGCACCCCGGTGCACCAGGTCGGCCACGTTCCTCCCAGCCGGCACAGCAGTGCCGCCCCCAGTGAGCGGGGCAGGCACCCTTTCGGTCCGGCACAGCGCAGGCTGGCGGCGCACATGGCATCGCGGGCGTTCTGGGCCTGCGCGGTGGTGGCGGGTGCGGCCCCGCGCCGCAGGACGCCGAGTACGGTGCGGATGCGCCGGGGCGGCAGGAGGGCGAGGGCGACGGCGGGGAGCAGGACGAGGCGGGCGGCCAGGCGCCGGGCCAGGGGCACACCGGTGGGCCGTTCCAGCGCGCTGGGCGTCGTCATGAGGCCAGCCCCGAGTTCCGCAGCCGCCCTACGAGCGCCTCGACGTCCCGCAGGGCCTGCGCCTGGTCGATGTCGAACTCCCGGACCAGGACGGCGGCCGCGTCCGTCTCCTCGCCGCCGTCGAGCAGCGTCCGCACCACCAGGGTGGCGGTCGGGTTCAACTCCCAGTAGACGCCGGCTTGTTCGTCCAGCAGTACCGCGCCGTAGTCGGTCTCGGCCGTCGCGACGTTGTCGCCGAACCGCAGGGGCATGTGGGGGCCTTTCTGACGTGGGGATCCGGTCACGTATGGGGGAGGCGGGTGCGGTCGCGGTCGAGGCCCCGCAGCCACACCTCGGCGGCGATCGTGGAGTAGAGGATGGCGTCGGACAGCCCCGGCGAGGCGGGCCGCCGGGCGAGACGGCGGAGCTCGGCACCGTCCACCAGGCCCAGTTCCTCCAGCCGCGAGCCCTCCCACAGCACCATCAGGTCGCCGCGGTGTTCGCGCAGCCCGTTGGAGGCGTCCATGGTGGCTGTGGCCTTGTCGGACCGCCGCAGGCAGGCCTCGGGCACGATCCCCCGCATCGCGGCGCTCAGTACGGGCTTGTACCGCCAGGGCGTGACCCGCTCGCTCGGGCGGACGGCGAGACACGCCTCGATGACGCGGTCGTCGAGGAAGGGAGAGGCCATCGGCAGGCCGGCGCGGGCCGCCATCCTGTCCCACTGCCGGATGACGCGGCCGCACGAGCGGATCTGCTCCAGGTCGGCGTGCAGGCCACGGTCCGGATGCAGCGGTGTGGCCGTCGCCGCGGCCTCGAGCAGTGCCCGGCGGGCCATCCGCTCGGCCTCGGGAGTCACCCAGTCGAACACGCGCGGCGCCATGCCCCAGCCGAGACCCGTGGCCACGGACGGGGGCAACGGGCCACGCAGCCGGCCGGCGGCGCCGGCGAGCCACTTCCCGTACGCCCGGGAGTCGGCGAGTGCGCGGACCGTGCCGCCGAGCGGCCACTGCCACAGCGCGCGGAAGCCACGCAACTGGCGCAGGGCGAACAGCGGACGGGTGCGCACCAGCCGGTGGTAGTACGCCTCGGAGCACCAGGCCACGTGGTCGCCGCCGATGCCGGTCAGATGCAGCCGGCTGCCGCGCGCGGCGAGGCCGGGCAGGTGGTGCAGGACCCGGGAGCGGTCCATGACACCGATGGTGGGCTCGTCGAGGAGGTCGTCGATGTCCAGCAGGTCCTCGTAGACCAGCGGCGAGGCTTCGGCGTCCCAGACCACGTGCTCGACGTCGGGGAGGTGGCCGGCCGCCTGCTCGGCCCAGTGCAGGTCGGTGTCCGCCGGATCGCGCCCCGGCCATGTGCTGGCCACCACGCGGGCGGGGGAGCGGTCGGCCAGAAAGCAGACGGAGGTCGAGTCCAGGCCGCCGGACAGATCGCAGCTCACCACGCCGCCCTGCCGGGTACGCGCGCCGACGGCCTCCTGAAGAGCCGTCCGGATCAGGGGCGCCGATTCGGCGAGGGTCCGCACCGGCTCCGGCGGCGTCCACCACCGGGTGTGCCGTACGGTGCGCCCGTCCGCGGCGACCACCACGGCGCTTTGCGGGGGCACGGCGGTGACCGCACGCCACAGGGACGTCTCGGACAGCGGGTAGGGGGCGGGCCACAACAGCCGCACGGCCAGCTCCCGCACGTCGGGTTCGGCGCCCAGGACGGCGGCGAGCGTGTCGGCACGGGTGGCGGCCACCCGGACGCCGTCGATCTCCGCGTGGAAGACCAGGCGCAGTCCGGAGGCGGTGCCCTGCACCCTGACCTGTCCGTCGAGGGCACCGATGAGGTGGAAACTGCCGGGCAGGGACCGGGCCAGTGCGTCGAGTTCGGCGAGATCACGCAGCCGTGCGGCGCGGCGGCGCAGTTCGTGGGCGTCGACCGGGCAGCAGCCGACGACGGCGACGGCGGTGCGGCCGGCGCAGGCCGTGACGATCTCGTCGTCGTGCCAGTGGCCGACCAGCCAGGGCCGGCCCGAGGCATGCGTGAGGGTCCGGCTGCCGGGGCGGGCGAAGGAGCGGGCCACGGCGGCCGCGTCCGTACGGTCGGTGAAGACCGCAAAGTGCGCGTCGCCGGGGCCCGTCCCCGCACTTTCGTGCAGTTCAGCCATGACGTCGGGTCAAGGACCGGCCGTCAGTTCTTGCTGAGGATGAGACGGTCCCGGCCGGAGCGCTGCAGGAGCCCCGTCTCCTTGCGGAACGTACCCAGCCGGACGAGCGTCGGCGCCTCGTAGGACTTCTTCATGACTACTCCTCACGTGCGGAATCCCGCCCGCCTCCCTGACCGACAACCAGGCGACCGCCCGGTTTGCTGCCGGTCGGCTCCGGGCTCATGTGGAACCCGGAACAGGAGGGGGGCGCAGCACCTAGCTAGCTGCAGACCGTGAGGCGATGGCAAGGGCGTTCGTGAAGCTCACATGATATGAGAATTCCGAATTCGCCGGAGTGCGGGCAGCCCGCCCCGAGGTTGTTGTCGGCACCGCATCGTCGTGCCGCTCGGGGGTGTGCCTACCGGAAGAAACGTTAAGAGCTGCGCGCTGGCAACCATGTGCCGCTCGGCTCGCACGCGCCTGACGACGGCCGCGGACCAGCGCCGCCGGGCGCACTCGGCGCGAGTGGACGCGCGCCGCTTTCCGGCTCTCCACCGCGAAGCGGATATGACGCGTTGGAGCGGTCGGCCCGGTGCTACGGCGAGGTGGGCGCGTGCGGGGAGCGGAGCACGAGCAGGGTGATCTCGCTGGGGGCGAAGACGCGGAACGGCGGGCCCCAGAAGCCGGTGCCGCGGCTGGTGTAGAGCAGGGTGCGGGTGCCGTGGTGGCTGAGGCCGGCGAGGGCGGGCTGGTCGATGCGGACCAGGTGGTGGAAGGGCCAGATCTGGCCGCCGTGGGTGTGGCCGGAGAGCTGGAGGTCGATGCCGTCGGCCGCGGCCCGGTCGACGAACTTGGGCTGGTGCGCCAAGAGCAGGACGGGCAGGTCGGGGTCGGCGCCGTCCAAGGCTCCGGCGAGGTGGGCGCGGTGGCCGGCCAGGCCGGACGACTCGGCGGTGACGTCATCCACGCCGGCGACCACGAGGGTGTCGCCGCCGCGTTCGAGCAGCAGATGGCGGTTGCGCAGCGGCTCCCAGCCCAGCTCGTCCATCAGGTCGACCCAGCCCTGGGCCTCGCTGTAGTACTCGTGGTTGCCGGTGACGTAGACACGGGCCCTGGTGGCCCGCACGGTACCGAGTGGGACGGCCTGGGCGCGGCGGCGCTCGGCCGTGCCGTCCGCGATGTCGCCGGTGTGGCAGACCAGGTCGGCGTCCAGGGTGTTCACCGTCTCGCACACCCGGGCCGACCAGCGGGTGCGGTCGAGCGGGCCGTAGTGGGTGTCGGTGATGAGGACGACGCGGAGGCCGTCCAACCCGGCACCCAGCCGCGGGAGTCGCACGTCGAGTCGGCGCACGCGCGGCACGCGGCGGGCTTCGGCGTACCCCCAGGCGAGGAGTGCGGCGGTGGTGCCGAGGACGGCCCAGGTGACGATGCGGGCCCGGTCCTGACTCTCGCCGACGCCGGTCACGGCCAGGGCGAGCCGCAAGGGGACGCCGAGCAGAAGGGACCAGCTGAACAGGACCCAGCTGGCGCCCAGCAGGGTGTCACCGACGATCGCCGCCCGGTCCTGCTGGCGCCGGCCGTGTCCGCGCGCCATCGCGAGCGGCATACCGACGAGGCCGAGGGCGAACAGGGCGGTGCCGGTCAGCGTGACGGGTAGCGGCCAGTGCTGGCCGGTGTGCAGGAGCACCCAGCAGGGCACGGCCCACAGCAGGACGGGGGCGATCAGGGGGAGGTAGCGCATCAGGCGGTGCAGCCGGCTCTGCCGCGGAGCTCGCGCTTCGCTGTCGGCGGGTCGGGTGCTGCTGGTGTCGGTCACGCTTACCCTCCCTGACCGGGCTGCCGTCTCGCGCACTGTATCCGGTCGCCCTGTCCGGGCGGGCTCGGCCTTCCGCCGAGCCCGCCCCGCCGGCCCCGTACCGGAGCCGGACCCGGGTCACGCCGTCAGCGCCGCAGTGTCAGCAGACCCGGCCGGTAGGGCAGGAGGCCGTAGTCGACGCCGTCGGAGCTGGGGCTGCGTCCCTGGTAGAGGAACCGCAGGTTGCAGGGATCGACGGTCATGGTCTGATCCGCGCTGGTGCGGAGCAGTTCGCCATGGCTGATGTCGTTGGTCCAGGTGGCGCCACTGTTGGCCTTGCCGGCGAAGGGATTGCTCTCGGTCGCGGCCTGGGGTGTCCATGAGCCGTTCAGACTGGTGGCCGTGAACGAGCGGAAGTAGCGGCCCTGCGAGCCGATCGCCTCGACGATCATGAGGTAGCGGTTCTGGCCCTGCAGCTTGTAGACCTGCGGGGCTTCGAACAGGTTGTTCCTCGTATCGCTCATGACCACGGTCGAGGTCGAGCCGAAACTGCCCGGGAAGTTCCCGATCGGCATGCTGGCCCGGTAGATCTTGCCGTTGTCACCGGCGAAGAACAGGTACATGTTCGTCCCGTCACCGATGAGCGTCTGGTCGATGGGTCCGGTTCCGGAGTCGCCGATGCTTCCGGAGAAGAGCACCTGCTCCGATGACCAGCCGTTCGGGTTCGTGGGGTCGCTCGACGTCCGGTAGGAGAAGGCGGTCCTGCCCCACTGGTAGGCGAGCACCCAGATGTTCTTCGGTGCGAAGTAGAAGAGCGTGGGCGCGACGGTGGACGTCGACATCGTGTTCTGGCTCGCCGAGGCCATCTCCGGCCAGTTGGTGAACAGGCCGAAGTTCATCGAACCCCACTTCGTCCCCGTGTCGTGCGTCGTCGCGTAGACGAGTTGCCTGCCGTTGTAGGGGGCGACGGTGAAGTCCTTGAGCGAGACCCACCCGGGCTTGGGCTGCGCCAGCGCGCCCGTTGATGTCCAGCGGTATGTCGACGGAAGATCGCACGGGCCGGGGGTGTCGCCGCCGACCTTGACGAGCTGCCACTGCTGGTTGGCGCCGCCCCAGTCGTCGTACTGGACGATGTTCCCGTTGTCGGCGGTGGAGGCGCCTTGTACTTCGAGGGCCTTGTTGCTGTGGCGCGAGATGAACCTCACGTAGCCGTCCGAGCTGTCGGCCAGCCGCCACTGCTGGTTGGTGCCGTTCAGGTCGGCCCACTGGACGATCGAGCCGCCGTTCGCGGTGGACCAGTTGTGGACGTCCAGCACCTTGCCCGAGTGGCGGGACTTGATGCGGTAGTAGCCGCCCCCGGAATCGACGAACTGCCACTGCTGCTGGCTCTGATCGTTTCTGGTCCACTGGGTGATGCGGGCGCCGTCGTCGGTCGCCATGTTGTAGACGTCCAGGGCCTTGCCGCTGTTGCGGTTGACCAGCACGTACGAGGCGTTGGGGTCTATGGTCGCCGCGCCGGCGGGCTGGGCACCGAGGAAGGTGGCCACGAGCAGCAGTGGCGCAAGGACGGCGAGTAAGCGTCTCAGACGCATCAGCGGCACTCCATCTCGAAATGTTTCGAAGGATTCCCGGAAGCTTTGACGCCACAAGCTAGGAATGCGGGGCCCTCTGGTCAAGGCCTGTCGCCGATCTGTCCACAAACAGCGCCTCGCCCTTCCCCGAATGTTTCGAGCAAAGAATCGAAACTTGTTCTGCGAGGAGTATTGACGATCCACCGTCAAAACCTCAATCATCCGGTCTGAGCACCCGGCCTCAGTTCGATATGTCGAACCGCGTCGGCCCTGGGCAATCCGCGCACCGAACCACGAGCGGACGACGCATTCCTCTGCGCTTCAGTCCTTCCTTGATTTCTACCTTGGAGGCACAGCCATGGGCTCGTTTGCCCTTCCCAGACCCGTTGTCCGCCGGAAGATCCGCGGCCTGCTGCTGGCGCTGGTCGTCGGTGTCCTCGGTGTGGTCAGCGCACTGGTCGCGCCGCCGGCCGCACACGCAGCCGAGAGCACGCTCGGCGCCGCGGCGGCGCAGAGCGGCCGCTACTTCGGCACCGCGATCGCCTCGGGCCGACTGGGCGACTCGGCGTACACGACGATCGCGAACCGTGAGTTCAACTCGGTGACGGCCGAGAACGAGATGAAGATCGACGCTACCGAACCGCAGCGGGGCCAGTTCAACTTCACCGCCGGTGACCGCGTCTACAACTGGGCGGTGCAGAACGGCAAGCAGGTGCGCGGCCACACCCTGGCCTGGCACTCCCAGCAGCCCGCCTGGATGCAGAGCCTCAGTGGCAGCGCGCTGCGCCAGGCGATGATCAACCACATCAACGGCGTGATGGCCCATTACAAGGGCAAGATCGCCCAGTGGGACGTCGTGAACGAGGCCTTCGCCGACGGCAGTTCGGGAGCCCGGCGCGACTCCAACCTGCAACGCACGGGCAATGACTGGATCGAGGTCGCGTTCCGCACCGCGCGCGCCGCCGACCCTGCCGCGAAGCTCTGCTACAACGACTACAACGTCGAGAACTGGACCTGGGCCAAGACCCAGGCCATGTACGCCATGGTCCGGGACTTCAAGCAGCGCGGCGTGCCGATCGACTGCGTCGGCTTCCAGTCGCACTTCAACAGCGGCAGCCCCTACAACAGCAACTTCCGTACCACCCTGCAGAACTTCGCCGCCCTCGGCGTCGACGTGGCCATCACCGAACTCGACATCCAGGGTGCCCCGGCCTCGACCTACGCGAGCGTGACCAACGACTGCCTGGCCGTCCCGCGCTGCCTCGGCATCACCGTCTGGGGTGTTCGCGACTCCGACTCCTGGCGACCGGAGCACACGCCACTGCTGTTCAACGGCGACGGCAGCAAGAAGCCCGCCTACACCGCCGTCCTCAACGCACTCAACGGCGGCTCCACCAACCCCAACCCCCCGGCGGAATCCGGACCGATCAAGGGCGTCGGTTCAGGCCGCTGCCTGGACGTGCCCGGCACCAGTACCACCGACGGCACCCAGCTCAACCTGTGGGACTGCCACAACGGCACCAACCAGCAGTGGACGTACACCGCCGCCGGCGAGCTCAGGGTCTACGGCAACAAGTGCCTGGACGCCGCCGGTACCGGCGACGGCGCCAAAGTCCAGATCTACAGCTGCTGGGGCGGCGACAACCAGAAATGGCGCCTCAACTCCGACGGATCCATCGTCGGCGTCCAGTCCGGCCGCTGTCTCGACGCCGTCGCGGGCGGCACCGCCAACGGCACCCTGATCCAGCTCTACTCCTGCTCGAACGGCAGCAACCAACGCTGGACCCGCAGCTGATGGGACCCGCCACAGACGAAAGGGTGAGTCGATGAAGGCCTACGGTGCGGCTTCCCCCGCCCCTCCACGCAGACATCGCTGGTGGTCCCGGGTCGCCGCCGTGGTGGCGGCCGCCCTCGCGATCGGCATGCTCGCCGTGGTGAACCCGCCGCCCGCCGAGGCGGCGACCGTGGACACCAATGCCTGGTACGTCCTGGTCAATCGCAACAGCGGCAAGGCGCTGGACGTCTCCGGCACGTCCACCGCCGACGGCGCGCGGGTCAGCCAGTGGACGCGCACCGACGGAGCCAACCAGCAGTGGCAGTTCGTGGACTCCGGCGGCGGCTTCTACCGCCTCAAGGCCCGGCATTCGGGCAAGGTCCTCGACGTGGCCGGCGCCTCTACCGCGGACGGTGCCGCGATCCAGCAGTGGGCCGATCACAACGGGGCCAACCAGCAGTTCCGCCTGGCCGACTCCGACGCGGGCCACGTCCGGCTGATCAACCGCACCAGCAGCAAGGCGGTCGAGGTGCAGGGCGCCTCCACCGCCGACGGCGGCAACGTCGTGCAGTACTCCGACTGGGGCGGCGCCAACCAGCAATGGCAGATGATCAAGCTGTCGTCCGGTGGCGGCGGCGGATGCGGCAGCGCCCCGACCCTGACGAGCGGTACGCACACGATTCAGAGCGGCGGCAAGAGCCGCAGCTTCATCCTCAGGGTTCCCGCCAACTACGACAACAGCCACCGCTACCGGCTGATCTTCGCGTTCCACTGGCGGGGCGGAACCGCCGGCGACGTCGCCTCGGGCGGCACGAGCGGGAACGCCTGGTCCTACTACGGCCAACAGGAACAGTCGAACAACAGCGCCATCCTCGTCGCCCCCCAGGGCCTCGGCAACGGCTGGGCCAATTCGGGCGGTGAGGACATCACCTTCGTCGACGACATGATCCGGCGCATCGAGAGCGGCCTCTGCGTCAACCCGGCACAGCGCTTCGCCACCGGATTCAGCTGGGGCGGCGGTATGAGCTACGCACTGGCATGCAGCCGGGCGAACGTCTTCAGGGCCGTCGCGGTCATCTCCGGTGCCCAGATCAGCGGGTGCAGCGGCGGCACTCAGCCCATCGCCTACTTCGGAATCCACGGCATCAGCGACAACGTCCTCAACATCGGGCAAGGACGGTCCCTGCGCGACAGATTCGTCAGCAACAACGGCTGCACCGCCCAGAGCCCGCGCGAGCCCGGGCCGGGCAGCCGAACGCACATCACGACCACGTACTCGGGCTGCCGTGCCGGATACCCGGTCCAATGGGCCGCGTTCGACGGAGGCCACATACCCGGTCCGGTCGACGGCTCCTCCGGCGAAAGCGGCGTCACCACCTGGACCAAAGCAGAGATCTGGAGGTTCTTCGCACAGTTCCAGTGACATGCCCGACACCATGGGTGGAGCCAGGATGATCCTGGCTCCACTCCGTCCGGCGTGTCCCGTGCTAGCGTTATGCGTTTGCAGTGTCGCTGTGTCGGTCTCCGTTCGTGGTCTCTGGCCGGTGGCCGCGTCCCTGCCGCGCCTTCCCCGGTACGGTCCCTTCGGAGGAAGGCTCTCTGTGAGCGAATCAGCACGTGCCGATGTCCGGCAGCAGGACGAGGCCTCCGAGGCGTCGGGCGCCACTTCGGCGGTGCCCACGGCGCCGTCCTTCGCGCAGCTGGGGCTGCCGGCCGAGGTTCTGCGTGCGCTCGACGAGCACGGTCTGACTGTGCCCTCCCCCATCCAGGCGGCGGCGCTGCCGAACGCGCTCGCGGGACGGGACGTCCTGGGCCGGGGCCGCACCGGATCCGGCAAGACGCTCGCCTTCGGCCTGGGGATGCTCGCCCGGACGGCCGGGCAGCGCGCGCAGCCGAAAGAGCCGCTGGCGCTCGTTCTGGTGCCCACCAGGGAGCTGGCGCAGCAGGTCGGTGAGGCGCTCACCCCGTACGTCGAGGCGCTACGGCTGCGGCTCGCGACCGTGGTGGGCGGAGTGTCCATCGGACGGCAGGCCGCCGTGCTGCGGGACGGCGCCGAGATCGTCGTCGCCACACCCGGCCGGCTGCACGACCTCATCGAGCGCAAGGACTGCCGACTGGGACGAGTGCGCATCACGGTCCTGGACGAGGCCGACCAGATGTGTGACATGGGGTTCCTTCCGCAGGTCACCGAGATCCTGGACCAGGTGCGTCCCGACGGACAGCGGATGCTGTTCTCCGCCACCCTCGACCACGACGTCGACCAGCTGGTGCGGCGCTACCTGCGCGACCCCGCCGTTCACTCCGTGGACCCCTCGTCCAGCGCGGTCTCCGCGATCGAACACCACGTCTTCGTCGTGCACGGCCCGGACCGGTACGCCGTGACCACGGAGATCGCCGCCCGGGACGGCCGCGTCCTGCTGTTCCTGGACACCAAGCACGGCGTCGACCAGCTCACGCGGCATCTGCGGGCCAGCGGCGTGGCCGCCGCCGCCCTGCACAGCGGGAAGTCCCAGCCGCAGCGCACCCGGACCCTGGCCCAGTTCAGGAACGGACAGGTCACCGCGCTGGTGGCGACGAACGTCGCCGCACGCGGCCTGCACGTCGACGACCTCGACCTCGTGGTCAACGTCGACCCGGCCACCGACTCGAAGGACTACCTGCACCGCGCGGGTCGCACCGCCCGGGCCGGCCGCTCCGGCACGGTCGTGACACTCGTCCTGTCGGCACAGCGCCGCGAGACGAGCCAGGTCATGGCGGACGCCGACGTCGCCCCCACGGTCACCAAAGTGCGGTCCGGGGAGGCGGAGCTGAGCCGGATCACCGGCGCCAGGGCCCCCTCCGGAAAGCCGCTCGACGGCGGGCCGGCCGTACCGCGCCCCAAGAACCACAACGCCCCGTTCCGCGGCCTGGGCACCACCAAGGACGCCGCGGGCGGTTCCGGCGGCAGGTCATCCCGCAGGAGCAGCGAGGCCCGCAAGCTCGCGGAGGCCCGCAAAGCGGCCCGTGTGCGGCGCGGCGGTTGAGACCGGCAGTGGCAACGGGCATCGCGCCGCCGGCCGGCGGCGCGATGCCCGGCTGGGGCCCGGAAGGTCAGCCGCCGTGCACGGCGCTGACGAGGTCGGGCAGGAGCTTCGCCGCGTTCGGCGTGCCCAGTCCGGTGACCGGGTCCCATCCTGTGCCGGCCGAATAGCCCGGGACAGACGCTTCGGCGGTGTTGTTGCCCACGGTGACGTCGTTGAAGTCGGCCGCGTAGGTGGCCGGGTCGGACGCCAGCTTGTACAGAGCCGGGTTGATCCGTCCCAGTCCACCGTGGTTGATCTGGGCGGCGATGGAGACGAGGCCCGCCCACTGAGGACACGCCAGTGACGTGCCGCCGATGTCGTACCAGCCCGTGCTGCACGGTGTGCTGCCGCACTTCAGCCCGCTCTGGCCGTCGGGCGGGAGGGACAGGTACACCAGTGCTCCCGTCGACGGACTCGCCTGCAGGGAGATGTCCGGAACACCGCGCATGGTCCCGATGGCTGTGCTGCCGGCCGGCAGCACGCCCGACTGGTAGTCCGGCTTGGTGAAGACGCTGCTGTAGCCGCCGCCGGAACCGGTCCAGCCGGTCTCCGCTTGGCCGGGGGCGTTCTGGCAGGCCCCCGGCGGGGAGGCGCTGTCGACGACCCTGCCGCTGGTGGCGCCCGGGTCGGTGCACAGGTTCGTGCCGCCCACTCCGGTGACCAGCGGGTCGGATGCCGGCCACTCGACAGCGGGACCGGCGAGCGTCGACCCGCCCTGGCCCACCGGTGTCTTGGCCGAGCCGGCGCTTCCGTCGTCACCCGACGAGCCGAGAACGGTGACGCCGTTCTGTGCCGCCGACTTGAAGGCGTAGCGCAGTTTCTCCAGCGACTGGGCGCTGCCGAAGGCGCCTTCCGCGGAGGCGAACGACTGGGAGATGACGGTGGCGAGGTGATGCTCGACGACGTACTGCTCGGCGGCCATCATCTGAGGGAAGCCCTGTACCCCGAGGGTCTCGGCGGTGGGGGTGGTCACCAGCAGGATGTTGGCGCCGGGCGCCATGGCATGGGCGGTCTCGACGTCAAGAGCCACCTCCAGTGCCCACGCGCTCTTGTCCTCCTGCCCGGGGCTGCTGCTCGTGGACGGTGGCGCTTTGGTGGCGGGCGAGCCCTGCAGATGAAGCTCGCTGAAGGTCGGCATGCCGGACGCGCAGCTGACGCCCTCTTCCCCGCACATGGGCGTGATGCCGAATGCACGGTCGAAGACATGCAGGTCGTGGGCCATGGTGTCGCTGCCGTAGGAGTCCACGATGGCGATCGTCTGACCGCGTCCGTCGTCCCCGGCCGAGTGCAGCGGGCCCACGTCGTAGGCGGCCTGGATGGCCTGTGGGGTGAAGCAGCGGCGTCCTGCTGAGGCGCACTGCGACTGGGTGGGTGGGGTCTGGCTGGTGGTCACCTGTGTGTAGTCGGCCACGGTAGGCCGTACGTGCGGATAGGCGGCCTGGTGGGCCGCGCTCGTCGCGGGGACGGCGCCCGCCGCCGCGAGGCCGAGGGTTCCCACCCCCGCGAGCAGCCACCGTCTGATGGTGCGTGCCATCAGAGTCCTTCCTTGAGTGCGAAAGGGGACTTGGGCGTCCGCCACCTCAGGTGGGGGGTGGGTACAGGGGGTGCGGACGTGGCGAGGCTAGCCCTCGCGGCTGCCGGGCCAACACATTTGTCCTGTCAACAACGATCAAAGAATGGCCCTGGTCGAACAGGCCGAGCGGACGGCCCACACCAATGCTTGCGCGGCGGCGAATGCGGTGCCGTCCTGAGACGTTGTGGAGGGGCCGGCGCCGGAGCCCCAGGTCATCGGTGGGGTGGCCCGCCACCGTTCCCCTGCTTGCCGCCTCCCGGGCCGAGGAGACCTCCGGTCAGACCGGGACTGGTCGGCGAGGGAGAGGGTGTGGGGGCTGTGGGGGAGGTGCACCCGCCGGGGATGTCGCTGCACGGCGTGACGGTCGGGGACGGTGCCGGTGTGGTCGGTGAGGGGGTGCTCGAAGGCGGCTCGGTCGGGGATGCCGAGGGGGTGGCGGACGGTGCGCCGTTCTCGTCGGCTCCCTGGCCGAGGGGCGGTGCCGGGGGGAAGGACTTCACGGGCCGGCCCTGGAGGGCGGCGGACATGTAGCCGAGCCACACCTGGGTGGGCATGTCCGCGCCGAAGACCTTGCTGTATCCGCCGACTCCGGACATGGACCGCAGGCCCGAGTTGCCGGACCCCTCCTTGAACATGGTGACCGCCGTGGACAGCTGCGGGGTGTAGCCGATGAACCAGGCGGACTTGTAGTCGTCCGTGGTGCCGGTCTTGCCTGCGGCGGGCCGTCCGAGGGCCAGGGCGTTGGTGCCGGTGCCGTGCTCGACCACGTCCCGCAGCACGCTGGTGACGGTGTCGGCGGTCGAGGCCGGCATGGCCCGGGTACCGGCGGGCGGGGTGAAACCCGGGAGTTGCCGCCCGCCGTCGAGGACCTTGGTGACCGAGTAGGGCTCGTGGTGGACCCCGTCAGCGGCGAAGGTGCCGTAGGCGTCGGCCATGCGGATCGCCGACGGGGTGGAGGTGCCGATGTAGAAGCCGGCGGTGTCGTACTGGAGGCTGCTGCGCAGCAGGCCGGCCGCCAGCGCCTCGTTCTCCACGGTGTTGTACCCGACGTACTCGCCCAGCTGGACGTACGGGGTGTTGACCGACTGCTCCATTGCCTTGCGCAGGGTGATGTAACCCCACTTGGTGGAGACGTCGTTCTGCTGATGGAGCAGTCCCGTGGGGTCGCTGCCGTCCGGGAGGTACTGTCCCTGCTGGTTCTTGATCTTGATGCCGTTGTCGCCGTCGAACCTGCTCTCCGGCGTGATCGGCGACGGCGGCTGCCCGGGGGAGAGGACCGCGCCGTGGTCCAGGGCGGCGGCGAGATCGAAGGGCTTGAAGGTGGAACCGACCGGCACGCCGGAACTGTTGGCGTTGTCCGTGTAGTGGCCCTTGTTCCAGCCGTCGCCGCCGTACACGGCCACGATCGCTCCGGTGGCCGGGTCGACGGAGGCGGCACCGACCTGCACGTTCCGGTCCGCCGGCCGGTGCCGCGGGTCCAGGTGCTGCTGGCGCATCCTGGCCACCGAGGCGCTCAGTTCGGCGACCTGGTGCCTGTCGAACGTGGTGTGGATCTGGTAGCCGCCCTGGTTCAGTTGCTGGTCGGTGAGGGACGAGTGCTGCTCGACGTACTGCTGCGCGATCTGGACGAGATAGCCGACCTGCCCGCTCAGCGAGCCGGAGTGGGTCATCGGTTTCGGCACCGGGAAGCCGGCCCGCAGATACCGCTGTTCCTGTGCGGGGCTCAACTTCCCGATGGCAGCCATCCGGTTCAGCACGTACTTCCAGCGCGCGGTGGCCTGGGGGCGGGCCTGCGGGTCGTCGGCGTTCATCATCACGCTCGGCTCGTTCACCGTGGCCGCCAGGAACGCTCCCTGGCTGACGTTCAGCCTCTCCACCGGAAGGTGGTAGTACGCCTGGGCGGCGGCCTCGATGCCGTAGGCCCCGCGGCCGTAGTAATTGCTGTTCAGATAGCCCTGGAGAATCTGCTGCTTGCTGAGCTTCGCTCCGATCTTCAAAGAGATCATGATCTCCTTGAACTTGCGCGACAGGGTCTGGTCCTGGCTGAGGTAGGTGTTCTTCACGAACTGCTGCGTGATGGTCGACCCGGACTGCACCTGGCCGCCCTCCGCCATGTGGTACAGCGCCCGGAGGATGCCCTGGGGGTCGACGCCCGGATCGGTGTAGAAGGACGCGTTCTCCGCCGCGAGGAAGTCCCACTGCACATCGGACGGAACCTGCGACAGGCTCACGTTCTGCCGGTTCAACTGGCCCACGCTGGCCATCTGCGAACCGTCCGACCAGTAGAACACGTTGTTCTGGAGCTGGGTGTTCGGATTGACGCTCGGAACGGACACCGTCGCGTAGGCGAAGCCGACCGCGCCGGCCGTGCCGCCGAACAGCAGCATGAGGACGGTCAGCACCTGCTTCCAGGACGGCAGCCAGCGCCGCGCACCGCGTCTGCCGGCCCGCGGATAGTCGATCAGCCGCTTCTTCCCGGACGTCCCGCGCCGGGAAGAAGCGGCCGGTCGCCCGCCCGGTCCGTGTCTTCCCGTCGTCCTGCGCGACGAGCGCCGGTTCGCCGTCCGGGCGGCCCTGCGCATCTCCGCTCGGGTCATCCCGGGCTGTCCGCCCGCAGGGTCCTTGTGCGAAGGAGGCCCGCTACGGTGATCGCTCATCCTTGTTGCCTTCACTGAGATTCGCATGCCTGAGTCGGTCGTAAGAGGCGTGACCGTGCGTGCGGATGAGAAGGCTCCGTGCAGGTGAACGGCCCACCGCTTGTGCTTCCGTGTCGGTTCGAGGGACCGGCGCCAAGCTGAGCCTAAGCAGACCATGCCGGGCGGAGGCGACTGCTTGGCGCCCTGTTGACCCCTCCGTCGATACGAAATGGCCTCCGGCTGACCGACTCGATACTTCAGCGCCCTAGAAGAACCCCAGCTTCTTCGCCGAGTACGACACCAGCAGGTTCTTCGTCTGCTGGTAGTGGTCCAGCATCATCTTGTGCGTCTCGCGTCCGATGCCGGACTTCTTGTAGCCGCCGAACGCCGCATGCGCCGGGTACGCGTGGTAGCAGTTGGTCCACACCCGGCCCGCCTTGATCTCGCGGCCCAGGCGGTAGGCCGTGTTGCCGTCGCGGGTCCAGACGCCCGCGCCGAGCCCGTACAGCGTGTCGTTGGCGATCTTCAGAGCCTCGTCGACGGAGTCGTACGTCGTCACGGAGACCACCGGGCCGAAGATCTCCTCCTGGAAGATCCGCATGTCGTTGGTGCCGCGGAAGATCGTCGGCTCGATGTAGTAGCCGCCTTCCAGGCCGGGAACCGCACGGGGGTTGCCGCCCGTGACCAGTTCGGCGCCCTCCTTCCTGCCGATGTCGAGGTAGGAGAGGATCTTCTCGTACTGGTCGTTGCTCGCCTGCGCGCCGAGCATGGTGTCCGGGTCCAGCGGGTCGCCGCCGCGAATGGCCCGGGTGCGCTCGACGCAGCGGGCCATGAACTCGTCGTAGACGGACGAGGGGATCAGGGCGCGGGACGGGCACGTGCAGACCTCGCCCTGGTTGAGGGCGAACATCACGAAGCCCTCGACCGCCTTGTCCAGGAAGTCGTCGTCGGCGGCCATGACGTCGGGCAGGAAGATGTTCGGGCTCTTGCCGCCCAGTTCCAGCGTGACGGGGATGATGTTCTCGCTCGCGTACTGCATGATCAGGCGGCCGGTCGTGGTCTCGCCGGTGAACGCCACCTTCGCCACGCGCGGGCTGGAGGCCAGGGGCTTGCCCGCCTCCACGCCGAAGCCGTTGACCACGTTGACCACGCCGGGCGGGAGCAGGTCGGCGATCAGCTCGATGACGTAGAGGAGGCTGACCGGGGTCTGCTCGGCCGGCTTGATGACCACGCAGTTGCCGGCGGCCAGCGCGGGGGCCAGCTTCCACGTGGCCATGAGGATCGGGAAGTTCCACGGGATGATCTGGCCGACCACACCCAGCGGTTCGTGGAAGTGGTACGCCACGGTGTCGGCGTCGATCTCCGCGATGCTGCCCTCCTGCGCGCGGACGACGCCGGCGAAGTACCGGAAGTGGTCCACGGCCAGCGGGATGTCGGCGGCCAGCGTCTCGCGGACCGGCTTGCCGTTCTCCCAGGTCTCCGCGACCGCGATCTTCTCCAGGTGCTCCTCGATGCGGTCCGCGATCCTGTTGAGTACGCGCGCGCGTTCCGCGGTGGAGGTGCGGCCCCACTGGTCGGCCGCCCGGTGCGCGGCGTCCAGGGCCAGGTCGACGTCGGCGGCGGTGGAGCGGGCGACCTCGCAGAAGACCTTGCCCGTCACGGGGGTCGGGTTCTCGAAGTAGCGGCCCTCGACGGGGGCGACCCAGTCGCCGCCGATGAAGTTGTCGTAGCGGCGGGCGAAGGTGACGATGCTGCCGTCCGTTCCGGGCTGCGCGTACACCATGGCGGCTCTCCTCGGTGAGATGACGGGCGGGTTACGGCTCACGCCGTCGTGACGACCTCACTGTGCTCCCGGGAGGTTGGCGCAAGGTTGGCGCCATGACCGCCATGACATGCGGTCAGTCGCGCCGGGCCGTGACCAGGCGGCCGCGCGCGATCGCGCGGCGGGTGTCGTCCGGGCCGAGCAGGTGCAGCGCGTGTTCGTGGATCTCCACGTCGTACGGGGCCCGTTCGCCGTAGCGCAGGGCGTGTTCCGGGCGGGGGCTCGCCAGGACGGCCTCGCGTACGGCCACTTCGAGGCGGGTGCGCCACTCCTCGATGCCGGGTGCCTCGGAGCGGGGGAGCAGCGGGCCGCCGTAGAGGCGCAGGGCGGTGTCGGTGTCGCCCTGCTCCAGCGCGCGCAGGACGTCGACGGCGTCGCAGGAGACCGGGACCGTCAGGGCGTAGCGGCGGGGGGAGACGCCGCCGCCGAGGGCGCGGCGCAGGTGGGAGATCTCCGCCTTGAAGGTGGACGCGGTGACCGGCCGGTCACCGTACAGGGCGGCGCGCAGCCGCTCCGGGGAGAAGCCGTCGGGTTCGAGCGCGAGCAGGGTGAGGATCTCCACCTGCCGGGGGCGCAGCGGGAGGGGCCGGCCCTCCCGTACGGCGGGTACGGCGTGTTCCGTGCCGAGGCAGGTGAGCCGTAGCTGTCCCGCGCGAGGCTGTTCCGTGGTGAGGCGGGCCTCGATGGTGGACACCAGGGTGCGTACGGTCGACATGGCCAGGGGGTGCGAACGGTCCCAGGTGGTCGACAGGTCCAGCACGCCCAGGACGCGCCCGTCCGGGCCGTGGACCGGGGCGCAGTAGCAGACCCAGCCGTGCAGCGCCGACACCAGGTGCTCGGCGGAGAAGACGGAGCTGGGGCGGCCGGTGCGCAGGGCGAGGGACAGGGCGTTGGTCCCCATGGCCTGCTCGTCCCACCGGCCGCCCGGCGCGAAGTTGACGCGCTCGGCCCGGCGGCGCATGGTCGGGCCGCCGCAGGTCCACAGGATGGTGCCGGACTCGTCGGTGACCGCCGTGACGAAACCGGCGTCCTCGGCGATGCTGTGCAGTTCCCCGGCGAGGCCCGAGACCGGCCGGTACAGCGGTGAGGACGTCCAGCGCTGGTGCACCGGGCCGCCGTCGGTGACCGGGGCGCTGTCCCGCCCGGGATCCACGCTGCTCAGTGAACGCGCCCAGGACTCGGTCACCTCGTGGCGCAACGCCGCGCTGCCGCCCGGCCTTGCGCCCGCGACGCTCAGCCGCGGCACCCAGCGGGACCACTCGTGCTCCAGCACGGCCCTGCGCTGCCGGAGGTCAGGGCGCTGTGACATGGCCTCTCCCTGCCGTCGTACGTCGTACCGGGAGGACCGGTTCCGGGCGCGGTGCCGGCCCGGTCCTCGGTCTGAGGTCAGTGTTACCGGATGCGCAGGGCCGGGGTCGAGGAGACCGCCGGAAAGGGAGGAGACGGCGCCGGAAGCCTTCGCCGGGAACGATGCCGTCCTGAACGGGCGACCGCCTCACTGGATGTTTGTCCGGTGCCGGCATGCCGCCGTACGGGTGACGGGTTCACTCGACCCGACGGACGGGGTCCGGCCCGCGTACCACCGGCGCGCCGCGTCGCGTTGCCCGGTCATGGACAGCACTGAGACGGCGCGGCGCCTTGCCGGGAACGACGCCGCTCCCCGGTCGTTCGCCGAACTCACCAGCGGGTACGGGGGTCATCCGCCCATCTACGCGGCGCTCGTCGCCGAATGGCAGGCCAGGGGCCACGCGGTCCCGGAGCACCGTGACGGCCAGTGGGTCTCCTTCGCGGCGCCGTCCGCGAGCGAGACCTGGGCCGCGCTCACCACATGGACCGCCGGCCGGCACCCGGGGACGGCCGCCCCCGACGGCACTCGCCTCACCAGCAGTCGGCCACCGCGTGCTCCGCGCTGACCGGTGCCAGCACGGCGAGGGTCTCGGTGGCCTCCCGCAGGGCCGACTCCAGCGTGCCGGGGGCGTGCAGACTGCCCGTGCCGTCCGGCGGGACGAGCCATTCCAGGCGGCCGGCGGGCCGGTACGGCGGCGGCACGGCGACCCAGGACCCCCGGCCGACGTGCCGGACACCGGAACCGACCCACTCGCTGACGGGGTCGGGTGGCAGGAAGAAGCCCACTCTGTGTGCCGCGCAGTCCACCAGGGTGGGGCCGGGCACCTTCAAGGGGTCGCGCCACAGATAGTCCAGGGCGAGCAGGCCGAGCCGGTCGGGGACGCTGAGCACGTCCCAGTACCGGCCCGCCTCCACGAGTGCCGTCCCCGTGCCGTAGTCCCACTCCCGCTTGCACTCCTGGGGGTCCCTGGCGGCCGCGGCGAGCCACTCGACGGCTTGCTTCCACATCACGCTCTGCATGGCCACCCCAGGCACAGTCGACAGCGCCCCGACGGGCGCACGCTGGACACGGGCCGGTGACCCGCGGAGCCTCGGGCTCCGCGTGCCGGTCCGGCACTGGCCATGCTCGTAGATATTTCTACGCGCTGGAAGGGGTGGCGCGGCCTGGCGTTTGGGTCGGGCATGTCCCGGTCGAAAGAGGGCACTCGGGAGTGGATCCCGTAAGGCATCGATCAACTTCGCGCGTGTCCATGCCGCCCCGCCGAAACCGGCCATCGAGGGGTGGACGACCGGGGGAGGACCCGGGGAGCGCGCCGGGTGGATGAGGGACCGATGCCGGAAATGCGGGGTCTTCCAGGCATGCCCTCCGCCGGGTGATCACCCCCGCTGTGCAGGAGGTGTGGACCAGTCCACGAGGGCGCGCGGGCGTGATGTGCGGATCGCGGAATTTTGCCTTCACAAAACCTTCCACTGTGCTGGCCAGAACCTGCCTTGTTCGGTCAACTCCGAACGCAGCAAGGTGGGTTGAGCACTTGAGCATCAGGAGTCACAAGCGCGCTGCTTGACCCGTGCGACCGAACCGCACGGGTACTGACGGGGGAACTGATGAGGTGCGCGCGTGTCCACCGCCGACGGGCGGGGGGCCCGAGTCCTCGCGCATGGCCGGAACGTCCCTCCCTCACCTCTCTTGGTGCCTTCATCCGGTGCCCGAGACAGGGATAGGAGGGGGAATGCCGATGAGTGCAGTGAGCGCCGCCAAGCCGACGTATCCCGGCGTCTACGTCGAAGAGCTTCCCAGCAGCACCCGCACCATCTCGACCCTGACCACTTCGGTGACCGCCTTCGTGGGCCACACCCGGCGCGGTCCGCTGAACGAGCCGGTCCGCGTCACCAGCTTCACCGAGTTCGAGCGCCGCTTCGGGGGATTGAGCGCCCAGAGCGCCGTCGGCTACGCCGTTCACCAGTTCTTCGGCAACGGCGGCACCGTCGCCGTGATCGTCCGGGTCGCCAAGGCCGGCAGCGGCAAGGCCGCCTGCGTCACGCTGGAGTCCACCGAGGGCCACAGCGAGTGCGACGTCCTCAAGGTGCACGCCAAGGAACCCGGCGTGTGGGGCAACGGCCTGCGCGTCGCCGTCGACTACGACACGCCACGCCCCGACGAGACCTTCAACCTGCGCGTCCACGACGCCAAGGGCGAGGCCCGCGAGAGCTACACCGGCCTGTCCACCGACCCGTCCCACGGCCGGTACGTGCAGACCGTCGTCAACGCCGGCTCCCGGCTGATCCGCGTCGAGGTCGTCGGCGAGGGCCGCCCCGACCCGTCCGGCACCGTCTCCAAGCCCTTCGGGCACGAACTGCCCGACCTCGCCGTGGACCTCACCGTCAAGATCGGCGACGTCGAGCGGGAGTTCACGCTCCACGACCCCGACTGCGACGGCGAGGCCCCGCACTCCGTCGCCGAGCTGGCGCTGCTGCTGGAGCGCAAGCTGCGCGCCCTGCCCGACGCGCCCGGCAAGCACGCCTTCGCGGGCGCCGAGGTCACCGCCTTCGGCCGGCGCATCCAGGTCGTCGCGGGCTCCACCGACCCCGAGGACGTCGTCCGCTTCCTCGGCGAGTGCGCCAACGACCTGGGCCTGGAAGCCTCGGTCAACCCGCCCGTCTTCCCGCTGGAGGGCGGCGAGGACGGCGAAGCGCCCGGACCGCGCGACCTCATCGGCTCCGAGGCCGACAAGTCCGGCATCCAGGCGCTGCGCGGCGTCGCCGACGTCAACCTCCTCGTGCTGCCCGAACTCGCGGGCTACGAGAAGACGGAGGACGCCGTCACCGTCGTCTCCGCCGCCCAGCGGCTGTGCCAGGAACGGCGGATCTTCCTCCTGGTCGACGCGCCGAGCACCTGGGTCAGCGTGGACACCGCCCGGGCCGGGCTCGCCGCCTTCGACGCCGTGCGCGGCAACCACGCGGGCCTGTACTTCCCGCACCTCCAGCTCACCGACCCCCTCACGGGCCGGCTGCGCTCCTTCCCGCCGTCCGGCGCCGTCGCGGGCGTCATCGCCCGTACGGACTCCGAGCGCGGCGTGTGGAAGGCCCCGGCCGGCACCGAGGCCCGCCTCGCCGGCGTGCACTCGCTCACCGTCAACCTGACCGACCGCGAGACCGGCCTGCTCAACCCGCTCGGCGTCAACTGCCTGCGCACCTTCCCGGTGACCGGCCCGGTGGTCTGGGGAGCCCGCACGCTGGAGGGCTCCGACGCGCTCGACAGCGAGTGGAAGTACGTGCCGGTGCGGCGGCTCGCGCTGCACGTCGAGGAGAGCCTCCAGCGAGGCCTTCAGTGGGTGGTGTTCGAGCCCAACGACGAGAACCTGTGGCAGCAGATCCGGCTCGCCGCCTCCTCGTACCTGCACACCCTCTTCCGCCAGGGCGCCTTCAAGGGCGGCACGCCCCGCGACGCCTACTTCGTCAAGTGCGACAGCGACACCACGACCGCCGAGGACATCGAGAACGGCATCGTCAACGTCCTGGTCGGCATCGCGCCGGTCCGCCCGGCCGAGTTCGTGATCGTCAAGATCCAGCAGACGTCCGGGCAGTTCGCGCTCTAACGAACGCTCCAAGGAATCCCTGAGGACATTTTCGATGGCAGAGTTCACGGTCAACGCCCATCGTTTCGACCCGTACAAGAACTTCAAGTTCCTGGTCCTGTGGGACGGTCGGACGGTCGCGGGCATCAGCAAGATCAGTCCGCTGAAGCGGACGACGGAGGTCGTCAAGCACCGCCACGGCGGCGACCCCTCGTCCCCGCGCAAGTCGCCGGGCCGCTCCGAGTTCGAGGGCATCACCCTGGAGCGCGGCGTCACGCACGACCCCGAGTTCGACCGCTGGGCCAACAAGGTCTGGCAGGTCGGCGCGGGCCTCGGCTCGGAGGTGTCCCTCGCCGACTTCCGCAAGGACATCGTGATCCAGGTCCTCAACGAGGCCGGCCAGGTCGCCGTCTCGCACAAGCTGTACCGGACCTGGCCGAGCGAGTACCAGGTCCTCGGCGAACTGGACGCCAACGCCAACGCGGTGGCCATCCAGTCGCTGAAGCTCGAGTGCGAGGGCTGGGAGCGGGACTACGAGGTGCCCGAGCCGGAGGAGCCCTCCTTCCTCAACCCGGCGTAGCGCGGGACAGGGGGGAGGCATGGCCATCACACAGGCGGCCGAGTTCCTGGCCACCTGGGAGACCGGGCTGGACCGGGCCCCGGCCGGACGCGCCCTGCTACTGCACGGGGCCGCCCGGCCGGACCTGGGCGGCGACCGGGAGGCCCTGCTGTCGCTGCCGGTGGGTGAGCGCGAGGCGGACCTGTTCGCCCTGCGCCGGGCCCTGTTCGGCGAACGGATGCAGGTGCGCCTGGAGTGCGCGGCGTGCGGCGCGGACATGGAGTTCGAGCTGGACGCCGGGGAGTTCGCCCGCACCCTGGCCGACCGGGGCGATCCGCTCGTGCGGGTCGCCGAGGACGGCTGGGAGGTCGAGTTCCGGGTGCCCGCCGTCGCCGACCTGACGGCGGCGGCCCGGGACGCCGACCCGCGCCGGGCCCTGCTCGCCCGGTGCGTGGTCACCGCCGTACGCGACGGGCAGCCCGTGTCCGCGGACGCCCTGCCCGTCGCCGTACAGCGCCGGATCGCCGAGGCGGCCCGGGCCGCGGACCCGGGCGGCGACGTCACGCTCAACGTCGCCTGCCCCGAGTGCGGGGAGGGCACGCGGGCCGAGCTGGACATCGCCTCCTACCTGTGGACCGAACTGGACGCCTGGGCCCGCGACCTCCTGCTCGACGTCCATCTGCTCGCCACCGCGTACGGCTGGAGCGAGCCGGAGATCCTGGCGCTCAGCCCGCTGCGGCGCCGCTACTACCTGGAGCTGTGTGCGGATGTCTGAGTCCACTGGGGGAGAAGAGCGCCCGGAGCCCGACTTCCTCGACCGGCTGCTCGCCCGGCACGCGGCGCCCGCCGCGTGGCGCCCCGGCGTGGTGCGCGTACGGCCCCGGCTGGCCGGACCGTTCGAGCGGATCGAGGCGGTACGGGGCGAGGCGCCGGACCCGGACGGCACCGAGCCGCTGTGGCCCGTCGCCGCACCGGCCGCCGTCGCCCGGCCGGACCTGGCCCGCCCGGCGGCCCGCGAGGTCGTCCGTACGGAACGGGAGCGGACGGTCGTACGGACCGAGCAGGCCACGGCGCCGGTCGAGACCGGGACGCGCCCGGACCGGCCGGCCGAGCCCGAGGGGCCGCTGCTGCGTCCCGTCACCCCGACGGGCCCCGCGCTGCGGCCGGTCCCCGACACCGCGCGCCGCGCGGCGGGCCGGGGCCGCACCGAGCGGGCGGCCGCCACGAACGCGGCGTCCGTGCCAACCCCCCCTGGTGCGGACGCCGCTCCCCCCGCCGCCGTGTCCGCCGCGCTGCTCCCCAGCGCGGCGGACACGGCGGCCGCACGGGACGCCGTCCGGCAGGCGGCGGCGCGGCGGCCCGGACGCCAGGCCGAGCAGGTCGTGCAGGTGCAGATCGGGCGGCTGGAGGTCACCGCCGGTGGCGCGCCCCAGGGCGGTGGCGGCAGGCCCCGGCCACGGGACGCGGAGCGCCCGCGTGCCGCGGTCAGCCTGGCGGACTACCTGGCCAGGGGGCGTGAGTGAGGACGAGGAGACCGACCGGCGGGACGAGCAGGACCAGAGGGACCGGCGGGACGAGCAGGACTAGAGGGACCGAGGAACCGACGCCATGAGTAACGCACTTGCCATCGCCCATGTCACCCAGGCCCTCGCCCTGCTCATCGAGACCAACCTGCCCCCGGACATCGACATCGCGGTCAAGGTCGAGCCGCGCAAGCCCCCGGCCGACCCGCCGACCGAGCCCACCATCACCGTGTTCCTGTACCAGGTCACGCCCAACACCTCACAGCGCAACACCGACCTGCCCACCCGTGCGTCCGACGGCACGCTGGTCCGTCGGGCCGCGGCGCCGCTCGACCTGCACTACCTCATCAGCGCCTACGGCGAGGAGGCGGAACTGGTCGGGCAGCGGCTCATCGGGTCGGTCGTACGCACGCTGCACGAGATCCCCGTCCTGCCGAAGGACATCATCGAACTGGCGGGCGAACGTGCCCACTTGTCCGGGAGCGACCTGGCCGAGGCGGTTCAGCGGGTGCGGTTCACGCCCACCGTGATGGACATCGACGAGACGTCGAAGCTGTGGGGGATGCTCCACCAGACGCCGTACACGCTGTCGGTCGTCTACCAGGCCGCCCTGGTGTTCATCGACGGCCGAGAGGTCCCTGTGCCGGGCAAGCCCGTGGAGCGGCCCGAGGTGCGGGTGCTGCCGTTCGGGGCGCCCGGCGCGCCCGTGCCGCCGCAGCTTCCCGAGGCGGGAGTGCGGCCGCCCGCGCAGCCCGGGGGCGCAGGGCCCGAGCCGGAGCGGGAGGCGGACAAGCCCCTCGCGCAGGCCGCTCCCGCCAAGGCGCCCGCGAAGGCCCCGGTGAAGGCCGCCGCCAAGGCCCCGGCGCGGGCCCGCAGGACCGCGAAGAAGACCGCCAAGTCCCCTGCTGAGGGGACGAGGAACACGAAGTCCGGCGGCGAGGACGCGGAGAGCTGAGGCGGCGCATGGCAGCGACGGGGGCAGGAGACGACATGGGAGCGCACGGTTCGCACGAGGTGCGGGAGCCGCGGGCGGCCGCCGCACACGGCGACGGACCGACGCTGACCGCCGAGATCCGGCGTGTCCTGGCCCGCGTCGACGCCCATGCCGAGCGGGCCGGCGGTGGTGACGGTGGGGCGTCTCGGGCGTCTCGGGCGGCTTCGGCGGCTGGGGCGGCTTCCGTCTCGGGATCGGCTTCCGTCTCGGGGGCGGCTTCCGTCTCGGGGTCGGCTCCGGCCTCCGGGGCCGCTGCGGCCGCGGGGTCGGCTCAGGGGTCTGGGGCGGCTTCGGCTTCCGGGGCCGCTCCCGGCGCCCAGGCCGATGACGGCGGTGGCCCGTCCGGGGACACCGCGGTGGCTGCAGTCGCCGATGGCACCGTCGGCCGAAGGGCCGCCCCGGTCACCGCCGCCGGTCCCGGGACCGCCGCCCTCGACGCGCTCGTCACCTGCTTCGGTCTCACCCCCTTCGAGCGCGACCTCGTCGTGCTCACCGCCGCTCAGGAACTCGAACCCACGACCGCCGCCCGCTGCGCCGCCGCGAGTGCCGACCCCGAGCGGGCCCACCCGACCTTCTCCCTCGCCCTGGCCGCCCTGGCCGAACCCCACTGGAGCGCCCTCACCCCGGTGTCGCCGCTGCGCCGCTGGCGGATCGTCGAACTGGAGGACGAGACCCGGCTGACGACCTCCCGGCTCCGGCTCGACGAGCGCATCCTGCACTTCCTGCTCGGCTCGCCCTACCTGGACACCCGGCTGCACGGCCAGGCGCGCCGCACCCCCGTACCGGACCGGCTGCCGCCGTCGTACGACGTGGCCGCGAGCCGGGTCGCGGCGGGCTGGGCGGACGGCGCCCGGCCGGACGCGCCGCTGTTCGTCGAGCTGGTCGGCGGTGACCCGCGCAGCCGCGCCGACATCGCCGCCGCCGGCGCCGCACGAGCCGGACTCGGCCTGTACACGATGAGCGCCGAGGACATCCCCACTGACCCCGCCGAGCGCGACCGGTTCGCCCGGCTGTGGCAGCGCGAGGCGATCCTGCTGCCCGCCGCGCTGCTGGTCGAGGCCGGCGAGCTGGACCGGGACCAGCGGGCGGCGACCGAGGCGTTCCTGGCCGGGGCCGCCGTACCCGTCGTCGTGTCGAGCGCCGACCCGCGCCGCAGCGACCGGCCGCACGGAACCCGCGTGTCCGTGCCGCCCCTGGACGACGACGAGCAGTTCGACCTGTGGGCGGACGCCTTCCGGGACGTGGCCGACCTCGACGACGGCGAACTGCGGTCGCTCGTCGCGCAGTTCCAGCTGCCCCCGCACGTCGTGCGTTCCGCCGCCGCCACCGTACGGCGCGAACTGCCGTACGAGGACGAGCTGGACGCCGTACAGCTCGCCTGGCGGGCCGGCCTGGACGAGGCGCGGATGGGCATGGACGAGCTGGGCCGCCGTATCGAACCGCGGGCCGGCTGGGACGACCTGGTGCTGCACGAGCGGCAGACGCACGTCCTGCGGGAGATCGTCGCGCATGTGCGGCAGCGCCCCACCGTCCACCAGGAGTGGGGGTTCGCGCAGACTCTGCGCCGCGGCCTCGGCGTCACCGCGCTGTTCGCGGGCGGATCCGGCACGGGCAAGACGCTCGCCGCCGAGGTGATGGCGAAGGAACTCGGCCTCGACCTGTTCGTCATCGACCTCTCCCAGGTCGTCAGCAAGTACATCGGCGAGACCGAGAAGAACCTCCGCCGGGTCTTCGACGCCGCCGAGGCGGGCGGTGCGCTGCTGCTGTTCGACGAGGCCGACGCCCTGTTCGGCAAGCGCAGCGAGGTCAAGGACAGCCACGACCGGTACGCCAACCTGGAGGTCAGCTATCTGCTCATGCGGATGGAGGCCTACCGCGGGCTCGCCGTCCTCACCACCAACATGAAGAAGGCCCTGGACAACGCCTTCCTGCGGCGCATCCGCTTCGTCGTCGACTTCCCCTTCCCGGCCGAGCACGAGCGCGCCGAGATCTGGCGCCGCGTGCTGCCGCCGCAGGCTCCGGTCAAGGACCTCGACCCGCGGCTGCTCGCCCAGCTCACCGTGGCGGGCGGCTCGATCCGCAACATCGCCCTGTCCGGGGCGTTCCTGGCCGCCGAGGAGGGCGAGGCCCTGCAGATGCGGCACATGGCCGCGGCGGCCCGGACCGAATACCTGAAGCTGGAGCGCTCCTTGACGCCGACGGAGGTTCGCGGATGGGTGTGACCTGGGACGGCAGCGGCCGGAACACGGGCAGGGGCCGTACCCCCGAGGGGAACCACGCGCCGAGCGCGATCCGGGTGGACATCGGCGAACTCGTCCTCGACGGCTTCCGGGTGGACCCGGACCGGGTCTCCGCCGCCTTCGAGCGTGAACTCGACCGGCTGGTCCGCGAACACGGCGTGCCGCTGGCGGCCGACGGCGCCCTGACCGTGGACACGCTGTCCGGGCTGCCGCCGCTGCCCGCCGGGCTCTCCTCGCGCCGGCTCGGCCAGGAACTGGCGCGTGCCGTGCACTCCGGGCTCTCCGGCCGCGGGGAGGTGACGCGATGAGCGCGTCCCCGACCCAGGACTCCCGTTCCGAACAGTCCGCCGAGCAGCGCCGCCGCAAGCGCCGGGAGAAGGCGGCCAAGGCCCGCAGCCCGGAGCCCAAGAACATCGTCAGCGGCGCCGGACAGCCACTGGACGCGGGCGTACGGCGGGACCTGGAGGAGCAGCTCGGGCACGACCTGAGCCGCGTACGACTGCACACCGGGCCGGAGGCCGGGCAGCTGACGGAGCTGCTCGGCGCGGACGCCGTCGCGGTCGGCCAGGACGTCTTCTTCCGCGAGGGCGCCTACCGCCCCGGCACGACGGACGGCCAACGCCTGCTCGCCCACGAGCTGTTGCACACCGTGCAGAACCCGCACGGCCTGGGCGCGCTACGGGCCGGGCGCGAACTCGGCGCGGTCAGCCTGCCGCAACAGGCCATCGAGCAGGAGGCCGAGTCCGTCGCGCAGGACCTCGCGCGCCCCGAGGCCGCGGGGAACGGCCGGTCCGCCCCGGGCGCCCCGGAGCTGGAGGCGGGGCACGCCACGCCGGGCTGGCTGCGGTACGCCACCGTGGACGCGGACCGGAACCGACTGGAGCAGATCGACCCGGCGACCATGCTGGACCGCCTGGCGAACTCGGTCGTACGGTCGCTGCGCGCCGACCCGGAAGACCTCTCGAAGCGCACGCGGCAGCAACTGGTCCGGCTTCCCGAGGAGTTGCTCGACCGGGTCCTGGAGCGCCTGGAGGACAGGCTGCTCGGCTCGGAGCAGGACAAGGTGCTGGACCTCGTCGAGGAGATCGAGGCCGACGCGGCACTCGGCGGTGACGCCGAGCGTCCGCCGCTCGACGCCCCGGCCGTCGAGCCCGACGCCGCGGCGGAACTGCGGCAGGAGCGGGAGAGCGAGCAGCGCTCCGCCGAGGAGGAGCAGGCCCGGGAAGAGCGGCCGGCCCTGGCGCCGGGACCCGAGAAGGACCGTGCCGAGGCGGAGAACGCCCCTGGCAGCACCCCGCAGAACGGCGGGACAGCGGAGAGCGGGAGCACGCCGCAGGGCGGGGGAGCGCCGCGAGGGCGGCAGGAGACTGCGGGGGCCGGGGGCCGGAAGCCGGAAGCGGCCGGGGGCCAGGAGGGCGCGCCGGCCGCGTCGCAGGAGCAGCCGGGGCAGGCCGAGGGCCCGGGCGCTGCCACGAGCGAGCCGGCCGGCGCCTCCGCCGGGGCTGCTGAACAGGCCCGGGAGCAGAAGTCCGAGGGTTCCGGTGCCGGCGCCCAGGAGGGCAAGCAGGACGGGGGCGGGGACAAAAAGGGCGGCCAGGGCCAGCAGGGTGCGGAGGGCAAGGAGGAGACCAGTCAGCAGGGCGCGGCGGCCGCGAGCAAGGAGGAGTCCGCGGCCAGGAACCGCCCAGGAGCGGCCGAGCAGCTCACCGCGGGTCAGAAGCCGAAGCAGGAGGACAAGGGCGGCAAGGAGAAGCCCGCGGGTCCGGCCGCGGCGGCGGGCAAGGACACCGAGCTGCCCGGCAGGACGAGCAGGCTCGACGGCGTACGCAACCAGGATCTCGAAGGGCCCGAGGAGACCGCCGAGGACGACCCGTTCGGCTCGGGCAGCGAGTCGGAGGTGGACGTCGGCGGCGCCGACAAGAGCGCCTGGGACGTCAAGCTCCAGCCCGAGGACTTCCTGCCGGAGCAGGACCCGGACGTGTCCGGCGTACCGACCGCGGACCAGCTCGACCCGTCCTCCTCCGGCGGGCAGTCCGTCCCGTCGTTCCCCGCTCCCCCCGTGACCAGGGCCGACAAGGTGCAGGCCGAACGCGACGCGGAGGACGCCGAAGACGAGACGGCCGAGCTCCAGCCAGAGGAGACCGACGCCGCTGCACCCACGGCACCCGACCCGTCGGTGGAGACCGAGGGCGGCCCGGGGGACAGCCTCCTCGGCGGCCTGGAGGCCGGGCGGGACGCCGCGTCCCGGCCCGGGCCCGGCACACCGTCGAAGGACCCGAAGAGCGGAGACGACCCGAAGGCGGGGCCCGTCGCCGCACAGAAGACGGTGCAGGAGGCCCCCGGCAACTCCGAGGGCGGCGGCGCCGAGAAGGAGACCGCCGCCAAGGAGGAGCAGAACACCCGGGCCGCGGGCGACAAGGACCAGGGCGCGCAGGAGAAGCAGTCCCAGAAGGCGGCGGGCGGTACGGCAGCGGCGCCCGAGACCGCGGGCAAGGGCGAGCCGAAGCAGCCGGACACGGCGTCCAAGGGCAGCGCCACCCCCGGCCAGGCGCAGGAGGGTGCCACCGGCTCGGCGAGTGGCGAGGAGCCGTCGGCGGACGTCAAGTCCCCGTCCCCCGCACGGGACACGCATGTCACAGGCGGGTCCAACGCGGACACCCCGGGCGGCGCGAGCAACGAGGCGGCCGGCGGGACGCAGAGCGGGGCGCCCGACGCGGGGCCGGCGAGGAGCGAGGACTCGGCGGCAGCGGCCGCGTCGCCGACGAAGACAGCGGAGACCCCCGCGCCCGCCGCACCTGCTTCGGCGCCGGCGCCGAAGGAAGCCCCCAGGGAAGCCCCCAGGAACGCCCCGAAGGCCTCGAAGGAGGCACCGGAGCCCAAGGCCGCGCCCGCGCCCAGGGCACCGCGCGGAGGAGGCGGCGGTGGTACTGCCGGTGCCGGAGGCGGTGGCGGTGGCGGCAAGGGGTCCGCGTCCGGCAAGGGCAAGAAGAAGGACTCGGCACCGGCGCCGAACCTCTCCCAGGTCTCCCCGGAGGCCGGTCTGTCCACGGCCTCCAAGCTCAAGCCCCACAAGGCACTTCAGGCGATGGGCGGCGTCGGCGGAGCGGTGGACCGCACGGTCGGCGACGAGCACCAGCAGCTCGCCGCCGCCCCGCCGTCGATGCAGCGCCCGGCGGGCGCGCCGCAGACCCTGGAGGGCAAGCCGAAGGCCGACGCACCGGCGCAGTACTCGCAGGATCCGGCGCAGAAGTCCGAGGCACCGAAGGACGAGAAGGCCGAGGTCAAGGGCGAGAAGAAGCCCGAGGGCCAGATCGAGGCGGAGAAGGCCGAGGAGCCCGGCGGCTGGGACACCTTCAAGATGGCGCTGGGCTTCGTCGGCGCCAAGATCGTCAACGGGGTCACGAGCCTCTTCGGCGCCGACGAACCGGTGGTGGATCCGCAGGAGCTGGCCGCCAAGTTCGCCGGGCTGCCGACCAAGGACGAAGCCCTGAAGCAGGCCCAGGCCGGCAACGCGCCGGGCGTGGAGATGCAGGGTGCCGCCGAGCAGACGGCCGGCGAGCAGGGCGCCGCGGTCGACAGCAAGGGCCAGGAGACCGTCGCGACGGGCAAGGACGACGCCGCCCGCCCGATGGGGGAGAACCAGGTCTATCCCAACGCTCCCAAGGAGCAGTTGAAGGGGAAGGTCCCGGGACAGCAGGGCGGCGGCAACGGCGGTGTGCCCGGGGCTGAGGGCGCGGGGACCGGCGCCGTGCCGGCCGAGGCGGCGTCCGAGGTGGCGGAGCACGACCGCGGGCCGGAGTTCCAACGGGCGTTCACTCAGGGCCAGAAGGGCATGTCCGAGGGCCGCCAGGCCAAGGACCGGGACTTCCGCGACTCGCAGCACAAGCACAAGCAGAAGGTCGACAGCGAGGTCGGCAAGAACACCGACGCCCAGGCGGGCGAGCGAGGGAAGGCCCTCGACGAGGTCACGTCGCAGCGTGCCGGCTGGCGCACCGAGCAGGACGAGGAGCTCAAGAAGCTCGGTACGAAGAAGACCGAGAAGCACGAGAAGGTACGCAAGGACGTCAGGGAGCGGGAGAAGAAGACCGACGACGACGTAGAGCAGGAGAAGAAGGACAGCGACACAAAGATCCAGGAGAAGGCCACCACAGCGGAGTCGGACGCGAAGAACAAGACCGACACGGCCGCCAAGGAGTCGGGCAACTGGGTCACCAAGGCCTTCGAATGGCTCAAAGAGAAGGTCATCGAGATCAAGAACGCGATCGTCCGGATCATCCGGGCGGCGCGTGACGCGGTCGTCGGCTTCATCAAGAACTTCAAGGAGAACGCCGAACGCTGGATCAACGAGGCCCGCAGGTTCATCGTCGACACGGTCAAGAACCTGATCAACGATCTGATCGAGTTCGCCAAGGCGATGGTCCGGGCCGTCATCGAACTGGCCAACCGCATCAGGAAGTTCATCACCGACCTCATCGCGGCGGCGATCGCGTTCGTCACGAAGCTCGCGGCGCAGCTGAAGCAGATCGTCTCCGATCTGCTGGACGCCATCGCGAAACTGCTGAGCGACATCCTGAACATCCTCAAGAAGATGCTCATGGACGTCATCAAGGCGGTCGTGGACGCGGTCAAGACGGTGCTCGACTACGCCTCGAAACTCCTGGCCGGGCTCGGCGAGTTCATGATGATCGCCGTCGACTTCCTCTCCGACCCGGGCGGCTGGCTGAGCGGCGCCAAGAACTCCGCCGTGGACGGTGCGAAGAACCACCTGTTCCGCGAAGTCCAGGCGGCGGTCAAGTCGTGGTTCCAGTCCAAGATCGAAGAGATCATCGGCGTCCCCAGGGCCATTCTCGACAAGCTGATCAAGGGCGGCTACACCCTGGAGAAGATCGTGAAGGAGACGTGGGACGCCATCGTCCCGCAGCTCCCCTTCATCATCGGCGAGATCGTCATCACCAAGGTCATCGCCAAGCTGATCCCCGGCGCCGGCTGGGTCATGGCGGTCATCGACGCGATCCGCACGGCCATCGGGGCCCTCGGAGAGATCCTGCGGGCCATCGGCGCGGTCCTCGACTGGCTGAAGGCGGTCCGCCAGGGCGGCGCGGGCGTCCTCTTCGCCAAGGCCGTCGCGGCGGGCATCGTCGCGCTCCTCGAACTGGCCTACGAGGCGCTCCTGAGCGGCATCGGCAAGTACGTCGCGAAGGTCGGCCGCCGCCTGAAGGGCGTGGCGGCGAAGCTCGGCAAGCCGGACAAGGGCGGCGACAGGCCGCAGCCCGCCCGGGGCGACGACCCCAAGCCGGCCGACACGAAGCCGGCCCGGCCCGCTTCCACCGACACCCTGCCGAAGCCGGGTAGGGCCACGGGCCCCGGCACGAGGCCGAACGCGAAGCCGGAGCCTAAGGCGGACCCGAACAAGCCGACGACGAAGACACCGGCCAAGGACCAGGCCACGACTCCGACTCCGGGCAAGCCCGGGCCGGACAAGCCCGTCGACACGAGGAAGCCCACGGCCCCCGACGCGCCGGCCCGTCGGAAGACGGACAAGGACCCCGACACCAAGCCGGACACGCGCCCGACGCCGGCGCCGAAGCCGAAGCCGGAACCCAGGCCGAAGCCCAAGCCCGAGCCGGACACGAAGCCGAAGCCGAAGGACGACACCCCGGGCAGGCCGAGGGACGACAGGGACACGACCAAGCCGAACGACGACGGCCAGGCCCCCCGGCGGGACAAGGACCAGGACCCCAAGAGGCCCAAGGACCAGGACACCGACAGGCCACGCAAGGACCAGGACCCGGCCAAGCCAAAGCCGGACAAGCCCGCCGACCAAGACGCTCCTCGCCGCAGGCCGAACAAGCCCGGGGACGGCGACGGCCGGAAGCCCGAGCGCGACAAGGACAACGACGGCAGGCCGAGGGGCAAGGACCCGGACAGGCTCAAGCAGGAGAGGCAGCAGAAGAAGGACGACCGGAAGCGCCAGGAGGACTCGAAGGAGTCCAAGGAGGACCGGCTGCGCAAGATCGTCGCCCGTATCCGGCCGCGCATCGAAGGCAAGCTCAGGGAGGGAATCGCCTCCGACGATCACGCCGCGCTTCTCGAGCAGTTCCGCGCCTGGTATCGCCTGACCCGCCTCTTCAAAGCGGGCGGAGAGAACTTCAGCGTCCGGGCTGTACTGAACCCTGAAATGGAGGCCGCTGATGGCGTGACAGAAGACGGCGTCGACAGGGACAAGCCGCTTGAGTTCCCAGAGCCCGACGACCGTGGAAATTTCAAAGACGGTGCGATGCCGACAGGTTTCAAACACGATTTCATCAACAAGAAGTGGTCGCGTGGCGGCCAGTATCCGCCCGGGAAGGACGCGCGTCTCGGCATCATCGGATTCCGGCACCTGCTGGCCAAGGACGATGACGGTGAGGACCTCCGGGAGCCGCGAGGGTTCTTCCAGTGGGACGCGATGCACCTACTGCCGAGGGAGCTCGGCGGACCGGCCGCCGGCTCCAACTTCGTACCGGCCTACAACCACATCAACAGGAACTTCTACTCCTCCTTCGAGGAGAAAGCCGCCAAGGCCTTCGGGCAGATTTCCGACGGTAAAAAGCCTGGCTACTACCAGATCGACCTGTCCCTCTTCCAGGGAGCTGCCGAACAGTACGAGGACGGCGTTTACCCTCCCGGTTTCCCCCGGACGCTGCAGGCGAGGTGGGCCACCTACGAGCACAAGGGGCATGGAACGGGGCAGAACCGCTCCGAGTGGAAGGCGGAGAGCGAAGTCGTCTCCCCTGTTCTCAACCAGTTCCCGGAGCCGCCCACCACGAAGCGGCCGCTGGTCGATGTCAACACCGACAGGGACACCACCAATCTGAGGGCGGCGTTCGCCGGGACCAATGACGATCTCGTTCTCGTGGTGTTCAAGTTGCGGCCGTTCGCCAGCGTGGAGGACATGCAGGAGAGGATCGGGGAGTACATCACCCGGCAGACCGGGAAGCCGCTGGACCGTAAGTACCTGAACCGCATGAAGAAAAACTTCAACCGCATCTTCACACTCAGCTGACGTCGGAATCCTGAAAGGCCTCGATCGGTGCGATCACTCAATCAACTCGAAGAGCGGCACATGGCCTCGCTCGCCGACCTGCGGGGCGCCGAGTCCATCACGCTGCTCGATGAGCGGTGCGGCGACGTGGGCCCGGGCTTCGTCGACACCGAACCGCTCGACATGTTCGAGGACGGGTGGAGCGACCTCCGCCTCGATCCTGAGATGCTCAACGAATCACTCAGGTTCGAGATTGCCGCCCACTGGGAATCCGTGCGGCCATTGCCTGAATTTTCGGGAGAGTTCCGGATTCCTTCGCCCATGGAAATAGTGAGCCAAGGGCCGATGCCTTCCGTCGACATGTTGAGCACCGGATTCCAGCGAGATTTTGTTTCCCAGATGCGTTACTTCGACAACGCCTACGAGTCGAGTCGAGGCTTCATGACGTTCCTGCGCATGGACCCCGGCACCTCGCCCCTGGAGGTCTGGTTCTCGGATCTCGTGGGCACAGGTGCCGACCCCTATCCCCCCGGCTACGTCAGGCTCGACCTGACGTTCACCGAGTACGTGGAGACCTTGCTCCTGACCAAGGGCCTGTACGGCTGGCAGTACCTCTTCGCCGACGTCTCCTTCAGGGACCCTGCCCTGGAGCACCTGGCGGACGGGCTGCGCGACGGCCTGAACGCGTTTCCCGACCTCTTCCCCGGCCCGGATTACACGCCGCTGCTGGACCGCCTGGAGGCCCGTCGATGACCCGCTACGCCGACATCCCCAAACCCATCCGCTCCGGCATAGTCCTCGTGGACCCCGAACGCGGCACGCCCCAACGCATCATCGTCCTCCAGTTCAACCCCGACACCCTGGAACGCAGCCTCTCGCCCCAGTCCGCAGGCGGCAGCGGTGACTCCGGCGGAGGAGGCAGTGGCGGGGACCGGAACGAGGCCCTGCGGCTCAAGGGCCCCGCTCAGGAGACCTGGAAGTTCACCGCCGAGATCGACGCCACCGACCAGTTCGAGATCGCCGCGCCCGACGGTATCCACCCCCAGCTCGCCGTGCTCGAAATGCTCGTGCAGCCGACCTCCGCGCAGCTCAGGGAAGCGAGCCGGCTGTCGAAGAAGGGGACCATCGAGATCAGCCCGATCGAGATGCCGCTGACCCTGTTCACCTGGGGCAGCAAGCGCGTCATGCCCGTGCGGCTGACCGAGTTGTCCATCAACGAGTCCGCTTTCGACGTCAACCTCAACCCCATCAGGGCCTCCCTGAGCATCGGCTTCAAGGTGCTGACCGTCAGTGATCTGCCGCTCGGCCACCCTGGCGCCGAGCTGTACTACGCGCACCTCGCGCAGAAGGAACGCCTCGCCGGCGCGGCACGCACCGCGGGGCTCGGATCGCTGGGGCTCAGGCCCGGTGACATCACGGTGGGAAGGGGCTGAGCACCGGACATGGCCGGCATCGAACCGTACGAGAACGCGCTCGACGCGATACCAGGGGCACACCCTTACCCGCGTACCAGCCGTTATCACGACGCCGATATCGGGGTGCACCGGCAGCCCGACGGGACCGAAGTGCGTTACACCAAGCGGCGGTTGCTCCCGCCCCTCGAGGAGAGCGACGACACGCAGGTCCACACCGTCCGTACCGGCGAGCGCCCCGACCTGCTCGCCCAGCGCTACTTCGGCGACCCCGGCCAGTGGTGGCAGATCGCCGACGCCAACCCCGTACTGGACCCGCGTGAGCTGACCGCCGAGCCGGGCACCGAGGTCGGCATCCCGCTCGCCGGGCACTTCCAGCGGGGAGACAGGCGTGGCTGAACTGCCCGTGGGCCGCGGCCCTGTTCACATCACGCTGCACATGGGACCGCAGCTGGTGCGTCCCGTCCCCGCCGAGGTGACCGAGGCCCTGCTGTCCGCCCAGATCACCGCCACCGCGGGGGAACGCAGCGGTTTCCAGCTCGCCTTCGACCTCACCAAGAACGGCCTCATCAACCGCACCCTGCTGCCCGAAGGCTTTTTCGATCCGAAGACGCGTCTCGTCGTGACCGTCACCGTCCGCGGCACCCCCGAGGTGCTGTTCGACGGGCTGATCGTGCGCCAGGAGGTCGGGGCCAGCAACCAGCCGGGCCACTCCACCCTCACCGTCACCGGCGAGGACCTGGCCCTCGTCATGGACCTGGAGGAGCGCACGGACCGGTACCCCAACATGCCGCCGTCGCAGCGCGTCCTGACCCTCCTGCGCCGCTACTCCGACTACGGCATCCGGCCCGACGTGTACACCGAGAAGGTCACCCAGCCCCCGCACCAGGACCTGCGCGTCCACTACCAGACGGGCACCGACCTCCAGTACATCAACGAGCTCGCCCGGGCGAACGGCTACACCTTCTACCTGGAGCCCGGCCCGAACCCCGGACAGTCCAGCGCACGCTGGGGGCCCGAGGTCCGCCTGGGCATCCGCCAGCACGCCCTCAACGTCAACATGGACGCCAACTCCACCGTTGACCAGCTGACCTTCGCCTACGACGGGACGGCGCGGGAGGAGCCGCAGGCCCGCTGGCAGGACCCGGGGACCCGGCAGTCGACCCTGCTGCCGCAACCGCCGATCAGCCCGCTGCGGCCGCCCCTCGGCAAACGGCCCACCCCCGCCCTGAAACGCAGGACGCTCTCCGGCACCGCCAAGCAGCAGCGGGAGCAGGCCGAGGCCGAACTGCTCGCCCGGGCCGCCGTGTCCGCCGACGTCATCTCCGGTTCCGGCTCGCTCGACGTGAACCGGCACGGCTACATCCTCCAGCCCCGCCAACTGGTCGGCGTGCGCGGCTCGGGCCGTGCCTACGACGGCGACTACTACGTCAAGTCCGTCACGCACACCCTGCGCCCGGGCTCCTTCCGGCAGAACTTCACGCTCTCCCGGGAGGGACTCGAAGCCCGCAGCGCCTACGTCAGGCCCTGAGTGTCCACCTCTGGCCTGATCAGCGCCCACGTCAGGCCTTGATCCACCCGAACCGATCATCACGACCAGGAGCAGTTCACATGGCGGCACCCGGCAATCGCTACCTCGGCAAGTTCCGCGGCCGAGTCGTGGACAACAACGATCCACTGCACATCGGCCGCATCACCGTCGAGGTCCCGGACGTCCTGGGTGACGAGCCGTCGACCTGGGCGCTGCCCTGTCTGCCGTTCACGGGGCCGCAGGCCGGGCAGTTCGTGGTGCCGTCGCCCGGGGCCGGTGTGTGGGTCGAGTTCGAACAGGGCGACCCCAGCTTCCCGGTGTGGACGGGGTGCTGGTACGGGGAACAGGCCGAGCTGCCGCCCGACGCCCGCCGGCTCGTCCAGCCGGCGTCCCAGGCCAAGCCCGTCGTGGTCCAGACACCCGAGGCGCACAAGATCGTGATGAGCGATCCGCCCGGCACCGACCAGGGGATCCTGCTCCAGGCCCAGGGCGGGGCGTACATCCGCATCACCAAGGAAGCCATCGTCATCTCCAACGGACTGGGCGCGGAGATCACCCTGCGCGGCGACCAGGTGGACGTGAACGAGGGCCAGTTGACCGTCGCGTCCAAGCGATAGAAACGGGGGAACGAAGAACGTGTCCGGAACATCCGGGAGTCTGCTGGACGCCGCCGCCGTGATCGGCTGCCCGCACGGCGGGCGCGTCACGGCGGCCACCCCACCGGCCGGCGGCGTACGCGTCGCGGGCGCCGCCGTCGCCACCACCGCGCACCACTACGTGGTCACCGGCTGCCCGCACACCGTCGACCGGGTGCCCATGCCGTGCGTCACGGTCCGCTGGACCGCGGGCAGCAGCGGCATCACCGTCGACGGCGCGCCCGTGCTGCTCGACATCTCCGCGGCCCAGTGCTTCACCGCGGCCTTCGTCCCGCAGGGACCGCCCGTCGTCCAGGGCACGCAGCGAAAGGTCACCGTCCGATGAGTCCCACGAGCCGCGGCACACGCCCCCGCAGCGACATCGCCTTCCCGTTCCGCGCGGACCGCCGCGGACGCACCGCGCACGCCGGCCACGGCGAACACGTCCACGACCTGATCGAGCAGTTGCTGTTCACCAGCCCCGGCGAGCGCGTGATGCGCCCCGACTTCGGCTGCGGGCTCCTGGACCTGGTGTTCACGCCCAACAGCCCGGAACTGATCAGCACCCTCGAACTCTCCGTGCAGGCCTCGCTCCAGAGCTGGCTCGGTGACCTCATCGACGTGGAGGCCCTCGACGTCGTCAGCGACGACCACGTCGTGCGCGTGTACCTGTCGTACGCCCTGCGCGCCACCGGCACCCGGCACGAGGACGTCTTCGAAGGGAGGGCGGCATGACCTCCGGCACCACCACCTCCCGCCGGGCCCGCGTACGGGCCGCCCAGCTCAACGGAGTCGACACGGTCGAGGCCGGCGACGACGGCCTGCTGCTCACCGTCACCTTCCTCGGCAAGGCCCCGCACGGCCTCGGCCCCGAGAACGTCCGGATCGACGGCGGCCGGCGCATCACCGGCATCACCGCCGTCGACGTCAGCGTCGAACGCGAGGAGGACCCCGAGCTCGACGACCGGCTCTACGTCACCCTCGACAAGGCCGGCGACACCTCCCGCTACCGGCTCTCCCTCGTCGAGACCGACCCGTACGGACGGCCCGGCACCGAGCCGTACCGCGGCTTCGACCAGCGCTACCACAGCGCCACGTTCTCCTTCCGGCCCGACTGCCCGACCCCCTTCGACTGCAAGGACCAGGACCAGCCGGAGCCGGACTTCCCCGCCGCACCCGTCATCGACTACACCGCCCGCGACTACGACACCATCCGCAAACTGCTCCTGGACCGGCTCGCGCTCACCACCCCCGACTGGGTCGAGCGCAACCCCGCCGACCTGGGCACAACCCTCGTCGAACTCCTCGCGTACACCGGCGACCAGATCAGCTACCAGCAGGACGCCGTCGCCACCGAGGCCTACCTCGACACCGCACGCCGCCGCGTCTCCGTACGCCGCCACGTCCGGCTCATCGACTACGCGATGCACGACGGCTGCAACGCCCGCGCCTACGTCACCGTCCGCACCGCGGACGACCGGACGCTCGCTCCGGGCACCTTCCGCTTCGCCTCCGTCGACGTGCGCAGCCTCGACCCGCACGACCGCCCCGAGCCGGGCACCGTCATCGACGAGACCGAGCTCGGCGACCTCGACGAGCGCGGCTCGGTGGAGGTCTTCGAACCCGTCGTCGCCACCGACCCGCTGGAGCTGAGGGTCGCGCACAACGCGATGCGGCTGTGGACGTGGGGCGGCGAGGTGTGCACCCTGCCGAAGGGCGCCACGGCCGCCACCCTGCGGGACGCCTGGGTGGACCCCGAGACCTGCCGCGAGCGCCGGCTCGACCTCAAGCCCGGCGACGTCATCGTCCTGGAGGAGGTGAAGGGCCCGCGCACCGGCACCCCCGGCGACGCCGACCCCGCCCACCGCCAGGCCGTCCGTCTCACCTCCGTCACGCCCGGCCTGGACCGCATCGAGGACCAGCCGGTCCTGGAGGTCACCTGGGCCGCCGGGGACGCGCTGTGCTTCCCGCTCTGCCTCACCACCCGCGGCGGACGCGACTGCCTGCCCGTCGAGGACGTCACGCTCGCCCGCGGCAACGTCGTCCTCGTCGACCACGGCCGGACCCTGACCGGGCTGCCCGAGACGGTCACCGTGCCACCCGTGCCTGCCGTGACCGCCCCCTGCGACCCTCCCGCGTTCGGCTGCCGGGACACCGAGGAGGGCAACGCGCCCGCGCGGCTGATCAACGCCCTGACGGAACGGACGCAGTCGGGCCGGGCACTCGTCCCCGACGACGTCCGCGAACTCTTCGAGGTCGTCGGCGAGCGCGCCACCGCACGCGCCGGCCTCGGCCTGGAGAGCGCCGGGCAGCGGCACGAGCAAGTCGTGCCCGGCACGGCGTACGCCCAGACCGCCGCGCTGCGCACCCTGCTCGCCCAGTCCGTCTACCCGGGCATCGCGCCCCGCTTCCGCCCGGTCCTCGGCCGTACGCCCGTCACCCAGGCGGTGCCCTTCCCCGACCCCGGCACCGTCGCCGCCGGGCAGGCCGAGCGGATCGCCGCCATCCCGGGCCGCATCCGGCAGCGGCTCGTCGAACTGTGGCGCAGCGCCCGTGACCGGGACGGGCTCGGCGAGCAGGAGATCGCCGAACTCGCCGTGGTCTACGGCCTGAACGTGCTGGAACGCCTCGAACTGCGCCGCCACCCGGTCCGCGCCCTGCGCGAACTGCTGTACCGCAGCGACCAGTTGCTCGACACCAAACTGCGCCGCGTCGAGGTCCTCGCTGCCCGGGCGCGCGCGGGCACGGTCCTCGACGGGCACATCGCCTGGGAGATCGCACACAGCTGGGGCGCGGCCTACGCGGCCGGACTCCACCCGGAGGAGACGGTCCTGCGCGGCCCGGCGACCGCCGCCCTCGCCCAGGACCCGCGCCGGGCACTGCCCGCCGTAAGCGTGCACGGAGACGACCAGACCTGGGTTCCGCGCCGTGACCTGCTCGACAGCGGTCCGCGCGAGCGGCACTTCGTGGGCGAACTGGAGGACGACGGCCGGCTGGCCCTGCGCTTCGGGGACGGCCGGCACGGCGCCAAGCCCACGCCCGGCTCCCGGCTGACCCTGCGCTACCGGCTCGGCGGCGGCACCGCGGGCAACGTCGGCGCCGAGGCCATCAACCACCTCGTCGTGCAGGGCGGCTGCGATGCCCCGGCCGTCTCCGTACGCAACCCGTTGCCCGCACTGGGCGGCACCCAGCCCGAACCCGTCGAGCAGGTACGCCAGCTGGCCCCGCTCGACCTGCGCCGCACCCGGCTGCGCGCCGTCACGGCCGACGATTATGCGGCCTTGGCGGGTGAACTGCCGGGCGTGCAGCGCGCGGCGGCCGAACTCCGCTGGACCGGCAGCGTCCAGGAGGCGCACATCGCGATCGACGCGTACGGCACCGCCGCCCCGTCGCGCGAGCTGCTCGACTCCGTCGCCCAGGCGCTGGAGACGTACCGGCGCATCGGCCACGACCTCGTCGTGGGCCCCGCCCGCCTGGTGCCGCTCGACATCGCGCTGACCGTGTGCGCCCGGCCGGGCCACCAGCACGGGCAGATCCTGGCCGAGCTCTACCGCGTGCTCGGCAGCGCCCGGCTGCCGGGCGGACGGCTCGGCTTCTTCCACCCCGACGCGCTCACCTTCGGCGAACCGGTCCGGCTCAGCCGCCTGGTCGCCGTCGCCGCGGCCGTGCCCGGAGTGGAGAGCGTCGAGGTCACCCGGCTGCGGCGGCTGTACGGACAGGACCGAGGAGAGAGGGAGGACGGCGTGCTGCGGCTCGGCCCGCTGGAGATCGCCACCTGCGACAACGACCCGGACCGGCCGGAGAACGGCCTGCTGGCGATATCCCTGGGAGGTGCCCGATGACGGACCCGCACCCGGTCACCGCGACCGACGAGTGCGGCTGCGGCGGCGCCTGCCGCGGCGGCCACGACGAGCGACTCGCGCCGGCCCCGTTGCACAACCCGCCCGGCCGCACCGCGCTGGACTACCGCGTCGGCGAGTACGGCTCCTTCCTGGCGGCCCTGCTCGACCGGCTCGCCTCACCCGCCTACCCGGCGCTGAACCGCCTCACCGTCCGCACCCCGGACGACCCGGCGATCGGCCTGCTCGACGCCACCGCCGTCCTCGGCGACCTGCTCACCTTCCACTCCGAGCGCATCGCCGACGAGGCCTACGTCCGCACCGCCGACGAGCACCGCTCCCTGGTGCTGCTCGGCCGGCTCGTCGGGCACCGGCCGCGCCCCGGCGTCGCCGCCGCCACGCACCTGGCGTACACCCTCGAACGCGATCCGCGCGCCGAGGCCCAGAACGTGCTGATTCCGCGCGGGGCGCGCAGTCACAGCGTGCCGACGTCCGCCGGTGAGGAGTCGCTGACCTTCGAGACCAGCCGGGACCTGACGGCCCGCTGGGACTTCAACGAGCTGAAGGTCCGCCGCCGCCGTCCCTCGCTCGTCACCCCGCGGGACCTCGAGAAGCGCTCCGAGCTGTTCGTCGAGGGCACCGCGCACTCCCTGCGGACCGGCGACCAGTTGCTGTTCGTCTTCGGGGAAGGCGCCGGCGGTGAGCGCAAGCTGGTGCCGGTGGCGGACACGCGCGTCGACCGGGACGACGACGTCACGGCGATCTCCCTGCCGAAGTCGGCGCCGCCGAGTCTGAAGGAACTGGTCGACGAGGTGCGGCGCTGGACGGCGCCGGCCGTGCAGCCGGGGGAACCGGGGGAGGAGCCGCCCACCCCGGAGGTGCCCAACCCGCGGCCGGTCAGTCGGCTCATCGAGGACTTCGAGGACCAGGTCCTGGAGCCCTTGCGTGACGACTTGGACGGCGTGAAGACGCCCGAGCGGCTCGCGGCCCGTCTCGCTGAGCCCCTCGCCCGCCTCGGTGAGGCTCAGGTGCTGGCCGAGCCGTATGAGGACGTGGCGGAGTGGTTCGAGCAGTTGGAGGCGGTGTTGGCGGAACTGGGTCAACGGGCCCTTGAGTTGGCACCCGCTCAGACGGTCGATGAGGGTGCCTCGACCGGCCGTCGACCGGCTGCGGCGCCGTCTGGGCCGGTCGCGCAGTTCCCCGCGCCCCTGGGGGGCGACTCACGCGCCGCCGCTCTGCAAGCCCTGGGCGCCATACTTCCCGCCCTGCGCGCCACCGCCCCCGCCCCGCGTGGCGCCACCACCGGCCGACAACTCCCCGGCACCGACACCGCCCGCCTCCTCTCCGCCCTCAACCCCGGCCTCGGCAGCCTCTATCCGGCCTGGCGTACGGCCGCCGCCCCCGGCGCCCCGCAGCTCCTGCGCGAACTGCTCGCCCTGCGCGTCACCGCGGCCCCCTTCGGCGCCACGGCCCCGCTCAAGCCGGTCCAGGACGACCGTGGCCGGGTCATCCGCACCGCTGACTGGCCGCTGACCGGAGCGGTGCTGGCGACCATGCGCGTCGTGTACGACACGGCGGGCAGGACCCCGGTCCGGGCCGAGTTCCAGTACGTCGAGGGCAGCAGCTCCGACCAGCGCGCCGAAAACCTGCCCGTCACCCAGCCGGTCACCTTCACGCTCGGCCCCGGCCAGGTCGAACTGTCCGTGCGTTCCGGCCAGGACCGCGACCTCAGCTGGCTCAACCGGCGGCCCGCCGACTCCCAGGAACCCGGCGTCACCGCCAGCCTCCGCTCCGGCCTGCCCGAGCGCACCCTGTTCGTGTCCCGGCCCGACGACGAGGGCCTGATCCACGTCGGCGTCCACAACGGCACGTCCGAGCAGATCGCCCTCCGGCCGGGCGCCAGTGAGCAGTTCACGCACGGCGAGCACGAGGTCAGCCTCAAGTACACGGTGGGCGGCGCCGAACCCAACGTCGAGATCGTCATCGCCACCAAGCCCGAGCCCGTCAACCGCCGCACGCTCCAGCTGGACACCGTGCACGAGGGCATCACCGTCGGCAGCTGGGTGGCGGTCCAGCGGCCCGCCAAGGGCTCCGACAAGGGCGTCCCCGGCGATCCGAAGCTGGCGTTCGTCACCACCCAGGTGGTGGCCGTGCGCACGGCCGCCTACACCAACTACGGCATCACCGGCCGCGGCACCGAACTCACCCTCGCCGACCCCTGGCTGGACGAGTTCGACGTGCTCCTGTCGCACATCCGCGACACCACCGTGCACGCCGCGGGCGAGCCCCTGCGCCTCGCCGACGAACCGCTCGGCGAGGACGTGCACGGCAACGAGATCGAACTCGCCGAGCTGTACGAGGGCCTCAGGCCGGGCCGCACGCTCATCGTCGAGGGCGAGCGCAGCGACATCCCCGGCACGGCCGGGGTACGGGCCACGGAGGTCGTGACGATCGCCGCCGCCGACCCCGCCGCGGACCGCCGGATCCCCGGCGACCACATCCACACCCGGCTCATCCTCACCGCCGGCCTCGCCCACCGCTACCGCCGTGAGACGGTCCGCATCCTGGGCAATGTCGTCGAGGCCACCCACGGCGAGAGCCGCGAGGAGGCCATCGGCAGCGGCGACTCGGACCGTGTCAACCAGACCTTCGCGCTCTGGCAGTCCCCGCTGACCTGGCTGGCCGACGACAACCCCCTCGGCGCCACGCCGGTCCTGGAGATCCGGGTCGACGGTGTGCTGTGGCACGAGGTCGACAGCCTCGCCGGACGCGGCCCGACCGAGCGGATCTACATCACCGGCTCCACGGCCGACGGCCGGACCACGGTGACCTTCGGCGACGGCGTGCACGGGGCCCGGCTGCCCTCCGGCCACGAGAACATCCGTGCCCGCTACCGCTTCGGCACGGGCAAGGCCGCCAACGTCCCGGCGGACCGCGTCACCCAGCCGCTCACCCGGCCCCTCGGCGTCACCGCGGTCACCAACCCGCGCCCGGCCATCGGCGGCGCGGACGCCGACGGCCCGGCCCTGACCCGCCGCACGGTCCCGCTGGCCGTCTCGGCCCTGGACCGGCTGGTCTCCGAGTCCGACTACGAGGACTTCGCCCGCTCCCGGGCCGGCATCGGCCGGGCTTCGGCGCGCGAACTCTTCGACGGGCGGCGGCGGGTGCTGCACGTGACGGTCGCGGGCACGGATGACGTGCCGATCGCGCCCGACTCGGACACGCTTCGCGCCCTGCGCGGCGCCCTCACCGAGTACGGCGACGCCAACCTCCCGGTCCGCGTGGACGGCCGGGAACCGGTCCTGCTGCTGATCGCCGCCAAGGTGAAGGTGGCCCCCGACCACGCCTGGCAGATCGTCGAACCGCGCCTGCGGCAGGCCCTGCTGAACCGGCTCGGTTTCGAAGGCCGGGAGCTGGGCCGCCCCGCCCGCCTCTCCGAGGTCCTGGCCACCGCTCACTCCGTGCCCGGCGTCGACTACGTGGACGTCGACGTCTTCACCGGCGTGCCCGCCTCCGCCGGCCCTGAGGAGCTCACCGAGCTGCTCACCCGGCCCGGCCCGCCCAGGGCGACCGTCCCGGCGCACCCGGCGACGTACGACGAGAAGACCCACACCGTCCGCGCCCGGAACGGCGAGACGCTGTCGGAGATCTGCGCCCGCTACGGCGTCCCCCTCGCCGAACTCCTGCGCCTCAACCCCGACATCACCGACACCCGGCGCCTGCCCAAGGGCCGGTCGGTGTACGTCTTCCGCGGCATCCGCCCGGCCCAGCTCGCGCTGCTGTCGCCCCGGGCCGCGGACACCCTGATTCTGACGGAGGTCAAGTGATGTCCCCGGACACCCAGTTGGAGACGCAGGCCCCGGTGGTGCCGAGGGAACCCGACGGGCTCGCCGAACTGCTGCCCCGCTGGCACCTGCTGCGCGACGCCGAGGAGGGCGAGCCGCTGCGCGCCCTCCTCGCGGTGATCGCCGAACAGCTCGACCGCGTCCGCGACGGCGTCCAGCAGGGCTACGAGGACCTGTTCGTGGAGACGGCGGCCCCCTGGGTGCTGCCGTACCTCGGCGACCTCGTCGGTTACCGCACCCTGCCCGGCTACGAGCGCGTCCTGACCACCGGTCTGCACGACGGCGGCCGGGAGGCCCTGGCCGAAGCGGTCGCCCCGCGCCGGGACGTGGCCGCCACGGTCGCCAACCGCCGCCGCAAGGGCACTCTGCACCTCCTGGAGGAGCTGTCCGAAGGGGTCGCGGGCTGGCCCGCCCGGGCCGTCGAACTGTCCCGGCAGGTCGCCCACACCCAGCCGGTGAAGCTGTACGGCACCGGCACCGGCACCGGCTCCGGTACGCACCGTGGCGAGCGCGGCCGACTGGCCGATCTGCGCGACGGCGCCGAACTCGCCCTCGGCGGCGGTCCGTTCGCCAACTCGGCCCGTACGGTCGACGTCCGCCGCGCCGACTCACGGCACCGGCAGGGCGGCTGGAGCCCGGCCGGCGTCGCGCTCTTCGTGTGGCGGCTGAAGGCGTACCCGCTGACCCGGACCCCGGCCTACTGCATCGACCGGGCCCGCAACCTCTACACGTTCTCGATCCTCGGCAACGACACCCCGCTGGTCACCAAGCCGTTCCCGGAGCCCTCGCCGGCGCACATCGCCACCGTCGACAACGTGCCGGCGTTCGTCACCCGCCGCCTCCTGCACGACCGGCTGCTCGACTACTACGGCCCCGGCAAGAGCTTCGTGATCCGCCTCGACGGCGAGGACAACCCCGTACCGCCCTCGGACATCGTGGTGGCCGACCTGTCGGACTGGCGCTACCGGCCGAAGCGGGGCCAGGTGGCCGTCGACCCCGAGCTGGGGCGGATCGCGTTCGGCTCGCGCTCCGCGCCCCGGCAGGGCGTGTGGGTGGACTACCACTACGCGTTCGCCGCCGACATGGGCGGCGGCGAGTACGAGCGCGACCGCGAACCGCGGCCGGACGCGGAGTTCTACCGGGTCGGGCCGGGACAGCCCTACCGGCAGATCATGGACGCCTACCGGGCCTGGCAGCACGACCGCAGGGCCGACCGCACCGGGCCCGTAGGCATCATCGAGATCACGCACAGCGGCGCCTACCAGGAGCAGCTCGACTTCGACTTGGACCCGGGCGACCGGCTCGAACTGCGCGCGGCCGAGGGCACCCGCCCGGTCATCCGCCTGCTCGACTGGTACAGCAACCGCCCCGACGCCCTCAACATCCGCGCGGTGTCCGACGACTGCGCCCCGCACGAGCGGCCGCGGGTCGTCCTCGACGGGCTGCTCGTCGCCGGCCGCGGCATCAACGTGGCGGGGGCGGTGGGCGCCGTCGTCGTACGGCACAGCACGCTCGTGCCCGGCTGGTCCCTGGAGCCCGAGTGCGAGCCGCACTCGCCCGAGGAGCCGAGCATCGTTTTGGACCGCACCACTGCCTGCCTCCAGGTCGAGCACAGCATCCTCGGCACCATCGAGGTCATCGGTGACGAGGTGGGCGAGGACCCGCTCGACATCCACATCCGCGACAGCGTCCTCGACGCCACCGCCGACGACCGCGAGGCCCTGTCCGCCCCGGACTGCCGCCATGCCCACGCCGTGCTGCACCTGCACCGCACGACCGTCATCGGCGAGATCCACACGCACGCGGTGAAGATCGCCGAGAACAGCGTCTTCACGGGCCGGCTCCACGTGGCCCGGCGCGGCATCGGCTGCCTGCGCCACTCCTACGTCCCCACCGGATCGCGCACCCCGCGCCGCCACCGCTGCCCGGACACCAAGCCGCTGTTCACCTCCCAGCGCTACGGCACGCCCTGGTACGGCCTGCTCGCAGACCGGTGCTCCGAGGAGATCCGGCGCGGCGCGGACGACGGCGCCGAGATGGGTGCCTTCCACGACCTGTACCGGCCGCAGCGCGAGGACGGCCTCAGGGCCCGGCTCGCCGAGTACACGCCCGCGGGCACCGACGCCGGGATCTTCTTCGTGACGTGAGGCGCGCGCCCGCCACCGACCTTGTGAACCCGCACTTCTGAACCAGGGGGACACCCTTCATGCACGCAGACCTCTCCCGCTCCACGTTCCGCCCGGAGCGGCACTACTCCGCGGTCGTCGCCCAGCAGGGCCGCGTCCAGCTCGACGCCGACCTCAACGAGCAGACCGCGATCCAGCTCCACCAGGCCCGCAGCCTCGCAGCCGACCTCATCGGACCGCACGGCGGGCCGCGCGACGCCGCCGGCTTCCGCATCGAGTACGTCGGCGGCAAGCACGAGATCGACACGCTCCTCATCCACGGCGGCCGGTACTACGTCGACGGCATCCTGTGCGACGCCGACCGCCCTGCCGCCGGAGTGCCCGTCACCGACGAGGACAGCGAGGAGCCGGCGCCGGAGCCGCCCGCGCACTGGACCTACTGGGACCAGCCCGACGGCTTCCGCGACCCGGAGAAGCCCGGTGACCGGCTGCCCTCACCCGCCCAGTCGCCGTTCGTCGTCTACCTGAACGTGTGGGAGCGCTCGGTCACCGCGGCGGAGGACCCCGCGCTGCGCGAGGTCGCCCTCGGCGCCGCCATGCCCGACACCGCCGCCCGCGTGAAGGTCGTCTGGCAGGTGCTGCCGCTGTCCCTCGCCGCGCTGGAGATCGAGGAGACCGACCCCTCCAAGGAGGTCGTCCGCGCCGCGTTCACCCGCTGGGCGCAGCGCCGGTCGGCCCCCTCGGCCCGGCTCGCCGCCCGCAGCGAGCGGCCCGACCACGCCGACGAGGACCCGTGCCTGGTCAAGCCGGACGCCCGCTACCGCGGCCCGGAGAACCAGCTGTACCGCGTGGAGGTCCACGAGGGCGGCGAGGCGAAGGACGCCACCTTCAAGTGGTCCCGCGAGAACGGCTCCGTCGTCTTCCCCGTCGACGAACTCGACGGCACCTGGGTGCAGTTGGCGTCCCTCGGCCACGACGACAAGCTGGACCTGGACGTCGGCGACCACGTCGAGTTCGTCGACACCGCCTACGCCTCCCGCCTGGAGCCCCTGCCGCTGCTGCGCGTCGAGGAACTGGACCTGCCGGGCCGCCGGGTCCGCCTGTCCGCCGAACCCGCCCCGGGCGTCGGACGGCTCGCGCACCTGAACCCGTACCTGCGCCGCTGGGACCACCACGGCGGCCCGAAGCGCAAGGGCCGCAGCACCGCCCTGCGCGGCGGCGCGGTCCCCGTCACGGAGGGGGAGTGGCTGCCCCTGGAGGACGGCGTCGAGGTGTACTTCGCCAAGGGCGGCACCTACCGCACCGGCGACCACTGGAGCGTCCCCGCCCGCACCGCCACCGGCAGCGTCGAGTGGCCGGTGGACGCCGCCCGCCGCCCCCTCCTGCAGGGCCCGGCCGGCATCGCCCGGCACTTCGCCCCGCTGGCCCTGATCAAGGGCGAGGGCAGCGCCGTCGACCTGCGCCTGGCGTTCGGCCCGCTGGCGAGCAGCATGCCGCCCGCGGACGAGGCGACGCTCGCCGCCGAGGAGCAGGCCCACCGCGAGGAACTGGCCGCCGAGGACCCCTCCCACGGGCGGTCCCAGACCACAGCCGAGGCGGAAGCCGCCGCGGAAGGAGACAACTGATGGCCAAGCCGCTGAGCGCGTCCAAGCTGGTGGAGATCCTCAGAGCCGAAGGCCTGACCGTCCACGAGGTCCGCAGCTGGCGCACCCACAACCGCAACAGCAAGGGCCCCTGGGGCCCGGTGAACGGCGTGATGATCCACCACACCGTCACCTCCGGCACCGCGGCCTCCGTCGACATCTGCTACGACGGCTACTCCAGCCTGCCCGGCCCGCTCTGCCACGGCGTCATCGACAAGAAGGGCCACGTCCATCTGGTCGGCAACGGCCGCGCCAACCACGCCGGCCTCGGCGACAGCGACGTCCTGCGCGCCGTGATCAACGAGTCGAAGCTGCCGCACGACAACGAGGCCGACACCGACGGCAACCGGCACTTCTACGGCTTCGAGTGCATCAACCTCGGCAACGGCAAGGACCCCTGGCCCGAGGCGCAGAAGGAGGCCATCGAGAAGGTGTCAGCGGCGATCTGCCGCCACCACGGCTGGTCCGAGCGCTCCGTCATCGGCCACAAGGAGTGGCAGCCGGGCAAGGTCGACCCGCGCGGCTTCACCATGGACGGCATGCGCAAGCGCATAGCCCAGCGGCTCAGGGGCTCAGGGGGCGGCAGCAAGCCGGTCCCCGACCCGAAGCCGGCGCCCAAGCCGTCCTACGAGCCGTTCCCGGGCGCCGCGTTCTTCCACGTCGGGCAGCGCTCCCCGATCATCACGGCGATGGGCCGCCGCCTGGTCGCCGAGGGGTGCAGCCGCTACGAGGAGGGTCCGAGCCCCGACTGGAGCGAGGCCGACCGCCGGTCCTACGCGCTCTGGCAGCAGAAGCAGGGCTTCTCCGGCAAGGACGCCGACGGCATCCCCGGCAAGCTCACCTGGGACCGGCTGAAGGTGCCGAAGTCCAAGTGACCGGGTGCGCCCCTCCACAGGGAGGGGCGCACGCCCGTCACCAGCGGGGCAGCCGCAGCTCGTACTCCGGCTGGATCCGCCGCATGTAGCCGGTGTCGTCCCTGCCGCGCATCCCGGAGTCGACGTAACGCCGGTGCAGCTGCTCCAGCTTGTCGTGGTCGAGCTCGACACCCAGCCCCGGCCCGGCCGGCACCCGCACCTCCCCGTCGCGCAGCTCCAGCACACCGGGGACGATCACGTCGTCCGCCGAGTTCCACGGGTAGTGCGTGTCGCAGGAGTGGTCGAGGTTGGGGATGGCCGCGGCGACATGGGTCATCGCGGCGAGGCTGATGCCCAGGTGCGAGTTGGAGTGCATCGACAGGGCGATCCCGAACGCCTCGCACACGGCTGCCAGTTCCCGGGTGCGGCGCAGTCCGCCCCAGTAGTGGTGGTCGGTGAGCAGGACCTGGACCGCGTGTCGTTCGACGGCCGGCCTCAGATGCTCCCAGGCGATCACGCACATGTTGGTCGCGAGCGGCATGGGCGACTCCTTCGCCACCTCCGCCATGCCGTCGATGCCCTTGGTCGGGTCCTCCAGGTATTCGAGGACGCCGTCGAGTTCACGGGCGACGTACTTCGACGTCTCCACCGTCCACGCCACGTTGGGATCCAGCCGCAGCGGCTGCCCGGGGAAGGCCTCGGCCAGTGCCCGGATCGCGGCGATCTCCTCGTCGGGCGGGAACACGCCGCCCTTGAGCTTGAACGACCTGAAACCGTACCGCTCCTGCATCAGCCGGGCCTGCTCGACGATGCCGGCCGGGTCGAGGGCCTCGCCCCAGTCGTCGGTGACGGCCGGCCGGCCGTCGAGCGCGGGGTGCTCGGCCCACTTGTAGAAGAGGTACGCGGCGAACGGCACCGAGTCGCGGACCGTGCCGCCCAGCAGATCGCTGACCGGGCGGCCGAGCAGCTTGCCCTGCGCGTCGAGGCAGGCCACCTCCACCGCCGAGGTGGTCCAGCCCCGCTCGTGCGAGCTGGGCACGGTCGGCAGCAGGGCCGCGTCGATCGCGGCGGCGACGGCGGTGGTGTCGAAGACGTCCATGCCGGCGACCACCTTCGCCGCGGCCTGAAGCCGCTCCAGCCGGGCGGTGCCGCCCGGGGACTCGCCGAGCCCCACCGTTCCGTCCTCCAGGACGAGTTGGAGGATGACCCGCAGTGCCAGCGGCTCGTGCACGCCGTTGGAGTTGAGCAGTGGCGGGTCGCCGAAGGCGATCGGGGTGACGATCAGCTCCCGGATGCGCGTGGGGCTCATGCGGCGGCCACCTCCAGTCCGTGGTCGAGGAGTTTCGCGAGCCTGGCGATGTGCTCCGGTGCCGGATCCAGCAGCGGAGCGCGTACGCCGCCGACGTCCAGGCCGCGCAGCGTCACGCCGGCCTTGACGAGCGACACGGCGTACCCGGGAACCTCGTCGCGCAGGGCGACCAGCGGGCCGTAGAACTCGTCGAGGAGCCGCGAGACCAGCGCCTCGTCGCCCTCGGCGAGGGCCCGGTGGAAGGCCAGGGCGATCTCCGGGGCGAAGGCGAACACCGCGGAGGAGTACAGCTCGACGCCGATGCCCTGGTAGGCGGGCGCGGTCATCTCGGCGGTGGGCAGCCCGTTGAAGAACTGGAAGTCCTCCGTGCCCGGCACGGCACGCACCGCGCGGACGATGCGGTGCATCCGCTCGATGTCCCCGATGCCGTCCTTGAGGCCGACGACCCCGGGCAGGGCGGCGATCTCGGCGGCCGTGTCCGCGGTGAGCCGGGCGGAACCGCGCTGGTAGAAGACGACGGGCAGCCCGGTGGCCGCGGTGACCTCCCGGACGTAGCGCACCAGGCCCTGTTGCGGGGCGCTGACCAGGTAGGGCGGCAGCAGCAGGATGCCGTCGGCGCCGGCGCGCTCGACCCGGGCGGCCTGGTCCCGGGCGACCGGTGCGGGACCGCCGGCGGCCGCGAGGACCGGTACCCGCCCGGCGGTCGTCCGCACCGCGACCCGGGTCGCCCGCTCGATCTCATCGGCCGACAGGGCGTGGAACTCGCCGGTACCGCAGGCGACGAACACACCTCCGGCGCCCGCGGCGACACCCGACTCGATGTGCTGGGCCAGCCGTTCCTCGTCCAGTGAACCGTCCGCCGCGAACGGCGTGACCGGGAAGAACAGCACTCCGTGGAACTTCATGTCTCCCTCATACGTGGGGGGGGTGGTCAGCCCTTGGTGGCACCGGCGGCGATGCCGGTGACCAGCGAGCGCTGGAGGAGCAGATAGACGATCAGGCTGGGGATCAGGGCGATCACCGCACCGGCCAGCACCACCCCCGAGCCGACCTCGGGGTCGGTGCGCAGGATGGACAGGGCGACGGTGACCGTGTAGTCGGTGGGGTCCTTGGCGGCGATCAGGGGCAGCAGATACTGGTCCCAGATCATGATGAAGCCGAGCACCCCGGCCACGCCGAGCGCGGGCTTGCACAGCGGCAGGATGACCTGCCACAGCATCCGCAGCTCACCGACGCCGTCGATCCGGGCGGCCTCCTCGATCTCGGCGGGGATGTCCTTCATGAACTCGGTGAGCACCATCACCGAGAAACCCCAGGCGCCGAGCGGCAGGATGACGCCCCAGACGGTGCCCTTCAGATCGAGGCCGACCACGGGCACATGGCCGAGGACCAGGGACAGCGGGATGGCGATGACCTCCTCGGGGAGCATCATCGTCAGCATGAACAGGGTCAGGACCAGTGCCTGCCCGCGGAACCTGTGCCGGGCCAGCGCGTACGCGGCGAGCGTGCAGACGACCAGCTGGAGCAGCAGTCCGCCGCCCGCGATGACCAGGGAGTTGCCGAAGTAGTCCCAGATGCCGCGCTCGCCCGCCACCTGGAAGTTCAGCAGGGTCGGGTGGTGGGGGAGGAACGACAGTGTCGAACCGCTGGCCTTCTCGCTGAACGAACCGGAGAAGACCGTCACGAACGGCGCCGCGAAGACGCCAAGCGCGAGTACGCAGAGCAGGACGCGCAGTGCCCAGGCGAGGCCCGGCCGGTCGCTCCAGCCGAGGGCGGTGTCGAAACGGGCGGGGGTGGTGCGCTGATTCCCGGCGGACTTCCCCGCGGGAGAGGCGGTCACCGGGGTCCGGACGGGGTCGATGGCGGGCGCGCTCATCTCACGTCTCCCCTCTTGCGGAAGTAGTTGACCGTGACGGTGAGCAGCAGCGTCACGCAGAGCAGGAGCACGGAGGCGGCTGAGGCGCCGCCGATGTCGTTGCGGGAGAAGCCGAGGGTGTAGGCGCGGGTCATCCACACGTCGGTCGACCCGGCGGGGCCGCCGCCCGTGAGGACGTACACCTCGGTGAAGACCCGCAGTCCGCGGATGGCGGCGAGGGTGAGGACGATGCCGAGGGCCGGGCGGATCGCGGGCAGGGTGATGTGCCGCAGCCGCTGCCACAGCGACACCCCGTCCATCGCGGCGGCCTCGTACAGCGAGCGGTCCACGCCCGCCAGTCCGGCGAGGATGATCACCATGTTGTACGGGGCGAGCATCCAGATGCCCATGGCCATCGTCGCCCACAGCGCCGTGTCGGGGTTGTCGAGGTACGGCACGGGCCCCAGGCCGAGGAGCCCGAGACCGCTGTTGATCAGGCCGTCGGAGGTCGGGTAGTACATCAGCCGCCACATCTCGCCGACCACCGCGGTGGCGGTGACGACGGGCAGGAAGACGGCGGTCCGGATGATCCTCAGCGAGCGGGCCTGGCCTTCCAGCAGCAGGGCCAGGAGGACGCCGGCGACGATGCCGCCGAGGGACATGCCGATGCCCAGGACCAGCGTGTGGCCGATGGCGTCCTGGAAGCGGTGGTCGGTCAGGACCCGTGTGTAGTTGTCGAGGCCGACCCACTGGTCACCGAGGAAGGGTCGCACGTCGAAGAAGCTGAGCCAGACGCCCTTGCCCATGGGGAGGAACTTGAAGACCAGCGCGAGCAGCAGACCCGGCGCGAGGAACAGCCAGGGCAGTACGGCCTTCTTGCTGAGGAACCGGGCTCTGCGCGGCCCGGGTGTCGTCACGGTCGCGGTCATTTCAACAGGTCCTGGTCCTTGAGGTCACCGGCGAGGGTGTCGTTGAGTTCCTTGAGACCGGCCTTGACGTCACTGCCGCAGTACGTGAAGAGCGCGTTGAGCGCGTCGGCGGTGTCCTGCTTGACCGGTGCGAAGTCGGGCGCGTTGGGGAACTGCACGGAGGCCGTCTCGTAGGCCTTCTGCACCACGCTCCAGCGCGGATCGTCGCGCACCTTCGCCGCGTCCAGCGTGGAGTTGACGGGGATGCGTACGACGGGCTGGTGGTCGCCGGTCATGGCGAGCGTCTGGCCCTCGGGGGAGATCAGGAAGGCCGCGAGCGTCTGTTCCAGCCTGGCCTTCCCGGTCTTGGCGCCGAAGTAGACGTTCTCGCCGTCGGCGAGCACGTCGTTGTTGCCGGCCGGGCCCGACGGCGCGGGCAGGACCTCGTACTTGTCCTTGCCGAGCGCCTTGTCGAAGGTGGAGATGTTGTACGGGCCGGTGAGGTACATCCCGGCGTTGCCGTCCTGGAAGTTGGTCGTGTTCGCGGTGACGGAGGTGAGGGCGCTGGGCTGTATGACACCGTTGTCACCGCAGAAGAGGTTGTTCTTCATCCAGGTGACGGTGCGCAGGGCGGCAGCCGAGTCCATGGCGGGCCGGTAGCCCGTGCCGTCCTTCTCGATGATCCGCACGCCGCCCTGCCACAGCCAGCTGGCGCCCCACCAGGCGACATAGCCGTTCTGCGCGCTGCCGGGCACGACCATGCCGTACGTGTCTTTCTTGCCGTCCCCGTCCGGGTCGCGGGTGGCGAAGGCCTTGGCGAGGGCGAGCGTGTCCTGCCAGGTCTTCGGCTGCGGCAGGCCGAGCTTCTCGCGCCAGTCCTTGCGCACGAACAGCGTCATGGCCTGTCGGGAGTACGGGATGCCGTAGTGCCTGCCGTCGCGGCCCACGGTGGACGACCAGGACTTGGCGGTGATCTCGTCGTGTCCGGCGATCGAGCCCGGGGTGATGGGCTTGAGCAGGCCCTGGGCCTGGTAACTGCCCATCAGGGCCGTGTCGTTGATCATGACGTCCGGCAGGTCCTTGGTGGACGCGCGGCTCTGCAACTGCTGGTCGAAGTTCATGACCGGCTGGTAGTCGATCTTGATACCGGTCTTCTCGGTGAAGGCGGCGAACACCCTCTTGTAGGTCTGGGCGGAGTCCGGATCGCTCCGGGTCCACACCTCCAGAGTGTTCGGATCGTCGGCCCCGGCGCTGCCGGAACCGGAGCCGCAGGCGGCCGTTCCGAACAGGAGACCCGAGACGGCGAGTGCGGCAGCCAGGCGTCGGCGATCCCGCATAGATGGCTCCGTTGCTCTGTTCATATCCGTGAACCAACTTCACGAATCTAAATGATCGGCCAAGCTAGGATCGTTTCATCACCATGTCAATACATGGCTGAAATATTTCACCGAGGTCACACGAGGCAGCACGAGACCGCACGAGACCGCACGAGGCCGTGCGCGGCCCCGGAGAACGACAGCGGCCCCAACCGGATGGACCGGTTGGGGCCGTGTGGGAGAAGGTTCGAGGTCAGCCGCGGTGCTCGGCGCGCTCGGCGTTCCTCTTCTTGATGCGGGCCGCCTCCTTGCGGACCTCAGCCTGGGTGGCGCGCTCCCGCTGCAGCCACTCCGGGTTCTCCTGCTTCAGCGTCTCGATCTGCTCGGTGGTGAGGGGCTCGGTGAGGCCGCCGCGGGCGAGACCCGCGATCGAGACGCCGAGCTTCGCCGCGACCACCGGGCGAGGGTGCGGGCCGTTGCTCCGCAGCTCCTGAAGCCACTGCGGGGGATTCGCCTGGAGCTCGTTCAGCTCGGCGCGCGAGACGACACCCTCCCGGAACTCGGCGGGTGTGGCCTCGAGGTACACACCCAGCTTCTTCGCCGCGGTCGCGGGCTTCATGCTCTGGGTGCTCTGGTGCGACGTCATGCCGTCCAGCGTATCGAGCGTGTGCACGCCCCCCGACCACGGCCGGTAACCTGGCCAGGTGACAGGCTCGGATGAATCTCCCTCGTTCCGGCTCGTGTACGTCCCCGGGGTGATGCCCGACAAGTGGGTGCGCATCTGGAACGAGCGGCAGCCCGATGTCCCGCTGGCCCTGACGCAGGTGCCCGCCGGAGAGGCGGCGGCCGGGCGGCTGCTGGACGGGGACGCCGACGCGGGCCTCGTACGCCTCCCCGTCGACCGGACGGTCTTCAGCGCGATCCCCCTCTACACCGAGCAGACGGTCGTCGTCGTACCCCAGGACCACCTGGTCACGGCAGTCGACGAGGTGTCCCCGGAGGACCTGTCCGACGACATCGTGCTGCACCCTCTCGACGATGTCCTCGACTGGGAGAAGCTTCCCGGACGGCCCGCCCTGGAACGCCCCGCCACCACGGCTGACGCCATCGAACTGGTCGCGGCGGGGATCGGCGTGCTCGTCGTCCCGCTGTCGCTCGCCCGCCTCCACCACCGCAAGGACCTCACCCACCGTCCCCTCAAGGAAGCCCCCGAGTCGAGCGTGGCCCTCGCCTGGCCCGAGGACGCGACGACGGACCTGGTGGAGGACTTCATCGGCATCGTCCGCGGCCGCACGGCCAACAGCACGCGCGGCCGCAGGCCGGCTGTTTCGGAGGGGAACCCCAAGGGCGGCGCCCGGAGAAAGCCGGGGCCTGGGGAGTCGGCGGCCGGGAGGCCGGCGGCTGCGAAGTCCACGGGCAAGGGCGGGCAGCCGGCCGGCCGGAGCGGGCGCGGCGCCCCGAAGGGCGGCAAGCGCGGCAAACCGCGCCGCCGTTCGTAGCCCGGGGACCCGCCGCCGGAGCGCGACCCCCGGCCCGCCCCTGGTTCACCCGGCCGTCGGGGACGGCTGCGGCTGCCCGTAGGACGGGTTGGGGGCGACCGTCTCCAGATCCTTCAGGTTCTCGGGGATCTCCAGCACCCGGACCGGCGCACCCGCCTGCGGGGCCGGCGGCGTCACCTGTTCCTGGGGCATCTTGGGCGGGGCGGTTATCTGGAAGCTGACCTGCTCCTGGTTGACCATGCCGGTCTTCTCCAGGACCGAGATGTGGTCGAGCACGGTGTCGTTGGTCTGGTCGGCGAGCTCCCGCACGAGGGTGTTCCGGGTGGTCGCCCGGATCTTGGCAACCGTCGGGAAGATCCCGCCGTGCGCGACACGCATGATGTTCACCGCGGTGGAGTCGAACTCCTTGCCGGTGGCGCCCTCCGCCGTCGCCACGAACTGCTGTTGCTGCGGCGACGGCTCGTTGGGCAGGGTGATGCCCAGTTCGAGGGAGATCCTGCGGGCGGTGCTGTCGAGCCGACCGTGTCCGACGATCAGATGCTCGCCTGCCTCCTTCATCTCTGGCGTCGTGCCCCGCTTCAGCACCAGGTTGCCCAGCGGGTACTCCCACAGTCCGGCCGCGCGTACCTTGACCACGAAGTCGCGGTCCGCCTCGGTCAGCGGACCGTACTGGGTGTTGGCGATGATGCGGTCCTGGCCGGAAGCCGCGTTTTCCACGCCCAGCATGCTCGGGTAGGCGAGCGCGGTGAGCGTAAGGATCATCGCACCGCCCACGAACGCGGTTCCTGCCGTGCTGCGCGAGATGCGCATCGTGCCTCCTGGGATATGAACGGCCCAACGCCAGGAGATACGTATGCCAGGGGCGAAACAATCACCGCTGCCGCAAAAAAGTTCGGTGAACCGGCCGGCCCGGTGCCGAGGGCGACACGGCACCGGACCTGGGCGGGAGGGCTCAGGGCCGGTACGAGGCCGCGCCCGCCGTGTTCACCACCTTGTCGCCGTCCGCCCTGCTCAGCAGCCCGGCCGGCACCCACGCGTTCACCGTGGACCGCACCCGCGCCACCAGCGCCCCCTTGTTCCGGAACGGCGCCCCGGCCCAGACCTCGTCCAGCAGCGTGGTGCCGTCGGCCTTCGCCGGGTTGGCGACGCCCGAGTCCCGTCCGCCGAACACGACCTTCGGCTCCGAACGCCGGAAGTAGGCGTGCGTCGGATCCTCCGTCCCCTCGAGGAACGGCGCCCACTCGGTCCCGCCCAGCGTGAAGTGCAACGGCTTGCCCGGAACCGGCGTGAGGGAGTGCGACAGATCGCCGGACAGCCCGGCATCGCGGTACAGCCCGACCTTCAGGTACTCCGTGGTGGCGTCGCGGGCGACGAGGTTGACCGGGCCGTGGAACAGGGTCTGCAGGGACGAGTCGTCGAGAGCCTTCTCCACCCGCGTCCGGAACGGCATGGCGATACGGACGGTGTCGCCGGCCCGCCAGGTCCGGGACACGTCGAAGTAGCTCCCGGGCTTCGGCGTCCCGGACACCGCACGCCCGTTGACGGTCACCCGGAACCCGGCGGTCGCCCACACCGGCACGCGCAGCCGCAGCGTGAAGGAGGCCCGGCCGCCCCCGAAGGCCAGCGTGCTGCCCTGCTCCTCGGGGAACGCGGTGGTCTGCGTGACCGTGACGCCCTTCTCGGCCCAGGTCAGCGCGGACGGGCTGTACAGGTTGACGTACAGGGCACTGCCGTCGGCCTTCGCGAAGTACACCGAGTCCTGGTACTTCGTGGCGCTCTCCATGCCCGTGCCCTCACAGCAGGTCGTGCCCTGCTTGGGCGTGTAGTCCCGGACATGACCGGGTGTCAGCCCGATGAAGTACGTGACGAGCGGTTTCTCGGCGTCCGGCTTGTCCTGCTTCGAACCGAGCACCTGGTTGTACAGCGCCCGCTCGTAGTAGTCCATGTACTTCGGGTCCTGCTCGTGGAAGAACAGGGTCCGGCTCAGCTTGAGCATGTTGTACGCGCAGCAGGTCTCGGCGGTGGCCCCGCCGATGGTGCCCGCGATCACGTCCCGGGCCTTCCAGAACTCCCCGGTGCTGGTGCCGCCGATGCCGTACATGCGGTGCGGTACCACCATGTCCCAGAAGTTCTTCGCCGCCGTCAGATAGCGCTCCTCGCCCGTCTCGTCGTACAGCCGCACATAGCCGGTGAAGATCGGGATGTGCTGGTTGGCGTGCAGTCCGTCGAGGATGTCGGTGTTCGCCGCGCACGCGTCGATCAGCCGGTCCAGGTCGAACAGCCTGGCCAGCGCGAGGTGTTCGGCCTTGCCGGTGATCGTGTGCAGGTCGCAGACCGCCTCGACGATGCCGCCGAACTCGCCGCTGGAGAAGATCCCCCACATGCGCTGGAGCGTGGACTCCGGCAGCCTGGACAGCCGGGAGTACATCCAGTCGCACATGCCGGACGCGAGCTCCAGGGCCCGGTCGTCGTCCGTGGCCGTGTACGCGTCGAGCAACCCCCTGAGGATCTTGTGCGCGGTGTAGTACGGCGCCCACACCTTGGTGTAGTCGGGACTGGTCCTCGACTCCAGGTCGATGAACTGCGTCTCCGGGTACGCCGCGAGGAACCCGGGGTGGCTGGGCCCGCCCCAGGTGCGGCGCAGCGTGGCGGTCGGGTTCCGGCCGGAAGCATCGGCGAACGTCCCGCCGGACGTCTCGTCGAAGGCGTACGACGCCAGGTCGCCGCGGCCCGTCGAGGCGTCGGCGGCCCGGCGGCTCTGCAACTCGGTGATCTCTGCGGCGGTCAGCGCCCGCGAGAACACGTTGAACTCCTCGTAGGCGCCCGCGAAGACCGGGTCGGCGGAGTAGTTCGAGCGGCCCAGCCAGTTGTTCTTCAGCGTGCCGAGGGCCGCCGGGGTGAGGCTCATCGCGGTGTTGCGTGCCACGGCGGTGCCGTTGACGTAGAGGGTGCCGGTGCCGCCCGCGACCGTGACCGCCAGGTGGCTCCACTGGTTCAGCGGCAGCGCGGCCGTGCCGTCGATGGCCTGCTCGCCGCCGGCGCCCGATGTGGTGATGGCGAAGCGCGGCACTCCGGCCTGGTTGCGGGCGGCCAGATACAGGTAACGGGTGGTGTCGTCGCCGAAGTCGAAGACCCGGGTCCAGTTGGCGTCGTGCGTGGGCCGCACCCAGACGGAGAGGGTGATCGCCGAGGCCCCGCCGAGCACGGCCGCCGGAAGATCCACGTACTGGTAGGAGCCACGTACCTGATCCGCGCCGGTCCCGAACTTCCCCGGGACGCTCAGCACAGCCGGATCCCGCCGCAGCGCCGCGCGCACCTCGGTCAGCGCCCCGACCATGGTGCCGATCCGGTCGGCGAACACCCGCTCCTTCGTGCCGCGGTACGCCTGCGCCAGCATGGTCAGGAAGTGGCCGGTGTAGTGGCCCCGCAGGTTGCCGTTGGCCTCACCGTCCAGCCCCTCCCAGCCGCCGGGGGCGACCGCGCCCGCGGTGGAGAGGCCGGCGTTGGCGCGGAACACCTGGAGCAGTCGGTTCACGTCGTAGCCGCGCGCGTGGTCGAGCATCAACTGCCGCTTGTCGGCGAAGAGTCCGGGGCCGAGGGCCACGTCCTCGAGGGCGAAGGGCTGGACGGTCCATGCGGACGGGGCCGCCGTCACGGCTGTTGCCTCCTGAACAGTGGCCGCGGCTCGGCCGGTCGTGGTGAGAGAGACCGCAGGGGTCGCCGCCGCCAGTGCCGCGGCCTGGAGAAGGGATCGTCTGGAGAGGGGCCGGGCCATGTGCTCCTCCATGAGAGGGCCTTGTTCGTTATCACGAACAGTGTGCGGGGGGTCGGCCAGACGTTATGCGCGGGGTGGGAGGGCGTCAACGCTGCGGACGGGATCGGTGCTCAGAACTGATCGGGACGGGGAGCGCGGGCCAGGGCGGCTCCCCGAGCAGCCATGCGACGTGGTCCAGGAACGCGGCCGCGATCCGCGAGTCGCACCGGTGACGTCGCACGGCCGCCCACACGGCTACACCGTGCGGCACAGCCAGTCATACGCCGTCTGCGCCGTGAACTCCTCCTGGCCGCCCCGCAGCAGCAGGTCCGCGGTGGCGAACTCCGGTGCGTCGGCCTGGGCGGCGACGTAAGGGAGGGCGATGCAGCGCATCCCCGCCGCGTGCGCGGCGGCGGCGCCCGGGGCGGCGTCCTCCAGGACCACGCAGGCCACCGGGTCCGCGCCGAGCCGGCGGGCCGCCTCCAGGAAGACGTCGGGGGCCGGCTTGCCGTGCGCGACCTCGTCCGCCGAGACGACGACCCGCAGGTGGGCGTCCAGCCCCGTGCCCGCCAGGACCGCCGCGATGGCCTCGGGCGAGGACCCCGAGGCCACGGCCATGGGAACGTCCTCGGCCGCCAACAGCTCGACGAACTTGCGCATCTCGGGGTACGCGCGCGTGGAACTGCGCGCCAGTTCCAGGTAGCGGCGGTTCTTGACGGTGAACAGCTCCTCGACGGAGGCCCGCAGGCCGTACCGCTCGATCCAGTCCGCGACCGTCTCCTGCGTGCTGATGCCGACGTAACGCTCGTGGTCCGTCCAGCTGAAGTCGGTGACGCCGTGCTCGGCGAGCGTCTGCCGGCCCGCCTCGTAGTAGTTCGGCTCGCTGTCCACGAGCGTTCCGTCGAGATCGAAGATGACCGATATGCCGCCGAGATTGCTCATGGTTCCAGCATGTCAAAGACCATGATCCGCAGACCGCCAGGGGGTCAGGACCGGGCCGCGCGGCCGATCGACTCCACCAGCGGCAGCAGCCGGTGGGGGACGCGCTCGCGCAGGGCGATCTCGGTGCGGGTGCGGACGACCCCGGGCAGGCTGATCAGCTTCTGGACGACGTCCTCCAGATGCGCGTTGTCCCGCGCCACGACCCGGGTGAGCAGATCCCCGCCGCCCGTGATGGAGAACGCCTCGACGATCTCGGGCACCGCCGCCAGCGCGTCGCCCACCTCGTCGAGATGGCCCTGGGTGACCTCGATGTGCACGAACGCGAGCACCGGGTGCCCGAGCGCGGCGGGGGAGAGGGCCGGTCCCGTTCCGGTGATCACGCCGTCGCGCTCCAGACGGTCGAGCCGGGCCTGCAACGTGCCCCGGGCGACGCCGAGGATACGGGCGTACTCGCGCACGCTCGTGCGCGGCTGCTCCAGCAGCAGCCGCAGGATGCGGGTGTCGAGCTCGTCCACGGCCATGCCGCGCCCTCCTCGTCCGTTGGCCCTGCCACGGCCGCTCCCTGGCCGCCCAGGCTGTACCAATGGCCCAGTCTAGGAGGAGCCTGTTGAGCCAGTGGCGTCCGGGATGCTGATATGGACGCGTCGATGGCGCTGCGGACCCCGCGGCGCCTTTTTCATGCTTGCTCATCCGGCGTTCGATCCGGTGGGGTGAAGGAGGGCGGTAAGTGGTGCTGAAGAGGGTGTTCGTGGCTCCGGATCCGGGGCGGACGCGGTTGCGGTTCGCCACGCGTGCCGTGCTCGGCATCGCGCTCGCGGTCGCCGTGTGCGGCCTCGCCGGACACTCCCTCACGGGAGCCGTCACCGGCGGCCTCGCCGCCCTGCTCGCCCTGTTCACCGTCACCGACGCCACGGTCCGGGGGCAGGCGGTCACCACCGTGCTGCTGCCCGCCGTCGGACTGCCCGTGCTCACCGCTGCGGCCGGACTGCACGACCACCCGGTGGCCCGCGACCTCACCTTCCTCGCCGTGGTCGGCGCGGGTGTGTACGCGCGCCGCTGGGGGCCGCGCGGGCACAGCCTCGGCGTGTTCGCGTTCATGACCTTCTTCGTGGCGCAGTTCCTGCACGCCACCACGGACCAGCTGCCCGAGGTGTACGCCGCGGTCCTGCTCTCCGTCCTCGCCGCCGCAGTGGTGCGCTTCGGGTTCTGGTGCTACGAGCGCCGCCTGCCCCCGCCCGCCGTGCCCGCCCCGCCGGGCGGCACCGGCCTGGCCCGGGTGACCACCCGCCAGGCGGTCCAGGCGACCGCCGGCGCGGGTTTCGCCCTGCTCGTGGGCCAGCTGGTGTCCGGGCAGCGCTGGTACTGGGCCGTCGGCGCCACCTGGTGGATCTTCGTCAACACCACCTCGCGCGGCGAGACCCTCGTCCGCGGCTTCCGCCGGCTCCTCGGCACGGTCATCGGCATCGCCCTCGGCCTGCTCGTCGCCATGCCCGTCGACGGCGACCCGACCGTCACGGCCGTCCTCGCCGCCTCTTGCGTCTTCGGCATCTTCTACACGGCCGCCGTGTCCTACACCTGGATGATGCTCTGGGTGACCCTCCTCGCCGGACTGCTCTACGGCCTTCTCGGAGTGCTCGGCCCGGGCCTGCTCGCCCTGCGCCTCGCCGAGACCGGCGTCGGCGCGCTCGGCGCCGCGCTGGCCGTGATCCTCGTCCTGCCCGTCACCACCCACAGCATCACCGACGCCTGGATCCAGCGGGCCCTGCGCTGTGTCCACGCCTGCACCGCCGAGACCGCCCGGCGTCTGGCGGGCGCGGCCGACGCCGACCCGGCCCCGCGGGTGGCGGAACTCGAGCAGCTGCTCGCCCGGGTACGGCTCTCGGTCGCCCCGCTGGTGCACCCGCTGAACCCGATGCTCGGCCGCAAGCGACGCGCCCGGCACGTGCTCGCCCTCCTCGACGACTGCGCCCGGGAGATCCGGGGGCTGGTCGCCGTCGCCGCCGACCCCGAGGCCTCCCACGACGCCCGTCTGGCCGCCGCCTGCTATCGCGTGCAGGCCGCGGTCGAGGCGCTCACGGACGGCGGAGACGTCTCGGTCCAGGCGGACCAGCCCGCCACGACGGAACCCGCCCTGGCCCACCTGCACGGCCTGGAACGCGCCCTGTCGGAACTCGCCCGACCGCTGCGCACCCCCTCGGGTTCGCCATGGGTCGGGGCGTGAGCGCGGCATACCCCTGAGCGGGTCCCGCTCAGTCCTTGACCGTTTGGTCTAGACCGCGCATGATCGGCTGCGCGGTCATTCCGGGCCTTTGAGGGACGAGTGCGGGGCGAGAGGGACAGCGGTGGCTGACAGCGGCAGGCGGCGGGCGTACATCGGTTCGTTCACGGCGGCCGGCGGCCCCGGGATCGTGACGGCGGCCGTCGATGCCGACAGCGGCGCGCTGACCGCCCTGAGCAGCGTCGACGCCGTCCCCGACCCCTCCTACCTGGCCCTGTCCCCGGACGCCGACATGCTGTACGCGGTCAGTGAGACGGCCGAGGGCGCGGTGGCCGCGTACCGCGTCGACGGGGAGAAACCCGAGCCGGCCGGGCCGCCCGTGCCGGTCGACGGGAACGGTCCGACCCACCTCAGCCTGTTCGCCGGACACGTCCTGACCGCCAACTACGGCTCCGGCAGCGTCACCGCGGTCCCCGTCCGCCCCGACGGCACCCTCGCCCGGTCCGCCGCCCACGTGCTCCAGCACACCGGCGCGGGCCCGCACACCCCGCGCCAGCACGGACCGCACGCCCACCACGTGCAGCCCGACCCGAGCGGCCGCTGGGCCGTCAGCGTCGACCTCGGCACCGACTCCGTACGGGTCTGCACGCTGACGGACGGCACTCTCGCCCTGCACCGGGAGACCGCCCTGCGGCCCGGCTCGGGCCCGCGGCACCTCGCCTTCCACCCGGACGGGTCGTACGCCTACGTCGTCAGCGAGCTCACCCCGTCCGTCACCGTCTGCCGCTGGGACGCAGCCGAGGGCGTGCTGACACCGCTGACCGAAACCCCGGTGCTGTCCGGCGCGCCGGCGCGCGACGCCTACCCCTCGGGCATCGTCACCTCGCCCGACGGTCGCTTCGTGTGGACCGCCACCCGTGGCGAGGACGTCCTGTCCGTGCTCGCCGTCGAGGGCGAGGAGCTTCGGCTGACCGCCACCGTGCCCTGCGGCGGCCGCTGGCCACGCGCCCTCACCGTCTCCGACGGCTTCCTCTACGTCGCCAACGAACGCTCCGGCGACGTGACGTGGTTCGTCACCGACCCGCGCACGGGCATCCCGCGACGCGCCGGCTCGATCAGAGTGACGGCGGCGTCGTGCGTGATCCTCGGCTGACAGGAGCCGGGGAATCCGCGCCGACGGCGTCGGTTCACCTCGACGACGAAGGCCCGCCCCCGACCGGGGCGGGCCTTCTCGGTCGTACCGGGCGACGTCAGCGAACCGGCGTGCCCTGAGCCTGCTGCGGCGTGATCCCCAACGCCGTCGTGTACTTGGCCAGCGCCAGCTTCCCGATCGCCGGGTACGGCCCGAGCGACTCCGCGGCGGAGCACCCCGCTTCCTTCGCGGCCTCCTCGACCAGCCCCGGCTCGATCTCCGGGCCGATCAGATACGGCGCGAGGGCCAGCTGCTGCGAACCCGAGGAACGCAGCTGCTCGGCGACGGACGCGATGGAGCCCTCCTGGTCCAGGGCCGCGGCCATCACCGGCACCGCGAGGCGCGCGGCGAGCAGCATGCCGGTGATCCCGGCCGCCTGCACGGCCTCGTCACCGCCCACGGAGGCCAGGATGATGCCGTCGGCGGCGGTCGCCACGGTGAACAGCCGGGCACGGTCCGCGCGGGCCAGACCGGCCTCGGAGAGCCGCACGTGCAGCGCTTCGGCGAGCAGCGGGTGCGGGCCGAGGACATCGGTCAGCTCGGCGGCGATCCGGCTCTCCATGACGGCCTGGCGGACCCGGCGCAGCAGCGCGCTGTCCGGGCCGGCGAGCAGCGGCACGACGACCGCGACGGGCCCTTCGGGCTCCCTGACGTCCATGCCGGCGGCACGCGCCTGCTCGAAGCGGGCGGTGCGCTCCTCGGCGGTGTAGGTGAGCACGGCCTGAAGCGTGGGGAACTCCGCGTTGTCCCCGTCGAGGTACCCGATGCGGGCGTCGATGCCGGGCAGCTCGGAGCGGGCGATGCTCACGACCTCTTCGGCGAGGCTGCGGGTGGCGCTACTGGGCGTGCCCGGCACGGCGAGGACGAGCGCGGGCGCGCCCTCGGGAGCCACCAGCGGCTCCGGACGGCGGTGCCGTCCGGGCTGGCGGGGTCGCGGCATTCGTACTGGGAGGCCGGACTCGGGTCCAGTGGGGGAACTCATGGCGCCGCATGTTACTGGCTTCTTGGGCTCCCCTGTTCGGGGAGGGGGCAGGTGAGCGGTATCCGTCCGGTTTTGTCTGATGAGTTACGTACGGATGGAATGACGTGCTGATGGTGCCCGACCGGATCAATCACCCGAGAGGGTTGTCACACTCAGCAGGGCCTCGTCACCCGGCAGGGTGAGCGGGCCGGCACGCAGTTCGGCCGCCATGCGCACCGAGCCGTGCAGCGGATCGCCCTCGGCCGGCAGCCGCCGCACGTGCGGGAGCCGCTTCGCCAGCTCCTCGTCCAGCGGTACGAGGAGCGGGTCGCCCATCTTGAACAGGCCGCCGGTGACGGAGACGCGCGACGCGTCGCCGGGCGGGCACACGGCAGCCGCCGAGTCGGCCATGTGCCGGGCGGCCGCGCGCAGGATGCCCGCCGCCACGGGGTCCCCGTCCGCGCACGCGGCCACCTGGGGCGCGAACGAGGCGAGCACGGCGGGCCGGTCCGGCCGTGGATACAGTGCGCCGGGCAGCCCCGCCACGGGCCCGAACACCTCCTCGGCACAGGCCAGCAGCCGGGCCGAGCCGTCCTCCCGCCCGTCGTGGGCCCGCAGTGCGGCCTCCAGCCCGGCCCGCCCGATCCAGGCACCGCCGCCGCAGTCGCCGAGCAGATGACCCCAGCCGTCCGCCCGACGCCAGCCCGCCAGGTCGGTGCCGATCGCGATCAGGCCCGTACCACCGGCGATCACGGCACCCGGCCGGTGCCCGAGGGCACCCGCGTACGCGGTCACGGCGTCGGCGGCCAGCGCCACCCTCCGTACGCCGAACTCCCGGGCCAGGGCACTCGGCAGTTCGGCGCGCAGCCCTGCACCGAGGGAGGCGAGCCCGGCCGCGCCGACGACGGCGGCGGTCAGCCGCACAGGACCGGCCTCGGCGATCAGGGCACGCACCAGGGGCACGAGCCGCGCCATGAAGTCCCCGGGGTCGATGCCCCGGCCGCCCGTGCGTACGGGCTCGTCGGACGCCCGCCGGGCGAGCGGTCCGCGCTCGGCGGTTCCCACGACCACCCGGAGTCCGGACCCGCCGGAGTCCACGGCGAGAAAGCCGGAGCCTTCCGAAGCCGAGCCCTCCGAAGCCGAGCCCTCCGAAGCCGAGCCTTCCGACGCCCCGGTCACGGCAGGCGCCAGTCCACCGGTTGGCCGCCCTGGCGGATCAGCAGGTCGTTGGCCCGGCTGAACGGACGGGAGCCGAAGAAGCCCCGGTCCGCCGACATGGGGGAGGGGTGGGCGGATTCCACGGAGGGCAGGTCGCCGAGCAGCGGGCGCAGGTTGCGGGCGTCACGGCCCCACAGGATGGACACCAGGGGCTTGCCGCGCGCCGCGAGGGCCCGGATCGCCTGCTCGGTGACCTCCTCCCAGCCCTTGCCCCGGTGCGCGCCGGGCTTGCGCGGGGCGGTGGTGAGCGCCCTGTTGAGCAGCAGCACACCCTGCTGCGTCCACGGCGTGAGGTCACCGCTGGACGGCTGCGGCAGGCCCAGATCGGCGTTCAGCTCCCGGAAGATGTTGATGAGGCTGCCGGGCAGCGGCCGCACCTCGGGCGCGACCGAGAACGACAGTCCCACCGCGTGTCCCGGGGTCGGATACGGGTCCTGACCGACGATCAGGACCCGTACGTCGTCGAAGGGCTGCTGGAAGGCCCGCAACACGTTCGGCCCGGCCGGGAGGTAGGTGCGTCCCGCGGCGATCTCCGCGCGGAGGAAGTCCCCCATCGCGGCGACGCGTTCGGCCACCGGTTCCAGGGCCTTCGCCCAGCCCGCTTCGACGATTTCATGCAAGGGTCGTGGTGCCACGGGCGTCACCCTACTGCCGTACGGGCAGCGGCGATCAACCGGTGGCCAAGGCCCGCTCGTAAGCCCATCCGTCGCCTCGCCCCCCGCCTCGTCCCCCGTCTCGTCCTCCCCTCAGCCGACGACCGCGGCCCGCACGCACAGCACGTCCGGCAGATGCGAGGCGAGCTGCTGCCAGCTGTCGCCGTCGTCCGCCGAGGCGAACACCTCGCCGTTGCGGTTGCCGAAGTAGACACCCGCCGGATCGGCGTCGTCCGTGCACATCGCGTCGCGCAGCACCGTGCCGTAGTGGTCCTCCTGGGGCAGCCCCGCCGAGAGCGGCTCCCAGCTCTTGCCGGCGTCCGCCGTCCGGTAGACCCGGCACCGGCGGTCGGCCGGGACCCGGTCGGCGTCGGCGTTGATCGGGAACACGTACGCGGTGTCGCCTCTGTGCGGATGCGCGGCCGCCGCGAAGCCGAACGTGGACGGCAGCCCCTCCCCGATGTCCGTCCACTGCGCGCCCGCGTCGTCGCTGCGGTAGACACCCCAGTGGTTCTGAAGGTAGAGCCGGTCCGGGTTCGCCGAGTCCCGGGCGACCTTGTGCACGCACTGGCCGAACTCCGGGTTCGGATCGGGCAGGAACACCGCGGAGACGCCCGAGTTGGAGGGCGACCAGGTCGCGCCGCCGTCCAGCGTGCGGAACACGCCGGCGGTCGAGACGGCGACCGTCACCGCCTTGGGATCGCGCGTGTCGGTGAGCACGGTGTGCAGGCCCTCACCGCCGCCGCCCGGCATCCACTTCGACCGCGTGGGGTGCTCCCACAGGGGCCGGACGAGCTCGAAGGTCTCCCCGCGGTCCTCCGAGCGGTACAGCGCGGCCGGTTCCGTGCCCGCGTACACCACGTCCGGCTCGGCGGCGGCCGGGTGCAGCTGCCACACCCGCTCCAGGGAGGCCCCCGTCTCCTTGGGGAACTTGACGGCCGGCCGGGCCGGTTCCGTCCAGCTCCGCCCCAGGTCGTCGGAGTGGAACACGGACGGGCCCCAGTGCGCGCTGTCGCCGCCGGCCAGCAGCCGCGGGGTCGCGGTGCGGGTGTCGATGGCGACCGAGTACACGGCCTGCGCGTTGAAGTAGGGGCTCTCGTCGAACTGCCAGGCGCCGCCGTCCCGCCTCCGCCCGATGAACAGGCCTTTGCGCGTGCCCACGGCGAGCAGTACCTCGGTCATGCCGATCACCTCCGCGGCGTCGTCGTCGACGCCCTCGTCTCAGACACGGGCCAGTCTGCACCCCACCACTGACAGTCACCCCCGGAGCGGACTCCGGCGCAGGTCAGGACCGTGTCGGCGCCGCGTGCGGGCGTCCGCCGCCCTCGCCCGCGAAGGCGCCGCCACGGGCCGCGGCGCCCTCCCGGGGTACGTGCAGTGAGCATCCAGCGGCCCGCTTCCGTATGGGGAGGGCGGCGGGATGGTCATGCGCTCGTGAGGAGGATGCCTTCGATGGCGTTACGTGGTCCGAAGGTGTGGCTGTGGCGCTGGCGGCGCAATCCGCTCAAGCGGCGCGCCGACAGGGTGGAGGCCTGGGTGGTGCTGGGCGTGTGGCTGCTCACCGTGTTCGTCGGGGTGCTCGCCGGCATGACGGTGAGCCGGTCCGTCGAGGACGGGCTGGCCCGCGAGCGCGTCGAGTGGCGCCCCCTCGTGGCCCGGCTCGCCGAGCGGGCTCCCGGGACGGCCTCTGAGAACGGCGACGTCTCGCACGCCGAGCAGGTGTGGGCGGAGGCACGGTGGACCGCCGCGGACGGTTCCTCGCACTCCGGCCAGGTGCGGGTCCTGGCGGGCAGTCAGGCCGGTTCGCCGATCACCGTGTGGACGGACCGCGAGGGCCGCCAGGTGACCCGACCCGTCACCGAGTCCCAGGCCCGCGTACGCGCGTGGCTGATCGGCGGCGTGGCGGGCGTCTGCGCGGCGGTCGTGCCACTCGCCGGTGGCCGCGCGGTACGCCGCCGCCTGGAACGCCGACGCATGGACCAGTGGGACGCCGAGTGGTCCCGCTTCGGCCCACTGTGGGGGCGCACGACGGGGTGATCGGTCGGGGCGCATGACGAGGTGACCGGGCGGGGGCCCACCCCGACGAGTCCGGGCCCACCCCGGCCCGGCCGCCCTACCCACCGCCCTCCCGGCCCAGCGCCCCCCGGCACACCCGCAGCAACACCTCATCCTCGTGGATGCCGTGACTGTCGTAGCAGCCGGAGCCGGCCCGATGCCGACGCGGGGACATGAGTTCCGCTCGGAGCAGGTCGTGCAGGGGCGCTCCCCTGGAGCCCAGCGCTGCCACGCACCCGGCGATCGCCGTGCGGGTGCGCGGGTGCTCGACCCATGCGGCACGGAGGACGGGAAGGACCTGCTCCCGTTCCGGTTCCCCGGTGATCCGCCACACCGCGCACGCCGCCGCGGCCCGTTCCGACGCCTCGCCGGAGCCGGTCATCCGGCGCAGCCCGGGCAGGGCCGTACGGGCCGCCGGCCCCAGCCGTCCGAGCACGTCCGCGGCCGCCGCGGGGCGATACCGGCCGCTCCCGGGGTCCGTCAGGTTCCGTAGCAGTACGGGCACGACGGCTTCCGCCTCACCCGTGACCGACCACAGCGCGTCCGCTGCCGCGACGGCGCAGTCGGTCTCCAGCAGCCCGCGAAGATCCGGTATCGCCTCGCGTGCGGCGCCGCCGAATGCCCCGAGGGCACGGACCGCCGCCCCCGTGACGGCGTCGCGCAGCCGCAGCCCGTCCGGCATGCCACGCAGCAGGCGCAGCACCGACGGCAGGGACTCGGCGTCGCCCAGTGCCGTGAGCGCCGACAGGAGGGGAACGGCCCGCTCATGCGTGTCGGGGGAGTCGGGCGGAACGCGGGCGAGGCGTCGCCGCAGGGCGGGCGTGAGCGGCGTGGCAGCGGGGCCCAGGTGGGGTGTCACCAGCCCCAGGTCGTGCGGTACGACCGGCCCCGCCAGCACCTCGGCCAGCACCGGTGTGGCCCGCGGGTCCCCGGCTCTGGCCAGCGCCTTGAGCGGGCCGCCCAGCGTCGGGGCCCTCCGCTCCCCGTGACGTATCCGAAGCTCGGGACGGCGGATCACCAGGGCGTGGAGGTGGTCCGCGGCGGGCAGCGCCAGTTCGAAGAGCTCCACCAGGACGGCGACGGCAGCGTCGTGCAACCGGACCTCCTCGGCGCCCAGTTGGGCACCTATGAGGGCGACCGGCTCCGCCACGCCGGTACGCCACTCGCGGAACAGCCCGGCCGACATCCACACGGCGTTGCACCGGTCCAGGGGATCCGGGCTGGTCAACTGCCCGCACAGCAGGGCGACCCGGTCGGCCACCCGGCCGCCGAGCGCGGTGTGCAGGGTCCGCAGCAGCCGGGAGCCCTCCTCGTCCGAGGGGCGCAGCCGTCGCAGCCGCCCGGCGAGCGTGTCCACACCGGGGCCGTCCTGGGCCGGTCTCCCGCGCGAGCGCTGCCCGGACCTGTCCCGGAGCAGCCCGACCACGGTGGGTACGAGATCCGCGGGAAGCAACTCCGGTGCGCACTGCGCCAGCTGCCCGAGCGCGGCCAGTCGCAGCCCGGGCTCGTAGGGCGGCCCGCTCAGCGCCGCCAGCAGGTCCACGGCCTCGGCGGCGTGGGCATCGCCGCCCGGCGGGTGCCGCCGTGCGAACAGGCCGAGGCCCTCGGCCAGGGCGAGCCGGACCCGGTCGTCCCGCTCCACGGCGATCCGCTCCCGCAACAGGGCGAGCACACGCGCCGGCCGGTCGAGGAACCGCACGAGGGCCGCCGGGGCCGCCCGGCGCACCCCGGCGTCCGCGTCCCCCGCCAGCCGGGCGAACACATCGCCACCCGCGCTCAGGGCGGCACGGGCCCTCGCGGCGAGATCACCGCCCCCGCCCCCGCCGCCCCCCTCCCCACGGGCCCCACCGATGCTGACGAGGAGCTCGATCACCCCCGCCCGGTCGCACACCTCCTCACGGACGGCGAGCGCGAGGAGAAACGGAACGCAGGCGAGCGTCGAGTCGTACACGTCTCCCCGGTGGTGCACGGCGCCGTACATCCGGTCGAGCGCGGTCTCCCGCTCGGCCGGGTCGGCGGAGGCAAGTCCCCGGAGCAGCCGGGGCACGTCCTCCGCGCTGCCGTCGGCATGCCGCAGCGAGGCCCAGTCGACCTCGTCGATCCCCCTGAACACGTTGTCCTCCCCAGGCGAAGTGCCAACTGACGGGGAGTCTGCACCACGGCACTGACAACGAAGCGGAATCGGGCGATGACTGTGCGCGAACTGTGTGCTGGTTGGCCGACAGCGGCTCGGTCGCCCGGGCGAGGGTGGTTCAGTTCCCGCCGGGCAGCGCACGCTCCACGATCGAGCCGAGCCCCGCACCCTCCGGCAGCGTCCCGAACGCGTGTCCCCAGTCGCCCCCGAGCCGGGTCGCGCAGAAGGCGTCGGCGACCGCCGGCGGGGCATAGCGGACGAGGAGGGAGGCCTGGAGCGTCAGGGCCATCTCCTCCACGAGCCGGCGGGCCGTCGTCTGCGACGCCTCGGACAGCCGGTTCCTCAGCCGCGTCACGGCCGCGTCCAGCCGGGCGTCCGCCCCTCGGGCGAGGGCGAACTCGCTGAACAGGGCCTCGGCCGTGCCGGGTTCGCGGCTCAGCGCCCGCAGCACGTCGAGGGCGTTGACGTTCCCCGAGCCCTCCCAGATCGACAGCAGCGGAGCCTCGCGGTAGTGCCGGGGCATGCCCGAGTCCTCGACGTAGCCGTTGCCGCCGAGGCACTCCAGGGCCTCCGCGGTGAAGGCCGGACCCCGCTTGGTCACCCAGTACTTGCCGACGGCGGTGGCGATGCGGCGGAACGCCGTCTCCTGGGCGTCCCCGCGGATCGCCCGGTCGGCCGCCCGGGCCAGCCGCAGGGTGAGCGTCGTGGCGGCCTCGGACTCCAGCGCGAGATCGGCCAGAACGTTGCGCATCAGCGGCTGGTCCACCAGCCGTGCGCCGAACGCGCTGCGGTGCCGCGCGTGGTGCCCGGCCTCGACGAGGGACTTGCGCATCAGAGCGGCCGACATCATGACGCAGTCCAGCCGCGTGCAGTTGACCATCTCGATGATGGTCTTGACGCCCTGCCCCTCGGGCCCCACCAGCCAGGCGACGGTCCCGTCGAACTCGGGCTCGGAGGAGGCGTTGGACCGGTTGCCCAGCTTGTCCTTCAGCCGCTGGATGCGGAAGGTGTTGCGGGTGCCGTCGGGCAGCACGCGCGGCACCAGGAAGCAGGACAGGCCGCCCGGGGCCTGCGCCAGTACCAGGAACACGTCGCACATCGGCGCCGAGGTGAACCACTTGTGTCCGCGCAGGGTGTACACCCCGGGTTCGGACGTGGGCGTGGCCGTCGTGGTGTTCGTCCGGACGTCGGAGCCGCCCTGCTTCTCGGTCATCCCCATGCCGGCCAGCAGCCCGCGCTTCTGTGCCGGCACCCGGAGCCCGGGCTCGTACTCCCGGCTCGTCAGCAGCGGCTCGTAGACCTTCGCCAGCTCCGGCTGCCTGCGCAGCGCGGGTACGGCCGCGTAGGTCATCGACGTCGGGCAGCCGTGGCCGGCCTCCGTGTGCCCCCACACCAGTCCGCCGGCGGTCCGGGCGACGTGGGCCCCGGGCCGGTCGTCCGCCCAGGGCGACGCGGCCAGTCCCGCGGCGATCGCGGCGCCCATCAGGTGGTGCCAGCTCGGGTGGAACTCGACCTCGTCGACGCGGTTGCCGTACCGGTCGTGCGTCCGCAGCTCCGGCTCGTGGCGGTTGGCCAGGTCGGCCCACTCCTGCGCCTGGGCGCTGCCGGCCTGCCTGCCGAGCCGCCGCAGGTTCTCCTCGGCCCACCCGGCGCCCTCCCGCCGCAGCCCCTCCAGCAGGGCCGGGTCCTCGGAGGCGTCGTACGGGGCGAGCGGCGGGGCCTGGTTCGTGACGTCGTGCGTGGCGGGTCCGCCGTACGCCCGCTGTTCGTCGAGAGTCGAGACCATACGCCGAGTGTTGCACTACTCCTACGGTCGCAGCAATCCTGCAACACCGATTTCCGCCGCGTACAGTACGTGACCATGCCGATGAACGTCCCGGCGCGGCCCGGCGCGCTCGATCTGCGGCCGCTGTCCGCGCGGTCGGTCGTGCTGAGCCTGCTGCTCGGCACGCATCCCCCCGAGCTGCCGGTCAGGGAGCTCGTGCGGCTCGTGGAGGGCTTCGACGTCGGCGGCTCCACGCTGCGGGCGGCGCTCAGCCGCATGGTGGCCGCCGGCGATCTGCGGCGCACCGACACCGGCTACCGCCTCAGCGACCGGCTGCTGGAACGCCAGCGCCGCCAGGACGACGCCGTGCACCCGCGCACGCGCGCGTGGGACGGCGACTGGGAGATGGTCGTGATCACCGCGACCGGACGCGGCCCCGCCGAACGCGCCGACCTGCGCGCCCGGCTGACCGCCCTCCGGCTCGCCGAACTCCGCGAGGGCGTCTGGCTCCGCCCCGCCAACCTGGCCCGCGCCCTGCCCGGCGACCTGGACCGGGTCGCCCAGCACTACACGGCCCGCCCCGGCCGGCCGGCCCGCGAGCTGGCCCGGGACCTGTGGCCGCTGGACGCCTGGTCCGCCACGGCCCGCGCCCTGCTCGCCCACATCGCCGGGGCGCCCCGCCCGGCCGACCGCCTGACCGCCTTCGCCGCCGTCGTGCGGCACCTGCTCGCCGACCCCGTCCTGCCGTCCGGACTCCTGCCCGCCGACTGGCCGGCAGCCGGGCTGCGCGCCGCCTACACCGACTACCAGCGGGAGCTGGTCGGGGAGGTACGCGCGCGCGTGCGGGGCGCATGACGCGGGCGGCCGTGCGCAGCGCCGCCGGGACGCTGCGCACGGCCGCCTTCACCGTGGGGGGTTGTGGTTGCCTCGCGGGCTACTTGTAGGTGATGTCCGAGGTGGAGTAGAGGCAGTTCGTGCTGTCGGGTCCGGATCCGACAGCGGTGTTGTTGTTGTACTTCTGGCAGGGGACGACCTTGCGGCCGGAGTCGTTGCGGATCGTGATGCCCCGCAGCGTCGCCACGTCGTTGCGGTTGACGTTGATGCCGACGAGCCGGGCGGTGGAGCCCGTGCCGGTCACGTCGATGGTGTTGAGGTTGACCTTGCGGGTGTACTGCGTGGAGCAGTCGCCGCAGGAGCGGTAGAGCGTCTTGAACTCCTGCACCGCGAAGTTGGAGATGTTCAGGGTGCCGCCGCCGTTGTGCTGGAAGACCTTGTCCGCCGCCTTCTTCGCGCCGCCGCCGATCACGTGGTACGTGGCGCCGGTGCCGCCGCGGAAGGTGGCGGCGTCCTCGCCGACGTCCTCCCACCAGACGTTCTGGAGCGTGCAGCTGCCCTCGCAGTGGATGCCGTCGGCCGCGGGGGCGCCGAGGATGACGTTCTTCAGCACCGCGCCGTTCGCGAGCTTGAAGATCGGGTCCTGGCCCTCCTCCTGGCCGTCACCGGCCAGGGCTCCGGTGCCGTAGAACCGCTTCATCCCGTAGTCCTTGGTGCCGGACACGGAGATGGTGGAGGAGGTCCCCTGGCTGCCGTTGGGGGTCGGCCAGGTGGCGGCGCTCGCCGTCGGCGCGTTGGTGGTCATGATCATGCCAACCGACAGGCCGAGGGTGGCCAGCGCGCCGGTCAGCGCGCGCCGACGGGCGCGCGGGCGTGTCGCAGAAGTCATGTCCCGATTCCTTCTGTCGTTCGAGCGTATGGGGGGTGTCCGAGCGGACGGGGTGTCAGAGCCTTCCGGCGCCCGCACCCGACGTCACCGAGGCGACGACGGACGAGGCCGGCTCCGCCGAGTAGGCGTACGGCGGGCTGGTGAAGCTGCCGACCCGCGAGATCTCGGTGGCGGCTCCACCGAGGTCGTTGCCGCGCAGGTTGGCGTATCCGTCGACGTCGCTGCTGCGGTTCGTGGTGACCGCGACCTTCGTCGAGCGGAAGACGTTGTTCTCGACCAGCATCTGGGCGCCCATGCGTGAATGGCAGGCGGTGTCGGCGCCCTCGACGTAGTTGTTGTAGAAGTGCCCGGTGCCGAAGCGCAGGCTGGGGATGCGCGAGTACACGTTGGCGAAGTGGTTGTGGTGGTACGTCACCTTCAGCCGGCCGGTGTCCTCGCTCGCGTTGTTGTCGCTGTGGCCTACGAGCGAGCCCTTGAAGTGGTTCTTGAAGGTGTTCCAGGACACCGTGACGTTGTCCGCGCCGTGGTTGACGTCCAGCAGGCCGTCGTAGTGGTCCTTGTCGTGATCGCGGTCGGCCGAGAAGGAGTTGTGGTCGATCCAGACCTTGCTGGACGCCTCGACGGTGATGCCGTCGGCGGGCGCCACCGGCTTGCTGATGTTGAGGTTGCGGATGACGACGTTGGAGACCTTCTTCAGCCGGAGTCCGCCGCCGGTGAAGCCGGACGCGGAACCCACGCCCAGGACGGTCGTGTTGGAGCCGACGTCGACCTGACCGCTCAGCGGGATCAGGCCGTTGACCCGGACGACCTTGGCCGAGTTGCCGGTCACGGCCGACTTGAAGGCGCTCAGGGTGGAGACGGTGACCGCCGAGGCGCTGCCGCCGCCGGTCGTCCCCGCGCCGAAACCGACCGGCGATGTCTCTGCGGCCCCGGCCGGCTGGGGAACGGCCAGGACCGTCACGGTCGCCAGTGCGGATGCGGCGGCGAGCGCCAGGGTGGATCTGTGGACACGTGTACGTGGGGGATGAGTACGCATGTGGGGTGCGTCCCTTCGTGGTGCCTTCATGGTGCCAGGTCGGTCATGTACATGAATGACGTTCGCCATGTTGTTCACCGCGCGCGCCGTGTGCCGCGGGTCCGGAGGTCCTGCCATGCGCCGGGTGTGCACTTACCCAGGCGTGGCGGGCCCGGCGGGCGCCCTGGCGGAGGCGCTTCCGGGTCACACTGCTGAACGGAACGTAGGGGGCAAGCGCTTTCTAGTCAACGCCTCGCGCAGAACACATTCGGCCGGACCTGGTCAGGGCGGTGGTCCTGCCGGGAGCGGCGTGGGAGCGCTTCCATACAGACCATGTCCATGTCACCATGCCGATCGGGCGCTTCCCTTCACGAGAGGGCGGGTCGATGAGGACTCCGCGCATGCGTACGTTCGTCACCGGGCTCGTGTTCATGCTGCCGGCCGTCGGCGTGCTCGCCCTGTCTCGGTCAAGGACCCGACGGTGTTCCGCTACCGGGACCGCTGGCACGTCTACTCCACGACCGCCGACAGCGCCGGGCGCTGGAGCCTCGGGCACACGAGCTTCGCCCAGTGGTCCGAGGCCGCCTCCACCACCAAGGACCCGTCGGACCCGTTCAGTTGGAGCGCGCCGCGGAACTTCTTCGGCAGCGAGCCGACCGTCGTGACCGAGAACAAGGGCGACGGCGCCTGGCTGGACTTCTGGACGAGCTGCGACCGGACGGACTGCCACCTGTTCTTCTCGGACGGCAACGGCCACCAGTACCGCACTTCAGCCACGGCGAGATGATCCGCGCCGGCGTCGACCAGACCCTCAGTACTACCGGCTGCCCTGGCGGCCGGCCCTGCTGACCCAGACCAACTCCACCTGCTGAACCGCCGCACGACGTCCTGCGAGCCGCGCCTGACAACCGAAGGGACCCCGGACGTGCCTGTCACCCCCCAGCCCATCACGAGGAGACCGCTGCGGTCGATGCTCCTCGCGCTCCTCGCCGCGCTGCTGCCGTTGCTCGCGGCCACCGCGCTCACGGCACCCGCGGCCGCCGCCCGCGAGAAGGCCGTACCCGCCGCGACCCTCACCGAGGTCACGAACTTCGGTACGAACCCCAGCAACCTGCGGATGTACCTGTACGTGCCGGAGAGCGTCACACCGAACCCGGCGGTCGTGGTCGCCGTGCACTGGTGCACCGGCTCGGGCCCGGACATGTACAACGGCACCGAGTACGACACCCTGGCCGACCGGTACGGGTTCATCGTGCTCTACCCGTCGGTCACGCGCAGCAGCAAGTGCTTCGACGTCTCCTCGCCCCAGGCGCTGCGCCGCGGCGGCGGCAGCGACCCGGTCGGCATCAAGTCGATGATCGACTGGGTGACCCGCACCTACGACGCCGACACCGGCCGGGTGTTCGCCACGGGCATCTCCTCCGGCGCGATGATGACGAACGTCCTGCTCGGCGACTACCCCGACGTGTTCGCGGCCGGTGCCGCCTTCTCCGGCGTGCCGTTCGCCTGCTTCGCCACCACCGACGGCTCCGAGTGGAACAGCAACTGCTCGGGCGGCACGGTCACCCACACCCCGAAGGAGTGGGGTGACCTGGTCCGGGGCGCGTACCCCGGCTACAGCGGCCCCCGCCCGCGGATGCAGATCTGGCACGGCACCGAGGACGACGTCCTGCGCTACCCCAACTTCGGGGAGCAGATCAAACAGTGGACGAACGTCCAGGGCGTGAGCCAGACACCGGCCGTCACCGACACGCCCCAGTCCGGCTGGACCCGCACGCGCTACGGCGGCACGGGTGACCAGGCCCCCGTGGAGGCCGTCAGCCTCCAGGGCGTCGGTCACAATCTGTACGCCCAGGGCATGGCATCCCGCGTGCTCACCTTCTTCGGCCTGGACAAGTCGGGCCCGGCCCCCCAGCCCCAGCCCGGCGCCTGCAAGGTGACGGCCGCGGTGAACGCCTGGAACACCGGTCTGACCGCCTCCGTGACCATCACCAACACCGGTACGACGACGGTCAACGGCTGGAAACTCGGCTTCACGCTCCCGGCCGGGCAGACGGTCACGGGCGGCTGGGGCGCCACCTACACGCCCTCGTCCGGGTCGGTGACCGCGACCAACGTGTCCTACAACGGCACCATCGCGCCGGGCGCGAGCGTGAGCATCGGCTATCAGGCCAGTCACGGCGGCAACAGTGCCGCACCGGCCGCGTACACCCTCAACGGGACTGCGTGCACGACCGGTTGACGCAAGCGGTGTGCCTCGGGGGTCGGGTGCCGGATCAGACCGACCGGTGGTACTGGTCCGGCACCCGCACCTCGCCGCCGAGTTCCCGCGCAGCCTGCCGGGCCCACGAAGGGTTGCGCAGCAGCTCGCGGCCGAGCAGGATCGCGTCCGCCTCACCGTTGGCCAGGATCTTCTCGGCCTGCTCGACCTCGGTGATCAGCCCCACCGCGGCGACCGGCAGCGTCGTCTCCTGCTTCACCCGGGCGGCGAAGGGCACCTGGTAGCCGGGTCCGGTGGGGATGCGGACGCCGGAGGCGTTGCCACCGGTGGAGACGTCCAGCAGGTCGACGCCGTGGGCCCGCAGGTCGGCGGCGAAGCGGACGGTGTCGTCCGCGGTCCAGCCGTCCTCGTCGAGCCATTCGGTCGCCGAGATGCGGAAGAACAGCGGCTTGTCGTCCGGCCACACCTCCCGTACGGCGTCGACGACCTCGAGCGCGAAACGGGTGCGGTTCTCGTACGAGCCGCCGTAGGCGTCGGTGCGGTGGTTGGAGTGCGGGGAGAGGAACTCGTTGATCAGGTAGCCGTGGGCACCGTGGATCTCGGCGATCTCGAAGCCGGCGGCGAGCGCGCGGCGGGCCGCGGCCGCGAACTGCCCGACCACGTCCTTGATCTGGTGGACGGTCAGCTCGGCGGGGACGGGATGCCGGTCGTCGAAGGCGACCGGGCTCGGCGCGACGGACGCCCAGCCGTGGGCGTCCGGGCCGACCGGGGCGCCGCCCTTCCAGGGACGGTCGGTCGAAGCCTTGCGGCCGGCGTGCGCGATCTGGATCGCCGGCACCGTGCCCTGCGCGGTGAGGAAGCGGGTGATGCGGCGGAACGCCTCCACCTGCGTGTCGTTCCAGATGCCGAGGTCGTACGGCGAGATGCGGCCCTCCGGTGACACCGCGGTGGCCTCGACGATGATCAGGCCCGTGCCGCCGGTGGCGCGGGCGGCGTAGTGCGCGAAGTGCCAGTCGGTGGGGGCGCCGGTCTCCGGGCCCTCCGGTGCGGCCGAGTACTGGCACATCGGAGGCATCCACACGCGGTTCGGGATCGTCACATCGCGCAGGGTGCAGGGCTCGAAGAGCGCGGTCACGGCGGACTCCATTCGTCACGGGGCCGATGTCGACTCGTACGATAGGCATCGTAGTACGGTGGATGTCAAACTACGAGGTTTCTCGTACTATGGGATCCCCGAAGGAAAGTGGAGCCGCCGTGACCTCTCCCGCCGTCAGCAGCCGCGACCTGCCGCATCCCGTGCGTGACGAGATCCGGCTGGAGGGGGTGCTGCATGCGCTCTCCGACCCGATGCGGTTGCGGATCGTGCGGGAGCTCGCCGGAGTCAGCGGGGAGTTGTCCTGTTCGCACTTCGACCTGCCGGTCACGAAGTCCACGACCACGCATCACTTCCGGGTCTTGCGGGAGAGCGGGGTGATTCGGCAGGTGTATCGCGGGACGGCCAAGATGAACGGGCTGCGGCGGGGGGATCTGGACGAGCTGTTCCCGGGGTTGCTGGATGCCCTGCTCGATGCCGCGGCTCGCCAGGCCGTCCGTGGTGGCTAGGGCCTGTCGTTTGGATCACGCCGCAGACGCGAGGTCTGGCACGCGCATCTGCCGCGTTGTCGTCGGTTGCCGACTCCCCCACGCTCGGCTTCGCTCGCGCGGGCGGTGCCCCCATCGCGTCGACGCCCTCCTCCGCCTTGCAGCTGCACGCACCAGACCTCGCTCACCGGCGCTGAACAGCACGGTCGCTTTCCTGCGACCTGATCCAAACGACAGGCCCTAGACCGCGTCGCCGTGCGCGGCGGTCATGAGGGACTGCCAGTCGGGGAGCTTCACCACGTTCCTGCCGAGTGATGCTCCCAGCATCGCCTCTGCCTGTTCGATCGACTGCCAGCCCGTCCACTCGACCGGGGTGGCGCCCTCCGCGCGCAGGGCCGTGAGCGGGTCATCGGGGACGGCCCTGGCCAGGAGGGCGGGCGCGTCCTCCAGGAGGGACGTCGCCGTCTCCTTCGCGCAGGGGCGGTTCGAGCCGATGACGCCCGTCGGGCCCCGCTTGATCCAGCCGGCCACGTACTCGCCCGGTGTGACGACGCCCTCGCGCAGGACGCGCCCGGCCAGGTTCGGCACCGTGCCGCTGTCCGCGTCGAACGGCAGCCCCTCCAGCGGCACTCCGCGATAGCCCACCGAGCGCAGCACCAGCTGTGCCTCGATGTCCTCGTAGCGGCCCGTGCCCGCCACGCCGCCGTGTCCGTCCGGGGCCGTCCGCTCGAACCGCACCGCGCCCACGTGGCCCCGCTCGGCGAGCAGTTCGACCGGGCGGAGGAAGAAGCGCGGCCGGATCCGGCGCGGGGCGCCGCTCGGCGGTGTCCCGGACCAGCCGCGCAGTACCTCCACGTTGCGGCGCTGCGGGGCGGGCAGGGCCGACGGGTCGGCGTATCCGGGATCCAGGGCCAGCTCGGCAGGGTCCACGATGACGTCGGTCTCCGGCAGGGTGCCCAGCTCGCGCAGCTCCTTGGTGGTGAAGCGGGCCTGCGACGGGCCCCGCCGGCCCACCATGTGGATCTCGGTCACCCGGCTCGCCGCCAGTGTCGTCAGGGCCGCCTGCGGCATGTCGGTCGGGGTGAGCTCGGCCAGGCCGCGCGCCAGCATCCGGGTGACGTCCACGGCGACGTTCCCCACGCCGATCACCACGGCCGACCGGGCGTCCCGCAGGAACCCGGCGTCCACGGCGTCCGGGTGGGCGCTGTACCAGGACACGAACTGGGTCGCCGACCAGCTGCCCGGCAGGTCCTCCCCGGGGACGCCCAGATGCCGGTCGGTGGCGGCGCCCACGCAGTACACCACCGCGTGGTAGAACTCCCGCAGCCGGGCGACCGGCACCCCGCCGGGACCGGCCTGGACGCCGCCGAGGAACCGGACCCGGTCGTGCTCCAGGATCGTGCGCAGGTTGTTCTGGAGCGACTTGATCTTCTCGTGGTCCGGAGCCACTCCGTAGCGGACCAGGCCGTACGGGCACGGCAGCCGGTCCAGGACGTCGACGCGCACCCCGGCGTCCTGCTGGACGAGGCTCTGGGCGGTGTAGCACCCGCTCGGCCCGGAGCCTACGACGGCGACTCGCAGCACGGCGGATCTCCTTACCCGGTGATCCCGAGGGATCTCACAAGAGCGCTGACGCCTCCAGCATCGCACCGGCCGGGCTCCGCTGACAGGGTGCTGTGCTCCGCTCGGGCGCGTGTCCGATCTGTATGGAATGTGATCATTCGGTTACGTTCTGTGTGTGCTGGAAGCATCCTTTCTTAATCTCTCTGATCGCTCTCCGGCGGACAGCGCGGTGTCCGTGCGGCCCGCGTGGGAGGTCCGGGAGAACGAGAACGCCACGCGGTGGTTCGACGTCCGGCTGGCCTTCACCGACGGCGCCCACGTCGACGCACTGGCCGTAGTGGCCGGGGGGTGCGTCGGCGTGGAGGACGTACGCGCGCAGCCCGCGCTGTCCCTCGACGACCTGGCGGTGCTCGCCGACTGGATCGAGGACTCACTGGCCGAGGCGTGCGGAGCCGGGACGGCTCCCGAAGGCTGCGCAGGCCAGGGGCGGCGGGCCCGGCCGGTATGGCCGCGCGGTGCGGAGGGGCGGTGGCTGGTGGCGCAGGAGTACCGCGCGGCCCAGCAGGACGGTGCCGATCCGGTCCTCGCCGTGATGTGCGCGACCGGCCACAGTCGCCGCAAGGCCCTCAGACTGATCGGCCAGGCCCGGGACGCCGGACTCCTGTCACCGCGCCGCGCCCGGCGCTGAACGGCCCCGGCGCCGGGCGGCACGGAAGTCCGCTAGAGCATGTCCCGCATCCGTGTGATCTCGCTCGTCTGCTGGGCCATCACCTCGTCGGCCATCTCCTCGATCCGGATGTTGTTGCCCTGCCCCTTCACGTCCGCGGCCATCGTGATCGCGCCCTGGTGATGGGTCGTCATCAGCGTCAGGAAGAGCTGGTCGAAGGCTTTTCCGTCGGCCGCGCGGAGCTTCTTCAGCTGTGCCTGGGTCGCCATTCCGGGCATCACGGCGTGCTCGTGCCGCTCCGCCTTTAGCGGTTTGCCGTACGACTTCAGCCAGCCCTTCATGGCCTCGATCTCCGGCTTCTGGGCGGCGGCGATCCGTGCGGCGATCCGTTTCACCTTGGTGGACTGCGCGCGCTGCGGGGCGAGTTCGGTCATCACCAGGGCCTGGGCGTGGTGTTCGATCATCATGCGCGCGTAGGAGACGTCGGCCGAGTTGGGGGAGTCGTTCTCCGAGCGCCGGCCGGCGGCCTCCTCGGCGGACAGGGTGCGGTTCGGCTCGCCGGGCTCACCCGGTGCGATCACGGCGGGCCCGTCCTCCGCGGCGGGCTTGCGGTCCGGACCGGAGTCGCAGCCCCCCGTCATGAGCGCGGCCAGGGCGACCAGCCCCGTCGCGACGACGGACGTACGGGACGCACGGCGGAAGAGCACAACGACCTCCTGTGGCGGGCGGGTTGGTGGACACCTCGTGGGGCTGACGGCCATTCGGGCATGTTCCACGGGTCATTGACCGAGTGGCTTCTTTACGATCCTGTTGACACCTGTTGGTATGTGCATGACGAGGACGATACTGCGTGGTGAGTGAACGGTTCCGCAGCGAACGGAACCAGGGAGGAAAAACAGTGATCCTGTTGAACGACCGCAGAACACGCCGCAGACGCCTGGGAGCCAGTGCGATCGCCGGCGGACTGCTGGCCGCGCTCCTCGTGGCGGCGCCGGCAGGGGCCGTCCCCGACCCGGGGGACGTGCCGCCCACGCCGAAGGACGTCTCCAAGAGCGCGCGGGCCGAGGCGCGCGAGGCCATCGAGAGCGGCGAGATACCCGGCCAGGACGAGATCGTCCACTCCGCCAACATCGAGCACGTCGCCAACATCCCCAAGGACGTGCTGCCCGGCACCAACTCGGACCTGGCCTTCCAGGGCAGGTACGCCTTCGCCGGCAACTACGACGGCTTCCGCATCTTCGACATCAGCAACCCGAAGTCGCCGAAGACGGTCGCCCAGGTGCTGTGCCCGGGCTCGCAGAACGACATCTCCGTCTCCGGCAACCTGCTGTTCCTGTCCACCGACTCCTCGCGCAGCGACAGCAGTTGCAGCAGCACCACGCAGCCGGCGACCGAGAAGTCCTCGTGGGAGGGCATGAAGGTCTTCGACATCAGCGACAAGCGGAACCCGCGGTACGTCGCCGCCGTCGAGACCGCCTGCGGCTCGCACACCCACACGCTGGTGCCGGAGCGGCGGAACGTCTACGTGTACGTCTCCTCGTACTCGCCGAACGCCACGTACCCGGACTGCCAGCCGCCGCACGACGGCATCTCCGTCATCAAGGTGCCGCGCAACGCCCCCGAGAAGGCGGCGGTCGTGGGATTCCCGGTGCTGTTCCCCGGTGAGGGGCCGGACGGCGGCGGCAACCCGGGCGGGCCCACCAACCCGGGCGTGTCCAAGACCACCGGCTGCCACGACATCACGGTGCTGCCGTCGAAGGACCTGGCCGCGGGCGCCTGCATGGGGGACGGCATCCTGTTCTCCGTCAAGGACCCGGAGCACCCGAAGGTCATTGACCGCGTGCAGGACAACGTCAACTTCGCGTTCTGGCACTCGGCGACCTTCAACCAGAAGGCGAACAAGGTCGTGTTCACCGACGAGCTCGGCGGCGGCAGCGGGGCCACCTGCAACGCGGCGACCGGCCCGAACCGCGGCGCCGACGGCATCTACGACATCGTCGGCAAGGGCGACCAGCGCAAGCTCGTCTTCCGCAGCTACTTCAAGATCCCCCGCCATCAGGCGGACACCGAGAACTGCGTCGCCCACAACGGCTCGCTGATCCCGGTGAAGGGCAAGGACCTCATGGTCCAGGCCTGGTACCAGGGTGGCGTCTCCGTCTGGGAGTTCACCGACTCCTCGAAGCCCAGGGAGATCGCCTACTTCGAACGCGGCCCGATCGGCACCGACCAGCTGACCTTCGGCGGCTCGTGGTCGGCGTACTACTACAACGGCTACATCTACTCGAACGAGATCACCAAGGGCTTCGACGTCCTGAAGATCAAGGACCGGCGCACGGACCCGGCACGGTGGGTCCACCTGCGTGAGCTCAACGTGCAGACGCAGCCGGACTACTTCGACTGACCCTGCGGACCGCACTCCGGTGCGTCCCCGGTCGCGAAGAACCGCGACAGGTCCCTGTCGCTCCTCCCGCCGGAGGCTCCGGCCTCCGGCGGGACACCCAGCTCCCAGTCGAGCTGGTAGCGCTTGAACAACTCGGCCCGCAGTACGGGGACCGGCATCGGCACCCCCGGCACCAGGGCGGCGTACACGGCACCCATCAGCAGGGCCCGCAGCATCGGGTAGTCGCTGTCGACGTCCCGTGAGCCGTGCCGGGCAACGGTGTCCCGCAGCAGTTCGGCCAGGCGCCGCTGTTCCGGGCAGGGCACGAAGCCCTCGGCCTGCAACAGCCCGGCCATGTGCTGGCGCATCAGCACGGGCCGGTCCCCGGCCAGCCCCAGGATCGCGTCGATGGCCCGCGCCATCCGCTCCCGGCCGTCCTCGGTACGCGGCTCGCGCTCCAGCGCCTCCTCCAGCGTGCGGTGCATCAGCCGGTGCACGGCGGACTGCACGAGCTGGCGCTTGCCCGGGAAGTAGTACGAGACCAGACCGCGGGCCGAGCCCGCCCGGTCGGCGATGTCGCCGAGCGTCGTGGCCTCGAAGCCGCGCTCGCCGACCAGCTCGACCGCCGCCTGGAGAAGCCGCTCCTTCGAACGCCTCCGCAACTCTTCATTGACCGAGGCGCTGCGCGGGGACATGCTGTAACTCCTGCGTTGACTGGCTGCCAGCCAACTATACTCAGAGGTGTCCGGCCAGGACCCGTGCGGTCCGGGCCGGCGATGCCGTCTGCCTCGGGCGACACGGGGGATCGTCCGAGGCGGGCGAGCAGACGACCTGGTGGTGGCCTCGGGCTACTGGTTTCTCGGCTGCTCAGCTCACCAGGTCCAGGACCGGCCGCAGCCCGTCCGGCCGGTCGGTGACCGGCAGGTGGTCCACGAAGTGCACCTCGCATCCCAGGGCGCTGGCCCCGCCGTCCGCCCTGCGATCGTCGCCGACCATGAGCGTCCGGCGCGGATCGGCGCCGAGCGCCTCGCAGGCGGTGGCGAACAGCCGCGGATCGGGCTTCTGGATGCCGTGCTCGTACGACAGGACGTACACGTCGACGTAGCGGTCCAGGCCGTGCTCGCGGAACACCGGGCGCAGGTCCCAGCCGATGTTGCTGACCACCCCGACGGGGATGTCCCGTTCCCGCAGCGTGCGCAGCACCTCGACGGCGTCCGGGTACGGGGTCCATGCCGCCGGTGTCATATGGCGGTCGTACAGCGCGTCGTGCAGCGCCGGGTCGGGCAGCGTGACCTGGCGGGAGAGGCCGGTGTAGGCGGCCCGGTGCAGTGCGGCGCTCTGATCGCGGATCAGCCAGGCGTCGGCCAGTTCCTCCGGCACCCGAGCGGGACCGCCACCGCCCGGCAGTGCCCCGACCGCCTGCAGCGCCTGCGCGGTGGCGGTCAGTTCGGCCTCTGTGATGGGGACTTCGGCGCCGGCCACGGCACCGCGCAGCCAGGATTCGGTGGACTCGACACGGAAGAGCGTTCCGGAGAAATCGAAGAGCACAGCCGTCATGGGGCGATCCTACGAGGCGGCGTTGTCCGGATGGGTGCGCGGCTGCCGGTGCTCGTGCGTCCACACCGCCAGGGCCACCACCGTCGCGCCCAGCAGCCAGCCGCCCACGACGTCCGTCGGCCAGTGGACGCCCAGCCAGACACGGGTCAGCCCGACACCGATCACGGACACGGCGGCCACGGTCACGGCCGTACGCCACACGGCACGGCCCACGCCGTGCCGGTGCAGCAGCCACAGGAGGAGGCCGCACACCACGGTGGCGGTCATGGCGTGTCCCGAGGGGAAGGCCGAGTAGTGGGCCGAGTCGACGGGGTCGGGCCAGACCGGGCGGGGACGGTCCACCAGGGCCTTGAGGGCCTGCTGGAACAGCGTGCCCAGCGTGACGGCCAGCGCCAGCCACACCGCCGTCCAGCGCGCCGCCAGGCGCACCACCAGCCACACGACCACGACCGCGCACAGCACTCGCATGGTCCACGGATCCCACACCCAGTCGGTGAGGATGCGGCACGCCTGGGTGATGCCGGACTCCTCGACGGCCCAGCGGTGGGTGGTGGCGGAGATGTCTCCGTCCGCGCTCATCAGCGGGTTCCATCTGGCCGCGACGAGGGTCAGCAGCAGAGTGGAGCACAGGGCCAGGACGGCGGCCGACCGGGCGGCGGTGCCGTGCTGCGGGCGGGGCGGGGAGTCGACGGACCGGGTGTGCATGATGCGATCCTCGCCGAACCGGGGGCTCCGGATCCAGTACGGAGCCGATCTTCGGTGTCTGAACGGCACACTCCGGCCACCCGGACGCCGCCCTCACGCCTTCGACCTCGGCGCGGATGCGGCCGGATGCCCCGGAACACGCGTCCGGGCTATCCCAGTGCCCGCAACCCCGGAACGAAAGCCACCAGCACCGGCACCACGGGCACCAGTGCGGCCGCCGCCGTCAGCCGCAGCCGGCGTGCCGGGGGCAGCCGGTCCGGGGGAGTGAGCAACCGGTGCACCCGAGCCGGAACATGGGCCTGCGGAGTCGGGCAGGGGCCGAACACGCCGCGGTGCTCGTTGAGTTCGACCAGGGCCAGGGCCGTGGTCAGGCGGCCGAAGCGGCGGGACGCCGTGTCGTCGGCGGCGAGTTCGACCAGGCGGTGCATCTCGTCGCGGAACGCGGCGAACACCGGCACCTGCGGAAAGCCGCCCGCCAGCGCGGAGGAGCAGTTCAGCAGCCAGTCGTGCCGGGCCCGCGCGTGCCCCTGCTCATGGGCGAGTACGGCGTCCAGCTGCCGGCCCTTCAGCCGGCGCAACGCGGCCGTGGTGACGACCAGTTGCGGCGGAGCGCCGGGCTGCCACCAGGCGTCGGGCCGCTCGCTCTCCAGGACGACGAGCCGGCCGGACACGGCCACCTCGCCCGGCATCAGCGGCGCCCTGACCAGCAGATCGGCACGCCGGCGGCGCCGCCGGGCGCGCGCCCCGCCGATCTCGCGGACCAGCATCGCCGCGCTCCACAGCCCGCCGCCTGCCAGGACCACGGCGGTGGTCGCCGCCCAGGCGCCCGCCGTGCCGAGGGCATAGGCCTCGGCGACCGGGCCCGGCGCCGTCGCGAAGACGTGCCCGGCGACCGCGTGCCAGGCGGCGGCCGCGCTGATCGTCATCGACAGCGCACAGCACGCGAGCAGGGCCGCCACCACGCACTGCCACACCCACAGCGCCACGACCGGCTCACGATCCGGCCAGTCCGCCCGGGCGAGCAGCCGGGGAGCGGCCACTGCGATCAGGGCGCCGAGCAGCAACAGTGCCGCGGGGAGCATCATGAGGCGCAGCCTATGAGCGATGCGCCGCTCAGGGGTACGGCTTGTGGCGCCAAAGTGACGCAGGCAACGGATCCATACGGCCCGCCGGGACGGTCCTGCTCACAGCGTCAGCAGCATCGCCACCATCGCGATCCCCATGGACAGCCGGCAGGCCCGCGCCAGCTCCGGCCGGTCGCCCCACCCGGCGGACCCGCCGCCCCCGGCCCCGCTGCCCGCCATGGCGGCCACCGGCACCAGCCGGACGCCGGTGAGCAGCACGTACCCGCCGAAGTAGAGCAGCAGAGCACCCGTCAGGAGCGGGACCCCCGATCCTCCCTGCCCGTGCGCGTGCGCGGGAGCGCCGGCCATGACGACGGACATGTAGACCATGGCCCCGGCCCCCACCAGGTGGTGCAGGTGGTGCGCACCCGCCCGCGCCGCCCACAGTGCGGGGACCGCGGCCGCCCCGAACACCACCGCGTAGGCGGGCCAGGCCCACGGCGGCTCAGTGAACACCCCCGTCGGCACGGCCATCGCGGCCATCCCGAAACCCATCAGCGCCTCACCGCCCGCGGTGCTGCGCTGCTCCCCGGCGCCGCTGCGCATCCGCACCAGGCAGTAGGCGCCGGTCATCGCGCAGAGCGCCACCAGCAGCCAGCCGGACGAAGCCGGTCCGTGCACGCGCACCCTCCCCGCTCGACGGTCGGTCAGCTCGGCAGTCGGTCCATCGATGCCCGGGCCATGCGGCGCGCACGCGAGCGCAAGGGTGTACACGGGGAGCATTCGACGGAGCGCACCGGGTGAGGGCATATGTTTTATGAGTAAAACACCTGCTAACCTTGCGTCCCATGAGCAGTGCGACCCCCGCCCCCGTCTCCCCGCCCGCCCGGCGCCTGCCGCTGGCGGGCGTGCTGCGTGTCGGCCGTCCCTCGGACATCTGGTTCAAGCCCGCGCTGAGCGTGGTCGCGGCGATCGCCCCGCCCAACCTCACCCTCCTGGCGCTCGGCCGGCTCGACCTGGCGATGTACACGATGGCCGGATCCCTGTGCGCGCTGTACGCCCACAACCGGCCGTACGCCGCCCGGGCCGTGGCCCTGGTGTGGGTGGTGCTCGGCATGCTCGGCGGGCTCGCCGTCGCCCTGGTCGCGGCCTCGCTCACCGGCAGTGCCGTGGTGCTGGTCACCGTCGGCGCTCTGCTGGCCGCCGCGCAGAAGGTGCTGTGCGACGCGACCCGTGTCGGGCCGCCCGGCAATGTCGTCCTCACGTTCGTCAGCTCCGCCTCGCTGTTCGCGCCGCAGACCCTCGCCCAGGTCCCCGGCCATCTGGCACTGGCCGCGGCGACGGGTGTCTGGGCCTGGCTTGTCTGCATGGCGCCCGCGCTGGTCCGCCCGCACGGCCCGGAGCGCCGTGCCACCGCCGCCGCGCTGAAGGCCGCCGCCGCGTACGCCGACACGGGCGGCACCGGCGAGGGGCAGGCCCGGGCCCGCGCCGCGGGCTACGCCGCCGTGCAGGCCGCCTGGCAGTCCCTGCTGTCGACGAGCGTCCGGTCCCGTACCCGGCGCGCGCTCGAACGGCTCGTCGTCCGTGCCGAGGTGGCCCTCGCCGCGCCGACGGAGGCGGACGCCGGCCGGATGCGGGCCTGGGCGGGCGCGCTGCGCGGCACCGGGCCCGTCCCGCAGGCCGGGCTGCCGCGGGCGGCCGCCGACGAACTGCTCGGTGTGGACACGGCCCGCGGTCTCTGGGCGCGGCTCGGCCCGCTGACCCCGCTCGCGGCACGCACCGCGCTCGGCTGCGCGCTCGCCGGCTACGCCTCCCTGGCCCTCGGCGTCGGCCGCCCCTACTGGGCCCTGGTCACCGCCGCCTCGCTCTACCAGGCGAACGTCGCCCTGACCTGGAGCCGGGCCGTCCAGCGCGTGGTGGGCAACGTCGTAGGAGTGCTCGTCTTCGCGGCCGTCGTACCGCTCGCGCATCTCAATGAGGCGGCCCTCGTGGTGTGCTGCCTCGCGTTCAGCTTCGGCGCGGAGCTGCTGATCAGCCGCAACTACTGGCTCGGCAGCGTCTGCGTGACCCCCATGGCCCTGCTCATCACCGAGTTCGCCGGGTACCAGAAGCCGGGCGACCTGATGACGGAGCGGCTCGTGGACACCGTCGTCGGTGCCCTGGTCGGCTTCGTCGCCGCCGTGGCCGTCACCAACCGGCGTGCGGGCGACCGCGTCGAACGCGCCCTCACAGCCGCCGACCGGGCCCGCGAGCGCGCCGCCCGTCTCCTGGCGGAGCCGCACCCCGACGCCGCCGCCCTTCAGACCGCGCGCCGCGCACTCGCCGCCGCCCTGGCCGAGCTGCGGGCCACCGCCGACGCGGCGGCCGGCGAATGGTGGCTGCCCGCCCTGCCCCAGGAGCGGGTCGTACTCGCCGAACAGGCAGGACACCGTACGCTCGCCGCGACGGCACGACGCCAGGGGCTGCTCCCGGAGCGGCGCACGGACACGGAGACGGAGGACGCACGGCCATGACGGCGACGGACGGACCATCGCCCAACGGGGGCGGGCCAGGGGACGGCCCCGAGATGACGACCGGGGCGGACGGGCCCGCCGCGGCAGGAGCAGGCCCGGACGGTGGGGCCCCTGCTGCCGGACAGGACCCGGTCGGCGGGGACCGCGTCGGTCACCGGCAGGGCGACACCGTCGCCGGCGTCGTCCGGCAGTGGCAGGCCGTACATCCCGCGCTCGACACCGGGCCGATGGAGATCATCGGGCGGATCAACCGTTGCGCCGCCCTCCTTCAGCAGGCCGAGGACGCGCCGCTGCGCAGGGCCGGGCTCAGCCGGCCCGAGTTCGACCTGCTCGGCGCGCTGCGCCGCACCGGGCACGAGCTGACGCCCGGGGAGCTGGCCCGGGAGACCTTCTCCTCGGGCGCCGCCGTCACCAAGCGCCTCAAGCAGCTGACCGAACGGGGCCTGGTGGAACGCCGCGGCGACACCCGCGACCGCCGGGTCGCCCACCTCCGCCTCACCGACGCCGGTCGCGAACTCGTCGACGGCATCCTGCCCGCCCAGCTCGCCTACGAGACCGCCGCCCTGTCCGGCCTGGACGCCCCCGAGCAGGGCGAACTGGCCGCCCTGCTCGGAGAGTTGCTCGCCCAGCTGGAAGGCCGGCTGGGCGCGCTGCGCGGCTGAGGCGTCCACCGACGGCCCCGCCGTACCGTCAGAGCACGTCGTGCGCCGTGCGGCGGTGAGTGGAACGGCGGTCCTCGATCGCCGGCCAGCGGTCGCCGTAGATGTTCCGCGTGATGGCCGGATCGCGGACGAAGTCGTGCGGGAAGCCCAGCGGCACCGCGCTCACCTCGTCGAGGCGGGCGAGGGCGTCCGCGTCGAGGCGGACGTCGACGCTGGCGAGGTTGTCGGCGAGCTGGCTCTCCTTGGTCGCAGCGATGATCGGGACCACGTTGCCCGGCCGGGCCAGCAACCAGGCCAGCGCCACCTGCGCCGGACTCCAGCCGCCCTGCTCGGCGACCTCCAGCACGGCACTGATCACCGCCTCCTCGCCCGGCTCGACGCCACCGCCCGTGGTGTCCAGCCGCCCCGTCTCGCCCCTGCGGTACTTGCCGGTGAGCTTCCCGGCCGCGAGCGGCGCCCAGGCCAGCACGGCCAGGTCGAACGCCCGGGCCTGGGGGAGCAGTTCGCGCTCGGGGGTCCGCTCCAGCAGGCTGTAACGCAGCTGCGAACCGGCGAACGCGGTCCAGCCCCGCAGCTCCGCCATCGTGTTGGCCTGCGCGATCTCCCAGGCCGGCCAGTCCGAGACACCGACGTACAGCACCTTGCCCGAGCGGACCAGGTCGTCCAGCGCCCGCATGACCTCCTCGACGGGCGTGAAGTTGTCCCGCGCGTGCACCCACAGCACGTCCAGCCGATCGGTGCGCAGCCGCTGAAGGCTCGCCTCCACCGACTGGACCAGGTTCTTGCGGTGGTTGCCCGCGGCGTTGACGTCGCCGTCGCGGATCCCGCAGGTGTACTTGCTGGCCAGCACGAACGTGTCGCGCCGCCCCTGGAGCAGCTCACCCAGGATCCGTTCCGAGCTGCCGTCGGTGTAGTTGTTGGCGGTGTCGATGAAATTGCCGCCCGCCTCCGCGTAGGCGTCGACGATCCGGGCACTGGCCTCCTCGCCGGCGCCCCAGCCCCAGTCGTCGCCGATGGTCATCGCGCCGAGGCTCAGCTCGCTCACGCGCAGACCGGTCTTGCCGAACAGTGTGTAACGCACGGTCTTCCCTCCGGGCAGGTCGTCCGCACGACGCTAGGAGCTGGAGCGCACTTCAACGCAAGCAACGGCCCCGGGCCTCACACAGCGTCACGTCTGTCCTAGGGCGTGTCCGCCCGGTACACACCGAACATCGCCCCCTGCGGGTCCCGCAGCACCGCGATGCGCCGGCCGCCGGGCAGGGAGGTGGGGACCATCAGGACGTCGCCGAGCTTCTGAACAACGGCGGTCGTGGCGTCCACGTCCGCCACGGCGAAGTACGGCAGCCAGTGCGCCGGCACCTCGGGCGGGAACTTGTCGTCCATCGTCACCATGCCGCCGAAGTCCGCCCCGTCGACGCCCCACTGGGTGTACCGCTCCGAGGCGTTGACGGTCCAGCCGAACACCCGGCTGTAGAAGGCCACGGCCTCTTCGGGATCCCGGGTGTACAGCTCGGCCCAGCCCAGCGAACCGGGCGCGTTGAGCAGCCCGGCGCCCGGGAAGGTCCCCGCCTGCCACAGCTGGAACGCGGCCCCGGCCGGGTCGGCGGCCACCGCGAACCGGCCCGCGTCGAACACGTCCGTCGGGCCGAACAGCACCGTCCCGCCCGCCTCCGTCACTTCACGGACGGCGGCGTCCGCGTCGGTCACCGCGAACGACACGTTCCACGCGACCGGCTGCGACGGCTGGTACAGCGGGGCGAGCGCGGCGACGGCCGCGTCCCCCAGGTGCGCGACGGTGTAGCCGCCCGCCTCCTGACGCGGGTCCGTCTCGGGCCGCCAGCCGAACAGCCTCGTGTAGAACCGCTGGGCCGCCTCCAGGTCGGTGGTCCCCAGCTCGGTCCAGCAGGGCCCGCCGGTCACCGGTGCGTCGAGCTTCATGGCGTTCCTTCCGCAGGAAGTCCCCGGGCGAGAGCCTCTCCAGCACGCTAAGCCGCAGCCCGTCCTCCCTGCCATCCGGGGAAACCCACTGGTGTGCCGCACCGGCCCCGGAATACCCTCGTCCCGTACCGCACCGCGTGGCGGCCTCCAGCTCCTTCACCCTGCCCGGAGGTTTCCCATGCCCGCGCTCCAGGTGCGCCCCTTCCGCCGAGCCGACCGCGACCAGCTCACCGACCTGGTCAACATGCACGTGGCGGCCGTCGTCCCCGGCGTCTCCGTCTCCGTGAACACCGTCCTCAGCGACCTGGAGCGGCAGCCCGGCGAGTTCATCACCGACCCGTGGGTGGCCGAGCGGACGACGCTCGTCGCCGAACAGCGCGAGTACGTCGTCGCCGCGGCCCACCTGCTGCGCTACCGCGCCGACGCCGAGGTCGGCGAGTCCTACCGGGACGCCGCCGGGATCGACTGGTTCGTGTGCCGTCCGGCGGCGTCCTTCTGGCCGGACGCCGACCAGGCCGCGGACCTGCTGATGCGGGCGTGCCTGGCACAGTGCGCCCGCTGGAACGTCCGCGTCAGGTACGCCGACGGCGCGCTGCCCGCCCCCCTCGTCTACGGCCTGCCCCGCAACTGGCCGCACGTCCGGGCCGTCTACGAACGCGCGGGCTTCCGGCATGTCGGGGACACCGAGGTCATCCTGATCGCCCGGGTGGCCGACCTGCCGGAGCCCGAGCCCCGGCCGGGCGTCACGCTCGAGCGCACGCTGGGGGAGTGCGGCACCCGCTTCACGGCCCGCGCCGGCACCCGCGCCCTGGGCTTCGTCGAGATCGACACGGCCCTGGCCCGCCCGGAACGCCACGCCCGCGCAGCCGGCCTGGCCGACATCGGCAACCTGCACATCGACCCCGCGCAGTACGGCACCGGACTGGAGCGCTGGCTGCTCGCCCGGGCGGCCGACTGGCTCCGGCTGTGCGGCGTGGACCGGCTCGTCGCCTACGAATCCGCCGCCGACAGCACCATGCTCGGCCACCTGACGGGCGCGGGCTTTCGCGAACTGACCCGTACGGACCGGGGCTGGGAGCACCGCCCCGGGTGACCTCAGATGCCCGGCCGGTAGCGCATCGGATGGTCCGCCGGGACCTCCACCAGCACGATCGGCGTCCCGTCCGGGTCCGCGATCCACATCTCGACCAGCCCCCAGGGCTCCTTCACCGGCGGCCGGACGATCTCCACGCCCTTCGCCCGCAGCTCGTCGTGCGCCGCCGCCGCGTCGGCGACCTGGAGCCACAGCCGTGCGGCCGGCGCCGGCGGGGCCTCGGACCGGCCCGAGACCTCCAGGTAGCCACCGCCGAGGAAGTAGACCGTCCCGCGCTCCGGCCCCGTACCGAACTCCCGGTACACGGCGAGCCCGAGCTGTTCACCGTAGAAGGCACGGGACCGCTCGGGGTCGGTGGGCCGGAGCAGGATCCGGCTGCTCAGTACATGCACCATGCACCGGAGCCTAGTGGTGGAGTTACCCTCATCCCTGCCCGAGCGCGCCACGAAACGGAGATGTACGCCCATGGACACCGCCGCCACCGGACTGACCTTCCGCGATGCCACGGACGCCGACGTGGACGAGCTGGTCGCTTTGATCGAGTCGGCGTACCGGGGCGACACGAGCCGGGTCGGGTGGACCACCGAGGCGGACATTCTCCAGGGGCAGCGGACCGACCCGGAGGGGGTGCTGGCCGTCATCAAGTCACCCGATGGCCGGCTGCTGACGGTGGAGCGGGAGGGGCGGATCGTCGCCTGCTGCCAGCTGGAGCACCGGGGCGAGCACGCCTACTTCGGGATGTTCGCGGTCAGCCCCCGGCTCCAGGGCGCGGGCCTGGGCAAGGTGATCATCGCGGAGGCGGAGCGGCTGGTCCGTGAGACGTGGGGCGTGACGGAGATGCACATGACCGTGATCTCCGTACGCGAGGACCTCATCGCCTGGTACGAGCGGCGCGGCTACCGCCGTACGGGACGGACGACCCCGTTCCCGTACGGCGACGAGCGCTTCGGCATCCCGCAGCGCGACGATCTGAAGTTCGAGCTGCTGGTCAAGGAGCTCGCCTAGTCACCAGGGCGTTTTCGCGACAGTCCTACGCCGTGAAGCGGCCCGTGCGCTTGATGTCCGGGTGGTCGGTGGTCGCGCCGTCCAGACCGAAGGCGCGGACGAGACGCAGATGGTCCTGCGTGTTCACCACCCAGCCGATGATCCTCAGGTCGGCCTTGCGGGCCCGCTCCACGATCTCCAGGGTGAGCCGGCGGATGTTGAGGCAGACGGTCTCGGCACCCGCCGCGACGGCGCGGTCCACGATGTCGGTGCCGTAGCGGCTGGCGATCAGCGCGGTGCGCACGCCCGGCACCAGTGGCTTGATCTCGGCGATCGCCTCGTCGTGGAACGAGGACACCTCCACCCGGCCGGCCAGCCCGCGCCGGTTCATCACCTCGGCCAGCGCCCGAGCCGCCTGCGCGTCCTTGATCTCCGCCTGGAGCGGCGTCTGCACGGCCTCCAGGACCTCCTCGAAGACCGGCACCCGCTCGCCCCGGCCCGCGTCCAGGGCCCGCAGCTCGGCGAGGGTCTTCTCGGCGATCGGCCCGGTGCCGTCGGTCGTGCGGTCCACGTCCGTGTCGTGCATGACGACGAGCGCGCCGTCCTTGCTCAGGTGCAGATCGAGTTCGATGGCGTCGAGGCCGGCCTCCTGCGCGGCGACGAAGGACCGGAGGGTGTTCTCGGGTTCCACACCCATGACTCCGCGGTGACCGATGGTGAGGAAGTTCAAGACGCGACTCTCTTCCGTCGACAGGCGGCACTGGGGGCCTGACGGCCCCCCTGACCGTATCGCCTGCACCCGCCCTGTGCAGAGGGTGAGGGCATGGTCGGCGTGCGTGCGGGCACAAGCATGGTCGACAGGAAAAAGTGCGGTGAAGACCGGGGTGAGGCAGGATAATTTCCTGAGACGGCCCTTGCTGGAAGGAACCTCGTGTGTGTACGGTCGGTGTACGCGAGATTCTCCCGTGGAAGGTGTGAGATGACGGAAATTCTTGTGCAGGTGGGTTCGGAGGAGAGGGTTCCTCCCGTGGTCCGGGTGGTTGAGCACCCGGCATGGCCCGTGCTCAAGGATGCCGTGGAGCGGATCCGGCCATGGCAGTCCAAGGACGGGTCCATCGACTTCGACGCCGAGGGCGCGCCCGACCCGGCCGACGCCGAGCTCGCCGTCCGCCAGGTCACGGACGCGGTCCTGGAGCTCTCCCCGCTGCTCCCGCACGACCGCGCCTACCACGAGGCACTGGCCAAGGACCTGACCCGGTGGGCCGACGGCGGCTTCCAGATGCCCGACTTCCTCGACTCGCTGCTGGCCTTCCAGCCCGCCGCGAACCGCGCGGACGGCCTCCAGCACCTGGTCGTCTTCCCGATGTACACGCAGAACGGCAACCCCGACCGCAACCTCGAAGCGGTCGTGCTGCGCATGGTCTGGCCGGACTGGCTGGCCGAGCTGGAGCGCACCCGCTACGACAACCCGCTGTTCTGCGGCATCAAGTTCGAGGACTTCACCGCGGGCTACGACACCAACTCCGCCGTGCTCTTCCCCGAGACCATCGCCGTGCGCGAGGCCCCCGAGCGGTTCAGCTGGGGCGGCATCTTCTGCGACCGCGAGGCCGCCCGCTTCCGCCGTGTCACCGACGCCGCCGTGGAGATCCTCGGCCTGGAGCTGCCCGAGGACGTCGCCGCGATGGTCCACGACCAGAAGCGCTGCGAGGAGGCCTTCGTCCTGTGGGACATGGTCCACGACCGCACCCACAGCCACGGCGACCTGCCGTTCGACCCGTTCATGATCAAGCAGCGCCAGCCGTTCTGGATGTACGGCCTGGAGGAGCTGCGCTGCGACCTCACCGCCTTCAAGGAGGCCGTGAAGCTGGAGAAGGACGGCGTCCCGCAGGCCCGTGACGTGCAGGTCGCGGTCCTCTTCGACCGTATGTTCCGCTTCCCGGTCACCGGCGAGCGCGTGCGGAACTACGACGGCCTCGGCGGCCAGCTCCTCTTCGCCTACCTGCACAGGCACGACGTGGTCCGCTGGACCGACAACAAGCTCTCCATCGACTGGGAGCGGGCCCCGCAGGTCACCAACCAGCTGTGCGCCGACATCGAGCAGCTGTACCGCGAGGGCATCGACCGCCCCAAGCTCGTCCACTGGTTCGCCGGGTACGAGCTCGTCTCCACCTACCTCGCCCCGCACCCGGGCTCGAAGTGGGCCAAGGGCCCCGACGCGCTGGACGTGACGCAGCCGCCGCGGAAACTCGTGGATGACGTGCTTCCGGACGAGTTTCCGCTGAGCATGTTCTATGAGGCACTGTCCAAGAAGCTGAAGAACGTGATCGCCTCCACCAAGGGCATCACGGCGGACGGCGCCGAGCGGATCGCCGCGTGAGCGATCCGCGAAGCGAGAACACGGCTCAGGAGGCGAAGACCATGGCGGGGAACGGGGCGCTCAGCGGCGCGGTGATCGCGGTGGCCGGAGCGGGAGGACCCGCGGGCCGGGCCGCACTGCTCAGGCTGGCCGAGGCGGGGGCCACCGTCATCGGCTCCGACAACGACCCGGAGCGGCTGGCGGAGGCGGTGGACGCGGCGAGCTACGCGACCGGCGGCGCCACCGTCACCGGTGACACGGTCGACCTGCTCGACCTGAAGGCCACCCGCGACTGGGCCACCCGCATCGAGAAGGACTTCGGCCGCGTGGACGGCCTGGTCCATCTCGTCGGCGGCTGGCGCGGCAGCGAGACCTTCACCAGGACCAGCCTCGACGACTGGGACTTCCTGGAGATGCTGCTCGTGCGGACCGTGCAGCACACCTCCCTGGCCTTCCACGAGGCGCTCCAGCGCAGCGACCGCGGCCGCTACGTGCTGATCAGCGCGGCGGGCGCCAGCAAGCCCACCGCGGGCAACGCCGCGTACGCCGCCGGCAAGGCGGCGGCCGAGGCGTGGACGCTGGCCATGGCCGACTACTTCCGCAAGGCGGGAGGCCCCGAGGGCCCGACCTCGGCGGCTACGATCCTGGTGGTGAAGGCACTGGTGCACGACGCCATGCGCGCCGATCGCCCCAACGCGAAGTTCGCGGGCTTCACCGACGTCAAGGACCTGGCCGAGGCCATCACCGGCATCTGGGAGAAGCCCGCCGCCGAAGTGAACGGAAACCGTCTGTGGCTCACCGAGAAGCCGTGAACCCGCCGAAGACCGACGCCCGTCGCCATCACGACCCCGACGTCCGCGGTTTCGCCAGCGACAACTACGCCGGCGCCCACCCGGAGGTGCTCGCCGCCCTGGCTCTGGCCAACGGCGGGCACCAGGTCGCCTACGGCGAGGACGCCTACACCGAGAACCTCCAGAGCGTCGTCCGCAGCCACTTCGGGGCCACCGCCGAGGCGTTTCCGGTCTTCAACGGCACCGGCGCCAACGTCGTCGCCCTGCAGGCGGTCACCGACCGCTGGGGCGCGGTGATCTGCGCCGAGAGCGCGCACATCAACGTCGACGAGTGCGGGGCGCCCGAGCGGGTCGGCGGCCTGAAACTGCTCACCGTGCCCGCGCCCGACGGCAAGCTCACACCCGAGCTGATCGACCGGCAGGCGTACGGCTGGGACGACGAGCACCGGGCGATGCCGCAGGTCGTCTCGATCGCCCAGGCCACCGAGCTCGGCACGGTCTACACGCCGGACGAGATACGCGCCATCTGCGAGCACGCCCACGCGCACGGCATGAAGGTGCACCTGGACGGCTCCCGGCTGGCCAACGCCGCCGCCACCCTGGACGTCCCGATGCGGACGCTCACCAACGCCGCCGGCGTCGACATCCTCTCCCTGGGCGGCACGAAGAACGGCGCCCTGTTCGGCGAGGCCGTCGTGGTCCTCAACCAGGACGCCGTCAGCCACATGAAGCACCTGCGCAAGCTGTCCATGCAGCTCGCCTCCAAGATGCGCTTCGTGTCGGTGCAGTTCGAGGCCCTGCTGGCCCGGGACCTGTGGCTGCGCAACGCCCGCCACTCCAACGAGATGGCCCAGCGCCTCGCCGAGGGCGTACGGGCCGTGCACGGCGTGGAGATCCTCTACCCGGTGCAGGCCAACGCGGTGTTCGCACGCCTGCCGCACGACGTGAGCGAGCGCCTCCAGAAGCGGTTCCGCTTCTACTTCTGGGACGAGGCCGCGGGTGACGTCCGCTGGATGTGCGCCTTCGACACGACCGAGGAGGACGTGGACGCGTTCGTGGCGGCACTGAAGGAGGAGATGGCCCGCTGAGGCCATACCCTCCCTGAGCTCAGCTCCGGGTCGTCGTCGAGATGACGGCCCGGTAGTCGTCCTGCGGGTCGATGTCGGGGTCCGCCGCCGCGGGCCGGGCGGCGGCGGGACGCAGGCCCAACTCGGCGCCCGTGCCCGGGATCCACGTCCAGTCACCCCGCATCTCCTCCAGCGCCTCGTCGGAGTACGGCTGGACGGAGTGGTCGAACCGCTCGTACAGCCCGTTCCGGCCCACGCCACGGCGCCCAGCTGCCGTTCCTGCCTTCGATGCATAACTATACGGAGGATCGAAAATGAATTGACCCGGAAGTGATCTCGTCCCTATGCTCTGCGTGCATGCAGCTGATCCAGGAAACCCCGGACCTCTCCGCCTACTTGGCCGCTGACGAGGCGATAGACCATCACCATCCGCTCGTTCGCGAGACAGCGGCCGAGCTGGCCAGGGGTGTGGCGAACTCGTATGAGTATGCGCGCGATGCGTTCGAGTTCGTGCGCGACACCATCCCGCACTCACAGGATGCGGGCGACCCGCGGGTCACCTGGCGCGCCTCCGATGTCCTGGAACAGCGCACCGGCATCTGTTACGCCAAGGCCCACGCGCTCGCGGCGCTGCTCCGGGCCGAGGACATCCCGACCGCGTTGTGCTACCAGAAGCTCGATGTCGTGCACGGTCTGGTCGCCGTGCGGTTCAACGGCGCATGGCACCGGCAGGACCCCCGGGGCAACAAGCCGGGGGTGGACGCGCAGTTCTCCCTCGACGGCGAGCGACTCGCCTTCACGCCCGATCCGGCGCTCGGTGAGACGGACTGTCCGGTCCTGTACGCCGCGCCTCACCCGGCCGTACTCGACACCCTCAAGTCGGCCGGCGACCGGCCCCACTTGTGGCGGACACTCCCCACCGCGCTCTGAGGCGGGACCGGAGGCCGGGCCGTCCGCTCCCGGGTGTCAGTGCGCCTCGGCCTCCCGGACCTGCTCCGGCGTCGGAGCCGTGCCGCCGAGGTGGGCCGGCATCCACCAGGTGTCGTCCGGGCCCTTCGGGCGCACGGGGTAGGCGCGCTGGGCGGCCTCCAGGAGCTCCTGGACGCGCTCGCGCAGCTGACGGGTGATCGCGCCCGCGTACTTGTCGCGGGAGGCCTCGATCGCCTCGCCGACCCGGATCGTGATGGGGATGTGGCTGCGCTTGAAGTTGCGCGGGTGACCCTTGGTCCACAGCCGCTGCGTGCCCCACACCGCCATCGGGATCAGCGGGACGCCGGCCTCCTGGGCCATGCGCGCGGCGCCCGACTTGAAGCTCTTGAGCGTGAACGACTGCGAGATGGTCGCCTCCGGGAAAACCCCGACGATCTCGCCCGACCGCAGTGAGTCCAGGGCGTGCGCGTAGGCCGCCTCGCCCTGCTTGCGGTCCACGGGGATGTGCTTCATGCCGCGCATCAGCGGGCCCGAGATCTTGTGGCGGAAGACGGACTCCTTCGCCATGAAGCGCACGAGACGCTTCTGCGGCAGTGCCGCCAGGCCGTTGAAGACGAAGTCCAGATAGCTGATGTGGTTGCTCACCAGCACGGCGCCGCCCGAGCGCGGGATGTTCTCCGAACCCTGGCAGTCGATCTTGAGGTCCCACGCCTTGAACAGCGTGCGGGCGAAACCGACGACGGGACGGTAGACGAGCTCTGCCATGGGCGGGTCGGACCCTTCCTGCTCTGCCTGGGAAGGGATTCCCAGTGGAAAGTTACGCAGCCGTAGGTTTACGGCTTGTCGCAGATCGTGCCCGAAGAACGGCCGGGTAGCCAGTCCCCGTGCCCGCCCGTGAGGAGATTCTCGTCACGTCACCCCCGGATCCCACCTCGTGCTTTTACGCCCCCATTACTCCGCCCGTACCGTCACCCGCCGCATGAGCAGGTACATCTCGCACCCCAGGCAGTACCCGAACACGGCGTTCAGAAAGGCGGCCGCGAGTGCGGCGCCGGTCGCCGCGAGACCCAGCCAGTCGGGTCCCAGGGTGTAGCCGACGAGCCCGAGTCCGGCGAAAACCAGCCCCACCGCCTGGGCGAAACGCGGCGGTTCGGGCGCCTCGAACGCGGTCGGCGGTCCGAGCCGGGGCCGTACGGCCCTGGCGAACAGCAGGCCGTAGGGCGACCGGGTCACCCCGCCGGCCGCGCCCAGCAGGAACGCCAGCGTCTGCCAGGCCAGCAGCCACGCGCTCCCCGTGACCAGAACGACCGCCAGGACGACGGTCGTCACGGCCGCGCCGAAACGCGGTCCTCGTGCATCGATGTCCATGGGAACCAAGCATTCCGCAGCGCGGGCCGTTTGGATGGGCGGGAATCTTTGCGGTCTCGTGAACGCTTGCAGCAGGTGATGACCGGACTGGTGGTGTGCGTACTGGTGCTCGCGGCGGCGAGCGCCTTCGGAGTGCTGCAACGGCGGCGGAGCGGGAGAGTGCGAGTGCGCGGGCGGGACGACGGCAAGCGGCTGGACGCGGGCGAGCTGGGCGCGGAACTGGGCGAGCGGGCCACACTCGTGCAGTTCTCCAGCGCGTTCTGCGCGCCCTGCCGGGCGACCCGGCGGGTCCTCGGCGAGGTCGCCGGCATGGTCCCGGGCGTCACCCACGTCGAGATCGACGCCGAGGCCCATCTGGACCTCGTACGACGGCTGGACATCCTCAAGACCCCGACCGTGCTGGTCCTCGACGCCGACGGCCGGGTGGTGCGGCGGGCCACCGGCCAGCCGCGCAAGGCCGATGTGATCGCCGCACTGGGGGAAGCGGTGTGAGGGACGCGACCCGGTCAGTGAGCCATCTCCCACATCCGGGAACGAACTTGACTGCGCCAACCATTTATCGTCAGCCTGACCCCATGCCTGCGGACCTCCTCGCCACGCCCGACCTCCTGCGCTCCGTCTTCCGGCGGCACGCGGCAGGGGTCGCCGTGATCACGGCCCGTGGCGACGCCGGCCCGGTGGGCTTCACCGCCACCTCCCTGGCCTCCGTCTCCGCCGAGCCGCCCCTGCTGTCCTTCGGGGTCGGCACCGGCTCCTCCAGCTGGCCCGCGATCGAGGCGGCCGGCCATGTCGGCGTCCACATCCTCGGCGAACACCAGCAGGAGCTGGCGGCCACCTTCGCCCGCAGCGGAGCCGACCGTTTCGCGCCGCCCACCGCCTGGCGGGACGGACCCGAGGGGGTTCCCGTGCTCGAAGGCGTGCCGGCCTGGCTGGTGGGCCGGGTCGTCGCGCGCGTGCCCGCCGGAGACCACCGGATCGTGATAGCGGAGGTCGTGCACGGCGACCACACGGGCACCGGCCGACCGCTCCTCTACCACCAGGGACGTTTCAACCGCCTGCGCGACTGACCCGCGAGTCCCCCCGTGCTGCGGGACCGTCGAGTTCCGGTTACGCTGCGTTGCGAAGGTCACAGTTCAAAGCGCTTGCTTAGCGGGAATGAACTGGGTGTACTGACGAGTAATATTTCGCTCGGAGCGCGGGTCGCCCCGACCGGGGATCGGCCGCTTGAGGCACCTATGCTGCCTGCAAGAGGCAGCCGAAAAATGACGATGCAGTAGGAGAGCCGGCGTGAGCTTGAGGATCGTTGTCACTGTGAAGTACGTGCCCGACGCCACTGGCGACCGGCACTTCGCCGATGACCTGACCGTCGACCGGGACGACGTGGACGGTCTGCTCTCCGAGCTCGACGAGTACGCGGTCGAGCAGGCGCTGCAGATCTCCGAGAACTCCGACGACGACGTGGAGATCACCGTCCTGACGGTGGGCCCCGAGGACGCCAAGGACGCCCTGCGCAAGGCGCTGTCCATGGGCGCCGACAAGGCGATCCACGTCGAGGACGACGACATCCACGGCACCGACGCCATCGGCACCTCCCTGGTCCTGGCCAAGGCCATCGAGAAGGCCGGCTACGACCTGGTGATCTCCGGCATGGCCTCCACCGACGGCACCATGGGCGTCGTCCCGGCCCTGCTCGCGGAGCGTCTGGGCGTGCCGCAGGTGACCCTGCTCTCCGAGGTCTCCGTCGAGGACGGCACGGTCAAGGGCCGCCGCGACGGCGACGCCGCTTCCGAGAACCTTGAGGCCTCCCTCCCCGCCGTCGTGTCGGTGACCGACCAGTCGGGCGAGGCGCGCTACCCCTCCTTCAAGGGCATCATGGCGGCCAAGAAGAAGCCGGTGGAGTCCTGGGACCTGTCCGACCTCGACATCGAGGCGGAGGAGGTCGGCCTGGCGGGCGCCTACACCACGGTCGACAACGCGGCCGAGCGCCCGGCCCGTACCGCGGGCACGATCGTCAAGGACGAGGGCGAGGGCGGCAAGCAGCTCGCTGAGTTCCTCGCGGGCCAGAAGTTCATCTGAGCCCCGCATTCGCTGACCGCCCCTCATCTTTCGCAAGCAGGAGAGAAGAAGTCCCATGGCTGAAGTTCTCGTCTACGTCGACCACGTGGACGGTGCCGTCCGCAAGCCCACCCTGGAGCTGCTGACCCTGGCCCGCCGCATCGGCGAGCCGGTCGCCGTCGCGCTGGGCAACGGCGCCGCCGACACCGCCGCCGCGCTCGCCGAGCACGGCGCGGTCAAGGTCCTCACCCACGACGCCTCCGAGTACGCCGACTACCTGGTCGTACCGAAGGTCGACGCCCTCCAGGCCGCGGTTGCCGCAGTGTCCCCGGCCGCCGTGCTGGTCCCCTCCTCCGCCGAGGGCAAGGAGATCGCCGCCCGTCTGGCGCTGCGTCTGGGCTCGGGCATCATCACCGACGCCGTCGACCTGGAGGCCGGCGACGAGGGCCCGGTGGCCACGCAGTCGGTGTTCGCCGCGTCCTTCACCACCAAGTCCCGTGTCTCCAAGGGCACCCCGGTCATCACGGTCAAGCCCAACAGCGCGGCCGTCGAGCCGGCTCCGGCCGCCGGTGCGGTCGAGGCGCTGTCCGTGACCTTCTCCGACAAGGCGACCGGTACGAAGGTCACCGGCCGTACGCCGCGTGAGTCGACGGGTCGTCCGGAGCTGACCGAGGCCGCGATCGTGGTCTCCGGTGGCCGTGGTGTCAACGGCGCGGAGAACTTCGCGATCATCGAGGCCCTCGCCGACTCCCTCGGCGCGGCCGTCGGTGCCTCGCGCGCCGCTGTCGACGCCGGCTGGTACCCGCACACCAACCAGGTCGGCCAGACCGGCAAGAGCGTCTCGCCGCAGCTGTACATCGCCTCCGGCATCTCCGGTGCGATCCAGCACCGCGCCGGTATGCAGACCTCGAAGACGATCGTGGCGATCAACAAGGACGCCGAGGCCCCGATCTTCGACCTCGTCGACTACGGCGTCGTCGGCGACCTCTTCGACGTCGTCCCGCAGCTGACCGAGGAGATCAAGACCCGCAAGGGCTGATCCCCCCGGCTGTGGAAGGCCCCTGTGACCGCACGAACGGTCACAGGGGCCTCTTCTCATCCCAGGGTCATCGAGGCCTGGACCGGCAGATGGTCGCTCGGATAGATGCCGTCCGCGCTGAAGGTGTTCATCCCGGCCCAGTGCGTGGTCACCCCGGGCGTGGTGAGGATCCAGTCGATGCGCCGCCCGCCGGGCTTGGGCCCTCGGTAGCCGTGATGTGTCCCGTACGCCGGACCCCGCGAGGCAGCCGCGTCCCAGGCGTCCACCAGTCCGATGTCCAGCATCAGGTCGTGCACCCGGTTGTCGTGGGCGTCCGCGTTGAAGTCGCCGGTGACGATGACCGGTAACGACCGGTCCCACCCGGCGATCGTCTCGCCGATGAGGCCCGCCGAGCGTTCCCGGGCGTACTGGCTGACGCTGTCCAGGTGGGTGTTGAGGACGTAGAACTCCCGTCCCCCGTCGGCGCGATCGGCGAAACGGACCCAGGTCACCATGCGCAGCCAGTCCGCGCCCCAGGTGTTCGAAGCGATCGTGTACGGGGTGTCGGACAGCCAGAAGTGATCGAACTCGATCGGGTCGAGTCTTCGCGTGTCGTAGAAGACCGCCATGAACTCGTCCTTGCTGCCGCCCCCACGTCCGGTGCCGATCCAGTCGTAGTGCCCGCCGAGATCCTTCTCGATCGCGCGCACTTGCCGGTAGAGCCCTTCCTGGGTGCCGATGACGTGCGGTCGCTCGCGGCGCAGCAGTTCTCGCATGACCGGTCGGCGCACGTCCCAGCGCGGTGTCGTGTCGACGACGGTCCCGAAGCGCACGTTGAACGTCATGACGTTCAGGGCGCCCGGGTGCTCGCCGGCGGAAGCGGGCCGTGTGGGGTCCGCGGTGGTGAGCAGCGGTCCTGCGATGGCGGCGGCGGCCGCCGCCTTGAGCCCGTGGCGGCGTGTCACTCCGGCCTCGTTGGGCACGTGGTCTCCCTCCCCTTGCACGTCAGGATGAAGCTTGCCTTCTGAATACGGAAGAAGACGGCGGGTCGGCAGTGACCAAGGGTGAAGGATGGGGAATTCCACTTCAAGACGGTGTTGACCAGGCCGAAGGTCGGCCGATAACTTCGCTCTACGGATTGTTGATTCCGTACAGCGGAAAGTAGGAGGGTCTCGGAATGGGTCACGGCCAGCAGGAGAAGGTGGCGACGAGCCTCGCGGGCGCCGTCAGCGAGGAGATCAGCGCCTCCCTCGCGCCGGTCGACGCCGAGCTGGAGCGCCGCTACCCCGGAGACCCCGGCACCCGCCAGCCCGTCCACACCGTCTACGTCCCCGGGGACGTCTTCGCCGCCGACACCGTCCGATCCTGGGGCGACCGGGCCCTGGCCGCCCTCGACGAACACGCCCCGGACGCCGCCTCCTTCGCCGCCGTCCTCGGCCTGGCCGACGAACTCGCCGAGCCGGTCCACGCGCGCGTGCGCGCCAAGCTGGAGCGCGAGCCGATCGAGGACCTGCGCGTCGACTTCGAGGACGGCTACGGCAACCGCCCCGACGCCGAGGAGGACGAGGCCGCCGCCCGCGCCGCCCGGATCGTCGCCGAGGCGTACGAGGACGGCACCGCGGCCCCGTACATGGGCATCCGCATGAAGTGCATGGAGGCGCCCGTACGGGCCCGGGGCATCCGCACGCTCGACATCTTCCTCACCGGCCTGATGGAGGCCGGCGGCCTGCCCGGCGGGCTGGTGCTCACCCTGCCGAAGGTGACCTACGCCGAGCAGGTCACCGCCATGGCGCGGCTGCTGGACGCCTTCGAGAAGACGCACGGTCTGGAGCCCGGCCGGATCGGCTTCGAGATACAGATCGAGACCAGCCAGTCCATCCTCGCCGCCGACGGCACCGCCACCGTCGCCCGCATGATCCAGGCCGCCGAGGGTCGCGCCACCGGCCTGCACTACGGCACCTTCGACTACAGCGCCTGCCTCGGCGTCTCCGCCGCCCACCAGGCCGCCGACCACCCCGCCGCCGACCACGCCAAGGCCGTCATGCAGGTCGCCGCGGCCGGTACGGGCGTCCGTGTCTGCGACGGCTCCACCAACGTCCTGCCCATCGGCCCGACCGAGAAGGTGCACGCCGCCTGGCGACTGCACTACGGCCTCACCCGCCGCGCCCTGGCCCGCGCCTACTACCAGGGCTGGGACATGCACCCCGGACACATCCCCACCCGGTACGCGGCCGTCTTCGCCTTCTACCGCGAGGGCTTCGAGCAGGCCGCCGCCCGCCTCGCCCGCTACGCCAACCGCACCGGCGGCGACGTCATGGACGAGCCCGCCACCGCCAAGGCCCTCAGCGGCTATCTGCTGCGCGGCCTGGACTGCGGCGCCCTGGACATCGGGGAGGTCGCCCGGCTGACCGGCCTGACCCGCGCCGACCTGGAGGCCTTCGCGGTGCCCCGGCGGGGGGATCTGACGGCGTCCGCCTGACGGCCCTCCCTGAGCGTCCCCACGTACCGGCCCTGTCACAGCCGTCACCACCGGCTGTCCGTGTCACCGCCGGCCCGTACTCTGTACGCCACACACTGACGTGTCAGTGATCCAGTGGTGTCACGAGAACGGGGCAGCGGTGTCAACGGGGGAGTACGGGCAGGCCGACGGGACCGGTCGGCTGCTGGCGGGCCGTTATCGCGTCACGGCCCAGCTGGGGCGCGGCGGCATGGGCGTCGTCTGGAAGGCCGTCGACGAGGTCCTCGGCCGTGAGGTGGCCGTCAAGGAACTGCGCACCTACACCGACGCGGCCGGCCCCGAACTGGCCGGTCTGCGACTGCGGATGCAGCGCGAGGCGCGTGCGGCGGCCCGCGTGCGCCACCCCGGCGTCATCGCCGTGCACGACATCGCCGAGGTCGACGGCCGCCCCCTCATCGTCATGGAGCTGGTCGACGGGCCGTCCCTGGACGACGTCCTGCGCGAGCGCGGCACGCTGGACGCGCGCGAGGCGGCCGGGATCGGCGCCAAGGTCATGGACGCCCTGGCTGCCGCCCACCGCGCGGGCGTCCTGCACCGCGACGTGAAGCCCGGCAACATCCTGCTCGACCGCTCGGGCCGGGTCGTCCTCACCGACTTCGGCATCGCCACCATGGACGACCCGGGCGACGGTTCGGCCACCCACCTCACCGGCAGCGGCGAACTCGTCGGCTCCCTCGACTACCTCGCCCCCGAGCGGGCCCAGGGTGCCGACCCGGGTCCCGCCTCCGACATCTGGGCCCTGGGCGCCACGCTGTACGCGGCCGTCGAGGGAGCGTCGCCCTTCCGCCGTACGTCCACGTTCTCGACGCTCACCGCGATCGTCACCGAGCCGCTGCCCGAGCCCCGCCGCGCCGGCCCCCTCGCCCCCGTCCTCCAGCAGCTGCTGGACAAGCGTCCCGAGGGCCGCCCGGAGGCCGACCAGGCCCGCCGGATGCTCCAGGCCGTCGCGGATTCGGGCGGCACGGACACGCCGACGTCATCGCTGCGAGGGCCGGTGCCCGCACCGCCCGCGCGCCCGGAGACCGAGCGCGGGGTCCCGTCGGTACCTCCGGGATTCGGGCCGCTGCAGCAGGCGCAGCCCAGCGCTGCCGGGCCGCACGAGAGCCAGGGCACGCCCGGGTTCGGCCCGGCGCCGGCCTTCGGGGCCGCCGGAGCACCGGGAGCGGCGGACCATGACGGGCCGGGCACGGGGCAGCCGGCGCAAGCAGGCCCCGGCGGCTCGCAGGGTTTCGGCCCGGCCGGCCCGGGCGGCACCTCCCCGACCGGCCCGATGAACGCCGGCCCCGTCCCCCGCCGCAACAAGACCCGCGCCCTGCTCGCCGCCGCAGCCGTCACCGTCGTCCTCGCTGCGGCCGGCACCACGGTCGCCCTGCTCAGGGACTCGGACGGCACGGACCCCGGCAACCGGGCCGACGCAGCCGGCGTGGACGCGGCGGCCTCATCCGAGCCAGGCCGCACCGAGGACGGCTCGAACGAACCGAGGTCCACCCCACAGGGCGACGAGAAGAGCAAGTCCCCCTCCGAGAAGCCCGAGGGCGAGAAGGAGCCCGAGTCCTCCGGGCGGCCCTCGACCTCGGCCCCGGCGAAGTCCTCCGGCGGCACCACCGGCGACACGAGTGGTGGGACGTCGGGCGGCGGCACCTCCGGGGGCAGCGGCACCGGCGGCGGTTCCGGCGACGGCGGCACGACGGGCGGCGGCTCCACCACGCCCGCACCGGTCTGCCACGCCATCGGCGGCGGCAAGTACAACTGCACGGTCTGGAAGTCCGCGGACTCCTACACCGCCTCCGGCACCAAGGTCGGCATCCTCAACGCCGGCACCAACTACTTCTACTGCCAGCAGAACCTGGGCCGGCGAGAGACCGACGGCCAGTGGACCAACGTCTGGTGGGCGAAGACGGACGACGACAGCGGCAACACGGACGTCTGGGTCAGCGACGTCTACATCAAGGGCGGCGACAACGACGCGCCCGTCCCCGGGCTCCCGGTCTGCTGAGCGCGCAGAGACTCCGCCGCATACCGCTCCAGCCCCGAGGCCGTCACCAGTTTCTCCTCGACGAACAGCCGCGTGCCCCGTTCGCACAGCCGCCGGTCGGAGCGGGCCCGTACGCAGAACTCCTCGGGCACGACGCCGAACAGCTCCCGGAAGCGGGGCAGGCCGACGAGCAGCTCGGTGAGCAGTACCCGCTGGCCCGGGTGGGTGCGCGGCACGCCGGTGCCGTCGTGCAGGACACCGTGCCGGTTGACGTACGCGTACGCGCCGGGCAGGCGGGTGCCGTCCGCGAGGTCGATGCGCACGTCGGGCGAGGGCAGCCAGGCACGGTCGTAGTTGCCGGCCGGCAGCGGCACGCCCTCGCTCGCGTCGATCACGGCGAGCTGCTCGGCGTCGAGCCAGATGACGAACAACTCCCGCACGGTGTCCGGGGCGCTGATCGGCGAGGCCGACACATACCCCATGCGGCTCACATGCGCCGACACACCGGCGTCGACGCCCGTCACCCGGGCCTTCACCATCGGGACCGGCGACATGATCCCGAACTCCTCCATCTTGTGCCGAAGCTGCCCTGGGCAGGCGTTCGAGCCGATGGCGAGCAGCGGGGTGCGGTCCTCGTACACCAGCCGGTCCAGTGGCAGGAAGCAGTCCCCGTCGAGGAGCCCGGAGTCGGCGGGCCACGCGCCCGGGTAGAGCAGGGGGTGCTCGCGCGGCGCCTCGGCCAGGCCGAGTGCTCGCAGGGTGCGATCGGTGAGGTACTCCATACGCTCCGTATGTTCCGCGGGATGTGCCATGGGCCGCTCAGTCCGCCGGGGGCAGCTCGCCCGAGCCGCGGGTGATCAGCCGGGTCGGCAGCTCGATGCGCTCGGCGGTGACGAGGGTACCGTCCAGCTGCCGGAAGAGGCGTTCCGCGGCGGTACGGCCGATGGCCGCCGCGTCCTGGGCGACGACGGTGACACCCGGCTGGAGCAGGTCGGCGAGCTCGATGTCGTCGAAGCCGACCAGGGCGACACGGCGGGCCTGCTCGGCGAGCACACGGATCACGGTGACCGTCACCCGGTTGTTCGCAGCGAAGATCGCGGTGACCGGGTCCCGGCCGGACAGCATCTCCTCGGCCGCCCTGCGCACCCGCTCGGGGTCGGTGGCACCGAGGGACGTCCAGGAGTCCGCCACCGGTATGCCCGCGTCCTCCAGGGCGGCCCGGTAGCCGCGCAGCCGCTCGGCGGCGGTGTGGATGCGGGGCATGTCGCCGATGAAGCCGATCCGGCGGTGGCCGTGCGCGATGAGGTGGGCGACGCCGTCCCGGGCACCGCCGAAGTTGTCCGAGAGGACCACGTCGGCGTCGATGTGCCCGGCCGGCCGGTCCACGAACACCGTGGCGACACCGGCCTTGAGCTCCGGCTCCAGATACCGGTGGTCGTCACCGGCCGGGATCACCACCAGCCCGTCCACCCGCCGCGCGCACAGGGCCAGTACCAGCTCCTGCTCGCGCTCCGGGTCCTCCGCGCTGGACCCGTTGATCAGCAGGGCGCCGTGCGCGCGGGCCACCTCCTCGACCGACCGGCTCAGCGGCCCGTAGAACGGGTCGGCGAGGTCCTCCAGGACCAGACCGATGCTCGCCGTCCGGCCCTTGCGCAGCACCCGGGCGCTGTCGTTGCGGCGGAAACCGAGCGCCTCGATCGCCTCCTGGACACGCTGCTCCGTCTCCGGGGTCACGCCCGGCTCCCCGTTCACGACGCGGGAGACCGTTTTGAGGCCGACCCCGGCCCGGGCCGCGACGTCCTTCATGGTCGGCCGGGTGCCGTAGCGCGTGGCGGATCGGAGGTTGGTCTGGGGCACGGTGCGGTGTCCTGTCCTGTCGTCCACGGGGGTGCGTCGGTCCTGGGTTTGTATGAGGATGTGGCGTCGAGCATAGAGCCTGGACAACGTTGTCAGGCTCGGGGGAGACTGTCCACCGCAATCTCCGGACCGTGCTCCGCTGCTGGCCGGCCAGTCCTTTCACCGTAGACGGGGAGTTCCGACACTCATGCACACCGACCTCGTGGCCGCGCTCGACATCGGCGGCACCAAGATCGCCGGCGCTCTCGTGGACGGCCAGGGACGGATCCTGGTCCGCGCGCAGCGGCCGACGCCCGCCCGGGAGGACGGCGACACCGTGATGCGAGCGGTGGAGCAGGTGCTCGGCGAACTCACCGGGACGCCGCTCTGGGAGCGGGTCACGGCCGTCGGGATCGGCAGCGCCGGTCCCGTGGACCGGTCGGCGGGCACGGTGAGCCCGGTGAACGTGCCCGGCTGGCGCGACTACCCGCTCGTCGGGCGCGTGCGGTCCGCGGCCGGGGACCTGCCCGTCGAGCTGATCGGCGACGGCGTGGCGATCACGGCGGCCGAACACTGGCAGGGCGCCGCCCGTGGCCACGACAACGCGCTGTGCATGGTCGTCTCCACGGGCGTCGGCGGCGGCCTGGTGCTCGGCGGCCGACTGCATGCCGGGCCCACCGGTAACGCCGGCCACATCGGCCACATCAGCGTGGACCTCGACGGCGACCTGTGCCCGTGCGGCTCGCACGGCTGCGTGGAGCGCATCGCCAGCGGCCCCAACATCGCCCGGCGCGCCCTGGAGAACGGCTGGCGGCCCGGCCCCGACGGCGACACCTCCGCCGCCGCGGTGGCCGCCGCGGCCCGGGCCGGCGATCCGGTCGCCGTCGCGTCCTTCGAGCGGGCCGCCCAGGCCCTGGCCGCCGGGATCGCCGCGACCGCGACCCTCGTGGAGATCGACATCGCCGTGATCGGCGGGGGAGTGGGCAAGGCCGGCGACGTCCTGTTCGCCCCCCTGCGCGAGGCGCTGAGCACCTACGCGACGCTGTCCTTCGTCCGGCACCTGACCGTGGCCCCGGCCCAGATGGGCACCGACGCCGGGCTGGTGGGGGCGGCGGCGGCAGCACTGGCGCAGCGGACGGATGCGGCCGCGGCGGGGGTGTGAGACCGGGCAGAAACGTTCAGGCGGGCGGCATCCGGCCCTGCACGGGCATCGGCATGTCGTGCCTCGGCCTCGCCGTCATGGCGGATGGGCGGCGGCCGGTGCCCCGGTGTACGCCGTCGTCACGCTCGTCCGTGTCCGGCCGGAGGACTGGATGGAGCGCCGCGGACACCCCGCGGCGCTCCACCTGACGGACACCCCGCGGCGCTCCACCTGACGGACGCCGGTCCTGACGGACGCCGGTCCTGACGGACGCCGGTCCTGACGGACGCCGGTCCTGACGGACGCCGGTCCGGAATACCGGGCTTTCCCGCGGAAAACGCCCGAATGCCAGTGCGATGTGGCACGATCGCGCTTGTGAGCAGCAGACCCGCCCCGGCGCAGCGCCTGCGCGATCTCGCCCTCCTGCGCCGGGTCAAGGACCGGATCGACCGGGAGTACGCACGGCCGCTGGACGTCGAGGCGCTGGCCCGGGGGGTGCACATGTCGGCCGGGCATCTCAGCCGCGAGTTCAAGCGCGCCTACGGCGAGTCGCCGTACAGCTACCTCATGACGCGCCGCATCGAGCGCGCCATGGCGTTGCTGCGCCGTGGGGACCTCAGTGTCACCGAGGTGTGCTTCGAGGTCGGCTGTTCGTCGCTGGGCACCTTCAGCACCCGTTTCACGGAACTGGTCGGCATGCCGCCCAGCGCCTTCCGGCGCCAGGCGGTCCTCGCCACCGCGGGCATTCCGTCGTGCGTGGCGAAGCAGGTGACCAGACCGATCAGGAATCGAGAAGCGCCCGCCCCGGGCCGAAACTAGCGTGATGGCCATGGACCTCACCATTCACGCCAGCTTCCTTCCGCACGACGACCCGGACGCCGCCCTGGCGTTCTACCGCGACACCCTCGGCTTCGAAGTCCGCAAGGACGTCGGATACCAGGGCATGCGCTGGATCACGGTCGGCCCCGTCGGCCAGCCCGGCACGAACATCGTGCTGCATCCGCCGGCCGCCGACCCCGGCATCACCGAGGACGAGCGCAAGACCATCGCCGAGATGATGGCCAAGGGCACCTACGCCAGCATCGTCCTGGCCGCCCCCGACGTCGACGCCGTCTTCGAACGGGTGCAGGCGGGCGACGCCGAGGTCGTCCAGGAGCCCGTGGACCAGCCGTACGGCGTTCGCGACTGCGCCTTCCGCGACCCCGCGGGCAACATGGTCCGCATCCAGCAGCTCGCGCCGTGACGGACCGGTAGCAGCCGGTCCACCGAGCCACACGCAGCACCCCCGCGCCGCGCCTCAGGGCCGGCGCGGGACACAGATCTTCCAACCGCGGCAGCCCCGCCCGACAGATGGAGACCGATGAGCATGGCCACGAGGACGGACAGACAGTCGTCCGGACCGCACGTCGCCGACAGCCACGACGTGATCCGTGTGCACGGCGCGCGCGAGAACAACCTCAAGGACGTCAGCATCGAGATCCCCAAGCGCCGGCTGACGGTGTTCACCGGCGTTTCCGGCTCGGGCAAGAGCTCGCTCGTGTTCGACACGATCGCCGCGGAGTCCCAGCGGCTGATCAACGAGACCTACAGCGCCTTCCTCCAGGGCTTCATGCCCAACCGGGCCCGGCCCGAGGTCGACGTGCTCGACGGGCTGACGACCGCGATCGCCGTGGACCAGCAGCGGATGGGCGGCGACCCCCGTTCCACGGTCGGCACCGCCACGGACGCCAACGCGATGCTGCGCATCCTCTTCAGCCGGCTCGGCAAGCCGCACATCGGCCCGCCCAGCGCGTACTCCTTCAACACCGCCTCGGTCCGCGCGAGCGGCGCGATCACCGTCGAGCGCGGCGCCAAGACCAAGGCCCAGAAGGCGACCTTCGAGCGCACCGGCGGCATGTGCAACCGCTGCGAGGGCCGCGGCAAGGTCTCCGACATCGACCTCACCCAGCTCTACGACGACTCCAAGTCGCTGTCCGAGGGCGCGTTCACCATCCCCGGCTGGAAGTCGGACAGCCAGTGGACCGTGCAGCTCTACGCCCAGTCGGGCTTCGTCGACCCGGACAAGCCGATCCGCGAGTACACCAAGAAGGAGCTGCACGCCTTCCTCTACGGGGAACCGGTCAAGATCAAGGTCAACGGCATCAACCTCACCTATGAGGGGCTGATCCCCAAGATCCAGAAGTCGTTCCTGTCCAAGGACAAGGAGGCGATGCAGCCGCACATCCGGGCGTTCGTGGAGCGGGCGGTCACCTTCACCGTCTGTCCCGAGTGCGACGGCACCCGGCTGAGCGAGGGCGCCAGATCCTCGAAGATCGGCGACATCAGCATCGCCGACGCCTGCGCGATGGAGATCAGGGACCTGGCCGAGTGGGTCCGGAAGCTCTCGGAGCCGTCCGTGGCGCCGCTGCTGACCGCGTTGCAGGGGACGCTCGACTCGTTCGTGGAGATCGGCCTGGGCTATCTCTCGCTCGACCGGCCGGCGGGCACGCTGTCGGGCGGCGAGGCACAGCGCGTGAAGATGATCCGCCACCTCGGCTCCTCGCTCACGGACGTCACCTACGTCTTCGACGAGCCGACCATCGGCCTGCACCCGCATGACATCCAGCGGATGAACGACCTGCTGCTGCGACTGCGGGACAAGGGCAACACGGTGCTCGTCGTGGAGCACAAGCCGGAGGCGATCGCGATCGCCGACCACGTCGTCGACCTCGGCCCCGGCGCCGGCACGGCGGGCGGCACCGTCTGCTTCGAGGGCACGGTCGAGGGGCTGCGGGCCGCGGACACCGTCACAGGCCGTCATCTCGACGACCGGGCCGCCGTCAAGGAGACGGTCCGCAAGGCCACCGGCGCGCTGGAGATCCGGGGCGCGACGGCGAACAACCTCCGGGACGTCGACGTCGACATCCCGCTCGGGGTGCTCACCGTCGTCACCGGTGTCGCCGGCTCCGGCAAGAGCTCCCTGCTGCACGGGTCGATCCCCGCCGACGCGGGAGTCGTCTCGGTGGACCAGAGCCCGATCAAGGGCTCCCGGCGCAGCAACCCCGCGACGTACACCGGGCTGCTCGACCCGATCCGCAAGGCGTTCGCCAAGGTCAACGGGGTGAAGCCGGCCCTGTTCAGCGCCAACTCCGAGGGCGCCTGCCCCACTTGCAACGGCGCCGGTGTCATCTACCTCGACCTCGGCATGATGGCTGGCGTCGACACCCCCTGCGAGGACTGCGAGGGCAAGCGGTTCCAGGCCTCGGTGCTGGAGTACCACCTCGGCGGCCGGGACATCAGCGAGGTGCTCGCGATGTCGGTGGCCGAGGCCGAGGAGTTCTTCGGCGCCGGCGAGGCACGCACCCCGGCCGCGCACAGGATCCTGGAGCGGCTCGCCGATGTCGGCCTCGGCTACCTCACCCTCGGCCAGCCGCTCACCACGCTCTCCGGCGGCGAGCGGCAGCGCCTCAAGCTGGCCACGCACATGGCGGACAAGGGCGGCGTCTACGTCCTCGACGAGCCGACCACCGGTCTCCACCTCGCGGACGTGGAGCAGCTGCTCGGCCTTCTCGACCGGCTCGTCGACTCCGGCAAGTCCGTCGTCGTCATCGAGCACCACCAGGCGGTCATGGCGCACGCCGACTGGATCATCGACCTCGGTCCCGGCGCGGGCCACGACGGCGGCCGGATCGTCTTCGAGGGCACACCGGCCGACCTCGTCGCGGCCCGCTCCACCCTGACCGGGGAGCACCTGGCGGCGTACGTGGGCGCCTGACGGCGTTCCGCGGGGGCCGTGAGGCGAGTACTCCCGAGACTCGTCTCACGGTCCCCATTTTTGACATATCGGGCGAAAGTGTGAATATCGGCGCGCTTCGAGGGCACTCCATCCCCTGACCCTCCACAGAACGGAGCCGCTGATGATCATCCAGAAGATGCACGAGATGGGCGTCCGCAGCGAGCACGCCTACATGGCCGCCATGGCATCCATCGGCCTCAGTGTCGTCGCCTGGGCGGGCTCCCTGAAGGTCGAACCCGGCACCAACGTCGCCCGCGCCGACCGCTGGGGCATCTTCGTCGGCGAGTGGGCGCCCACGTTCTTCGGTCTCGGCCTCGCGCTGTCCCACTACGAACAGCAGGACGGCACGCTCACGGCCGACGTCCACGAGTTCCGCCAGGCGCAGAAGGCCGGCTGAACGGCCCGCTCCGGCGAGCGTCCGGCGCCGTTCCCGCGCACCCTGGTGCCATGGCGTCCGTGAAACCCGTCGTGGTCTACCCGCCTGCCACGGACGGTGGGCGGCGGGTCCGCGTCGACGACCAGTTCCTCGGGATCGCGTACGGGCTGCTGGACGTCGCCGAGTTCCTGCGCCGGGCGGGGATCGAGGATGCGGACGAGGCATACGTGGCGGCGACGGGCCTGATCGAGTGGCGCGGCGGCGGCCCCGGCACCTGGGGCACGGGGCCCGGGTGAAGCGTCGGCGCCGGGTCGGCGCCAGCCGATGCTTCCCCCGAACGGCCCAGCGGCGTGACCCCGGAGCGGGTCCGGCAGTTGTGTCGGGCATGAAGAAGCGCAGCATGCTCGCCATCGCCTCCCTGGCCACCGGCTTCGTCGTCGCCGCGGTCACTCCGTCGCACGCTGTCGGAGAGAAGCTCCCCGCCATCAACGTGGACGAGACTCTCAAGACGCTCGACCAGGCCGTCGGCAAGGACGGCCTGTCCGTGGCCGGGAAGGATGGCGTTCAGAAGAACAAGGGTGCCCACAAGAAGGGCGCTCAGAAGAAGAAGGGCTGACGAGCCGCTCAGGCCCCGGCCCACGGCGCCGGCGCTCCCCGCGTACGGGGGGCGCCGGCGCCGTCGTCATGCGCCCTCAACTGCGGCTGGTTTCCGTGGCAGGGTGGAGCGGGCAAGCCTCAGGGGGCCAACAGAAGAGGGGGACCTGTGACCGTCGTCTGGATCAACGGCGCGTTCGGTGCGGGGAAGACCACCACCGCACAGGAACTGATCGAACTGATCCCGAACAGCACGCTCTTCGACCCCGAGGTCATCGGCGGAGCGCTCCGGTACCTGCTACCGCCCAAACACCTCGCCGAGGTCGGCGACTTCCAGGACCTGCCGATCTGGCGACGGCTCGTGATCGACACGGCGGCCGCGATGCTCGCCGAGCTCGGCGGGACCCTGGTGGTCCCCATGACCCTGCTGCGCCAGGAGTACCGCGACGAGATCTTCGGCGGCCTGGCCGCCCGGAGGATTCCGGTCAGCCACATCCTGCTCGCTCCGGCCGAAACGATACTGCGGGAGCGAATAGCGGGCCGCGAGGTTCCGCCGGACCTGCCCGACGGCGAGATGCGAATACGCCGGTGGTCCTTCGACCACATCGAGCCGTACCGCGCCGCGCTCGCCTCCTGGCTCACCGCCGACGCCCACCCGGTCGACACCAGCGACCTCACGCCCCGCGAGACCGCCGCCCGGATCGCCGAGGCCGTCAACAGCGGCTCCGTGCCCGTCTGTGACATCGTGCAGACGCCCGAGCCCACCGCCGAGACGCTCGCCGCCGGAGTGCTGCTCTTCGACGAACAGGACCGGGTGCTGCTCGTCGACCCCACCTACAAGGCCGGCTGGGAGTTCCCCGGCGGGGTCGTCGAACCCGGTGAGGCGCCCGCGCGCGCCGGTGTGCGGGAGGTCGCCGAGGAGACCGGCATCCACCTCGACGAGGTACCGAGCCTCCTCGTCGTCGACTGGGAGCGCCCCTCGCCCCCCGGGTTCGGCGGACTGCGGCTCCTCTTCGACGGCGGCCTCCTCGACTCCACGGAGGCCCGACGGCTGCTGCTGCCCGGGCCGGAGCTGCGTGACTGGCGGTTCGTCACCGAGGAGGAGGCCGCCGACCTGCTGCCGCCGGTGCGCTACGAGCGGCTGCGCTGGGCCCTGAGGGCACGCGAACGCGGAGCGGCGTTCTATCTGGAAGCCGGAGTACCGGTCGGCTGACGCCGAGCTCTCCGCCAGTGCCCTTTACCCGGCGCGGGGGATTCCGAGGGAAAAGCAAAAGGAAACGTCCAGGCAGCCACTGCCAATCGCTGCCCAAGGAATCTCCCGCACTCCCTCACGCGGCGGGTAATCACATTCCCCGTGCTCGTCAACACTTTTCCATGACCGCAAACAATCCCTTTTCCGGCCCCTGCTCGGCTTGACCGGACTCGCACGTCGTTGCGAAAGTCCGCAGAGTCTCACGGCGGCACTTTCGGCCGCCACTCAATTTCCTTGCCTCAGGGGCAGATCCGGGATGTCCGTACGATGACCACGCAACACCAGCCGGCCGACGCCGGTGGCGGCACCGCGCTGCTGACCGAGCCGTCGACGCAGGACCCCCGCCCCGCCGACGCCGTCGTCGCCGGCCGCTCACCGGCCCGCATGGCCTGGAAGCGGATCAGGCGGGACAAGGTCACCATGGCCGCCTTGGTGGCCACCCTCCTGTTCATCGCGATCGCACTGCTCGCGCCGGTCCTCACCGCGCTGACCAGCTGGGGACCGATCACCCCCGACAACAAGGCGATCAACCCCGACACGGGCAACTTCCCCTACGGGTCCCTGGGCGGCATCAGCGCCCACCACCTCCTCGGCGTCGAACCGGGCACCGGCTACGACCTGTTCGCCCGCATCGTCTACGGTCTGCGCACCTCCCTCTACGTGGGTTTCGCCTCGGCCGCGCTGTCCACCGCGGTCGGTGTCGTGGCAGGGCTCGCGGCCGGCTACTTCGGCGGCTGGGTCGACTCCCTGCTGTCCCGGGTCATGGACGTGATGCTGGCGTTCCCGCAGCTGCTGTTCATCATCGCGCTCACCCCGGTGATCCAGAACGCCCTCCAGACCAACAGCCACGGCGGCACCGACGAGAACCTCCGGCTGCTCGTCCTGGTCCTCAACATCGCCGTCTTCGCCTGGGCCTACACCGCCCGTCTGGTGCGCGGACAGGTGCTGTCCCTGCGCGAGCGCGAGTTCGTCGACGCCGCGCGGCTGATGAGCGCCGGCCGGCGGCACATCCTCTTCCGGCAGCTGCTGCCCAACCTGTGGGCGCCGATCCTGATCTCCTTCGCCCTCGCCGTCCCGCAGAACATCACCACCGAGGCGGCCCTGTCGTACCTGGGCGTCGGCGTCATCCCGCCCAACCCGGACTGGGGAGCGCTGCTGTCGGACGCCTCCCAGTTCTTCCTCCAGGACCCGATGTACCTCTTCGTACCCGGCGTCCTGCTCTTCCTCCTGGTCCTGGCGCTCAATCTCCTCGGGGACGGCGTCCGGGACGCCCTGGATCCCCGCGCCCGGCGCGGCTGACAAGCCACCCCCCGAGTGTCGGCCCGGCGGCCCCACGAACGGCCGCCGAGCCCGTAGCAAGAACGGAGTTTCCTCAATGACGCGCAGCACGCGCAGATCGCGCACGGTCGCTCTCACGGCCTCCGCCGTGGTGATCGCCCTGGGGGCCACCGCATGCGGAGGCTCCTCCGGCAACAGCGCCGGCGGCTCCCCGTCGAAGGGCGGCACGCTGACGATCCTCGACGACGCCGACTTCAACCACATCGACCCTCAGCGGACGTACACCACCGAGGGTTCGAGCATGGACTACGAGCTCGTCCGCACCCTCACCGGATGGGACGAGACGGCGTCCGAGCCCAAGCTGGTCGGCGACCTGGCCACCGACACCGGAACGCCCAGCAAGGGTGCCACGGTGTGGACGTTCCACCTGCGCCACGGTGTCAAATGGCAGGACGGCAGCGAAGTCACCGCGCAGGACGTCAAGTACGGCGTCGAGCGAGCGTTCTCCCCGGACATCAACGGCGGCCCGCCGTACGCCAGTCAGTGGCTGGTCGGCGGTGATTCCTACAAGGGTCCGTACAAGGGCAAGCAGCTGGCCTCGATCCAGACGCCGGACAAGTACACCCTCGTCTTCCATCTCAACCAGCCCGTCGCCGACTTCAACGAGACGACGGCCATGACCGGGTGGTCGGCCGTGCCCAAGGCCCACGACACCGGCGCCACGTACGACACGCACGTCTGGTCCGACGGGCCCTACATGATCAAGTCGTACGCCAAGAACAAGGAAATGGTCCTCGTCCGGAACAAGAACTGGAGCCAGGCGACCGACCCGATCCGTCAGCAGAACCTCGACGAGATCGACGCGAAGTTCGGCCAGGACCAGGCCGCCATCGACCAGCAGATCAAGTCCGACGGCGGCGCCGCCCAGACCGCGATCACGCAGACGCCGATCGCCGGCTCCGACCTGACGACGATGGCGAGCGACCCCTCGCTCAAGTCGCGCTACTACAAGATCCCGGCCCCGGGCATCAACTACATGGCCATCAACATGAACCGGGTCAAGGACATCAAGGTCCGTCAGGCGATCGAGTACGCCGTCGACAAGACCACCGTACGCGGCGCCTTCGGCGGTTCCGCCTACGGCAACTACGCCACCACGATGCTCGCCCCCGGTATCGACGGCCACAAGGACTTCAACCTCTACAGCAGCAACCCCGCCGGTGACCTCACCAAGGCCAAGGCCCTGATGAAGCAGGCCGGCAACCCCAAGCCGACCATGTCGCTCGCGGTGGAGAACATCCCCACGCACGAGCACTTCGCCGACGCCGTGAAGACCGCGCTCGCGAAGATCGGCATCACGGTGAACATCACTCCGATCGACAAGAACAACTACTTCAGCACCGTCGACAACGTGAAGAACCAGTACGACCTGACGTGGGGCGACTGGATCGCGGACTGGCCCAACGCCTCCACCGTGCTGCCCACCCTCTTCGACGGCCGCCAGATCAAGAAGCTCCCGCAGTCCAACAACGACATCTCGTACCTGAACGACCCGAAGGTCAACGCGCAGATCGACAAGATCGGCAAGATGACCGACATCAAGCAGCGCAACGCCGCCTACGGGGCCCTGGACGAGCAGATCCTGAAGGACGCCGCCGTGGTCCCGCTGATGTACATGAACTTCAGCGAGGTGAGCGGCTCGAAGGTCGGCGGTGTCATCGACGACTCGATCATGGCCGAACCCAGCCTGGTGCACGCCTACATCAAGAAGTGACGCACCTCATCTGAACCCCGCCGGCGGCCCAGGCCGCCGGCGGGCACCCCACTCACGTCAGGTCCCGGCACCCCATGTTTCGTTACCTCATCAGACGCCTGCTGGCAGCGGCCGTGATCATGCTGGTGATCACCACGATCACGTTCTTCATCTTCTTCGCGCTGCCGTCCAATCCCGCGCTCCTGGCCTGCGGAAAGACCTGCTCGCCCTCCCGCCTCGCGGAGATCAAGCACTCGCTGGGCCTGGACCAGAGCTACCTGACGCAGTACTGGGAGTTCATCAAGGGACTCGTCGCGGGCCGCGACTACGGCGACCAGAGCGTCCGCATCCACTGCGCGGCGCCCTGCCTCGGCATCTCCTTCCAGACCGACACCCCCGTGCTGACCACGCTCCTGCAGGACTTCCCGGCGGACCTCTCCCTCGGTCTCGGTGCCGCCGTGGCCTTCCTGATCCTGGGCGTCGGCCTCGGCACCGTCGCCGCGGTCCGCAGGGGCAGGGCCGCCGACAAGGCGGCGGTCGGACTGGCCCTGTTCGGCGTGTCGGTGCAGATCTACTTCATCGGCCTGCTCCTGCTGTACCTCTTCGTCGACAAGTTCCAGATCCTGCCGACCTCCGGCTACACCTCGATCACCGAGGACCCGGCCGGCTGGTTCAAGGGCCTCATCCTGCCGTGGGCCACCCTGGTCATCGTCTACCTCGCGATGTACACCCGGCTCACCCGCTCCTCCATGCTGGAGGTCTTCGCCGAGGACTACATGCGCACCGCCCGCGCCAAGGGCCTGCCGGCCGCCACCGTCGTCCTCAAGCACGGACTGCGCGCCGCCATCACCCCGATCATCACCATCTTCGGCATGGACGTCGGCTCCCTGATCGGCGGCTCCGCGGTCATCACCGAGTCCGTCTTCGGCATCAACGGCATCGGCAAGCTCGCGGTCGACTCCGTCCAGAACTCCGACCTGCCCGTCATCCTCGGCACCACGCTCTTCGCCGCGACGTTCGTCGTCCTCGCCAACGTGGTCGTCGACCTGGTGTACGGCCTCGTCGACCCGCGCGTGCGCCTCGCCTGAGCCCCCCTTTCGTCCTTAGGAACACCCGTGTCCGTATCGACCTCACCGCAGCCCGCGGACGTCACGCCCGCGCCCGCACCCTTCCTCGACGTACGCGACCTGAGGGTGCACTTCCCGACCGAGGACGGCCTCGTCAAGTCCGTCGACGGCGTCTCCTTCACCCTGGACAAGGGCAGGACCCTCGGCATCGTCGGCGAGTCCGGCTCCGGCAAGTCGGTGACCTCGCTGGCCCTGCTCGGACTGCACAAGGGCACCCGCGCCCGGGTCTCCGGCGAGATCTGGCTGGAGGGCAGGGAACTCGTCGCCCTGCCCGAGGCCGGGATGCGCGAACTGCGCGGCCGCACGGTCTCCATGATCTTCCAGGACCCGCTCTCCGCGCTGCACCCCTTCTTCACCGTCGGCTCCCAAATCGCCGAGGCCTACCGCGTCCACCACAAGGTCTCCAAGAAGGAGGCCAAGGAACGCGCGGTGGAGATGCTCAAGCGAGTCGGTATCCCGCAGCCCGAACGCCGGGTCAGGGACTACCCGCACCAGTTCTCCGGCGGCATGCGCCAGCGCGCCATGATCGCCATGTCCCTGGTCTGCGACCCCGCCCTGCTCATCGCCGACGAGCCCACCACCGCCCTGGACGTCACCGTCCAGGCGCAGATCCTGGACCTGATCCGCGATCTCCAGGAGGAGTTCGGCTCCGCCGTCGTCATCATCACCCACGACCTCGGCGTGGTCTCCGACATCGCCGACGACATCCTGGTGATGTACGGCGGCCGCCGGATCGAGTACGGCACCACCCGCGAGGTCCTCAAGCAGCCTCAGCATCCGTACACCTGGGGCCTGTTGCAGTCCATGCCGCACCTCACCGGCGACGTCGGCGAACGGCTGAACCCGATCCCCGGCACCCCGCCGAGCCTGATCAACCTGCCGGACGGCTGCTCCTTCCACCCGCGCTGCGCCTACAAGGGCTGGGCACCAAAGGGGCGTTGCACCGTGGAACGGCCCGAGCTGCGCCTCGTCCCCGGCACCGGAGGGCACCTCGCCGCGTGCCATCTCACCGACGAGGCCAAGCAGGAGATCCGCGGCGGGAGCGGCCCGGACGACCGCGGCGCCGACGCCGTACGGGTCGCGCAGTGACGGCGGCGGACGAAAGGGAGCAAGCCGTGAGCACCACCCAGCCCCTCACCGGGCCGACCACCGACCGCCCCACCGGCGAGAACCTCCTCGAAGTGCGCGGTCTGCAGAAGCACTTCCCCCTCCGGCAGGGCATCATCTTCCAGCGGCAGATCGGGGCCGTGCGAGCCGTCGACGGCATCGACTTCTCGGTCGGGCCCGCCGAGTCGCTGGGCCTGGTCGGCGAGTCCGGCTGCGGCAAGTCGACCACCGGCCGCCTGATCACCCGGCTGCTCGAACCCACCGGCGGGTCCGTCGTGTTCGACGGCGAGGACATCACCCACCGGCCTCCCGGACGGATGGAGGAGGCCCGCCGCAACCTCCAGATGATCTTCCAGGACCCGTACTCCTCGCTGAACCCCCGGCACACCGTCGGCACCATCATCGAGACGCCGATGCGGCTCAACGGCATCAACCCGCCCCAGGGCCACAAGCGGCGCGCCCAGGAACTCCTGGAGACGGTGGGCCTCAACCCCGAGCACTACAACCGCTACCCGAACGAGTTCTCCGGCGGCCAGCGCCAGCGCATCGGCATCGCCCGCGCCCTCGCCCTGCGGCCGAAGCTGATCGTCGCCGACGAGCCCGTCTCCGCGCTGGACGTCTCCATCCAGGCCCAGGTCGTCAACCTGCTCCAGGACCTGCAGCGGGAGTTCGGAATCGCCTTCGTCTTCATCGCCCATGACCTCGCCGTCGTACGGCACTTCTCGGAGCGCGTCGCCGTGATGTACCTCGGCAAGATCGTCGAGGTGGCCGACCGGGAGTCGCTCTACACCCGGCCACGGCACCCCTACACGCACGCGCTGCTGTCCGCCGTGCCCGAGGCCGACCCGGACGCCACGCAGCGACGCGAGCGCATCCGGCTGGCCGGCGACGTGCCCTCGCCGATCGACCCGCCTTCCGGCTGCCGCTTCCGCACCCGCTGCTGGAAGGCCCAGGACAAGTGCGCCACCGAGGAACCGCGGCTGGTACGTGCCGAGGGCAGTCCCGCGGGCCATCTCACCGCCTGCCACTTCCCCGAGGAGCCGACGGTCGCGGCGCGCGAGGAGGACATCGTCCTCGATCCGGCGCTCGGCTAGGTCGTGTCCGCGTCGAGAAAAGGCCCTCGTCCGCGGGCGAGGGCCTTCTGCCGGGGGCAGAGCGGTCAGCTCGCCGCGTAGTTGCGCAGGAACAGCGCCTCCGCCACCGACAGCCGCTCCAGCTCCTCGGGGGAGACGCTCTCGTTGACCGCGTGGATCTGGGCCTCCGGCTCGCTCAGCCCGATGAGCAGGATCTCCGCGTGCGGATAGAGCGCGGCGAGCGTGTTGCACAGCGGGATGGAGCCGCCCTGGCCGGCGTAACTCATCTCCTGCCCCGGGTACGCCACCGCCATCGCGTCCGCCATGGCCTGGTACGCCGGGCTGGTGGTGTCGGCGCGGAAGGCCTGGCCCTGGCCGATCTGCTCGGTGCTGACCCGCGCACCCCACGGCGTGTGCGCCTCCAGGTGAGCCTGGAGCAGCTTGGTCGCCTCGGCCGCGTCCACACCCGGCGGCACCCGCAGGCTGATCAGCGCCCGGGCGCTCGCCTGCACGGACGGGGTGGCACCGACGACGGGCGGGCAGTCGATGCCGAGGACCGTCACGGCCGGCCGCGCCCAGATGCGGTCGGCGACCGTACCGGAGCCGATCAGCTCGACGCCGTCAAGCACCTTGGCGTCCTGCCGGAACCGCTCCTCGTCGTACTGGAGCCCCTCCCAGGCCGAGTCCCCGGTGAGTCCGTCGACGGTCGTCGAACCGTCCTCGGCGCGCAGCGAGTCCAGGACCCGGATCAGGGCGGCCAGCGCGTCGGGCGCGGCACCGCCGAACTGGCCCGAGTGCAGGTTTCCGGCGAGCGTGTCGATCCGCACGCGGACGAGAGTCATACCGCGCAGCGTGGACGTGACGGTCGGCAGCCCGACCCGGAAGTTGCCCGCGTCGCCGATGACGATCGTGTCGGCCTCCAGCAGGTCCGGGTGCGCCTCCGCGTACCGCTCCAGGCCGCCCGTGCCCTGCTCCTCCGAGCCCTCGGCGATCACCTTCACGTGGACCGGGACGCCGCCGTTGGCCTTCAGCGCGCGCAGCGCCAGCAGGTGCATGACGACGCCGCCCTTGCAGTCGGCGGCCCCGCGCCCGTACCAGCGTCCGTCCCGCTCGGTCAGTTCGAACGGCGGGGTCGTCCAGCCGGCCTCGTCCAGCGGCGGCTGCACGTCGTAGTGGGCGTACAGCAGGACGGTCTTCGCGCCCTCGGGGCCGGGCAGGCAGCCGTAGACCGACTGCGTGCCGTCGGGGGTGTCGAGCAGGGCCACGTCCTGGAAACCCTCGGCGGCGAGCGCGTCCGCGACCCAGCGGGCGGCTGCCTCGCTCTCGCTTCTCGGGAACTGGTCGAAGTCCGCCACCGACCGGAAGGCCACCAGTTCGGTGAGCTCTTCCTTCGCCCTGGGCATCAGCGAGGCGACGGTCTCGGCGACCGGATTCGACGACATGGGCACGCTCCTCGTGGGTGCGACGTTGTAGCGGTGAGTGCCGTAGATCCTCCCACAGCGGCCTTCGGCCAGGTCCGCCGTAGGATGCGGGAGACAGCAGGGGCAGGCGGCTTGATCGGGAGCAGTAGACCATCGTGAGCAGCGAGAACTCTTCGGCGGACGACGTGCAGCAGGTGTGGGACGTCGTCGTGGTGGGCGCGGGACCCGCGGGCGCTTCGGCCGCGTACGCGGCGGCGGTCGCCGGCAGACGCGTGCTGTTGCTGGAGAAGGCGGAGCTGCCGCGGTACAAGACGTGCGGCGGCGGCATCATCGGCCCCTCGCGCGACGCCCTCCCGCCCGGCTTCGAGCTGCCGCTCAGGGACCGCGTGCACGCGGTGACGTTCTCGAACAACGGCCGCTTCACGCGCACCCGCCGGTCCAAGCAGATGCTGTTCGGGCTGATCAACCGGCCCGAGTTCGACCAGCAGTTGGTCGAGCACGCGCAGAAGGCGGGCGCCGAGCTGCGTACGGGTGTCACGGTCCAGCGGGTCGAGCAGCACGGCTCGTCGGTGCCCGACCGGCGCACGGTCGCCGTGCTCCTCCAGGGCGGCGAGGTTCTGCTCGCGCGGGCGGTGGTCGGCGCGGACGGCAGCGCCAGCCGCATAGGGGCCCATGTCGGGGTCAAGGTCGACCAGGTGGACCTCGGCCTGGAGGTGGAGATCCCGGTGCCGGAGACCGTCGCCGAGGACTGGAAGGGGCGGGTGCTCCTCGACTGGGGCCCCATGCCCGGCAGTTACGGCTGGGTCTTCCCCAAGGGCGACACCCTGACGGTCGGGGTGATCTCGGCGCGGGGCGAAGGCGCCGCGACGAAGCGGTACTTGGAGGACTTCGTCGGGCGGCTGGGCCTGGCCGGCTTCGAACCGAGCATCTCCTCCGGGCACTTGACCCGCTGCCGGGCCGACGACTCGCCGCTCTCACGCGGGCGGGTGCTGGTGTGCGGCGACGCGGCGGGGCTGCTGGAACCGTGGACCCGCGAGGGCATCTCCTTCGCGCTGCGGTCCGGGCGGCTCGCGGGGGAGTGGGCGGTGCGGATCGCCGAGGCTCACGACGCCGTGGACACGCGCCGGCAGGCCCTCAACTACGCCTTCGCGGTCAAGGCCGGGCTCGGTGTGGAGATGAGCGTCGGCAAGCGGCTGCTGACCGTGTTCGAGCGCCGCCCCGGCCTGTTCCACGCGGCGCTGACGAGCTTCCGTCCGGCCTGGCGGGCGTTCAAGGAGATCACGCAGGGCGCGACGTCGCTGGGCGAGATCGTCCGCACGTATCCGGTGGCCCAGCGGGCCCTGACCGCGCTGGACCGCCGTCCCGCCGCGACGGGCGAGGAGATCAGCCCTTCAGAGTGATCTCGAAGACCGGGTGGTCGGGGGCGATCCGGCGCAGCTGGTCGTCCGGGGAGTCGGGGCCGACGCCGTTGAAGAAGACCCCGACCTCCGCCTTCCAGCGCTTGAGGTAGGCGCGCAGGACCGGGGTCTTGTCGTCGTCGGCCACCTCGGTCGCGGTGAAGGTGTCCACGTGCTTGCCGAGGTGCAGTTCGCCGCCGCCCGCCGCGCGCATGTTGCGCGTCCACTGGACGTGGCCGCGGGGTGCGACCAGGTACTGCCTGCCGTCCAGCGTCAGCAGGTTTACCGGGGTGGTGCGCCACTGGCCGCTCTTGCGGCCGCGGACGGCGAGGACGCGGGAGCCCCAGACGCTGATGCCGCGGCGGGTCAGCCAGGCGACGAGCCGGTTGAAGACGTTGACGGTGAACCAGCCGGGCTTGCGGACGTGTGCGGACATGGGGTCCCCCTGGTCGATGTGGAGCGGCGGTGTGGAGCGGCGCTCTCTTTTGTGAGCGCTGCTCTCGCTCTCTGGTGCCAGTCTGCACGAGGTCGGCGCTCCAAGGCAAGAGCGCTGCTCTCGTTTTTGATTACTGCTCTCGTTTGTGTGCACTGCTCTGGTTCCATGGCACGATGACACGCATGAGCACCGCACACGGCGCCCGTGCCCGGGCCAGGATCGAAGTCACCGCGGCCATCAAGGACGAGGCCCGCAGACAGCTCGCGGCCGATGGCGCCGCCCGGCTCTCGCTGCGGGCCGTCGCCCGCGAGCTCGGCATGGTCTCCTCCGCGCTGTACCGCTACTTCCCCAGCCGTGACGACCTGCTGACCGCCCTCATCATCGACGCCTACGACTCCCTCGGCGAAGCCGCCGAGGCCGCCCACGACGGGGCCGCCGGCTCCGGCCCCCTGCAACGCTGGATCGCGGTGTGCGAGGCGGTGCGGCGCTGGGCGCTCGGCCATCCGCACGAGTACGCCCTCATCTACGGATCGCCCGTCCCGGGCTACACCGCCCCCGACACCACCGTCCCGGCCGCCGCCCGAGTCGGTCTCCTGCTCATCGGCGTCGTGCGCGACGCGTACCGCGGTCTCGGCCTGGCCCGGCCCTCGCTCCCGGCGGACCTGCGCCCGGAGGCCGAGCGGATGGCCGCCGACCTCGCGCCGGACCTCCCGCCGGAGGTGGTGACGGTGCTCGTCGCGGCCTGGGCCCAGCTGTACGGGCTGGTCGGGTTCGAGCTGTTCGGGCAGTTCAACCGGGTGGTGGAGGACCGGGAGGTGTTCTTCCGGTACGCGGTGGGGCAGCTCGCCCACGGCGTGGGGCTGGTGTATCCGCAGAAGGGGTGAGCCGGACTCTCGGGCCACCGGAACCGGCGGCCCGGGCAGCAGCCGGATCCTGGCGCAGGACCCGGGCGTGCAGGGCTCGATCCTCGTCGACGCCACCCTGAGCCGGGTCGTGCTGCTGCCGGTGACCATGCGGCTGTCCGGGCGGGCGAACTGGTGGGCGCCGCGGCGGCTGCGCCGGCTGCGGATCAGGGAGGGCGAGGCCGTCCCGGCGGACGACGTACTCCGCGGGGAGTACGCGTGATCACCACGCGCGGGTGACGCCGCCGCGGGCCGGCGGCGTCTAGCGTGACGGGTATGGACGAGCAGCGGGTGCGGGGCGGTCCGCCTCAGTGGTGGCGGCACGGTCCTCCCTGGTGGGACCGGTGGGGGGAGGGGGAGCGTGCGCCCCGCTGGCCCTGGCGGTCCAGCGTCGCCGTCACGGTCTTCGTGCTGGCCGGCTCGAACTTCGCCGCTCATGGCCAGGAGGGCGAGCGGGCGGCCCTGGACCCCTTCGCGCGGGTCCTGCTGCTGGTGGCCGGGGGGCTGCTGCTGTGGCGCAAGCGGTATCCGGTCGCCGTGGTCTTCTGCACCGCGGGTGCCGTCATGGTCTACCTGGGGGCCGGGTATCCGTACGGGCCGGTGCTCTTCACCGTCGCGCTGGCGTGCTTCAGCGCGATCGTCGCCGGGCACCGCCGGGCGGCGTGGGCGGCGATGGGAACGCTCTGGGCCGGGCACGTCCTGGTGGCGCACTGGCTCTACCAGTGGCTGCCGCCGTCGGGGGACTCCGCCGCCTCCTGGGGCGGGGAGCTGGTGGTCGCCACCTGGGTGGTGGCGATCGCGGCGGTCTCGGAGCTGTTCCGGGTCCGGCGCGAGCAGTGGGCCCGGGAGCGTGCCGAGCGTGCCGAGGCCGCGCGGCGGCGGGCCGACGAGGAGCGGCTGCGGATCGCGCGGGAGCTGCACGACGTGCTCGCCCACAGCATCTCCGTGATCAACGTCCAGGCGGGTGTCGGCCTCGCGCTCCTCGACTCCGATCCCGAACAGGCCCGTACGGCACTCATCACGATCAAGGCCCAGAGCAAGGAGGCGCTCGGCGAGGTCCGCCAGGTGCTCGACACACTGCGCGCGCCCGGTGACGCGCCGCGCGCCCCCGCGCCCGGGCTGGACCGGCTGCCCGAGCTGGTGGAGCAGGCGGCGAGCGCGGGCCTCACGGTGGACGTCGAGGGGGAACCGCCCCGGCTCGCGCCCGGCACGGACCTCGCCGCTTTCCGGATCGTCCAGGAGGCCCTGACCAACGTCGTACGGCACTCGGGCTCGCGGCACGCGCGCGTGCACCTCGCGCACGACGCGGACGTGCTGCGGCTGCGCGTCGACGACGACGGGCCCGCGACCGGCGCCGACGCGGGCGGCAGCGGCAACGGGCTGGCCGGTATGCGGGAACGGGCCGCCGCGCTGGGTGGCACCATCGAGGCGGGACCCCGCCCGGACGGCGGTTTCCGGGTGCTCGCCGTACTTCCGTTGCGGGCTTCCGCCGGCCGTTGAGCCGTACCCCAGAACCACGTCAGGAGGACGACGGTGATCCGCGTACTGCTCGCCGACGACCAGTCACTGGTCCGGGCCGGGTTCCGGGCGCTGCTCGACGCGCAGCCCGACATCGAGGTGGCCGCGGAGGCCGCCGACGGGGAGGAGGCCGTGCGCGGCATCCGCGAACTGCGGCCCGACGTCGTCCTGATGGACATCCGCATGCCCGCGCTCGACGGCCTGGCCGCGACCCGCCGGGTCACCGAGGACCCGGACCTGAAGGACGTCAAGGTGGTCATGCTCACCACCTTCGAACTCGACGAGTACGTCTTCGAGGCGATCCGCTCGGGAGCCTCCGGATTCCTGGTCAAGGACACCGAGCCGGACGAACTCCTGCGCGCCGTGCGGGCGGTGGTCGCGGGCGACGCGCTGCTCTCGCCGGGGGTGACACGCCGCCTGATCGCCGAGTTCGCGGCCCGCTCCAAGGAGCCCGCGGCGGCCGGCGCGCTGGCCCGGCTCACCGAGCGGGAGCGGGAGGTGATGGCCCTGGTCGGCATCGGCCTGTCCAACGAGGAGATCGCCCGCCGCCTGGTGGTCAGCCCGCTCACCGCGAAGACCCACGTCAGCCGCACGATGGTGAAGTTGCACGCCCGCGACCGGGCCCAACTGGTCGTGCTCGCCTACGAGTCCGGGCTGGTGCGGCCGGGCTGGCTGGGCTGATCCGCCGAGCGGAACCGGGCCAGCACACTGACGACCCGGGCGACGAAGAGGACGGGCGTGAGCACCAGCCCGGCGCGCAGCAGGAGACTCTCCGGCGTGTCCGGGAGGTCGAAGAGCAGCGCGGGACCGGCCACGGCCCCGAAGACGACCGCCGCCGCGAAGGCCGCGCTGCACAGCGCGTACCCGATCTCGACGGTGATCGCGTCCCGTTCGGCCTGCGTGCGCCGTCCCCCGTGACTGGTCATACGGCGAGTCAAACAGGAGGGGCTTCAGTGGGCAAGCGACTACGGGGCGACGCCGGCGACGCCGTCTGCCGGTTTGTCGAGGACGTACGCCGTGTAGCGAGTGACGCGTCCGATGGCCCGGTGAGCCCGGACGACGGCGACGACCTCGTCCCAGTCCTGTGCGTCGAGCGTCCTGAGGCCGGGCCACCGCACGCACAGGGCCTGTCGGCCGGCCCGGGTGGACGCGGTGGCGGCGAACAGGGCACAGAGTTGGGCTGCCCGGTGGAGTACGGGAGTGGTCCAGTCGAGGATCCGGCGCGTGGTGAAGCCGGCGGCGGACGCCATCAGCGGGTACCGCTCGTACGGTTCGATGTCGTCGAAGCGCCAGGTCCCGCGTACGAGGCCGGTCGCGTCGAGAGCCCCGATCGGCTGGTCCGTACGGGACGTGACATCCACGAGGACGAGCCGGCCTCCTGGGCGGAGCAGCCGGAAGCTTTCGCTCAGGAACGACCTGCGGCCCTCATGGCCGAAGTGGAAGGCGGCCTCCAGGCAGTGCACCCGGTCGAAGGAACCGTCCGCCAGCGGGATCCGCGCGGCCTGCCGCGGCAGAGCCGTGGCGTCGGCGACGGCGAAACGCACACCGGGAAGGCCACCGAAGCGGCGACGTGCCTGGTCGATCTGCGCGGGCTGGATGTCCACCCCCAGCGCCCGGCATCCCGTGGCGCCCAACCGCGCCGTGGTGTCGCCGAGACCGCATGCGGCGTCCAGGACGAGCTGTCCGGGCCGGGCGTCCAGTAACGCCAGCGACCGGCGGGCCAGCCGGCGCTGAAAGGGCGCCGGCCCGGCCAGGACCACGAGCGGCAGGGTGGGCAGCGTGAAGTAGCCGATGTCGACCAGGCTGTCCCAGCCGAGGTGCCGCAGCACCCGGAAGAGCACGCTGTCGTCGTTGTACGCACTCGCGAGGTCCCCGCCGTCACCCATCCCGCAGCCTCCCCTTTCCGAGGGCCGCTCACACCGGGCCCACTGTCCGTGTCACCGCCCAGGCCTGCGCTTACACTGAGCCCATAAGGGACGTTCGTGACGTACCGGAATCGCCGTGCGCTCTCAGCGGATGCTCGTACCGGCCCTCGCCCTGGTCCTCCTGACGGTGCCCGCGATCTCAGCCCGGGCACAGGGTGAGGAAGTTCCGCGCGGCCCCACCTTCGCCGCACGCGCTCTGCAGGCGCTGATCGACGGTATCCAGTTCGGGGTGATCATCGCGATCACCTCGGTCGGGCTCTCGCTGATCTTCGGCACCATCCACCTGATCAACTTCGCGCACGGTGAGTTCGTGACGATCGGCGCCACCTTCGCGTTCTTCCTCAACGTCTCCGCGGCCGGTCCGGGCTGGCACCTGATTCCCGCCGCCCTCGCCGCGGTGGTCCTCGGCGCCCTGCTGGGCGGGGCGGTCGAGCGCGGCCTCTGGCGCCCGCTGCGGGCCAGAGGCACCGGGCTGATCAACATGTTCATCGTGACCATCGGGCTCTCGCTGCTGCTGCGGCACGTGGTGCTCGTGCTGTACGGAACCCGGCCCGCCTCCTACGCGCAGTACGACATCCAGAGCACGATCGGCCTGGGGCCGGCCGGCATCACCCCGCGGGATCTCGCCGTCACCGTGCTCGCCGTGCTGGTGCTGCTCGGCATCGCCGCGCTCCTGCAGAAGACGCGGATCGGCACGGCCGTGCGGGCCGTCTCCGCCAACCGCGACCTCGCGGAGGCGTCGGGCATCGACGTGCAGCGGGTGGTGCTGTTCGTGTGGATGCTCGCCGGCGCTCTGGCCGCGCTCGGCGGGGTCTTCTTCGGCCTGGTGGAGATCGTCACCTGGGACATGGGCTTCAAGCTCCTGCTGCTCATGTTCGCGGGGATCATCCTGGGCGGCCTCGGCTCCGCCTACGGTGCGATGGTCGGCAGCCTCGTCATCGGCGTCGTCGCCCAGATGTCCACCCTGTGGTTCCCGGTGGACCTGCAGTACGCGTGGGCGCTGCTCGTCCTCATCGTCGTCCTGCTCGTCCGGCCGCAGGGCATCCTCGGCCGGGCCGAACGCGTCGGGTGAGGGGGCGCGCCATGGACTTCTCGGCCATCGTCTCCGACGCCCTGCGCTCGGGAATCGGCCCCATCGCCGCCGTCTACGCGCTCGCCGCGATGGGCCTGAACCTGCACTTCGGCTACACGGGGCTGCTGAACTTCGGCCAGGTCGGGTTCATGCTGGTCGGCGGCTACGGGCTCGCCATCACGGTGTCGACGTACGACGGCCCGATGTGGCTGGGCGTCCTGGGCGGCATCGCCTGCGCGATCGTGCTGGCGCTGCTGCTCGGCCTGCCCACCCTGCGGCTGCGGGCCGACTACCTCGCGATCACCACGATCGCGGCGGGCGAGACGCTACGGCTGTTCTACCGGTCCAGCTGGGCCGAGCCGGTCACCGGTGGCGTGTTCGGGCTGCAGAGGTTCGCCAACGACTTCTACGAGCTGAACCCCATCGAGCCCGGCACCTACGGCGTGTGGCTCGTGCGGTTCAGCTCCCGCGACCTCTGGGTGATGATCATCGGATGGGCGCTGGTGCTCGTGGTCGGAGGTCTGATGGCCCTGCTGATCCACAGCCCGTGGGGCCGTGTCATCCGGTCGGTCCGTGAGGACGAGGTCGCCGCGCGCAGCCTCGGCAAGAACGTCTACGCGTACAAGATGCAGAGCCTCGTGCTCGGCGGCGTCATCGGGGCGGTCGCGGGCATGATGCAGGCGATCCAGGTGCAGTCCGTGAACCCGGACAACTACGATCCGGGCGTCACGTTCTTCCTGTACACGCTGCTCGTCCTCGGAGGTGCCGGACGGATCCTCGGGCCGGTCGTCGGCTCGATCCTGTTCTGGTTCGTCCTCAGCTTCCTCGACAGCGCGCTCCGCCAGGCCATCGACGCCGAGTACATCTCACCGGACCTCATCAGCACGTCGGAGGTCGGCGCGGTGCGCTTCGCCCTGGTCGGGATCGCCCTCATCCTGCTGGTCGCGTTCCGGCCGCAGGGCCTCCTCGGCAGCCGGAAGGAGATGCTGCTCAGTGGCCGTTGATCCTGTCGTGTCCCGTACGGGCCGGCTCTCGGCGATCGATCCGGAGCCGGGGGTGCGCAAGCCCGACCCCCTCCTGGTTCTGGAGCAGGTGACCCGTACCTTCGGCGGCCTGGTCGCCGTGCGGGTCGAGCATCTGGAGGTGCAGCGCGGGGCCATCACGGCACTCATCGGGCCCAACGGCGCGGGCAAGACCACGTTGTTCAACGTGGTGAGCGGGTTCGACCGGGCCGACGGCGGCCGGTGGTCGTTCGACGGACAGTCGCTCACCGGCGCCCCGGCGCACCGGGTGGCGCGGCGCGGCATGGTCCGTACGTTCCAGCTCACGAGGACGCTCGCGCGGCTCACGGTGCTGGAGAACCTGCTGCTGGCCGCGCCCGGGCAACGGGGCGAGCGGGTGCTGCCCGCGCTGCTGCGACCGCTGTGGCGCGGGCAGGAGCGGGAGCTGGAGCGCCGGGCCGGCGAACTGCTGGACCGGTTCCGGCTCGGGCCCCTGCGCGACGACCACGCCGGCACGCTCTCCGGGGGGCAGCGCAAACTGCTGGAACTGGCCCGCGCGCTGATGGCCCGGCCGGTCATGCTCCTGCTCGACGAGCCGATGGCCGGGGTGAACCCCGCGCTGACCCAGTCGCTGCTCGGACACATCACGCAGTTGCGGGACGAGGGCCTCACGGTGTGCTTCGTCGAGCACGACATGGACGTGGTGATGGGCATCAGCGACTGGGTGGCCGTCATGGCCGACGGCCGGCTGGTGGCCGAGGGCCCACCGCACACGATCGGCCGGAACGCCGCCGTCGTGGACGCCTACCTGGGCAAACGGCACGACGAGCCGGAGGTGAGCGAGGACAAGGGCGAGGAGGAGTAGCGATGTCCGCACAGGAGCAGGCACCGGTGCTGGCGGCCGACGGCATCGTCGCCGGCTACGTCCCGGGTGTGGATGTGCTGCGCGGATGCAGCGTCGAGGTGCGGCCGGGCGAGGTGGTCGGGGTGATCGGCCCCAACGGCGCCGGGAAGTCGACGCTGGTCAAGGCCGTCTTCGGGCTGCTGCGGGTGCGCGGCGGGACCGTGCGGCTGCGCGGCGAGGACGTGACCGGCCGGCCCGCGCACGAGCTGGTCCGGCGGGGTGTGGGCTACGTACCGCAGCTGCAGAACGTGTTTCCCACGCTGACCGTCGAGGAGAACCTGCGGATGGGGGTCTACCTGCGGCCCAAGGACCACGCGCGGCGGGTCGCGGCGGTCGAGGAGCTCTTCCCCGTGCTGGCCGACCGCCGCAGGCAGAAGGCCGGCGCGATGTCCGGCGGCGAACGCCAGATGCTCGCGATGGCCCGCGCCCTGATGATGGAGCCGCAGCTGCTGCTGCTCGACGAGCCGTCGGCCGGCCTGTCGCCGCTCCACCAGGACCACGTCTTCGACCGGTGCAGAATGATCAACAGCGCGGGCGTCGCCGTGCTCATGGTCGAGCAGAACGCCCGCAGATGCCTTCAGTTCTGCGACCGCGGCTACGTGCTCGACCAGGGCCGCAACGCGTACACCGGCACGGGTACGGCCCTGCTGCAGGACGAGAAGGTGATCGAGCTCTACCTCGGCACGCTCGCCCGCGTCCGTTGACTCCCGCTGTCGGTCCTCACTCCTCGGCCGTGCTGGTCTCGGTGCGCAGGGTCTGCAGCTTTCCTTCGTCGTTGTAGCCGTACACCTCGATCGTGGCCTGGCCGGGTTCGCCCTTGTCGGTGAAGTTCAGCGGACCGCTGACACCCTCGTAGTCGATGTCCCTGCCGTCGGCGAGCAGCTCCTTGCAGGCGGCGAACGAGTTGCACTTCTCGCCGTCCTTGGTGATCCCGTTCATCTCCTTCACGTATTCGCCCGGGTCGTCGGTCTCCGCCTTCTCGGCGGCGAGCGCGATCGTCGTCACGCAGTCGAACACCTGCGGTGCGAACTGGAGCTCCTTCAGGTCCGGCGCGAATTCCTTGAGGTCCTTCACGTACTGCTCGTTCGACGCCGATGCCGGCGCGGTCCCCTTCATCCCGGAGAGCCTCTCCGGCTGGCCGGGGGCGACCAGTGAGGGCAGTTCCTCACTGCGCAGTCCGTCGGCGCCGTAGACGCCGATCCGGTCGGGCCCGAGTCCGGACTCGATCATGCCCTGGAGGATCTGGGTGCCTTCCTCGAAGGCGATCACCACGGCGGCCTCCGGCCTGGAGTTCTCGACCTGCTGGACGACCTGGTCGAAGTTGGTCGCCTTCGGGTCGTAGGTCTCGGCGAGCGTCACCGTCGCACCGCGCTCCTCCAGCGTCTTGCGGGTGGCCTCCATCAGGCCGCGCCCGTAGTCGTCCGCCCGTGCGACCAGGGCCACCCGGTCGTGGCCGTCGTCGCGGACGACATCCGCCAGGATGGGGCCCTGCAGGGCGTCGCTCGGGACGGTACGGAAGTAGTAGCCGTCGTCCTCGTAGTCGGTGAAGGTGGGCGCGGTGTTCGACCCCGAACACTGCACGACGCCGGCCCCGGTCACCCGGTCGATGAACGCCAGCGACATGCCCGAAGCCGCGGCGCCGACGATCGCGTCCACGCCTGCCGCGAGGACCCGGTCCGCCGACTGCGCGGCAACGGCCTCCTGGCCCGCCTCGTCGCTGGAGACCACGGTCGGCACGGGCTTGCCGAGGACCCCGCCGGCGTCGTTGATCTTCTGTATCGCGAACTTCAACGACTCGACCTGGGGTGGGCCGAGGTAGGCCAGCTGTCCCGTCTCCGGCAGGACGTAGCCGAACTGGAGCTCACCATCGCCCGGCTCGGCCCGGGCCGTGCCCGTCGCACCGCAGACGGCAATCACAAGAGCAGCCGCGCTTGCGAAGATCGCGGACCGCCGTATCGACGCTTTCATCTCCGCCTCCGCTCGTTACAGGCGGCGGTGGACGACTGGCCGGCCCTCCGCCCGCCATTGACATGAGCGTAGAACTCTTTCGGAGTCCGGAAAAGTATGAAACGTACACTTTTTCGATTGGGTCGGGAATGCGCCCTAGTCGCTCACGGCGACGCGCTCCGTCTCCTGCGGGGCGGACTTGGCGATCACGACGGACGGCTGGTCCCGGCGGGTCCGCAGGCCCGTGAGCGTGATCAGCAGGCCGGCGAAGGCGATGAGGGTCACGACCAGCAGGCCGGGCCGGTAGCTGTCGAGGACGGCCTGCGGGGAGGCGTCGCCCCGCTCGGGGGCGTTCGCGGTCACCACCGCCGTCACCACGGCGAGGAAGATCGCGCCGCCCACCTGGACCGAGGTGTTGAGCAGCCCGGAGACCATGCCCTGCTCGTGCTCGTCGACGCCGTTGGTGGCCTGGACGTTGAGGGACGGGAAGGTCAGCGCGAAGCCGGAGCCGACCAGCAGCATCGTGGGCAGGATGACCGCCGCGTAGACCGGGTCGAGGTCGATGCGCAGGAACAGCACGTAGCCGGTCACCATCAGGGCGAAGCCCAGGACCATCAGCCGGGCCGTGCCGAACCGGTCGATGACGGCCCCCACCTTCGTCGCGGACAGCGCCACCAGCGCGCCCGCCGGCAGGAAGGCCAGGGCCGTGTGCAGCGCCGACCAGCCGAGCAGCTGCTGCATGTAGAGGGTCACCAGGAACTGGAAGCCGATGTAACTGCCGACGAACGTCAACGCGCCCAACTGAGCCCGCACTTGCGGCCCGGAACGCAGTACGCCGAGCCGGATCAGCGGGCTGGGGCTGCGCCGCTCGACGACGACGAAGGCGGCCAGCAGGACGGCGACGGTGGCGAAGGACAGCACGGTCCGGGCCGTCCCCCAGCCCACCTCGGGCGCCTCGACGACGGTGAAGACGAGCAGCAGCATCGAGGCGGTGCCGAGGACGGCGCCGGGGATGTCGTAGCCGCCCCGGCCGCGCTCGCGCTCCGTGCGCGGCAGCAGCTTCAGGCCCACGAGCAGGGCGATCAGCGCGATGGGGGCGGGTAGGAGCATCGTGAGCCGCCAGCTGGCCTCAGTGAGCAGGCCGGAGAAGACCAGTCCCATCGAGTAGCCGGTGGCGCCGCAGGTGGTGTAGATGGCCAGGGCGCGGTTGCGCAACGGGCCTTCGGGGAACGTCGTGGTGATGATCGACAGGCCGGCGGGGGCCGTGAAGGCCGCGCTCAGGCCCTTGATGAAGCGGCTGGCGATGAGCAGCGGACCCGAGTCGACGAGACCGCCGAGCAGCGAGGCCAGCGCGAAGACGCCCAGTGCCACCAGGAACACCTGGCGCCGGCCCAGCAGGTCGGCGGCGCGTCCGCCGAGGAGCAGCAGGCCGCCGTAGCCCAGGATGTAGCCGCTGACGATCCATTGCAGCGCCGAGGTCGACAGGCCGAGGTCGGCACCGATGGAGGGCAGCGCGACGCCGACCATGGATACGTCCAGGGCGTCCAGGAACATCGCGGCGCAGAGCACCAGCAGGGTGCCCCAGAGCCGGGGAGTCCAACGCCCGTCGGACGTGGGGGAGGTGAGCGGAGAGGTCATGCCGAGAGATTACATGCGCATGCATGCGATGCAAGTGCATTTAATTCAGATGCAACGATCCCGGTTCTCTGTTACGGTGCGGCGCATGGCGGCGAAGCAGGCCGAGCAGGCGCTCGTGGAACAGTGGCGCGACATCCTGGCGCTGCATGCGCGAACACAGTGTGAACTCGACCGGGTTCTGCACGAACACGGCCTGTGTGCCAGCGACTTCGAGGTGCTCGACGTCCTCGCGGGGTGCCGGGTGGCGAAGGGCGCACCCTCCTACCGCGTCCAGGAGATCTCCGAGCGGGTCCATCTGAGCCAGAGCGCGCTGTCCCGGCTGATCGCCCGGCTGGAGAAGGAAGGGCTCGTCGAGCGCTGCATGTGCCCGGAGGACCGGCGGGGTGTCCGCGTCGCGCTCACGGCGAAGGGGCGCACGCTGCACGGTGAGGTGCTGCCCGTACAGCGTGCGGTGCTGGCGCGGATGCTGGCGGAGGACTGATCCCGGCCGGATCCCTGATCCCGGCCGGATCCTCTCGGTCCGGTCAGATCCTTTCAGTTGGGTCAGATTCCCGCTGTCTCCCGCCACAGCTCGGCGAGCGCCCGGTCGCCCGTGACCGACGGCAGGGGAGCCCGGTTCCACAGCGCCAGGTACAACTGCTCGGCCGTGCCGGACAGTTCGCATTCGGCGTTCCCCGAGGCACCCGGCGTGGTCACGGGCGGCTCGGACGACAGCCGTACGGTCCACACCGCGCCGGTGTCGTCCGTGCGCACGCGCAGGACACGCGGCTCGGGGGTGCGGACCCGGCTCCTGGAGCGGGCGTGGAAGCCGCGCAGCAGTTCGTCGATGCCGTCGGTCGCGAAGTCCGGGGTGACGGCGGTGATACCGGCGCCGCGCGCGGACTCCGCGTCGACCCGGTGCACGGCAGTCTCGTGCGCCTGCCGCCGGGTCCAGAAGGCCAGCGGGGACGGCGCGGGCAGGAAGAACCAGCACTCCACGTCGGGCGACGCGCCGGCCAGCGTGTCGACGAGGTGACGGTGACTGTCGCGGTACCACGCCACGAGCCGGGCACCGTCGAGGTCCGGGACGTCACCCAGCGGACGGCGCTCGGCGTACCCCTCGGCGACGTACGACGCGGCCCAGCGGTGCACCGCGCCCGTGTGCCGCAGCAGATCGCGCACGTGCCACTCCGGGCACGTCGGCACCTTCGCGTCGGTCCCGGCCTCCTCGGCGGCCGCGGCCAGCAACCGGCCCTCTGTCTCCAGCGCTTGAAGGAACTCGGCGGTCTCCATGCCGCGAGTCTGCCGTACGGGGCGTGCCCGAGGCGCCGGAATTTCCGCGAGGGCTGATCACGGCACGCCCGAGCAGCGAGCCCGGGCCTTACGGCAGCGGTGTGCCGCCCGTGGCGTTGACGATCTCGGCGGTGATGTATGACGCCTCCTGAGAGGCGAGGAAGACGTACGCCGGTGCCATCTCGGCCGGCTGCGCGGGCCGCCCGATGGGCGCCTGCTTGCCGAACTTCCGGGTGTCCGGCATCGTCGCCGGGATCAGCGGCGTCCACACCGGACCGGGCGCCACGGCGTTGACGCGGACACCCTTGTCGATCACCATCTGCGCCAGCCCCTGCGTGAAGGTGACGATCGCGCCCTTGGTCGTGGCGTAGTCCAGCAGATGCGGACTGGGCTTGTAGGCCTGCACCGACGTGGAGTTGATGATGCTGCCGCCCTCCGGGATGTGCGGCAGGGCCATCTTGCACAGCCAGAACATGCCGTACAGGTTGGTGCGCAGCACCCGGTCGAACTGCTCGGTGGAGATCGCCTCGATGCCGTCGGGCTGCGACATCTGGTACGCCGCGTTGTTCACCAGGACGTCGATCCGGCCGAACTCCGCGACGGCACGGTCGATCAGCGCGCGGCAGTTCTCCTCCTCCCGTACGTCGCACGAGACGGGCACGGCACGCCGCCCGGCCTCCTCGACCAGGCGGGCGGTCTCGGCGGCGTCGTCCTTCTCGTCGTCCAGGTGGGTGAAGAGCACGTCGGCTCCCTCCCGGGCGAACGCCAGGGCGACCGCGCGACCGATCCCGGAGTCCCCGCCGGTGATCACGGCCTTGCGGCCGTCCAGCCGTCCGCTGCCCCGGTAGGACTCCTCGCCGTGGTCGGGGGGCGGGTCCATGGGGCCGGTCCAGCCCGGGTGCGGCTGGTCCTGGGAGGGAAACTCCGGGGTGGGGTGCTGGTCGCCGGGGTGCTGCTGATCGGTCACGGGTCTGCCTCCTTGTCCATGGTGTACGTCCCGGTGATCACAGCCGGTGATCAGAAGGGGCGGAGCCCCGGGTACCCCGATGGCGGGGTGCCGATCACCTCGTTGTCCGTCCGGATGTCCGGATGTCCGGATGTCCGGATGTCCGGCAGGCCGGTCCGCCGGGTCAGCCCGCCGCGGCCCGCCGCGTCGCGAAACCGATGAGCGCGGCCACGGCCGCCAGGATCGCCACGCTGGTGAGCGCAACCGGGAGGGAGAACCAGTCCGCCATGAACCCGATGGCGGGCGGCCCCAGCAGCATGCCGCCGTAGCCCAGCGTGGAGGCCGTGGCGACCCCGCTGGGACCGGCGAGCGCGCCCGCGCGTTCCACGGCCACGGGGAAGAGGTTCGCGAGGCCGATGCCCGTGACCGCGTACCCGAGCAGGGCCGCCCACAGGGCGGGGGCGAGCGAGCCGAGCAGCATCCCGGCCGCCGCGGTGGCACCGCCGGCCACGACGGTACGGGTCCGCCCCAGGCGCTCCAGGAGCGTCGTGCCGGTCAGCCGGCCCACCGTCATGGCGAGCGCGAAGCAGGTGTAGCCGATGGCCGCGGCACCCGGCGAGGCGGCCAGGTCCTCTTCCAGGTGCAGGGCGCCCCAGTCGGCCAGCGCCCCCTCGCCGTACGCGGTGCAGCCCGCGATCAGGCCGAAGACGAGCACGAGTCCCCGGGTGCGGCCGTCCAGGCGGCGCGGGGCGTCCTCGGCGGGACGCTCCCGTTCCGGCGGTGTCGGCGGCTCGTGCCGGAGTAGGACGGGCCCCGCCACGGCGGTCACGAGCAGTCCGACGCCGGTGAGCAGCAGCAGGTGCCGGGTGGGGGAGAGGGATCCCGCGACCAGGGCGCCCAGCCCGGCGCCGACCATGCCGCCCAGGCTGAACGCGGCGTGGAAACTCGGCATGATCGGCCGTCGCATCGCGGCCACGAGGTCCACGGCGGCGCTGTTGAAGGCGACGTTGATCCCGCCGTACGCGGCACCGAAGACCAGCAGGACGAGGCCGAGTGCGAGGGCCGAGTGGGTCAGCGGGGGCAGGGCCACACTGAGGGAGAGCAGGACGGCGCAGGCGACGGTGACCCGGTGGTTGCCGAAGCGGCGGCACAGGCGGCCGGTGAGGATCATGGTGACGACGGCTCCGGCGGAGACGCCCAGGAGGGCGAGGCCCAGGGCGCTGGCGGAGGCGTCGGTCTGCTCCTTGATGGCGGGGATGCGGACGACCCAGCCGGCGAAGACGAAGCCGTCGAGGGCGAAGAAGACGGTGATCGCGGTACGGAGTGTGGTGAGGGAGTTGCCGTCGCCCGGCACGGCACTGTGCGTTCGGGGTTTGTTTATTTGCGGCACAAACTCAGGCTAGGTGGGTGCGGGCGCCGCCACAAGGTGCGACGCTGGACGAGAGCCATCCGCCGAGGGAACTCGGGAGCGTACATGGGACGTGACGTGCCGGCCCTGGTGTTCACCCGGGAGGACCGCCGCAGGTACCGGGCCAAGATGCAGACCGGCCTCGAAGTGCTGGCCCGGATGCTGCGCGAGTCCAGCTTCGAGAGCGAGCGCCCCCGGGTCGGGCTGGAGATCGAGCTCAACCTGGTGGACGACCACGGCCTGCCCGCGATGCGCAACACCGACGTCCTCAAGGCGATCGCCGACCCCGCCTGGTCGAGCGAGCTGGGCCGCTTCAACCTGGAGATCGACATCCCGCCCAGGGAGCTGACGACCGGCGGCCCCGGCGCCTGGGAGCAGACGATCCGGGACGCCCTGAACCACGCCGAGGACCGGGCCGCGGCCGTCGGCGCGCACCTGATCATGGTCGGCATCCTGCCCACCCTGGACGAGGCGGACGTCAGCGAGTCCGCCCTCTCCGGCGACCCGCGCTACCGGCTGCTCAACGAGCAGATCTTCGCGGCGCGCGGCGAGGACCTGCGGATCAGGGTCGACGGCGTGGAGCGCCTGTCGACGTACGCCGACACCATCACTCCCGAGGCCGCCTGCACCAGCACCCAGTTCCATCTCCAGGTCGCCCCCAAGCAGTTCGCGGACTACTGGAACGCAGCCCAGGCCATCGCGGGCGTGCAGATCGCCCTCGCGGCGAACTCGCCCTTCCTGTTCGGCAAGGAACTGTGGCGCGAGACCCGCATCCCCTTGTTCGAGCAGGCCACCGACACCCGCCCGGAGGAGATCAAGGCCCAGGGCGTACGGCCCCGGGTGTGGTTCGGGGAGCGGTGGATCACCAGCGTCTTCGATCTCTTCGAGGAGAACGTCCGCTACTTCCCGGCCCTGCTGCCACTGTGCGAGGACGAGGACCCGCAGCAGGAGCTCGACCGCGGCGGCGTTCCGCAACTGGGCGAACTGACCCTGCACAACGGCACGATCTACCGCTGGAACCGCCCCGTCTACGCCGTCACCGAGAGCGGCCCGCATCTGCGCATCGAGAACCGGGTGCTGCCCGCCGGCCCCACCGTGGCCGACATCATCGCCAACGGCGCCTTCTACTACGGCCTCACCCGCGCCCTCGTCGACGAGGACCGGCCGGTGTGGACACGGATGTCCTTCGCGGTCGCCGAGGAGAACCTGCACACGGCGGCCCGCGACGGCATCGACGCCCGCCTGTACTGGCCCGGCGTGGGCGAAGTGCCGGTCACGGAACTGGTGTTGCGGCGTCTGCTGCCGCTGGCCCACCGGGGTCTGGAGCTGGCCGGCATGGACGCCGCCTGGCGCGAGCCCCTGCTGGGCATCGTGGAGCAGCGCTGTGTCACCGCCCGCAACGGCGCCCTGTGGCAGGCCGAGACGGTCCATCATCTGGAGAAGGCCGGCGTCTCCGACCGGCGGGAGGCACTGCGGCAGATGACCGCCACGTACATGGACTACATGCACATGAACGCGCCCGCGCACACCTGGCCCGTGGACTGACCACCGTGACATCGCCGTCTCACGCGGGGCTGGGGGCGGCCTGGCCGCCCCATTCCTCGGCGGCCGTCAGCGGGACGGGAACGGGCGGCTGCGCCGACGTCGTGAGCTCGATCCGCCGTCCCTCGGCCGACGAACGCAGCAGCGCGGTCATCGTCTCCAGTACGTGCAGGGCGAGTTCGCCGTTCGCGCGCGGTGCCCGCTGCCCGTCGGCGGCGACGAAGTCCAGCAGCCCGACGCCCCGCGCGCCGTCGACGTAGCCCGCGGACGGCGGGAGCGTGCGCCACTGGGTGTCGCCGAGTCCGAAGAGCCGTACGTCGCCGTCGAAGCGGTTGGGGTCCGGGACGGCGAGGGTTCCCGCCTCGCCGTGGACCTCGATCGGCGACGCCGTGGTGGCCACGCCGTCGAAGCTCGTCGTGATCGTCGTCAGCGTCCCGCCCGCGTGCTCCAGCACACCGGAGACGTGGCTGTCCACCTCCACCGGTATCCGCTCGCCCGCACGCGGACCCGAACCGATGACCCGTTCGGCGCGCAGCCGGCTGGACGCCCCCGTCACGGCCCGCACCGGACCCAACAGGTGAATCAGGGACGCCAGGTAGTACGGCCCCATGTCCAGCAGGGGGCCGCCGCCCTCGGTGTAGTAGAAGTCGGGGTGCGGATGCCAGCGTTCGTGGCCCGCCGTGACCATCACGGCCGAGGCGAACAGGGGGCGCCCGATGCGCCCCGCCGCCACGGCCGCCCGCGCCGTCTGGACCCCAGTGCCCAGCACGGTGTCCGGCGCGCACCCCACACCGACGCCCGCCCGCGCGGCGGCCGCCATGACGGCGTGGGCGTCGGCAAGCGTGGCGGCGAGCGGCTTCTCCCCGTAGACGTTCTTGCCGTGGCCGATGGCCCCGAGGGCGATCGCGGCGTGCGCCCCGGGGGTGGTGAGGTTCAGCACCGTGTCCACGTCCGGGCTGCTCAGCAGCTCCTCGACGGTCAGCGCCCGGACGCCGGGCAGGTCGGCGGCCACCGCGGCCGACCGGGAGGCGTCGAGGTCGGCGACCGCGGTCACCCGTACGGCGGAACGTCCGGCGAGCGTGTCCAGGTACGCGCGGGAGATGACGCCGAGCCCTACGACGCCGATGCGGTGCGCGTCGCCCACAGCATGCCCCTCTCGATGATGGTGCGGACGTGGGGGTTCTCGAGCACGTCGACGCTGTGTCCCGGCGTCGTCACCACGATCCGGCCGGCGCCCCACCGGCGGGTCCAGACCGCCGGTGAGGTGACCGGCCGGTGCCAGGGCTCCCACGGCCGGGTGGGGTGCGTGGTGGTGGCCAGGACGTCGATGAGGTCGTCGTGGAGCACCCAGTACTGCTCGGTGTGCAGTTCGAAGTCCTCGATGCCCGCGGTGACGGGGTGCTCGCGGCCGGCCTCGGTGAGGGTGATGGTGTGCGGCAGGAAGTTGTCCTCCGGGCCGCCCCGGCGCTCGCACGGCTCCTTGCCCGGGTGCGTGGCGAACTGCCCTCCCACCAGGTGGAGATAGTCGGAGGAGGCGCGGAACGAGTCAGCGATGCCGCCGTGCCAGCCGGTGAACCCCGTGCCGGCCACGACCGCGGAGCTCAGTCCCGCGAGCTGCTCGTGCGTGATCTCCGACATCGTGACGCACTGCACGATCAGGTCGGTGCCGGCCAACTCGGCGGCGTCGGCGTAGACGTCGGTCGACTCCTCGACCCGGACGGCGTATCCGTTGCTCCGCAGGAAGGGCAGGAACAGTTCCGTCGCCTCGACCGGCTGGTGCCCCTCCCAGCCGCCGCGGACCACCAGTGCTCTCTTCTGCGTCATCGTGATCTCACTATGCGGTGGGCGTCCGCGCTCACGAAAGGGGGCCGGGCCTCACGAAAATTTCGCTGTCGAGGCCCGCGCGCCGACCGTCCAACAGGCCGCGGTGAAGCGGACTTCCGAGCCGTGCACGAAGGGGTCGAAGGCGGCACGGACCGTTTCGACGACCCGGTCGCGGGTCTGCTCGTCCACCTCGGGCAGGTGCATGCCGACCGCGCCGAGCCGGGTGAAGTAGTGGACCAGTTCCTTCTCGGGCAGGGTGCAGGCCACGTCGACCGGCTGGATGTCGATCCCGGACCAGCCGCTCTCGGTCAGGATGCGCCGGACCTTGTCCGGGTCCGCGAAGGCGAACTGTCCCGGTTCGTCCGGCCTGCGGACAGGCAGGTCCGGGAGCAGCGGTGCGGCGGCGCGCTGGGCCGTCGTCATGAACGGGTTCTCGGCCGGATCGCGCCAGACGACGAACCGCAGCGCGGCCTCGTCCCGGGCCGCGCGCCGGAGGTTGGCGAAGGCCCGGACGGAATCGCGGAAGAACATGACGCCGAACCGCGAGATGACGGCGTCGAAGGTGCCCGGCTCGAAGGGGTGGTCCTGGGCGTCGGCGCAGAGGAAGGACGCCGGTACGTTCTCCTGTCCGGCGTACTCCCGGGCGGTGGTGATCATCGCCTCGGAGATGTCGACGCCGACACAGCGACCGGCCGGGCCGAGCCGTCGTGCGACGGCCAGCGTGACTCCGCCCGTACCGCAGCCCACCTCGAGCACGTGCCGCGCCTGTTCGGCGGCGACGGCATCGACGAGGAGCTCCTCGAAGGGCCTGAACATCTCGTCCAGCACGCCCTTCAGATCGCCCCAGGCGTGACCGGCGCGCCCCTTCCAGCGGGCTGCCTGCTCGTCGTCGGCCCTGCGTTCAGCGTCCATGGCTTTCTCTCCTTCTGGTTGCCCTCGGCGTACCGGGATGACAGCGTTCTACTTCAAGTCGACTTGAAGTCAAGGCAATGACGGACATGGCAGAAACGACAGAAGCAGCAGACGCGACAGAAGCGGCGGAGCTGGACATCGCCGAAGTGTCGCACCGCGCCGGGGTTCCGGCATCGACCTTGCGCTATTACGAGGAGAAAGGGCTGATCTCCTCCACGGGCCGGCGCGGCCTGCGCCGGCAGTACGACCCCGGCGTACTGGAGCGGCTGGCGCTGATCGCGCTGGGGCGGACAGCCGGGTTCTCGCTCGACGAGATCGGGCACATGTTCGCGCCGGACGGGCGGCCGCGGATCGACCGGCGGATGCTGGCGGCCAAGGCGGACGAACTCGACCACAGAATCCGCGAGCTGGGCGTACTGCGCGACTCCCTGCGGCATGCCGCCGCCTGCCCCGCGCCCAGCCATCTGGAGTGCCCCAAGTTCCGCCGCCTCCTCGACGCGGCGGCCTCCGGCGGTGCAACGGCGCCGGGAAGGCGGATTCCGGGTCGCTAGGGCCCTTCTGATGGGCCCTAGCGGGCGGTCGGTGCTCTTGGTCCAATCGTGGTTCGTGCTTTGCCCGATTCCCGGTGCTCCGTGCCTAGCCTCTGCTGCGAACTTCTGGAGGCCGCAGTGCTGAACACCGTGAAAGCGCAGGCAGCGGGTCTGACGAAAGACCAGCGCAACGCCTTCGTGGCCGCTTATCTCGGCTGGGCGATGGACGCGTTCGACTACTTCCTGGTCGTGCTCGTCTACAGCGAGATAGCCGACGATTTCCATGTCTCCCTGACCGACATGGCCTTCCTCACCACCGCGACGCTGGTGATGCGGCCCATCGGCGCGCTGCTGTTCGGCATGTGGGCCGACCGCCGCGGCCGTCGCGTCCCGCTCATGGTGGACGTCGTCTTCTACTCGATCGTCGGGTTCGCCTGCGCCTTCGCGCCCAACTACACCGTGCTGCTGGTGCTGCGCCTGCTCTACGGCATCGGAATGGGCGGCGAGTGGGGTCTGGGAGCGGCCCTGGCCATGGAGAAGATCCCGGCCTCGAGGCGCGGCTTCTGGTCGGGCCTGTTGCAGAGCGGCTATTCGCTGGGGTACCTGCTGGCCGCCGTGGCGTTCTTCGTCATCGAGCCGGTCTTCGGCTGGCGGGGACTGTTCGCCTTCAGCCTGCTGCCCGCGCTGGTCGCGCTGTGGGTGCGCAGCCGGGTGGAGGAGAGCGAGGTGTGGGAGAAGACCGTCCGGCTCAACCGCACCCCCGCGCACCAGGTGTTCAAGAACCCGGCGGTGCTGCGGCGCTTCGTCTACCTGGTCGCGCTGATGACCGCCTTCAACTGGATGTCGCACGGCACGCAGGACATCTACCCGACCTTCGTGAAGAAGGGCCTGGAGCTGTCCGCGAACACCTCGATCGCGATCGCCGTTGTGTACAACATCGGCGCCATGATCGGCGGTGTGCTGCTCGGTGCGTACTCCGAGCGGCTGGGCCGCCGCCGGACGATCATGATCGCGGCGGCCGGGGGCCTGGTCGTGGTGCCGTTCTTCGTGCTGTCCACGACCGTCGGCTGGCTGATGCTGTCGTCGTTCCTGATGCAGGTGTGCGTCCAGGGAGCCTGGGGGGTCATCCCGGCCCACCTGACCGAGATGAGCCCGGACGCCGTCCGGGGCTTCTACCCGGGCGTCACCTACCAGCTCGGCAACCTGATCGCCGCGCTGAACCTGCCGATCCAGGAGGCCATCGCCGAGCGCCACGGATATCCGTCGGCGATGGCGTGGACCGTCGTGCCCACCCTGGCCGTGGTGATCCTGCTGAGCGCGATCGGCAAGGAGGCCAAGGGCATCCACTTCGGAACCAGCGGCCCACAGGCCCCGAGCACGGCGGCAACGGGCACGGCCCAGCCCTGACGGACCAGTGGGGGCGGTCGGGCCGAGCCGTCTACTCCGCCGCCACGATGCGGACACGACCTAGGGTGACAGGCATCGGATCGGAAGCACGGCAAGCACGGGGAACGCATGAGTGAGGACACCCGCAGCGCGGCGCGCGCGATCATCGACCGGAACCTGTACATGGTGCTGGCCACCGTCGGCGCGGACGGCGCCCCCTGGGCCTCGCCCGTCTTCTACTCCACCGAGGACGGGCGGGACTTGTACTGGGTCTCGTCCCCCGAGGTCACGCACTCCCGCAACATCGCCCACGAACCCCGGATCGGCATCGTCCTCCACGACTCCCGGGCCCCGGTGGGCACGGCGAGTCCCCTCGCCCTGTACCTGAAGGCCATGGCGGAGGAACTCCACGGGGAGGCGGCCCTGGAGGGCCTGCGGGTGATTCCCCGCCCCGCCGGCCGCGGCGGCCGTCCCCTCGCCCCGGAGGAGGTCCGCCCGCCCGCCCCGTGGCGGGTGTACCGGGCCCGGGTCAGCGAGTACTCGATGATCTGCCCCCGCGGTGCGGGGCGTTGCGCCGAACACGGGCTGGACTACGAGCACCGCACCACAGTCGTCCTGTAACCGAGTCTTGGAACAGCGCTTCTCCCGCACTGCATCAGCGTTGTACGAGCGCTAACCGGCCGCCCACGACAGTTGGATCACCGCTCCCGCCCGGGAGAGCGGAGACCGAAAGGGACGGCCACATGGGTACCGCCAGGACACCGCAGCGCAGGGCCATACTCACCGGCGGGCTGGCTGCCACCGCAGCCATGCTCACCGCCTGCTCGTCGAGCTCGGACAGCACGAACGGGGAGAAGACGTCGGCCGTGGGCGCGGCGAAGACCCCCTCACCCTCATCCGCGGCCGGCCCTCGACCGGACTCGCCCTGGGCGGCGTTCGCGCGGCTGATGGACGGCAACAAGCGCTGGGTGGACGGAAAGCTCCAGCACCCCGACCGCGACCCGAAGCGGCGCGAGTTCGTCGCCGAGGCACAGGACCCCTACGGCGTCATCCTCTCCTGCATCGACTCCCGCGTCCCGCCGGAGCTGGTCTTCGACACGGGCCTCGGCGACCTGTTCGTGATGCGCACCGGCGGGCAGGTCGTGGGGCCGGTGGTCGTCGGCTCAGTGGAGTACGGGCCGATGACGTCAGGCACCCCGCTGATCGTGGTCCTCGGCCACCAGCGCTGCGGTGCGATCAAGGCGGCCTACGAGGCGATGCGCGACGGCAAGAAGCTCCCCGGCAACCTCCAGGCGATCTCCGACGCCCTGCGGCCGGCCTACCGGGAGACCACCAGGCAGCAGCACACCGACCCGGTCGACGCCATGGTGCGGATCCACATCAAGCAGACCGCCGCGGAGCTGCGGACCAACCGGGACCTCGCCCCGCTCGTGAAGAAGGGCGACCTGGCCGTCGTCAGCGCCTACTACTCGCTCGACACCGGCCGCGTGGAGGTCCTCACCGGCGCGCCCTCCGCCTGACCCGGAGACCGCGACGACCGGGCGGGAAAAACGTTCCACGCCCGGTCACGTTATACTTGCGGCGCCCGAGAAGACCACGGTCGTGCCTGGTCGCACGGCTGCAACAGCGAGGGGGTGGACGCCGTTCCGGCACGCCCCGCCCGCATCCAGGACGTCGCGGCCGCCGCCGGCGTCTCGGTGTCCACCGTGTCGAACGTGCTCAACCGGCCCGAGCGCGTCACCGCACAGACCGCCGAGCGCGTCCGCATCGCCGTCGCCGCGCTGGACTACGTCCCCCACCCCGGTGCCGCCGGACTGCGCACCGGGCGCGCCTCGGCCATCGGCCTGGTGCTGCCCGACGTGACCAACTCCTTCTACGCGCGCATCGCCCGGGGCGCCGCGGACGCGGCCTACGACCACGGCTACTCCCTCGTCCTCTGCCACAGCGGAGACGACCCGGAACGGGAGCAGGGCTACTTCAGCATGCTCGTCGAGCAGCGGGCCGTCGGCGTCGTCGTCGTGCCGCTCAGCGCCGACCCGGGCCGGCTCGCCCGGCTGCGCGAGCGGGGCATCCCGCTCGTCCTGGCCGACCGCGCGATGCCCGACCGGGAGGGCTGCTCGGCCTCCGTCGACGACATCGCCGGCGGCCGGATCGCCGTACAGCACCTCCTCGACCGCGGGGCGCGCGACATCCTCGTCGTCAACGGCGAGCGCGGCATACGCCAGTGCGCCGACCGCTACCAGGGCGCCCGGCAGGCCGTGCGCAGCCGGCGCGAGGCACGGCTGGACCAGGTCGTCGCCGAGCGGATGACCGTCGCGTACGGCACCCGGATCGCGCACGACCTCGGGGACCTGCCCGACGGGGTCTTCTGCACCAACGACTTCCTCGCCGCGGGCCTGTGCCGCGGGCTGACCGACCGGGGCGTGCGCATCCCCGAGGAGGTCCAGGTGGTCGGCTACGGCGACCTCGACGTCGCGACCTTCGGCGCCACCACCCTCACGACGGTGCGGCAGCCGGTCGAGGACCTCGGCCGGGCCGCCGTGGAGATGCTCCTCGACGAGATCGAGGCCCGCGCGGACCACGTCCACGAGACCCGCGTCTTCGCCCCCGGCCTCGTCGTGCGCGACTCCACCCGACCGCCGGCCGACGACTAGGGCGCGTATCGAGTCGTGATCCTCCCGACGGGGGACCGGTGAGAAGTCTTCCCGCAGCCCTGCACCGCCGGGTGTTCAGGTGAGAAGGGCGGTGACGGTTGCTGTCACGGCTGCGGCGAGGGTGACGAGGCACCAACGACGATTGCACTCGTGTCACACAAGACGGTCCATCGGATCGGACCGTGTCACGAAGGCACAGGCCCCAGATTGATCACGACCCGGACGAGCCCTAGGGTCCGCCCTCCGGGCCGGACGGGATCCGCAGTGTCACCGGCCCCAGCAGCCCCGACGACAGCTGGGAGTCGAACGCCCAGGCCGTCGGCGTGGCCTCCGCGAGATACGGTGCCAGCGTGCCCCGGACGGTCACCTCCAGCCGCACGGTACGCCCGGCGGCACCGCGCAACGGGAAACGGTACGGCGCGCAGAACGCCTCACCGGCCGGCTCCCCGTCGACCGACACCTCCACGCTGCCCCGCACCCGCCCGAGATCCAGCACGGGATCGGGCCCCGACGGCACGTCCAGAACCCGCGCGTACGTCAGGCCTCCGCTCCAACTGCCCAGCCCCAGCTCCCGCCAGTCCCCCAGGGGCAGCGGCGCCGGCACGGCACGCACCCGCACCGGCCCCCGCCAGGCGGAGCCGCCCCGCAGGACCGCCGTGGGTTCCGTGACCACCTCGACAGGCGTGGGCTCCTGGAGTGGCTGACCGAGTGTCAGCCGATCGCTGTCCAGGGGCAGTTCCGGCCCGTCTCCGACGCGCAGGCTCGCACGGAGCGCCAACGGCAGGGCGAGCGACACCGTTCCCGCCGGCACGGTGAACCGGAAGCGCTGCGGCATCGCGTGGACATCGTCGGTGGACCGCGACGGCCATACGGTGCCGCCGAGCACCGGCCGGCCGGTGAGCCACCCGGAGCCCGGCAGCGGGTGCGGCCGTACCACGGCGTGGCAGTGCTGCATCTCGCCCCGCCTGCGCTCGTCCTCGACGGTCCGCCCCCGCCAGTCACCCGACTCGGCCTCCCAGCCGGCGCCGCTGACCAGGGCCGTCACCCCGGCCCCGGACCGCACCACCAGGTCGACGAACACCGCGTCCCGGGCGTCGGCACCGTCGGCCACGACCTCCAGCGTGTGCTCGCCCGCCCCGAGCTCCGGTTCGTGGCGGAAGAACATCGGCACGGCGCCCCAGTCCGCCTCGTAGTACTCCACCTTCTCCTGCCGCGCCACGACTTCCTCGTCGAGCAGCACGGTGACCGCCGAGGCGGCACCCACGACGAGTACCGCCCGGGCGTCGCCGCCCGGCACCTGGAGCCGCGCCCGGTAGGCGACGCGGCCGTCCGGCCGCACCCCGTCCGGGGGCCGCATGAACCGCGGACGCGGCCCGAGCCCGCCCGGCTCCGACAGACAGAAGAAGCTGCCCAAGGGAGTGCCCTCGGCGGCCGAGATCGTCGAGGGGCGGCTCTGGGCGCCGGACAGTTCGTACTCGAGCACGTTGCGTTCCCCGACCACCGTGACCCGGGCGGAGGCCAGATAGCCGGCGCCTTCCGGCTCCAGCAGCTCGCCGTTCCACCACACGCGCTTGACGCACTCCGCGCCGACGTGCAGTTCGGCCGGCCCCAGGTTGCCGGTCTCCACGATCCCCCGGACCCGGGCGGCCGTTGCGTCGCCCGGCACCGGGACGCGTACGAACTCCTCGTTCACCAGCCCCTTGAGGCCCAGCAGCCCGCCCGGGTCCGGGATGCCTCGGCTCGACGAGTACACGGCGACGTCCCAGCCCGCGCCCGGCGGCACGAGCGGCAGTTCACCGGCCAGGATCCGCTCCACGGACACGGCGTCCAGCGGCTCGGGCACCTGACCGGGCGGCCGTGGCGGCAGGACACGGACCCGGTTGCCGTACGTGACCCGGGTCCGCTCCCAAGTGCCACCCTCGGTCCACTCCATGGTCCAGATCTGCGGCTCGTCCACCGGCGACCCCGGGGGCAGGGCCAGATCGCCCCAGGTGTTGTCCATGGTGGGGACCAGGCGGCCGTGCCAGCCGGTCGAGACGTCGAGCACCTGGGCGGGCGCCTCCGGTTGAGGGCTCGTGGGCGTCGGTCGGCCCTCGCGCCACACGACCAGGACCGCGGGTGCGCCGTCCAGCGGCACGTCGATGGTCGAGACGTTGCCGTCGCCGGAGACCGTGACGTGCGCGGGGGCGCGGGAACCGGTCGCCGGGTTCCAGACTTCGGCCTCGGCCACGGCGGCCCGCACGGTGACCGACGAGGTGCCCCGGGCATCACCCTTCGGGGAGGACCCGGTCCGCAGCGGATGCGCGCCGATCTCGGGGAAGGCCGCCGTGACCAGAGCCACCGCCTCGTTCCCCGTCCGCCGGACGAGCAGCGGCACGTCGCCCGTGGCGTGACCGGCCGCGTCGGTCACGGCCGCCGCGCCGGCCTCCGGGTCGCGCACCCGCTCCAGCCGGGGATGCGCCGGCAGGGCCGCCACCACCGAGTCGTCGCCGGAACGGCCGGCGGCCGTGGCAGGAGGACGGCCCACGACGACGACGCGGCCGCCCGCGTCGAGCAGTTCGGTCAGCCGCCGCGCCGTCTCCTCCTCCAGCACGCTCGCCGAGGGCAGCAGCACCGCGCGGTAGGCCAGGTCCCTGATCCGCAGGGCGCCGTCGACGGCCTTGGCGCGCTGCACCGAGTCGTCGTCGACGACGTCGAAGGAGATGCCGTGCCGATCCAGGGCGCCGGCGTGCGGGGCGAGCCAGTTGTTCGTGCCGCACAGGTCCAGGTAGTGGCGCTGCGTCTCGTCGGCGTCGGCGTGGCCGTCGCCGAGCCTGCCGTCGCCGAAGTGCCGGACGGGCGCGTCCAGCGGGACGAGGGCCTGCATGGTGGAGGTCGGGTACAGGACCGCCACGTCGGCGGCGTAGCCGCCCCAGGACATGATCGAGCAGATCCGGGCCACGGCCCGGGAGAACGCCGGGTACTGCTTCCAGTACGGCTGGCGCCAGTCGGTGGACGGCGGCGCCCACTCGAACCAGCCGCCCGCCGTGCCGAAGTAACTGGCATGCGGGTTGTACAGGTTGGCGCCGCTGCGCAGGAACGGCAGCAGCCAGTGGTAGGTGTCCTCCAGCGTGCCGCCCCAGCCGGAGGAGTGGAACGCCTCGATCCACACCCGCTCGTGGCCGTAGAGGTGGGCCATGGAGGAGTGCACCTTGGCGTCGCCGTGGTGGTCGCTGCCGGCGGCGCCGTACCAGCGGTGGGTGCGGAAGTAGTCGGTGTAGATCTGCGTCGACTGGGCCGGGTAGCCGGCGCGGGCGGGGTGGCTCTGGTCGCTGCCCAGCAGCATCCCGCGCTCGCGGTGCCATGCGGCCAGCGGCCGGAAGAGGGCTTCTTCGGTGAGTTCCGCGCGGACCGCGTAGTAGTCGCCGCGGATCTTCGTCTCCGGGACTGCGGCGTCCGTGCCGAACAGGGCCGGCAGGTGGTCGAGCAGGTCGTAGCCGCGCCGGGAGCGGAACTCGTCGGCGAAGCGGTGGCTCCAGGCGTTCGTGCCCGGCAGCTCGTCCTGGAAGCTGCCCGCGATGACGGTGCCCAGGTACTCGGGCACGCGACGGTCGTACTCGTGGTGGACGGCGTCCATCAACATCCCGACGGCGTGCGGGTCCAGGTAGTCGAACGCCGTGGGCACGGTGGTGACGAGCCGCACGGCGGTTCCGTCGGCGGCGTCGACGGCCAGGGCGTCCGGGCCGTCCGCGGCGACGTCGAGACGTCGGCCCTGCGGGGAGTAGGCGGCGAGCGGGGTCTCGGCGTCCCGCAGGGCCACCCTGCCCCGGGCGACGGTGACGTCGCGACAGCGCAGCGCACAGCCCCTGGCCTCGGGGTGACGTCGTGTCACACCGCCCTGCACATTGGCGCCGGAGAACCCGATCTGGTCGTAGAACCACAGGCGGGTGCCCAACTCCGCGGCGATCTCGCAGGTGTCGGTGAAGCGCGCCCACCACTCCTCGCCGAACCACGCCGGATCGTCGGCCCGGGCGCCGAACGTCGGGCCGGCCGGGGCCAGGTTGATCACGACGAGGTTGTGGACACCGCCCTCGGCGAACGCCCGCAGCTGCCAGGCGAGTCGCTCGCGGGTGACCTTCGCGCCCGACCACCACCACAGGGGAGCGGGGCCGAAATCGCGGGGCGGGTCCTCGAACAGCTGCCGGAGCGCGGGGGAGATCACGGACGCGGTCCTTCCCCTAGGGAGAGCCTTGCAACGTTTTCAGGCCACCTTCACCGTAGGCGACCTGGAACGGTCACGCCATATCCCCGGACGGCACGGCGGAAGCGACACGCCGCCACCGATGTCTGCGCGACACCTTGTTGCAACGTTTTTCCCGCCCTATATTCGCTGCGACCAGGCCCCCGGAACCGCGATGTCACCAGACGACGGAGTCGCATCATGGCCGGTACCCGCCCCATCCCCAAGCACCTCTGGAAGGCCGCCGCCCTGTCGGGCATGGCCTCCTACCTCGACGCCGGGCTGATCGTGAGCATCTCCGTCAACCTGGCCATCTACCGCGACAGTTACGACATGGGCGTGTGGATGGCCGGTGCGATCAGCGCGATCGTCACCGGCTGCATCGCCGTCGGCTCCCTCGTCGGCGGCCGGCTCGCCGACCTCTTCGGCCGCCGCCGCGTCTACAACTGGGACATCTTCTGCTTCGCGCTCGGGGCGATCGTCATCACGCTGGCGCCCGACGACATCACGCTGCTGATCGGCGTCCTCGTCGCGGGACTCGCGGCCGGCGCCGACCTGCCGACGTCCCTGGCCGTGGTCTCGGACGCGGCGCCCTCCTGGGCCCGGGGCAGGCTCGTCGCCTTCACACAGGTCATGTGGATGCTGGGCATCGCCGTCGCCATCTTCCTCGGCTTCGTCCTGTCCACCACGGGCATGACCGGGGCCCGGCTCATCACCGGACAGCTCGCCGTCGCCGCACTCGTCACCTGGGCCCTCCGCTCCCGCCTGAAGCTGTCCGCCGAACAGGACACGGGTGAGGAGACGGTGGCCGCCCCGCCCGGCAGCGCCCTGAAGAACATCTGGACGCGCGCCGCCCTGCTGCCCATGACGGCGACGTTCGTCTTCTACGTCACCTGGGGCCTCGGGGCCAACACCTTCGGACAGTTCGGCACCTATCTGCTCGTCACCGTCAGCGACGCCTCCCAAAGCCTTGCCACCGGGATCAACCTGGCCTTCATCCCGATCGGGGTGCTGCTGACCTTCGCCTTCGTCCGCGTCGCCGACAGCCCGTGGCGCGACCGGCTGTTCCACGTGGCCGCGGTGGTACAGATCCTCGCCTTCGTCATCGCGTCCCTGACCGCGGGCGCGCTCGTCGGCATGCTCGTCTTCTTCGTGCTCTACCAGCTCTCCAACCCCTTCGCCGGAGAGGCGAACTACAAGGTGTGGTCGCAGCTCACGCTGCCCGCCGACACCCGTGGCACCACCCAGGGCTTCACCTACGCCCTGTCGCGCGGCGTCTTCGCGGTCGCCGCGTTCTTCACCCCCGCCCTGGCCGACCACAGCCCGGCCGTCCTGCTCTGGACGATCACCGCCTGCATGACGGCGGCCGCGGTCGCGGGCGTGTTCATCATCCGCGTCCTGGTCCCCCGTGCAACCGGCGCCGCGCGGGACAGAGCCGACCTGCGCGTCCCCAGCACCTGAGCCGCAGCACACCCGACAAGGAGCACCGACCATGGCAACGACCGCGGACCGCGCCGCCGTACGGGCCGCCGCCCTGCACGACCTGCTCCCGCCGGTGACCCGGCGACGCACCCGGATCGGGCTGGTCGCCGGCGGACTCGGCACGTACTGGCCGCAGTTCCCCGGGCTCCTCCCGCAGCTGAAGGAGTCGGCCGCCTATGTCGCCGAGCGCTTCCGGGGGATGGACGCGGAGGTGACCGACGCCGGGTTCGTCTCCGACGCCCGGGAAGGCGCGCGCGCCGCCGAGCAGTTGCGCAAGGCCGACTGCGACCTGATCGTGCTGTTCCTGACGACGTACCTCACCTCCTCGATGGTGCTGCCGATCGCACAGCGCTCGAACACGCCGGTCCTGGTCATCGACCTCCAGCCCACCGAGAAGATGGACCACGCCTCCTTCGACACCGGCGCCTGGCTCGCCTACTGCGGCCAGTGCCCTGTCCCCGAAGTCGGCAACGTCTTCCGGCGCGCCGGCATCCCCTTCCGGTCGGTCTCGGGCTGGCTGCGGCAGGAGTCCGCCTGGCGGCGCATCGAACAGTGGATCCGGGCCGCGCACATCCGCGCCGCGCTCCGGCACGCCCGGCACGGCCTCATGGGGCACGTGTACCCCGGCATGCTCGACGTGCAGACCGATCCGACGCTGCTGTCCACGACGTTCGGCTCCCACGTGGAAGTGCTGGAGTTCGACGACCTGCGCCACCGGGTGGAGCGCGTGACCGAGCAGGAGACCCGGGAGCGAATGGCGCTCGCCCGGCAGGTCTTCACCCTCGACGACAGCGTGGTGGAGGAGGACTTCGCCTGGGGCGCGACCGTGTCGGTCGCCCTCGACCGGCTCGTGGCGGACTTCCAGCTCGACAGCCTCGCGTACTACCACCGGGGCCTCGACGGGGAGCTGCACGAGCGGCTCGGCGCCGGCATGATCCTGGGTGCCTCCCTGCTCACGGCCCGGGGCGTGCCGGCGGCCGGGGAGTACGAACTGCGCACCAGCGTCGCCCAGCTCGCCTCCCAGAGCGTCGGCGCCGGAGGCTCCTTCACCGAGATCCAGGCCCTGAACTTCGAGGACGGCGTCGTGGAGATGGGCCACGACGGACCCGCCCACCTCGCCGTCAGCGCCCGCGACCCGCTGCTGCGCGGGCTCGGCGTCTACCACGGCAAACGCGGCTGGGGCGTGAGCGTCGAGTTCGACGTCCAGCACGGGCCCGTCACCCTGCTCGGCCTCGGCCAGGACGCCGACGGCAGCTTGTCCTTCGTCACCTCCGAGGGCACCGTCGTACCGGGACCCGTGCTGGAGATCGGCAACACCACCAGCCGCGTCGACTTCGGCCGCGATCCCGGCGAATGGGTGGACGCGTGGAGCGCCACGGGTGTCGGCCACCACTGGTCCCTCGCGGTCGGCCACCACGCGGCCGACTTCAGGGCGGCGGCGAGCCTGCTGGGCATCGACCACCGCCACGTGTGACCGGGAGGCGGGTCTCGGACATGGGTGTCGCCCCCGCCCGGAGATGGGTGCGGGCACCGATGGTGACGGGCCCGGGGCCCGTGTGAGGCTGGCGGAGTCGCCGAGGCTCGCGCCGGTTGTCAGGGCCGCGGTCTCGGCCGGCGCCGAGACGCGCACGACGCCGTCCGAACCGGCCCCACGAAGGAGGACCCCCTATCCATCCCCGCACGGTGAAACGATCCGCCCGCCGCGCATCCGCGAAGGCGGTGACCCGTGGGACACGCTGACAGCCTCCTCGCCATGGGCGGGGCCTTCCTGGCCGCCGCCTTCCTCGCCCGCCTCGGCGGCAGGATCGGCCTCCCGACGATCCCGCTGTTCATGCTCGCGGGCATCCTGCTCGGCCCGCACACACCGGGCCTGGTCATCGTCGAGGACGCACACGACTTCGAGATGCTCTCCGCACTCGGACTGGTGCTGCTGCTGTTCTATCTGGGCCTGGAGTTCCACCTCGACGACCTCAAGAGCGGCGGCCGACGCCTGCTGACGGCGGGTGGCATCTACCTCCTGCTCAACGTCGGCGCCGGCCTGGCCTTCGGGTTCGCCCTGGGCTGGGGCGTCCGGGAGGCGCTGGTCCTCGCCGGTGTCCTGGGGATCTCCTCGTCCGCCATCGTCACCAAGATCCTCATCGACCAGGGCCGCATCGGCCGCCCCGAGACACGTCTCATCCTGGGCGTCATCGTCGTCGAGGACATCTTCCTGGCCCTCTATCTCGCCGCGCTCCAGCCGGTCATCAGCGGCGCCCAGGGCGTCGGCGACATGGTCCTCCAGGGCGCCAAGGCCTTCGGCTTCCTGCTGGTGCTGGCCGCGGCCGCCCGCTACGGCACGAAGCCGGCCGGCCGCCTGATCGCCACCCGCGACAACGAACTGCTCGTCATCAGCTTCCTCGGCGCGGCCGTCCTCGTGGCGGGAGTCGCCGAGGTCCTCGGAGTCGCCGACGCCATCGGCGCGTTCATGGTCGGCCTGATCCTGGCCGGCACGCCCTCCGGCCCGCGCATCCGGGAGCTCGTGCATCCGCTGCGCGACGCTTTCGCGGCGATCTTCTTCTTCGCCTTCGGGCTCTCCATCGACCCAGGCGACATCGTCTCCGTCGTCGGCCCGGTCACCGCGGCGGCGCTCCTGACCGTCGTCATGAACGTCGCCGCGGGCCTCCTCGTCGCCCGCGTGTACCGCTACGGCACCAAGCCCGCTGCCGAGATCGCCACCACCCTCGTGGCCCGCGGGGAGTTCGCGCTGATCCTGGCCGCCATGGCCGCGGGCGCGGGACTCGACACCCGGCTCGCCCCGTTCATCGCCGGGTACGTCCTCGTCCTCGCGATCCTCGGCCCCATCGCCGCCGGCCGGGCCCACCTGCTCGCCCGCGCGCTCCGGGCGGCCCAGGACCTGCTGCCCGTCCGCACGGCCCCGTCGTACGACACCGAGCCGCGCTCCCCGGACGACAGCACTCCGTCGTCCGCCACCGCCGCGGGGCCCTCGCCCGGGCCGGCGTCGGCGAGCAGGGCACGTTGACGCATGCTCCGCACGCGCGGTTCTCGTTCCCCGGACCGAACATCCGCCTTACGGCACGGCGTTCGTACGGTGCGGCCACCGGGAAGGATGAGGTGTGGGCCCCATGGCGGACGCCGTTGGAGGGGGGAGGAGCCGAAGCCCTGGTGAGACCGGCCGCGCCGCGCGCCGGCGGGCTGTCTCCCTCCGCACCGTCACGCGGTCCGACACCCCAGGACTTGCCATGGCCTCGGCCGTGCCCTGCCTCGAAGCGCTGTCGGGTTCCGGGAAGGAGAAGCCGTGCCCCAGTCCGAAGACGCACCTCTCGTCGACCTCGAAGCACGACTCGAGCGGGAGGACCCCAGGTTCACCCGGGCCATGAGAGCCGGCCGCCCGGCCCGGCCCCGGGAGTACCGGCGTACCGGAGCCTGGTGGGCCCTGGCCCTCGGCGTGGCCGTCCTGGGCTCCGGCATCGCCCTGGCACAAGGGCTGCTCATCGCGACCGGGCTGGTCCTCGTCGGCATGGCGGCCCAACTGGTCGACCCGGACCCGAGCCGCCTGAGCCGTCAGCGGCAGAGGCGATGGTGACTCTCCCGGCAGGCAGGCCCTACGCCCCGGCCCACTTCCGCAGCAGCGCCTCGCGTTCCTCGCGGGGCGGCGTGCCCTCGGCCGCGTGGTCACGGCCCCAGGCGAGGAGGTCGCCGATCTCGGCGCCGCCGTCGGCGAGCCGCTGGAGGAGGGTGACGGAGAGCTCGTACTCGGAGGGCAGGTAGATCCCTCCCGCGACAGCCGCGAGCACATCCGCCCGGACGGTCTCCTCGGCCGTCGTCACCTCCACGCAGAACGCGGGCGGCAGCTCGCCGTCCCCCGTGACCACGACGAGCGCGGCGTCGAAAGCCATGGACGCCAGTCTCCGCACCCCGGACCGTACGGGCACGTCGTGCGGCTCGACCCTGACCACCTCGTCCCACGTCCAGAACCTGCCCCGGCCGGCCCCCAGCGTCTCGACGCCGTCCTCGGACAGCCGCACCCCGCAGGCGGCTCCCACGGGCTCGGCACCCACGTACACCGAGTCCTCGCCGATCCAGAACAGGCCGACCATGGCCATGAACGCCTCCCGCAGCTGGTCGGGGGAGAGCGGACCTCGCCCCCCGTGTCGCCGTAGGAGACGGGTGTGACGGGCGAGAGGTTGCGATCTTCCTGGCCGGACCGGCCGGGGCGAGTACCGCCGTCAGGGTGTGGTTGTAACCCGTGTGAACGCCCTGGATGGTGGGACGGCCCGACATGACTGACGGTGGTTCACGTCAAGGCCGGTCTCGTGAGCTGGCGAGGCGTCAGCGCCCGGCCCGCGACGGAAGGACTCAACCGATGCGCTCTGCCCGCATGCTGCTCGCGACGGCCACGGCCACGGCCGCCCTCGCGATCGCCGCGCCCACCGCCTACGCCCAGGCGATGGGTGACTGGGACCACGACAACACTTCTAACAGCAAGGAGCACGACAAGGACGGCAAACACCACGCGCCGCGCGGCGGGGTACACACGGGTGGCGGAGCGCTGGCCGCTGTGAGCGCCGACGACGACTGGGACGGCTCCAAGCACGACCAGGACAACCGCAAGGACGACGACCACGGCAAGCACGACGACCACGGCAAGCACGACGACCACGGCAAGCACGACGACCACGGCAAGGGCGACGAGCACGGCAAGCCGCACGGCGCGGTGCACACGGGTGGCGGAGCGCTGGCCGCGGTGAACAACGACGACGACTGGGACGGCTCCAAGCACGACCAGGACACCTTCAAGGACGACGAGCACGGCGACGACCCCTGGGGCGACAAGCAGGACGAGGACCCCTGGGGCGACAAGGGCGACGACCACGGCAAGCACGACGAGGGCTCCTGGCACGGCGACAAGCACGACAAGCCGCACGGCGGGATGCACACCGGTGGCGGCGCGCTGGCCGCCGCGCCGGGCGTCACGGCCGGCGGTCTCGCGGTGCTGGCGGTGGCCGGCACCGGCCTGTACGCCCTGCGGCGCCAGAAGGCCTCCCAGGGCGCGGCATGACGGAGGCCTGACCTCATGCCGCCGTGGCCGCCGCACGTGCTCCTCGCGTCGCGGCGGCCCGGCTCGTTCTCCCGCCCCCCTGTCCGCTGCCGTGTCCGTTCCGCTGCCCTGCCCGAATGAGGTGGTCTCCGATGGCAGCCAGCCCCCTTCCCCCCGCCGAGCCCGGCCCCGCGCCGTCGAGGCGGCGATTCCGTACCGTAGTGACGATCCTCTGGAGCCTCGCCGCCCTGGCCCTGATCGTGATCATGGTCGCCGGCCATGGTGAGTCGTCCGACGCCGGCGGCCCGCCGCACGCCCCGCCGGCCGCGCGCGCCACCTCCGCCGCGCCCGACGCGGCGCCCTCGGCCGCGGCGCCGCACCGGACCGCCGCGTCCGGGGCCGGCCCTCATCTGCCGCGGTCCCGGCCGGTCCGCCTGCACATCCCGAAGATCTCGGTGAACGCGCCCTTCACCGACCTCGTCATCGGCCGCAACGGTCAGCTCCAACCGCCTCCGGCCCATGACACCAACCTCGTCGGCTGGTACGCCAAGGGCGTCTCGCCCGGCGAGGCCGGAACCGCGATCATCGCCGGGCACGTGGACACCGCGACCTCCCCGGCCGTGTTCGCGGGGCTCGGCGAGCTGAAGAAGGGCGACCGGTTCCACGTCGCGCGAGCCGACGGCAGCAGGGCGACCTTCGTGGTCGACGCCGCGGAGTCCTTCGACAAGGACCACTTCCCCAGCAAGCGCGTGTACGGCGACACCGCCGAGGCCCAGGTCCGGCTCATCACGTGCGCGGGTGCCTACGACCGGCAGGCCCGGGACTACACCGAGAACCTGGTCGTGTTCGCCCACCTCGTGTGACTTCCGGCCCCCCGGCCTGACGTGGTGTTTTAAAGTGACTGCCACCAGTTCAGGCGACTGTGGGACCTGTGAGGGATTCGCGAACCATGACGACCGAAACGTTTGAGTTCCAGGTAGAGGCACGTCAGCTGCTCCAGCTGATGATCCACTCGGTCTACTCGAACAAGGATGTCTTCCTGCGGGAGCTCGTCTCCAACGCCTCCGACGCGCTCGACAAGCTGCGTCTGGAGAAGCTGCGGGACGACTCCCTCGACGCCGACGTGTCCGACCTGCACATCGAGATCGACGTCGACAAGGAGGCCCGGACCCTGACGGTACGGGACAACGGCATCGGGATGTCGTACGACGAGGTCGGACAGCTCATCGGCACCATCGCCAACTCGGGCACGGCCGGCTTCCTGAAGGAGCTGCGGGAGGCCCAGGACGCGGCCGGCGCCGAGGGGCTCATCGGCCAGTTCGGCGTCGGCTTCTACTCCGGCTTCATGGTGGCGGACGAGGTGACGCTGGTGACCCGGCGCGCCGGCGAGAGCCAGGGGACCCGCTGGACGTCGCGCGGCGAGTCCACGTACACGCTGGAGAAGGTCGACGACGCCCCGCAGGGCACCTCCGTGACGCTCCACCTCAAGCCCGCCGACCCGGAGAACCAGCTCCACGACTACACCTCGCCGTGGACGATCAGGGAGATCGTCAAGCGGTACTCGGACTTCATCACCTGGCCCATCCGGATGGTCCCGGAGCGGGGCGACGGCAAGGACGCGCCCGAGCCCGAGACGCTGAACTCGATGAAGGCCCTGTGGGCGCGGTCGCGTGACGAGGTGTCCGACGACGAGTACCACGAGCTGTACAAGCACATCAGCCACGACTGGCGCGAGCCGCTGGAGACGATCCGGCTCCAGGCCGAGGGCACCTTCGAGTACCAGGCCCTGCTCTTCGTGCCCTCGCACGCCCCGCACGACCTGTTCACGCGTGACTTCAAGCGCGGCGTACAGCTGTACGTGAAGCGCGTCTTCATCATGGACGACTGCGAGGCGCTGCTGCCGCCCTACCTCCGCTTCGTCAAGGGCGTCGTCGACGCGCAGGACCTCTCGCTCAACGTCTCCCGCGAGATCCTCCAGCAGGACCGGCACATCCGGATGATGCAGCGCCGGCTGACGAAGAAGGTCCTCTCCACGGTCAAGGAGATCAAGACCAAGGACGCCGACCGCTACGCCACCTTCTGGCGGGAGTTCGGCACCGTCTTGAAGGAGGGCCTGGTCACCGACTCCGAGAACCGGGACGCCATCCTCGCCGTCGCGTCGTTCGCCACCACGCACGCCGAGGACGAGCCGACCACCCTCGCGCAGTACGTGGAGCGGATGAAGGACGGCCAGGAGGACATCTACTACATCACCGGCGAGTCCCGGCAGAGCATCGAGAACTCCCCGCACATGGAGGCGTTCCGGGACAAGGGCATCGAGGTCCTGCTGCTCACCGACGCGGTCGACGAGGTGTGGGTCGACGCCGTCGGCGAGTACGAGGGCAAGAAGCTGCGCTCCGTCGCCAAGGGCGAGATCGACCTCGATGGCGAGAAGGACGAGAAGGCCGACGGGGAGCGGGAGAAGCAGGCCGAGGAGTACGCCGGGCTGCTCGGCTGGATGCGGGAGCAGCTGGACGAGGACATCAAGGAGGTGCGCCTGTCGGCGCGGCTCACCGTCTCCCCGGCCTGTGTCGTCTCGGACGCGCACGACCTGACCCCGGCCCTGGAGAACATGTACCGGGCGATGGGCCAGGAGGTGCCGCGCACCAAGCGGATCCTCGAACTCAACCCCGACCACCTGCTCGTGAAGAACCTGAACCAGGCGTACAAGGAGCGCGAGGACCGCTCGGGTCTCGTCGAGTCCGCCGAGCTGCTCCACACGCTGGCGGTGCTCGCCGAGGGCGGCCAGCCCAAGGACCCCGCACGCTTCGTCAAGCTCGTGGCCGACCGCCTGGAGCGCACCCTGTAGGCAGGGGGAGGATCAGCGGGGGTCCGGGGCGTCCGCCGCCCGCGCGCCGGGCGGGACGATCTCGCCCTGGACCACCCGCGGCGCGGGGGCCGTCCCGGCCGCCTCGTCCTTCGCGGCACGGGCCTCGGCCTTGAGGATGCGGGCCGACTTGCCGGCCGACCGGGCCAGTTCGGGCAGCTTCCTGGCCCCGATCACGGCTATGACGACGATGAGGATGATCGCGAGCTCGCTCAGTCCGAACATGGTGTCCTGTCCTTTCTCGCCCGGGCCGGGCACGGCGCGAGCGTATCGGGCGGGGAACCCGGTGTGATCCCCGCCTCGGTAGCTGCGACCGCCGGATGCCGGAGCAGATGTGGCAGCATGCCGCGGTCGAGCAGGGCCTGCCGCCAGGCGAGCCGGGCGTGCTCCACGCGCTCGGCACGCCGGCCCAGTGCCGAGCAGAGCAGCGCACTCAGGGCGATGAGGCCGGTCACGGCCGCGACGAGCGCCATCGTCCAGCCGGCCGCGACGAGCGAGCCGGGCAACGGGCCCGGCGCGTCCGCGACCTGCAACAAGCAGCCGAGCAGCAGCAGGGCCCCGGCGGACGCCCCCGCCACGAGCGGCGTGAGGACCGCGAGGGCGGGCAGCAGACTGCCGGCGGCGAGCGGGCGCCGCGCGTCCCGCCGGGCGGCCGTCCGTACGGCGAGGTAGGCGCGGTACGGCTCGCCGGCCGCCGCCGTGATGTCGTCGGCGTGCGCGAGCGCGTGGGCGCGCAGCTGCGCGGCGGTCCGGCCGGTCGGGTCGGCGCGCACGGCGCCATGGATGTCCGCGGTGCTCAGCGCCTGATCCAGTACCGCTTCGAAGTCCGCGCGGTCCTCGGGGTGGAGGCGGGGCGCATCGGCCACAAGGTCTCCTTGTCGGTTGCTGTGTCGGACGTCGGTACCGAACGCATTTAAATCTACAGCACTGTAGAAGTAGACGGGTCGGTCGTTGCGGATCTATACGATGTCCGCACGGGCACGGCAGGCGGCGAAGGGAGGCAGGGCGGTGACGGATCCCCGGCAGCGGCCCCGGCGGGGGCAGGGCGAGCTGGAGGCGCTGGTGCTGTCGGCACTGCGGGAGGCGGACGGTCCGGCGACGGCCGGCTGGGTGCAGGAGCGCCTCGGCGGCGACCTCGCGTACACGACGGTGATCACCATCCTGACCCGGCTGCTGGGCAAGGGCGCGGTCACCCGGGAGCGGGTGGGCCGGTCCTTCGCCTGGACGCCCGCCTCGGACCAAGCGGGCCTGGCGGCCCGGAAGATGCGCAAGGTGCTGGACGCCGAGAGCGACCGCGAGGCCGTGCTGGCCAGCTTCCTCACCGGCCTCGGCCCGGACGACGAACGGCTGCTGCGCGACTTGCTGGATCAGGCCCACGGCGAGGGGGAAGGCTGAAGCCTCATGGGGGTCTTCGTCTTTCTGCCACTGGTTCTCCCGCTCACGGCCTGGCCGGTCGCGCGCCTGGCCGAACAGCATCTGCACCCGCGCACCGCGACCCGGTTACTGACCGCGATGGCGGCGGTGCTGGCGCTGTGCAGCACGGTGTGCCTGGGACTGGTCATGGTGGTCGGCACCGCCCAACTGCCCGGCAACCCGCTGCCCGATGGCTGGTCGGACCCCGAGGTGCGGGCGGCGGTGCCGTACGACGAGGTCGTCGGAAAGGCGGCGATTCCCGCGCTGTGCGCGGTGGTCGTCGCCTGCGCCCGCACGCTGTGGCGGCACGCCCGCGTGCGCCGCCGGGCCCACCGCGCACTGTCCGGGCTGCCGGACACGGAGGTGGCCGTCCTGCCGGACGGCATCCCGTACGCGTATGCGCTGCCCGGTGGCCGCCGGGGCGGAGGTGCGCCGGCCGGGGGCGGTCGTGTGCCGCGGGACGGGCGCCATGGCAGTGGTGTGCTGCCGGGCCGTCGCGAGGACGGTGGTGTGCTGGGTGCCGGTCGCCGGGGCGGCGGGCGCCAGGACGGTGAAGGCCTGGGTGATGGCCGCCGGGGTGGTGGTGGTCCGCGCGGCGGTGCCGGGCGCCGCCGTGTCCGTCGTCGGCGTGGCGGGCGGGTCGTGGTGACCACCGCCCTGCTGGAGCGGCTCCGGCCGGCCGAGCGGCGGGCCCTGTTCGCCCACGAGCGGGCGCACCTCGCCGCCCGGCACGACCGCTTCCTGCTCGCCGTGCAGCTCGCGGCCCGGGCCAATCCGTTCCTGCGGCCGCTGCGCACGGCTGTGGCGTACACGGCCGAGCGGTGGGCGGACGAGGAAGCGGCCCGGGCGATCGGCAGCCGCCGCACGGTGGCCCGTGCCATCGGCACGGCCGCCCTCGTCTCCCGTGGCACTCCCGCGCCCACGCTCGCCGGACTCGCCGCTCCGGGCCCGGTGCCGCGCCGGGTGGCGGCCCTGCTCGGCCCGCCACCCGCCGTACGCACCTGGCCCCCGGTGTCCACCTCGGTCGGACTGGCGGCCTGGGGCGCGGCCGCGGGAACGGCCGTGTCGGCGATGTCCTCCGCGAACTCCGCCGTCACGATGGTGCTCATCCTGCACGCCGCGACACCTCTTTGAGGGCGCAGGGACTCAGCCCTCGTCTTCTTCCTCGCCCTCGAAGAAGTCCCCGACCTCGTCGATCACTTCGTCCGCGACCATGCCGCCGACGACCCCGGCCGCGAGTCCGGCCGCGCCCGCCGCGACGGCGGTCCCCACGCCGGGGCCCGAGCGGTGGCCGTCATGGTGGTGCCCGCCATGCCCACCGTGCCCGTGGCCGCCCGGGCCGAACGCGACGGGCGAGCCGTGGCCCATGGGCGAGCCGTAGCCCGCGGGGGAGCCGTACGAGGCCCGGTGCTCGACCAGTTGCCGGATCCAGCCCTCGACGGTCGCGGCCCAGTCCTGCTGCTCGCTCCCCTCGGGGGAGACCGTGAAACGGGTCAGCGCGTCGTGGCCCGGCGACAGGAAGCCGCCGCGCTTGTCCGCCTCCAGCACGACCTCCATACCGCCCGGGCTAGCCAGAAACGTCAGCTCGATCTCGTTGACCTGCTGTGCGTACCGCGGGGGCGGGACGAGTTCGATCTCCTGGTAGAAGGGCAGTTGCTGGCCGGTGCCGCCGATGCGGCCGTATTCGAGGTCGGCCGACTTGAAGCCGAACCCGAGCCTGCCGAGCGCTTCGAGCACGGCCTCCTGCACGGGCAGCGGTGTGACGTTCAGCTGGTCCAGGTCGCCCTTGTCCTTCGCGCCGGCCACCGACAACTCGGTGCGCACGCCCAGGACGACGCCCAGGCGCCGGCCGTGCAGCTCGGTGACCGGCGTCTCCCACGGCAGGGCCACGCTGAACGGCACACCGCGCTGCTCGCCCTCGGCGAGCCGGAAGCCGCCGCCGACGGTGAAGCGGCCGAAGGCGATGAAGCCCTCGCTCTCGCCGCCCTGGTGCTCGGCCTCGACCCGGGCCACCAGCTCCAGGGTGATGTGCTCGATGTCGAAGTCGGCTTTGCCGCCCACCAGTCGGACCTCACCGGTCAGCGTGCCGCCGGGCCGGACGGGAGCCGGGTCGAGGACCGTGTCGACCGTGGGGCCGCCCACGCCGAGCGCGCCGAGCAGTCGTTTGAACACCATGGTGGCGTTCACTCCGCACATGCGTGTACGTACGTTCTACAAGCATGTAGAAGTATAGGGGACGCGTGACGAACGTGATCTTGCACGTCGGTCGCGGAGGAGAACCGCTCACTCCTCCGCAACCGCGCCCGTCATCGTGCGATTCAGCCCACGACCCGGCCCAGCTCGATCCGGTCGATGTTCGGCGCCCAGGCGCTCACGTTGCCGAACGTCACCTTGTTCGTGCCCTTCGCCAGATCGACCGGGACGCCGACGGTCCAGTAGTCGTCCCAGCTCCAGGTGTTTTTGAAGGTGACCCTCACCGGGTCCGCGGACCCGACCGTGATGTCGGCCGTACGGGACATGATGTCCGTGTTGTAGGCGTGGCCGTTGTCCCGGCGGTCGTTGTGCGCGTAGTGCACGACCAGCAGATAGCGGCCGGACCGGGGCGCGTCCACCGTGAACTCGGCAGTGCTGGAGGGGCTGTTGCCCAGCCAGCCGATGTACGAGCCTGCCGACGCGTGCGGGGAGTCGACGAGCTTGGCCCCGCCGGCGAGCGTCGCCGAGGCACCCTCGTAGGTGAGGGTGCCGGCGGCCGAGCCGTCGCCGGAGACGTCGAGCGAGCGGACGGCGGAGTGGCCCGACGTCATCGCGATCCGGTTGTTGCCCGCGACCAGGTAGAGCCGCAGCGGGCGGCCGGGCGCCGCAGTGACCGTCTCCCCGTGCAGCGAGAGCTTCACGGCCGCCGAGGTCCGCGGCACCACCGTGTAGTAGCCGTCGCGCGGGGCGTAGACGTCGAACACCGCCTTGTCACCGGAGCGCAGGACCAGGGAGCCCGTGCCCACGCCGGCCGACGAGGTGTAGTCGTACGACGGCTTGCCGCTGATGTCCGCCAGCGTGGCCTCGTAGGAGGCTGAGGGCGCGCCCGTCCGGGTGGCCAGGTCGATCCGGTCCAGGGTGACCTCGGCGTCGCCCTTGGCCAGGGTCAGCTGGTGCGTGCCCGCCTTCAGTTGGACGCGGACGTCCTTCTTCGCGCGGTACGTCCAGTTCTCCGTGGAGGGGTAGGTGACCGTCACGGGGTCGCCGCCGTCGACCGACAGTTTCTGCGTGGCGGGGCCGCCGGACTGGTTGCCGTACAGGATCGCCAGGTCGTACGTGCCGTCCTTCGGCACCGTCACCGAGAAGGCGACCTTGCTGCCGGGCTGGTTGAGCGAGCCGACGTCCTTGGTGCCGGAGGCCGCGTAGCCGTTGGCGTTCTGGACCGTGCCCTGCGTGTAGACCTTGCCGTCGGTGATGGCGGCGTCCTCGGCCTCGTACGACGCGGACCACGGGACGGAGGCGGCGGACGGGGTGCCCGAGCCGCCGGGGATGAGGACGACCCGGTAGGCCGACATCTTGTGCAGGCCGCGCAGCGGGACGGTCACCGAACCGTCGTCCGCGACCTTCACCTTGGTGCGCGCGAGGACCCGCGGCGCCGCGTGCTGCCCCTCGTACCCGGACCAGGCGGCCTCGGCGACGGTCGCGGTGACCGTGCGGCCGAACACCGACCGGGGGACATTGCGCACCACCACGTCCGAGTCACCCGCGGAGCCGCCGAGCAGGACCTGCGCCTGGCGGCGGGAGGTGTCGAGGGAGGCCAGCCCCTGGAGGGTGTCGATGGTGTTGGGCTGCGGCGGCGTCACCTTCACGGTGTTCCCGGTCATGCCCGCGTACCAGCGGAACAGCCACCAGCCGCCGTTGGGGATGTTCGAGCGCACGACGTGGCCGCTGAGGTTGCCGGCCGCGTCCCAGTAGGCCATGTTCGCGTACACCTTGTTGCGCTCGAACATCGAGACCCACTGCACGAGCTGCCCGGGCACGGACAGGTCGCGGCGGTTGGCGTACTCGTCGATGTTGATCTTCAGCGGGGCGATGCCCGCCTCGCGCTCCAGCTTGCGGTAGTCGTCGTAGTGCGCCTGGAAGTCGCGCAGCGAGCCGGAGCCCAGCTCGTGCCAGGTCATCACCTGGGGCAGCACGTTCTCCCGCTTGGCGAACGCCAGGAAGTCCTTCAACAGGCGGGTGTGGTAGGCGGCTTCGTTGGGTCCGGCGATCCTCGCGTCCGGGTCGATCGCGCGGATCCGCTGGTACACCGTCTTCCAGTCCTTGAAGAACCGGTCGCGGTTCTTCTCGTACTGCGCCTGGTCGGCGACGTCGAGCTTGTACCAGATCTGGTCGGGCTCGTTGAACGGGATGTAGACGAAGCGATCGCTGTTCGGGTCGGCCGAGACCTCCTTGGCGATCTTGTCGACCTTGGGGAGGTAGTCGTCGATGCCGAGGTCCTCGTACGGCCACTTGGCGTAGATGTCCTGCATCATCACGTTGATCTCGCCGCCGCCGTTGCGGAAGAACGACTTGGAGACGGTGAGCGCGTCGCCGTTGGGGTGCTGCGCGCCGCCCTCCGGCTTCTGCGAGATGCTGGTGATCTTCAGCGGCTCCATCGCGGCGTCGCTGGGCACACCGTTGTCGCTGAGGCCGTACAGCGAGCCGTTGGCACCGAGCATCACCGGGCCCTCGGAGGCCTTGAGGTCGACGGTGAGGCGCTGCGGGTCGGCTGCCGCCGCCGCGTTGCCGGCTGCGGGGAGAGTGGCTGCCATGGCGGCTGCTCCAAGTAGTGCTGTCATCAAGGCGGTTCTGGTACGAGACCTCGTACCGGCTCTCGTGCGGGCGGGGGTGATCACGCTGCTGGACCTCCAGTCACTTCACGGCTCCACTGGTGATTCCGGACACGATCTTTCGCTGGCCGACGAGGAAGACGGCGACCATGGGCAGGCTCATCACCACGACGTACGCGAAGACGAGATGCCAGTTGTTGAGGTAGAGCTGGGCGCTGGCGACCTGGTAGAGGTTGAGCGGCAGGGTCGCCCGGTCTCCGCCGCCGAGGACGAAGAACGCGTAGAAGATGTCGCTCCAGGCGTAGAGCATCACCATGATCGTCGCGGTGGCGATCACCGGCCGGAGCAGCGGCAGGACGATCCGCCAGAAGATGCGGGACGGGCTCGCCCCGTCCATCCGGGCCGCCTCCTCCAGCTCCATGGGGATGGCACGGATGAAGCCGGTCATGAAGAAGATCGACGTCGACAGGTACATCCCGGTGTAGACGGCGATCATGCCGGGGCGGGTGCCCGCCAGCCCCAGTTGCCGCAGCTCCATCACGATGGTGATGACGGCGGGCGGCAGCAGCAGTCCGCTGATGCACAGCGCGTACGCCGCCGAGACCAGCTTCGACTTGCGTCGGGCGAAGACCCAGGCGGCGCCCGCGCCCAGGATCAGCACGAGGACCACGGAAGGCAGCACGACCAGCAGCGAGTTGAGGAAGCCGCGCAGCATCTCGCCCTGGCTGACGGCGTCCGCGTAGTTGCTCGCGGGCTGCCAGTGCCGGGGCAGGTCCAGGTTCGGCTTGATCGCCTCGGCCTGCGGTTTGGCCGAGGTGACGGCGACCAGCCACAGCGGCACGCCCACGGCCAGCGCGGCGAGCAGGACGACGAGGGACGGGCGGCCGTACCGCCACACCGCGGTCACAGCAGCTGCTCCCTTCGCCGGAGCCCCACGACCAGCGGGATCGCCACGGCGACCACCACCAGGAACAGGACGAGGCTCATCGCGGAGGCCTGCGCGTACAGGCCCTGCCCGAAGATCCGGAACATGTAGATGTTGAAGACCTCCGTGGAGGCCGCGGGGCCGCCGCCCGTCGTGGCCTGCACGATGTCGAAGGTGTTCATCGAACCGATCAGCGCGGTGGTGACGTTGAAGGTGACGGCCGGCGCGAGCATCGGCCAGCGCACCGACCAGAAGGTCCGCCAGGGCCCCGCGCCGTCGCACTTCGCGGCCTCGAGCATCTCGCCGGGGATGCCCTTGAGTCCGGCCAGATAGATCAGCATCGACAGGCCCATCCACTTCCACCCGTGGATGAGCGTGACGATCACCAGCGTCCAGGTCGTCGAGCCCAGCCACGGGATGTCCGTGCCCAGGACGGAGTTGACGGCCCCGTCCTGGTCGAGCAGCGCCTGGAAGACGTAACCGGTCGCCAGCGCCGAGATCAGCACCGGCAGGAAGAAGACGGCACGGAAGAAGCGGTTGAAGCGGCTGTCGTCCTCCAGCAGCAGCGCCAGCACGAGCCCGAAGCCGTTCTGGAACAGCGCCGCCAGCAGCGCGTACACCAGGGTCGTGCGGATCGCCCGCAGCAGCGAGCCGTCCTCGGCGATGGTCCTGAAGTTGTCCAGGCCCGTGAAGGCGATGTCCGCGTGGTACGAGGACCAGTTGGTGAACGGGTAGTAGAAGTTCAGCAGGTTCGGCACCAGGAAGAAGCCCGCGAAGACGACGATCGCGGGGAGCGCGAACCACCAGGGGTGGTGCACGGCGGCGCGAGGCAGCCGTCCCACGCCCTTCGGTGCGCCTTGTGCAGCCGGCTGCTTGCGCGTACGTACGACCGTGTCCGCCATGGTCAGAACCCGGGAGCGCCCTGGGCCTTGGCCACCTGCGCGAACTGGTCCTGGATCGCCTGCGCGACCTGCTGCGGGCTCTTCTTGCCGAAGATCATGTCGGCCAGGTAGAGGTGGGTGTCGGGAGCGACGATCGCCTTGGCCTGGAAGACGCCGATGGCCTTGGGCAGGGCCGCGACCTGGGCCTTGGACGTCTCGGGCAGGCCGTCGGGGGTGGGTACGGACGGCTGCACGGACGGGATCTTCATCGTCTTGATGTAGTCCGGGTAGTCCGGTCCGAGCCAGAAGGCGAGGAACTGCCGGGCCGCGTTCTGCCGCTTCTCGTCACCGGTCCTGAAGGCGACGACACCGTTGGTCTGGTCGGGGGAGTACAGGCCGGTGGCCGAGGAATTGGCGACCGGGAACCAGCCGATCTTCTTGTCGATCTCGGCGGTGGAGTACTTGGCCTGCAACTGGCTCTGGAAGGACGTGACGTTGAGGACCATGCCGGCCTCGCCCTTCCACAGCGCGTCGGCTTGCCCGGTGAAGGTGCCCGTCCGGTAGTTCTTCTGGGCGAGCCCGGCGTCGAGCAGCTTCTCCTTGTACTTCTTGATCGCGCCGACGACGACCGGGTCGGTCCACTTCTTCTTGCCGGCGTTCAGATCGGCCCACCACTGCCGGTCGAGGTCGGTGAGCTGGACCTGCATCTGCCACTGCAGCGGCCACTTGTCGCCGCCGGCCTCGTAGAAGGCGGCCGCGTCCGTCTTGTCGACGACCTTGTGCCCGAGGGCGAGCAGTTGGTCGTAGGACTTCGGGAAGTCCTTCTCGCTCAGCCCGGCCTGCTTGAAGACGTCCTTGTTGTAGTAGACGCCGAGCATGGCGGGGCTGGTCACGATCGCCGCGTACCGCTTGCCGTCGATCATGCCGAGGGACTTCTCGGTGTCGCCGAGCTTGGACTCCCACGGCTCACCGTCGAGGGTGAGCAGGTTCTGCTTCGGCTGGACGAACGGCAGCGTGGAGATGGACGGCTGCCAGAACATCAGGTCGGGGCGGTCGCCGGAGGCCAGCTTCGTCGGCACGTTCTGCTCGTAGAGGTCCGGGATCGCCTGGGTGTCGACCTCCGCTCCGGTGGCCTTCTCGAAGGCGTCGATGACCTGCTTGGGCGCGTTCACCGTGTTCTGCGCGGTCCACATGGTCAGCTTCACGCCGTCCAGCCGGGCGGTCGGATTCACCGCCGTCCGCTTGGCGTCCGAACCGTCCGAACCGGAGTCCCCGGCGGTGGGGTCGCTGCACGCGGTGGCGGCCAGGCCGGCGGCGCATATCAGCGCCAGGGCGGGGAGAGCTCTTCTCTTCATCTCGTGCCTTTCGGAGCAGGCGGTTCGGTTCACAAAGCGGGACTCACAACTGCTGGGCTCGTGCGGGCTGTTCAGGCATCGGCGGTTCAGGCCTCGGCGGGCGGTGGTCCCGAGCTCTCCCGCACCACCAGTTCCGGTACGGACACGGGGTGCGGGGCGACCGGCGCCGACTCCTCCAGCACGCCGTGCAGCAGGGCGAACGCGGACCGCCCGAGGCCGGTGAAGTCCAGGCGTACGGTCGTCAGGGACGGGGTGAGGAAGGCGGAGTGCGGCGCGTCGTCGAAACCGGCCACGCTGACGTCGCCCGGCACCGAGCGGCCGGACTCGTGCAGGGCGCGCAGCACGCCGAGCGCGAGGTCGTCGTTGCCGCACAGGATCGCCGTGACGGACTCGTCCCGCGCCAGCTTCAGCCCGGCGTCGTGACCGCCCGCCGGCCCCCAACTGCTCTGCACGGCACGGGGTTCCGGTGCACCGGCCTCCTTCAGGGCCTGCCGCCAGCCGCTGGTGCGGGCGCTGGTGCGGCGGGTGCTGGACGGGATGGCCACGTAGTGCACGGTCTCGTGGCCGAGCGAGAGCAGATGGCGGGTCGCCTGGTAGGCGGCCTCGCGGTCGTCGGCCCACACCCACGGGCGGTCGCCGCCGGGCGGGGTCGCCGGGGTCTCGACCACGCCCACCACCGGCAGCCCGGCGGGCACGGCTCCCAGCGCCCGGACGCCGGCCGGATCGTATGCGATCACGATGATCCCGCCGCCGGCGTCTGCCGCGCGCTGCACCTCGGCGGCGACGGCCGCGTCCTCGGCGGATTCCAGGACCCCGATCCCGACCGCGTACGACGCCGCGCGGGCGGCCTCCTCGATGCCCTGGAGGATCGAGGCGTAGCCGTAGTGCGTGGTGTTCGCGGTGAGCACGGTCACGGCCCGGCTGCGCCCGCTGGCCAGGGCGAGGGCGGTCGCGTTGCGGCGGAAGCCCAGCTCGTCGATGGCTGCGAGCACCCGCTCCCGGGTGGACGGCCGGACGCTGGGATGGCCATTGATCACCCGCGAGACCGTCTGGTACGAGACCCCCGCGGCGGTCGCGACGTCCCTGATGCTCGCCGGGCGCCTTGTGTGACCGGTCACATTCATGCGAGGATTGTGACCGGTCACACTTGGGTCGTCAAGAGACCGTAACGAGGGATTCACGCGGACCTCCGCTCCCCGAGGACGGGGCGGGGTCAGGAGGGGGAGCACCTTGACCGGCACGGCGGATGCGGCGCACATGGCCTCCAACCAGCGGCAGGACGAGTTCACTTGGGGACATCAGGCCCTGCGGGCCGGGTTCGCCGTCACCGCCGACGGGACCCTGCGGCTGATCCGCCTGGCCCACCCCGAAGACGACCGCCCCGCCGCCCCGCGCTCCGCGCTCCCGCTCGTGGAGCTCACCGCCCTCGGCCACGGCAGCGGCTGGTCCGGCCCCCGTTTCACCGGCACGGCCTTCGGCGCCCGGCTCGCCTACCGGACCCACCGCACGGAAAGACGCGACGGCTGGGAGTGGCTGACCGTCGAACTCCACGACCCGGACACCGGGTTGACGGCGTCGGTCGAACTCACCTCACCCACCGGCGTGCCGGTCCTCCGCTCCCGAGTCCGCCTCCGCAACGAGGGCAGTGCGCCCCTGGTCGTCCAGTCCGTCAGCAGCCTCCTGCTCGGCGGCCTGCCCGCGCCGGACACCCTCGACGTCCACCGGGCCCGCAACGACTGGCTCGCCGAGTGCCGTTGGTACGCCGAGCCGCTGCGCGCCGCCGTCGCCGACATCCACGTCGACGTCCACCAGCACGACAGCCGGGCCGCCCTCGCCCTCACCGGGCGCGGCAGCTGGCCCACCGACGGCCATCTGGCCATGGGGGCGCTGACGGAGCGGGACGGCGGCCGGGCCTGGGCCTGGCAGGTCGAGTCCCCCGCCGGCTGGCGCTGGGACCTGGGCGAACACGCACACGGCACCTACCTGGCGCTGAACGGCCCCACCGACGCGGAACACCAGTGGCGGGTGCGGCTCGCCCCGGGTGAGGAGTTCACCACCGTGTACGGGGCCCTGGCCTTCGGCACCGGCCTCGACGCGGCGATCGGCGCCCTGACCTCCTACCGCCGGGCGGTCCGCCGCCCGCACCCGGACCACACCGCCCTCCCCGTCGTCTTCAACGACTACATGAACACCCTGATGGGCGACCCGACCACGGCCAAGCTCCTGCCGCTGATCGACGCCGCCGCGGACGCCGGCGCCGAGTACTTCTGCATCGACTCGGGCTGGTACGACGACGACACCCGGGGCTGGTGGGACAGTGTCGGCGCCTGGCAGCCCTCGCCGCGCCGCTTCCCCGACGGCGGCATCCAGGCCGTCCTGGACCGCATCCGGGAGCGCGGGATGGTGCCCGGGCTGTGGCTGGAGCCGGAGGTCGTCGGGGTGCGCAGCCCCGTCGCGGACGAACTGCCCGACGAGGCGTTCTTCCAGCGCGACGGTGTGCGCCTGGCCGAACAGGGCCGTCATCAGCTCGACCTGCGGCACCCGGCCGCCCGCGCCCACCTCGACAAGACCGTGGACCGCATCGTCGGCGACTGGGGCGTGGGGTACCTCAAGCTGGACTACAACATCGTGGTCGACCCCGGCACCCAGGCACCCGGCGACCTGGCTCCGGGAGCCGGGCTGCTGGGCCATGCCCACGCCTATCTGGACTGGCTGTCGGGCGTGCTGGACCGCCACCCCGGACTCGTCGTGGAGAACTGCGCCTCGGGCGGCATGCGCATGGACGGCGCCACCCTGGCCGTCTGCCAGCTCCAGTCCACCAGCGACCAGCAGGACCCCCTGCGCTACCCGCCCATCGCCGCCGCCGCGCCCACCGCCGTCCCGCCCGAACAGGGCGCCGTCTGGGCCTATCCGCAGCCCGGCTTCGACGACGACCTGATCACCACGACCCTCGGCGGGGCGCTGCTCGGCCGCATCCACCTCTCGGGCCACCTCGACCGCATGTCGGAACACCAGCTGACCCTCGTGCGGGATGCCGTCACGGTCTACAAGTCGATCCGCGGGGACCTCGCGCGGGCCCTGCCCTTCTGGCCGCTCGGTCTGCCCGGCTGGACGGACGAGTGGCTCGCCCTGGGGCTGGGAGTCCCCGGGGACCGCACGGCGTACCTGTCGGTGTGGCGGCGCGGAGGACCGGCCGAGCTCCGCATCCCCGTCCGCCACCTGACGGGCCGGACCGTCCGCGCGGACGTCCTGCACCCGTCCTCCGCGGAGGCGGGCGGGGCCGTCTGGGACGGGGACGGGCTGACGGTGTCCGTGCCGCGCACGCCCGGTGCGCTGCTGATCCGGCTCACACAGGACGGGTAGACGGGACGCCGGGCGGTCGGCGCTGCGTGGTCGGTCGGCTGGGCGCGGGCGGTTGGCGGGGCGCGCCGGGCGTCACCCGTGTGCGGCGCTGCCCTCGCGGACGGCGTTCCGGTCCCGTGCCTGCTGATGAGCGTCCCGGCGGAACGCCCACGCCATGTCGGGCTCCATCACCCAGCGGAACAGCCGCCGCACCGGCGGGGTGCACAGCGCGGTCACGAGCACCGCGGCGAAGACCGTCACCACGACCACACCCACGGGCTGGTGAACCCATGCCGGCTCGTACCAGCCCCAGAACTTGGACCCCTGGGCGACGAAGCCGTGCAGCAGATAGCCGTACAGCGTCCCCGCGCCCAGCACCGTGAACCACGCCCGGCGCCCGGGCACCCATGCCAGGAAGCAGGCCACCAGGACCAGCGAACAGCCGAAGGTCGCCAGCGTCATCACGGGCCCGTACCAGGCGGGCGCGCCGAGTTCCCCGGCACTGTCGCGGTGGTAGAACCAGGCGCCCGTCATCCGCGGGACCGCCCAGTAGGCCACGACGACCGCGGCGGCGAAGACCGGCACGGCCAGCACCCGCGCCGAGCGGCGGCGCACCAGTTGGAAGTGCTCCGGCTTGAGCAGCAGACCGAGGACGAAGTACGGCAGGAACTGAAGGGTGCGTTGCAGGTCGAGGTCGTTGCCGACGGACGGCGAGAGCGTCGCCAGCATCGCGACGACGAGGGCGACGGGCAGCGGCCACCGCACGCGCCGCCACACCGGTGTGGTCAGCCGCCAGATGAACAGCGCCGCCAGGAACCACGTCAGGTACAGCGGATCCAGCAGGCTGACGGGCCGGTCGGGCTCCTGGTCCGTCCAGCGCGTGAACAGCGTGTACGCCGTCTCGAAGACGACGTACGGCACCGCGAGCCCGGTGACCAGACGCCTGATCCGCCCCGGGCTCGCGTCGAAGGAGCGCGAGAAGTAGCCGGAGATGACGATGAACGCCGGCATGTGGAAGGCGTAGACGACCATGTAGAGCGCGCTGACCGCCCGGCTGCCGTCCCGCAACGGCTCCCAGGCGTGCCCCATGGCCACCAGCACGATCGCCAGGTACTTGGCGTTGTCGAAGAACGCGTCGCGCTGCCCGGCCTGCTCCGGCGGGGCGGCGGCGCGTGAGGTACTCGCCCCGGTCTCGCCGCCCCTGCTCGTCACGGCCCGCATGCGCAGGGTGTCCTCGCTCATCGCACCTCCCGCGCACGGTGCGGGGGAGATGGGCGGGCGGGTACACGTCCTGCCGGAGTGACGGCGGTGGGGTGCCGGTGCGACATCCCCGCCGCCTCACCACTCCGGCCTGGCGTAAACCGCTTTCTGGTGTGGATGTTGCGCGGATCACACCCAGGTGGGTGATGCCGCCCGGTCAGCTCACCGAGCAGGCCGCGCCGTTCAGTGTGAACGCCGTCGGGCTGGGGTTCGCCGTCGCCCGGGAGGCCGTGAAGCCCAGGGTGACCGAGCCCGCCGCGGGGATCGTCGCGGTGTACGAGGCGGCCGCGACACTGACCTCGGAGCCGCTCTGCGTCGCCGTGCCGCCCCAGAGGTTGGTGATGCGCTGGCTGTCCGGGAAGGTCCAGCGCAGCGTCCAGCCGTTGATCGCCGACGTGCCGGTGTTGCGCAGGGTGATCTCGCCCTGGAAGCCGCCGGGCCAGCTGCTCGTCACCTGGTAGCCGACGCCGCAGGACGACGATGAGCCGCCGGAGGAGGTCGTGAACGTCACCGTGGCCGAGCGGGGCGAACGGTTGCCGGCCGCGTCACGGGCGTAGACGGCGAAGGTGTAGGACGTGGCGGGGGACAGGCCGGTGAGGGTGGCGGTCGTGGTGGCCGTGCTGGTGGCGACCGTCTCGCTGCCGCCGCTGACCCGGACGACGTCGTAGCCGGTGACGCCCGTCGCGTCGGTGGCGGCGGACCACTTCAGGGTGGCGGAGGAGGAGGTCACCCCGGAGGCGGCCGGGGTGCCGGGGGCCGTCGGGGGAGTGGTGTCGCCTCCGCCGGAGGAGTAGATCGCGGCCTCCTTGGAGGTGGCGGCGATGCCGTTCGCGCCGTTGAAGAGCCGCTGCCCCCAGCTGGTGAGCTGGTCCGGGTCGAAGTTCGTGACCATGTCCAGGTACTCGACGCCGCCGCCGTTGCCGCTCCAGGACCAGCCGAGGTAGCCCAGGCGCAGTTGCTGGGCGACGGCCAGGATGGTGTCCTCGTCGGGGTTGCCGTCCGAGTGGTCGTGGCCGAACTCGCCTACCACTATGGGGAGTTTCGCCGTGACGAAGCGGTTCAGATAGTTGGTGATCTCGGCGGCGGTGTCGAAGACGCCGTACATGTGGATCGAGAAGATCGTGTTGGCGTCCGGGTCGGCGGCGAAGACCGAGGCGGCGTTGTCCCGCATGGTGAACGCCCAGTCCTGGCCCCAGTTGGGCGCGTCGACCATGATCGTGTGGTCGAACCCGGCGGTGCGGAGCTTCTGGATGGCCGCCTTGGTGTCGGCCGTCCAGCTCGCGTAGTTGGTGTTGCCGTACGGCTCGTTGCCGATGTTGACGATGACGTAGTCCTCCTGACCGGTCAGCGCGCTCTGCACGCTGATCCAGTAGTCGGCGGCACGGGAGAGCGTGGCGGCGCCGCTCTGTTCGCCGTATCCGGTGGTGTCGTGCACCTCCAGCACACAGATCAGCCGGTTCTGCTTGCACTGGGAGACGACGTTCGCCACGTCGGCGGTGTCGTTGCGGGTCCAGCGGTCACCGCTGGAGAGGACCACGCGGACGGTGTTGGCGCCCTTGGCCTTGATGTGCGCGAGGGAGCTGATCCGGTCCGGGAACCAGGTGTGGGCGTGGTTGACGCCGCGCATCACGAAGTCGTTGCCGGACGCCTCCAGCAGCCGGCCGTTGTCGATGCGGAAGCCGGTGGGGGCGGCGTGCGCCGGTGTACCGAGGGAGAGGAAGGAGAGCAGGAGGCCAAGGAGGGCGACGGCCACGGTGGCCACGCGCGGGGTGGGGGCGGTACGGGATCTCATGGCGGCTCCAGAGGTGGGGGGGGCGGATCGGGTGGGGCCTGTTCCGGGTCTCGTTCAGTCCCGGGGAGGGAGCGGTGGGTGTGCTGCCGGGCCGTCGCGGCGAGTGTGCCGGGGCGGTCCTGATCCGTGCCGGGTGTCAGCCGGCGGAGCTCTTCGCCGTGCACGTGACGGTCGCCGCCGGAGCGCCGGACGTTGCCGGGGCGGTGGCGACGAAACCGAACGTGGCGCTCGCGCCGGGCGCCAACGCCCCGTTCCACGCCGCGTTCGTGACCGTGGCCGTACCGTCCGCGGCCGTGGTGAGGGTGCCGTTCCAGACCTGGCCGATGCGCGCGCCGCCCGCCGGTACGACCGTCGCGGTCCAGCCCGAGGCGGCGGAGGCGGACGTGTTCGTCACGGTCACCTCGCCCTGGTAGCCGCCCTGCCACGCGGAGACGGCTCGGAAGCGCGCGGTGCAGGCCGCGGGTTCGCCCGGGCCACCCGGGTCGCCGGGATCCTGCGGGACGCCCGCGTCGAGGACGGCCGTCAGGGCCGGGAACCAGCGGGCGGCGATCTTGTCGTCACCGGAGGCGTTGGGGTGCACACCGTCGTAGGTGTCCGTGGCCGTGCTGAAGCCCGTCCACTGGTCGACCACGGTGATCGGGGAGCGTTCGGTGCCGGTCGCCCGGGCCCAGTCGGGGATCCGTGCGTTGAAGTCGACGACGCGCTGCGCACAGGCCGCGCAACTGGCCGGGTTCATGGGGATGAGCTGCGCGACGAGGATCCGCATGTCCGGATTCGAGGCCCTCATCTGCGTCACGAGCTTGGTGTAGGCGGCGAGGATGCGGTCGGGGGCGATGCTGCTCCAGACGTCGTTCGTGCCGAAGTGCATGACAACGATGTCCGGACGGGTGGCCGCGAGCCTGCCCGGCAGCAGGTTCTGGTCGGCCACATTGGTCACCAGCTCGCCGCCGTGGCCCTCGTTGTCGCCGTCGTGCGCCTGTCCGCAGCCCTGCGGCGGGAGGGTGCCGACGAAGTCGATGTCCGTGTATCCGCTGTTCTGCAGCCGGTTCCAGAGCACCGCCCGCCAGCAGCCCGGCGAGCCGGTGATCGAGTCGCCGAGCGGCATGACGCGGACGGGGTCGGCCGCCGCCGGTGCGGCTGTGGCCCGGGGCGCGAAGGTGATGCCGAGGGGGAGGAGCAGGGCGGCCAGGAGGCCGAGAACCGGGACGATCCGTAAGTGCGGGGACGAGCGGCGGGTCCTGGGCATGGTGATCCCTTCCCTGGGTGAGGTGGGAGCGCTCCCATGCATCAAGCCATTGTTGTCATTGACGCGTCAAGGGGGCGGGCGTCTGAGGGCCCGGGGCATCTTGTGCTCATGCCGGTGTCGATGGACCTGGACGGCCGTGCCGGGATCACGAGCAGGCTCCCGCTTCGCACCCGGCGTCGCCGCGGAGCCCTCCAGCAGCACCTCAGTCTCCGAGGGGGCCCCGCTGAGCGGTGAGCGCAACCCGAGCCAGGAGTTCTCGAAACTGGGCCCGATCTTCTTCGCTCAATTCCATGAGCAACTGTGATTCGGCGGCCGCGACTTCAGTTCGCACGCGCTGCAACTGCGATCGGCCTTCGTCCGTAAGGATCACGTGGCGAGCCCGCCGGTCCTGCGGATTCGGGCGCCGCGACAGCAGGCCCAGTCCCTCCAGGTCGTCGAGAAGGTAGGTCATCACCGTTCGGTCGAGACCGACCCGGCCGGCCAGTTCGAGTTGCGTGGGGGGCTTGTCCTCGGTCGCGGCCAATGCCATGAGCACCAAGTAGGCGCGTGCTCCTCCGGGCAGCGTCTCCGCGGCCTCGGCCGCAGCACGCCGAAGCGCCCCCGAAATGATGCGAATGGCCCAAACCAGGTCGTTGTCCAAGGTAGGACACTTGGCGTTGCTGCTCGCTCGGCCGCTGGGTTCAGAGCACATTCCAGCACCGTAGCATCTTAAGGCATTGCGACAGATAGTCTACATCTCAGAACATCTTGCTGGCATAGTTTTTTGAAAGGCGGGGTGCTCTGGCCCCGCAATGACGCAGCGGGTGGCGGGTCGAGGTCCGGCTGCGTTCGGTGCGGCTTACGGCGCTTCAAAAGGCCGGCGCCGAGATGCTCGCTCGCTATCGGGCGTCTGAGTTCCGTCCGTCAGGTGTGCGGGTCAACGCGGTCTCTCCGGGAGACAAACGCGCGAGGGTGCGCTGGGGACCCGAATGAAATCGCCGATGTCGTCTGCTTCCTGCTCGGACCTTCGAGCCGCTACGTCACCGGTGCCCTCCTCGCTGCCGATGGCGGCGATGGCAGCGCCTGCCCTGCCTCCGTGGGCGTAGAACGCGAAGCGCGCCCCCGCCGCTCAGTCGAGATCCGACTGGAGTTCGTCGAGAACCTCCGGGACCCGCGCTCATGCCGGATTTGCGGCCGACTCACACTTTCTTGCCGACAGATATTCTGCTGTGCATACTATCTGCATCACAGCAGAAATCTATGTTGGAGGACCGCACCGTGCACCTGTTCCGTCTCGACGCGAGCATCCGTACCGAAGGATCGGTGAGCCGCGCCCTCGCCGACACCGCCGAGCAGGCGTGGCTCGCCGAGCACCCCGGCGCCGTCGTGACCCGGCGCGACCTCGGGGTCCAGCCGCTGCCCGGGGACGCGTGGACCGCGCTCGCCCACGAAGTCGTCAACCCGGCCGCACCGGCCCCGGACGAGGCGCGCGAGCTCCTCGACCGTCTCGGCGCGGAACTCCTCGACGCCGACGCGTTCCTGTTCGCGGTGCCGATGTACAACTGGAATGTCCCGGAACAGGTCAAGACCTGGATCGACCTGATCCTGAAGCACCCCCGGGTGGGGGTGCACGGTGACTGGCCACTCAAGGGCAAGCCGGCGATCCTGACGTTGAGCCGGGGCGGCGGCTACGGGCCCGGCACCCCGAAGGAGGGCTGGGACCACGGCACCCCCTACCTGCGCAGGATCCTGGCCGACGTCTTCGGCCTCGACCTGCACATCGCCCAGGCGGAGCTGACCCACGCGTTCTGGGATCCGAAGATGGAGGCGCTGCGAGGGCTGGCCGAAGAGTCGATCAAGACGGGGCACGAGCAGGCCGCCGAGCACGGGCGGCGGGTCGCCCAGCTGATCAGGGCCTGACCGCCCCAGGGTCTGTCTCGTAGATCACCGCGGGCCGCGCCGGCGTCGTATCGCAGAGGATCCCCTGGCGAGCGTTCCTCCGCCGCTTTGCGATGCATCCACGCGGACGGCGGCTCGCCACCGCACTGATCTGCGAGACAGACCCTGAAGACGTCCGTCGTGAACGAGTGTGGGACCTGATCCCCACGGCGGACATGCCCGCACCCGGACTACGAGGCACGATAGGTTGCCCGCCATGACCGGATTAGGACCCGTCGCCTGGCCGCCTGCCCCGATAAAGACCGAACGGCTTGTGCTCCGCGAGTCAGAGGCCCGCGACCGTGCGGCGTTCATCGAGCTGTTCACCTCGCCGGAGGTGGGCACCTACCTCGGTGGCCCTCGACCGCGTGCTGAGCTCGAACGCGCGGTGCCGGACGTGCCCGGGCGGCGCCCCGGCCTGTTCGTGATCGATCTCGACGGAGCGATGATCGGTACGGTCACGCTCGACCGGCGTGACGCGGAACGCCCGGGTCGCGTCCGTCCGGAGGGCGCAGACGCCGAGCTCGGCTACATGTTCCTGCCTGAGGCGTGGGGACGCGGGTACGCCGCCGAGGCGTGTGCGGCGGCACTCCACTGGTTCGCCGACGAGCTTCCCGGTGAGCCGGTGGTGCTCTGCACCCAGACCGCGAACGACCGCTCGATGCGCCTCGCGGCGAAGCTGGGGTTCATCGAGGTGGAGCGGTTCGAGGAGTTCGGCGCCGAGCAGTGGTTCGGCGTGTGGTCCTCGGCCACGTCGTCCGGTTGAGCCGGGCCCGGCACCCTCCGCCGGGCCCTGACGGGGAGTTCGGACTCGGACTTTTGCCGTGCCATGAGGCATTCATGACCGGATGCCCAGAGAGCCGAGGTCATGATGGTCGGCGTCGGTAAGGCATGCCTTGGCTAACTCGCTTGTGCGGTGGCCGGGGCGGAGGGCCGGGAGGGCCGCAGCACATGTGGGACGACGCGTTTCCCAGCTTCCTGATCGGGCTGAGGGAGGGACTGGAAGCCGGTCTCATCGTCTCCGTGCTGGTCGCCACGCTCGCGCGGGCGGACGCCAAGTCCCGTCTGCCGCAGGTGTGGACCGGCGTGCTCGCCGCGATCGCGCTCTCGATGAGCTTCGGCGCGGTCCTCACGTTCACCGCCGCCTCTCTCTCCACCGCCGCACAGGAGGCCTTCGGCGGAACGCTGAGCATCGTGGCCGTCGCCTTCGTGACCGCGATGGTGTTCTGGATGCGCCGCTCGGCCCGCAGCCTGGCGGGCGAGATCAAGGAGAAGGTCACCGGGGCACTGACCATGGGCGCCGGCGTGCTGATCCTGACCTCCTTCCTGGCGGTGGGGCGCGAAGGCCTGGAGACCGCGCTGTTCCTGTGGACCACGGCCCGCGCGGCACACGAGTCCGCCGGGCCGCTGACCGGCGCGGGCATCGGGCTCGTGCTCGCGGCGGTGCAGTGCTGGGGGCTCTACCGCCGGGTGCTCTCCATCAACCTCACCCGCTTCTTCACCGCCACCGGCGCCGTCCTCATCGTGATCGCCGCGGGCGTGCTCGGCTACGGGCTGCGTGACCTCCAGGAGGGCGGGGTCCTGCCCGGCGGGACGGCCTACGCCGTCGACCTGAGCGGCAGCGTCGACGCCGGGTCCTGGTACAGCACCCTGCTCCAGGGCGTGCTCAACCTGACGCCGACGATGACGTGGCTGCAGGTGGCCGGGTACGTCGGGTATCTCGGCGTGGTGATGACGCTGTTCGTGAGGGGGGTACGGGGAGTTGCCCCGGCCCTGAGCCCGAGCCGGACACGGCCCGCGCCCTCGACACCGGCCCCGTCCGGCCCGGCGTCCGCGACACCGGCCCCGTCCGGCCCGGCGTCCGCGACATCGGCCCCAACTGGTGCCGTGCCTGCGGTTGATGCCGCGCCCGTGACGCGTACTGCCGGGCCCGCAGCTCCGCCCGGGCCCGACCCCGCGACACCGGCCCCGTCCGCCACATCGCCCCAGCCCGCGAAGGCCACACCGACCCAGCCCACCCCCGCACCCACCCGCCACCGCCCCGCCTGGCTCATCCCCGTCGCCGTCGTCGCCGTACCCGCGATTCTCGCCGGACTCGTCGTCGCCCTGGCGCGCCCCAAGCCCGCCGAGGGCGAGACCGTCGCCGTCTCCGCCAAGAGCTGCGGTCAGGGTTTCACCGCGCCCGAGCCGGGGCGGCAGACCTTCCAGATGCGCAACACCGGCGACCAGACGTCCGAGGTGTACCTCATCGACCCGGACACCAACGCGGTCTACGGCGAGATCGAGGGCCTGGCCCCCGGCACCACCCGGGACCTCGTCGCCACCGTGGCGGGCGGTACGTACGCCTGGCGCTGTGTCCCCACCGACGGCAAGGCCGTCACCTCCAAGGCGGTCCGGGTCGGTGGCGCCGCCGGTGCCAGGGCCGTGGTCCCCGTCTCCGCGAAGGATCTCGCGGGACCCCTGCGGGCTTACAAGGCGTACGTCGACCGGGGCCTGGCCACCCTCGTCACCGAGACCCGGACACTCAGCGACGACATCCGCACCGGGCACCTGGACAGGGCACGCGCCGACTGGTTGACCGCGCACCGCACCTACGCCTCCCTCGGCGCCGCCTACGGCACCTTCGAGGACTTCGACCAGAAGATCAACGGCCGGCCCGACGGTCTGCCGGGCGGGGTCCACGACAAGGACTTCACCGGCTTCCACCGGATCGAGTACGGGCTGTGGCACGGCCAGCCGGCCGGTGAGCTCAAAGGCCCGGCGGGGCAACTCGCAGCCGACGCCGCCGGGTTGTGGAAGGCCTTCCCGCATCAGGACTTCGACTCTTCCGACCTGCCCCTGCGTGCTCACGAGATCCTGGAGAACACCCTCCAGTTCGAGCTGACCGGCGACACCGACCAGGGCAGCGGCACCGGACTGGCCACGGCCGAGGCCAACCTCGCCGGGACCCGCGAACTGCTCACCGTACTGCGCCCGTTGCTCACGGCCCGGGCCCCGCATCTGCTGCCGACCGTCGACGCGGACAGCGCACGGCTCCGGACGCTGCTCGACGCCCAGCACCGCGACGGCCGCTGGACCCCCGTCGACCGGCTCGGCCGGACCGCCGAAGAGCGGATCGACGGGGCCACGGGGCAGCTCCTGGAAGACCTGTCGCCGGTGCCGGACCTGCTCGAGATCAGGAAGTCCGCGTGAGCACCGGACGCCGCCGGAACCACGAACACACCGAAGGGAACGTCCCCATGCCGTCCGCCGACACCCCTCCGCAGGGCTGCCCCGCCCACGCCGGCCGCCGTGCCTTCGTCAAGACGGCCCTGGGCGCAGGAGCCGCGGGCGCGGTCCTCGCCGGGGGAGGCACGGCCCTCGCCGAGACGGGCGGCAGTACGGCACGGGCGGCCGGGGCGTCCGAGGAGGCGAACGCCGCCGCCGTGCCCTTCCACGGCACCCACCAGGCCGGAATCCTCACTCCCCAGCAGAAGGCCGCCGCCTTCGTCTCCTTCGACGTCATCGCCCGCGACCGCGCGGAACTGGCCGACCTGCTGCGCACCCTGACCCAGCGGGCCCGTTTCCTCACCGCCGGCGGCACCCCCGCCGACCTCGGTGTCGGCGCCCCGCCCTCGGACAACGGCATCCTCGGCCCGGTCGTCCCGGCCGACGCGCTCACCGTGACCGTAGGCGTCGGTGCCTCCCTCTTCGACGACCGCTACGGACTCGCCGAGGCGAAGCCGCGCCGGCTCACGCCCATGCGCACCTTCCCCAACGACAACCTGAACCCGGCCGAGTGCCACGGCGACCTGTCCCTCCAGATCTGCGCGGCCCGGCAGGACACCGTGCTGCACGCGCTGCGCGACATCGCCAAGCACACCCGGGGCGCGATGCAGGTCCGCTGGCGTGTCGACGGCTTCCAGAACGTCCCCCGGCCCAGCGGCGCGCAGCGCAACCTGCTGGGCTTCAAGGACGGCATAGCCAACCCGGACGTCGCGTCGGCCCGCGAGATGGACCACCTCGTGTGGGTCGGCGACGGGCAGGGGGAACCCGGCTGGGCGACCGGAGGCAGTTACCAGGTCGTCCGGATCATCCGGATGCTCGTGGAGTTCTGGGACCGCGTCTCGCTGACCGAGCAGGAGCAGATGTTCGGCCGCCGCAAGGACACCGGTGCGCCGCTGGACGGTGTCAAGGAGACCGACAGCCCGAACTACGTCAGGGACCCGCACGGCACCGCCATCCCGCTCGACGCCCACATCCGCCTCGCCAACCCGCGCACCACGGCGACCGACGACTCCCGCATCCTGCGCCGGGGTTACAACTACGACCGGGGCGTCGACAGCGTCGGCGACCTCGACATGGGCCTGGTCTTCTGCTGCTACCAGCAGGACGTACGGCGCCAGTTCGAGGCCACGCAGACCCGGCTGATCGACGAACCCCTCGTCGACTACATCTCCCCGACCGGCGGCGGCTACTTCTTCGCCCTGCCCGGCGTGCGCTCGTCCGCCGACTGGTTCGGCCGGGGACTGCTCTCGGCTTGAAGGCCCGCCGACCGGGTCAACTCACGTCCGTGTCAGAACTGTTGACCGCACAGTGAAAACGTTTTAACTTCCCTTCACCGGACACGCCGAGGTGAGGGGGAGCCGTGGCAACTGCCTTACGGGAACGAGCAGGTACGAAGGGGGTTGGCCCAAGGCGACGCGATCCTGATGAGGTGAAGCGTCAGCGTAAAGGTTTTCAGAACCGGACGTTGTTCCTGCTGATGCTGCCCGGCGTCGCCTACTTCCTGCTGTTCCACTACGGCGCACTCGTCGGCAACGTCATCGCGTTCAAGGAGTACGTGCCGTTCGACGGCCTGTGGGGCAGCCCCTGGGTGGGCCTGGGCAACTTCCAGCGCATGTTCGAGGACGCGGCGTTCTGGGACTCGGTCCTCAACACCCTCTGGATCGCCGTCCTCCAGCTGGTCTTCTACTTCCCGGTGCCGCTCGGTCTCGCCCTGCTGCTGCACACCCTCACCTGGAGCACGGTGCGCCGGTTCGTGCAGTCGGTGGCGTATCTGCCGCACTTCATCTCGTGGGTGATCGTCGTCGCGCTGTTCCAGCAGGTGCTGGGGGACACCGGCCTGCTCAACAGCGGCCTGAGCGGGGCCGGTCTGCACACCGTCGACATCATCGGCAACCCCGACGCGTTCCAGCCGCTCGTCGTCGCCCAGGTCATCTGGAAGGACGCCGGCTGGGGCACGATCATCTTCCTCGCCGCGCTCGCCCAGGTCGACGAGCAGCAGTACGAGGCCGCCGCCATCGACGGCGCCGGACCCTGGCGGCGCTTCTGGCACGTCACCCTGCCCGCCATCCGCCCGGTGGTCGTGCTGCTGCTCATCATGCGGCTCGGTGACATCCTCTCCGTCGGCTTCGAGCAGATGCTGCTGCAACGCGACGCGGTCGGACCGGAGACCGCCGAGGTCATCGACACGTTCGTGTACTACCAGGGCATCGTCGGCGGCGACTACGGATTCGCCGCTGCCGCGGGCCTGTTCAAAGGGCTCGTCGGCGCCCTCCTCGTCTACGCGGCCAACAAGGTCGCCCACCGCCTCGGCGAACAGGGGGTCTACAAGTGAGCGCGTCCGCCCGGCCCGGCTGGATGGAGAAACCCCGGCCGCTCACCCAGGCCGCGAAGGCCCTCGCCCTCGCCGCGGTCGTACTGCTGGTGTGCGTGCCGTTCCTGGTGATCGTGTCGACCTCGCTGGCGTCCACCCGGGAGGTCGTCGACAACGGCGGCTGGGTGCTCTGGCCCACCGAACCCTCGCTCGACGCCTACCGCGACATCTTCGACGGCGGCATCGTCACCCACGCCCTCGGCGTCAGCGCCGGTGTCACGATCGTGGGCACCCTGCTCAGCCTCGCCTGCACGGTGACCCTGGCCTATGCGCTGTCCCGCCCGGGCGTCTTCGGCGGCAAACCGGTCCTGCTGCTGGTGCTGTTCACGTTCCTCTTCCCGCCCGGCATGATCCCGAGCTTCCTGCTCGTCAAGGAACTCGGCCTGCTCGACTCGTACGCCTCGCTCGTCCTGCCCGTCCTGGTCAACGTGTTCAACCTGGTCGTCCTGCGCGGCTTCTTCCAGTCGATCCCCGAGGAGCTGTACGAGGCGGCCCGGCTGGACGGGGCGGGGGACTGGCGGGTGCTGGTGTCGGTGGTGCTGCCGCTGTCCAAGGCCGCGCTCGCCGTCGTCGGCCTGTTCTACGCCGTCGCCTACTGGAACTCCTGGTTCTACGCCTCGCTGTACTTGGAGAGTGACCACTGGCCGCTCCAGCAGGTGCTGCGCACCTATGTGGTGGCCGGTGCCGGACTCACCGATGCCACCACCGGCGAGGCCACCGTCACCGCTCCGCAGACCGTGCAGATGGCGGTGCTCGTGATCGCCACCGTGCCGATCCTGCTCGTCTACCCCTTCCTGCAGAAGTACTTCACCAAGGGCGTGCTCACCGGCGCCATCAAGAGCTGACCCAAGCCGACACGAGGTGATTCACTCATGCCCCGCATGTCCCGACGCACCCTCCTGCGCTCCATGGCAGTGGGCGGTGCCGCCGTCTCCGTCCCCGGTCTGCTGACCGCGTGCTCCTCGGACTCCGGCGACAGCGACGTCTCCAACGCCGGCAAGAAACTCGCCCCCTGGCCCGCCTACCGGCCGGCCGCCGGGCCCGAGCCCGACCTGGCGCCCACCGACTCCGGGGTCCAGGCCGGCTACACCTCCTACCCGTCCGACCTGGTCAAGTCCGTCACCCGCACGCCGGGCGACGGCTCCACCATCCGCGTCATGACCGTCTCCTTCGGCACCCCGCCCAAGCCGGCCTCGCAGAACCGCTTCTGGGCGGCCGTCGAGAAGGCCCTCGGCGTGAAGATCGAGTACACGATCATTTCCCAGGCCGACTACCAGAAGAAGATGGCGACCGTGATGGCGGGCGACGCCGACGCCCTGCCCGACATCATCAACATGTTCGCCGGCTTCACCCTGCCCCGTGAGGCGCAGTTCGTGCAGCGCCGCGCCCAGGACCTCACGCCGTACCTCTCCGGCGACACGATCGCCGACTACCCCAACCTCGCCAACATCCCCACCCACGCCTGGCGCGACATGGGCCGCATCGGCGGCCGCATCTACGGCATCCCGCTGGAACGCCCGCTGCCCGGTTCGACCCTCTGGATCAACCAGGACATGTTCGCGGACGCGGGCATGAAGGAGGGCTGGGCGGCCGAGGACTTCGCCGCCGTGGCCCGGCAGGGCACCCGCGGCAGGACGTACATGCTCGGCGCCGCCAACGGCTCCCTGTTCGGCAACGGCTACCACTCCGCCGCCCACAACGCGCCCCAGCGCTGGGCCGTCACCAAGGACGGCACCTTCCTGCCGGCCGCCGCGGACGAGCGCTACAAGGCGTCCATCGCCTTCCAGGCCCAGCTACGCAAGAACGGCTCCTACCACCCCGACGCCACGTCCATCTCCCAGATCGACCTGACGACCCTCTACTACAACGGCACCGTCGGCTCCATGCAGGACGGGTTCGGCGCCTACCTGCCCAAGTACCGGGAGTCCAAAGGCAAGATGAGCCCCGCCGCGGCCCTGCCGTACAGCGTCGGCGGCGAGCCCGGCGGCACCGTCGCCGCCCGCCGCTCCTTCGGCTACACCGTCCTGAAGCAGGCGAAGAAGGAGCGCGTCGAACTGCTGCTGCGCATCCTCGACTACCTCGCCGCGCCCTTCGGCAGTCAGGAGTGGGAACTCGTCCACTACGGCGTCGAGGGCGTCCACTTCACCCGCGCCAAGGACGGCTCGCCCGAGTTCACCAAGCTCGGCGAGGTCGAGAACAACACCAACCTGCCTCTGAAGTACCTCGCCGAAGGCCCCCAGGTGCTGTTCGTGCCCGGCATGCCCGACGCCGTGCGCGCCCTGCACGCCTGGCAGCAGAAGGTCGTACCGCACGCCATCCGCGACGCCTCCTTCGGGCTCCAGTCCGCGACGAACAACTCCCAGGGCGCCACCCTCAAGACGTTCCTGGACGACACCATCACCGGGATCATCGCCGGGCGCCTGCCCATGTCCGAGTGGGACGTGGCCGTGAAGAAGTGGCGGAGCCGGGGCGGCGACAGAATGGCCGAGGAATACGCCGAGGACTACGCGGCCAACACCTGAGCAGCGGTGACCGGAAGAGGAGACGCGGGGGATGGGGAACGACATGGGGTCCAAGGGACGGGTCACGATCCGCGAGGTCGCCGAACGGGCGGGCGTGTCCACGGCCACCGCCTCCCGCGCGCTCAGCGGCAACCACCCGGTGCCCCCGGCGACCCGGGCCCGGGTCCTGCGCGCGGCCCGCGACCTCGACTACGTGGCCAACGCGCACGCCCGCGCCCTGGTCGGCGGCGGCCGCAAGATGGCCGCCGTCGTGGTCCGCCAGGTCACCAGCCCCTTCTACGCCCAAGTGGCCGAGGGCGTGGAGGCGGAGGCCGCCGACCGGGGCTGGCTCTGCGTGGTCGGAGCCACCGGCGGCGACGCCCAGCGCGAGATGGAGTTCGTGCGGCTCATGCGGGAGGAGGGCGCCCGGCTGGTGATCCTGGTCGGCGGGGTCGTCGAGGACGACGCCTACCGCGAGCGCGTCGCCCACTACGCCCACGCCCTCGACTCCTCCGGAGCCCGGCTCGTGCTCTGCGGCCGGCCCGCGCCCGACCCGGAGATCCCGGCGCTCGTCGTCGAGTTCGACAACGAGGCCGGGGCCCGCGCCATCACCGCCCATCTGCTCTCGGCCGGCCACCGCGGGATCGTGTTCCTCGGCGGACTGCCCGGCAACACCGCCCTCGACGCCCGCGTCGCCGGCTACCGGGCCGCCCTCGCCGAGCACGGGCTGCCGCCCGGGGCCGCACACGTCGTCGACTGCGGACTCGGCCGGGCCGCCGGGCACCGCGCGATGACCGAACTCCTCAAATCGGAACGGGAGTTCACCGCGGTCTTCGCCGGCGACGACATGGTCGCCGCCGGCGCCCTGCGCGCCATCGCCGACACCGGACTGCGCGTGCCCGGTGACATCTCCGTCGTCGGCTACAACGACATCCCGTTGGCGGAGGACTTCAACCCGCCCCTCACCACCGTCCGCACCCCCGCGGAGGAACTCGGCCGCGCCGCCGTGCGCATCGCGCTGCGCGACCCCGAGCACGCCGCCGGGGCCCACCATCTGCTCGGCACCCACATCGTCGTACGCGACAGCGTCGGCGCGCCCCCGCCCGGGCGCGCCCTGTGACCAACGGAGGAACCGCACCCGCATGAGCGCGCCGCACGTGTCGCTCCCCGACCCGACGCACCTCCCCAACCTGCCCCAGCTGCCACTCCCCGACCCGCTGACCTCGCCCCTCACCGGCTGGACCCGCGCCCACTGGGAGGCCGTCGCCGACCGTCTCCTCGACGCCCTGACGCCCTACGCCTCCCCGGGCCTGGCCCAGTACCGGCTGCCCGGCCCGCCCAGTCACTCCGGGCCCTGGTCGGACGGTCTCGAGGGCTTCGCCCGCTCCTTCCTGCTGGCCGCGTTCCGCATCGCCGGTTCGGGCGGGCAGGGGGTGCCCGGCCTGATCGAGCGGTACGCGGCCGGGCTCGCGGCCGGCACCGACCCGCGCGGCCCCGACCGCTGGCCGCCGATCACCGACCGGTCCCAGCCCATGGTGGAGGCCGCGTCCCTCGCGATCGCCCTGCACGAGACCCGTCCCTGGATCTGGGACCGGCTCGACGACCGGGTACGGCAGCGGGTCGCCGACTGGCTCGGCGGCTTCGTCGGAGCCGTGGTCAACGACTCCAACTGGCGGCTGTTCCAGGTCATCACCGAGGAGTTCCTCGCCTCCGTCGGCGCCCCGCACAGGCGCAGCGAGATCGACGCCGGCCTCGCACGCCTGGAGGACTGGTACCGGGGCGACGGCTGGTACACCGACGGCGACGGCCGCAAGTTCGACTACTACAACGCCTGGGCGCTGCACCTCTATCCGGTCCTGTGGGCCCGTATCGCGGGGCCGCGCGCCGACCCCCGCATGGTGGCGGAACACCGCACGCGCCTGCGGTCGTTCCTCCACGCCCACCAGCACTTCTTCGGCGCCGACGGCGCCCCTGTCCACCAGGGCCGCTCGCTCACCTACCGGTTCGCGACGGCGGCCCCGCTGTGGGCGGGCGCCCTCGCCGACGCCACGCCGCTGCCGCCCGGCCGCACCCGGCGTCTCGCCTCCGGCGCGCTGAAGCACTTCGCCGAGCGCGGCGTGCCGGACGCCGAGGGGCTGCTCACCCTCGGCTGGTACGGGCCCTTCCTCCCGGTCGTCCAGCGGTACTCGGGCCCGGCCTCCCCGTACTGGGCGAGCAAGGCCTTCCTCGGCCTGCTCCTGCCCGCCGACCACCCCGTGTGGACCGCGCCCGAGGAACCCGGTCCGGTCGAGACCGCGGACGTACGCCTCGCGTTACCGGCCCCCGGCTGGCTGCTGCACTCCACAGCGGCCGACGGGATCGTACGGCTCGTCAACCACGGCAGCGACCGGCTGCCGCCCCCGCCCGCCACAGCGCAGGACAGCCCGCACTACGCCCGCCTCGCCTACTCCAGCGCGACGGCCCCCGAGACACCGGCCGACCGGGCCCCCGACAACCGCATCGCCCTCCTCGCCCCCGACGGCACACCCAGCCCACGCGGCCGGATCCACCCCCTCGGCGTCGAGGGCGACCGGGCCGCCTCCTGGCACCGGGCCGTGCTCCCGGGAAGCCCCGAAGGCCACCGCATCGAGACGATCAGCGTCGTGCGCGGCCCGTGGGAGGTGCGCGTACACCGCGTCGACGCGCCGCCCGGCACGCCCGTGCGCGAGGGCGGCTGGGCCGTCGCCGACGACACCGGGCCGCCCGTCGCCCGGACCGGCCCGGGCTGGGCGCGGGCCCGGCGCGCGGACGGACTGGCCAGCACGATCGTCGGCCTGCACGGGTGGCGGGACGCGGGGACGGCCGTGGCGCAGGCGGACGGCACCAACGCCTACGGCCGCCACTCGGCGACCCCGTATCTCACGCTGCCCGCTCACCCGGGCGGCACCCACCTCCTGGTCACCCTCGTCGTGCTGAGCTCCGATCCGGAGGCGAACGACGGCGACCCGCACGCGCGGGGTAAAGGACCGCGCGTGCGGGTCACCGGGGCCGGCGGGGTGGAGATCCGCTTCCCGGACGGCACCCGGGAGCGGGTGCCATGTTGACCGGGTCAGGCCGCGGCGCGGCTCCGCGTCACCGCCTTCCTCACCAGCGGCCAGGCCAGCAGCAGCACGATCACCGCGTACACCGTCACCGCGAACGGCGTGTTGAACAGCCCCGTCACACTGCCGTCGCTGATCTGGAGCGCGCGCCGCAGCTGCTGTTCGGCGTTCGGGCCGAGGATCACGCCGATGACGGCGGGCAGCACCGGCAGGCCGTAGCGGCGCATGCCGAAGCCGATCAGGCCGATGATCAGCAGGATCACCAGGTCGATCACCTCACCGCCGACCGCGTACGCGCCGACCGCCGCGAAGAACATGATCCCGGCGTAGAGGTACGGGCGCGGAATGCGCAGCAGCTTCGCCCACAGCGGCGCCAGCGGCAGGTTGAGCGCGAGCAGCAGCACCATGCCGACGAAGAGGGAGGCGATCAGGCCCCACACCAGGTCGGGTTCGCGCTCGAAGAGCAGCGGGCCGGGCTGGATGCCGTACTGCTGGAAGGCGGCCAGCATCACGGCCGCGACCGCGGTGGTCGGCAGGCCCAGGGTCAGCATCGACACCAGCGTGCCCGCCGCCGAGGCCGACGCCGCCGACTCCGGCCCGGCCACGCCCTCGATGGCGCCCTTGCCCCACTCGTCCTTGTGCTTGGACAGGCGCTTCTCCGTCACGTACGACAGGAAGGTCGGGATCTCCGCGCCACCGGCGGGGATCGCGCCGAACGGGAACCCGATGAACGGGCCGCGCAGCCACGACTTCCAGGTCCGGTTCACATCCCCGCGCCCCAGCCACGGACGCCCCACCGGGATCGGCTCCGGCGGCCTGCGCCGCAGGTGCGCCGCCACCCACAGGGCCTCGCCGATCGCGAACAGACCGACCGCGACGATCACCACGTCGATGCCGTCGGCCAGTTGGAGCGAGCCGAAGGTCAGTCGCTGCTGGCCGGTCATCTGGTCCAGGCCCACCAGGCCCAGGGTGAGGCCGATCAGCAGGGAGGCGAGACCGCGGATGCGGGACGAACCCAGCACCGACGTCACCGCGATGAAGGCCAGCACCATGATGGCGAAGTAGTCCGGCGCGCCGATGTCCACGGCCAGTTTCGCGACCGTCGGCGCGAGCGCGACCAGCAGCAGCGTGCCGATCAGGCCGCCCGCGAAGTGCCCGACGGCGGCCGCCGCCAGAGCTTGCGCGCCGCGCCCGGACTTGGCCATGGGGTTGCCCTCCATGGCCGCCACCACCGCCGCGCTCTCGCCGGGCGTGTTGAGCAGGATGGAGGTGGTCGAGCCGCCGAACATCGCGCCGTAGTAGATACCCGCGAACATGATGAACGCGCCGGTCGGTTCGAGTCCGTACGTCACCGGCAGCAGCAGCGCGACCGCCATCGCCGGACCGATGCCGGGCAGCACGCCGATGGCCGTACCGAGCAGCACGCCGATGACGGCCCACAGCAGGTTGACCGGGGTGAGGGCCGTACCGAAGCCGTCCAGAAGGGAGTTGAAGGCATCCATGTCACAGCACTCCCATCAGCGGACCGCCGGGCAGGGGCACTCCGAGCAGGTTGTTGAAGACGACGTAGGTGACGAGGGACAGCCCGGCCGCGATGAGCGGATCGCGGTCGATCCTGCGGCTGCCGAGCGCGAACGCCGCACCCCAGAACAGCAGCGCGCCGGCGATGGGAAAGCCGAGCGGCTCGATCAGGACGGCCGAGCCGAGGAACACCCCGGAGAGCAGCAGCACCGTGCGCCAGTCGGCGGGTTCCGACAGGTCGACGTCCTCGCCGGTCTCGGCCTGGCCCCGGCCGCCGCGCAGCACGTCCACGGCGAGCAGGGCGGCGATCACCAGCAGGCCGGCGCCGACCACGACGGGCACGGTCTTCGGGCCGACCGGACCGCGCTGGGCGATGTCGACGTCCATGGTGAGCGCGTCCGTCAGGACGCGCACGCCCAGCACCAGCAGCAGTGCGCACACGCCGAGTTCGGAGTGCTCCCGCAGCCACGAGCGCTTGTCGCCCTGGTCCGCGGGGGGAATGTCGGTGGTCTGCGTCGTCACAGTCCCAGCTCCTTCAGCACCGAAACCACGCGCTTGTCCTCGGCGTCGAGGAACGCGCCGAACTTCTCACCGGTGAGGAAGGCGTCGTCCCAGCCGTTCTGCTGCAGGGACTTGCGCCATTCGTCCGAGCCGTGCAGTTCCTCGAGCAGCCGCACGAGCTTGTCGCGCTCTCCGTCGGTCAGTCCGGGCGGGGCGACGATGCCGCGCCAGTTGGTGAAGTTCACGTCGTACCCGGCCTCCTTCAGCGTGGGCGCGTCCAGCCCCTCGACGCGCTCGGGGCCGGTGACCGCGAGGAGACGCAGCTCGCCCGCCTTGATCTGGTCCAGGTACTCGCCGACGCCGGACACACCGAAGGCGACCTTGTTGCCGAGGATCGACGCGAGCAGCTCGCCGCCGCCGTCGAACGGGATGTAGTTGACCTGCTTCGGCGGGATCCCGGCGGCCCGGGCCATCAGCATCGGCGCGAGGTGGTCGGGCCCGCCGGGCGACGAGCCGCCGCCCACCGGGAGCTTGCCCGGGTTCTCCTTCCAGGCGCCGATGAGATCGTCGATCGTCTTGTACGGGGAGTCCTTGGCGACCACGACGACGTCCTGCTCCTCGGTGAGCCGGGCGATCGGCGTGGTGTCGCCGAGCGTCTTCGGCGCGTCGTTGGAACGGACGGCGCCCACGACCCCGAGGCCCATGGACATGGCGAGCTTGCCGTTGCCGTGCTCGCTCACCAGCCGGCTCAGGCCGACCGTGCCGCCGGCCCCGGGCAGGTTGAACACCTCGATGTTGTGGGTCAGTTTGGCGTCCTCGGCGTTCTTCGCGGCCGTACGGGCCGTGATGTCGTAGCCGCCGCCGGGCGTGTTGGGGACCATGAAACGCAGGCCCGGGATCTGTGTGCCGGTCTCGGAGCCGCTGCCGGTGGTCAGCAGCGGCGGTCCGACGAGCACGAGCACGGCGGCCCCGAGCAGGGCGAGGGGGGTGCGCAGGCGCACGAGTGCCACCACCTGTCGGTACGTCGTTGCGGGTAGGTAAAGGCCCTGTGGGGGAGGGTGACGTGGGCCACATGGTGCCCGGAGGCCGACGAGGTGTCTCGCTTGCGGAACCAACGGAGGTTTTGGTCTTTGCGGTCGCAGGGTGGGTGCCGTGTCAGGTGTCCCCGCGTTTGTTCGCGGGCAGAGCCACCTTCTCGACCTCGGTCAGCAGCTCACCGAGGGCCTCGGTGGTGTTCTGCACCCCCTCCACGGATTTTGTGAACGCCTGCGAACGCTCGGCGTCGGTCTGGTACGTCTCATCGCCCGGGGCCGTCGCGTCCCGGCAGGTGCTCGCGTGGTGCGACAGCGCGGTGAGGGTCTCGGACCACTTCTTCTGTATGCGCTGGTCGGGCACGGGAAAGTAGGCCATGGCGTCCTCCGTGCGGCGGACCAGTGTGCCGCAGATGCGGTGGAACTCCGTCTTCTCCACCCGGGCCTCTCCGTTCGGGCCGGGTTTCTCCATGGCTGCGAGGAGCGCTTCGCTGAACCTTCCTGCCGACCTGTTGATCGCAGCGAAGTGATCGAGGCCGCCGTGCGCGAGCCAGGCGAGTGCCTGCCACGCGCGGATCCTGGCCGACCTGGCGCGCGGTGCGGCTTCGACCAGATCGGTCACCGTGTCACCCGGTACGCCGGCCGCGCCCACCTTCTCGGCCGACGACGACTTGGCGGGCGCGGAGTGGGCGGCGGCGGTGAGCAGCAGAGTGGGCACGACCAGGGCGACGACGGCCCCGGCGGGAGCGAGCCGCCGCCACCGCGAGACGGGCGCGACGACGGGACCGTGCGGTGCCCCCTTGTCCGGCGTCACTTGGGTGTCCGGGGTGTCCGGGTCTGCCGCTGCCGGGGCGTGCGGGGTGGTGCCGTCCGCCGTTGCGGAGGCGGACGGGGTGGCCTTGTCCGCGGGCACGTGGGTGTCCGGGGTGCTCGGGTTCGCTACGGGGGCGTGCGGGGTGGTGTCGTCCGTCGGTGTGGAGGCGGACGGGGCGGACCGGCCGGTCGTCACTTGTGCGCCTGGGGCGGCCCGGTCCGCTGCTTCAGGGGCATGTGGGGCGGCCCTGCTCGCTGTCACCGGTGAGCCCAGGGCGACCCGGTTCGCCGTCACGGGGGCGTGCGGCGCGGACCCGTCCGCCGTCGCGGGGGTACTCGGGGTGACCCCGTCCGCCGTCATCGGAGCACCCGGCGTGACCCCGTCCGCCCCTGGCCCGGCGGCCTGTTCCGGCTGCCTGCGGCGCAGCCGCACCAGCCGCCCGACCACCCCACGCACCCCCGCACCGCCCACCGCCGCGCACGCGGCGAGCAGCACCGCCGGCGTCAGGGCGTTCAGCGCGATCCGTCTGGCGAAGGGCCAGCCGGCCGGGGGCACCCAGGCGCACCGGTCCACGAACGCGCTGAACGGTCCGAGGCAGCCGTCGGCCGAGAACATCACGAATATCGCGGCGTATCCGAAGAGTTGGGTGACGGCCACGGCCGCCAGGGCCCGCGGCAGCCACAGGTGCCGGGACAGGGCGGCCACGGCCGCGGCGGTGAGCAGGCAGGCCGCGAGAACAGCGGCGATCAGCAGCCAGCGGTGAACGAAGAGGTACGGCCCGGTGCGTTCCGCCCAGGTGGCCGGACGGCGGTGGCGCTGGAACAGGTTCACCGCGAACAGCAGCACCCAGCACAGCAGCCCGCCCGCCACGCCCGCGCCCAGCGTCCGGCGCAGCCCGGACGCCGCGGACGTGGACACGCGCAGCACCAGGGGGAAGATCCACAGAACCGGGGCTGCGACCAGGAGCAGCACACCGGCGTTGAGCGTCGTGAGCGTCGGCATGGCCTGCGTGATGGCCGACAGTTCACGGGAAAACGCCTCCCACGAACCCGGGCTCAGCTGCCGCACCATGTCGCGGTACTCCTCGGCCTGGCTGTAGACGCCCATCGCCTGGTACCAGCCGACCGCGTACCACCAGTACAGCCCGCCCCACAGCAGCACCGCGGTGACCAGCAGGTTCAGCAGCCCGGCCGCGCGGCGCAGCCATGTCCGCGCCAGACCCAGCGCCAAGTGCGTGCACTGCGCCGACCATGCCGCCGCGACGGCGGCCGTGAGGAGCAGACCGAGCAGGAACCCCGGTTCGGGACCCAGCCAGTCGGTGCTGTGCTTGCCGTTCGCGAGCTCGCCCAGCACCAGACCGCAGCCGAGCCAGAGCCCCGAACGGAGCCCGGACTCCTTCCGGCCCGAGACCTGCGCCGCCGTCACCGAACGGGCCAGCGCGACGTACAGCACCGGGGCGAGGAACGCCGTCGTCAGCCATGCACCGCCCTCGCTCGTCGATGCCCGGGGCACCACGTCCCCAGCAGTGTTGACCAGCAGCGTTCCGCTCGCCCCGACCAGCAGCATCGCCAGCGGGCCCACCCCCGACAGCCGTCCGGGCTCCGCCAGGGCGCGCCGTCTCTCTGCCCAGCTCGGATGGGTCCGCAGCAGCGCGGTCACCCGCCGGACCGAGGTGGCGACGGCGCTGTCACGGTCCCGGTGGTCCCACGCGGAGGCCGGTGCGCCGCTGCTCACAGCCCGTGCGTCGGCGTACAGTTCGCGGCGGCGCAACAGGTCGGCACGGGCGAGGTGTACCAGCCCCACCAGCAGGAGCCCCGCCAGGACGGACCGGGTGAGCATGGACGCCACCCCCGGCCAGAACGGCGAGGCGGTCCGGCCGGTGAGGCCGTCGACGAGCAGCGTGCCCTCGTGCCAGAGGTATGGCAGCAGGGCCAGCACGACGAAGGCCCGCCACAGGGCCGTACTGGCCGAGGCGTACTCCACGTCGCGGTTGCGGATGTGGGCGAGCTCGTGCAGCACGACCGCGCGGAAGCCCTCGGGATCCGTGGCCCGCCGCACGAGCAGCCCCGCGTGCAGACACACGGTGTACTCCCCGAACCGCCCGTACACCACGGCCCCGGAGGTCGTCCGCGTCGGATCCACCCGGAACCGCACGCCCGACGTGACGCCGGCGAGCTCGCGCAGGGCGCGGAGTTCCGGGCCCAGGGAACCGTCGGTGTCCAGAGACTCGGCCGGTACCGTGCGCCGCCACCGTTCACGCAGGCGCGGCTGCCACCAGTACACGAGGGCCGCGACCGCCAGCAGGGCGGCCGTCGCGGCGATGCCCTTCCAGTACTCCACCGTCGGCACGCCGGCCATGCACTCCGCGAGCGCTTCCGGACGGCGCATGGTGACCAGCAGGTTGTCCAGGTTCCGCCCGTCGGGATCCATCCCGGCCGCCAGCAGACAGCCCAGCGGGTCCCCGGGGGTGTCGTCGGGATCCGGAGCCAGGACCCCGTCGAGCATGCGGACGCTGGACGCGACGACGACCGTCATCAGCAGCGCGAAGCGCGGCCCGGTGTCGGCCAGCCCGTACCGCCCGGTGCGCGCACGCGCGGCGGCCGTCACCGACGGCGGAGTGCTCACGTGCCGTCCCCGGCGGCCGTGGAGGTGGTGCCGCCCGCGCGGTCGGGAGGCTCGGGGGACTCCGGCTCCGCCGTGGCGAGGTGTGCCACGACGGCATCCGCGAGGGCCTGCGCATCCGAGCCGTCGATGCCGCGCTCGGCCGCCCGCTCGACGATCTGTGCCCGTACGGCGGCCAGCTCGGCACGGTCCCACTCCGGCACGAGCCGGGGCGGTTCGGCGGGAGCGCGGCGAAGCAGCCGGCGCAGTCCGCTCCGGCTCCGCTCGATCGCACTGTCGGCCGCCGTGTCGATCGCCCGCCGGGCCGCCTGATCCAGCACCAGCCACACCACGGCGGTGACCAGCCCGGTGACCTCCGCCAGACCGAACCCGAGGGGCTCCCTGCGCACGCCCTGCCCGGCCAGGATCCGGACGGCCCGCTCGTCGTCCAGCGGCCACAGCGCCTCGAGGAGCGGCAGCTCATGTGGTGCGCGTTCGGCCACCACCGCCCGTACGACGCCCCGTACGGTTGCCGCATCCGCCGGTTCGATCACTGTGAACTCCCTTGTCCCCAGAAGCCGTTGGGATCCAATGCGAGCACAGTGACACCGTCCGCCGCCACCCGTCCCGGGCACGACGCGGGGGAGCCCGGGGGCGCACGACGTTCGCGTCGTGCGCCCCCTGGGTTCACCGGGCGGGCGCGGAGCAGCCCACGTCCCGGGCCGGAAGACGGCCCGTGGCGAGGTACGCGTTGACCGTGTCGTCGACGCACGGCACGCCGTACACGCCGTACACCGCGTGCTGGTCGGCGCCGGTCACGGTGATCAGGCGCGAGGAGGGCCACCTGTCGCGGACCGCCCGGGCGCCGTCGTAGCCGGTGCGCGGGTCCCCCGTGGCGTTGACCAGCAGGGCCGGAAGGTCGTCCCGGATCGTGGTCGGACGCTCGCGCGGCCGCTCCCAGAACGCGCACGGGCCGATGTTCTGCGTGACGGGCGCGAACAGCGGGTCCTGCGCCCGGGTGCGCTGCACGTCGCGCCAGTACACCTCCGGGTCGCGCGGAGCGGCGCCGTCCCCGCACAGGATCGCCGTCTGCACGCTGCCGTAGGGGGAGTCGGTGTCCGTGAGCACGAAGGCGAGCACCCCGGCGAGCCACGGGGACGGCGTGACCCGCTGCCCCTGCGACGCCCGCAGCATGTCCCGGACGCCCTGCGCGAAGTCCCCGTAGGCGGCGTCGTTGTGCTGGGACAGGCCGTTGAAGACGACCATGGGCATCACGTGCTCGTCCAGCCGGTGACCGCCGAGCCGCAACGGCGAGCGGGCCGCGGCCTTCCGGACGCGCTCCACGGTCGCCAGCACCTCGCCCCGGGTACGCCCCAGCCCGTACGTCGTCTCGCGGGCGGCGGCCCAGGAGGCCCAGCCCTCCAGCGCGCGGCGGTTGGCCCGCTCGACGCCCTTGAGCAGCCGCGGCCCGTACCGGTCCGGGTCGATCACACCGTCCAGGACGACCCGGTCGGTGCGGCCGGGGAACATCGTGGTGTACACCTCGCCGAGGTAACTGCCGTACGAGTAGCCCAGGTAGGAGATCCGCCGCTCGCCGAGCGCGGCCCGGACGACGTCCATGTCGCGGGCGGTGTTGCGGGTGGTGGCGTGAGGGAGGACGTCGCCCGCGTGGGTGCGGCAGCGCTCGGCGAGGTCCTTCGAGAACGCGGCCACGCGGTCGAACCCGGCCCGGTCCTCGCCCGCCCCGCGCCAGGCCGAGCCGGTCGGCCAGCGGCAGTCCAGCGGTGTGCTGCGACCCACGAAACGGGGGTCCACGCCGACCACGTCGTACCGGGCGGCGACGTCCTTCATCGCCTTGCGCACCCATGGCGGGTCGCCGAGAGTCTGCCCGCCGGGGCCGCCGCCGTTGAGCAGCAGCGGACCGACGCGGTGGGCCGTGTCGGTGGCGGGGATCCGGGAGATCGCGACGGTGATCGTGCGGCCGCCGGGGTCGGAGTAGTCGAGCGGGACGGTGACGTCGGCGCAGCGGGCGCCCGCCTGCTCCAGTTCCTTGCCGGTCGTGTCGTCAGGCCCGAGCACGCAGCTCTTCCAGGTGAGGCGCTGGTGGTGGTAGCGGGCGAGTGGGTCGTGGGCGAGGGGGTCGGAGCCGGGACTCGCCCCGGCGGTGGCGGGCAGCGCCGTCAGGGCGAGACCGGCGGCCGTCAGGGCGAGGGCGGCTCGTCTCGCGGTTCCCGGGAAGCGGGATAACACGGGTGGAGGTCCTTTCTGTCGCCGATGCCCCCACCGGGGCCGGCAGGGCCATGTCGAAAAGGGGGCGTGGTGCGACAGAACGCTAGGGACGGGACGGCGTCCCCTCACTCCGGCTGGCAGCCGCTTCGAGGTGGGGTCAGCCCCAGCGGGGAGGCGGGGGAATGCCGTTTCCATGGTGGTCACAACAACCGGGATCCGACCCCCGAGCTGGGAGGATGCCAGGGAAGACCTTGTGCAGGTCGCTGCAGGGGGGTTGTCCAGACATTCGCTCACGCCTAGGGTCGCCTTCCGGGTGCAAGCGCTTTCCAAGTGCTGTCCCAGCGTGTGTCCGCCGGCCGTCCGAGGAGCGCCGCATGTCCTTGTCCCCCGCCCGCCGCCGCGTGGCCGTCGTCGGCACCGGTGCGATCGTCAGCGGCAGTCATCTGCCCGCGCTGCGGGCCCACTCAGACCGGGTGGAACTGGTCGCCGCCGTCGACGTCGACCAGGAGCGCCTCGACGCCTTCCGCGAGCTGGCCGGCGGCCGGGTCGCCGGGTACACCTCGGTGGACGCGATGCTGGACGCCGTACGCCCCGACCTGGTCCTCATCGGGACGCCGCCCGCCCTGCACCGCGACCAGACGGTGGCCTCGCTCAAGGCCGGCGCCTGGGTGCTGTGCGAGAAGCCGCTCACCCTCTCACTCGCCGAGTACGACGAGATCGCCGCCGCCGAGGAGGCCTCCGGGGCGTACGCGGCGGTCGTCTTCCAGCACCGCTACGGATCCGGCGCGGTACACGCCCGCGAGCTGATCACGAGCGGCGAGCTGGGCACCCCGCTGGTCGCGCACTGCCAGACCACCTGGCACCGGGACGCCGCCTACTACGCCGTGCCGTGGCGCGGCAAGTGGGCCAGCGAGGGCGGCGGGCCGACGATGGGTCACGGCATCCACCAGTACGACCTGCTGCTGCACCTGCTCGGCGAGTGGGAGGAGATCCGTGCCATGGCCGCCCGGCTCGTCCACGACACCGAGAGCGAGGACGTCTCCACCGCGCTGGTGCGGTTCAAGAGCGGCGCCCTCGCCACCGTCGTCAACAGCGTGCTCTCCCCGGACGAGGTGAGCCGTATCCGCATCGACTGCGCGGACGCCACGGTCGAACTCACCCACCTGTACGGCCACACCAACGACAGCTGGGTCTACACCCCGGCCCCGCACGTCGGCTCCGACCGCGCCATCGCCTGGCGCACGCCCTCGAACGACGTGCCCAGCTCGCACACCGCCCAGCTGGGCGCCCTCCTGGACGCCTACGACAACGGCACCCGGCCACCGGGCAGCGGCCAGGACGCCCGCGCCACCCTGGAGTTCGCCGCCGCCCTGTACAAGGCGGCGTTCACCGGCGGCTCCGTGCACGCGGGAGAGATCGGCCCCGGCGACCCCTTCTACGAGGCCATGCACGGCGAGTACCCCGACTGGGCCCCCAAGGAGCGCGCATGAGCATCCGAGTCACCCACACCCACGGCGAGGACATCGCCGTCACGGCGGCGAACGGCACGGAGATCCTCCGCTACGTCTACCGCCCGGACCCGGATCCCTTCGAGTCACGCAAGCCGTACGCCCACCCGGTGCGCACCCTGTCCGGCCGCACGGTCACCGGCTACCGCCCGAACGACCACCGCTGGCACAAGGGCCTGCAGATGACCGCGAGCCATCTGTCCGGCCAGAACTTCTGGGGCGGCAACTGCTACGTCCACGGCCAGGGTTATCTGCGCCTGCCGGAGCGCGTCGGCTCCATGCGGCACGACGGCTTTACGGAGTTCACGGTCGAGGACGACCGCCTCGCCTTCACCGAGGAACTCACCTGGGTCGAGAACGGCGGCGAGGAGTGGTCGCGCGAGGTGCGGGGGCTGACCGTCCACTCGGTGGACGAGGAGGCCGGCGCCTGGGCCCTGGACTGGTCGATCCGTCTCACCAACGTCCGCTCCGAGCCCCTGGCCTTCGGTTCCCCGACCACCGCGGGCCGCGAGATGGCCGGCTACACCGGACTCCAGTGGCGCGGCCCGCGCGACTTCACCGGCGGCACGGTCTTCGCCCCGGACACCGACGCGGACGCGGGCAAGCTGATGGGCTCCCAGGGCCCCTGGCTCGCCTTCACCACCGAGCACGACGACGTGGACGGCCACTCCACCCTCGTCTTCGCGCACGCGCCCGAGAACCTCGACGAGACGTCCGCGATCCACGAGTCGCACTGGTTCGTCCGCTCCGAGCCCTTCCCGACGGTCGCCTTCTCCTGGGCGTTCTTCGAGGAGTTCGAGCTCCCGCCGGGCGAGTCCTTCGCCTTCCGCTACCGGCTCGTCGTCGCCGACGGCGCCTGGGACCGCGACCGGGTCGGCACGCACCTGGAGGGCCTGCCGTGGTGAACGACCCGAAGCCCGCCCTGCCGCACCCGCTGCCCGGCGCGATCGGCCTGTCCCATCTGAGCGCCTACGACTGGGAGGCCGCCGACGGCGTCTGCGGCGGCAGCCCGCATCTGCACCTGGTCTGCACCGAGGCATACGTCGTCACCGGCGGCCGGGGCGCGGTCCAGACGCTCAGCCCCGACGGCTACCGGGACATCCCCCTCGCGCCCGGCTCCATCGCCTGGTTCACACCGGGCACCGTGCACCGCATGGTGCAGGGCGGCGACCTGCGCATCACCGTGCTGATGCAGAACAGCGGCCTGCCCGAGGCCGGGGACGCCGTGTTCACCTTCCCGCCCGAGGTGCTCGCCGACCCGGAGAAGTACGCCGCCGCGGCGACCCTGCCGCCCGGCACGGGACCGGAGACGGCGGCGGCCGCCCAGCGCCGCCGGGACCTCGCCGTGGAGGGCTACCTCGCCCTGCGCGAGACGCTCGTCGCCGGCGACAACGGCCCGTACCTGGAGTTCCAGCGGGCCGCCGCCCGGATCGTGCGCGACAAGGTGCCCACCTGGCGCGCCCTGTGGCAGGCGGGTGCCCTGGCCACCGCCGAACGCACCGGCGCCCAGCTCGACGCGCTGGCCGGCGGCGAGCCCGCCTACCTCGGCGAGGCCACCGCCTACGAGGCCGCGCCCACCCGGCTCGGCGGCTTCGGCATGTGCGGCCGGCGCGACGAGTACAACCTGCCCGGGACGACGCTGCCGTACCAGGGGGAGTAACGAAGCAGGGGGGCGAAGGGGGGCCGAGAGAGTCCGAGGAAAGGAAGAGGTGACCTCGGCATGCCGCGACACAGGACAACGGGGTTCTGCGCGTCGGCCGCCGCACTGGCACTGTGTGCCGTGCTGGCGGGCTGCGGAGGATCCGGGGAATCGGCCGGCGGTGGCAAGGTCGTGCTGCGCTACACGTGGTGGGGCAACCCCGACCGCGCGGAACGCACCGAGCAGGCCGTCGCGCTGTTCGAGAAACAGCATCCGAACGTCGACGTGACGACGTCGTTCTCCGGCTACGACGCCTACAAGCAGAAGCTCGCCACCCAGGCCGCCGGCGGTGACGCGCCGGACGTCATGCAGCTGGACTACCGCCAGATCGACCAGTACGCCTCCGGCGGCGTCCTGCTCGACCTGGCGAAGCAGAAGTCCGTTCTGCACACCTCCGAGATCGACCAGGGACTGCTGGCCACCGGCCGCGTGGACGACGTCCAGTACGCGATCCCGCAGGGCCGCGGCACCGAGACCGTCGCCTACGACGTCGCGACCTGGAAGAAGTCTGGCGTGCCCCTCCCCGGCAAGAGCTGGACCTGGAGCCAGTGGGCCGACACCATGCGGGCCCTGGCCGAGAAGACCGGCAAGCCCGGGGCGACCGACCCCGGCCAGAGCGAGGACGCCTTCGAGGTCTGGCTGCGCGGGCAGGGCAAGGCCCTCTACACCGAGGACGGCGGGCTCGGCTTCACCGCCGACGACCTCACCCGCTGGTGGACCTTCACCGACAAGCTGCGCCGCGAGGGCGCCGTCTCGCCGGCCGAGCAGACCACCCAGCTCGACGGCTCCGTCGAGAACACCCCGCTGGGGCGCGGCACCTCCGTCACCGACGCCAACTGGGACGCCCCGGCCAGCGGCTTCCTCGCCCTCGTCAAGGGCGGCGTCGCGCTCGCCCCCATGCCGTCCGGCGAGGACGGCACCCCCGGCCAGTACTTCAAGCCGTCCATGTTCGTCGGAGTCTCCGCGAACACCGCCCATCCGAAGGAGGCGGCGCAGCTCGTCGACTTCCTGGTCAACGACCGGCAGGCCGCGAAGATCCTCGGCGCGAGCCGCGGCATCCCCGTCAACGAGACCGTCCGCGACGAGATCGGCCCGCAGCTCAAGGACTTCGACAAGACCATCGCCGACTTCCAGGCGTCCCTGGAGGGCAAGCTCAAGGATCCGCCCCAGGCACCGCCCGCGGGTGACAACGCCCTCCAGAGCACCTTCCAGCGCGACTACGACCAGGTCTCCTACGGGCGCATGTCGCCCCGCGAGGCGGCCGAGAACTACATCACCGAGGCGAAGGCGGAGCTGAGGTCATGACCACCACCGCGATCCCCGCGGAGGCGAAGCGCGCCCCCGCCGCAGCCCCGAAGCGCCGCCCCAAGCGCGAACGCGAGGGCGCCGCCTGGGTGTTCCTGTCGCCCTGGGTCCTCGGCGCGATCGTCCTGACACTGCTGCCGATGGCCGTGTCGCTGTACCTGTCCTTCACCGACTACGACCTGTTCAACCCGCCGAAGTGGGTGGGCCTGCGCAACTACGTGCAGATGTTCACCGAGGACCCGCGCTACTGGCGCTCCGTCGTGACCACGGTGACGTACGTCGTCATCGCCGTGCCCCTGCAACTGGCCCTCGCCCTGGTCGTCGCGCTCGCCCTGAAGGGCATGAAGCGGGGCAAGGCCTTCTACCGTTCCGCCTTCTACGCGCCCTCGCTGCTCGGCGCCTCCATGTCCATCGCCCTGGTCTGGCGGGCGATCTTCAACGACGGCGGCACGGTGGACAACCTGCTCGGCACCGGCGGCTGGGTCAACAAGCCCGGCTGGGCGCTGCTCGCCGTCGCGCTGCTGACGGTGTGGCAGTTCGGCGCGCCGATGGTCATCTTCCTCGCCGGTCTCCAGCAGATACCCGCCGAGCTGTACGAGGCGGCGGCGGTCGACGGGGCCGGGAAATGGCGGCAGTTCCTGTCCGTCACCGTGCCGATGCTGTCCCCGGTGCTGTTCTTCAACCTGGTCCTCCAGACCATCCAGGCCTTCCAGGTGTTCACGCCCGCCTTCGCGGTCAGCGCGGGCAAGGGCGGGCCGGCCGACTCGACCCTCGTCTACACCATGTACCTCTACGACCGCGGCTTCGTCGCCTCCCACATGGGCTACGCCTCCGCCATGGCCTGGGTGCTGCTCCTCGTGATCGGTGTGGTCACGGCGGTGCTGTTCCGCACCTCGCGCTCCTGGGTCTTCTACGCCTCCGAGGGGGACCGATGACCTCGACCGCCGTTTCCCACAAGCCCGTCCGCTGGGGGCGGGTCGCCGTCCACCTGGGCTGCCTGGCCGCGCTGCTGGTCATGCTGTACCCGCTGGCGTGGCTGCTGGCCACCTCGCTCAAGCCCGCCGACGAGGTCATCGCGAGCCTGAACCTGCTGCCCGGCCACCTGGAGTGGTCCAACTACTCCACCGCCATGGAGGGCGTCAACGACGTCTCCATCTGGCGGCTGCTCACCAACTCCCTGCTGATCGCGGGCGGTGCGGTCCTCGGCAACGTCATCAGCTGCTCGCTCGCCGCGTACGCCTTCGCCCGTCTCAGGTTCCGGCTGCGCGGGCCGCTGTTCGCCTTCATGATCGCCACGATCATGCTGCCGCACCACGCCGTGCTGATCCCGCAGTACATCATCTTCAACCAGCTGGGCCTGGTGAACACCTACTGGCCGCTGATCCTGCCGAAGTTCCTCGCCACCGAGGCGTTCTTCGTCTTCCTCATCGTGCAGTTCATGCGCGGCCTGCCGCGTGAGCTGGAGGAGGCGGCCCGGATCGACGGCTGCGGACCCTTCCGCAGCTTCTTCCAGGTCGTGCTGCCGCTCACCCGGCCGGCCCTGATCACCACCGCCATCTTCACCTTCATCTGGACCTGGAACGACTTCTTCACCCAGCTCATCTACCTGTTCGACCCGGACAAGTTCACGCTGACCCTGGCGCTGCGCTCCTTCGTGGACGCCTCCAGCACTTCCGCGTTCGGCCCGATGTTCGCGATGTCGGTGATCGCGCTGCTGCCGATCGTGCTGTTCTTCCTCGCCTTCCAGCGGTTCCTGGTGGAGGGCATGGCCAGCTCCGGACTGAAGGGGTGAGCGGGATGCGGACACGTGAGGCCGATGAGGTGTTCGGGCCGCGCATGACGCTGTTCGCGGACGTGCTGAGCGTCGGCCTCGCCACGTCGGTGGCCTGCCTGCCGCTGGTGACGGCACCGGCCGCGCTGTCGACGGCGTGTGCCGTACTCCGAGGCGCCGGACAGGACCGTCCCGTCACGGCCGGACGGTACCTGGCCCTGCTGCGGCAACGGCTGCGGGCCGGTGACCTGCTGGCGGGTGCCGTCGCCCTGGCGGGGCTGCTGCTGCTCGCGGCCGACCTGGCGCTGGCCGGGGCCGGGCTGCCCGGGGCGCCGCTGTTCGCGGTGGCCGCAGCCGCCATCGGCGCCTGCGCGGCGGTCGTCGGCCTGCGGGCCTGCGCCCGCCCCGAGTCGCTCACCGACTGGCGTGCGGCGGTGCGCGGGGCCGCCCGGGACGCCGTGGCGGACGCGGGCGGCAGCGGACTGGTCCTCCTCGCCGTGGCGACGGCCGCGCTGTGCGCCTGGATGCTGCTGCCCCTGGCCGTCCTGGCCCCGGGGCCGCTGGCCCTGGCGCTGACCGCCGTCGACGTACGCCGGTCAGCTGCCGTTCTCCTGGAACAGCGGAGCGTCGGGGGCGGATGAACGGGCCCGCGGTTTCAGCGCCGCAGGGCGGCGTCGATGCTCCGACGGGGTGGCGGTGCCGGGGTCGCTGCGGTGCTCGTGATGCCGTTGGAACGGGCCGCGGTTTCAGCGCCGTAGGGCGGCGTCGATGTTGACCCGCGGCCATGAAGGGGCCGTGGCGGGGGCGCCTGCGTGCGCTCCGACGGGGTGGCGGTCGCCGGTCTCTACGGTTTCAGCGCCGTAGGGCCGCGCCGATGCTGATCCGCGGCCATGAACGGGCCGTGGCGAGGAGCGCCTGTGTCCGCTCCGACGGGGCAGCGGCCGCCGCTGCCGCCGCCAGGGCCGCCGCGGCGCTCGCGATGCCGAGGACCGCGCCGGCGGCCACGTCGCCCGGATAGTGCACGCCCGTGTGGATACGGGAGTAGCCCACGGCGCTCGCCAGCGCCCCGAGCGGCACCGCGGCGGGCGGCAGGACCACGCCGACCGCGGTGGCGAACGCGACCGCCGACGCCGTGTGCCCGGACGGGAACGATGCCGACGTCGGCATCGGAACGTGCCGGTCCACCGTCACCCGGGCCGCCTCCCGGTCCGGCCGGGCCCGGCGCACCAGGCGCTTGCCGAGCAGGTTGGCGGAGGCCGAGGCCACGGCGATCGCCCCGACACCGGCCAGCGCGGCCCTGCGCGGCCGCTTCCCGCCCAGTGCCAGGGCCGCGGCGATGCCGAACGAGATCTTGGAGTGGTCGGCCGCGTGCGACAGATGGCGCAGCGTCCGGTCGAGCGTGGGCGTGGGAGTGGCGGCGACCGCCGCGTACAGCGCGCCGTCCACGGCCCTGAGATCGCCCATGACGGCGCCCAGGAGCCGGCGGGGCCCGCCCGAGGGCTTCCCGTCCGCCGGGAGCGGACGAAGGGCGTCCTCGTCTGTGGTCGTCGGATCGGTCATGTGCTTCTCCCCGCAGTGGCCTTCCCCAGCAAGGTACCGGCTCACGCCGGGCGCACGCTCGGCGCCCCTGCGAGCCGGTACCTCCCGAGTGCCCACGCAGGGCGACTGAACCCGTCTGCTGAACTGAGGCCATGACGTCTCTGACGCGCCGGGTCCTGCACGCACTCGAACGGTTCCACGCCGCCCGCCCCTGGGATCACAACGCCCACTTCCACCGCTGGATCCTGCGGCAGCTCCCCAGGCGTGTCGGGAGCGCTCTGGACGTGGGGTGCGGCAGCGGTGATCTCGCCCGGCTGCTGGCCGCCCGGGCAGAGCGGGTGCACGGGGTCGACGCCGACCCGGCGATCATCGCCCGGGCGGGGGAGCTGACCCCCACGGCGGCCCCGGTGACGTACACGGCGGCCGACGCGCCGGCCGGGCTGCCCGCCGGTCCGTACGACGTCATCACCTGCGTCGCCGTGGTCCACCACCTGCCGTTCACCGAGGCGCTGGAGGCTTTCCGGGACCGTCTGGCCCCCGGCGGCACCCTGGTGATCGTCGGTGTCTCCCGGGAGCGGACACCCGTCGACCACCTGCTCGGCGTCGCGTCGATCCCGCTCAACGTCGTGATGGCCCTGCTCAAGAATCAGGGCCGCCCGGTGCCTCGCCCCGTCTCCATGACGGCCCGTACGCGTGCGCCGGACATGACCTTCCCGGAGATCGTCCGCGAGGCCCGGACCGTCCTGCCCGGCGCGCGCCTGCGCCGGCGTCTGTTCTGGCGGTACGCCCTGGTGTGGCACCGCCGCTGATCCGGCACCGGTTCAGCCGGCGGCCCGGAACGTGCGCAGCCGCAGCGAGTTGCCCACCACGAAGACCGAGGAGAAGGCCATGGCCGCCCCGGCGATCATCGGAGTGAGCAGACCGGCCGCCGCCAGCGGCAGGGCCGCCACGTTGTAGGCGAACGCCCAGAACAGGTTCGAGCGGATGGTGCCGAGGGTGCGGCGCGCGAGCCGGATGGCGTCCGCAGCGGCCCGCAGATCGCCCCGGACCAGGGTCAGGTCACCGGCCTCGATCGCGGCGTCCGTGCCGGTGCCCATGGCCAGACCGAGATCGGCCTGGGCGAGAGCCGCCGCGTCATTGACGCCGTCACCGACCATGGCGACCGAACGGCCCTCGGCCTGGAGCCGCTTGACCACCTCGACCTTGTCCTGCGGCAGCACCTCGGCGACGACGTGCTCCGGCGCGATGCCGACCTCGCGGGCCACGGACCGGGCCACGGCCTCGTTGTCCCCGGTCAGCAGGATCGGGGTCAGCCCGAGATCGCGCAGCCGCCGGATGGCCTCGGGGCTGGTCTCCTTCACCGCGTCGGCGACCTCCAGCACCGCACGTGCCCCGCCGTCCCAGGCGACCGCGATGGCGGTGCGCCCGGCGTCCTCGGCCGCCGCCCGGGCCCGGGCCAGCCCCTCCGGCAGCTCCATCGCCCAGTCGGCCAGCAGCCTCTCCCGCCCGACGAGCACCGCGTGCCCCTCGACGACGCCCTGGACGCCGAGTCCGGGCACGTTGGCGAAGTCCTCCGGCGTGGGCAGTGATCCCAGCTTCGCCAGTGCCCCGTCGGCGACGGCACGGGCGATCGGGTGCTCGGAGGAGTGCTCCAGGGCCCCGGCCAGCCGCAGCACTTCGGCCTCGTCGGTGCCGTCGGCGGTGTGCACGGCCAGCAGGGTCATACGGCCGGTGGTCACGGTGCCGGTCTTGTCGAGCACGACGGTGTCTACGCGGCGCGTGGACTCCAGCACCTCCGGGCCCTTGATGAGGATGCCGAGCTGCGCGCCGCGTCCGGTGCCGACCATCAGCGCGGTCGGCGTGGCCAGACCCAGGGCGCACGGGCAGGCGATGACGAGGACGGCGACCGCGGCGGTGAACGCGGCCGTCAGCCCTGCGCCGTTGCCGAGCCAGAAGCCCAGCGTGCCCAGCGCCAGGGCGATCACCACCGGCACGAACACGGCGGAGATCCGGTCCGCGAGCCGCTGCGCGGCGGCCTTGCCGTTCTGCGCGTCCTCCACGAGCCGGGCCATCCGGGCGAGCTGGGTGTCGGCGCCGACCCGCGTGGCGCGCACCACGAGCCGCCCGCCGACATTGATCGTGGCGCCGGTGACCGGATCGCCCGAGCCCACCTCCACCGGCACGGACTCACCGGTGAGCATCGAGGCGTCCACGGCCGAGGAGCCCTCGACCACCGTCCCGTCGGTCGCGATCTTCTCGCCGGGCCGGACCAGGAAACGGTCACCGACCCGCAGCTCCGTGACCGGGACGGTCTGTTCCCGGCCGCCGTCGCGCAGCACCGTGACGTCCTTCGCGCCCAGCTCCAGCAGCGCCCGCAGCGCCGCGCCCGCCTTGCGCTTCGCGCGGGCCTCGAAGTACCGCCCGGCCAGGATGAAGGCGGTCACCCCCGCGGCGGCCTCCAGATAGATGTTCCCGGCGCCGTCCGTGCGCTCGATGGTCAGCTCGAAGGGGTGCGTCATGCCCGGCGTGCCCGCGGTGCCGAAGAACAGTGCCCACAGCGACCACACGAACGCGGCCGAGGTGCCCACCGAGATCAGCGTGTCCATGGTGGCTGCGCCGTGCCGGGCGTTGGTGAACGCCGCCTTGTGGAAGGGCCACGCCGCGTACGTCACCACGGGCGCCGCCAGCGTGAGCGACAGCCACTGCCAGTACTCGAACTGCAAGGCCGGGACCATGGCCATGGCGACGACGGGAACCGCCAGCACCACGGCCGTGACCAACCGCTGCCGCAGCGGCCGCAGTTCATCGGGCTCCTCGGCCGGCCCCTCCCGCACGGCGGGCGGAGCCGGCTCCTGGGCGGTGTACCCGGTCGCCTCGACGGTGGCGATCAGGTCGCCGACGGAGACGTCACCGTTGTAGCTGACCTTCGCCTTCTCGGTCGCGTAATTGACGGTGGCGGTGACGCCGTCCATGCGGTTGAGCTTCTTCTCGATGCGCGCCGCGCAGGAGGCACAGGTCATGCCGCCGATGGCGAGTTCCACTTCGGCGACGGCGCCGGCGTCGGTCGTGTCGGTGGTCATGGCTCACGCCCGGCCGGTCAGCTCGTAGCCGGCCTCGTCGACCGTCTCGGCGATCAGGGCGTCGTCGGGCTCGGTGGCAGTGGTGACGGTGACGTGCCCGGTGTCCAGATCGACCTCGACGCCGCTGACGCCGTCGAGCTCGCCGATGGCCTTGGTCAGCGTGGCCTTGCAGTGGCCGCAGGACATTCCGGAGACGGCGTAGGTGGTGGCGGGCATGGCGTGCCTCCTGGGTACGGTCGCGATTCTCGAATACGGGGCGGGGGTATCTTCCCGCCGAGTTCCTGTATACCCCCGAGGGGTATAAGATGCAAGCGTGAGCACCGCTTGACTATATACCCCCCAGGGGTATGGTGAGCTGCATGAGGCCCCGCACAGGAGCGGGAGGCCCGGTTCTGAAGGAGATGCCGGCCATGAACACCGGACTGAAGATCACGACCTTCGCCGCCGCCCTGGCGGCGACCTTCGGCACGGCCTACGGCGTAGGCCAGGGCATCGACCCGGTCGTCGCCGACAGCCCGCCGAAACACAAGGCCGAGCACACCCGGCCCGCAGCGCCGCCCGAGGAGGCCGGCGGCCACACCGGCCACGACACGCCCCCGGCCGGCGGGCTCCAGATCTCCGAGGACGGCTACACCCTCGACCTGGAGACCCCGAGCGTCACCGCCGGGCAGCGGGCCGACCTGCGCTTCGCGGTCAGGGACGGCAGCGGCCGCGCCGTTACCGCCTATCAGCGCGAACACGAAAAGGAACTCCACCTCATCGTGGCCTCACGCGACCTCGTCACCTACCGCCACCTGCATCCCACCCGCGCCGCCGACGGCACCTGGAGCACCCCCGTCGACCTGCCCCGCGCGGGCGGCTACCGTGTCTTCGCCGACTTCACCCCGGCCAAGAAGGACGCCCGGAACCTCACCCTCGGCGCGGACCTCGCCGCCTCCGGCCCGTACCAGCCGAAGGAACTGCCCGCACCGGCCACCACGGCCAGGACCAACGGCTACGAAGTCGAACTGTCCGGCGCCCTGCGCCCCGGCAAGGCGAGCGAACTGAAGCTCAAGGTTTCCCGCGCCGGCCGGCCCGTCACCGACCTCCAGCCCTACCTCGGCGCGTACGGCCACCTCGTCGCCCTGCGCTCCGGCGACCTCGCCTACCTCCACGTCCACCCGAACGGCGAACCCGGCGACGGAAAGACCAGGCCCGGCCCGGACATCTCCTTCACGGCCACGGCCCCCAGCGCCGGCTCCTACCGCCTGTTCCTCGACTTCCAGCACGACGGAAAGGTCCACACGGTGCCGTTCACCGTCAGGGCCGGGGGAGCGGCGACCGGATCCGGTACCCCCGAGGGGCATGCGGACGACGGCCACGGCCACTGAGTCCCAGGGCGGCGAGGGCCGTGCGGGCCGGCAGCGAGCCGTCCCCGAACCGCGCCGCCCGGTAACCGGTCAAGCCGCCGCCTCGGGTCAGGGCCGGCCGTGGAGCTGTTCCCAGCGGTCCCGGTGGGCGAGGGCGGCCGCCCGGGCCGCCTCGGCCACGACGGCGGGTACGGCCGGCGCTGCCCGCCACGCGGCGGCGCTGTCCGCCATCGCGGCGACGAACTGCCGCCCCGTGTCCGTCAACCGGGGCGAGGACCTCACCACCGTGAACGCCTCCCAGACCTGGATGCGCCAGTAGGCCAGCTCGAACTGCGCGCGCCTCAGGTCGTCGCCGGTCGACCGAAGGCAGCGCCCACGCCAGAATTCGGCCACCCCGAAGAAGGCGAACACCCCCTGGAACAGCCCTTCGAAGGGCCGCGGATCACCCCGCCAGGGCGCGTAGAACAGCTTTTCCTCACTGTCTTGCTCACTGTGCAGTGACACCATGTCGAGGAGGGCGTGGAGCTTCATGTGCCGGACCTCGTGCACGAGTGTCAGGGCCAGTTGCAGCGCGTCCTCCGGTTCGGTGAGGACGATCCCGCCGTACGTATCGCTCGACGTGAGGGAAGCCGGCGCGCCGCCGGACGCCGGAGCCTGCGGCGTGAGGGTGGTGAGAGCGGCTGCGAGTGCCCCGGCGTCCACGCCGTCCGTGTGGTTCAGCAGTTGCCATGCCTCACCGAGCAGTTCCTGCCAGCGGTCCGCCTGCTCGGGAGTGAGCGGGCGGGGCGCCATGCCGGGGTCGACGACGCGGTAAGGGTCGATATCGTCGAGGCAGACCCGGAGGGTCTCACCGGCGATACGGGCTTCGATGCGGCGCAGCGGGTGCCACCCGGGGGACTCGGCCTCCAGCGAGGAGGGAAGTCGCACCTCCTTGCCCGCGGCCCGGACGCACCTCCGGCCGTTCTCCGCCACGACGTCCGCTTCCGTCGTGTGCCGATCGGTTCCGAGGTCGGCGAAGCCGAGGGTCGGCAGGACGGCCAGGCCCTCGCGTACCGGAATCCGGAGGGTGAAGGACAACTCGGCGTTGATGCCGGCCGTGGCCGCGAGTGCCCGCAGATGACCGGCGTCGGCCTTGGCGGAGTCGTCCTCCAGCGCACGCAGCGTATGGCTCATCCACCGGCCTGTACCGGGATGCAGGAGGAGTTTGTCCATGAGGACCGGGTCGACCTGGTCGGCTTCCACGAGCAGCGCCCGCACCTGCCGGATCCACGGGGCCCCGTCCGACCGCGTGTACCAGGCAAGGATCTCCCTCAGCGCCAGGACGCGGATCTTGCGCTGATGGGCGCACAGCTTTTCGACGCCGCTGCGGGTCTCCCGCCCGGCAGCCAGGGCACGCAGCGTATCCGGCCAGATTCTCGTGTCGATCGTCAGTACGGTGGACTTGTCCTTGAAGCGGGACTGTGAACGGTAAGAAAGTACGGGTTGCGAACGCGGACCCGGCGAGTAGGAGTAGCCGCCTGCCGAGTACCCGCCGCCGCCTGGTCCCTCACCCGCTTTGCTCTGCCGTGGCCGGGCAAACCTTTTAAGGATTCGACGGGCATCGGGGGCCAGTTCGTCGCTGTCGGCTGCGAGTGCCTCGTCCAGGGCCATCCTTGCGTCGTCCTCCTCGTTCGCGCCGTTCAGGACAAGCGCGAGGTTCCGGCTGCTGGTCCGCGCATCGGGGTGTTCCTCGCCCAGGAGCCGGACGTTGGCGTCCAGCACCGCACGGAAGTGATCCGCCGCCTCGGTCGGGCGGCCCAGCAGATGCAAAGTGGTGGCGAGCTCGTGCCGACTGGCGACCGCGTCGGGGTGGCCCTCGCCGAAACGCCGCTTGTTGATTTTCCAGATCTCGGCGAACTCGGCCTCGGCCTCGGCGAGCAGGCCCTTGTCCCGCATGATGCGCGCCCGTTCGTGACGGGCGATCAGCGTGTCGGGGTGGGCGGAACCCAGCAGGCTCACCGAGTCCGCGACCACCTCCGCTCCGACGCGTTCGGCCTCGTCGAGCTCCCCGGCATCGCACAACACCCGAGTGAGGTGGGAGCCGACGGCAAGTGTCAGCGGATCGCGGTGTCCGAACAGTTCTCGCGCCGCTCGCCGGATCTCTCGCAGTTCGTCGGCGGACTCGCTGAGCAACCCACGCATGCGCAGGACAGTGGCGATGTCGTACCTGGTGCGAAGGGCTTTGCGGGAGTGCGGCCCCGGGTCGCGCAGCCGGATCGCGAGGACGGCGCGCAGGTCCTTCTCCGCCACGTCCGGCTGTCCGAGCGCACACAGCACCCGTGCCCGGCCGCCTCGGGCGGACTGGAGATAGGGGTGGTCGGACGGCAGCGTCCGTTCGCAAGCCTCGGCTGTCGCCGTGTACACGGCCTCGGACTCACGGAACTGTCCGTCGTCGCGCAGGGCCAGGGCAAGGCTCAGACGGCTTTCGAGCGTCGCGGGATGGTCGGGACCCAGGCGGTTCTCCCGGAGGGCGACGACGGTGCTGAGCTCGGTGACGGCCAGGGAGTACAGGCCGAGGAAGTTGCGGCTCTGTGCGGCGCGCAAGGCAGGTTCGGTGGCGGCGACGGTCACGTCGTCGGGCACAGAGCCGACCAGTTCCAGCAGGTGCAGGGGGGCGGTGCAGTGCGGGGCGAAATGGCGCCATCGGCGCCAGTGCGTGGGATTGTCCGGTTCCAGCGGGCTCACGGCCCGATCCAGCAGGGCCGTGACGAGGCCGAGGAGTTTCCCGGTGTGCGTGGTGAAGTCGGCGTGTGCGCGGTTGCTGGCGCGGACCAGCGGGTGGATGTCGAGCTTCCGGCGGATGTCGGCGTCGGACGACTCGCCTCTGCCGGGTTCCGGGCTCACGCTCTGAAGACTGACCAGTCGCAGACCGGAGAGCCCCTTCAGCGCGGCCTGGATCCGTTTGTGGGTCGGAGTGGGGAACAGGTCGCAGGTGGCGAGCAGCTCCGGGTCGAGCAGTTGCTGGTATGGAATCGGTGCCGGTCCCAGAGCCGACAGGAGGCGCAACAGCGGCCGGGCGAGGTCGTTGCGCTGTTCGTGGAGGAGATCGAGCGAGATCTCCCAGGTCGTCAGGATGGCCCGGCGGGCCTGTTCCGCCTCCCCGAGCGAGGAGTCCGGGTCGGCGGCCATCTCCGCGATCCGTCCGTCGAAGTCGCGGCGATACTCCTCGAAAGTCTCGGGCGTTCCGGGCACGGGCCATGGCTCCTCGGCTGCCAGCGCAAGGTAGGTGCCGGCGAGGTCCAGGGCCAGGGGCAGGCCTCCGAGGTGCTGGGCCAGCTTCTTCGCCTCCTGCTCATCGCCCGCGTCCGGTGCCAGGTCGAGCAGGATGCGAGCCCCGTCGTCGATGTCGAGCACGTCCACCGGCAGGACCTGTATCCACGGCGCCCATCGCTCCCGACGCGATTCGCGGCTCGTGACGAGTACCGTCCCGTGCGGGGTGCCGGGCGGCCGCAGCCAGCCGACGCCTCGTGCCAGGGGTTGTGACCGGGCGCTGAGGAAGGATGGATCGTCGACGTTGTCGAGCACGAGAAGCCATGGTTCGGTGAGCGCGTTGAGCCGCTTCCACAGCACATCGGCGGCGTGCGCGCGGACGAACTCTCCGCTGTCGGCGCCGGCGTCGAATGCGACGGCGTGCAGGGCGCCCCAGAGGCTCTCGCGGTCGGCGCAGGACACCCACCACACGTGGCCCGCCCTGGGCGAGAGCCGGTGTGCCACCTCCAGGGCCACCGTGGTCTTTCCGCAGCCGCCGAGCCCGGTCAGCACATGGACGCGGCGGTTGTCCGGGCTGTCACCCCCATCGCGTCCCATGTCGCCGGTCAGCGCCCTCACCAGGCCGTCCCGCCCGCGCAGCCGGTCCGCGGCGACCCGTCGCTGGGGAACGGCAAGCGGGATCGAGGTGAGGTCCACATGCGAAGGGAACGCCGCTGCGGCCGCCCGCTCGTGATACGCGGCCTGCGTAAACGCCTCCTTCGGGAGCAGAACCGCCTGCTCGATGTTCTCGACGTGAACCGCGGACGCGCCGTCGCCGGTGACCACCTGACGGGCGTCCCCGCCCACGGCGGCCGATCGGTCCCCGGACGAAGACGTGGCCGGCGGATCAGTCCTCCTCACCATTCTTCGAGTATTTCCCGTGCCTCCCCTTCGCACAGTCAGAAACCGGAAACACTCCCCATGTCGGAAGCCGAGCCTCAGCCGAGCGCCCGGTCCAGGTTGAAGGCCGCGCTGATCAACGCGAGATGCGTGAACGCCTGCGGGAAGTTGCCCTGCTGCTCCCCGGTGTGGCTGATCTCCTCGGCGTACAGGCCGAGATGGTTGGCGTACGTCAGCATCTTCTCGAAGGCGAGACGCGCCTCGTCGATCCGGCCCGCGTGCACCATGGCCTCGACGTACCAGAACGAGCAGATGGAGAACGTGCCCTCGTCGCCGCGCAGTCCGTCCGGGCTGGACTGCGGGTCGTAGCGGTAGACCAGCGAGTCGGAGACCAGTTCCTCGGTGAGCGCGTCCAGCGTCGACAGCCACTTCGGATCGGTCGGGGCGATGAACTTCGTCAGCGGCATCATCAGCACGGCCGCGTCCAGCACGTCGCCGTCCTCGTGCTGGACGAAGGCCCCGCGCGCCTCGGACCACCCCCGGCTCATGATCCGCCGGTAGATCGTGTCGCGGCACTGGCGCCAGTGGAGCAGGTCGGCGGGCAGGCCGCGCCGGGTGGCCATCCGGATGGCCCGCTCGATCGCCACCCAGCACATCAGCCGCGAGTACAGGAAGTTCTTGCGCCCGCCCCGTGTCTCCCAGATCCCCTCGTCGGGCTGGTCCCAGTTCTCGCACACCCAGTCCACCAGCGCGCACACGTCGTCCCACTGATCGCTGGAGATGGGCTTGGCCCACTTGTCGTAGAGGTAGATGGAGTCGATCAGCGCGCCGTAGATGTCGAGCTGGAGCTGGTCGGCCGCCGCGTTGCCGACCCGCACCGGCGCGGAACCCTCATGGCCCTCCAGATGGCCGAGTGTCGTCTCGGGCAGCTCGGTGCGCCCGTCGATGCCGTACATGATCTGCAAGGGGCCGGAGGGCTTGCCGTCGCCCGGGCTGATGTGCCGGGTCACGAAGTCCATGAACTTCTCGGCCTCGCCGGTGAAGCCCAGCCGCAGCAGGGCGTAGACGCAGAAGGCCGCGTCGCGCACCCACACGTACCGGTAGTCCCAGTTGCGTTCGCCGCCGAGCCGCTCGGGCAGACTCGTGGTCGGCGCGGCCACGATCGCCCCGGTCGGCGCGTAGGTGAGCAGTTTCAGCGTCAGCGCCGAGCGGTGCACCATCTCCCGCCAGCGGCCCCGGTACCTGGACGCCGCCAGCCAGCGCCGCCAGTACGCCACCGTCGCCGCGAACTGCTCCTCCGCCTCCGTGCGCGCACACCGGCGGGGCGCCACGTCGCCGCCCACCTTGTCCAGCGCGAACACCGCCGACTCGCCCTCGGCGAGCTTGAAGTCCCCGCGTACGTCCGGCCCGTCCGTCTCCAGTGGCACGGTCGCGGTCAGCGCGAGCGCCAGCCCCGCGGACTCGAAGACCGCCGTCTCACCGGTCAGCCGGACGGTGTGCGGCCGGGTGCCGTAGTCGAACCGGGGAGCGACACGGGTACGGAACGGGATCGAGCCGCGTACGCACACCACCCGGCGGATCAGCCGGTGCCGCTCGGCCTCGGCCGGCTCGCTGTCGAGCGGCATGAAGTCCTGCACCTCGCCGACGCCGTCCTCGGTGAAGAACCGGGTGATCAGCACGTTGGTGTCGGGGAAGTAGAACTGCTTGGTCCGCGCCGGCACGGCAGCCGCCAGTTCGAAGCAGCCGCCGCGCTCCGCGTCCAGGATCGAGGCGAAGACGCTGGGCGCGTCGAAGGCCGGGCAGCAGTACCAGTCGATCGTGCCGTCGGTCCCCACCAGGGCCACGCTGCGCAGATCGCCGATCAGCCCGTGCTCCGCGATCGGCAGATACCGCCGGCTGCCCGGCACGTCGTGGTCCCGCGCTGCTCCGCCCATGACCGCCTCCCTGGCCGGTACACGCCTCAGCCCCAGCTTAGGACCTGTCGTTTGGATCAGATCGCAGACGCGGGGTCTGGCACGCGCATCTGCGGCGTTGAACGACAGGCCCTAGGCGGGAGGACCGGTGAAGGGGCCGGGAACGCGGATCACACCGTGACGACCCGCAGTCCGGCCTCCTCGAAGCGCCGCACCGTCTCCGTGTCGGCCGCCGTGTCCGTGACCAGCGTGTCCACAGCCTCGGCAGCGCAGATCCGGGCGAAGGCCCGCTGCCCCAGCTTGCTGGAGTCGGCGGCCACGACCACGCGCTCCGCGCGTTCGCACAGCAGCCGGTTGATCGCGGCCTCCGCCTCGTCGTGCGCCGCGGCCCCGTGCGTCACGTCGAAGGCGACCACCCCGAGCACCGCCACGTCGACGGTGATCTGCCCGAGCACCCCGTCGGCGAGCGGTCCGACCAGCTCGTACGACTGGGCCCGCGCCACCCCGCCGGTCAGCACGATCTTGAACTGGGGCCGTACGGCCAGCTCGCCGGCGATGTTCAGCGCGTTCGTCACCACGGTCAGCGCGGGCGAGCCGGACGCCAGGTCCTCGCGCACGGCCAGGGCCCGGGCCACCTCGGTGGTGGTCGTGCCCCCGGTCAGCCCGACCGCCTCACCCGGCGCGACCAGATCGGCGACCGCCTTGGCGATGCGCTGCTTCTCGGAGGCACGCCGGGCCGTCTTGTAGCGCAGCGGCAGCTCGTACGACACGCCGTGCACCACCGCGCCGCCCCGCGTGCGCACCAGCATCTGCTGCTCGGCGAGCCGGTCGAAGTCGCGGCGGATCGTCGCCGCCGACACCCCGAGCTCCCCGGCCGCCTCCTCGACGTCCAGCCGGCCGCGCTCGACGAGCAGTTCCAGCAGCGCCTTCCAGCGGGCGTCGCGCGACATCCGCACCTCCACGACTCGATCTCCGGGCGACCCTAACGCACCCGATCCGGGCCCGCATGCTTGATGATGCTCGAAAGCTGGCGATATCTTGCAGGAACAATCAGAGCGGAGGGTGCGGCATGACGCATGTCGAGGACGAGCTCACCAGCCAGCCCGAGTGCTGGACACGCGCCGCGTCACAGGCGGCCGACCACGCGGAGGTGCTGCCGGCGGCGGGGGAGCGGGTCGCGATCGTCGGCTGCGGCACCTCGTACTTCATGGCGCAGGCGGCCGCGGCCCTGCGCGAGGGCGCGGACCAGGGCGAGACCGACGCGTTCGCCGCCTCGGAGTTCCCCTACGGCCGCGCCTACGACCGGGTCGTCGCCCTCACCCGCTCCGGCACCACGACCGAGGTCCTCGAACTGCTCGGCAAACTGAAGGGCCGCACCCGCACCACCGCCATCACGGCCGACCCGGACACACCCGTGCGGACGGCGGCCGACGAGCTCGCCGTCCTCGACTTCGCGGACGAACGCTCCGTCGTCCAGACCCGGTTCGCCACCACGGCCCTCACCCTCCTGCGCGCCCACCTCGGCCTGCACCCCGACACCGCCGTCACCGACGCGCGCACGGCCCTGACGGAGCCCCTGCCCGAAGGCCTGGCGGACTGCGCCCAGTTCACCTTCCTGGGGCGCGGCTGGACCGTCGGCCTGGCCAACGAGGCCGGGCTGAAGATGCGCGAGGCGTCACTGTCCTGGGCGGAGGCCTATCCGGCGATGGAGTACCGGCACGGACCCATCAGCGTCACCACGAGCGGCACCGCGACCTGGATGTTCGGCGAGGCACCCGCAGGGCTGGCCGACCAGGTGCGCTCCACCGGCGCGTTGTGGATCGAGGGCCGGCTGGACCCCCTGGCCGAACTCGTCCGCGCCCAGCGCCTCGCGGTCGCCGTCGCCGCGGCCCGCGGCCTCGACCCGGACCGCCCACGCCACCTCACCCGCTCGGTGATCCTCGCCCACTGACCCTGGAGGCACCGTGCCCCTCACCACCACCGGCGAGCTCGTCACCCGTGCCGCCGCGGCCCGTTCGGCCGTCGCCTCCTTCAACGTCATCACCCTGGAACACGTGGAGGCCGTCATCGCGGGCGCCGAGTCCGTGCCCGCCCCCGTCGTGCTCCAGGTCAGTGAGAACGCGGTCAAGTTCCACGGCGGACAGCTGTTCCCACTCGCCCGTTCGGCCGTCGCAGCGGCCGAACGGGCCGTCGTACCGGTCGCGTTGCACCTCGACCACGTGCAGAGCGAGACCCTGCTGCACCAGGCGGCGGAGGCCGGCTTCAGCTCCGTCATGTACGACGCCGCCCGGCTGCCCTACGCGGAGAACCTCGCCGCGACCCGCGCGGCCGTCGACTGGGCACACGCGCAAGGGCTGTGGATCGAGGCCGAGCTGGGGCAGATCGGGGGCAAGAACGGCAGACCCCCGCTGGACGCGCACGCTCCGGGCGCCCGCACCGACCCCGAGGAGGCCCGGGCCTTCGTCGCCGACTCGGGCGTGGACGCCCTGGCCGTCGCCATCGGCAGCGCCCACGCCATGACGACCCGCACCGCCGCCCTCGACCACACCCTCCTCGGACAACTGTCCGCCGCGCTGGACGTCCCGCTCGTCCTGCACGGCTCCTCCGGCGTCCCGGACGGCGAACTCACGGCGGCGGTCGCGGGCGGCATCACCAAGGTCAACATCGGCACGGCCCTGAACATCGCGCTGACCGGCGCGATCCGGGAGTTCCTCGCCGACCGCCCCGAGGCGGTCGACCCGCGCGGCTACCTGACGGTCGCGCGGGAGGCCATGACCCGGACGGTGGCGAGGACCCTCCACACTCTCGGCGCGGCTACCGCTTGACGGCCTTCAGCACCACGAACTTCGGGTCGCTCGCCACCAGCCGGCTGTTGCCGAACAGCTTGCGCAGCTTGACGTGGTAGCCCAGATGCCGGTTGCCGATCACCCACAGCTCACCGCCCGGCCGCAGCGCGCGCCGCGCACCCGTGAACATCCGCCAGGCCGTGGCGTCCGTCGTCGCCTGATGGGAATGGAAAGGCGGGTTGTTCAGGACCAGATCGACACTGCCGGACGGCACGCCCGCCAGCCCGTCCCCGACCCGGAACTCGGCGTGCCCCGGCACCCCGTTCGCCTTGTACGTCGCCTCCGCCGAGGCCACGGCCTGGAACGACTCGTCCACGAACAGCACCTCGGCCGCCGGATCGGCCAGCGCCACCGCCGTCCCGACCACGCCGTTGCCGCACCCCAGGTCCACCACCCGCGGGCCGCCCCCGCCGCTCGGCAGATGCTCCAGGAAGAACCGGGTGCCGATGTCGAGCCGGTCGGCGCAGAAGACACCCGCGTGGTTCACGACCGTGCGCCCCGAGACCGCTCCGATGCCGTCCGGGAGGGTGTAGAAGTACGGCCACGGACTGGCGGGCCGCTCCAGCGCGGGATCCGGCGTGCAGAAGATCAGCCGGGCCTTCTTCTCGGCGAGCGAGGTGCGGGTCGGGCCGAGGATCCGCTCGAACAGCCGCAGCGTCGAGGTGTGGATCTCCTTCACCATGCCCGTGCCCACGACGACCGTCCCCACGTGCACCGCCGGCGCCAGCCGCAGCAACTGGTCCTCCAGCAGCGCGAGGCTCTTCGGCACCCGCACGAGGAGAACGTCGACGCGGTCCGGCGGCGGGTCCTGCGTGGTGAGCAGCCGGACCGCGCCGGGCTCGACACCGTGCCGCGCGAGGTTGGCCCGGGTCGCCTCCTGGGTCAGGTGGGAATCGGTGATCTGTGCCGGGCGGTGCTCCGCGAGCGCCGTGACCAGGGCACCCCAGCGGTCCCCGACGACCACGACCGTGCCCGACAGCGGGACCCCCTCCTGCGCCAGATGCCTCAGCAGGTACTCGTCGGAGGCGTCCCAGGCACGCAGCCTGTCGCGCGGGTCCTCGGGGAAACGGGTCAGCGCGAGCTCGCCCCAGGGCGTCGTCATACGGTCGTTCATCGTGCGTCCAGGCTAGTGCCCCCGGCCGGGCCGCAGCTCAGCCGAGGTCGGGGAGGATGGGAGGCATGGACGGCGAACTGTTCCCCCGGGCCCGTACGCAGGTGGCGCCGGGCGCGGTGCACGTGCCGGACTGGCTGGACGCCGAGCACCAGCGCGAGCTGCTGGAGGCCTGCCGCGCGTGGGCGCGCCCACCGGCCGGCCTGCGCACGGTCCGCACGCCCGGCGGCGGCACCATGACCGCCCGGCAGGTCTGCCTCGGCCGGCACTGGTACCCGTACGGCTACGCCGGCAGGGCCGTCGACGGCGACGGCGCCCCGGTGAAGCCGTTCCCCGAGTGGCTGGGCGACCTGGGCCGCCGGGCGGTGCGCGAGACACTCGGCGGACCGGCGCCGGCGTACGATATCGCCCTGATCAACTTCTACGACGCCGACGCCCGGATGGGCATGCACCGCGACAGCGACGAGAAGTCGGACGCGCCGGTGGTGTCGCTCAGCCTCGGTGACACCTGCGTGTTCCGCTTCGGCAACACCGAGACCCGCACCCGGCCCTGGACCGACGTCGAGCTGCGCAGCGGCGACCTGTTCGTCTTCGGCGGCCCGTCCCGGCTCGCCTACCACGCGGTGCCCCGGGTACACGGAGGCACCGCACCGCCCGGGCTGGGCCTGGCCGGACGGCTCAACATCACGCTCCGGGTCAGCGGCCTGTAAGGGCCGCGAGCCCTACGGATCATGGGAGACTCGCCCTCATGAGCGGGAAGGCGGACCCCCGGCCGGCGGGGGATGGGAGCACCTCGACGAGGACGCGGCTGGACCGGGGGCGCGGAGCCCTCGGACCCGCGCTGGAGCTCGTGCACACCGGACGCGCGCCGACCCGGGCCGTGCTCACCGCCGAGCTCGGCGTGACACGGGCGACGGCCGGAGCGGTCGCCGCCGAACTGGAGGCGCTCGGGCTCATCCGGGTCGACGCCCGGCCCGGCGCGGCGGCGGGCTCGCAGGGCAGGCCCTCGCACAAGCTGGCCGTCGCCGAGGACGGGCCCGTCGCGCTCGCCGCGCAGGTGCACGCCGACGGGTTCCGGGCGGCGCTGGTCGGGCTGGGCGGCCGGATCGTGGCCACCGCGCCGGGCTGTGAGGTCGTCGACGCCGACCCGGCGAAAGTGCTCGCCTCCGTCGTCACGGCGGGCGCCGAGCTGCTGCGGGAGACCGGACGCCGCTGCGTGGGCGCCGGACTCGCCGTACCGTCCGCGGTCGCCGAACCCGAGGGCCTTGCCCTCAACCCGCTGCACCTGGCCTGGCCCGCGGGCGCGCCCGTCCGGGACATCTTCGCCGAGCAGGTGCGCGCGGCCGGCCTCGACGGACCGGCGTTCGCCGCGAACGACGTCAACCTCGCCGCGCTCGCCGAGCACCGGCACGGCGCCGGGCGCGGCGCCCGCGACCTGCTGTGCGTGGCCACCGGCCACCGGGGCGTCGGCGGCGCACTCGTCCTCGACGGCCGCCTGCACCGGGGCAGTTCGGGCCTCGCGCTGGAGGTCGGCCACCTCACCGTGCACCCCGAGGGCCGCCCCTGCCACTGCGGCAGCCGCGGCTGCCTGGACGTGGAGACCGACCCGCTGGCCTTCCTCACGGCGGCGCGACGCGAACCGGGCCCCGAGGTGTCCCTGCTCCAGCAGTCCATCGACCTCGTCCGCCACCACTACGACGACCCGGGCGTGCGCACCGCCACCGAGACCCTCATCGACCGGCTCGGCCTCGGACTCGCCGGCCTCGTCAACATCCTCAACCCGGACCGCATCATCCTCGGCGGCCTGCACCGCACCCTCCTCGACGCCGACCCCGACCGCCTCCGCGCCGTCGTCGCCGACCGCAGCCTGTGGGGGCAGAGCGGCGGCGTCCCCATCCTGCCGTGCACCCTCGACCACAACAGCCTGGTCGGCGCCGCGGAACTGGCGTGGCAGCCGGTGCTGGACGATCCCCTGGGAGCGCTGACCTAGGTGTATTGACCCGCAGGGTTGTTGACGCGGGTGATGGGCGGTTTGCAGACCCCGCATCCGATGCTCAACGGAGATCAGGCACCGCCCGACGGGCTTGTCCGCGTCGCTTCCGGGAAGGCTCGCGCCTGAGCGGGCAGTCTGGACCGCAGGCGGCTCGCCCGCACCGTACGAACGAGGAAGTTGACGTCATGACCGACAAGCTCACCGTGAGCGTCCTGGGCACCGGCATCATGGGCGCCGCGATGGCCCGCAACCTGGCGCGCGCCGGGCACACCGTGCACGCCTGGAACCGCACCCGTGCCAAGGCCGAGCCGCTGGCCGCCGAGGGCATGCACATCGCCGACACCCCCGCGCAGGCGGTCCGGGACACCGACGTCGTCCTCACCATGCTCTACGACGGGCCCGCCGCCCTGGACACGATGCGGGAGGCCGCCCCCGCCCTGCGTCCGGGCGCCGCCTGGGTGCAGTCCACGACCGCCGGCGTCGAAGCCATCGGCGACCTCGCCGCCTTCGCCCGCGAACACGGCCTGGTCTTCTACGACGCGCCCGTCCTGGGCACCCGTCAGCCCGCCGAGGCCGGGCAGCTGACCGTGCTCGCCGCCGGCCCCGTCGAGGGCCGGGACACGGTGACGCCGGTCTTCGACGCCGTCGGCGCCCGCACCGTGTGGGCCGGCGAGGACGGGGCGGCCGGCGGCGCCACCCGGCTGAAGCTGGTCGCCAACAGCTGGGTCCTCGCCGTGACCGCAGCCGCCGGCGAGGCCCTGGCACTGGCGAAGGGCCTCGACATCGACCCGCGCGGTTTCCTCGACCTCATCGCCGGCGGCCCCCTCGACATGGGCTATCTGCATGCCAAGTCCGGCATGGTCCTCGAAGACCGGCTCACACCGCCCCAGTTTGCCGTGACCACCGCCGCCAAGGACGCCCGCCTCATCGTCGAGGCCGGAGCGGACCACGGCGTCCGCCTGGACGTGGCCGAAGCCGCCGCCGCCCGCATGGAGCGTGCGGCAGCCCAGGGCCACGGCGACGAGGACATGGCCGCCGCCTACTTCGCGAGTTTCGACGAAAACCCGTCCGCCTGATCACCCGGGAGGTTCCCCCATGTCCAAGCCGCCGCTGCCGCCCGAGGCCGAAGCCCTGCTGAGCCGGCCCAACCCGTGCGTCATGGCCACCCTGCGCTCCGACGGCACACCGGTCTCCACCGCGACCTGGTACGCGTGGAAGGACGGCCGGGTGCTGATCAACCTCGACGAGGGCCGGGTCCGCCTGAAGCACCTGCGCCGCGACCCGCGCGTGACACTCACCGTCCTCGCCGACGACAACTGGTACACCCACATCACCCTGATCGGCCGCGTCACCGAGATGTACGACGACCAGGACCTGACCGACATCGACCTGCTCTCCCGGCACTACCTCGGCAAGCCCTACCCGAACCGCGTCCGGCCCCGGGTCAGTGCCTGGATCGAGGTCGACCGCTGGCACGGCTGGGGTGAGTTGAAGGACAACGACCAGGCCATGGGCTGAGACCGGCGGACCACGCGGTCAGCGCCATTCCACCGCGAACGCCCGGCCCGGGTTCTCCGTGAGGATGCGCCCCACCAGGTCCTCGCCCACCGCGTGGACGAGCCGGGGGCGCACCCGGCGCAGCAGATACGGCATCCCGGGGCCGCCGCACACCGAGCGGGCGGCGGCCGTCGTGGTGTCCGCGCCCAGCAGCAGCCGGTCGCCGAACCCGGCGTCGGCGAGGGCCCGCACGGCGTCGGGCATCCGCCAGTCCGTGGCGTGGTGGGCGTGCGACGGGCCGTCGAAGGCCAGATAGCAGCCGGACTCGGCGGCCTGCCGGTGCAGCACGAGGTCGGGCGAGCGGTTGAGGTGCCCGAGCACCACGCGATGCGGCGGCACCCCCAACTCCCCGCACAGCAGGTCCAGTACGTCCAGCGCACCGGTGCCCAGCTCCAGATGCACGGTGATGGTCACGCCCGTGGCGTGATGCGCCTCGGCGGCCGCCGTCATGGTCCAGCGGGCGTGCGCGTCCAGGGCGTGGAAACCGCCCGCGACCTTGACGAGCCCCGCGCGCACTCCCGACGTGCCGATGCCTTCGGTGAGTTCGGAGACGAAGACACCGGCGAGCCGGTGGCGCAGCCCTCTCAGTGTGCCCTCGTCGTAGTGGACGGCCTGGTGCAGTCCGGTCGCCGCCACCACGTGCACCCCGGTCTCCCGGGACAGCGGCGGCAGATCGGCGGCCCGCCGCCCGAGCCCGTACGGCGTCCACTGCACCACGGCACCGCCGCCCTGCTCCCGGAACGCGACCAGCTCCGCCCGTGCCGCCGCCACGCCGCGCAGCTCCTGGCCGGGCAGCCGGGGACTGCCGAAGAAGAGGTGGTCGTGGGCGTCGCACACGCCGAGCGCCGCGGGCGGCACGTCCCCCAGTACCGTGCGGACCGCGCTCACCACCGGCGCCCCCGGGGCAGGCTGTCCCGGCCCGGTGCCGACAGGTGCAGCACCTCGAACACGTCGCCATCGGTCTTGGGCCTGTCGTGCTCCCAGAGGGAGAAGTGCACCAGCTCCCAGCGGCTCGTGTCGACGGCCGCCGCGGCGAGCAGGGCCCCGTCCTCCGCAGCCAGCCGCCGCGCCTCCCGGACCGCTTCCTCCACCGCCTCGGCCAACGGCCCCGACGCCGGGACGGGTTGGCGCCGCAGTACCGCGAACCGCGCCTGCGCACCGCCCCCTTCCTCGTACGCGAGCCCCGTCCACTGCCGTACGGACGGCCGCCCGAAGTCGTCACTGAGCCCCTGGAACCCGCCGCCCCAGAGGAAGGCGTTCATGCCGTCGACGGTGTTCCACAGATAGAAGGGCGCGTACTGGTTGACCGGCGAGCCGCGCAGACCGCGCTCGCGCACCAGATAGGCCTTGAAGCCGAGCCCGTCCCAGTCGTCGAGCAGCCGGCCCAGGCGGGCGACCCGGTCGCGGATGACTCCCATGTCGTAGTCGGCGGGCAGGGTGAGCTCGTACTGCATGGCGTGCATTCAGGCCCTCCTCAGGCGGAACGGGGTGCCAGCAGGGACAGCAGCCCCCGCACCCCTGCGTCGAACGCGGCGGGGGAGCCGGAGGCGCGGGCCAGGACGTATCCCCCCTGGACGGTCGCGACGACCGCCGCGGCGATCTCCCCGCCGTCCAGCGAGGGCGCGAACTGGCCCTGCCCCTTGCCCTCTTCGACGATCCCGGCGATCCGCTCCCGGATCCAGTCGAGCGTCTCGTCGACCGGGGCGCGCAGCTCGGCGCTGGCGATCACGTCCGGGTCCATGGTCAGCCGGCCGATCGGGCAGCCCCGCAGTACGTCCCGCTCGCGCCGCAGATACGCCTCGATGCGCTCGTAGGGCGTTCCCGGGCCGTCGAGTACTCCCGCGGCGGTAGTCCGCATCTCCTCGGCGGTCCGCCGGATCGCGGCCAGCGCGAGGTCGGGCTTGCCCTTGAAGTGGTGGTACATGCTGCCCTGCCCGGCGTCCGCGCGCTCCAGGATCGCCTTGGGGCTCGTGCCCACGTAGCCGCGCTCCCACAGCAGCTCGCGCGTGGACTCGATCAGCCGTTCCGAGGTGCTCATGACCTCACTGTACATACCAGTAGTTACAGAAGTCGAGACCGCGGGGAGCACCCGGGACCCGCCCGCCTACTCCCCACGGGGTACGCACAGTGCCGCTGGCCGTACGACGACCGGGGACCCCTCGCGGGACGACTCTCGTCAAGCACAGACAGGACATGGCAGCAAAGCATCCGAGGAGTTGGACGACATGCAGACCCTGGCGAACTTCGGTGACGGCGGCCCCGGCCCGTGGATCCTGTTTTTCCCGGTGATCTGGGCCCTGGTCATCGGCGGCGGCATCGCGCTGCTGCGCCGCACGGTGTGGCGTGGCCGCCGCGGCGGCCCCTGGCGGCAGCCCCCGGTCGGGAACGACTCGCCCATCGCCGTCCTCGGGCACCGCTTCGCCTCCGGCGAGATCGACGAGGACGAGTACTGGCGCCGGCTGTCCGTGCTGAACGAGGAGTTCGGCCGCAAGGGAGGTGCGGCATGACGACGACCGCCACGACGACCACGCGGCCCGCCGCCCGGGTCGTCGACGCGGTGAAGGTGTACGGCGGTGGCGACACCGCCGTGCGCGCCCTCGACGGCGTGACCGTGAGCTTCCCGGCCGGCCGCTTCACCGCGATCATGGGGCCCTCGGGCTCCGGCAAGTCCACCCTGATGCACTGCGCGGCCGGGCTGGACACGCTCACCTCTGGCACCGCCGCCATCGGCGACACCGACCTGGGCGGCCTCGACGACCGCCGCCTCACGCTCCTGCGCCGCGGCCGTGTGGGCTTCGTGTTCCAGGCGTACAACCTGGTACCGACCCTCACCGTCGCGGAGAACATCAGGCTGCCCCTGGACCTGGCGGGCGGCCGGGGCGATCCGGAGTGGATCGACGCGCTGATCGACGTCGTCGGACTGCGTGACCGGCTCCACCACCGGCCCGCCGAACTCTCCGGCGGACAGCAGCAACGCGTGGCCGTGGCCCGGGCGTTCGCCGGACAGCCGGACGTCGTCTTCGCGGACGAGCCGACCGGCAACCTCGACTCGCGCTCCGGCGAGGAGGTGCTCGGCCTGCTCGGCCGCACCGTACGCCGGACGGGGCGCACGGTCGTCATGGTCACCCACGACCCCGTGGCCGCCGCGCACGCCGACGAGGTCGTCTTCCTCGCCGACGGACGCCTGGTCGACCGCATGGAATCCCCCACCGCCGACCGGGTCCTGGACCGGATGAAGGCCTTCGAGGTGCCCTCATGAACGCCTCCGTACGCCTGAGCGTGTCCTCCCTGCGCGCCCACCGGCGGCGCTTCGCCGGTACGTTCCTCGCCGTGTTCCTGGGCGTGGCGTTCCTGGCCGGGACGCTCGTCATGGGCGACACGCTGCGTGCCGGTTTCGACTCGATGTTCGGCAAGGCGACCAGTGGCACCGACGCCGTGGTCCGCAGCGCCGACGCCATCACCACGCCCGGGGAGAGCCAGGGCGTACGGCAGCCGGTCGCCACCGACCTGGTCAGGACCGTCGAGAAGGTCCCGGGCGTCGCGGCCGCCGTGCCGAACATCCAGGGCGCCGGGCAGCTCGTGGGCGCGAACGGCGACCCCATCGGCGGCCAGGGCCCGCCCACCCTCGCCGGCAACTGGATCACCGACCCGCAGCTCAACCCGTACCGGCTCGCCGAGGGGCGGGCCCCGCAGAAGTCCGGCGAGGTGGTCGTCAACCGCGGCACCGCCGAGAAGGGCGACCTGAAGATCGGCGACACGACCACCCTGCGCACCCCCGACCCGGTCCGGGTGACCGTCGTCGGCCTCGCCACCTTCGCCGGTGCGGACGGCATGGCGCAGGTGACCTTCACCGGGATGACCGCGGCCGACGCGGAGAAGTACCTCACGGCCAGGCCCGGCGAGGCGGCGAGCATCCAGGTGCGCGCCGGCCCCGGGGTGAGCCAGCAGGAGCTCGTCGACCGGCTGACACCCGTCCTGCCCCCGGGCGTCGAGGCCATCACCGGCCAGGAGTCGGCCGAGGAGAACAACGAGATGATCTCCAGCCAGTTCCTGGGCATCTTCACGCTCTTCCTGCTGGTGTTCTCCGGCGTCGCCCTGCTGGTGGCGACCTTCTCCATCCACAACACCTTCGCCATCGTCGTCGCCCAACGCACCCGTGAGAACGCCCTGTTGCGGGCCTTGGGCGCCTCCCGCCGCCAGGTCACCGTCACCACCCTGGCGGAGGCCACCGCCGTGGCCGTGACCGCGTCCCTGGCCGGCCTGGCGGGCGGCATCGGCGTCGCGGCCGGGCTCCAGGCACTGTTCCCGGCCATCGGCTTCCCGTTCCCCGAGGGCGACCTGGTGGTCAAGGGCCTGTCCCTGGCGCTGCCACTGGCCGTCGGCATCGTCGTCTGCCTGGGTTCCGCCCTGCTGCCCGCCGTACGCGCCGGCCGCACCGCACCCCTGGCCGCCCTGCGCGAGACGGCCGTCGACACCTCCGGCGCGTCCCGCCTGCGGGCGGTCACCGGCACGGGCCTGGTGGTGCTGGCCCTCGCCCTCACCCTGGCCGGCGTCCTCGTGTCACCGTCCGTCTGGCTGGCGGGTTCCGGCGCCGTGCTGGCCCTGGTCGCCTTCGTGGTGCTCGGCCCCGTGGCCTCCGCCACCGCCGTCCGCATCCTCGGCAGCCCGCTCGGCCGGCTGCGCGGTGTCACCGGCGCGCTGGCCCGGCGCAACGCCCTGCGCAGCCCCAAGCGCACGGCCGCCACCGCCAGTGCCCTGATGATCGGCGTGGCCGTCGTGTCGCTGTTCACGGTGTTCGGTGCCTCGCTGAAGGCCACCATGGACCAGACCGTGTCCCGATCCTTCGCGGGCGACGTGGCCGTCAGTGCCCCGTCCTTCGGCGCCGGCGGCAGCGGACTGAGCCCTCGGCTGGCCGGCGCGGTCCAGAAGCTGCCCGAGGTGAGCACAGCGGTCGGACTCGGCCGGGGTGTCGCCAAGGTCGACGGCGAGGGCCGGGCCCTCACGGTCACCGACCCGGTCGCCCTGGAACGCACCTTCGACCTCGGAAGGATCGAGGGTTCCCTGCGCGACCTCGGGACCGACGGCATCGCCGTCACCGAGAAGGAAGCCGACCGGCAGCACCTCACCACCGGCGGGAAGGCCCAGCTCACCTTCACCGACGGCAGGAAGGAGACGTTCACCGTCCGCGCGGTCTACGGGCAGTCCGAACTCGCCGGTGACTACGTCATCACCCGCGCCGCCTGGGCCCCGCACCGCACCCAGGACTCCGACACCCTCGTCGCCGTCACGTTCAAGGACGGCGTGAGCACGGACGCGGGCAAGGCGGCGGTGGAGAAGACCGCCGCCCGGTACGGCAACCCGGAGGTCCAGACCCGCGACGAGTACGCGCAGTCCTCGGCCGGCGGCATCGACATGATGCTCACGCTGGTCTACGCCCTGCTCGCCCTCGCCGTGGTCATCGCGCTCCTCGGCATCGCCAACACCCTGACCCTGGCGATCCACGAACGCACCCGTGAACTCGGCCTGCTGCGGGCCGTCGGCCAGACCCGCTCCCAGCTGCGGGCCATGGTCCGCTGGGAGTCGGTGCTGGTCGCCGCCTTCGGTACGGCCGGCGGGCTCGCCCTCGGCGCCTTCCTCGGCTGGGTCCTCGTCAGGGCCTCGGACGGCGCCAGTGACAGCGCCTTCGCCTTCGCCATACCGCCCGGGCAGCTGGCGGTCGTGGCCCTCGTGGGTCTCGCGGCCGGGGCTCTCGCGGGGCTGCGCCCGGCCCGGCGCGCGGCACGCCTGGACGTGCTGCGGGCCATCGCCACCGAGTGACCCCGTGGGTGTCCGCCCACGCGGCCCCCGTGCGAAGGGTGGTCACCGCCCGGTCAACCGGCAACGGCGGACCGGGCGGGAGCATGTTCGGGCAGCAGCCCGTCGGCGGCGTGCCCGACCTCCGCGAACCTGCGCGCGGGTTTCTCCTGGACCGTGCGCCGGGCCGGGCGAGACGGCGGCGACACCGCGGCGGAGGTCGTCGGGAGGGTGAACCACACGACCTTGCCGGACTCGCCGTCCGGCCGGACGCCCCAGCTCTCGCTCATGGCGGCCACCATCGCGAGCCCGCGCCCGCAGGTCGCCAGCGGCTCGGCGTCGTCGACCACGGGCATCCGCGGGTCGTGGTCGCGCACCGAGACCGTGAGCCGGTCGAGCAGCAGCTCTATCTCCACGGTGCACGTCTTGTCGGGCTGGGCATGCCGGTGGACGTTGGACAACAGCTCCGTCACCCCGAGCGAGGCCCGGTCGATCAGAGCGTCCAGATGCCAGTAGCGCAACTGCGCAGAGACGATTCTGCGGACCTGGCCGATCCGCGACGGCAGGGCTTGGAGCTCCACCGTGCAGTGCCTGCTTGGGTAGCTGATCACGGCTGCGACTCCCCGACGTGAGGTCCGGAAGAACACGGAGTTCGGATCCAGCAGGGCGCCTTCGTGACGCTGTCGCCCGCTGTCGTGGCCGGCGGGCTGGTTCGCAGCGTTATCGCCGGTAAACCCAGAGTGACGTGAGACCAGAGTGACGCAGGGGGTGGGGTACCGCAACTCGCGGACATCTCAGCCGCCGCGCCCCGCCGCCCTGCGCACGGCCTCGATGAAGCGCCGTGCCGCCGGCGGCCCCGGCTCGCCCGGAGCGGGATCGTGGTCGCCCAGCGTGAGCTGGTAGCGGTTGCCGTTGAGATCCGCCGTGGCCCGGTCATCGGGGCCGAACCAGGGCTTGGAGGCGCGCACCGCCTGCACCGGCGCGCTGTCGATCTCACTGCCGTAGCTGGTCAGCAACTCGAGCCGGCCGTCGCTGATCCGGACCTGTCCGGCCCGGGTGAGCGAACGCAGCCGCTTCCCGATCCGCACGCCCGTGGCCCTGAACTCCGGCTCCGCCATGCCACCCGCCCCCTTGTGCGCGTCGGTGCACCGGCCCGCCCTCTGCGCGGTGCCCGGCACAGGCTCGTGTCCTGATCCAGTGTGCCCCCGTCCGGAGACCCGCTCCGGTGGTGCGCCCTACCCCTGCCGGTACCCCGTCCGGGGCTCCGGTCCCGCGGTTGAAGTCTGCCCCCACCCGGCGTCGAGCACCAGTACAGCAGACCCCCTCTCCAGGGGGCGCCCGGAGCACACACACAAGTGCGCCCCCGGGACCGCGCGCCCCCTTGCCCCGGGCCCTGCCCCAGGGGGCGCTTTGGGGGGCTCAAAGGTGCGTTTATGCAGGTGAGAAGCGTGCGGAAGGTGCTTATGATCGGGGTGTCGGCCGCGCGACGCGTCGTCGGCGCGCAGCGTTAGGAGCCCCCTCGTGAGCACTCCCCAGCAGACCCGGACCGGTGTGACCCTCGACGTCGACCACAGTGACGCCGCCTACCGCGCATGGCTGAAAGAGGCCGTCCGCAGAGTCCAGGCCGACGCCAACCGCTCGGCCGACACGCACCTCCTCCAGTTCCCCCTGCCCGAGCGGTGGGGCGTCGACCTGTACCTGAAGGACGAGTCCACCCATCCCACCGGCAGCCTCAAGCACCGGCTCGCCCGTTCGCTCTTCCTCTACGGCCTCTGCAACGGCTGGATCCGGCCGGGCCGCCCGGTGATCGAGGCCTCCAGCGGCTCGACGGCCGTCTCCGAGGCGTACTTCGCGAAGCTCATCGGCGTGCCCTTCGTCGCCGTCATGCCGCGCACGACGAGCGCCGAGAAGATCCGCCTCATCGAGTTCCACGCGGGCCGGTGCCACTTCGTGGACGACCCCCGCACGATGTACGAGGAGTCCGCCCGCCTCGCGGCCGAGACCGGCGGCCACTACATGGACCAGTTCACCTACGCCGAACGGGCCACGGACTGGCGCGGCAACAACAACATCGCCGAGTCCATCTTCCGGCAGCTGCGCAGGGAGCGGTTCCCCGAGCCGGCGTGGATCGTCGCCACGGCGGGCACCGGCGGCACCTCGGCGACCCTCGCGCGCTACGTGCACTACATGCAGTACGACACCCGCGTCTGCGTGGCCGACCCCGAGAACTCCTGCTTCTTCGAAGGCTGGACCACCGGCGATCCGGACGTCACCTGCGACTGCGGTTCCCGGATCGAGGGCATCGGCCGGCCCCGTATGGAACCGAGCTTCGTGCCCGGCGCGATCGACCGGATGATGAAGGTGCCCGACGCGGCCAGTGTCGCCGCGGTGAGGGCACTGGAGCGCGCCATCGGCCGAAAAGGGGGCGGCTCGACCGGCACGGGCCTGTGGAGCGCGCTGAAGATCGTCGCGGAGATGGTGTCCGAGGGACGGCAGGGGAGCGTCGTGACACTGCTGTGCGACCCGGGGGACCGGTACCTCGACAAGTACTACTCGGACACCTGGCTGGCCGCCCAGGGGCTGGACATCGGGCCGTACACGGCCGTCATCGACTCGCTGCTGGAGACGGGCGTCTGGCCCGACTGACACGGCACCCCGGGCCCGCCGGCGGGCGGCTCTACGAAGCCGCCAGCCTCCGGTCCAGCGCCGAGACGGCGTCCCGGAAGGCCTTGGCCTGAGCCGCCCGGACCGGCTTCATGGCGAGCCGGTACGCCGCCGTCCCGTCGGTCGCGAACGTCCATTGCACCCGCGTGCCGGCACCGGCCGGGGCGAGCCGCCACTCCTCGGCGATCGCACGCACCCCGGGCACGTTCGTGACGTCGACGCGATAGGCGTACACCTCGGGTTCCCGCGCCGCGATGATCGACTCCCGGAACCGGACCCCTCCCAGGAGCCGGATGTCGCGGCCCTTCCCGTCGTCGATCGGGCGAGCGGCGCTCACCTGGGGAAACCAGTCGGCCCAGCCGGGCACGTCCGCCAGCGCCCGGTAGACGGCCTCCACCGGAGCGGAGATCTCCCGCACGGAGACGTGCCGTACGGGCGCGATCCCGACGAAGTCGAGCCCCACCGGGCGCAGACGGTGAGCCATGGACGAAGCCCTCCTGCACGGGAGCGGGCGATGGCCGGCAGCGTCACCCTAGCTGGCGGCCCGTCAGATGTCTGCCCCTTCCTCGGGCTCCCCGGCCACCACCAGCCGTCGCAGATGCTCCACGACCACACCGCGCGCCTCGTCCGGCAGACCGGCGTCCGTCACGAGCGTGTCGATCCGCTCCAGCGAGGCGAACGAACTCAGACCCACCTTGCCCCACTTGGTGTGGTCGGCGACCACCACGACCCGCCGGGCCGACTGCACGAGCCGCCGGTTCGTCTCCGCCTCCGCGAGGTTCGGCGTGGACAGGCCGGCCTCGACCGATATGCCGTGCACCCCGAGGAACAGCAGGTCGAAGTGGAGCGCCGCGATCGCCTGGTCGGCGACCGGCCCCACCAGTGAGTCGGACGGGGTGCGCACACCGCCGGTCAGCACGACCGTGGCCGCGCCCTGCCGCGGCCCCGAGGTGCGCTGCGCCGCGTGGAAGACGTCGGCCACCCGCACCGAGTTGGTGACCACCGTCAGGTCCGGCACGTCCAGCAGCTGCTGCGCCAGCGCGTACGTCGTCGTGCCGCCGGACAGGGCGATCGCCGCGCCCGGCGCGACCAGCTTGGCCGCCGCCCGTGCGATGTCCTCCTTGGCGGTCAGCTCCAGCCCCGACTTGGCCTCGAAGCCCGGTTCGTGCGTACTCGCCTCGACCACCGGGACCGCGCCGCCGTGCACCTTCTCCAGCACGCCCTGACGGGCGAGCGCGTCGAGGTCGCGGCGGACCGTCATGTCCGACACGCCGAGCTTGCGGGTCAGCTCGTTGACCCGGACCCCGCCCCGGCGGCGGACCTCGTCGAGGATCAGGGATCGCCGCTGCTCCGCGAGGAGGTTCTGATTCTCGCTCACGTACGCTCCGGTCCTTTCGCCTCAATGCCGTCCGTCAGGCCCAGCACACCTGCCCCAACCAGGACATTCTCTCCCGGCTCCGGTGCGCGGACGCCTCATCCTCGCATGTCGCGGAGCCGGCGGCGCCACCGACCGCTCGTCGCGCACATGTCACCCGCGGCTCTCCGCATGGTCACGGATCGGGGAGATTCCGTGACAGGAGGTGTGCGGCGGCGCGGAAGTGGAGATCCTTGTGCCCGCACGGACAGAGCCGACGGCGTGTCACGGGGGAAGTGCGAATCAGTGGAACGTGCGCAGGAACAGGCCTCGACCGGCGGGCCGGACCAGCCCGCCCGGCGGCCCGGTGAGACGGGGACCGCCCTGGAACTCCTGGTCCACGGCGTGGGCGGCACCACGCCGCAGGAGATGCTCGACGATCCGCGCACGGTGCGGATCACCGGCGACGGCATCGCGGCCGTCTTCCGGCGCGCCGACGACGTCGACGCGGAGACCAGCCCCGACGGCCGCCGCCGCGACGGACCGGTGCCCGAGGCCTACGTCTGGTGCAACCTCACCTCCGGCAACGGCACCCGCGCCCTGTGGCTGTTGCTGCTGCCGTTCATGGTCGTCAACCTCGCCCACTGGATGCGCCCCAACGCCCGCGGCCGCCGCCGCACCGTGCGCCTGTACGGCCTCCTGGTGCGGCTCGCCGGGCTCACCCTGACGGTGCTGCTCGTCTCGGCGGCCTGCGAGGTCGCCCTCGACCTGGTGGCCTGGCAGTGCGCGGGCACGCGCGCGTGCGCCGACCGGCACTCCTGGCTGGGCTTCCTGTCGCCCACCGTCTCGGACGGCGGCTGGTGGAGCAGCCCCGGCCGCAGACTCGCCCTGGCGTCCTTCGTCCCGACCGCCCTGACCGGTCTGCTGTGGTACCTGTCCCGGCGCACCTGGAGCGACTACGAGTCCCAGCAGCCGCCGGCCCGCGACCCCGAGCCCGACGAGGACGGCGACCGTCCGTCCGCGCTGGGCCGGCCCGGCTTCTGGTACGGACGCCGGCTGGTCGCCCGGCTGCGTGCCGCGCACACCGCCGCCGGACTGGTCACGGTCGCCGCCGCGGTCGCCGGCGCCGCCGCCCGCCATGACCGCGAGCCCGGCGGCCCCGCCGCACTGAACACCATGGGCCTGCTCCTGGAGGCCGCCCTGGTGGCCTGCGCCGTCGCCGTGGTCTGGGTGGTGTGCCGCCGGGGCCGCAGCGAGAGACGCATCGACCGGGAACTCGACGAGCGCTTCGTACGACGTCTGCCGCTCGCCGCCCTCGTCCTGCTCGCCCTCGCCCTGCTGTACGCGGGCTGGGAGCGCCCCGGCTGGGAGTCGGCAGGCCGGCTGCCGGGCGACGCCACCTTCGGCGGTCTCGCCCTGGTCCAGGGCCTGCTCGTGATCGTCCTGGCCGGCGTCGCGCACGCACTGCACCGCACCGACCCCGACCGGCGGGCCGTACTGCGGGGCCTCGGCGGACCGGCCGTCGCGATGCTGGCCTGCGCACTGGGCGGCGTGATGTCCGGCGGCGTGTCGCAGCGCGTGTCCGACTGGCTGGACGGCACCGGGACGTCGATCGACGGCCCGCCGGTCCTGCTGACCTGGCAGGCGTCCGTGATCCCGCCCCTGATCGTGGTGCTGCTGGTGCTCTTCGGCTGGCTGGCCCACCGCGCCTGGCAGCTCGCCCGCGCCGAACGCGAGGCGGTCGCCCGCGACTATCCGGACGAGGTCCAGGACCGCGCCCGCACCAGCCGTATCGCCTACACCCGCGCGATGGCCTCCCTCACCGACCGGGGACCCCGCGTCGTCGCCGTCACCTCCGGTGTCACCCTGCTGCTCGGCGCCGGCGCCCTCGTGGGCGCACTGACCACCGACGAGACACCGGGCGAGGCGGCGCAGGGCACCTACCCCGTGGTCCACGGCGCAGCCGAGACCGCCCAGGCCCTCGGCTCCTGGCTGATCGGCCTCGGCTTCATACTGTTCGTCACCTGGGGCAGGCGCGCCTACAAGGACGCCGCCGCCCGCCGCACCATCGGCATCCTGTGGGACGTCGGCACCTTCTGGCCGCGCGCCGCCCACCCCTTCGCCCCACCCTGCTACGCCGAACGCGCGGTGCCCGACCTGACCTGGCGGATCGCGACCTGGACCCGCGTCACCGGCGGACGGCTGGTCATCTCCGGGCACTCGCAGGGCAGCGTCCTCGCCGCCGCCGCGGCCTGGCAACTGGCGCCGTCCACTCGCAGACGCGTCGCGCTGCTGACGTACGGCTCGCCGCTGGAGCGGCTCTACGGCCGCTGGTTCCCGGCGCACTTCGGCCCCGCCGCGCTCAGCTCCCTGCACCGGGAGATCGACTGCTGGCGCAACCTGTACCGGCTCACCGACCCCATCGGCGGCCCGGTGCGCCTGCCCGGCAACCACGACCTCGGGGTCGACCACGTGCCGTTGCAGGATCCCCTCTCCTACGGCCGCAACGACCTGCATCCACTGCCCGCGCCGATCCTCGGCCACTCCGACTACCAGGCGGATCCGGTGTTCGCCGAGGAGCGCCGCAAGCTGCTGGCCCGGCTGCGACCGGGCCTGCCGGCACCCCGTCACACGGCCGAGCCGCCCTGCCCGGGCCCGGAGGCCGAGCAGGGCGCGGAGGCGGAGGCCGGTGCGGAGGCCGGTGCGGACGCCGGTCCTCAGAGCAGCTCGGGCAGGTCCTCGGCGTAGAGGAGCGTCAGATCGTCCGTGCTCGGCTCGGGGAGCTGGGCGACCCGGCTCGCGTGCCGCTCCACCATCGCCTCGAAGGTCTGCCGCGCGGTGCGGCCGTTGCCGAACGCCGGGCCCTTCGGCATTTCCGTGAAGTACCTCCGCAGTGCCTGCGCCGCGCCCTCCGCCAGCCGGTACTCGTGCTCCTCGGCCTGCTGCTCCACGATCCGCAGCAGGTCCTCGGGGCCGTAGTCGCTGAAGGTGATGGTCCGTGAGAAGCGGGACGCCACCCCGGGGTTGACCGACAGGAAGCGCTCCATCTCGGCCGTGTAGCCCGCGACGATCACCACGACCGCGTCCCGGTGGTCCTCCATCAGCTTCACCAGCGTGTCGATGGCCTCCTTGCCGAAGTCGCGGCCCGCGTCCTCGGGGGACAGTGCGTACGCCTCGTCGATGAACAGCACACCGCCGCGCGCCTTCTCGAAGGCCTCCTGCGTGCGGATCGCGGTCGAGCCGATGTGCTCGCCCACCAGGTCGACCCTGGACACCTCGACCAGGTGGCCCTTCTCCAGCACACCGAGCGACGCGAGGATCTCGCCGTACAGCCGGGCCACCGTCGTCTTGCCCGTGCCGGGGGAGCCGGTGAAGACCAGGTGCCGCTTGACCGACGCCGCCTTCAGGCCCGCCTGCTGCCGGCGCCGGCCCACCTCGATCATGTCGGTGAGGGCGCGCACCTCGCGTTTGACGCTCTCCAGGCCGACCAGCGCGTCCAGTTCACCGAGCACGTCCTTGGAGGCGCGGGCCGTCTGCTCGGGCTCCGCGACCGGGGCCGGGGCCGGGGGCTCGGGTTCGGTGCGCTGCCCCGGGACCGCGCCCAGCAGGCCGGGGGAGTGACTCACCGTCTGCACGGCCGTCTCCCGCGCCGCCGGTGCCCGCAGGCCCGCGCTCTCGTCGCTGGTGCAGTCCTCGAACACGGGGCCTGCCCCGGACGACGCGTCCGCGCCGCTGTCCGCGAACTCGTAACCGCCGCGCGCGCACCGCTCCGTGCGGCATTTCCGCAGCGTCGTACGGCTGCCGTCGATCACATGGAAGCCGTAGCCCCCGCTGCCCGTCACCCGGCAGTTCTGGAAGCTGCCGCGGCCGCCGGCCGAGACGTACACCCCCGCTTCCGCGGGTGAGTCGATCGTGCAGCGCTCCACCGTGGGGTCGGCGCCCTTGGTGACGATGACGCCGGTCTGGGTGCCGTCCAGCGTGCAGTTGCTGAGGGTGCCGCCGCTGCCGTGGTCGCGGAACCAGGCGCCCGTCGCCGCGTCCCGGATCCGGCAGTCGTCGAGCTGCGCGGTCGCCCCGTCGCTCACCGACACGGCCGTGTTGCGCACCTGCGACAGGTCGCTGTCGACGACGTCCGCGCGCGAGCCGCGGTCGAGGACGAACAGGGCGTCCGGCACGTCGTGTACCCGGCACGAGTCGAGCACCGCCGTGGCGCCGTCGCTCACCCACACCGCCGGGTAGTCGCCCGTGCTGTCGAAGATCTCGCACTGGTTGGCGTCCACGCGTGTGCCCGGGTCCCACACCGACAGGCCGTTGCGCCCGAACTGCCGCACCGTGGTGCGCGTCAGCGTGAGGACGGAACGGGACCGCAGGTCGACCGCGTTCTCCGGGATGTCGTGGATACGGCAGTCGGCGAGCGTCAGCACCGCGTCCGTGTCGAGCGTGACACCGTCGGCCGTCGTGCGGTGCACATCGCAGTCGGTGAGGTGCGCGGTGGCCCGGCCGGTGATCTGCACACCGCTGCCCCGGACCTCGTAGATCTCGCAGCCCACCGCCTCCAGCGCGGAGTTCTCCCCGGTCGCCGACAGGCCCGAGCCGGAGGTGTGGTGCACCCGGCAGCGCTCCAGACGGGGATGGGCGCCGCCGCGCACCGCCACGCCCGCCTGGCCGGCCGCGACGACCTCGCACTCCTCGAACACCCCGCCCGCACCGTCGAGCACGGCGATGCCGATGCCCGCCGGATTGTCGACCGCGCAGCGCCGGACCGTGGGCCGGGCGCTGCCGCGCACCTCGATCCCGGCCGCCGACCGCGTGACCACCCGTACGTTGCTCAGCTCCGGCGTGCCCTCCTCCACCAGCACCGCGGGGGCCGCCGCGTCCTGGCCCTCCACGTGCAGGTCCTGGACCACCGCCGAGGCACGCACGGTCAGCGGCACGCCGTCCACGGGCGCGATCCGCACCGAGCCGGGGGAACCCTCGGGGCCGCGCAGCGTCACCGCCCGCTGCACCACCAGGTTCTCCCGGTAGGTGCCGGGGGCGACCGTGAGGACGTCTCCGTCGGCCGCGGCCTCCAGGGCAGCGGCGAGCGATGCGTACTCACCCGTGCGGCGCCGCCACCGCGACGTGCCGGTGTGCGTCACCTGGACCGTGCCCTGTGCCATGGTGTAGCTGTGCCCCCACCTCGGTCGTACTGATGGCTCGTTCGCCTTCGGGACGGCTTCCTCCGGTGTCGGGACCGCGACCGTGCCTGGCTTGGGGCCTGCGCGCGCACGCGGTATCGAGACCGGCGCGCCCCTCCTGCTCGCTCGCGCGCGGGTTGTGCCGAACGGTTCGGCCGGACCACCGTAGCGTGCGCGCGGCTGGTGGGATGACCAGAGCCGGAAGGCTGTCAGCTGCCGGTGCCCGTCCTGCCCCAGTCCGGGCCCGCCTTGTCCCATGCCTGGTCCCAACGGGCGTACCGGCGGCGGACCATGCGCCAGACGATCAGCCGTCTGCCGCCCTCGATGAGACCGCCGGCCACCAGGGCCGCGCCGAAGCCGGCGAGGACCGCGTGCGTCGACGCCGTCGCGGAGTCGAGGGGGCGGGCCACCATCCGGCCCTGCCGGTCGGTCCATATCCGGAACTCGTCGCCCTGCTGCGGGTCCTTGAGGCTCGCCAGCACCGAGCCGTGCTGTGCGGTGCCGTCCGGCGCCGTCCAATCGGCGAGGACGCGGGTGCGCAGATCCCGGCCCGTGGACGTCTCCGGGTCGGCGTCCAGCGGGGAGCGGTCGAGCTTGCGGACCACTGTGGCCGTCACGAGGTGCCGTGCTTCGTGCTGCTCGCGGACGGAGCGCTGAAGGGCGTCCTGGGCGGCGCCCCCCACGAGGAAACCGGCCATCGGGGCGGCCAGGAGGATCAGCACCAGGGCCGCCAGCGCCACCCAGGCCTCGGCCAGATCGGTGGCGCGGCACAGTGGGTTGCGCCGCCAGCGCCAGAGTCCACTGATCGCTCGCACTGCCTGCACCCCCTTCCCGCTCCGTGATAACCCCCGGCGGAGCCGTCCACGCGCCGACCCGGCGAAGAGAGAGCGAAATCACCTCTCACCGGCGACTCTCATGAACTTCTCACACAAGGCCAACGCCCGGGCGCACGGGGCGGTTCCCGCCCGGGTGCAGGCCTCCGGCCCGGCCTACTCGAGGATCCTGACCGGGTCACCGACGCGGATCGTGCCCCCGGACAGGGGCACCAGGTTCTGCCCGAAGACCAGTTTGCCGCCGAGCCGCCGGTGCCGCCCCAGGCTGTACAGGGGCTCGCGGCCGCGCTCGCCGGTGCCCTGGTCGGTGGTGGTCACCACGCATCGTCCGCAGGTCTTGGCGACGCGGAAGGACACGTCCCCGATGGTCAGGCGCGACCAGTCGTCCTCCGCCCAGGCGTCGGTGCCCGTCACGACCACGCTCGGCCGGAAACGGTTCATGGGCAGCGGGCCCTCGTCCGCGTGGTCATCCTGCGCGATCAGGGCGTCGAGGGAGGCCGTGGTGGTGAGCAGCAGCGGAAAGCCGTCGGCGAAGGAGACGGTTTCACCGGGACGTGCGTACTCCGGGTCGACGGGCCGACGCGTGGCCGGGTCGTCCATGTGCGCGAGGCGCACGCCGATGCCGAGGTAGGCGCTGCACCAGGCGTGCGCGGCCTCGTCCTCGGCGGGCACTGCGTCCACCTTGTCGCGGAAGATCTGCACCGGCACCGTGCCCCACGGCCGGGGAACCGGCACCGTCAGGGGCTCCATGCCGGGTGCGGACAGCCGGACGCCGCCGTCCGGCACAAGCTCGGCGGCGGCCAGTGCCAGGCGCGGCTGCTGGCGTTGCGTGACGACCTTGCCCGCGTCGTCGACCAGAACCCAGCGCCGGTCTCCGGCCAGCCCCCAGGGCTCCACGGCGGCCTCCCGGGGCGCGATGCCCCGGACCGCCTTGACCGGATGGACGTGGATCGAGTGCAGGTGTGCGTTCCCCATGGGGCCATCGTGCCAGCCGGCACCGACAGCCCCCGGGTGGGCGGCTCAGTAGCCGCGGTACTGCTGGTTGTTGTACGGGTCCTGATAGGGAGCCTGGGCGGGCCGGGGAGCCGCGGGGCGCATCGCCTCGTAGCCGGCGCCGGGTGCGGCCGGGCGCGGCTGCTGCGGCTGGGGGCCGGGGTAGCCGCGCGGTGCGGTCGCCTGCTGCGGGATGTACGCCGCGGGCGCCTGCTGGAGCGGGGCGGGTTGCTGCGCCTGCGGATACCCGTAGGCGGGCTGGGACGGGGCCGCCGGAAGAGCGGGCAGCGCCGAGGGGAGGGCGGGCAGGTTGCCGCCCGGCGTGTCGTACTGCGCGGGGACCCGGATCGGGGCGATCTGCGGGGTGCCCCGCTCGGCGACGAGCTTGTCGTAGATCGGGGTGTCCGGGAAGGAGGCGGAGTAGTAGCCGCCGCCATAGGTGGAGCGGGGGGAGGTCATGGCACATAAGTTAAGCCCACGATGTGCTGGTTGGGGAGACCGATAAGAGGGTTGTTTTCCGTGTCCGCAGTGACCGGGTATCCCCAATGCGAGCGAACTCGGCAAAAAGGGGCGCCGAACAAGGCTCCGATCGTGTAAAGGCCGAGTTCCGGGCCGGTTACCAGGAGTTGGCCACCGGTCTTCCGCCGGCGGTGCATGGGAGTTCGCCGCGGGGAGGAATAGGTTGTGCGGACGGAACTCGACGGACGGCCGGGATGTGCCTGGCGCGGTGACTCGCAATGGGGGCGGACATGCAAATGCTGAAAGGTTCAAATACTCCTGTGCCCACCGCGGCGTTGCGCGTGGAATTGGGCTGGCGGGCCGGCCCGGGGGTGCCCGACGCCGACGCCTCCGCTTTGCTGCTGGTAAGCGGAAAGGTCCGCTCGGACGCGGACTTCGTCTTCTACAACCAGCCCGCGCACTCCTCCGGCGCGATCCGGCACGAGGGCAAGCGGAACGCCGACGGCCGGGTGACCGACACGCTCCTCGTCGACCTCACGCGCGTGGAGCCCGCGATCGAGACGATCGTCCTCGCCGCCTCCGCCGACGGCGGCGCCTTCGGGCAGGTCCCGGGGTTGTACATCGAGGTCCAGGACACCGCTCAGGGATCGCCGGTCGCCCGCTTCGACAACCCGGGCGCCACCACCGAAACCGCTTTCGTGCTCGGCGAGTTCTACCGCCGCCAGGGCGCCTGGAAGTTCCGCGCCGTCGGCCAGGGCTACAGCAGCGGACTAGAAGGACTGGCTACGGACTACGGCATCACGGTGGACGAACCGCAGCAGGCGGCCCCGGCACCGGTCCCGGCCGCGACTCCCGTGCCGCCCGTGGCCGCGCCCTCGGCGTACACACCCCCGCCGCCCACCCGGCCGGTGGCGCCGCCCCCGCCGGCCGCGCCCCCGGCGGCACCGCCCGAGCCCGTCCGCCTCACCAAGGTGACGCTCACCAAGGCGGCTCCCTCGGTGTCGCTCACCAAGCAGGGCGGAACCTCGGGCACCCTCCACGTGAACCTCAACTGGCAGGTGCGCAAGCAGTTCTCGGGGTGGAGCAGCAAGTTCGGCCGCCCTGCCGCGATGCACTCCGACCTCGACCTCGACCTGTGCGCGCTGTACGAACTCACCGACGGCAGCAAGGGCGTCGTACAGGCCCTCGGCAACGCCTTCGGGGCGCTGCACCAGCCCCCGTACATCCACCTCGACGGCGACGACCGCACCGGCGCCGTGTCGACCGGTGAGAACCTCACCGTCAATCTCGACCACAAGAACGCCCTCCGGCGCATCCTCGTCTTCGTCACCATCTACGAAGGCGCCCGGTCGTTCGCCGACCTGAACGCCACCGTCACCCTCCAGCCGCAGCACGGCGCCCCCGTCGAGTTCTTCCTCGACGAGTGCACCGTCCCCTCGCCGGTGTGCGCGCTCGCCCTGATCACCAACACGGGCGGCGACCTCGTCGTACAGCGCGAGGCGCGCTACCTCGTGCCCGAGCGCGGGGTGAGCCCGCAGCGGACCGTCGACTACGCCTACGGGTGGGGCATGAACTGGACCCCCGGCAGGAAGTGACTCCTCCCGGCGGCCGTGCGCGCGGCCGTCAGCCCTCGTCGGGCACGGCGTCCGGGCGGGCGTAGGTGCGGCCCTTCCAGGCCGCGCCGCGTCCCCGGTAGTGCTGCACCGCCGAGTCGACCGTCATGAGGAGGTAGAGGAACGCGGTGAACGGCAGCAGGGGAGCGAGCCACAGCGGCTGCCGGTAGTAGCGGAGCATCGGGACATACGTCCCCGTCATCACGAGCCAGGCCGACGCTCCGGCGATGGCCGTCGCCGCGTTCCCCGTCGCCAGGCCGGCCACGACCGCGACGGGCGGCACCAGATACACCAGCGCCAGCCCGGCGACCGTCCCGGCCAGCAGCAGGAGGTTGTGCCGCAGCTGGGCGTACGCGCTGCGCGACACCATCCGCCACAGGTCGCCCAGCCGCGGATACGGCCGGACGCTGTCCACCCGGTCTGCCAGCCCCAGCCAGACGCGGCCGCCGCTGCCCTTCACCGCCCGCGCGAGGGCCACGTCGTCGATCACGGCGTGCCGGATCGCGTCCGGGATCCGCGCCCGTTCGGCGGCCTCCGCCCGCAGCAGGACGCAGCCACCGGCCGCGGCCGCCGTCCGGGTGCCCTTCCCGCCGATCCGGCGGAAGGGGTAGAGCTGCGCGAAGAAATAGACGAAGGCCGGGACGACGAGCCGCTCCCACATGCTCTCCACCCGCAGCCGGGCCATCTGCGAGACGACGTCGAACCCACCCGTACGGGCCGCCGCCACCAGCTCCCGCAGGCTGTCCGGCGCGTGCGCGATGTCGGCGTCCGTCAGCAGCAGGTACTCGGGAGCACGCGCGCGTGCCAGGCCGATGCCGTAGCGCACCGCCCACAGCTTGCCGGTCCAGCCGGCAGGCGGCTCGCCCGGCGAGTCCACCGTCAGCGGCAGCCCGCCGTGCCGGCGTGCCAGTTCCCGCGCCAGGTCACCGGTGCCGTCCGTACTGCCGTCGTCGACGAGGAGGACCTCCGCCCGCCCCGGATAGTCCTGCCCGAGCAGCGACGGCAGCGCGTCGGGAAGCACCGCAGCCTCGTCGCGGGCCGGGACGACGACACACACGGACGGCCAGGCGTCCGGTTCCCGGCGCGATGGCAGTCGCACATCCGTGCGCCAGAAGAAGCCCTGACAGAGCAGCAGCCACAGCCAGGCGAGGAGTGATCCAGCGGCAGTCCACACAACGGCACTCACGCGCGCAGTCTGCCCCACCGGAACCGCCCGGCACCGCTCATCGTCTATCGTGATCGGGTGAAGATCGCGCTCATGGACTCAGGAATCGGTCTGCTGGCGGCCACCGCCGCGGTTCGGCGGCTGCGCCCCGACGCCGATCTCGTACTCTCCCTGGACCCCGACGGCATGCCGTGGGGCCCGAGGACCCCCGAAGACCTGACCGAGCGCGCCCTGGCCGTCGCCGAGGCGGCCGCCGCGCGCCGCCCCGACGCCCTGATCGTCGGCTGCAACACCGCGACGGTGCACGCGCTCACCGCCCTGCGCGCCCGCCTCGAACCGGAGCTCCCGGTCATCGGCACCGTCCCGGCGATCAAGCCGGCCGCGGCCGGCGGCGGACACCTCGCCATCTGGGCCACCCCGGCCACCACCGGCAGCACGTACCAGCGGACCCTGATCCGGGACTTCGCCGGCGGGGTTCCCGTCACCGAGGTGCCCTGCTGGGGCCTCGCCGAGGCCGTCGAACGCGCGGACGAGGCGGCGATCGACGCCGCCGTGTCCGCGGCCGCCGCCCTGACCCCCGACGAGGTGACGACCGTCGTCCTGGGCTGCACCCATTACGAACTGGTCGCCGAGCGCATCCGGGCCGCCGTCCAGCGCCCCGGCCGGCCGCCCCTCGTGCTGCACGGCTCCGCGGGCGCCGTGGCCGCGCAGGCCCTGCGCCGGCTCGGCCGGCAGCCCGCGCCGGGGGCCACGCCGCACGGCAGCCTGACCGTACTGCTGAGCGGACGCGAGGGCCCGCTGCCCGCAACCGCCCTGGCATACGCCGAAGGACGGCTGTTGCAGGCGGTCACGCCGACCGGCTGACCGGCACCGGCCACCCGGCGAGGCCGACGTGCGGAAACGCGCCGCTTCGTCGGCACACCGTGTCGGCCCGGCACGGTCGGCGTACGGGATCCGTCCCGCCGCCCGGCCGGCGCAGTAACGCTCCGCTACGAGGTACCAGCGGAGCGAAACCTGAGTAACCTCATAGACATGAGGGACCACCGCCACGGCGAGCACGCTCCCCACGCGCACACCGACGTCTGGACCGGCCGGGCCACCAACCGCGTCCAGTGGCTGCTGGCGCTCATCGGCGCCGCCTGCATGGCGCTGGGCATCGAACTGGCCGTCGACTCGGCCTGGACATCCGGCATCGCCCCGTTGGCCATGGCCGTGGTCGGCTGCATCGCCGCCGGGCTGCTGGTCCTCTTCGGAACGCTCGCCTTCGTGCACGTCGCCCTGCGGGTCGACCATGAGCACCTCGAGGTGCGCTGCGGCCACATCGGACTGCCCCGCCGCCGTATCCCGCTCTCCCAGGTGGCGGGCGCCACGTACATCTCGCACGTCACGCCCCGGCACTGGGGTGGCTGGGGCTATCGATGGCGGCCGGAGAAGGGCACCGCGGTGGTCGTGCGACGGGGTGAGGGCGTCGTGCTGGAGATGTGGGACGGACACACCTTCACGATCACCGTGGACGACGCGGAGGCGGCCGTACAGGTGATCAAGGCGCGGCTGGGGCGGACCAAGCCGGGCGCCCCCGCGCACTGAGCGGACGTCCGCTCACCACGCCGGGGTGCGTCCGGCGCCCCGGGGGCGCGTGTCCGGCGCGGGGCTCGACGGTTCCTCGGTGAGCGGCCGGGCCGTGGCCATGCCCGCCAGCAGGCCCGCACCCACCGACACCGCGGTGAAGCTGAGCGCGTTGCCGAACGCGGCGATGACCGCGACCGCCGTCAGGGCCGCGCCCGCGGTGAGCGCCACCGGGGTCGGGCGCGGGCTGCGCCACAACGCGTACAGCACCCAGGCGAACGCCGCCGCCAGCAGGGCCACACCCACGATCCCCTGTTCGGCCGCCTGCTGGAGGGGGGCCGAGTGGGGCTTGCCGTCGGACAGCAGTGACTGCGCGGACGTCGTGCTCAGCTCCCCGAAGCGCCCCGGGCCGGCACCCAGGGCGGCGTCGTCGCGCAGCAGATGCCAGGCGTCCTGCCAGAGCTGCACCCGGTGCGGTGTCAGCCGCTCCTCCAGGGCTGCCGCGAGCCCGCCCGGTACGGCCCGTGCCGCGACCGCCCACGTCAGGCCGGTCACCAGGACGGCGACCGCGCCCAGTGCGGCGAGGCCCGCGCCGCGGTGACGGGTGCGGCCGGCGGCCAGCGAGCACAACAGCACCGCGAATGAAGCGACGCATCCGGTGGCCGAGCCGAGCGCGGCCGCCAGCACCGCGGCGCCGGCAGCCGCCAGCCGCAGGGTGAACCGCACGGCCGGAACGCGAGCGGCCCAGGCCGCGCAGCACGCGGCACCGGCCGACAGGGTCAGCACGGCAGCCGTCGCCCCTGCATGCCCCAGAGGTGTGGTGATCTGCGGGCCCGGCGCGAGGTGCGGCACGGCCACGGTCAGCCCGATACCCGCCAGAGCCCCGGCGCAGGGCGCGCCGACGGGCAGCAGCGCCCCGCCGATCCGCCCGGCGGCGTAACCGGCCGCGACGGCCAGCACCGCGAGCAGCACACCCTCGGGCCGGCCGTCGTGCATCGCCGCCGTGATCAGGGACCAGCCGGCGCAGGCCCCCAGCACCATGACGCCGGCCGCGTCCACAACGATTCGTCTGTCACCGTCCGCGTCCTGCCCGGACGCGGACGTCAGCCCACTGGAACCCACCCCGCCCCGCCCCCCGCGCCGCGTCGCCCCCGACCTGTGAAGACCCCGGCCGCACGGGCCGCCACCGGCAGCGCGACTGAGGCTTCGGCACACCGTAGCCGCTGGTGGACGGTTTGTGGATGTGTCGTGACGAAATGAGCAGGAACGTTGCAGCAGACGCGCGGCGAGGCCGGGACGCCGCCACCTCGTGGACCGCGCTGTCGGCGTCAAGGTCGCTCGCCTTACACTCCGGGAGTGACCGTCACCGCAACCTCCGTCGGCGAGTCGGACCAGCTGGAACCGCGGACCGCGCCCGGGGCGCGGACGTGGGCCCGGCGGCTCGTGCGCCTCCTCCCGGCCGCCGCAGCCGCGCTGTCCGGCCTGCTCCTCTACGTCAGCTTCCCGCCCCGCACCCTGTGGTGGCTGGCCCTGCCGGCCTTCGCGGTCTTCGGCTGGGTGCTGCGCGGCCGCGGCTGGAAGGCGGGGCTCGGCCTCGGCTACCTCTTCGGGCTCGGTTTCCTGCTGCCGCTGCTGGTGTGGACCGGAGTGGAGGTCGGACCCGGCCCCTGGCTCGCCCTGGTGGCGATCGAGGCGATCTTCGTCGCGCTGGTCGGCGCGGGAGTCACCGCCGTGTCGAAGCTGCCCGGATGGCCGGTGTGGGCGGCCGCCGTGTGGATCGCAGGCGAGGCGGCACGCGCGCGCGTGCCGTTCGAGGGCTTCCCCTGGGGGAAGGTCGCGTTCGGGCAGGCGGACGGTGTGTTCCTGCCGCTCGCCGCTGTGGGAGGCACCCCGGTGCTCGGCTTCGCGGTCGTGCTGTGCGGCTTCGGGCTGTACGAGGTCGCCCGCCTGGCTGTGGTGTGGCGGCGCACCGGCACGGTGCGCAGGGCTGCGGCGGCCGTGGGCCTGCTGAGCCTGGCCGTCCCGGTCATCGGCGCCGTCGCCGCCCGGCCGCTGGTCAGCGACAAGGCCGAGGACGGCAGCGTCACCGTCGGCGTGGTCCAGGGCAATGTGCCGCGGGCGGGCCTCGACTTCAACTCCCAGCGGCGGGCCGTTCTGGACTACCACGCGCGCGAGACCGAACGCCTGGCCGCGGAGATCAAGGCCGGCAAGGTCGCGAGGCCCGACTTCGTGCTGTGGCCGGAGAACTCCTCCGACATCGACCCCTTCGCCAACCCCGACGCCCGCGCCGTGATCGACACGGCGGCCAAGGCCGTCGGCGTGCCCATCTCGGTCGGCGGCGTCGTGGAGCGGGACGGCAAGCTCTACAACGAGCAGATCCTCTGGGACCCGGCGAAGGGCCCCGTCGACACCTACGACAAGCGCCAGATCCAGCCGTTCGGCGAGTACCTCCCGCTGCGCTCGCTCATCGGCGCGATCAACGAGAACTGGACGGCGATGGTCCGCCAGGACTTCAGCCGAGGCACCAAGCCGGGCGTGTTCACCATGGACGGCGCCAAGGTCGGTCTCGTCACCTGCTACGAGGCCGCCTTCGACTGGACCGTCCGCTCCGAGGTCACCGACGGCGCCCAGATGATCTCCGTGCCGAGCAACAACGCCACCTTCGACCGCAGCGAGATGACCTACCAGCAGCTCGCCATGTCCCGCGTCCGCGCGGTCGAGCACAGCCGGACCGTGGTGGTGCCGGTGACCAGCGGTGTCAGCGCGATCATCATGCCGGACGGGAAGATCACGCAGAAGACTGGCATGTTCGTCGCCGACTCACTCGTGCAGAAGGTGCCGCTGCGCTCCTCGCAGACCCCCGCCACACAGCTCGGCATCCTGCCGGAGATCGCCCTCGTGCTGGTCGCGGCCGGCGGACTCGGCTGGGCTGTCGGGGCCGGTCTGCGCGGGCGACGCGCCGGTGACGCGTAGCCGTACGCCGGTCGCACGCCTCCTGAAACCCGCCGGGGCGCCGCATCCCGCCCCTTAGGGTCGGGCCATGGCTACTCCCGACTTCATCCGTACCCTCCGCGCCTCGGCCGGTCACCAGCTGCTCTGGCTCCCCGGAGTCACCGCCCTCGTCTTCGACGACGAGGGCAGAGTGCTGCTCAACCGCCGGTCCGACACCCGCAAGTGGTCCGTGATCGGCGGCATCCCGGAACCGGGGGAGCAGCCGGCGGCCTGCGCCGTGCGGGAGGTCTACGAGGAGACAGCCGTACGCTGTGTCGCTGAACGGGTCGTCCTCGTCCAGGCCCTGGAACCCGTCACCTACGGCAACGGTGACATCTGCCAGTACATGGACATCACCATCCGCTGCCGGGCCGTCGGCGGCGAGGCACGGGTCAACGACGACGAGTCGCTGGACGTGGGCTGGTTCGACATCGACGCCCTGCCCGGGCTGGACGAGTTCGGGCTGTTCCGGATCAAGCAGGCTCTGTCGGACGCCCCCACATGGTTCGACCCCACTGAATCCGGCTGAACTGTAGGGCGTGACCACATGGGGCGCGCCCATGGTGCTGCCTAGGGTCGAGGCATGACCGCGTCCCGTGTCCTTCCGGCTCCCCACGCCTTGCCGCTCGACCTCGGCGGCCGCACCGCGCTCGTCACCGGCGCCGCCGGCGGCATCGGCCGCGCCTGCGTGCTGCGGCTCGCGGCCGCCGGGGCGAAGGTGAGAGCGGTCGACCGGGACGCCGCGGGCCTGGAGGCGCTCGCCGGACAGGGTCGCGACCTCGCGGGCACCGTGGAACCGCACGTCCTCGACCTCACCGACCTGGACGCCGCCGAACTCACCGCCGCGGGCACCGACGTCCTCGTCAACAACGCCGGGCTCCAGCTCGTGCGCCCCATCGAGGAGTTCCCGCCCGACGTCTTCCACACGGTGCTCACCGTGATGCTGGAGGCACCCTTCCGGCTCATCCGCGGTGCCCTGCCCCACATGTACGGACAGGGATGGGGCCGCATCGTGAATGTGTCGTCCGTCCACGGGCTGCGCGCCTCGGCCTACAAGTCGGCCTATGTGGCCGCCAAACACGGGCTGGAGGGACTCTCCAAGACCACCGCCCTCGAAGGCGCCTCCCACGGTGTCACCTCCAACTGTGTGAACCCGGCCTATGTGCGCACCCCACTGGTCGAGAAACAGCTCGCCGACCAGGCCCGGGCGCACGGCATCCCCGAGGAGCGCGTCCTGTCCGAGGTGCTGCTCCAGGACAGCGCCGTCAAGCGGCTCATCGAACCGGAGGAGGTCGCCGAGGCCGTGGCGTATCTGTGCGGTCCGCAGGCGTCCTACATGACCGGTACCTCACTCGTGCTCGACGGCGGCTGGACCGCCCACTGAGCCTCCGGCCCCGTCCGCCCGGGAGTTGTCCACAGGGCTGACGGGACGGCCCGGTCATGGTGAATCCTGTGAACATGTCCAGCGATCACGTGCAGTCAGCCGAGCGCTCCGCCGGCCTCGCCGAACCGCCACCGGCCGGCGCGGAGACGCCGTTTCTCGAGCTCCTGGCCCGGGGCGCGTCCGCCGACGCCTACGAGCAGCCGGTGCTGCTCGCGCGCGCCGAAGGGCGGCCGGCGGAGTGGATCGCCGCGCTCCAGCGGGCCAAGCCGCTCGCCCTGCGCGTCCGCTCGGAGCTGGAGGGACGGCGCCGCCGCGAGGCCGAGCTGTCCGCACTGTTCGAGACCGCCCACGACCTCGCCGGGCTGCGCGACCTCGACGCCGTACTCCAGGCGATCGTGCAGCGCGCCCGGTCGCTGCTGGGCACGGACGTCGCCTACCTCAGTCTCAACGACCCGGCGAGGGGCGACACCTACATGCGGGTCACCGAGGGCTCGGTCGCGGCCCGGTTCCAGCAGCTGCGGCTCGGCATGGGGGAGGGTCTCGGCGGCCTGGTCGCACAGACCGCGCGTCCCTATGTCACCGACGACTACTTCAAGGACGACCGCTTCCAGCACACCCTCACCATCGACGCCGGCGTGCGGGACGAGGGGCTCGTGGCCATCCTCGGCGTGCCGCTCACGCTCGGGCATCACGTCATCGGCGTGCTGTTCGCCGCGGACCGCCGCGCCCGGGTCTTCGAGCGGGAGCAGATCGCCCTGCTGGGCTCCTTCGCCGCCCTCGCCGCGGCCGCCATCGACACCGCCAACCTGCTGGCCGAGACCCGGTCGGCCCTCGCCGACCTGGAGCGGGCCAACGAGATCATCCAGGACCGCAGCGGTGTCATCGAACGCGCCTCCGACGTACACGACCGACTCGCCGAACTCGTCCTGCGCGGCGGCGGGGTCCACGACGTGGCCGCCGCCGTCGCCGAAGTCCTCGACGGCACGGTCGAGTTCACCGAGGCCGCCGCGGCACCGGCCGAGGCCCTGGAGGCGTCCCGCGCGGAGGGTCACGCCGTGCGGCACGAGGACGACTGGATCGCCGCCGTCGCAGCCGGCGGGGAACTGCTCGGCGCGCTCGTGCTGCGCGGTCACCCGGGGCTCGACCCCGTCGACCAGCGCACCCTGGAGCGCGCCGCCATGGTCACGTCCCTGCTGCTCCTGGCCCGCCGGTCCGCGGCCGAGGCCGAACAACGCGTGCGCGGCGAACTCCTGGACGACCTGCTCGACGCCCGCGACCGCGACCCGCGCCTGCTGCGGGAGCGCGCTGCCCGCCTGCACGCCGACCTCGACGCGCTCCACGTCGTGCTGGCCGCACGCCTGGAGGGCGACGCGCCCGACGCCGACCAGGAGGCGGACGCCCGCAGACGCCTGGCCGCCGCCGCGTCCCACCTCGCCGCGACCCGGCACGGGCTGGCCGCGGCACGCGACGGCGGCACCGTCCTGCTGCTGCCCCTCGGCCCCGGCGACACCGCCACCGAACTGGCCCGCAGTGCCGCCCGGCACCTGGGCACAGCGGTCCACGCCCCGGTCACCGTCGGCGCCTCCGCACCCGCCGAGAACCTCGCCGCCCGCCCCGACGCCGTGGCCACGGCCTACGCCGAGGCCCGGCGCTGCCTCGACGCCCTGCGGCTCCTCGGCCGCTCCGGGGACGGGGCCGCCGCCGAGGACTTCGGCTTCCTCGGGCTGCTCCTGGCCGGTGACCGGGACATCCCCGGCTTCGTCGACCGCACCATCGGCCAGGTCGTCGCGTACGACCGACGACGCGGCACGGAACTGCTGCGCACCCTCGACGCGTACTTCGCCTGCGGTATGAGCCCGGCCCGCACCAAGGACGAGCTGCACGTCCATGTGAACACGGTCGCCCAGCGCCTGGAGCGCGTCGGGCGTCTCCTCGGCGACGACTGGCAGAGTCCGGCCCGCGCCCTGGAGATCCAACTCGCCCTGCGCCTGCACCGGTTGTCGGCGCCGGCACGGCACTGACCCCGTGCGCGGTCCCCGGGGGCGGGGACGGACGCACGGGGGCCGGTGCCGGGATGTGTCAGAGGGTCCGGGCGTCCGCCGCAGGTTCCGCGGTCCGGCCCGCGTCGGCCGGAGCAGCGACGTCGGCCAGATCCCGGTGGCGGGTCTCCTTGGCCGCCGCCACCGCGATCACCGTGAGCACGGCGGCGGCGATGACGTACAGGGCGATCGGCGTCGAGCTGCCGTAGTCGGACAGCAGCGCGGTGGCGATCAGCGGCGCGGGCGCACCCGCCGCGACCGAGGCGAACTGGGCGCCGATGGACGCTCCGGAGTAGCGCATCCGCGTCGCGAACATCTCGGAGAAGAACGCGGCCTGGGGCGCGTACATCGCACCGTGCAGCATCAGCCCCACCGTGACGGCGAGGAGCAGGTTGCCGAAGCCGCCGGTGTCGATCAGCGAGAAGAACGGGAACATCCACAGCCCGACCCCGACCGCACCGATCAGATACACGGGACGGCGGTCGATCCGGTCGGAGAGCGCTCCCCACGCCGGGATGGCGGCGAAGTGCACGGCCGAAGCGATCAGTACGGCGTTGAGCGCGGTCTGCTTGGAGACACCGGCCGAGGTGGTGGCGTAGACGAGGATGAACGCCGTGATGACGTAGTAGCTGATGTTCTCCGCCATGCGCGCGCCCATCGCGACCAGGACGTCACGCCAGTGATGCCGCAGCACGGCGACGAGCGGCAGCTTCTCGGCCTCCGTGGCCCGGTCCGCCTTGCGTGCCTCGGCCTGCGCCAACGCCTGCTTGAAGACGGGCGATTCATCGACAGACAGACGAATCCACAAACCGACGATCACCAGCACCCCGGAGAGCAGGAACGGGATCCGCCAGCCCCAGCTGCCGAACGCGGCGTCCGACAGTACGGCGGTCAGCAGGGACAGCACACCGGTGGCGAGGAGCTGCCCCGCCGGTGCGCCGGTCTGCGGCCACGAAGCCCAGAACCCACGCCGCCGCGCGTCCCCGTGCTCCGACACCAGCAGCACGGCACCGCCCCATTCGCCGCCGAGCGCGAACCCCTGCACCAGCCGGAGCACGGTGAGCAGGACCGGCGCTGCCGACCCGATGGTGGCGTGTGTGGGCAGCAGCCCGATCGCGAAGGTCGCCCCGCCCATCAGCAGCAGACTCAGCACCAGCAGCTTCTTGCGCCCGAGCCGGTCACCGTAGTGCCCGAACACCAGCGCACCCAGCGGCCGGGCGGCGAACCCGACCGCGTACGTCAGGAACGACAGCAGCGTGCCGACGAGCGGGTCGGAGTCCGGGAAGAACAGCTTGTTGAACACGAGCGCGGCGGCGGAGCCGTAGAGGAAGAAGTCGTACCACTCGATGGTGGTGCCGATGAGGCTGGCGGCGACGATGCGCTTGAGGTTGCCGGCGGGTGGGGGAGCGGTGGTTCCGGAGGCCATGTGCGCCACTTCCTCGTGTGCGGTGGGGACGGGTACGTGTCGGCACACGGTAGAAACATGCAGGTCAGGCGCACATGTGGTGGGGCAACATAGTTCGGGGGTTGGCTATGCGTGTGGCCACCATGCCGGCTCGCGGAAGGGCGGTTCAGGGGCCCCGAGGCGGGCAGAACGCATGCTGTCCGGGACGCGCTGTTCGGGACGATTTGACGGTGCGGTGCTGACTCCCGTGCTGACTACGCTCCGTTGAACTCGGACATCTGGGGTTCATCGGCTCAGAGTCGTTGTGTGGTAGGTGACGGCGCTCTTGTCGTCGGTGAGTGCGATCACCAGCAGGCCATGGTGTTTGTGCTTGCCGGAATAGCTCTTCCGGTCCGCTGTTCCGGTGGGGCGCCGGGTGCGGATCAGGAGCCGTCCAGCAGTACTGCTCCGCCACCCGTTCGGGCGATCTTCTTCAGTGCGCGACGCGGGGCACGGTCGGCGAGCAGGCCGACGACCTCCCGTACCCAGCGGGTGACGGTGGCGCGGTGGATGCCGCTGCCGCCGGCCACGTCACCGGGCCGCTGGTCACAGCGCAGTACCGCCAGCACGATGCCGGCGAGGCAGCGCCCGCCACCTGGAGCCGATCTTCTTCAGATGGCCGCGTATCAGGGCGGCGAGCCAGTTCAGTGTGGCACTCGACAGCGGCAGGCGGGCGGTGTAGGCAAGGCCGTCAAGGCCCTCGACAAGATGGTTGTTTTTCTTCACACCAAACTCAACTGCCGCCGGGGGACCACTGGTTACGCCCTTTGCCGCCCTCGGCTCGGTGCTGCGCCTTGGTCCCCTCATCGATGCGGATCGCGGCCGGTGACGGCCGCAGGCGATCAGCCACTGCTGGGCCGGCGCGATCAACGAGAGCCGCTGGGAGCCGTACCGGAAGAGCCTGGCGCCGCAGGGCCAGGTGATGAGGACGGCGAGCAGCTGCGGTGAGCCTGGGATGTCCCAGGTCATGGTGCCGTCTTGCAGGAGCAAGTCGCCTTTCGGAACGGGTGTTTCGAGGGACGCGACCGCATGGACAGTGGCGCTGTGAGCCGCTGGGCGTACGGCGTGTTCATCAAGAGGGATGGCCGTCGCCTGCTTGCCCGCGTTCGGATGGTGATGTGTCCGCTGAGGGGGGGGGGGGGGGGGCCGCGACGGGATGGTGTCCGGCCGAGTAGTTCCTGCCGACAGCCGGACGGCCGCTATCGTCTCCGGACACGATGTGGAGCGGGAGGTCACGGGTGCGGGAGACGTTGCTCGCGGCGGTCCGGGCGCGGACCGCGCAGGCGATCGAGACCGATGATTCTCGGCCGGTGCTGGCCCCGGATGCCATGCAGGAGGCGGACGCCTTGCTGGCGCGGGTGCTGGGGCCGGCGGTGGATCCTGATGAACCCGTCGATCTGGAGGCGCTGCACGCGCTCGGCTGGCTGTACTGGCAGCGTGTCCAGATGCTGCCGGTCGGCGAGTGGGACGACGATCTGCAGCTGGCCCTGATGGTGCTGGAGCCGGTGTACGCCGCTGATCCCGAGGCCGTGCCGGAGCTGTTGCGCACCTTCTACGAGGAGGAGACGCCGCCGGGCAGTGGGCCTCAGGGCGGTGACCAGGCCGAGCGTGGTAGTCCGGCCGACTACACCGGCCAAGGGGGCCTGCTGTACGAGTGGTACGAGCGCACCGGTGACCTCGATGCGCTGCAGGCAGCCGTCCGCGTGTTCCGGGCGACCCTGGCCGCTGTCCCGGACGAGCACCCCAAGCGGGGTATATGCCTGTCCAACCTGCACACCGCGGTGTCCTCGCTGGCCGAGCGGACCGGAGACATGGACGCGGTGCGGGAGACGGTCAACGTGGGGCGGGCCATGCTGGAGGCCACTGCCGATGACGATCCCGAGTACGTCGACCGCGTCAACGAGGTCGGACTCGCGCTTGAGTCCGTGTTCGAGCACACCGGGGACATGGAGATGCTGCGGGAGGCGGTGCGGCTGGCGCGGGACACAGTGACGGCGACTCCGGACGACGGTCTCAGCCGGGCGGTGTACTTGACGAACCTCGGCAGGAGGTTGCACAAGCTGTTCGAGCACACCGGGGAAGCGGAGGCGCTGCGCGAGGCGGTCGCCGCCGGACGGTCAGCGGTCGCCACCCTGCCGGCGGACGATCCTGAACGGGCCACCTGCCTGTCCAACCTCGGGACCGTGCTGCGCCTCTCATTCGGTGAAACGGGCGATCTGGCCACACTCCACGAGGCAGTTGCCGTCACGCGGGCTGCGGTGGAGGCCACCGCGGACGATGACCCCGGCCGTGCCGGACCCCTGACGAATCTCAACGGTGTGCTGGAAGTGCTGTACGAGCACACCGGGGATGTCGACGCGGTGCGCGAGGCGGTCACCGTCGGTCGCGCCGCCGTGGCCGCCACCCCCGCCGGCCACCCCGACCACCCGATGGCTCTGGCCAACCTCGGCGTGAGCCTGCGCGAGCTGTTCGAGCACACCGGAGACGTGGATCTGCTGCACGAAGCGGCCGCTGCCCACCGGGCCGCCGTCGCCGCCACCCCCGACCGGCATCTCAAGCGGGCCAGCCGTCTCACCAACCTCGGGAACACACTCCTCGCGGTGTACGACCGGACCGGTGACCTGAAGACCTTGCGGGAAGTCCTCGCCGCCGGCCGGGACGCCGTCGCGGAGATCCCCGAGGACCACCCGCTGTGGGCCGGAAGCCTGTCCAATCTCGGCATCGGTCTCCTTGCTCTGTTCGATAAGACCGGTGATGTGAACGCGTTGCGCCAGGCCGTCGCAGCCGGCCGTGCCGCCCTGGCGGCCACCCCGGCCGACCACCCACTGCACGCCCGATACCTGTCCAACCTCGGGGTCACTCTGAGCCTGCTGTCCGACGAGACCGGTGATGCGGACGCGTTGCGCGAGGCCGTCGCAGCCAGCCGTGCGGCGGTCGCGGTGACCCCCGACGCCGACTACCTGACCGGCCTGGCGGCGGCACTGCGCAAGACATTCGAACAAACCGGGGATCAGGAGTCCCTCTCGCAGGCCCGGGCCGCACTGGCTCGCGCGGCCGAGTCACCCACCGCCGCCGTCACCGACCGGATCAGGGCCGGGCGACTGCAGGCACAGGCCGACGCGCTGGCCGGCGACCATTCCGCTGCCCTGGCCGCGATGGAAACGGTGGTGAGCCTGCTGCCACAGGTGGCCTCCCGCGAACTGCGCCGCGCCGACCGCGCCCACCGACTCGGCGAGGTGGCCGGCATCGGCGCGGGTGCCGCGGCGGCCGCGCTCCGCGTCGGCCGGGCCGACCGAGCCGTGGAACTCCTTGAACAGGCCCGCGGGCTGCTGCTGGCCGAGACCATGGACGCCCGCACCGATCAAGCCCGGCTGCGGGCGCACGCCCCCGACCTCGCCGACCAGTTCACCCACCTCCGTGACCACCTGGCGTACCTGGAGACCGCCCCGTCCCCGGGCGGCAGCGGGCTGCTCGCCGACGCGCCCGACCTCGACCGTGCCCGCCGGCTGGCCGACCAGCGACGCGAAGCCGCGGCCGAATGGAACACGCTGCTCGATCGCATCCGCGCCCGCCCCCGCCTCGCCGACTTCCTGACCCCGCCCCCCGTCGACCGGCTGCGACCGCAGGCCGAGCCCGGGCCGATCGTCATCGTCAGCACCGACGCCGGCCGCTGCGACGCCTTGGTCCTGACCGCCGACTCCGACAAACCGGTACGGCACATACCGCTGACCGACCTCACCCAGGACACCGTCTACAAGCAAGCGGTCCGCTTCTTCAACGCCCGCCGGGCAGCCGTGACCGCCACCAACCGCGCCGAACGCAAGGACGCCCAGGCCGTCCTGCACGAGATCCTCGCCTGGCTGTGGGACACCACCACTGGGCCGATCCTGGCCGACCTCGGGTACACCCGCACACCCGAGCCGGGCCGGCCGTGGCCACGACTGTGGTGGTGCCCCGTCGGCGGGATGACGCTCCTGCCACTGCACGCCGCCGGCCACCACCAGGACATCACCACCGGCGCCCCGCAGCCGCGCACCGTGCTGGATCGCGTGGCCTCCTCGTACACGGCAACCATCCGTGCCCTCGCCTACGCCCGCCAGGCACCCGCATCCCCCGCCCCCACCACACAACGGGGGCCGGCGGTGATCGTCGCGATGCCTGACACACCAGGCGCCCCCTCACTGCCCGGTGCAAGCCACGAAACCCGCCGGCTCACCAGCCTGCTCCCGGGAGCGACCGTTCTGCGCGGGCACCGCGCCACACACGACGCCGTCACCGCCGCCCTGCCCCGCCATGCGGTGGCCCACTTCTCCTGCCACGGCGTCAGCGAATGGACGTCCCCCGACACCAGCCGACTGCTCCTGCACGACCACACCAGCCATCCGCTCACCGTCACCGCCGTCTCCCGACTGCACCTCACCCATGCCGACCTCGCCTACCTGTCCGCCTGCAGCACCACCGACACCCATCCCACCCTTGCCGACGAAGCCGTGCACATCACTGCCGCGTTCCAACTCGCCGGCTACCGCAACGTCATCGGCACCCTGTGGCCCATCGACGACCACACCGCCACCCGCATCGCAGTCGACGTCTACACCCGCCTCACCGACCACGGCACCCATCCACCCCACACCAGCCGAACCGCTCTCGCTCTGCACCACGCCATTCGCCGCATCAGAACCGACTACCTGGCCACTCCCACCCTCTGGGCCGCCCATATCCACACCGGCACATAGAACCGCCCACACAACACCTCGGAACAAGTCGATCACCAGGCAGTGAGCGCGCAGCCCCCGTAACCAGGTCCGCCCGTCCGCGCACGCTCCATGAGCGAATGCCAACTCCCCAAGACCTGGGCGTTTCACCGCAATCCGATGGTCGGACACAGCGCCACGCGGAAGGGAGGCGCCTCGTTAGACTCTCGGAACTCTTCGGTCAGGCGTGCTGCAAGGGCAGACGGCATGGGAGGACAGACGATGACCGTGGCATCGGACGACGCCGCAGAGCGCACTGCGGAGGGGATAGCCGCCGTGTGCGCACATGTGGAGGAGATCCGCGCCGACCTGCGCGACGGTTCGCACGGGGACGCCGGCCCGCTGGAGCGCGTGCTGGCCGCCGCGCGCGCCGGCGAGGACATCGCCGACCTGCTCGACGCCCTACACATCGCCCTCCAGGCCGACGGCGATGCCCTGGGCCTCAACGGCTACGCCGATGGTGGTGGCGCCGGGACGCGCGGCATACGGGCGGCCGGCATCAGCGCCGCCGACCCGGGTGAGACGGTGTACCTGTGCCCGGGCGGCCGGTGCGTGCGGTACTGGTGGCCGAGTGGTGACACGCCCGTCCCCCGGTGCGCGATCAGCGGTGACGTCCTGCGCCGGGATTGGCTGTAGTAAGTGGTCACCGGCTTCCTGTCGGAGTTCGGAAAGAAGCTCGCCGAGCGGTGGTTCTCACTGCTCGTGCTACCTGGCGCACTGTTCATGGCCGTCGTCGCCGCGGCCCGCACCCTCGGCCATGCCCACCCCGCCGACCTACCCCGCCTCGGTGACCAGGTCACCGCCTGGGCCAGCACCCCGGCCGCGCGCAGTATCGGAGGCCAGGTCGTGCTGCTGGCCGCCGGCCTGGCCGCAGCAGCGGTGGCCGGGCTCGCCGCGCAGGGGCTGGGCGTCCTGGTCGAACGGTTGACCCTGGCCGCTGACTGGCGCGACTGGCCCGGCCCTCTGCGGCATGCCACCGGCCGCCTCGTCGCCCGCCGCCGGCGCCGCTGGAACTCCGCCGCCACGCGGTGGCACCAGCTGAGGGAGGAAGCCGCCCGAGCACGAGCCCGGAGCCAGCGCGCCGACCCCGCCGCGCGCCGCGCCGCGTACCGGGCCATGACGCGCATCGCCCCGGAGGCCCCCGACCGGTTCACCTGGTGCGGCGACCGGCTCAACGCCGTGGCCGTCCGCCTGGAACGGGACCTGCACGTCGATGCGTCCGTCTGCTGGCCCCACCTGTGGCTGATCCTGCCGGACGCCACCCGCACGGAGATCACCGCCGCCCGCCAAGCCCTCACCCGCGCCACCACGCTCACCGCCTGGGCAGCGCTGTACCTGCCGCTGGTCTGGTGGTGGTGGCCCGCCGCGGCTGTCAGCGGCGCCCTCGGCCTCACGGGCTGGCGCCGTACCCGTGCTGCGACCGACACCTACGCCGTGCTGCTGGAGGCCGCCACCCGCATCCACACCCGTGAACTCGCCGACCACCTTGGTCTGGACACCGCCACTTCGCCGACGGACATCGGCGACGCCCTCACCCGCCACCTCGCAGGCCAGCCCCAGCCGCCGTCTCCACCACCCGCCCACGGACAACCGTGACGCGACCGTCGGCCAGGAACGCGGCTCAGGAGCCGGTGTTGAGGGGAGAGAGGCCCAATACAGTTGCTGGTGTGCGTAGGCGTCAGGAGAGACTGCTTTCGTGCACTGCTGCCTGCCGCCGAACCGCTGAACGCGGTGTCGGACATTCAGCGAGACCACCGTTGTCGTCATCACCGCGAAGTCCGCCGGGCGCAGGGTCTTTGGCCTCGCCACCGCAGGCGTCCGTCTCGCTTGACCTCTTGCGCGTCAGTCCGGCAGCCAGTGCAGCTCGTGCGCCAGTGTTTTGGCGACGGCACGGATGCGGCGGTGGAGTGGCGACTGCTCGCGTGGGAGGACCAGGTGGATCGCCAGGCTGGGCGCGCCTCGCAGCGGTCGCCATGTGAGACCGGCCGGTTGCACCGTGGCGGCGGCTTCTCCGGCCGGGGCGAGGGTGACCCCGTCGCGCAGGTCGCGCTGAGACATGTCGAAAGAGACTGCGGGCGTGTGGAATCGGGGGTGTGGTCGGGTGTCTCGGAACAGGGCGGACAGCTGATCGTGGATCACGGGGTTGGCCGCACGGTCCGGGAGTCGCAGCGGATACGCGGCCGCGTCGGCGATCTCGATCTCCGGGTGTTCGGCCAGCGGATGGTGCTGCGCCAGCTGGACCCCGATGCGCGCGCGCCGCAGCAGGAACCGGCGCACGTCACGGCCCGGCTGTTCACCGCGGGTGATCCCGGCATCGATGCGGCCGTCGGCGACCGCGGGGGATATCTCCGGTGTCGCCATCGGGACCGCGCCGACCTCGAGTCCGCTGTTGCCGCGAATCAGCCTGTCCACCAGGGCCGGTACCGTCTCGGCCCCGGTGCTGAGGCTGTATCCGATGCGCAGCGTGCCCAGTTCACCCGCCGCCGCGCTCCGGGCGGTGTCCCATGCCCGGTCCAGCGCCGCCAGCGCGGGCGGCGCGGACTCCGCCAAAGCCGCACCGGCCGTGGTCAATACGACGCTACGCGTGTTGCGGACCAGCAGGGCCGTACCGAGCTCCGCCTCCAATCGGCGCATCCGGGCGCTGAGTGCGGGCTGTGCGATACCGATCCGTGCGGCCGCGCGGGTGAAGTTCAACTCCTGCGCCAGCACCAGGAAGTACCGCAGGCTCACCGTATCCGGCGCCACGTGCCCTCCCTGCCGATTGATAACGATCCGTTCTGACTCTATCCCGTACCGGTCTTTCCCTCGACCGCATATCAAGCCCTAACCTGCGCATACGGCGATTCAACTGACCGCAGTACTCGTCGCCGGGATCGATCGATCTGAGTGTCAATTCGAAGTCGGACGTGTCCGGCCGAACACAGGAGGTTTCCATGGCTAAGGGCTACTGGGTCAGTGTCTACCCCGCCATTTCCGACCCTGAGGGGCTGACTGCCTACGACGAGCTGGCCGGTCCGGCTGTCCAGGCTGGGGGCGGGCGCGTCCTGTCCCGGATCCCGTCCCATGGCGGTCGAGTCGTCGCCCACGAGGCCGGAATCACGCAACGCGTCGTTCTGATCGAGTTCGACAGCTTTGAACAGGCCGTCGCGGCATACGAGAGCGAGGCATACCAGAAGGCGCTGGTGGCCCTCCCCGACGGCGTCGAGCGCGACTTCCGCATCATCGACGGCATCGACTGACCGGCGGGCCCAGCCATCGCTGAGCACCCGTCACTTCGACGAAACTGCTGGTGGTGGCCTTGCCGATCTTGTTGGTGCTGAGGTGGATCCCGCGTCAGGGGATCTGATCAGCAGCAACGGCCGATGTGAACGTGTACGACCATCGAACCGAGTCGTGCCGCATCCGGCGTGCCCAGAACCACGAGACGAACGAGGCCCGACGGCAAGCCGTCGGTCCTCTGGTCAGCTGTCCCACAGCTCAGCACGCCCTGCAGCTCGTCAGCCGCCGAGAGTCCCCATGCACGTCATGCACCGGCTCGTCGCCCGCAGCTGCGCGTTCCCCCCAGTGGCGATGGCTGGGCTGCTATCGCTGATACGGTCCCAATCTCCGGGGGACGGATCGAGGATCCAACCCCACTTCGGAGGCCGCACCTCGTCTTCCGCCATGTGATCGCAGGCGCCTGGAACGTGCGCCTTACCATTCTGTTTGATCAAGATGGCGTTGCCGGGGAACCGCCGCCACTCCTGTCGAACACGCCTTTCCTCCGGGTGTGCCTTGGGCACGCTGCCATCAGCAGGGCAGGCGCACCCCATGCCGATGATGTTGTCGCATCGCTCGCAGCGCATCTCTTTCATGTGACCAAGTGTCACAGCAGCGCCCTCATGATGTCAGGCGGCGCGATTCACATGGCGGACCATCCACATCAGCAGGGCGTCCAGGTCGGCGGCGGCCGTGAGGACCCGGTCGACCGCTTCGGGGGTGTGCAGCCACTCCTCACAGCCGAGGGGACGGGCGGCGATCAGCGAACGGTGGCGCAGCAGGTCCGTACGGGAGTGGTCCGTCGGAAAGCCACGCGGGGGGCGTTTCATCACGTCCCCGGAGATGTCGTAGCCCTTCTTCCGTACGTCCTCGACGATGGCGGACAGCTCGCGGCCGCTCCCCTCGGAGGCCACGGCTTTGCGGAACATGTCCACCTGGCCGGGATCGGGGTACCACCAGGCGCCCTGGATCCGCAGGCCGTCCAGGTCGAACCGGAGACCGATCTCGATCTTGCGGCCGAGCCGGATCACCGCGCTCTGGTGCTGCCACCACCATGAGTTGGTGCGGTAGTGCCAGACGGAGAAGTCCTCGTACCGGGGGTCGGTGTCCGCGACGTCGTTGAGCAGGGCGATCATCGGTTGCCGGACCAGGCGTTCGCGGTCCGCGCGGTAGCGCTCGCGGGTCGCGTGGGTCGGTTCGCCCTGGAGATGCCACAACACGTCCATGGCCTGCTCCGGCCAGCCGGTGAACTGTCCGCGCATGCGCAGAGGGTAGCTCAGGCGTGATCCGCGCGCGGGGAAAGTGAGACGAGCAGGGAGACGTAGACATGGGGCGGAGCGGTATGTGACGCACCGATCGTCGTCTCGGTGCATCGAGGGAAGCTGTCATGGGCATGTATTTGGGCGTTTGCCCCCTCCCCCACGAGGAGTGAGCGCCTGATGAGCGCCCCCACCACGGCACCCATCCCCACCCCCACGGCCCCCGGCGGACTGCCGCTGATCGGGCACGGACTCCGCCTCGTCCGCGACCCCCTGCCGTTCATCACCTCGCTGCGCGAATACGGCAGTGTGGTGCGCATACGCATCGGCCCCACACCCGCCTACGTGGTCACGGACCCCGCACTGACCCGCCAGGTCCTGGTGACCGACGCCGCCCAGTTCCCCAAGGGCGGCAGGTACTACGACGCGCTGCGGGTCTTCCTCGGCGACGGAGTCGCGACCGTCGCCGACGGCGACATTCATCTGCGCAACCGCCGTCTGATGCAGCCCATGTTCAGCAGGGCGCATATCGCCGAGCGCGGCAACGCCATGATCGATCAGGTGCGGACGATGGTCGGCGCCTGGCCCGCGGCCGAGCCGCGCGACATGTTCGCCGGCATGAACGAGATCACCCTGGCCACGTTCCTCGTCGCCGTGTTCGGCGCGGACCTGCCCGCACACCTGGAGGGCGAGTTCACCGCCCTCATGCCCGAAATCATGAAAGGGACGATTCGGCAGGTCATCCTTCCGCCCTGGATCATGCGGCTGCCGCTGCCCGCCAACCGCGCGCACGCCGACCGTGTCGCCCGCCTGCGCGCCCTCATCGACCAGGCCATCGACCATCACATCGACGTCACCGCACCCGGATCCGCTGCGGCGGACAGTGGATCCGGCGCCGAGGCATGCCCGCATGCGTCCGAGGCGCGCCGGGAGGAGAGGGGTCTGTTCGAGACCCTGCTCGGTGTTGAAGACCAACTCGGCCGCCGGCAACTCCAGGACGAGGCCATCACCCTCCTGGCCGGCGCGATCGAGACCACCGGCACGACGCTCGCCTGGGCGCTGTACGAGATCGCCGGCAATCCCGCCGTCGAACGACGCCTGCGCGAGGAACTGGCCTCGGTGTGCGGGGACCGGCCGTTGCGCTACGACGACATCGACCAACTCCCGTACGCCCGACGGGTTCTGCAGGAGGCCATCAGAAAGTATGGACCGTCCTGGATGGTGACGCGGACCGCCGCCCGCGACATCGTCCTCGGCGGACACCTCATACCCGAGGGCGCCGATGTCGTGTGGAGTCCCTATCTGCACCAGCACGACTCCTCCTTTTTCCCCGACCCGGACACCTTCGATCCGGACCGTTGGGAGGCAGACCGCGTCGCGGCCACCCGAGGGTCCTTTCTCGCCTTCGGCGACGGCCGACGCAAGTGCATCGGAGAGAACTTCGCGTGGGTTGAGCTGCAGATCATCCTCGCGACGGTCCTCCAAATCTGGCCCCGGTTCAAGGTGACCTCCCGTCCACCGCGTGCCCAGGCCGTCATCACAGTGAAACCCGACGCCTTGGCCGTGGAGTTCCATTCGGACTCGGCCGGCTGACGGGTCGGTCGAGCAGCCCGCATGCGCGGGGCGGCCCTCCGTTTGCCAAAGCCGGGCAGCGGCCGTTGACCTGCGGCACGACCTGCCGCCCACGGGCGGGGCATCGCGGCCGTGGGCGGTGCGGCGGCAGCGTCGCGCTCGGAAGTGCCGGGCAAGAGGCAGGCGGCCGGTCAGTTCTCCTGGAGCACGGAGAGGACGTTTCCGGCGGGGTCGGTGAACCACGCGATCGCGGCAGGGCCGCCGTTGCCGACCCGGACGATGCCCTTCGCGTCGTGATCGAATTCCGAGTAGCGCTCCATGGTCACGCCGCGCCGGTCCAGTTCGTCGACGGCGGACTCGATGTCGTCCACGGGGAAGTTGAGGATCGTGAACGTGGCAGGGGTGTGCGTCTCCTTGGGGTAGACGAAGACCTGCGCGCCGCTGCCGAGCTTGATCGTCAGCATCCGCATGTCCCCCTCCCCGGACTCCTCCACCTGGAGACCGAGCGTCTCACCGTAGAACCGGCGGGCTTCGCCGAGGTCGTCGACCGCGAAGCCACTGAACGCCTGGGACTGTCCGAACATGCCGTGTGTCTCCTTCGTGCGTGAGCCGTCCTGACACTTCAGGGCACACCACACGCGCCCCAGCCGTGCGCACGCCACGCGGACAGCGTCCGGATGGTCGCCCTCCTTCACCCCCGAGACCGTGAAGACGCGGGGCAGGAGTCCTGCCGCGCCGCCGTCACCTGGCGTTCCCGGCCTTGCGGGCCATGAGGGTGACGAGGTCGAACAGCACGGTCGCGGCGGCGATCGAGGTGATCTCGGCGTGGTCGTAGGCGGGAGCCACCTCCACCACGTCGCCGCCCACGATGTTCAGCCCGGTCAACCCGCGCAGGACCCGCAGGAGTTCCCGGCTGGTCAGGCCGCCGGACTCGGGCGTACCCGTGCCCGGTGCGAAGGCCGGGTCGAGGACGTCGATGTCGACGGACAGGTAGACCGGGAGGTCGTCCACCCGTTCGGTGATCGCCTGGATCGCACCGGCCGTGCCGAGCAGGTCGATGTCGCCGGCGCGGATCGTACGGAAGCCGAGCCGCTTGTCCGCGTCGAGGTCCGCCCGGTCGTAGACGGGGCCGCGGATGCCCACATGGATGGAGTGGTCCTCGATGAGCAGGCCCTCTTCGAACGCTCGGCGGAACACCGTGCCGTGGGTGGTCGGCGCGTGGAAGTAGGTGTCCCAGGTGTCCAGGTGCGCGTCGAAGTGCACCAGGGCGACGGGACCGTGCGCGGCCACCGCCGTCCGCAGCATCGGCAGCGCGATCGTGTGGTCGCCGCCGATCGCCAGGACCCGGCGTCCGCCGCGCGCCACGTCCCGGGCGTGGTCGGTGATCTGGCCGAGGGCCGTGTCGATCGAGTACGGGGTCACCGGGACGTCACCGGCGTCAACGACCTGGAGGGCGGTGAACGGCGAGATGCCCAGCTCCACGTGGTACTCCGGGCGCAGGTGCCGGGACGCCTGACGGACCGCCATCGGGCCGAACCGGGCACCGGGCCGGTAGGACGTGCCGCTGTCGAACGGTACGCCCAGGACGGCGACGTCGTAGTCGCCGACCCGGTCGATCTCCGGCACCCGGGCGAAGCTTCCGCTTCCGGCGAAGCGCGGAACGGCCGTGCCGTCCACGGGGCGTACCGGGTCACGGGACGGGTCGGACATGGGAGGTTCCTCTTCCGGGTTCCGGGAGTGTTCAGGCACGGGCGCGGGTGGAGCCGCCGTTGGGCTGGAGGATCTGGCCGGTGATCGCGCCCGCGCCGGGGGAGGCCAGGAAGGCGACGGTTGCCGCGATGTCGGCGGGCTCGGCCAGCCGGCCGACGGGCATCAACCGCCGGTAGCGGGCCCGCAGCTCCTCCAGCGTCACGCCGGCGTCGGCGGCGTCCACCCTGAGCTGGTCGGTGTCCACGTACGACGGGGCGACGCAGTTCGTGCGGATCCCCTGGGGGCCCAGTTCGCGGGCCAGTCCCTTGGCCAGGGCGATCAGTCCGGCCTTCGAGGCGGCGTAGGCGGTGGCGTTGCGCTGCCCGATCACGCCCCACTCCGAGGCGATGACCACGATCCGGCCGTGGCCGAGGGCCCGCATGCCGGGCAGGACGGCCTGGACGACCCGGAAGTGCCCGGACAGGTTCACGTCGATCTGGTGCCACCAGTCCTCGGGTTTCTGGTCGAGGAACGGGCCCATCGACATCGTGGCGGCGTTGGCCACCAGAACCTCCACCGGGCCGGCCAGCCGCTGGAGCCGGTCCAGCATGGTGGCCACCGCGGCCGGGTCGGCGATGTCGGCGGGCGCGGCGATGCCGCCGATGCTGTCGGCCAGTTCGGACAGCCGCCCGTCGTCGGTGACGTCGTTCACGGCCACGGTGTGACCGTCGGCGGCCAGCCGCAGCGCGCAGGCCCGGCCGATGCCCTGGGCGGCCCCGGTGACCAGGGCGATGCCGCTGTGCCCGGAGGGTGCAGCCGATGTCACGTCAGATCACCGCCCCGGCGTTCGGTGACAGCACGTCCCCGCAGTACATGCGGCCCTCGGTGGCCAGGTGGAGCACCGTGTACGCGACCTCGGCCGGGGTCACCAGCCGCCCGAGCGGCAGCGTGGCCAGGTAGGCCGGATCGCGCCAAGCAGAGTCCGGGGCCAGCAGCGGGGTGTCGGTGGGGCCGGGGGCGACGATGTTGACCCGGATCCCCGAGTCGGCCACCTCCAGCGCCAGCGACTTGGCGAAGCCGAGCACCGCGCCCTTGGCGGCCACGTAGTGCAGGTCGCCGGTGCTGCCCCCGAGGGCCAGCTCGGAGGAGATCACCACCACGGTGCCCGTGCCCGCGGCGAGAAGGTGCGGCAGGGCGGCGGCGCAGGTGTTGACCGTGCCGCCCAGGGCGACGGCGAGCATGCGGTTCCACTGGTCGGTGGTGATGTCGCCGACGTCGATGCCATCCTCGTAGTACCCGGCGGCGGTCACCACCAGGTCCAGCCGGCCGAACCGACCGGCCGCGCGGTCGACGGCGTCCGCGACGGCGCGGCGGTCGGCCACGTCGGCGAGGAGCGGCAGATCCGTGGGGGAGGGGCGGAGATCCAGCCCGGCGGTGCGCCAGCCCGCCTCGCGCAGCACCTCGGCGGTCGCGGCGCCGATACCGCCGGCGGCGCCGGTGATCAGGGCGACCGGAGTGCTCATGCTCCGCCCTCGTCGAGCGCCACCGAGCGGAGGGCGGGGGCCGCCGGTGCCGCGCGACCGGGCCGGAACGCCCACCGGCTCACCAGCACGCCGATCACTCCCAGCACGCCGGTCATGATCAGCAGTCCCCAGTCGAGGTACCACACTCCGTTCAGGGCGCGCGGCCAGGCGATGTTCACCGACTCGAAGACCACCCATGCCCCGGCCGCGAAGGTCACCGGCGTGCCCCACCGGCCCATGGACACCTCGCCGGGCTCCCAGGTGCCGCGCAGCCGGACGTAGACCGCGCCGAGCACGGGCAGCGCGTAGGAGAGGTAGAACCCGGCGTTGGCGAAGGAGAGCAGCAGGGCGTAGATCTTCGACGCGCTGATGAAGAGCAGGGATCCGGCGACGACCACGGTCAGCGCGATCGCGTTCCGCGGCACCCGCTCGGTCCCGGACAGGGTGCCCAGCAGCCGGGAGCCGGGGATGACCCTGTCCCGGGCGCAGGCCCAGATGGACCGGCTCACCGCCGCCTGCACCGCCATCAGGCTGGCGGTGAAACCGACGACCAGGGCGATGAGCAGTGCCTTGCCGGTCGAGGAGCCTAGCCGCGCCTGCAGGGTGGTGGACACCGGGTCCGCGTCCTTCCCGCTCAGTACGGCCGCGATGTCCGGCATGGCCAGCAGGATGCCGAGGCTGGCGAACATGACGAGCAGGCCGACGGCCGCCAGGGCCAGCGGCATGGCCTTGGGCAGCACCCGCCGGGACTCCTTGACCTCCTCGGCGATGGAGCCGGCCGACTCGAATCCGACGAAGGACCAGCCCGCCATGGCGACCGCGCCGAGGAACGGCCCGAAGAGCCACTGCGCGCCGTGTGCGGTGCCGCCGCCGCTCAGCAGGGTCGAGAAGGCGTGCTCCCGGTGCACGAAGAGCAGCACGAGCCCGATGCCCAGGGTGGCGACGAGCTCCGCCGCCAGGCTGCAGTACAGCAGTACCTTCAGGACCCGGCCTCCGATCATGTTGGCGGCCGAGCCGAACAGCAGCACTCCCAGCGCGATCAGCGCCTGCGTCGTACCGCTGACGCCGGTGAGTCCGATCGCCTCGATCAGGAAGCCGGACGCCGCGTAGGACAGGGCCGACAGCGCGAGGGTGAGTCCCCACATGTACGCCCAGTTGGTGAACCATCCGTAGCGGGGACCGATCAGGTGGCGTGCCCACTGGTAGACGCTGCCTTGCAGCGGCCAGCGGGACACCAGCTCGCCGAAGACGCCGGAGACCAGCAGCTGGCCGACGAGGACGACCGGGAACGCCCACCAGAAGGCGGGACCGGCGGTCACGACGCCCAGGGCGAACACGCCGTACAGGCCGACGATGGGGGAGACGTCCGAGAAGGCGAGGGCGAACGCCGATCTCAGGGTGTACTGCTGCTTGAGTTCTTCGCCGACGACGGTGCCGGTTTCGTCGGCGGGCAGGCCCGGCGGGGCGGTGGTGGTGTTCTCAGGCATGACGGTTCCTGTCGAAGGGGCGGCCGGGGGCGGGCCGCCGTGGGCGTACGGACGTACACGACAGGCGCCGTTGCCCGTGGTGGGAGAAGTGGGGGACAGGCGGAACGCACGCGGTCCCGGTGTCAGAGGCGCCGCGGTACCCAGTACGCCTGTTCGGGGATCCGGGGCTGCGGGCACGTGCGCGGGGTGAGGTCCAGGGAGGCGGTGTGGCGGGCGACCTCGGCGACCGTGGTGATCCACAGGCCGGGCAGCTCCTTCATCCGCTCGACGAGCCGCTCCAGCGCCTCGGCGCGCGAGGGGCGGCCGGACAGGAAGGGGTGGCAGGTGAGGACGAAGCAGGCGCCGAGGCGGTGAATGGCCTCCAGCTCCCAGGTCCACATCTGAAGCGCCTTGGCCGGGCTCTCGATCACACCGGAGCCGATGAGCCCGGGCAGGAACGCGTACTGCTCCCAGTCGTCCAGGCCCCAGGAGACGGGTACCTGCACGATGCTGCCCGCCTGCGGCCGTTCGTCCACCGCCAGCCGGTAGGGATGGTCGGCGTCCATGAGGCTGGAGTCGTACAGGAATCCGCGCTCCTCGAGCAGCCGCGGCGTGTGGTAGTTCAGCTCCCACATCGGCGCCCGGTAGCCCACCGGCGTGACGCCCGCCACCTCCTGCAGGGCCTTGATCCCCAGGTCCAGCATGTCGGCCTCGGTCCTGGCGTCCATGCCTACGGTGTTCTCGTGGAAGTAGCTGTGGTGGGCCACTTCGTGACCTGCCTCGGCCACCGACCTGACGGTCGCGGGGTAGCGGTGTGCCGTGTATCCGGGGACGAAGAACGTGGCTTTGAGGCCGTGGCGTTCCAGCATGTCCAGGATCCGGGGCACCCCGACCAGCGGTCCGTACGACTGGTGACTCATCGGGCTCATCCGGTCGACGGACGAGATGTCGGTGCTGAGCACGGCGGCTTCGGCGTCCATGTCGAAGGTGAGGCAGGCGGCCGCGGTGAAGCCTTCGGGCCAGTCGATGGGGCCGGCCGGGGTGTTCACGTCACGCTGGTGGGCATCGGATCGGGTCATCGCCGCACACTCCGCTCGCTTACTGGGTGCGCACAGCATGCGAACGGGACCCGCGGGTCCGCCATGCGACCCGGACGCAGATCTTCCGCCCCGTGTCATACCGGGGTATGAACGGTCAGGCTGCCCGAGCGCCGGTAACAAGGAATTCACGCCGGTCTCATCACCGGAGTGACCGGCGTGCATAGGTTCACCGCCGGAGAAACCGCAGGCCGGGGTCCGGGAGGCGAGGCAGCGATGGCGGTGACCGTGGGCGAACTTCTCGCGATGCCGCACCTGCAGATGTCGCTGCACGCCGGTGCCCGCGGCCTGGACCGCGAGGTCAGCTGGGTGCACCCGTCCGACCTGCCCAACCCCTGGGCGTGGCTCGCCTCGGGCGAGTTGCTGCTGACCAACGGCACGGGTCTGCCTGCCGATCCACCAGGCCAGGCCTCCTTCATCGAGCAGCTCGCCGAGGCGGCTCCCAGCGCCTTCGGCCTGGGCCTGGGCACCGGGGGGCCGCCGCTGACCCGTGCCCTCACCGAGCGGGCCGACGCGCTGTCGCTGCCGGTGGTGTCCGTGCCGTACAGCGTGCCGTTCAGCGCGGTCGCGCGGGCGGTGGCCGATGTCAACGAGCGTGAGGGCGCCCGGCAGCTCGCGAGTGTGGCGCGGCTGTACGCATTGCTGCGGACCTCGATGGCCAGGGGCCTGTCCGGGCCGGAGATGTTCGACAGGCTCGGCCGGGAGCTGGACGCGCGACTGTTCCTGGTCGATCCCGAGACGGGCCTGTCGCTGTTCGACGACGGCCTCGAGACGAGTTTCGCCGACGCGCTGGCCGCCGAGTTCGCGGCCCATTCCCGTGCCATGCCGGGCGTGCTGAGGCTGCGCCGCCGGGAGAGCGACGGCCGGTGGGCCACGGCGCTGGCCGTCGCCGTGCCGGGCGATCAGCCGACGGCGCTGGTCGCCGAGCCGACCGGGGAACAGCCGCCCGGTCTCGGACTGCTGCAGCACGTCGCGACGGTCGGCGCGCTGGAGCTGGCGCAGCTCGCGGCGGACCGGGAAAGCCGCCGTCGCCGGGGCGCCGACCTGCTGCTGCACCTGCTGGAGCGCAGGCTCGATCCGTCGGCAGCCGAGCACCAGTTGGCGGACAGCGGCATCGCACCGGCCGGCTCCGTCTTCGTCCTCACCCCCGCCGCCTGCGACAGCGTCGCCGACGAGGTCCACCGCCGTCTGTCCCGACCACGGGTGCCCCACCTGCTGTTGCGCCGCGACGACAGCCTGCACATCGTGCTGGACGACCGTCCGGAGCTGCTGGAGCAGATCTCGCTGGGCTCCTCGGCGCCGATCGGTGTGAGCGACCGGATCGGTACGGCGGGGCGCGTCGCCGAAGCCCGGCAGGAGGCCCAATGGGCGCTGGGCGCCGCCAAGGCCGAGAACCGGCGTGTGGTCCGGTACGGCGACGAGACCGCGCTGCCGCTGCCCCGTACCCCTGCCGAGGCCCAGGTCCTGGTGTCCAGAGTGCTGGGCGCGCTGATGGCACACGACGCCGAGCACGGCACCGAGTACCTGCATACGCTCCGGGTCGCCCTGCGCAGCAATCGGTCGTGGCGGCTGGCCGCCGACGAACTGCACATCCACAAACAGACCCTCGGCTACCGGCTGCGCAAGATCGAGCAGTTGACCGGCCGCGGGGTCACGCAGACCGATCACATAGCGGAGCTGTGGTTCGCCGTGCGGGCCCACGACCTGGTCCACAGCCGCGGTCCGGTGCGCGGCTGAAGCCGATGGCCTTTGAGAGGGGCAGCCCACCGGGTGGACCGTCAAGTACCAGCCGAGGAACCCGAGATCGAGGAAAGGACGTCGAGGCGCCCCTCGGCCGCGGTGACCTCCCAGCGGCGGGCGTACGGGGCACCTCCCGGACCGGTGTCGGCGAGCAGCAGCCCAGCGGATCCGACCAGGACGGGGGCGAGGGTCCGGCCCACGCGGTGCGGCAGGGTCGAGCGGTGCAGCGTCCAGCGGTGGCCCACGACCCGGCCGAGTGACACCTCGCAGTCGAGGATCTGCCGGGCCCGGCCGAGGTCTCCGGCTCCCGCCACCAGTTCCGCCAGCGGGGCGTGGGCCGGCAGCGGCTCGGGACGGCTGCGGGCGTAGCCGAACCACGTTCGCGTGCGCACCAGCAGGGCGATGGCGCCGGAGTCCGGATCCGCCAACTCCACGGCCGCGCAGGGCAGGCCGGCGCCCGCGCCGGGAAGCCAGTGTTCGGTGTACGGAGCGTGCAGGCCTGTCTCCACCAGCATCGGTCCCCGCCAGGTCAGCACCCCGGCGTCCGGAACGGGCGTGGGCGCGAAGTCGACGGCGCGGTTCCAGTGGAAGGCACCGTCGGCGTGGTGCAGCCGCCCGGCGAACCCCTCCTGCCGAGCCAGGTCGAGCAGCTGTCCGAAGGTGAGGTCACCGAGACTTCGACTGCCTTGGGGGTGCGGCCGGTCAGCGGCCTGACGCAGGTCGGCGTAGCGGGTGGGGCCCTGGAGCCAGGTGACGGTGCTGGTGACATCGCGGCTGCCGTCGCCCTCGACAAGAAGGGAGCGATGCCAGGCCCCCGTCAGTTCGGCGAGGACAGGACTGGTGTGTGGCACGCGTCCAGCAAAACGGCGGCCTGTTACCGCCCTGGCACTGTCGCATTACGTTCCCTTCCCCGATGCCGCTGGTGGTGCCGCGCCCGGGCAGTCCCCGTGCGGCGCGTTCCCGTTCATACCCGGGTACGGACGTGCCCCGGAGTTCTGTGTCCCAGTCGCATGGCCGAGCGCCATGACCGCCCACCAGCCTGGTCGCAACCGCCGGGTGACCGGGTGCGCAGGACACTGTCCGACGGGCCCCGGCCGCCCCGAGACTCTTGCTGGAGGACCCATGGAATCGTCGAGGCCGACGAACCGCGCCGTGCGCGAGGCGCTCATCGAGAGGCTGGGGAGACGGGGCTTCTTGCGCGCCGCGGCAGCGGTGACCGGAGCCGCCGGGAGCCTGCTGGGCGCCCAGGCCGCTTCGGCCGCGCCGGGTTCCCCGTCCGCCGCCGCGCCTTCCCTCTTCCCCCGCGAGATCCTGCAGCCCGGCAAGGGACCCATCCACGGGCAGCATTACCTCCCCTCCCTGCCGGACCAGGTGCGGTGGGGCTACGTGCCGGCTCTGGACAGCGAGCCCGTGGCGCGGATGCGGTCGGGGGAGACGATCACCGTGGACGCGGTGTCGCACGAGGGCATCCTGGAAGACCAGGGCCGCGACCCGGTGGCGTACTTCGGCCGGCAGGGAGTACCGCGCGACCAGGTGCTCGACGACGCCGTCGCGATCGCCGCTGACTACTCCCGCACCGAGCGCGACTTCGACGTGGACGGCCCGCACGTGGTCACGGGGCCGGTCTACGTGGAGGGCGCCGAGCCGGGAGACGTCCTGAAGGTCGAGATGCTCTCGATGCTGCTGCGCGTACCGTACGGAGTCGTCTCCAGCCGCCACGGCAAGGGCGCCCTGCCCCGGCTCGCCGGAGGCGGCGTGCCGGCGGGGATCACCCTGGAGGAGATCATGCCGCCGGTGGGCACGGACGGGCGAGCCACAGGTGATCCCACCCGATACGGCGACGTCTCGGTCTTCACACCGGTGCGCCGCGGGCGGGACGGCGTGCCCAGCGGTGTGCTGCCGCGCGGCGGTTCCGGTGAAGTGGTGTTTCCGCTGCACCCGTTCATGGGGATGATGGGTGTGGCGTTCGCCCCCGCCGACACCCTCACCGCCCCCTCGCTGAACTCCATCCCGCCCACGCTCGGCGGCGGCAACATCGACATCAACCTGCTAGGCATAGGTGCCACCTTCTTCCTTCCCGTGTACGCCGAAGGGGCGCTGTTCTACACCGGTGACTCGCACATGGCGATGGGCGACGGCGAGGTGGCGCTGACCGCCATGGAGGGGTCCCTGCGTGCCACGTTCCGGCTCACCGTGTGCAAGGCGGGTTCGGGCGACGCGCCTTCGGTCGCCTTCCGCTACCCGTTCGCCGAGACCCCTGACGCCTGGGTGCCCATCGGACTCTCCGACCCGGACGGCTCCCGGAACGGCCAGATCAGCGACCTGAACATCGCGATGCGCAGGGCGGTGGTCAACGCACTGGACTTCCTCCAGGACGACCTCGGCATGGACCGGGCGGTCGCCTACGCCTACCTGTCCGCGGCGGCCGACTTCGAGATCTCGCAGGTCGTCGACCGCACCGTGGGCGTGCACGGGGTCATCCGCAAGGACCACTTCACCGCCCAGTAGGTACAAGACATCCCAAGTGACACCCGGATACACGAAGTTAACTTCCGGGACCCAGGCGTGAGACCCGTCCACCCCACCATCGCAATACCTGTCACTCGACAGGTATCCCTGATCGATCGGAGGTGCCGCGATGGGCCGGCCTGAACTCGCCCCTGAGCAGGGCCCCGACGGTGGCGTCACGAGCAGTTCCGCTCCCGTCGGCTACCAGCAGGAACTTCGCCGGGGGGTGGGCAGCTTCGCGTCGTTCGCCGCGGGCTTCTCCTTCGTGTCGATCCTCACCACCGTCTTCCAGCTGTTCGGCCTCGGCTTCGGCCTCGGTGGGGCGGCCTTCTTCTGGACCTGGCCGCTGGTCTTCGCGGGCCAGCTGCTGGTCGCGCTCTGTTTCGCCGAACTGGCGGCACGCTGGCCCATCTCCGGGGCGATCTACCAGTGGTCGAGCCGGCTGGCCGGCACCACGACGGGCTGGTTCGTCGGCTGGATCATGATCATCGGTCAGATCCTCACCGTCGCGGCGGCCGCGATCGCGGCGCAGGCGGTACTGCCGGGCATCTGGTCCGGATTCCAGATCGTCGGCGGAGCGGGAGCCGATCCGTCGGTCGGCTCCCCGACCGGCGCGCAGAACGCGGTCCTCCTGGGCTGCCTCCTGCTGGTGATCACCACCGTGGTGAACATCCTCGGCATCCGCCAGATGGCCGCCGCCACCAGCGTCGGCGTGGCGGTCGAGATCGTCGGCGTGATCGCACTGGTGCTGGTGCTCTTCTTCCTGCCCGAGCGGGGCCCGGAGGTGGTGGCCCACACCACCGGCTGGGCCGGAGACGGCGGTTACTTCGGGGCCTTCCTCGCGTCCTCGCTGATGGCGGCGTACGTCATGGTCGGCTTCGACTCGGCGGGCGAACTGGCGGAGGAGACGCACAGCCCGCGCCGGACCACTCCCCGGACCATCCTGCGGGCACTGGTCCTCTCGGGCGTCGGCGGCGCGCTGCTGATCCTCTCGGGACTCATGGCGGCGAGCAGCCTGACCGACGGGAAGCTCGCCACCGGCGGTCTCTCCTGGGTGCTCACCGACCGGCTCGGAGACGTCCTGGGCCGGCTGCTGCTGTGCTGCGTCGCGGTGGCGGTGTTCGCCTGCACCCTCGCCGTGCAGACCTCCGGCGCACGGATGATCTACTCCATGGCCCGCGAGGGCGCCCTGCCGTTCCACCGGCACCTCGGCAAGGTGTCGGCCCGTACCGGTACGCCGATCACCACATCGGTCGTCGTGGGCGTGGGCGCCGCGATCGCGCTCGTGGTCAACCTCCGCCAGGCGGCGATCTTCACCGCCCTCGCCAGCCTCTGCATCGCCATGCTGTACCTGGCCTATCTGGGCGTGACGCTGCCGCAGTTGGTCGCCCGGTTCCGGCACCGGGGGCTCCCGGCGGGCGTCGACGAGACGGGCCGGCCGCTGTTCTCGCTGGGGCGCTGGGGCCTGGCGGTCAACACGCTCGCCGTGCTCTACCAGATCGGCATGACGGTCAACCTGATCTGGCCCCGCCCGGAGATCTACGACCTCACCGACGGCACGTGGTGGCTGCGGTGGAGCGCCCTGCTGTTCATCGGGCTCAGCCTCGCCGTCGGCGCCGCCTACTTCCTCGCCCGCCGGCTGCACCGCCGCATCGAGTTGAGGCACGTACCCCACACGCACGTCGAGCCGCCCGCCCAGGAGACCGCAGCCGTCGCCGAGCCCGCCTGAGCCGTTCCGAGGCCCTGACGACGTAACCACGAAGGGATGACGGGACATCCATGACCACAGCCGAAGAGCCGACGACCACCGCACCGCACGACCAGGACCCCACCGGGCCGTCCCCCGCCGGAGTCCGTGATCTGCACCAGACCGACAGTGTCCGAAGTGCCCAGGACGACGCCCGCGCCCAGAGCGGGCAGGCGAGCGACTGGATGCCGTACCTCCCGGCGTCCGGCAGCCCGCACTGCCCGCCGGGCGTGGACCCGGCCGCCCTGGTGTGGGCGGAGACGGTGGCGCCCGGCGGCTACACCCACAAAGTCCTCGCCCGCGGCACCCGGCTGCGCTTCGACGACCCGACCGGTGACGCCTGCGCCCACCTGCTGCTCTTCAACGCCCTGGAACCGGTCGAGCGGCTCAACGTGGCCGACACCCAGAAGATCCCCTGGCAGGCCTACCTGGGCGAGAACCATCCGCTGCTGTCCGGCGACGGCCGGATCCTGGCCGTGGTCACCGGTGACTCCTCCGGCCGGCACGACGCCTTCTGCGGCACCACCACCGACGCCTGGAACGAACGCAAGTACGGTGACGCCCGGCCCCACGGGCCGTCCCCGTCCGGCCGCGGACTCTTCCTCAAGGCGGCCGCCAAGCACGGCCTGTCCCGGCGCGATCTGCCGCCCAGCCTCTCCTTCTTCCAGGGAGTACGCGTCGAGGCGGACGGCGCCCTCGCCTGGCGGGGCAGCGCCGGTCCCGGCACGTATGTCGAACTCGTCGCGGAGATGCCCCTGTTGGTGCTGATCGCCAACGTCGCCCACCCGCTGGACCCGCGCCCCGACTACGTCGTCGGGCCGCTGCGCGTGCACGCCTGGCGCTCCGCCGCCACCGGCCCGGGCGATCCGCGGTTCACCGCCACGCCCGAGCTGCACCGGGCGTACCTCAACACCGTCGACTACTGCGAAGCCCGGGGGCTGTGACATGGCGACCAGTCAGACCGAGAGCACGTCGACTACGTACCCGACATACCCGACCACCTCGGGCGGCTCCCTCGCCTCCACCGTCCCGGTCGGCGCGGTGTACGACGAGGGCTCCACCCTGGACTGGGGAGCGAGCCTGGTGGAGGGCACCGTCGTCCTGGACGAGAAGGTCGCCCCCAACGCGCCCTGGTCGGCGGTCGTGAAGGAGGGGCACGTCCTGACCATCGTCGACGTCGGCGGCAACCAGTCGGCCGACTGCCTGCTCTACAACGCCGACGACCCCGAGGAGCGCTACAGCGTCCCCGACACCCTCGCCTGGCAGGGCAACGCCTACGTGCGCACGGGCACCGTGCTGCGCAGCAACGAGGGCCGCCCGCTGATGACCGTCGTCGCCAACGAGATCGACCGGCAGGACACCATCGGCGGCGCATGCGGCAAGGAGTCCAACACCCTGCGCTACGGCCACCACGTGATGTTCCATCACGGCTGCCGCGAGAACTTCCTAGCCGAGGCCGGCCGGCGCGGTCTGGGGGTGCGGGACATCGTCTCCAACCTCAACTGGTTCATGAACGTGCCCGTCGAGGCGGACGGCGCGCTGGGCATCGTGGACGGCATGTCGGCGCCCGGCCGCCGGGTCGCGGTGCGCGCCGAGACGGACGTCCTGGTGATGGTGTCCAACTGCCCGCAGATGAACAACCCGTGCAACGACTTCAACCCGACCCCGCTGCGGATGATCGTCGTGGACCCGCAGAGCGCCGACAGCCCGGCGAGCCCTGTCGCGGGCCGCCTCGGGTTCGCAAGCACCCCGGAGGACGCCGCGTGAGTCGCCCCACCGCTGTCCTCGTCGCCAACCGCGGTGAGATAGCCCGCCGTGTCATCCGCACCGCCCGGAAGATGGGCCTCGGCACCGTCGCCGTCTTCTCCGACGCCGACCGGGCCGCCCCGCACGTCCGCGAGGCCGACCACGCCGTCCACCTGGGTCCGGCGCCCGCACGCGACTCGTATCTGCGCGGCGACGCGATCATCGAGGCCGCGCTCACCCATGGCGCCGGAATCATCCACCCGGGCTACGGCTTCCTCTCCGAGAACGCCGCCTTCGCCCGTGCCGTCGAGGAGGCCGGCCTGCGTTTCGCGGGCCCGACCGCCGACCAGATCACCGCCTTCGGCGAGAAGCACACCGCCCGCGCCCTCGCCAAGGCGGCCGGAGTACCGCTGCTGGCCGGGACGGAACTGCTCGCGAGCGCCGAGGAGGCCGTAGCCGCGGCCGAGTCGATCGGGCTGCCCGTGATGGTCAAGGCCACCGGCGGTGGCGGTGGCATCGGCATGCGGGCCTGCGCCACCACCGACGAAGTGCGCGAAGCCTTCGCCGCCGTGGCGGCGCTCGCCACGTCCAACTTCGGGTCGGCCGGGGTGTTTCTGGAGCGCCTGGTGCGCCCGGCCCGCCACGTCGAGGTGCAGGTCTTCGGCGACGGCACCGGCCGGATCGCCGTGTTCGGCGACCGCGACTGCTCGCTGCAGCGCCGCAACCAGAAGGTGATCGAGGAGGCCCCGGCCCCGGCCCTGCCCGGCCATGTCCGCGACCTGCTGCGGGACTCGTCGCACCGGCTGCTCGCCTCGATCGGGTACCGCGGCGCGGGGACCGTGGAGTTCGTCTACGACCCGGTGCGCGAGGAGGCCGCCTTCCTGGAGGTCAACACCCGGCTCCAGGTCGAGCACCCGGTGACCGAGGAGGCGTACGGCGTCGACCTCGTCGAACTCATGCTCACCCTGGCCCGCGACGGCAGGGTCGACGACGAGGTGTTCGACCGGGAGTGGACGCCCACCGGCCATGCCGTGGAGGCCCGCGTCTACGCCGAGGACCCCGGCAAGGACTCGGCTCCCTCCCCGGGCCTGATCACCCGGGCGGCCTTCCCCGGCCAGGGCGCCGACGAGATGCCCGGCGTCCGCGTCGACGGCTACGCCGAGACCGGCCTGGAGGTCTCGCCGTACTACGACCCCATGCTCGCCAAGGTGATCGCCAAGGGCCACGACCGCGACACCGCGTTCGACGTGCTCGGCCGGGCCCTGGCCGCCAGCCGGGTCGACGGCGTCGTCACCAACCTCGGTCTGCTGCGCTCGCTGACCGTGCGGGACGAGGTGCGCGGGGCCGTGCACAGCACCAGCACCCTCGCCACCACCGCCGATCCCGAGCCGCGCATCGACGTCCTGGTGCCGGGAGCGATGACCACCGTCCAGGACCTTCCCGGCCGGCTCGGCCACTGGCATGTCGGCGTGCCGCCGAGCGGGCCCTTCGACCCCGTCTCCTTCGCCGAGGCCAACCTGGCCGTCGGCAACCCGGCCGGGGCGCCCGCGCTGGAGGTCACCGCGGGCGGGCTGACCCTGCGCTTCTCGGCCGCCTGCGTGGTCGCCGTCACCGGCGCCCCCGTCCCGGTCACGGTGGACGGCACCGCGGCGGCCCTGTGGGAGCCGGTACCGGTCCCGGCCGGTGGCACCCTGGTCCTCGGCGCCTGCCACGGCCCCGGCCTGCGCAGCTACGTGGCCGTCCAGGGCGGCCTCGACGTACCCGAATACCTGGGCAGCGCCTCGACCTTCACCCTCGGCGGCTTCGGCGGGCACGGCGGGCGCGCCCTGCTCGCCGGAGACGTCCTGCGGCCTGGAGCCGGAGCAACCACCAGTGGCGGCCCGACCCCGCCCGAGCGCCGGCCCGCGATCCCCTCCCACTGGCGGATCGGTGTCACCGAAGGCCCGCACGCGGCGCCCGAGTTCTTCACCCGCGACGACATCGACACCCTCTACGCCACCGACTACCGGGTGCACCACAACTCGGCCCGCACCGGCATCCGCCTGATCGGGCCCAAACCCCAGTGGGCCCGCCAGGACGGCGGCGAGGCCGGGTTGCACCCCTCCAACATCCACGACACGCCGTACGCGGTGGGCTCCCTCGACTTCACCGGCGACACGCCCATCGTCCTGGGCCCCGACGGGCCGTCCCTCGGCGGTTTCGTCTGCCCCGCGGTGGTCGCCAGCGGCGAACTGTGGAAGCTCGGTCAGCTCCGCCCCGGCGACACCGTCCGCTTCGTACCGGTCAGGGAAGCCGAGGCCGCCGCCCTGGACGCCCGCCGTGCCTCGCCCGCGCTGATCAGCGCGGGCGGAGACGGTGACGACGGCATTCTCGGCCGTCTGGAGGCCACCGACGACCGCCCCTCGGTCACCTACCGCCGGGCCGGCGACGACAACGTCCTCGTCGAGTACGGCCCCATGGTGCTGGACCTCGGCCTGCGGATGCGCGTGCACGCCCTGCAGGAGGCCCTCGCCGCGCACGCTCCCGACGGCATCGTCGACGTCACCCCGGGCATCCGCTCCCTGCAGATCCACACCGACGCCCGCCGGCTGAAGGCCGGCGACCTCACCGTCCTGCTGCGCGAGCTGGAGGACGAAGTGGCGCCCACGAACGAGCTGGTGGTCCCCTCCCGCACGGTGCGGCTGCCGCTGAGCTGGGACGATCCGGCGACCCGGCTCGCCATCGAGCGGTACATGGCGGGCGTGCGCGACGACGCCCCCTGGTGCCCGTGGAACATCGAGTTCATCCGCCGCGTCAACGGCCTGGACACCGCCGACGACGTCTACCGCACCGTCTTCGACGCCTCCTACCTGGTGCTCGGCCTCGGCGACGTCTATCTCGGCGCCCCCGTCGCCACCCCGCTCGACCCCCGGCACCGCCTGGTGACCACCAAGTACAACCCGGCACGCACCTGGACCGCGGAGAACTCCGTGGGCATCGGCGGCGCCTATCTGTGCATCTACGGCATGGAGGGTCCCGGCGGCTACCAGTTCGTCGGCCGCACCGTGCAGATCTGGAACCGGTTCCGCAAGGGCGGGCTGTTCGAGGACTCGCCGTGGGCGCTGCGCTTCTTCGACCGCATCGAGTGGTATCCCGTCACCGCGGAGGAACTGCTCGAACTGCGCGCCGAGACCGACGCCGGCCGCGGCGCCTTCCAGACGGAGGAGGGGGTTTTCTCGATCGCCGAGTACAACGCCTTCCTGTCCGCCGAGGCCGACTCGATCGCCGCGTTCCGGAAGCGGCAGAGCGCCGCGTTCGAGGCCGAGAAGGAACGCTGGCGGGCCGCCGGCGAGTTCGACCGGGACGACGATCCCGGACCGGCCGCGAGTGCCGTCGCGGTCACCGTCCCGGACGGCGCGGTCCCGGTCACCGCGCCGTTCACCGCCACCGTCTGGCAGACCGTCGCCGAGCCGGGCGCCGTCGTCGCCGAGGGTGACCCGATCCTCTCCCTGGAGGCGATGAAGATGGAGTCGAAGGTGAGCGCCCCCGCCGCCGGCACACTGCTGGCGATCTACGTGAAGCCCGGCGAACAGGTCGCCCCCGGCCAGGTCCTCGCGGCGGTGAGGGCTGCATGAGCGCCATGACACCGGCCGCACGCGTCGAGGCCGCCTACGACCGCATCGAGAGCGCCGGCCGGCCCGAGATCTGGATCCACCTCAGGCCCCGTGACGAGGTGCTCGCCGAGGCGGCCGGGATCGACCCGGCGCTGCCGCTGGCCGGCCTGGTCGCGGCCGTCAAGGACAACATCGACGTGGCCGGCCTGCCCACGACCGCGGGCGCCCCCTCGTACGCCTACCGGCCGGGGGCCGACGCGCCCGCGGTGGCGCGGCTGCGCGCGGCGGGCGCGGTGGTGCTCGGGAAGACCAACCTGGACCAGTTCGCCACCGGCCTGGTCGGCACCCGCAGCCCCTACGGCGCGGTCCGCAACGCCTGGGACACCGCCCGCATCTCCGGCGGGTCGTCCTCAGGCTCCGCCGTCGCGGTCGCGTTGGGCATCGCCGACATCGCGCTCGGCACCGACACGGCCGGCTCCGGGCGGGTGCCCGCCGCCCTCAACGGCATCGTCGGGGTCAAGCCCACCAAGGGCCTGGTGCCCGTGACCGGGGTGGTCCCCGCCTGCGACACCCTCGACTGCGTGACCGTCTTCGCCCGCGACCTGCGGCTCGCCCGCATCGCCGCGGAGGTCGCCGAGGGACCCGACCCGGCCGACCCGCTCTCCCGCACCGGCCCCCAACTCCCGCCGCCACCCGCGCGCCCCAAGGTCGCCGTCCCGGCCCCAGAGCACCTGGCGGGCATGGCCGAAGGCTGGCGCGAGGCCTTCGACGCCGCGGTAGCCCGCCTGGCGAGCACCGGAACGGACATCGTCGAGGTCGACATCACTCCACTCCTTCAGGCCGCGGAACTGCTGTACGGCGGCGCGTTCGTCGCCGCGCGGTACGCCGCCGTGGGCGAGCACCTGGAGAAGCACCGCGACCTGATCGGTACGGACCTCGACCCCACCGTCGCCGCCATCGTGCTGGCCGGCCGGGAGAAGACCGCCGCCGACTGGGTCGCGGACACCGCCCGGCTCGCCGCCCTCGGCGCCGCCGGACGCGAGGCCCTCGACGGCTGCGTGGCGCTCCTGACCCCGACCACCACCTGGCACCCCACCCTCGACGAGGTGGCGGCCGATCCGGTCGGCGCCAATGCCCGGATGGGGCGCTTCACCAACTTCGCCAACCTGCTCGACTACGCCTCGCTCGCCGTTCCCGCCGGGTTCGTGGACGGTCTGCCGTTCGGCGTGATGTTCACCGGCCCGGCGTTCTCCGACCGCGCCCTGGCCGCCCTGGCCGAGCGGCTCGCGGACCCGGGGCTCGACCTGTTCGTGGTGGGTGCCCACCTCACGGGGCAGCCGCTCAACGCCCAGTTGGTGCAGGCGGGCGGCACGCTGGTGGGCCCGGCCCGCACCGCAGGCGGCTACCGGCTGTACGCCCTGGCCACCGAACCGCCCAAGCCGGGCCTGGTCCGGGTGCCGGAGAGCTGGCCGGGCACCGGGCCGGGCAGGGACACGGCAGCGGACGGCGGGGCGGGAAGAGGCATCGAGGGCGAGATCTGGCGGCTGCCGGCTTCGGGGTTCGGGGCGTTCACCGCCGCCGTTCCCGCGCCGATGACCATCGGCACCGTCGAGTTGGCCGACGGGCAGCAGGTCAGCGGCTTTCTCGTGGAGCCGTACGCCGTCGAAGGGGCTCCCGACATCACCCACTTCGGCGGCTGGCGGGCCTACACCGCGTCCGCGTGACCGTCGGGCGAGAGGGCCGAGCCCCCGTGCCGGGCACGGCAGAGGCCCGCCACCCAGGTGACAGGATGGAACCATGTCGATCACGCGTCCCCGCCAGGGCAGGCCCCGGCACACGCCGCCGTCCGACCCTGGCACCTCGGCCCGGGAACAGATCCTCGACGCCGCCGGGGCGCTCTTCGTGGAACGCGGGATCGCCAGCACCAGCACCCGGATGATCGCCGAACGCGTGGGCATCAGGCAGGCCTCGCTCTACTACCACTTCGCCACCAAGGAGGAGATCCTCGCCGAGCTGCTGGCCACCTCCGTGCGGCCCAGTCTGCAGATGGTGGAGCGGATCCAGGCACTCGTGCCCGCACGGGCGACTCCGGCCGCGGCGCTCTACGCGGTGGCCGCGATGGACGTACGCACCCTCAGCCGCACTCCGTACAACATCGGCACCCTCTATCTGCTCCCGGAGGTGCGGACCGAGCGGTTCGACGCCTTCCGCGCCGAGCGGGGCCGGCTGCAGGAGAGCTACGGCACTCTCGGCGCCCTGGCGGCGGCCGAGGGTGTCGCCCGCACCCTGCCCGCCGAGCGGCTCGGCGAACTGCTGATCCAGTTGGTGGAGGTCGTCATCCAGATACGGCGTTCCCGTGCGCCGGAGGCGGCCGACACGGAGGCCATCGCGTCGTCGTGCCTGCGGCTGTGCGGGCTCGGCGAGTCGGAGGTGGCCGCCGCCAGGGACGAGTCACAGGTCCTGCTGAGCCGCTTGGAATGATGGCTCCGGCGTGAAACGGCTGCCTGACTCCAGGCAGATTCCTGAATTACTTCCGCCCGCCCTACAACCCTCGGTGCCCCCCGCGAGTCTCCCTAGAGCCTCCCCCCGCTTCATTTCGCAAATGTCATCCGGCATTTGGCACACTCGGAGCGTTCATAGTGATAACCGGCATCAAGGGCGTACGTATCCGCAGAACCGCAGCTGTCGCCGGCGCCGGCGCGCTGCTCGCGGGCGGCGCCCTGACCGCGCCCGCGCAGGCGGCGACCGCGCCCTCGGTCAGCGCCAAGGGCGCGTTCATGCTCAACAGCGCGACGGGCTCCACGCTCTACAGCAAGTACGCCGACACCAAGCGGCCCATGGCGAGCACCACCAAAATCATGACGGCTCGCGTCGTGCTGAGCACCCCCGACCTGAACCTCGACCGGAAGATCACCATCAAGCAGGTTTACCGGGACTACGTCACCGCCAAGGGCGCGAGCACCGCGGATCTCAAGACCGGCGACAAGGTCACCATCCGCCAGTTGCTCCACGCGATGCTGCTGCCGTCCGGCTGCGACGCCGCGATGGCCCTCGCGGACACGTTCGGCACCGGTACGACCGTCTCGGCGCGGACCAAGTCGTTCATCAGCAAGATGAACGCCAAGGCGGGCACCCTCGGCCTGACCAACACGCACTTCGACTCGTTCGACGGCAACTCGACGCAGAACACGAACTACACGACGCCGCGCGACCTAGCCAAGCTCGCGCGCAGCGCGATGAAGTACTCGACGTTCGCGGGCATCGTGAAGAAGCCGAAGACGGTCCAGTACGCGACGACCAGCACCGGCGGCACCCGCACGTACACCTGGTACAACACCAACCAGCTGCTGGGCTCGTACAGCGGCGCGATCGGGGTGAAGACGGGTACCAACACGCCGTCCGGCCCCTGCCTCGTCTTCGCCGCGACCCGCAACGAGAAGACGGTCATCGGCGTGCTCCTCAACGACCAGTACCGCTATACGGACGCCGCCAAGCTGCTGGACTACGCCTTCGGCACCAGCTCGGCGAGCACCATGCGGCTGCGCACCCTGCCGACGGGCGCACAGAGGGACTGACCTGAGCTGACGGCAGTGTTCACCGTGGGGGCCGGCCCCCACGGTGAACGGGGCCGGCCGGTCGCCGGTCTGCTGAGTGTCTACTTCTCCCAGATCCTGCGGTATGCCTCGCGGTAGCCCTCCGAGTCCCAGGACAGTGCGCCGCCGCTGGTGGCGGCGGTGGTGACGTGGACGGGGGCGACGTATCCGCTGGCCGGTTTGCCGGCGAAGGCACGGTTGAACTCGTCGATGATCTGCCAGCCCTGTTCGGACAGCGGTTCCGGCACGGTGGCGGCCTGGAACTCCTTGCTGTTGATGCGCTGGAAGGCCGAGGGGTCGCCGTCACCGGCCCCGATGTTGTGCGGAGCACCGTCGCCCTGCCTGCCTGCGGCACGCAGGGCGGGGGCCGCGTGGTCGAAGTACAGGTCGTTGATGGCGGCGGAATGGGTCCACCTGTCGCCGAAGCGGGAGGCCAGGGAGGCGACCCTCTTGGTGGTGAGGCTGCCCGCCTGCGGGATGGGGACGTTCTCGTAGCTCAGCAGTTTGACGCCGGAGCAGGTGGCGAGTTCCTTCTTGATCAGATCCGACTTGCGCTTGGCGAAGGGGATCGTGGCGTCGGTGAACAGGACGACGCCCGCGCGACCGTTGGACCGGGCGATGATCCAATCGGCGCTGATCTCCGCGACTTCCTCGACCTTGGTGGTGATGTTGCTGAACAGCTTCGGATTCTCGCTGGGGCCGGGAGCAGCGACGGCGTGCCAGCCGATCAGCGGGATGCCGTCCGCGTTCGCCTGCTCGACCTGTGCGGCGATGGAGGTGGGATCGAAACCGCCGATGACGATGCCGTCGGGTTCGAGAGCCAGGGCCTCGGCGAAGGCCGCCTTGATTCCGGCGGGCGTGCCCTGGCCGTTGAGGGTGAGGACGCGCCAGTCGATGATGCCGGCGGCTTCCTGGACGCCCTTGGCGACGCCCGCCACGCCGGGATTGGTCAGGGTCTGGGCGATGTAGACGATGGTCTTGCCGGGGACGGCTCGGGGCCCGCTGGTCGGCCCGGACCAGGGGGCGTTGACGTCCTCGGCCGTCTTGACGGCCCGCTTGGCCTCGGCGAGGGCGGTGGGGCATCCGGGGCTGGACGAGCCGCCGGGGGAGGCGGCGACGGATCCGCCGGTGGTGGAAGCGCTCTCGCAGCCGGTGGCGAGGGTGATGGCGGCCGAGGCCAGGAGAGCTGTGGCCGTCACGGCCGCCTTGCGGGTGGGGTGCACGGGGGGTCTCCAACACGGTTCGAGAGAGGGCAGGGCCGGGCGGGGAGGCGGGGCGTGGGTCGGCGACGGTTCCCGCGCGTGGTCACAGTCGTGAGGATCAGGCCGACGACGGGAGGAGAGGACCGCAAGGCCGGTGGGCGACGAGGTCCGGCGGTGGCCCGAGTGGCGCCGGGCGGCGGCGCCTGCCGGAGCCGAGGGGCGCGTTCGACTGGCCTTGGTCCGCGCCAACGTCCGCACTGAGCACCGTGGATCGATCAGCGGTGTGCCGTACGACGGGCGCCTCACCGGGCGAAGCATTGCACTCGGGAGATACTTCGCAAACGTTCCGTCATTGATTCTTTATGGCCCAAACTTTGTCATGTCATGGTAAAAGCGGTACTCTCGCCCAGCTGGTTCCAGACACCTGGCGCGATCTCATCGTTCCTATCAGCGACGAAGACCGCGAAAGTGTCACGTCCGGTGCCGACCGGTCGGCGGTCCGTGAGCACGGGGTCCCCGTCACCGCTCAGCAGCACATCGAAGGAGGCCCGGGTGTCCGCCACCACAGGGAACCCACCGCACGCGCCGGACCCGCCCAGGCATGCCCGCCGGACTCCGCGGTTTCGCCGCAGGGCGGCGACCGTTCTCGACCGGTGGCCCTTCCGGCGTAAGCTCAACGTCCTGGTGATCGCGCCCATCGCGGTCGTCGGCGCACTGCTCGGAGTCGGCGCCTACGGCCAGGTGGAGCAGGCCCGGGACGCCGACCGGATCGCGGACCTGGTGCGCGACAGTGAACAGGTCGCGCGGCTCATCAACGACGTACAGGCCGAGCACCGGCAGGCGCTCCTGCTCTCCGTGCAGTACGACTCGGCCCGCCCCGGAGCCCCACTGCCGCCGACCTCCGACTACCGACGGGCACAGCGGAGCACCGACGCGCAAGCCGCCGCCGTGCGTTCGGCGTTCGCCTCCGGCCTGCCGCCCGAGGAGGCGCAGGCTCTCGACTACATCCGCGGCCTCGGTGTCCTGCGCGAGAAACTCGAACGGGGCTATGTCCCCGCCGCCAACATCGACCCGGCGTACGCCTCCGCGGTCGAGTACCTGATCGACGGCATCGGCCTGGGGCGCTACTCCGGCACCTCGTCGTCCTCGGTCGTGACCATCCTGGACACGGTGCTGCGCGCCGACGCGTCCCACGCGGCCTTCGAGAGCGCCGTGTTCTCCGCCCAGACCAGGGACGCCAACGCCCTCACCGAGTACAGCCGGGCGGTCGGCGCCCGCAAGCTCTACGACCACCAGTTGGACCGGTTCGAGCGCATCGCCACACCCGCGCAGGTCCTGCGCATGGACGGCATGCGGCGCAGTGCCGAACAGTACGGTGTGGAAGCCCGGTTCGCGGAGCTCCAGATCGATCCCGGGGCCCTGCAGGGCCAGACGCCGACGCAGTTGCGCAAGGCGATCGCCGATGGGACCCGGCAGTCCGAAGCCCGACTCGGCATCACCAGGTCGCTGATCGAGCAGACCGCCGCCCGGGCCGACGCCGTCTCCGCGGACGCGCTGCGGAACGCCGTCTACCTGCTTGGACTGACTCTGCTCGGCTTCGCCGCCTGGCTGACCTTCTGTGTCCTGATCCGGCGTTCGGTCGTGCGCCCCCTGGAAGCCCTGACCCGCTCCGCCCAGGAGGTCGTCGACGTGGCGGGCGAGGAACTCGCCCGGGTCTCCGACGACGAGTCCGCTGACAGCACCCCCCTGCGACCGAGGTCGATCCCGGTCCCGGTCCGTGACGAGATCGGCGAACTGGCCGAGGCGTTCAACCAGGTTCAGGTCACCGCCGCCCAGCTGCTGGAGCGGCAGGTGCTCAGCCGGCGCAACGTCGCCGAGATGTTCGGCAACGTCGGCCGCCGGGTCAGCAATCTGACGACTCGTCAGCTCATGCTGATCGACGCCGTCGAACGCGAGGAGACCGACCCCGAACTGCTGGAACGGCTGTACAGCATCGACCACATCGCCGTACGCCTCCAGCGCAACGCCGACAGCCTGATGCTGCTCGCCGGAATCAGGGAGACCGGCGCGGAGGCCTGGCCGACCCCCCTGGCCAACGTCATCAGGGCGTCGCTCGGCCAGATCGAGGGCTACCAGCGGGTGTCCCTGCGGCCCGAGACGGAAGTCTCGGTCGCGCCCGACATCGTCGGTGACCTGACGCTGATGCTCGCCGAACTGCTCGAGAACGCGGTCGCGTTCTCGCCCTCCCATACCCCCGTCGAGGTGGCCGTCCGCCCCGGGACCGACGTCACCGAGGACGGCGGGGCGCTGATCGAGGTCATCGACCACGGCCTCGGCATGAGCGCGGAGCGCCTCGCCGAGGAGAACGCCCGGCTCGTGCGCCGGGAACGGCTCGACCTCGTGCCGACCAGGGTGCTCGGCCTCTTCGCGGTCGGCAGTCTTGCCCGGCGGTGGGGCGTGCGCGTGTCGCTCAGCCGTACGCCGGGCGGCGGGGTCACCGCAACCGTCTGGATCCCCGCCTCGCTCCTGCTGACCGTGAGTCCCGAGGACCGGGAAGACGCCGAGCAGCTCCTGGACGCCGATCAGCCCGCGGACGCCGAGCAGCCCGTGGGCACGGGCCCGATCGGAGCCGTGGCGGCGTTCCCGGTGAGGACCGGGCAGGAGACCGCCGCGCCCGCGCCGTCGCGCGTACCGGTCTCCGGCGCCGGTGCCACCGGGCGGTCGGCGGCCCCCTCGTCGCACGACGCGCTTCCCCGGCGCATCCCGGCGCGCACCTCCGCGGGACCGTCCATCACGGAGCGGACCATCGCGGAACGGACCGTCGAGGACGCCGGCGGGGAGCGGTCGGCGACCTCGGGCGAACGGCGTCCCGCAGAGGACTCACGGCCCCTGCGGCGGCGGGTACGGGGCGCGACACTCGCCACGACCTCGTCGCGGGGAGACCGGGGGGCGCCGACCGTGCGGCAGCCCGCCGACGCCGAGGCCGTCCGCTCGGAGCTCGACGAGTTCGAGGCGGCCGTACGCAGGGCGGAGCAGGACAGCGCTCATGCCCGGACGGAACCAGCACCATCGCACCATCAGCAATCCCAGAAGGAGTCCGGCAGTGACCACGTCGACAGCTGACAGCAGTTCCGAGCGGCCGGAACCCACCGATCTGCGCGCCGCCGCAGCCGATTTCACCTGGCTGCTGGACCGGTTCGCCACGGAGACCGCCGGTGTGGTCGACGCCATCGCCGTGTCGTCCGACGGCCTGCTGATCGCCGTCTCCCAGCTGCGTGAGCACGCCGACTCCGAGCGGCTCGCCGCGATCGTGTCCGGCCTGACGAGCCTCGCCGCGGGCGCATCCGGCAACTACGGGCTCGGCGGCCTCAACAAGGTCATCATCGACCTGGAGGGCGGCCATGTGCTGGTGTCGGCCATCGGCTGCGGCGCCGTCCTCGGGGTGGTGACCTCCAAGGAGGCGAAGCTCGGCAACATCGCCTACGAGATGACTCTCTTCGCCAACCGGGCCGGGGCCGCGCTCACCCCCCAGCTGGTGCTGGAGCTGAAGAACAGTGTCGGCGCGGCCCCGGCCGGCTGACCGTCCCCCGCCCGGGGCACGGGTACAGGCACTTCGGAAAGGGAGCGTGATGGCCGTCGGCGGACCAGCACACGACGCAGCGGGGCACGCCGGGGGCTCGCCGGACCCGGCCGTCGGCCGCGCCCCCGCGATCCGGCCGTTCCTGCTGACCGCAGGCCGGGTGTCGGGGGGCGGCGCGGGTTTGCCGATCCCGGTCGAGACCCAGCTGGTGTCGACCTCGGCGGGGCTCGCCGTCCTGCACTCGCTCACCTTCGAACATCACGACATCATCGCGGCCTGCCGGCGGCCGCAGTCGGTGGCGGAACTGGCCGCCGGGCTGCGACTGCACCTCAACGTGGTCCGCGTGCTGGCCGAGGACCTGCGTGCCGCAGGGCATCTGGCGGTCCACCGGCCGAACGCCGGGACCGCCCAGGATCTCTCCGTACTGCGAAGGGTTATCGATGGTCTTCGTGCCGTCCCCGACTCACGGGGGACACTCCGTGACACCAGTTGAACAGCCGCCGACGCCGGTCAAACTGGTCATCGCCGGCGGCTTCGGCGTCGGCAAGACGACGACCGTGGGCTCGATCTCCGAGATACGGCCGCTCACCACGGAGGCCGCGATCACCGAGGTCGCGGCAGGGGTGGACGATCTCACGCACACTCCGGGCAAGACCACCACCACGGTCGCCATGGACTTCGGCTGCATCACCATCGACCCGACGCTCAAGCTGTACCTGTTCGGCACCCCGGGCCAGGACCGGTTCGGCTTCATGTGGGACGACCTGGTGGAGGGCGCCCTGGGCGGCCTGGTGATCGTGGACACCCGCCGACTGGACGACTGCTACGCGGCGGTGGACTACTTCGAGCACAAGGACGTCCCCTTCGCGGTCGCCGTCAACGCCTTCGACGGGCAGGTCGAGCACGACCTCGACGAGGTGCGGTGGGCACTGGACATCGCCGAGCACGTTCCGCTGATCGTCTTCGACGCACGCAAGACGGGCTCGGTCCGCGACGCGCTGCTGGTCGTACTGGAAGTCGCCCTGGCCCGGGCCGAAGCGGCCGTGATGCCCCGAACCTGATTGCCGGACACAGCGCTGGATGCGGGCAGGTGATTGAGCGTCAAAGGCCGTTGTCAGTGCCTCCCCATAGAGTGGAGACATCACTCGGGGAGCCTCGAAGGGGGAGCACAAACATGCCCGCAAACAAGATCCAGCACAAGGTGAATCACGTCGCGCTGGTGGTGGACTGTTCGGGTTCAATGCGTCCGCACGAGAATCAACTCATTCGAGTCGTGGACGAGTTCGTGGCGGGGCTGAAGGCCGAATCGGACAGCCTCGGCCACGAGACCCGGATCAGCCTCTACTCCTTCGACCACAGGGTGGAGAATCTGGTCTGGGACATGGACGTCAAGCATCTTCCGTCCATGCGCGGGCTGTACCAGGTCGACAATGGGGCTACGGCCCTTATCGAGGCTTCTCTGAAGTCCCTTGACGATCTGGGGCACATCTGGGAGGAATACGGCGAGCACAGCTTCCTCCAGATCGTCGTGACGGACGGCGAGGAGAACGCCTCCGGCGGCGACCGGCGGCACGACGGCGACATGGCCATCCTTGGCCCCTGGCTCGACAAGATCACGGCGAAGATGGGCGGGCTGCCGGGTCATTGGACTTCCGCGATCCTCGTTCCGAACTCCCTGGCCAAGCGGACCGCCCAGAACTACGGTTTCCCGGCCGGGAACATCGCCATCTGGGATGCGGACTCCCAGAAGGGCGTCGAGGAGGCGATCGGCACCGTGCGCGCTGCCGCCACCAGCTTCCTGCGCGGGCGCGAGCAGGGGGTGCGCGGCACGAAGAACCTGTTCGCCGTCGGTCAGGACATATCGGTTGACGAGGTACGGGCGAATCTGGAACCGATTCCGGCCGACAAGTACCGCCTCCTGAAGGTCGACAAGGAGGCGGAGATACGCTCCTTCGTCAACTCCCATCCTGGCGTGACGTACGAACGTGGTTCGTGTTACTACCAGTTGGGCGCCCGGGCTCAGGTTCAGCAGAACAAGGAAGTCATCGTGGTGGAAAAGGACACCGACCGAGCCTATACGGGCGACGCTGCACGCAGCCTTCTTTTCGGTGCGGACGTCCGGGGAACCGTCTCGGTGAAAGCGGGGAACAACCCCAAGCTGGAGGTTTACGTACAGAGTCGTTCGGTCAACAGGAAGCTCAAGCCGAATACCCGTCTGCTCATCATGCTCTGAAATCAATGAGCTCTTGATCGTCACCGGGCAGGAGCCGTGCGACGTCAAGCCAGCCCGTGCTGCTTCGCGTACGCGTTGGCCACGTCCTCCGGGTCCTTCTTGTCCTTGTCCACCTGGCGGTTGAGCTCGGTGAGCTGGGCCGTGGTGAGGACGTTGCCGAGGCGGGCCAGGGCCTTGCGGACCGCGGAGTCGGCCTTGCGGTCGGCGATGAGCGGGACGACGTGCTGGCCGGGGATGAGGTTCTCGGGGTCCGTCAGCACCACCCAGTCGTTGGCCTGGATGTCGGTGTCCGTGGTGAAGAGGTTCGCCACGTCGACGTCGCCCTTCTTCAGGGCGCCTTTGACCAGGGGGCCGGAGGAGTCGAGGGACTTGAACTCCTTGAACTCCACTCCGTAGACGTCCTTGAGGCCGACCACACCCACCTGGCGCTTCTTCACCTCCGGCGCCGCGCCGATGACCAGCTTGCCGTTCTGCTTCTTCAGGTCGGCCAGGGACGCCAGGCCGTACTTCTTCGCCGTCTCCCGTGTGACCACGAAGGCGTCCGAGTCCTCCGCCATGCCGTACGGCAGTACCTGGAGGCCGGCGGGGAGCGCGACGGTGAGGGCGTTCTGCATCTCGCCCTCCTCGGTCGCCGTCGCCTTCGGGTCGAGGTAGTGCAGGAGGGCGCCCTGGTACTCGGGCAGGAGGTCGATGTCGCCGCCCTTGATCGCGGGGATGAGGATCTCGCGGGTGCCGAGGTTGGGGCGGACGTTCGTCCTGACGCCGGCTGCCGTGAGCACAGCCGCGTACAGGTACCCCAGCACCTGGTTCTCGGTGAAGTTGGCGGTGCCGATGGTGACTCCGCCCTTGCTGGAGCCGCCGCCGGAGGTCGTGCCCTGGTTGTCGAGGGTGGTGATGCCGCTCGCGCAGGCGGAGAGGGCGGGGACGGAGGCCGCTGCGAAGAGGCCGCCGAGGAGAGTGCGTCGGTTCATCGAGGGGTCCCTAGGCAGTGCGGTGTCGGAAGAGGAAGCGCTGGAGGGCGCTGAGCAGCAGATCGAGTACGACGGCCACGACGGCGACCAGCACCGCGCCGCCGAGCACCTGCACGAGGTCGCGCTGGGCCAGGCCGTCGAAGACGTACCGGCCGAGGCCGCCGAAGGAGACGTACGCGGCGATCGTGGCCGTGGCGACGACCTGGATGAGCGCCAGGCGCAGGCCCGTCATGATCAGAGGGAGGGCGAGCGGCAACTCGACGTGGAACAGGACCTGGTGGCCGCGCATGCCCTGCCCGCGCGCCGCGTCCTTCACGTCCGGGTCGACGGCGGTCATCCCGGCGTAGGTGTTGGTGACGATGGCCGGGACCGCCAGGGCGACCAGGGCGACGTAGACCGGGAGCATGGACAGTCCGCCGGCCAGGAAGACCAGGACGACCAGGCCGACGGTGGGCAGCGCGCGGCCGAACGAAGCCAGGTTGATCGCGAGGAACGCGCCCTTGCCGGTGTGGCCGATCAGCAGGCCCAGCGGGAGGCCGATGGCGGCCGCGATGAGCGTGGCGAGGAGGGAGTACTGGAGGTGTTCGGCGAGGCGGTGGGCGATGCCGTCCGAGCCGGACCACTGGGCGCCGCTGGTCAGCCAGCCGCCGAGGTTCTCGAAGAGTTCGTACATGTCAGGCTCGCCGCCTCCGCCACGGGGTCAGGACGTACTGGACGGCGACCAGGGCCGCGTCCGCGACCACGGCCAGGAGGATCGTGAGGACCACTCCCGCGATCACCGGCGTCGGGAAGTTGCGCTGGAAGCCGTCGGTGAAGAGCTGGCCGAGGCCGCCGTCCCCGATGTAGGTCGCGACCGAGACGAGGGAGATCGACATGACCGTCGCGATGCGGACGCCCGCCATGATCACGGGGAGCGCCAGCGGGAACTCGACCGTGAGGAGGGTGCGCAGGGGGCGCGTGCCCATCGCCTTCGCCGCCTCCTTCGTCTTCGCGGGGACCGAGTCGAGGCCCTCCACGGTGTTCCGGAGCAGCACGACCAGCGTGTAGACCGTCAGGCCGATCACGGTGGTGGTGCGGGTGAGGCCGCTGACCGGCAGCAGGAGCACGAAGATCGCGATCGACGGGATCGTGAACAGGACGTTCGAGATGCCGAGCAGGAAGCCCCGCAGGGGGCGGATCCGGTGGGCCACGACGGCCAGGGGGAGCGAGATCAGGACGCCGAAGAGGACGGCGGACAGGGCGGCCTGGAGGTGGGAGACCGTGAGGGTGGTGAGGTCGTCGGTGTGGTCGCCGATCCACGACCAGTCGATCGTCATGCGGCCACCCGGGCTTCCGTGTGGGCCTGCCCCGCGTGCTGGTGGATGTCGTCACGGGACGAGACGCCGGTGAGGACGCCGTCGGCGTCGACGCGGGCTATCAGGCCGGTGGGGGAGGAGACGGACTCGTTGAGGGCCGACAGCAGGGAGTCGTCGTCCCTGAGCGGTCGCACGGGGAGTTCGGCATCGCCCGAGGCCCAGTGCAGGGGCTTGTTCGCCGCGTCGAGTACGAGGGCCCACGGGCCGCCCTCCGGGGCCGGGCCTTGAGGGACGGCCGCCAGGGTCTTCAGCGAGAGCAGCTTCAGACCGCGCTCGGCGCCGAGGAAGTCGGCCACGAAGTCGTCGGCGGGGCGGGCCAGGAGCTCGGTGGGTGAGGCGCACTGGACCAGGTGGCCACCGGTACGGAAGATCGCGATCTGGTCGCCCAGCCGTACGGCCTCGTCGATGTCGTGGGTGACGAAGACGATGGTCTTGCTCAACTCCTTCTGAAGCCGGAGCAGTTCGTCCTGGAGCTGGGTGCGCACGACCGGGTCGACCGCGCCGAACGGCTCGTCCATGAGGAGCACCGGCGGGTCGGCGGCGAGCGCGCGGGCCACGCCGACGCGTTGCTGCTGGCCGCCGGAGAGCTGGTGCGGGTAGCGCTTGCCGGCCTCGGCCGACAGGCCCACGGTCTCCAGCAGCTCGGCCGCGCGGGCCCGGGCCTTCCTGCGGCCGTGGCCCAGGAGCAGCGGCACGGTGGCGATGTTGTCGAGCACCGTGCGGTGCGGGAAGAGGCCGGCCTGCTGGATGACGTATCCGATGGAGCGCCGCAGTTCGGCGGCGTCCTGCCGGGTGACGTCCTTGCCGCCGACGCGGATGGCGCCGGAGGTCGGCTCGACCATCCGGTTGATCATGCGCAGGGTGGTGGTCTTGCCGCAACCGGAGGATCCGACGAGAACGGTCACGCCGCCTTCCGCCATGTCGAGGGTGAGGTCGTGGACTGCTGTCGTGCCGTTGGGGAAGCGCTTGTGGACCGCGTCGAACTGGATCATGAGATGTCCCTTGCCCGGCTGTATAACGTCATGCAGAGTTCTCGGTACGTGAATAGGTTGTCAACGGGTTGGCGTTAATCCGACGTAACGGCTGACCGCCAGGCAAGATCGAATGTCCACCTTGAGGGGAGTTTGGGCGTGATGTCGTCTCAGATCGTGGACGCAGCCGGTGCTGTGTCTTCCGGGCATACCGGCCCAGTGGTCCTCGACGGGATCGGACTCCGGGTCGAGGACGTCGTGCGCCTCGCCGACAGGGCGGCGCGCCCGGTACCCGGGGCCGACGCGATGAAGCGGGTGGCGGAGTCCTGGGACGCCGCCCGGCAGATCGCCGCGACCGGACGCGTCTACGGCCGCTCCACCGGCGTCGGCGCCAACCGGAACGAGGACGTGCCCACCGAGGCGGCCGCCGAGCACGGCCTCCGGCTGCTGCGCAGCCACGCCGGCGCCATCGGGGAGGAGCTGCCCGCCCGCCAGGTCCGCGCGATGCTCGCCGTCCGCGCCAACCAGCTGCTGGCCGGGGGTGCGGGGCTCAGGCCGACCGTGGTCACCGCGCTGTGCGAGGCGCTGGAGAGCGGGGCGTATCCGGTCGTCAACGAGTTCGGATCGGTGGGTACCGGGGACATCGCGGCGCTGGCCCAGGTGGGACTCGCGTTGGCGGGGGAGCACCCGTGGCGCGAAGCGGGTTTCTCGGGCGGTGCTTTTGCCGAGCCGCGAGCTGTGGTCGGTGCCCCCGAGTCCCAGCACCTCGACAACAACGACGCCCTTGCCTTCATCAGCAGCAACGCCCTCACGCTCGGTCAGGCCGCGCTCGCCCTGCACGAACTGCGGGGGCTGCTGGAAGCCACCCAGGTCGTCGGCGCCCTGTCGGTGCTGGCGGTCGATGGGGCACACGAGGCGTACGCCGCCCCCGTGCACGCCGCCCGGCCGCACCGCGGCTCCCTCGAAGTCGCCCGGCAGATGCGGGAGTTGCTCGGCGCCCCCGACCGGCCCACCCCGCCGCTCGGTCGGCTCCAGGACCCGTACGGCTTCCGCTGTCTCCCCCAGGTCCACGGTCCCGCCCATGACGCGGCCGACGCGCTGGAAGAGGTCGTCGCGATCGAGATCAACGCGGCCGCCGAGAACCCGCTGATCACCCCCGAGGACATGGCGGCCTACCACCACGGCGGCTTCTACCAGTCCCAACTCGCCCTCGCCCTGGACCACTTCAGGCTGGCCCTCACCCAGGTCGCCCGGCTGTCGACGTCACGGCTCTCCACCCTCAACGAGCCCGCCTACACTCGCCTGCGCCCCTTCCTCGCCGACCACGAACCCGCCTCTTCCGGCGTCATGATCCTGGAGTACGCAGCCGGCGCCGCCCTCGGCGATCTGCGGGCCTTCTCGGCGCCCGCGTCCCTCGGCCACGCCGTACTCTCCCGAGGCGTCGAGGAACAAGCCAGCTTCGCCTCCCTCGCCGCACGTCAGACGCTGCGTGCGTGCGGTGCGTACCGTCTGGTCGTGGGCTGCGAACTCGTCGCCGCCGTAAGGGCGTTGCGCCAGCGTGAGCTCCGGCCCGATCCGGATCTTCCCGTGGGCCGCGCTCTGGAGCTCGCCCTGTCGGTACTCGACGAGGACCAGGCCGACCGGCCGCTCACGGATGACGTGACGGCGGCGGCCGCACTGCTCGACCGGTTCACGGCCATCTGGAGGAGGGCCGAGTGAAGGACCTCGCGCCACCGAGCATGCTGTCCGGCGTGTGTCCTGCTGGGCTGAATCAGGGTGAACCCATGGTTTCCCGCGGTTGAACCTTCTCGCCTGAGCGAAGTCGGGGCGTCGACGGCGGAATCGTATGGCGGCCGGACAGGTCTTCTTGGCTGAAACATGCCAGTCAGTCGGCCCGAGGAGTCACCCCCCGATGCCCAGCGTCATGTCCGCCGAGATACGTACCGTCCCGACGAGCGGCAGATCCGCGCCTGCCCGAGGCCACGCCCCGCGGCTCGACATCCAGGGGCTGCGCGCGGTGGCCGTCGGGCTGGTGGTGCTCTCCCATGCCGGCGTGTCCCGGGTCAGCGGCGGTTACATCGGTGTCGACGTCTTCTTCGTGATCTCCGGCTTCCTCATCACGTCGCTGCTGCTGCGCGAACTCGCCACCACCGGCCGGGTGTCGGTCCGTTCCTTCTACGCCCGCCGGGCACTGCGGCTGCTTCCCGTCTCGTCCCTCGTCATCGCCGTCACGCTGGGCGCGGCCTGGCTGTTCCTGTCGAAAGCGCGGCTCGCCGAGTACGCGGGCGACGCCCTCGCCAGTGCGCTGTACGCGGTCAACTTCCGGCTGGCGGCGGCCGGTACGGACTATCTCGCCCAGAACAGCCCGCCGTCACCGTTCCAGCACTTCTGGTCGCTCGCCGTGGAGGAGCAGTTCTACCTGGTGTGGCCTCTGCTCCTGCTGCTCACCTGGCGGGTCGCCCGCGGTCGGCGCCGACTGGTCGCGGTGCCGCTCGGGGTGCTGTGCCTGGGGTCGTTCGCGGCGGGCGTTCTCGTGACGGACTCCTCGGCGCCCTGGGCGTACTTCGGCTCCCTCACCCGGGCATGGGAACTGGGCGCCGGCGCGCTCCTGGCGCTGGCCACCGGCCGGCTGGAACGACTGCCCGCCGCCCTCGCGGCCCCGCTGACCTGGCTCGGCCTGGCCTGCGTCACGCTGGCAGCGCTCTGGTACGACGACGAGACGCCCTTCCCCGGCCACCACGCCCTCCTGCCGGTCGCCGGCACCGCGCTCGTGCTGGCCGGCGGCTGTGCTCCCACCTCGCAGGGCGCCGGGTGGCTGCTGGGGCGGCGACCGCTGGTGTGGCTCGGCGGACTCTCGTACGGCTGGTACCTGTGGCACTGGCCGCTGCTGGTCATCGCCCCGGTGGCGCTGGGCCGCGCCGACGGCACGGCCGACGTGCCGCTCGCGCTCGGGCTGTCCGCGGCGGCGCTGGGCCTTGCGTGGCTGACCCTGCGCCTCGTGGAGAACCCGGTCCGCTTCCACCGGTCCTTCCGCGGGCGCCCCCGCCGAGCCCTGGTGCTCGGGGCCGCGCTGTCCGCGGGCGTCTCGGCGCTGTCCCTGACGGCGACGGCGGTCCCGCCGACGATCGAGGTGGGCGACCCCGCGCCCGCGCTGGCGCGGTCACTCTCCGACGCACCGGCCCCGCAGGCCCGTCTCACCGAACTCCTGACGACGTCCCCCACCGCCCTGCCGAGCAACCTCGCCCCGCCCCTGCCGAAGGTGAAGTCCTCCCGCTCCGCGGTCTACCGGGACGGCTGCCACGCCGACCACTCCACCACCCGAGCCCGGCCCTGCGTCTACGGCGACCGGTCATCCTCCCGCACGATCGTCCTCTTCGGCGACTCGCACGCGGCCCAGTGGTTCCCGGCCCTGCAACGGCTCGCGACCGCACGCGGCTGGAAACTGGTTTCCTTGACGAAGGCCTCCTGCAAGGTCGCCGACGTGACCATCGTCAGCGGCCACAAGCCGTACACCGCCTGCGACACCTGGCGCTCCGACGCCATTGCGAGGATCAACACACTGCGCCCCGACCTGGTCGTCGTCTCCTCCTCGGACGCCGGCGACCCGGCCCGCCCGGCCGCCGACCCCCTCCACCAGTGGACCACCGGCTTCGAGAACACGTTCCGTGACCTGGGCACCTCCGGCGCCCGGGTCGCCGCCCTGCTCGACACGCCATGGCCCAAGGGCGACCCGATCGACTGCGCCGCCGGGAACTCCGTGCAACTGCGCTCCTGCGCCCATCACCTGCCGGAGGCGACCCGCGACGCGACCCGTGGCGCAGCCATCCGGGCCGCCGCATCGGCAACGGCCACCACAGTCATCGACCCCACCCCCTGGCTCTGCGCCTCCCGCACCGGCATCTGCCCCGTGGTCGTCGCCGACACCGCCGTCTACCGCGACGACAGCCACCTCTCAGAGGCCTACGCCGAGGCGCTCACCCCGGTTCTGGCGCCGTCGCTGGATCGCCTCATGGGCGCGCGCTGAGCACCAAGAGCAAGGGGAGCCGCTGAGGCCCGTCATCCGTCCGAGGTCCTGAGACTCGCCACCGTTTCGCGGATCGTCGGGTGACGGTACAGCTCCCGCAGGCGCAAGGGCGGGAGGCCACGGGCGCGCAGGGCGGCGGTGATGCGGACGGCGAAGAGGGAGTTGCCGCCGAGTTCGAAGAAGTCATCGTCCGGGCCGACCGGGACGCCCAGGATGTCGCTCCAGATCTCCGTCAGGGGCGCGGTGAGGTCGTCAGTGGCCGTAGCCGCCCTGGCGGGGACCGCGTTCCCGGGTGCCGGTGGGCGGCCGGCCGGGGGGAGCTTCGTCGGGTCGAGTTTGCCGTTGGGCGTCAGCGGGAGCGTGTCCACGGGCGAGACCGTGGCGGGGAGCATGTAGTCGGGCAGGATGCCCGCTGCCCGTTCGCGGATCGTGGTGGGGTCGGCCCCGGGTGACAGGACCACGTAGGCGTCGATCCTGGCCGTGGCGGCGTCGGCCGGGTCGTCGCGGCGTACGACGACGGCCGCGGTGCGCACGGCGGGGTCCTCCAGCAGGACGGAGCGGATCTCGTCGAGTTCGATGCGGAAGCCGCGGATCTTGACCTGGCTGTCGATACGGCCGAGGTGTTCGAGGCGTCCGTCGGGGCGCAGGCGGCCGAGGTCGCCGCTGCGGTACATCGTGCCGCCGGTGAAAGGATCCGGTACGAACCGCTGGGCCGTCAGTTCCTCCTGGCCCAGGTAGCCGAGTGCCACGCCGGAACCGCCCACGCAGATCTCGCCCGCGACTCCGGGGGGCAGGAGCCGTCCGTACCGGTCCAGCACATACAGGTGCCAGCCGGGCAGGGCACGGCCGACCGAGCGGGTGGCGGCGAGCGCCAGTTTCCGGGTGAGGGTCTGCTCGGTGACATGGACGGTGGTCTCCGTGATGCCGAACATGTTCACCACGCGGCAGCCGGACTCCGGGTGCCGGTCGAACCACCGCAGCAGCACCCGGGCGTCGAGAGGTTCGCCGCCGAAGACGACCACCCGTACGCCCACCTCCGTGTGGTCCACCTCCAGCAGCTGCGCGAAGGCCGAGGGGGTTTGGCTGAGCACGGTGACCTTCTCGGCCACGAGCAGATCGCGGAAGCGGTCCGGTTCACGGGAGACGAAGTACGGCACCACGACCAGCCGTGCGCCGGTCAGCAGGCAGCCCCAGATCTCCCACACCGAGAAGTCGAACGCGCTGGAGTGGAACCACGTCCATACGTCCGCCCCGGTGAGCGCGTATTCCTCGCGCGTCGCGTCGATCAGGGCGATCACGTTCCGGTGCGGTACGACGACGCCCTTGGGGCGGCCGGTGGAGCCGGAGGTGTAGATGACGTAGGCCGGGTCGTCGGGTGACGGGTGCGGCAGGCTCGCGCCGCTCGCGGCGGCCGTCTCGTCGAGCAGTTCGTCCGGCGTCACCTGAACGCGCCCCGCCACGGACGGGAACCCGGGAAGCCGGGTGACCACCACACCCAGCTCCGCGTCCCGTGCCGTGTGGGCGAGCCGGTCGGCCGGGTAGGCCGGGTCGACGGGCACGTACGTCGCACCGGCCTTCAGTACGGCGAGCAGGGTGACGACGAGTTCGGCGGAGCGCTCCAGGCATACGCCGACGCGGTCGCCGCCCGTGACGCCGAGCGCCCGCAGGCGCGATGCCGAGTGTGTTGCGCGCTCGTCGAGTTCGCGGTAGGTCAGACCGGTCTCGCCGTCGGTCACGGCGATGCGGTCCGGAGTCGCGGCGACGACCCGGGCGAACGCCTCCGTCACGCTCATCGGCGCGGTGGCCGGGGCACGGGGCGGGCGGCCGAGTGCCACCGTGCGGGTCCGCTCGGCCTCGTCGAGAAGCTCGACCTCGTCCATCCGCGTCTGTGGGGCGTGCAGTACCTGGTGGTGCACATGTACGAGGTGCCGTACGAACTGCGTGGCGATGTCCGCCGAGACATGGCTGCTCCGGTGGTCACAGCGCAGCCGCAGGCCGCCGGAGTCCCGGAAGACGGAGACGGTGAGCGGGAACGGGGGCGCCAGACAGGGCACGTACTCGCCCTCGGCCCCACCCTCGCCCACCCCACGGTCGTCGACAGGGTTGCCGAACAGCAGGCCTGCGAGCACCGGGCCCGACGCGGGCGACGGTTTCGACTCGCCGAGCGTGGCGGCCGGTTCGACGGTGAATGCGCCCTGATCCGTGCCGATGACCGGCTGGGTGTCGGGGTCGTAGCGGCGCAGGGTGACGGCGAGTGCCGTGAGCCAGCTCGCCTCGTCGCCTTCGTGCTCCAGCAGGACGGAGAAGGCGGTCTCGGGGCCGTCGTCGGCCAGGCCCCAGGCCGGAGCGGGCGCGGGAGCCGGCGCTGCCGCCGCACGGCGGGGGCCGCGTCGCGGGGCCACGACGATCAGGTCGCACAGGCCGTCGGCGTACCGGAGCAGGACTCGGCGGGGGGCGCGGGCCGGGCGGGCGAGTTCGGCGGCGCGGCGGCGTTCGGCGAGCGGGTCCGTGGACGGCACGGGGAGGTCGTCGATCCACACCCCCTGTCGGCCGGTGGGCTCCTGGGAGGGGGCCGGGCGGACGCGCATCGCGTGCCAGTGGGCGGGGGCGGGGAGGGGATCGGGCGGCGAGGCGGACACGGCCGTACTCCTTGGTGCGGGGAGAGCGTGAGATACGGAGATCGACGAGCGGGAAGGGGCGCTCAGCGGATGCTGAACCCGCCGTCCACGGTCAGGACCGATCCGGTGATCTGCCGGGACTCGTCCGAGGCGAGGAAGACGACGGCGGCGGCGACGTCCTCGGGCTCGATCAGCGCGTTCATGGGCTGTGCCGCGGCGAAGGTCTTCTCGTGTTCGTGGACGGGCACCTCCAGCGCCCTGGCGATCTCGGCGAGCATCCGGCCCTCGGCCCGCGCGTCGTCGCGCACCGAACCCGGGCAGACCGCGTTCACGCGGACCTTCGTGGGCGCGTAGTCGAGCGCGGCGGCCTTGGTGAGACCGATGACGGCGTGCTTGGCGGCGACGTACCCGGCGAAGTGCCGGTAGCCCACCAGCCCGGCCGTCGACGCCACGTTGACGATGCTTCCGGCGCGCCGGGCGCTCATCGCCTTGCCGACCTCGCGGATCACCCGCCAGGCCCCGGAGAGGTCCACGTCGATCATCAGGGACCACTCGTCCTCATCGATCTCGTGGACCGGTTTGCCCGAGGGAGCGGCGATGCCCGCGTTGTTGACGGCGACGTCGATCCGGCCGAACCGGTCCTCGGCGCGTGTCACGGCCTCCCGTACGGCGTGCAGGTCGCGGATGTCGGCCTCGGAGGTGAGGACCGCCGCTCCCGCCTCCCGGCACAGCGCGGCGGTGTGCTCCAACTGGCCCGGCGTGCCCAGCGGATAGGGCACGCCCGGCAGGTCGGCGCAGATGTCCAGGAGGGTGAGGTCGGCGCCCTCGGCCGCGCAGGCGACCGCCGCGGTCCGGCCGAGTCCGCGGGCGGCGCCGGTGATGAGGACCGACTTGCCTTGCAGCCGCATCGGATACTCCTTGGGAGTCGTGAGGGGGGCGAACGCTCAGCGCAGCGTCGAGACGATGAGGCCGACCAGGGCGGGCGCGGACTCGGTCAGGTACATGTGGCCGCCGGGGAGCTCGACGTGCTCGAAGTCGCGGCCGGTCGCCTTGCTCCAAGAGGCGGCGTCGTCGTGGGTGACGAGGTCGTCGTCCTCGCCCCGGACGACCGTGAGGGGCGCGTCCAGCGGGAGGCGGGTGCTCGGTACGTAGTTCTCGTGCATCTCGACATCGGCGCGCAGGGCCGGCAGGACCAGCTCACGCATCTCGGGGTCGTCGAGCGCGGGGTGGCTGTAGCCCGCCAGTTCGCGGACGCGGGTGAGGAAGTCCTCGTCGGACAGGCCGCCGGCCCGCTGTTCACGACCGCGGTCGGGCACCGGCGACCCGCTGACGAAAAGGTGGACGAGCTCGACACCGGGCTCGGCGACCAGACGGTGGGCCAGTTCGTAGGCGAGTACGGCACCGAGGCTGTGCCCGAAGAGGGCAACCCTGTGGTCACCGGCGCCGAGCCGTTCCCGCAGCTGTACCACGAGTCCGTCGACGGCCCTGTGCACATCCCGGTATGGCTCGTCGTCGATGAGCCTTTCACGGCCGGGCAGTTGCAGAGGCAGGATCTCTGCCGCGTCCCCGGCCAGGGCGGCCCAGGGGCGGTAGAACGAGGCGCCCGCTCCGGCATACGGAAGGCACACGAGCTCGAGGGCGTCGGGTGCGTCGGTCCGGTCATCCGTGGGCATGGCAGTCGGTCTCTCCTTGGTGGGGTGGTACGGGGTTGACTGGTCCGGGGTCACTCGCCCATGGCCTCGATCAGGCTGGCCGGGCGCATGTCGGTCCAGTGCTCGTTGACGTGATCCAGGCAGGACTGACGGCCGGCGGCGCCGTGGACGATCGTCCAGCCGGCCGGCACCTCGGCGAACGCCGGCCACAGGGAGTGCTGGCCTTCGTCGTTCACCAGGACGTAGTGCTCGATGCTGTCGTCGTCGAAGGGGTTGGTGGTCATCTCTCTCCTCCTGGGGGTGTGGTCACTTCCGGAGATGGCTGTCCAGCACCGGTCCGACGCGGTCCAGTGACGTGGGACGGGTCATCTCTCCGTGGGTGCAGGGGATGTCGTGGTTGCGGATGCGGCCTTCGACGTACGGCTGCCAGGAGCCGTACCGTCCGTGCACCGCGTCCGGATCCGCCTCGGCGGTGAAGAACAGCAGGTCGCCGCGGTACGAGGTGGGGGCGAACTCGCCCAGCAGGCGGCGGTTGTTCGCCGTCACGTCGACCAGCGCGGCCAGCTCCGCGTCATCGAGGCTGCCGGGCATGTCCGGTACACGGCGGACCAGTTCGGCGAAGCGGTTGTCCGTCAGCGGCTGCGTCTCGTCCTCGGGCACTTCGCGGCCGAGGATGGACAGGAGACTGCGCAGCAGTGCCGGGCGGTCGGAAGGGGCAGGGCCCTGCCGAAGCCAGGCTCCGGGGAAGGAGTCCAGCAGCGCGAGGAGTGCGACCTGCTCTCCGGCCGCCTGGAGGCCGACGGCCACGTCGTACGCGACGAGGCCGCCCATGGAGTAACCGAGCAGGTGGTACGGGCCGTGCGGCTGGATCTCTCGGACACGGGCGGTGTGCTCGGCCACCACCTCGGCCAGGCTGCCGGCCGGCTTCTGCCCGGGGATCAGACCACGGGACTGCAGACCGTACAGCGGGCGGCCCGGTTCGATGTGGCGGGCCAGTCCCGCGAAGCCCCAGGCCAGGCCGGAGGCCGGGGGGAGACAGAAGAGGGGGGCGCGGTCGCCTCGGGTACGCAGGGGCAGCAGGGGGCCGAGAGGCGCCGTACCGGACTGGCCGGGCCGGTCGGCGCACGGCGCTTCCGGTGCCTCGTGTCCGGTGGTCCGTCGGGCCAGCGCGGCCACGGTCGGTGTGTCGAAGAGGGCGCGCATGGGCAGTCGGGTGCCGAGCTCGGCACGGATGCGCGAGGTCAGGCGGGGGGCCAGCAGGGAGTGGCCGCCGAGGTCGAAGAAGCTGTCGTGGACGCCGACGCGAGCGGTGGTGAGTCCGAGGACCTCAGCGAAGATCGCCCGCAGGGTCTCCTCCCGCCCGGTACGCGGCGCCGTCTTCGCCGTGCACCGCGTATCCGGCGCGGGCAGCGCCTTGCGGTCCAGCTTGCCGCTGGCGGTGCGGGGGAGCGAGCCCAGACCGGCGAACGCCGAGGGGACCATATGGGCGGGGAGGGTCCGGCCGAGGTGCTCGCGGAGGTCGTCGGCGGTCGTCGCCGCACCCGGGAGCCGCGATCCTCCCTGGACTCCCGGCTGTGCCCCTTCGGACGGGACAACGTACGCGACGAGTTGTTTCTCGCCGCGGCCGTCCTCGCGTACCGTGACCGCCGCCTGCGCGACGGCGGGGTGGGTGGCGAGGACGGCCTCGATCTCGCCCAGTTCGATACGGAAGCCGCGGAGCTTCACCTGCTGGTCGGCGCGGCCCAGGAAGCGCAGCTGACCGTCCGGGCCGCGCACCGCCAGGTCACCCGTGCGGTACATGCGCTCACCCGGCCCGCCGAACGGGTCGGCGACGAACCGCTCGGCCGTCATCCCCGGGTGGCCGAGGTAGCCGCGCGCGGGGCCGCCACCCGCGATGTACACCTCGCCGACAGCTCCGTCGGGCACGGGATGCAGGGCGTGGTCGAGGAGGTGGACGTGGTTGCGGGCGAGGGCGCGGCCGATGGGCGGGGCCGCCTTGTCGTCCGGGTGGGCGTCCGACTGCCAGGCGGTGGCGTAGACCGTCGCCTCGGTGGGCCCGTAGAAGTTGACGAGCCGCGCCCCGGGGAAGACGGCCTCGATGTCGGCACGGAGCTGTTCGGAGATCGGTTCCCCGCCGAGGGCCACGGTGTGCGGGGACACGGCCGGCCGTTCGGCGAGCACGGTCGCCATGACCGTGGGCACGCCGCTGATCAGGCCGACGTCCCGGGCTGTGCCGTCGGTGAGCGCCAGCAGGTCCTCGACGATCTCGACCCGGCCCCCGCACAGCAGCGGCGAAAAGATCTCGAACACCGACACGTCGAAGTTGAGCGAGGTCGAGAACAGCACCCTGGCCAGCCGGTCCGGACCGAACTCGGCATGCGTCCACTCGACGAACTCGACGGCGTTCCGGTGCGTCGCCAGGACGCCCTTGGGGCGGCCGGTGGAACCGGACGTGTAGGTGATGTAGGCGAGGTTGGACGGGCTCGAGTACTCGGGCTCGATCGGCTGCCGACTGCCTTCGCTGCCTGGATCGAGCAGCGGCGTACCCTCCGGCAACGCTCCCGCCGTCTCCGTCGTGGCGAGGACGACGACCGGCCGGGCGTCGGCGACGATGTACGCCAGGCGGTCGGCCGGGTACGCGGGGTCGAGCGGCAGGTAGGCCGCACCGGTCTTCAGCACCGCGAGGACGCCGGCGATCAGCTCGGCCGTACGGGGCAGGGCGATGCCGACGACCCGCTCGGGGCCCGCGCCCAGGGCGGCGAGCCGGGCGGCCAACTGCCCGGCCCGGGCGTCCAGTTCCCCGTAGGTGAGGTGGGTGCCGCGGTCGAGTACGGCGTCGGCGTCCGGGGTGGCCGCGACCTGGGCCGACCAGAGGTCGCCGAGGGTACGGCCCGGGGGCGGCGGGAGCTCGGGGTGCCGGGGGAGTTGCCCGGGTGGGAGGAGACCCAGGCGGCCCTGCGGGAGCTCGGGGCCGGCCGCCATGGCCTCCAGGATCCGCATCAGACGGGCGAGCGTGGCGTCGGCCCAGTCGGCGTCGAACAGGCCGGGTCGGTAGGCCAGCCGGAAGCGGGGCCGGGGGCCGGGCAGGGCCACGAGGGTCACCGGGTAGTGGGTGGCGTCGCGACCGCTGGAGCCGGTGACGTGGAGGCCCTCACGCTCTCGGCTGTCCCCGCCCGCACTGCCCGTGCCCTGGACGACCCCGCCCCCACCCATCGCCTCCGGGTCCACTGGATAGTTCTCGAAGACCAGGAGCGTGTCGAAGAGTTCCGGGACGCCGACGGCCCGCTGGATGTCGGCCAGGCCGAGGTAGTGGTGGTCGAGGAGGCGGACGTAACCCTCCTGGACCTGGTGCAGCAGGTCGCCCAGGGTGTCGGCGGGGCGCAGCCGGACGCGGGTCGGGATGGTGTTGATGAACAGGCCGACCATCGACTCGACGCCGGGCAGTTCGGCCGGGCGGCCGGAGACGGTGGTGCCGAACACGACGTCGTCACGGCCCGTCAGCCGGCCCAGCAGGATCGCCCAGGCGGACTGGACCAGGGTGTTCATGGTGACGCCGAGGCTCCGGGCGCGGGCCGTGAGCGCGGCCCCGGTGCCGGCCGGCAGCTCGATGCGCGCCTGCGCGAGGTCCGTGGTGCCCGGCGTGGCGGACGGGGCCAGCCGGGTCGGTTCCGTCACGCCGTCCAGCGCGTCCCGCCAGGCGGCCTCGTCGGCGGTGCGGTCCCGGCCCTCCAGCCACTGGAGGAAGTCGCGGTACGGCGGGACGGGCGTGAGCACGCGGGAGTCGCCGTCGGCGGCGTACACGGCGAGCAGTTCCCGGAGGAGTACGGAGACCGACCAGCCGTCGAGCAGGACGTGGTGGTGGGTGACGAGCAGCCGGTGGCGGCGCTCGCCCGTGCGGACCAGGGTGCAGCGCAGGAGGGGAGGGGAGGCCGGGTCGAACCCGCGCCCCCGGTCCTCGTCCAGCAGCCGCGCCCACGCCTCCTCCGTGTCGACGCCCTCAGCCGTCAGGTCGGCCTCCGCCCAGGGAAGCGTCGCCCGGTGCGGGACGACCTGCACCGGCTGGCCGCCGCGCCGCCGCCGGAAGGCCGCCCGCAGATTGGGGTGTCGGTCCAGCAGCGCCTGGGCCGAGGCGCGCAGGCGGTCGGCGTCCACCGGGCCTTCGAGTTCGAAGACCAGCTGTACGAGGTACACGTCGGGGGCGTCCCGTTCGTGCTCGTACAGGGCGTGGAAGAGCAGACCCTCCTGGAGCGGGGTCACGGGGAGTACGTCGGCCGGCGCGGGCTGCGTCATGTCGTCTCGTCTCGCTGTCTGGTCCGTTTGGTGCGGGTGGTCCACTGGTCCCCGTGATCAGCCGTCGAGGCCCGCGGCCAGTTCGTCGAGCTCGTCCTGCTCCAGCCCCCTCAGCGACATGCCGGAGGCACTCCGGTCCACCCGGGTGGCGAGAGCGGTGAGCGCGGCGAACCAGGACTCGGCCAGAGCCCGCACCTCCGGCTCGGTGAGCACGCCGTCGGGCCATGACCAGTCGGCCACCAGGTGCGGACCCGAACCGGTGTCACGGACGACCGAGTTGACCTCCAGGACGTGGGCGGCGGCCAGGCCGGGGTCGGAACCGGTGCCGAGCGCCGACGACTCGGGGGCGAAGGTCCATGCGGTGGCGTCGGCGGTGTCATCGGCGGTGACCCGGCCGAGGTAGTTGAAGCCGATCGCCGGAGTGGGTGCCTTGGCCAACTCGGCTGCCGTGTCGGGGTTGAGGTGGCGCAGCAGGCCGTACCCGGCGCCGTGGTCGGGCAGTTCGCGCAGCCGCTCGGCGACCCGGGCGGCGGCGACGTCGGCGGCGGGCCCGGCGGCCAGCGCATCGCTCAGGTCGATGCCCGCCAGGTCCAGGTGGACCGGGTAGAGCGAGGTGAACCAGCCCACGGTGCGCGACAGTTCGAGCCCGGGTGCCAGCTCCTCACGGCCGTGCCCCTCGACGTCGAGCACGACGTGCGGGGAGCCCTGCTGTTCGGCCACGGCCAGCGCGAGACCGGTGAGGAGGACGTCCTGGGTGCCGGCGCGGAAGGCGGACGGGACGGTGGTGAGCAGCGGGCCCGTCGTCCCCGGCGGCAGGGTCAGCCGCAGCGAGCGTGTCGTGGCGGCGGTGTCCTGGTCGGGGTCGAGCGGCCGGGAGCCCAGCGGGGTGCGGGGCGCGTCCGCGATGCGGAGCCACAGCTCGGCCTCGGCCACCCGCGACGGCGTGCGCGCCTGCTCGCCCAGCGCCACGGACCAGCGGCGGAACGAGGTGCCGACGGGCGGCAGTTCGGGCCGCCGCCCGGCGGTGACGGCCGCCCAGGCGGTCTCCAGGTCGGGTACGAGGATGCGCCAGGACACCCCGTCCACGGCGAGGTGGTGGACGATCAGCAACAGCCGCCCGGCTCGCTCCGCTCCGGCGTCGAACCACACCGCCCGGATCATCGCCCCCGCCACCGGATCGAGCAGTCCCACGGCCCGTTCGAACTCCTCGGTCACGATCGTGTGGAGGGCTTCCGTGTCCGATGCGAGGTACGTGCCGGAGATGTCCCTGCGGTCGAGTAGATCGGCGGCGCGTACCTGGCCGGCCGGGCTGACGTGGAGTTCCCGAGCCGGAGTGAGCCGCGAACGCAGCATGTCGTGGTGATCGAGCACGGACTGCAGGGCGTCGGTCAGCGGCTGCAGACCGGCACCCGCGGGAACCGTCAGCAGGACGGACTGGCTGAACCGGCCGATCGGGCCACCGCGTTCGAACAGCCACCGCATGACCGGAGTGAGCGGGACGGCACCCGTGCCGTCACCGGGCGCGTGGACGGGCACCGTGCCCGCACCGGCCGCCCCCCGGGCCACCGCCGCCAGTTCCCTCACCGTCTGGTACTTGAAGACGTCCCGGGCGCTGATCACGACGCCGGCCTCGGCCGCCCGGCTCACCAGCCGGATCGTGGAGATGCTGTCGCCGCCGAGGGCGAAGAAGTCCTCGTCGAGCGGGACTTCGGGCAACGTGAGCAGCTCGCGGAAGAGCCCGGCGAGGATGCGTTCGGCCGGGGTCGCCGGCTCCTGTCCGGCGGGCGCGGCCGGGCGGCCCGGCACGGAGACAGCCGTCTCCCGCACCACTTCGCGGTGCACGTCGTCCCCGTGCAGGTCGACGTCCTCGACGCGTGACCCCGGGTCGGCGGCTACGGAGGTCAGGAAGCGGACCAGCGCGCGGGCGATCCGCTCGGCGGTGGCAGGGAGGAACAGGTCGGTGTTGTACTCGGCGATACCGTCGATGCCCGCCGGACCGCCGTCGGCGTCGCGGCGCTCACGCAGGTAGAGACAGAGGTCGAAGCGGGCGGCCCCCGTCTCGATGTGCTCGTCGGCGACGACCAGCCCGGGCAGGGACGGCTCCGGCCCGGTGCCGTGGCCGGTGAAGGCGATCACGACCTGGAAGAGCGGGTGGCGGCCGAGGTCGCGTCCCGGGCTGAGGGCGTCCACGAGGACGTCGAAGGGCACGTCCTGATGGGCGTAGGCCGCCAGATCGAAGTCCCGGACCCGGTCGAGGAGTTCGCGGAACGTGGGGTTGCCCGAGGTGTCGGTGCGCAGGGCCAGGCTGTTGACGAAGAAGCCGACCAGGTCGTCCAGCCTGCTGTCGTCGCGTCCGGCGACCGGGGTGCCGAGGGTGATGTCGGTGCCTGAGCCGAACCGGGTGAGCAGCGCGGCGAGCGCCGCCTGGAACACCATGAAGAGCGTGGCCTTCGAGGTGGCTGCGAGGTCGCCGAGGTCCGCGTGCAGTCCGGCGTCGATGGTGAAGCCGGCCCGGCCCCCGTCGCCGCTGGGTTCGGCGGGCCTCGGACGGTCGGCCGGGAGGGGAAGCACGTCGGGGGCCCCCGCCAGCGCCTCGCGCCAGAACGCGAGGTGACGGTTCATCGGGCTGCCGGGCTCGGTCGCGGAGCCCAGTGCCTCGCGCTGCCACTGCGCGAAGTCGGCGTACTGGACGGGCAGCTTCCGCCACCGCGGGGCTTCCCCGGCGGTCCGTGCGGCGTACGCCGTCTCCAGGTCGCGCAGCAGCGGTGCCCTGGACCAGCCGTCGACGGCGATGTGGTGGGCGAGCAGCAGCAGCACGTGCGTCTCGTCGTCGAGCGCGTACAAGGTGGTGCGCAGCGGGGTCTCGGCCGTGAGGTCGAAGCGGTGCCGAGCGGCGGCGGTGAGGAGCGCGGGGAGTTCCGCCTCGGTCGCCGGTACGACGGCGAGCTCCGGGCGGCCCGCCTCCGCGTCGAGGATGCGCTGGTACGGAGTCCCCTGGAAGTCGGGATGGAGTGTGCGCAGCGGCTCGTGCCGGGCCACGACGTCGGCGAGCGCGGCCCGGAGCGCCTCCCGGTCGAGGGGGCCGGTGAGCCGCAGGGCCCAGGGGACGGTGTAGGTGGTCTCGCCGCCCTCCAGGCGGCTCATGAACCACAGCCGCTGTTGCGCGTACGACAGCGGGATCGGGGCGTGTCCGCGTTCCCCCGGGGCGAGTTCGGGGCGCCGTGCGTCGTCTCCGGAGCCGAGCCGCCCGGCCAGCCCGGCGGGGGTCGGGTCCTCGAAGACCGCGCGTACGGGCAGTGCCCTGCCGAAGGCGGCCCTGATCCGGTCGGTCAGCCGCATGGCGAGCAGGGAGTCGCCGCCCAGGTCGAAGAAGCCGTCGCCGGCGCCGACCCGGTGCGCCTGAAGACCGAGTACCTCGGCGAACAGCCCGCACAGGATCTCCTCCTGCGGGGTACGCGGGGCGCGGCCCCCACCGGACGGTGCGACCGGCTCGGGCAGGGCGGCCCGGTCCAGCTTGCCGTTCGCGGTCAGCGGCAGCCGGTCCAGGACGACCACGGCGGCCGGGACCATGTGCTCGGGCAGCGTGCGGCCCGCGTGGCGGCGCAGTTCGCCGGCGTCGACGGCGCCTCCTACGACGTAGCCGACCAGCCGCTCGTCCCGGACGAGGACGACTGCCTGTGTGACGTCCGGGTGGCCGGCGAGGGCCGCCTCCACCTCGCCGGGTTCGATACGGAAGCCGCGGATCTTGACCTGGTCGTCGGCCCGGCCCGCGTACTCCAGCTCACCGCCCGCCGACCGGCGCACCAGGTCGCCCGTGCGGTACATGCGCTCGCCGGGCCCGCCGAAGGGGTCGGCCACGAACCGCCCGGCCGTCAGCCCCGGCCGGCCCAGGTACCCGCGTGCCAGGCCCGCCCCGGCGACGTACAACTCGCCGACCACGCCCGGCGGTACGAGCCGCAGCCCCGCGTCCAGGACATAGGCGCGCAGGTCGGGGATGGCGTGCCCGATGGAGCCGGTGGCGGCGCGTGCCCTGTCCTGGGTCAGGGGCAGGCCCGTGACATGGACCGTCGTCTCGGTGATGCCGTACATGTTGACCAGCACGGGCGCTTCCCGCGGGTGCCGGGTGAACCACTCGGCGACCCGCGCGAAGTCGAGTGCCTCGCCGCCGAACACCACGTACCGCAGGGACGATCGCCGACCGAGCGACGGTGACGCGGCGTCCGCGCGCAGCAGTTCCCCGAAGGCCGACGGCGTCTGGTTGAGCACCGTGACGTTCTCGCGGACGAGCAACCGCAGGAACTCCTCCGGCTCACGGCTCACCGCGAACGGCACGACCACCAGCGTGCCGCCGTGCAGCAGCGCGCCCCACAGCTCCCACACCGAGAAGTCGAAGGCGTAGGAGTGGAAGAGGGTCCATACGTCGTCGGGGCCGAACGCGAACCAGTGGCGGGTTGAGCCGAAGAGCCGTACGACGTTCCGGTGGGGTATCGCGACGCCCTTGGGGCGGCCCGTGGAGCCTGAGGTGTAGATGACGTAGGCCGTGTTGCCGGGGTGGGCGGCCGGGGCGGGCAGGGGCGTGGCGGGACAGGCGAGCGACTCGGCCACCGTGACGGCGGGGACCGTGCCTGTCACGGGCGCGCCGTCCGTGGTCACCAGCAGCACCGGATCAGCGTCGTCGAGCATGAAGGCCAGGCGGTCCGCAGGGTACTCCGGGTCCATCGGCAGGTAGGCGGCACCCGTCTTCAGCACCGCGAGAATGGCCACGACCAGATCGGGCGTGCGCGGCAGAGAGAGGGCGACCAGGCGCTCCGGACCCGCGCCTCGCCCGGCGAGCAGGTGGGCCAGGCGGTTGGAGCGCTCGTCCAGTTCGGCGTACGTCAGCCGGATGCCCTCGTACACGACAGCCGTGCTGTGGGGGCTGCGCTCGACCCGGCGGGCGAACAGTTCGGGAAGCGTGGCATCCGGACTTTCCGCCGTACGCATCTCACCGAGCAGCTCTTCCCGCTCGCCCGGCAGCAGCGCCTCCACCTCTCGGACGGGACGCGACGGCGCGGTCGCCAGGGCCGCGAGCACAGCGGCGAAACGGTCCAGGAGCGCACGGGCACCGCTCTCGTCATGGACGTCGGGCCGGTAGGACAGCCGAACCGCCAGGCTGCGGCCGGGCAGTACGGAGAGGGTCAGCGGGTAGTGGGTGGCGTCACGGCCGGTGAGCTGGGTGACCCGCGAGGCGTCCTGGCCGGCGGGCGCGGGGTAGCTCTCGAACGCCAGCAGGGTGTCGAAGAGATCGCCCGTGCCGGTGGCGCGCCGGATGTCGGCGAGGCCGAGGTACTGGTGGGGCAGCAGGCCCGACTGCCGGCTCTGGATGCCGGTGAGCAGATCGGCGACCGAGTCGGCGTCGTCCCAGCGGACGCGCGTGGGGACTGTGTTGATGCAGAAGCCGACCATCGAGGCCACGTTCGGCAGCTCCGGCGGGCGGACCGTCACCGTCTGGCCGAACACGGTGTCGGTGCGGCCGGTCAGCCGGCCCAGCAGCACACCCCAGGCGCCTTGGACGAGGGTGTTGAGGGTCACGCCGAGCGAGCGAGCCGTCCTCTCGGCGGTGGCGGTCAGCTTCTCGGAGAGTTCGACCACGACTTCGTGCGGGAGGACGGTCGTGGCCGGGGCTTCGGGGACGAGCAAGGTGGGCTCGACCACCCCTGAGAGGGCGTCCCGCCAGGCTTCCTCGGCGGCCGTACGGTCCTGACCGGCGAGCCACGCCAGGTAGTCGCGGTACGGCGGCACGTGCGGCAGGACGGTCGGATGCTCACCCCCGTACAGGGCGGTGAACTCCCGGACGAGCAGCTGCTTGGACCAGCCGTCCAGGAGGATGTGGTGGTTGGTGATCAGCAGCCGGTAGCGGTCCGGGGCCCAGCGGACGAGCAGCTGACGCAGCAGCGGGGGCTTGGCGAGGTCGAAGCGCCGAGCACGCTCCTCGTCGAGCAGCCGCTGCCAGGCCGCCTCCCGCTCCCTCTCCCCGAGTGCGGACACATCGGCCTCGGCCCACGGGAGTACGACGTCCGTCGGCACGATCTGGAGCGGCCGGCCGGCGTCGCGGCGGCGGAAGCACGCCCGCAGGTTCGGGTGCCGGTCGAGGAGGGCCTGCCCGGCGGCTCGTACGGCGGCGGGGTCGACATCGCCCGTGAGCTCCAGGATCTGCTGGGCGGCGTACACGTCGGGGCTCTGGTCGTCGTCGTAGAGGGCGTGGAAGAGGAGCCCCTCCTGCAACGGCGACAGGGGCAGGATGTCGGCGATTCCGGACCGAGTCACCGTGGGTTACCTCCACTCGCTCGCGAACTCGGCTTCGAGTTCGTCGATCTCCGCTTGGGACAGCGACACCAGGGGCAGATCGGACGGGGTGTGCCCGCCCGCCGACGTGGCGCTGGTCATGCCGGTCAGCGCGTCGCACCACAGGCCGGCGAGGGTGCGCACGTCGTCCTCGGACCAGATGCCGGGCGCCCACGACCAGGTGGCCCGGAGCCCTTCGTCGCCGGCCACGGCGGTGATCTCCAGGCCGTGGGCGACGGGGAGGGCGGGGTCGTGGGCGGTGCCGCCCGGGTACGGCAGCGGTTCCGGAGCCGGTGACCAGTCGCCGTCCGCCGTACGCCCCGTACTCGCCGTACGGCCGAGGTAGTTGAAGCCGACCTGCGGAGCCGGGTGGGCGGCGAGTGCCGGACCGGTGGCGGGGTCGAGGTACCGGAGCAGACCGTGTCCGATGCCGTTGTCCGGAACCACGCGCAACTGCTCCTTCACACTCCGCAGCACCTGCGCGCAGTCGTCCGGGTCGAGCCCGGTGAGGTCCAGCCGCGCCGGGACGACGCTGGTGAACCAGCCCACCGTCCGGGAGAGGTCCACACCCTCGGCCACCTCCTCGCGGCCGTGCCGCTCGATGTCCAGCAGCAGCACCGGGTGGCCCCGCCATCGGGTGAACGCGAGGGCCAGCCCGGCAAGCAGGACATCCTCGGGGCCGGCGTGGAAGGCGGCGGGGACCGTGGTGAGGACGGTGCCGGTGACTGCGGCGGGCAGCGTGCGCGTGAGGTGGCGCATCGTGCCGATGACGTCCCGCCCCGGGTCGGGCCGGCGCGCGCCCAGCACCGGGTCGGGGACCTGGAGCATCCGCTGCCAGACGTCCAGCTCGGACGTCCGCGTCCGGGCCTGCCGTTCCAGCAGCAGCGACCAGTGGCGCAGCGACGTGCCGACCGGGGGCAGTTCCTCCCCGCGCCAGGCGGCGGCCAGGTCGGTGCGGAGGATGTGCCAGGAAACGGCGTCGACAGCCAGGTGGTGCACCGTCAGCAGGAGCCGTCCGGGACGGTCGGGTCCGGCGTCGTACCAGACGGCACGTACCAGTTCGCCCGCCTCCGGCCGCAGTTCGGGCAGCTGTCCGAAGTCCGGGACGGTCGTCACGCGTTCCAGAAGGGTGCGCGCGTCGACGGAGCCGGGCGGCGGAATATGGGCTTCCCAATCGCCGCTCAGGCGCATCCGCAGTGCGTCATGGTGGTCCAGGATCGTCTGGAGCGCCCTCGAGAGGCCCGTCTCGTCGGCCCCGGCGGGCGTGACCAGCAGCACCGACTGGCTGAACGAGTCGATGGGACCGCCGCGTTCGCGCAACCGGTGCATCGCCGGAGTGAGCGGCAGCTCACCGACGGCGGGCTCCCGCGCCGCGGCCACCGGTGCCGGGGCCGGGCGGGTCACCGCCACCGCCGCGAGGCCTGCGACCGTGCGCTGCTCGAACACATCGCGGGGGGTGAGGCGCAGCCCGGCCGCGAGGGCGCGGCTGACGAGGTGGATGGAGGCGATGCTGTCTCCGCCGAGGTCGAAGAAGCCGTCGTCGACGCCCACACCGTGCCGGTCGAGCCCGAGCACCTCGGCGAACAGCCCCCGCAGGGTCTCCTCCTGCGAGGTACGCGGGGACCGGCTGTCCGTTTTCACGGTGACGGAGGGAGCCGGCAGCGCGGCCCGGTCCAACTTGCCGTTGGGCGTCATCGGCAGGGCGTCCAGCACCACCAGCGCCTCCGGAACCATGTGGCCGGGAAGACGGCGCGCCGCATGCGCCCGTACGTCCGCGCCGTCCACCTCGGCCGGCCCCACGACGTACCCGACCAGCCGTCGTACGCCCGGCCGGTCCTCGCGCACGGCCACCGCGGCCTGCTCGACGTGTTCGTGCGCGGTGAGCACGCCCTCGATCTCGCCGGGTTCGATCCTCAGGCCCCGGATCTTGAGCTGGTCGTCGGCCCGCCCGCGCAGCTCCAGCGTGCCGTCGGCGCGACGTACGGCCAGGTCGCCGGTGCGGTACATGCGCTCCCCGGGCGGCCCGAAGGGGTCGGCGACGAACCGCTCCGCGGTCAGGCCCGGCCGGTTCCGGTAACCCCGCGCCACTTGGTCGCCGGCCACGTACAACTCGCCTTCCACACCGGCCGGTACGGGGTTCAGCCACGCGTCGAGGACGTACGCCCGGGTGTTCCACATCGGGCGCCCGATGGGCACCGGGCCGGACGGGAGGTCGTCGCCGGGTTCGATGCGGTGGTCGGTGCAACCGACGGTGAGCTCGGTCGGGCCGTAGTGGTTGATCAGCCGTACGCCGGGGTGGTCCCGGCGCCAGGAACGCAGCGCCTCCCCGACCAGGGCCTCGCCGCCCAGCATGAATTCCTCGGCGGGCGAGATGTCGTGCGGCAGCGCGGGCAGCAGCGCGAGGTGGCTGGGTGTGGCCTTGAGGAACGTGTAGCCGCCGGACAGCGGCTGCGCGCCCGCCTCGTGGACGGCGGCGATGTGCACCCGTCCGCCCACGGCGAGCGCGCCGTGCAGGGTCGTCACGGTGGCGTCGAACGACATGGTGGCGTGCAGCAGCGAGGCACCGCGCAGGCTCGGATACGCCTCCGCGCAGCGCGCCACGTACGTGGTGAGGTTGCGCTGTTCCACGACGACACCCTTGGGGCGGCCGGTCGTGCCCGAGGTGTAGATCAGGTAGGCCGGGTCGGCGGGGCGGGCCTCGGTGAGCTCGATGCCGGGGGCGTCCGCGTCCGGGCTCACGATCGGGCACGCCACGGCGACGGGCGGCTCCTCCCCGGCGATGAGGCACACGGGATCGGCGTCGGACAGCAGATACGCGGTTCGCTCGGCCGGATGCTCCGGGTCGAGCGGCAGATAGGCCGCACCCGCCTTGAGGACCGCCAGCACAGCCACCGCGAGGTCGACGGACCGTGGCAGCGCGAAGGCGACGATCCGGCCCGGCCCGGCGCCGTGCGAGGTCAGTGCCCGGGCCAACCGGTCCGCACGCGCGTCGAGTTGCCCGTAGGTCAGGTTCGTACGGGCATCCGTCACGGCCACCGCATCCGGCGTCTCGGCCGCCCGCGCCTCGAACATCCGGTGGAAGGCCGTCACCGGCAGCTCACGAGCGGTGTCGTTGAACTCGACGAGCAGGCGTCGCCGTTCGCCCTCGCCGAGGATGTCGAGCGCGCCGATGGGACGGTCGGGCTCGTCCACGGCGGCCCGCAGCAGTCGCTCCAGCCGGGCGGCCAGCTCCTCGGCCGTCTGCCGGTCGAAGAGGTCCGCGCTGTACTGGAGGATGCCCTCGATGCCGTCCGGGAAGCCGTCGCGGGTGCGGCGCTCGCCGAGGTTGAAGGTCAGGTCGATCTTGGTGGCACCGGTCTCCACGGCCAGCGCGCCGGTCGTGAGGCCCGGCAGGTCGAGCCGGGGTTCCGTGCCGCCGGGGCGGAAGGCGAGCATCACCTGGAACAGCGGGTGCCGGGCGAGCGAGCGCGGCGGGTTGAGGGCCTCGACCAGCTGCTCGAAGGGCAGGTCCTGGTGGGCGTAGGCCGCGAGGTCGGTCTCCCGGACCCGGCCGAGGAGGTCCCGGAAGGTGGGGGCGCCGGAGGTGTCGGTGCGCAGGACGAGCGTGTTGAGGAAGCAGCCGATCAGGTCGTCGAGCACCTCGTCGGCGCGGCCCGCGACCGGTGTGCCGAGCGGGATGTCGGTGCCCGCGCCCAGCCGGGTGAGCAGCGCGGCGAGGCCCGCCTGTACGGCCATGAACACCGTCGTGCCGGTCTCGCCCGCCAGCTCGCGCAGCCGCCCGTGCAGCTCCGCGTCCAGCCGTACGGGGATGTCGCCGCCCTGGTGCGTGGCGCGGGTGGGGCGGGGGCGATCGGCGGGCAGGGCGAGTTCGACGGGCAGCCCGGCCAGGGCCCCCTTCCAGTACGCCAGCTGACGGTCCATCAGCTCGTCGTCGGCCAGCAGTTCCCACTGCCGGACGCCGAAGGCGGCGTACTGCACCGGCAGCGGCGCCCACTGGGGGTCCCGTCCCTCCAGCCGCGCCCGGTACGCCGTGGCCAGATCGCGGACGAGGGGCTCCAAGGACCAGCCGTCGGCCGCTATGTGGTGCAGCACCAGCAGCAGGACGTGGTCCTCGGGACCGAGGGCCAGGAGGTGGGCGCGGAACGGGGCGTCCTCGGTGAGCAGGAACTCGTGGCGCGCCAACTCGGCGAGTCGGTCGGGGAGTTCGGCCTCCGTGACACTCTCGGCGTGCAGCCGTGGCCGGGCCTGCGCCGGGTCGAGGAGCCGCTGGCGCGGTGTGCCGTCGGCGTCCGGGTAGACCGTGCGCAGGATCTCGTGCCGGGTGACGACGTCGGCCAGGGCGGCGCGCAGAGCGTCCGGATCGAGCGCGGGCCCTGTCAGCCGTACGGCGAGCGGAATGTGGTACGCCGCACCGGACCCCTCCAGCCGGTCGAGGAACCACAGCCGCCGCTGCGCGGACGACAGCGGAGCCTCGTCGACGACGGCACCCGGCGTGAACGGCCGGGAGGCGGGCCGTACGGCGGTGTCCGTGCCGATCAGGGCGGCCAGGGCCGCCGGAGTGGACGCCCCGAACAGGTCCCGCAGTGTCAGGTCCGCACCCAGCGTGTCGCGGATCCGGCCGATCAGGCGCAGGGCGAGCAGGGAATGGCCGCCGAGGGCGAAGAAGCTGTCGTCCGGACCGGTGGCGGGCAGGCCCAGGACCTCTGCGAAGAGGCCGCACAGTGCCTCCTCCCGCGGGGTGCGCGGGGCGCGGCCGCCGGTGCGCACGGACGGGACCGGCAGGGCGGCACGGTCCAGCTTGCCGTTGGGGGTCAGGGGCAGTCCGTCCAGCCGTACGACCGCGGAGGGCACCAGGTAGTCGGGCAGGCGGTCGGCGAGGTGGGCGCGCAGGGCGTCCGGGTGCGGTGCCGTGCCCTCGACGGGAACCGCGTACGCGATCAGACGGCGGTCGCCGGGACGGTCCTCACGGACGAGCGCGACCGCCTGGGCGACCTCCGGGTGCGCGGCGAGGGCCGCCTCGATCTCGCCGGGCTCCACCCGGAACCCGCGCAGCTTGACCTGGCCGTCGGCCCGCCCGTGGAACTCCAGCTCGCCGTCCTCGGCCGGCCGCACACGGTCCCCGGTGCGGTACATGCGGCTGCCCGGCGGGCCGTACGGGTCGGCGGTGAAGCGTTCGGCGGTGGCGTCGGGGCGGCCGAGGTAGCCGCGGGCGACACCGGGCCCGGCCACGTACAACTCGCCGACAGTGCCCGGTGGGACCGGTCGCAGGGCGCTGTCGAGCACATAGGCGCGCATACCGTCGAGCGGGCGGCCGATGGGCAGTGCGTCGGGCACCGAGGCCGTGTCGGGGCAGGGGCGGCAGGTGGCGAAGGTGGTGGTCTCGGTCGGGCCATAGCCGTTGGTGACCGTCAGCCCCGGGCAGGCCGTGAGGACCTGGCGCACCGCGGACGCGGGGACGGCCTCGCCACCCGCCCACACCTGGCGCAGCCCGGCGAAGCAGCCGGGGTCCTCCTCGGCGGCCAGCCGGAACAGCCCTGCCGTCAGCCAGAGCGCCGTCAGTCCGTGCCGTGCCGTGAGGCGGGCTACCGCGGCGGCGTTCAGGTCCTCGTCCGCCGGTGCGACCACGGCCGTGCCGCCGCCCAGGAGCGGCACCCACATCTCGTACGTGGACGCGTCGAACGCGGTCGGCGAGTGGACCAGGACCCGATCGTGCGCGCCACCGCCGAACGCCGAGTCGGCGGCGAGGGCGGTGATGTCCCGGTGGGTGACGGCGACACCCTTGGGCGTGCCGGTGGAACCGGATGTGTAGCTGACGTATGCCAGCCGGTCCGGGTGCAGCGGCACGTCCGGGTCGGTGCCGGGCTCGGCGGCGAGGGACGGGTCGGCGGCGCCCACCACGCGGAGACCGTCGTACGCGCCGCCCGTGCCGCTCGCGTCGCCGGTGCCGTCGGTCAGCAGGACCTCCGCGCCCGTCTCGTCGAGGATCCGCGCGGTGCGCGCGGCCGGGGCGCGCGGGTCGAGACCGACGTAGGCGCCACCCGCCTTGAGGACGGCCAGCAGAGCAACGATCAGGTCGTCGGAGCGGCGCATCAGGACGGCGACCCGGTCCTCGGGGCGGACTCCGAGCCGGAGCAGGCGGTGGGCGAGCCGGTTGGCGCGGGCGCTCACGTCCCGGCAGGTGGTCTCACGGTCGCCGTGGACGACGGCCGTGGCGCCGGGTTCGGCGGCCGTGCGCGCCGCGAAGACGCCGGGGACGGTACGGCTGTTCCCCGGGAGGGGAACCGGCCCGTCGAGCCGGGCCCCCTCTCCGGGCGCCACCAGCTCCACCCGGCCCACCACCGTGCCGGGGCCCACGGCCGCCGCCGCGAACCGCTCCACGAAGCGGAGCAGCCGCTGGTGGTGGGCGGTCAGCCCGGCGTCCGTGAAGTGCTCGGGGCTCGCGTCCAGGTCGACTCGGACGCCCTTGCCGTCCGAGCGGTCGTAGACATTGACGGCGAGGTCCTCGACCGGCCCCGTGGACAGGTTGTGGCGGGTGGTGGGATGCCCTGCGAAACGCAACTCGGGCCCGAAGGCCATGATGTTGACGACCGGGCCGAAGAAGCGGCGCCCGTCCTGCGGCCAGTCCAGCGCGCGGCGCAGGTCCTCGCCCCGGAAGCGCTGGTGGGCCAGCAGTTCGCGGGTGGCGCGGGCGGCCTGCCGTACGAGGTCGACGGCGGGGGTGTCGGGCCGTACCGACAGCCGCAGCGGGAGCACGTTGGACGCCATGCCGGGGGTGGTGAGCTCGGTGTCGCTCTCGCGGCCGGTGACGGCGAGGCCGAGGACGACGTCCCGGGCGCCGGTGAGCCGGTGCAGATAGGCGGCGGTCGCCGCGAGGACGACCCGCGACCAGCGGGTGCCGGCGCGTTCGGCGGCGGAGTGTACGAGGTCGCCCGCCGGTCCGGGCAGGTGGCCGGTGCGGCGCAGGAAGCGGTCGGCGACGTGCGGCGGGCGGCCGGTCAGGTCCACGGGGTCGGGCCGGTCGGCGAGGGCTCGCGTCCAGTGCGCGTGGTCCAGCTCGTGCCGTTCGCCCGCGCGGTAGGCGCCGTCTGCGGCGACCAGCGGGGCCAGGGGAGCGGGTGGCGGGGTGTGCGGGGTGCCCTCGGCGAGCGCGGTGTAGGCGTCGGCCACCCGCCGGGCGATCAGTGAGCAGCTGAAGCCGTCGACGGCGATGTGGTGGTAGGCCTGGTACCAGATCCAGTGGTCGTCCGCGAGCCGCAGCAGCGCGTACCGGTACAGCGGGCCACGGCCGAGGTCGAAGGGCGTGGCGAAGTCGGCCGCCATCCACTCCCGCGCGGCCTCGGCTCCGGCCGCGTCGACGACTGGCAGGGTCCAGCCGGGACCGCTCTCGCCGGGCTCGGGGTCGACGAGCAGGCGTACGCCGTCGTCGTCGGACGCGAACCGGGACCGCAGCGTCTCGGTCGCGTCCACCACCTGCCGTACGGCCGCGCGGAGCAGCGTCGGATCGACGGGGCCGTGGATCTCGGTGTACTCGCCGACGTTGTAGGCGCCGCCGGCTCCGTCGAGCCGCTGGCCGAACCACATCGAGCGCTGGGCGGCGGACGGCGTGAGTGTGCGTGGCACGGTCATCGGCCGGCTCCCGACGTGGTGGTGGACAGCTGCCGCCCCACCTGCTCGGCGACCGCCTGCGGGCCCTCGCCCCCGGGGGACCAGGCGGCGCGCAGCCAGGGCTCGGCGGGGACGAGCGCGAGGTCGTCCGCCCGGCGGGCCCGGCCGCCGCCGGTGACGTTGAGGAGGATCAGCTCGTCGCGGCCGACGCGCCCGGCCCCTACGGCGTCGGCGAGCGCGGCCAGCGCGACACCGGCACCGGGCTCGATGTCCACGCCCTCGATCTCCTCGAACAGGGCCATGGCGGCGAGGGCGGCTTCGTTGTCCACGCGCAGGACCTCCCCGCCGCTCTCGACCAGCACCTCGCGCACACCGCCCCGGACGGTGAACGGAGGTCGGCGGTTGGTCAGTTCGCGGGCCAGCGGCTCGTGCTCACGGTCGGCGGGGGCCCGCCCGCCCGAGCGCCAGGCCTCGTACAGCGGGGCGAAGGGCGTGTTCTGACACATCAGCAGACGCGGCAGAGGCTCGTCGCCCGAGCGGATGCGGCGTGCCGCCTCATGGGCGCCGATGGCTCCCGTACCGCTGCCGACGGCCTGGACGTACGTCCGGGGGAGGCCTCCGATCGCCTCGGCAGCGGCGAGCATCACGGTGCCCAGACCGTCGCGGCGGGCGACGTTGCGGGAGCCGCCCTCGGCCTGGTGGCCGGGCAGCCGGGCCAGCAGATCGGCGCAGGAGATGGCGTCGCTGTAGGTGGCGTCGCCGTCGAGGACGACGATACGGACGCAGGGGTCGAGCGGGCCGGCGAAGCGCATGCCGTCCAGGGCGGGAGCGGGCACGACGATGAGGCAGGGCGTCCGGTGACGGGTGGCGGCCCAGGCGAACGCGGCGGCGGTGTTGCCGGCCGAAGGGATCACGAGGACGGGCGGGTCGGCCGGCAGACGGCCGAGGACCGTGTAGGCCTCCAGGTCCTTGAAGGTGCACGTCGGCAGCTGCGCCCCGCGCTCCGGCCAGTAGCCGTTGAACGCGACCCACAGTCGGGTCAGGCCGAGACGCCGGCCGAGCTCCCTCGCGCGGTACACGACAGGGCCGGGCACGTCGGGGAACGTCCGCGCCACGGGCAGCAGCCGGGCGTGACGGAAGAGCCCGGTGCCGCTGTGCTCCGCGGGGCCGTCGTACTCGGTGCGCAGAAAGGCCGGTTCATGCCGGCGGGAGCAGTCGAGGATGAGGCCGTCGTCCTCGTACCGGGCTCCGCAGGAGGAGCACACGATCGTGTAGTGCCGATTTCCCGGACGTACTTGGGGGTGTACTCGGGACATTTTTCCATTGCCTTCCGCAGGGCCGCGCTTCGGGTCAATTCCAGCCGGGCCACTGCGAATTCGAGGCGACTCCTGTATTGCCGTCTCCCTAACGCCCAGTTGACATTCTGCCCGCTTTCGCGATTTGGTCTATACCAATGGACTGTTCAGTTCCGCTTCATCTCCCCTTCCTGGGAAGGTGGTTGAGCTGGCATGAGTCATGGGCAACGATCCGTGGCGCACATGTCGCGACGAAGGAACGGCGGGGAAATGGGCGAGAAGTCGACACAGGAAGTCGTGACGGAGCGGGCAGATCCTTCACCTTCGCCATGGCTGCCTTCCCATGTTCCGGTCAGCTTTTTCCCAATGAATGGAAAAGCCGGTGACGGTGAATCCTCCGGGGAATACAAGGAGCCCGCGCCCGATGAACTCCTCGCCGCGTACCGCAAGATGGTCGTCGGGCGCCGCTTCGACGTGCAGGCGACCGCGCTGGCCCGACAGGGCAGGCTCGCGGTCCACCCGTCCAGCCTCGGCCAGGAGGCCTGCCAGGTCGGCGCCGCGCTCGCCCTGCGCGACACCGACTGGCTGTTCCCCACGTACCGGGACTGCACCGCCCTGATCAGCCGTGGCATCGACCCCGTCGAGGCGCTGACCCTGATGCGCGGCGACGCCCACTGCGGCTACGACCCGGTACGGCACCGCACCGCGCCCCAGTGCACCCCGCTGGCCACCCACGCCGTCCACGCCACCGGCCTCGCCCACGGCGAGCGCCTCAAGGGCACGGACACGGTCGCCCTCGCCCTTCTCGGCGACGGCGCCACGAGCGAGGGGGACTTCCACGAGGCCCTGAACCTCGCGGGCGTCCTGCGCGCACCGGTGGTCTTCCTCGTGCAGAACAACCGGTACGCCCTCTCCGTCCCGCTCGCCGACCAGACGGCGGCACCGACCCTGGCGTACAAGGGCGTGGGCCACGGCGTCCGCTCCGAGCAGGTGGACGGCAACGACGCGGCGGCCGTACTCGCCGTCCTGACCACCGCCGTCGAGGACGCGCGGGCGGGCGGCGGCCCCTGGCTGGTCGAGGCCCACACCTACCGCATGGGTCCGCACACCAGCGCCGACGATCCGTCCCGCTACCGTCCGGCCGAGGAGGCCGAGCACTGGCGCGGGCGCGACCCGATCGACCGGCTGGAGGCCCGGCTGCGCGACCGCGGCCTGCTCACCGAGGACGACATCACCACCACGGCGGCCGAAGCCGAGGAGTACGCGGCCCGCCTGCGCACCCGCCTCGCCGAGCACCCCGCCCCGGACCCACTCGCCCTCCTCGACCATGTGTTCAGCGCCCCGACCCCACAACTTGCCGAGCAACAGGCCGCCCTGCACGCCGAGTCGGAAGGACGCTGACATGACGGTGACGACCCGGGCGACGGCCACCACGATGGCGAAGGCCCTGAACTCCGCCCTGCGGGACGCGCTCGAAGCGGACGAGCGGGTCGTCGTCTTCGGCGAGGACGTCGGCCGGCTCGGCGGAGTCTTCCGGATCACCGACGGGCTCGCGGACACCTTCGGCGAACGGCGCTGTTTCGACACCCCGGCCTGCGAGGCGGGCATCGCGGGCCTCGCGGTCGGCATGGCGATGGCCGGGTTCCGGCCCGTCGTGGAGATGCAGTTCGACGCGTTCGCCTACCCGGCGTTCGAACAGATCGCCTCCCACATCGCCAAGCTCCGCAACCGCACTCGCGGCGCCCTCACCCTCCCTCTCGTCATCCGCGTCCCCTACGGTGGCGGAATCGGCGGAGTCGAGCACCACAGCGATTCCAGCGAGGCGTACTACGCGCACACGCCGGGCCTGAAGGTCGTCACGCCCGCGACGGTGGCCGACGCGTACTCACTCCTGCGGGAAGCCGTCGACGACCCGGACCCTGTCGTGTTCCTGGAGCCCAAGCGCCATTACTGGACGAAGGACGACGTCCGGCTACCGACACGCACCGAGCCGTTCGGCACCGCGGCGGTCCGCCGCCCCGGCACCGCCGCCACGCTCGTCGCGTACGGCCCGTCGGTCGCCGTCGCCCTGGAGGCCGCCCGGGCGGCGGCGACCGAAGGCATGGACATCGAGGTACTGGACCTGCGCACCCTCGTCCCGCTCGACGACCACGCCCTCACCGAGTCGGTACGGCGCACCGGCCGCTGCCTGGTCGTGCACGAGGCACAGGGCTTCGCCGGGGTCGGCGCAGAGATCGCCGCACGGGTCCAGGAACGCTGCTTCGACGCTCTGCAGGCCCCCGTGCTGCGCGTCACGGGCCTCGACATCCCCTACCCGCCACCGCTGCTGGAGAGCGCGCATCTGCCGGGCGCCGGACGGGTGCTGGACGGATTGCGGCGACTGCTGCCCGACGGCGGACGGCCGGGGGTGGCCGTACGGCGGGCGCTTGCGGTACCCGCCGGCGGGGCGGGCACCGACGGCCGGACCGTGCGCACCTTCCGACTCCCGGACCTGGGCGAAGGTCTGGCGCAGGCCGAGGTACTGGAATGGACGGTCGCCGTGGGCGATCACGTCACCCACGACCAGACCGTGGCCGAGGTCGAGACGGCCAAGGCCGTCGTCACGCTGCCCAGCCCGTTCGCCGGGACGGTGACCGCCCTGCACTGCGCCGCCGGAGAGACCGTCGAGGTCGGAGCGCGACTGATGTCGGTGGCGCAGGCTCCCGGGGAGGGCGGGGCGAATGCCGACTCGGCTCCGGAGGCGGGCTCGGGTGCCGGCACCTCTCCCGGGACCGGGTCGGGGGCGGTGCTCACGGGGTACGGAACCGGAGCGCGCAGCGGCCTCGTGGCGAACCAGGCCGGCTCCCCGGAGAACGGTGAGCCCGGCACCGCTCATCAGCCAGGCATACGCATCCCCCTCGACGCTGCCGCCGAGAAGTTCCTCCGCGCCCACCGCGACACACCCGCCGTCACCATCTGGGCGGACGCGGATGCCACGGGCCTGCTCGCCGCCCGTGACACCCATGGCACGGGTCTGCTTCCCCTGCTGGCCCGCGCCTGCCTCTCCGGGCTCGCCGCCTTCCCCGAACTGAACGCCCGGGTGGACACCGGCCGGGCGGAGATCGTCCGGCTGCCCCATGTGCACCTCGGCTTCGCCGCTCAGACCGGTCACGGCCTGGTCGTTCCCGTCGTACGGGACGCCGACCGGCTGCCGCTCCACGCGCTCGCCGCCGAACTGCGCCGCCTCACCGACCTCGCCCGGCGCGACGCGGTCCCCGCCGGCCACCTCACCGGCGGCACCTTCACCCTCAACAACTACGGTCCCCTCGGGGTCGACGGCGCCACCCCGATCCTCAACCACCCCCAGACGGCGATGCTCGGTCTCGGCCGCCTCGTCGACCGTCCCTGGGCGGTGGACGGCCGCGTGGAGGTACGCAAGGTCACCCACCTGTCTCTGACCTTCGACCACCGCGTCTGCGACGGCGGCACCGCGGCCGGATTCCTGCGCCACGTGATCGCGCGCATCACCGCCGCCGAAGAAGCCGACGGGGGCGAAGACGTCCCAGCTCCGTGAACTCACCGTTGCGAGCGCGGCCCGAACCCGACCTCGGCCTCGGGCGCCAGGCCGAGCTGCGGGCCGGTGAGCCGTTCGGGCGCCGTGATGAGGATGTTGTAGTGGTTCGGGAAATGGCAGGCGTCGAACCCGAGGACCGTCCCCACCAGGTTCCCGCCGGCCCGGACCTCGTCGCCCCGGTCGATGACGCCGGCGCAGCCGATCTCCACGAAGCCCAGGAATCCGACCCGGTCGATCCGGGCGCCGGCGGCGGTCTCCGTGTGGTCCGTGGTCACCAGTTCGTGCACCTCCCCCTGTCGGACACACCGGCTCGCGAACTCCTCCAGAGTCATCCCCCGGTCCTCACGCCGGTGGGTGAGGACCTTCACCAGCCGTCCGTACACGGCGCGCTTGGCACCGTCCTCTCCGGGTGTCACGGGTGGCGTACCTCCTGTCGGGGGTGGGAGCGGGCGGCGCCTTCGCAGGCGTACGTGGCGGCCACCAGCTCCAGGGCGGCCAGACCGTCGGGGCAGTTCGGCCGGCGGCCGGACAGTACGCCGGTGAAGTCCTCCAGCACGCCCACGTATTCATGCCAGAGGGACCCCTTGAACCCGGGATGGCCCGCGAGCATGTCGGCCCGGTCGACGGTCCCGTCGGCGAGCCGCACCTCGACCGTCTTGCGCTCGCCGGGACGGGACCAGTCGAGCACCACCCGGGCCGCCGCGCCGGACGGGGCGGTCAGCGACACCCGGGCCTGCCGGTCGACGCCGCGCGCGTCGCGGTGCACGGTGGCCTCGGTCACCCGTACGTCTCCGAGGAACAGGCGGACCAGATCGAACGCGTTGGGCCCGTTGTCGGCGACGCAGCCGCCCCCGCAGCGCTCCGGGTCGAGATACCAGCGGTCCAGGCCGGCGTGTTCCTCGATCGTCTCCTCGTAGCGCACCGTCAGCGACACGATCGGGGCGCCGGAGGCGATGCGCCGGCGGAGCGCGTCGACCTCCCTGTTGTAGCGGCGGTGGAAGGAGGTGAACAGCACGGCGCCGTTCTGCCGGGCGAGACGCGCGAGATGACGGCCGTCGTGCGGACGCGTGGCGAGCGGCTTCTCCACGCACACCCCGCGTCCGGCCGCCAGCGCGTCCCTGCACACCGGGTAGTGCAGGTCGTTGGGCACGTTGACCACCACGGCGTCCAGGTCCGCTGCCCGCAGCAGCTCGCGGTGGTCGCGGTAGCGCGGCACGTGCGCCGGCGCGGCGGCGAGCCGGTTCCCGTCGGGGTCGCAGACCGCCACCAGCCGCGCGCACGCGGCGTTTTCGAACGCGGCCAGGTAGAAGCGGGAGATGACACCGAGCCCGATGAGACCGATGCGGGGAAGCGTCATGCCGGGCTCCCCGCCTCTGTGGGCGGTACGGGTTCCGGGAAGCCGAGACCGCTGCTCCGGGCCAGATCGAGCATCTCCCGGTGCAGGACCGGCTCCAGCGGGACGCCGTGAACGCGCCGCTCGCGAGAGCGGGCGTCCTCCGGCCAGCCGGGATAGCGCACCGGTTCGTCCGCCCGGACCGGCGGGCAGCCGAGGAGGGCGCCGAACAGGCCGGCCGCGTCGCTGCGGAACTCCGCCTCGGGCCTGAGGCGCCCGGGGGCTACGGCCAGCAGGAAACAGCCGATGTCGTCGTCAGGGCCGGCCGGCTCCGCCGTCTCCTCCCGCGGCCCGGTTCCCGCTCCGGGGACGAGTGCGGACAGGACCTCGACCAGCAGACCGAGCCCGAAGCCCTTGTAGCCTCCGGTGTCCGGGTCACCGCCGAGCCAGCGCAGATGTGCCTGGCCGCGGTCGAAGGCCGCCGGGTCGGTCACCGGCACGCCGTCGTCGTCCTGGAGCCAGCCCGCGGGCACGCTCTGCCCGGCGCGTGCGGCGGCCCGGACCCTGCCGGTGGGTGCGACCGTGGTGGCCATGTCCAGGACGAACGGCGGCCGGTCGCCGGCCGGGGCGGCCAGCGCGAGCGGGTTCGTGCCCAGCATGGGGGAGCGTCCGCCGACCGGGCGGACGATCCGCTGCCGGCCGCAGTTGGCGGTGACCAGGCCCACCATGCCGTGCCGGACGGCGCGCAGGGCGTGGTGGCCCGCGCAGCCGAAGTGGGTGGCTCCCCGCACCGAGACCATGCCGACCCCGTACCGGCGGGCGCGCTCGACCGCCAGGTCCATCGCCTCGGTGGCGGCCCACAGACCGAGCGCCCGTCGGGCGTCGAGGAGCACCGAGGCGCCGCGGTCGGTGACGGTGCGCGGCTCCGCGCGCGGGTCGCAGCGGCCCGAGTCGAGCAGGGGCAGGTAGAGCCGGGTGAGGTTGGTGATGCCGTGACTGGTGAAGCCCGTCAGGTCGCCGTGGCACAGTGCCTCGGCGGCGGCCCCCGCGCGGCCCTCGGGCAGTCCCCTGGCGCGGAAGACCTGCGTCACGAACGCCAGGAGGCCCGGGTAGGGGACGCGGACGGCGACGTCGCCGGTGGTGCCGGAGGCCTGGGGCGGGACGGCGCACGGTCCGGAACGTGGCTGCGCGGCAGCCGGGGCGGTCGCGTCCGCTGAGGCTGTGGAGGTGGGGGAAACCGTAGAGGTCATCGAGGAGGGATCCCGTCCGCGGCCGCGCCGGGCACGGCAGCTGTGTGAGCGTCGGATGGTTCGTCGGTGCCTTCGCCGGGCGGCCCGTGGCGGACCCGGGCGACGAGAATGCGGGCGACCTCGTCGGCGTAGCGGTCCAGGGCTTCCAGGTCGACGTGTTCGCCGGGGGCGTGCGCGTGGTTGGTGTCCAGGTCGCCGGGGCCGAAGACCGCCGTGTAGCTGTCGGGTACGTCCGCCATCCAGATCGCGTCGCAGGTGAAGGCCGGCTCCTCGTCGGGCCAGCGCACCAGGCCCGCGTGTCGTGCCAGCAGTTCCTCGGCCCACGGCGCGCGGCCTCGGCCGTCCAGCGCGGGCAGGCCGCGTTTGTACCAGTGCAGGGAGGTGATCCGTGTCGCGTCGGAGGCCGTCCTGGCCAGGTCGGGGGTGCCGGCGGCCCCGGAGGTGAAGTCGGCGAGCGCTTCGCGCAGTGCCTGCTCCAGCGCGGTCTCGGCGGCTCGGCCGGCCGGCCGGGATCCGTAGGAGAGGTTGAGCAGCAGGCGGCCGGTGCCGTAGACCCGGTTGTGCCGTTCGCCGGTGTGCAGGCCGGCCACGCACACCCTGCCGTCGCCGATCCGCGGCGGCAGGGCCCGGGCGAGGTGGTGGCTGATGTGCCCGAGCAGCACGGTCGCGTTGTGACCGGCTTCGGGGCGGTCGTCCACGGCGTCCTCGCCCTCGACGCGGACCAGGGCCGTCATGGAGGCTGTCGAACGGGGCAGGAAGCGGTGCCCGGTGGGCTCGCAGAACAGGTTCAGCCCGCCGGTGAACCCGTCCTCCACCAGCGGCCTGGTGCCGAACGTGCCCATGGCACCGCCTTCTTCCCCGGCCACTGCCTGGACGAGCACACCGACCCGGCTGCCCAGGGCCGGCTCGGCGGCGCGAGCGGCCCGGATCCCGGCGAGCAGGGCGACGGCGGGGCCCTTGGCGTCGACCGCTCCACGTCCGGTGAAACGCCGGCCGTCGAAGCGGGCCGGCCACCAGCCGGCCACCGTGTCCAGGTGGACGTTGAACATCACCGTGTCCTGCCGCGGGAGTTCGGGGCCGAGGCGCAGCAACAGGCTGGGCTGCGAGGCCAGGAACGTCTCGTCGCGCGCCGCCTCCCGGACCGTGAGCGGCACGTCGTCCCGGCGCAGTGCTGCCGGATCCGGCGGGGCGTGGCGCAGCACCTCCAGACCGAGTGCCGAGGCGGCGGCCGCATAGGCCCGGCCGGCCTCCCACAGGCGCACGGCGGGACCGTCGGTGCCGGTTTCCAGGGGTCCGGCCGTGGGAGTGTTGAGCAGATCGAGCAGCAGGTCGTGATCGGCTGGTGTCAGCCGGACGGGCGCCGGCAGAACCGCGGTTGGCGAGTGGGCGGCGGATCCGGCCGGGAGAGCAGGCCGGGCCGGAACGTCAACCATGCCGCCCCCCACCGGCGGGAACCCGGTCGGGGAGGAATTCCTGCCGCACGAGCCGCGCCAGGCACCGCCCGTAGCGGACGAACTCCGCCACACCGTCGGCGCCGGTGCTGTCCTGGCCCTGGTGCGGTCGCAGACGGGTGTGCGGTTCGATGGACCAGGCCCCGGTGTAGCCGTGGTCGACCAGGGCCCTGAGGCAGGAGCGGACGGCGGACTCCCCGTCGCCCGGCAGTGTGTACGTGACCTGACCGTCCGGCCCGGTCCGGGCGTCCTTGACGTGCACGTGAGCGACGTGGTCGATGATCTCGTCCAGCAGCGCGCGGGCGTCGTAGCCGTACGGCACGCCGTTGCCGGTGTCGAACAGCAGCCGCAGCGCGGGACCGCCGGCGCGGTCGAGGAGCTGCCGCATCCGGTCGGCCCGGGTACCGGCCCAACCGCTGCAGTTCTCGTGCAGCAGTACCAGGCCCTCCTGCTCGGCCAGCCGGACCAACCGGGCCATCCGGTCCAGCACCCGCCTGCCCCACTCCTCCTCGTCCAGACCGGAGTTGGGGTAGGACATCACCCGGACGAACCGGGTGCCCAGGGTGGCGCAGCGCCCGGCCAGCCGCCGCAGCTCCCGGACATCGTCCTCGAAGCGCCCGGTGATCGGGCGGCTCCAGTCGGCGATCCGGGAATCGACGCAGACGACGTCGAGACCGGCTGCCGCGATCCGGTCGGCCAGGTCGGCGAAGGCCCGGTCGTCGAGGTCGGCGACTGCGACGCCGTCGACGGTGCGCAGTTCGATCGCCGTCCAGCCGAGCCGGCGCAGTGCGTCCAGTTGCCCGGTGAGACCCGCTGCGGCCTCGTCCCCGATGCCCGCGAACCGGATACCGGGAGCCGACCGCCCGCTCGGGGCGTCCCCGGTCACGCCGCACCGGGGCTCCTCAGGGTCCGCTCCGGGACGGTCAACGCCCATGCGACAGTGCCTCCTTGTGAGCGTGCGTGCCGCCGGCGGGAGACAGGTCCGCCAGCCGTTTCGCCTCGTCGAGCAGCTCGACCGTCCGCACGTGCAGGCCGAGGTCGCCGGCACCGGCTCCATCACCGCCCTCGGCGTAGCCGCGATAGGCGTGGGTCAGACATGCCGTGAGGGAGTCATCATGGAAGACCTCGCGGGTGGTGTGGCCGTCATGTGTGATCTGCAACTGGGCGAAGTCGTCGTCCTGGCCGACCGCGTAGTGCCCGACGACGTTTCCGTCCTCCATGCCGAGGACGATCCGCCGCTGACGCACCGGTGCGGACAGGTCGGACAGCACCGTGCTGCGGATCCCGCCCGGGTGCTGCAGTTCGAGGTGTGCACCGCCCATGTTGGGCACCGTCGTCGTTCCCACTCGCAGGTCGGCGCAGCGCGCGCCGCGCAACTGCGCGTCACCCAGCAGGCGCAGGAGGAGACCCACCGCGTGCGGCGCCTCCACGTCGAAGGCGGAGGTGTGACTGCCGGTGCTCAGGGTGCGCCGGAACCGGGGCTTGTGCTGGGTGACGGAGACGGAACGAACGGCGCCGAGCCTCCGGTTGCCCACCAGCTGGACGAGACGCCGGGTCAGCGTGCTGTGCAGCCAGGGCGCCACCACGGCCAGGCGTAGCTCCTGTTCCCGCGCCAGCCGCAGGACGCACCGCAGCGTGTCCAGGTCACCGGCCAGCGGCTTCTCCATGAGGATCCGCGAGAACCCGAGCGCGGCCACCTCGCGGAGCACCTCGGCGCGCACAGCGGGGGGAGTGCACAGATGAACGACGGTCCGCGCCGGGTCGAGGAGATCGCGCGCCCGGCGCAGGGAATCGGCGATCAGCAGATCCCGCCGCTCGGCACGGGCGGTGTCGCCCGGGTCCACTCCCACGATGGGGTGATCGGCGAAGGTGCCGGGGACTTGGGAGCGGGCACGCGACAGCACCGGCACATGCAGCCCCAGACCCGATCGGCCCAGGCCGACGATCAACGTGTACAGCAAGGCTCGACCCCCTTTTTCGCGCGGCCTTTCTGGAATTCGCACACCGGTATGATTTCGCGTGCGAATGCGACATCGAGCGCACCGGGAGCGGGCCGGCGAATGGAATCGAAATTCTTCTGCATACCCATCACGTCCGTCCCTGAAACGCGCGGCAGTCCGCACGGAATACGTACGGCGAAGGATTACCACGGCCTCGGTGGATCGTATCCGATAGCGGCCTGCCGTGTGAGGGGGCGTCATTTTCGAGCCCTAGGGGAGTATGGCTGAAATTCACGGCGGAGATGGCTGTGGCGTCCGGCCGGACCGCCCGATGCGGCTCAGGCTGGCGACTCCGGCTGCAAGGCCGAACCCGTGGACGAATACAATCGGCCGCGACGCGGTGGCCGGCGAGCAGAAAAAATGTTCCTGCGCTCTTTGCGCGGCACTTCTCTCCATTGACAGGCCCAGAAGGCTGCGAGTACCCATGTATCCAGCAGCGAGGCTGAATCACCCTCACGGAATCCGAAAAATCACCTTTTCGGATTCCTGCGTTTTCGGGGGTGCGAGACAGGCGGATTTCTCCGCAGCTTTTCGACGACGAGGAGTCAGATGTCCGACAAGACTGCCCAGGCCGAGCGGCTCCGGCAGCGCTTCGCGCTGTACGACACCAACGGGGACGGGCGTATCGAGCGCGGCGACCTGGAGGCGGAGGCCCGGCGCATCGTCGAGGCCTTCGGCGAGGAGGAGAACTCCCCGAAGGCGCGGGCGCTGCTGCAGGCGTACCCGCACATGTGGGACTACATGATGGAACAGGCCGGCCGCGACGCCGGTGAGGCCCTGACGGTCGAGCAGTTCGTCGAGATCGCCGACGCCCAGATGCTGAGCCGGGGCGCCGTCGGCTTCAGCACCGTGCTCCGGCCCAGCATCCGCGCGATGGTCGACCTGTGCGACATCGACGGCGACGGGCAGGTCGATCCGCAGGAGTTCCGGAAGTGGCTCGGGGCCATCGGCAACGACCGCATCGACGCGGACGAGGCGTTCCGCCAGGTGGACACCGACGGAAACGGGCGGCTGTCCGTCGACGAACTCGTGGCCGCTGTGGGCAAGTACCACGCGGGCGAGCTCGACGCCCGCTGCTGGGTGTCTGACGCGCGGACCCACGGCAGGGCCCGCTCCGGAGGAGGATCGCTCGGAGAACCCCGTTCACCGACGCCGGCCGTTCCCGCGGGTGACGAGGACGGGCTCAGGTCCGCCGAAGCCCCCGGAACCGGCCGACGGGCCGTGTCCGCGGGGCCGGCGCCGGAAACCGGGCGCCTTCTGGTGCGCGCCGCACTGGTGCTGCTGTCCCTGGGACAGGGGGTGCCCGGCGCATGGGCTCTGTTCGCGCCCCGATCGTTCCACGACGCGTTTCCTCTCCCGGCTTTCGCGTGGCTGACCAAATTCCCCCCGTACAACGAACACCTCGTGCGTGACCTCGGTGCTCTGTCACTCGGCCTGACGACGGTCCTGCTGTGGGCCGCTGTTCGTCCCGAGCGGTCACTGGTGCGGGCGGCGGCCTTCGGCTGCCTCGCCTTCACGGTTCCGCACCTGGTATTCCACGTGGCGCATCTCGGGCGCTTCGAGACCGTGGACGTGGTCGGGCAACTCATCTCCCAGGTCGCCCCGATCATGGTGGCGGGAATGGTCATTCTGCTGAGTCGGCGAATCAGTGGTGCCGGCTTATGAACAGCGCTTTTCTTCTCACTCGTAAGAGTGGGTTGGAGAGGCTGCTTCAGGTAAGTATCTGAAGCGCACGTCCCGAAAAGGAAAACGAAAGGAAGAAGCGTGAGCACTTCCGTACCGGAGCAGCGACTGCGTCGCCGTTTCGACATGTGGGACAAGAACGGCGACGGCACCATCGACCGCACTGACTGGGAAGGCGAGGCAAAACGCATTCTGCTCGCCTTCGGAGAAACCGAGAGTTCCCCGAAGGGCCGGGCTCTCACTGACGCCTACCTCGGCATGTGGGATCACCTCGCGGGTCAGGCGGGGATCGACGGCGGCGGCGCCCTGGACTTCGACGCGTTCAAGGCCGTGGCGGCGGAGCAGGTACTCGACCGCGGGCAGGACGGCTTCGACCAGGTGCTGCGCCCGACGATCAGCGCGATCGCCGACCTGTGCGACACCGATGGCGACGGTCAGGTCAGCCCTCAGGAATTCCAGCGCTGGATCGTCGCCGTCGGCAGTGACGAGTCCACGGCGGGCACGGCGTTCAAGCTGATCGACACCGACGGCGACGGTCAGCTGTCCGTCGACGAGCTGATCGCGGCCGTACACCGCTACCACTCCGGCGAGCTGGAGTTCGCCCTGCTCTGACCCGTCCGGATCCACCGGTCCCCGCGTCCGGCGCTCCCCGGCCCACGAGGAGCGCCGGCGTACCACCCCCTGCCGGGCCGGCCCGATCCGCCTCGGCGCCACGAAAGGAACCATGTCCAGCGCATCCCCCGGACCGAGGAACGGCAGGCACGGCCGGGCGACCGGCACCGCGGACGACCCCTCGGTCAAGGTGCCCTTCTTCACCCAGGCCCGGACCTTCGAAGCGCTCTGGCCGGAGATCCGGTCCCGGCTCACCGAGGTCTTCGACGACGGCAAGTTCTCGCACGGCCGTCAGGTCGCCCGGTTCGAGGAGGCACTGGCCCGGTGGACCGGCGCACGCCACGCGGTCGGCGTGAACAGCGGCACCGACGCCCTGGCCCTGTTGCTGCGCGCCTGCGGCCTGCGGCCCGGCGACGAAGTCGTCGTCCCCGCCTTCACGTTCGTGGCCTCGGCCTCCTCCGTCGTACTGGCCGGCGGCCGCCCGGTCTTCGCCGACATCGATCCCGTCACCTACACGATCGACCCCAAGTCCGCGGCCGAAGCCGTCACTCCACGCACCCGCGTGATCATGCCCGTCCATCTGTTCTGCCAGATGGCCGACATGGACGCGCTGCTGGACGTCGCGCAGCAGCACCGGCTGACCGTGGTGGAGGACAGCGCCGAGGCCGTCGGCATGCGGTGGAACGGCGCCCACGCCGGGCTGCTCGGGGCCGGCGGTGTGCTCTCGTTCTTCCCCACCAAGACTCTCGGGGCCATCGGCGATGCCGGGGCGATTCTCACCGACGACCCCGAACTCGCCGAGACGGCGGCGGCGTTGCGCCACCACGGGCGCTTCGGCCGGACGCTGGCCCACTTCCCGGGCATCAGCAACGAGACCACCGTCAACGGCGTCAACAGCAAGATGGACGACATCCAGGCGGCCGTCCTCCTCGCCAAACTGACCCGGCTGCACGAGGACATCGCGCGCAGGGCCCGCCTCGCCGCCGCCTATACCGAACGGCTGGCAGGCACACCCGGCGTCCTCCGGCTGCCCACCGTGGTGCCCCGCACCGCGCGGACCGACCCCGTCTTCTACGTCTACCTCGTCGAGGTCGAGCGGCGCGACGAGCTGGCCGGGTACCTGGCCGGGCACGGCGTGGGCACCGAGACGTACTACCCGGTCCCGCTGCACCTCCAGGAGTGCTTCGCCCACCTCGGGTACCGGCGTGGCGACTTCCCCCATGCCGAGAGGGCCTGTGAGCGCACCCTCGCCCTCCCGCTCTACCCCGACATGGGCCTCGACGACGTCGACACGGTGTGCGACCTCGTCCGCCGCTTCACGACGAGGAGGCAGGCGTGACGGTTCCCTTCTTTCCCCCGGACCTCTTCGAGGACGACCGGCAGTTGCTCATGGACCTCGTCCACGACATCGGCACCGCACCGGAGCAGAGGTTCCTGCTCGGCGAGCACACCGCTCGCTTCGAGGAGGCCCTGCGCGACTCGCTCGGCGCCGCCGACGCCGTGGCCTGCTCCAGCGGCACCTCCGCGCTGACCCTCGTCCTGCACGCCATGGGCATCGGACCCGGCGACGAGGTCGTCGTACCGGCCTACGGCTGTGCTCCGCTGGCCAATACCGTCGCAGGGCTGGGGGCGACACCGGTGTTCGCCGACATCGACCCGTGGACGATGGTGGCCGACCCGGACGAGGTGGAACGGGCGATCACCGACCGGACCAGGGCGATCATGCCCGCGCACATGTTCTCCGTGATGGCCGACATGCCCCGCATGCGCGAGATCGCCCGGCGTCACGGAGTGCGCCTCGTCGAGGACTCGGCGGTCGCCCAGGGCGGCGTCCTCGACGGCCGCCCCGCCGGGACCTGGGGCGAGGCCGGAGTGTTCTCCTTCGTCCAGGTCAAGACCTTCGGGACAGCGGGCGAGGGCGGCGCCGTCGTCACCATGGACCCCGAACTCGCCCGTACGGTCAGGTCGTTGCGCAACCACGGGCAGAGTGAGCGGTTCGTCTACCCGCGCACCGGCTACAACAGCCGGTTCGACGAAGTGCTCGCCGCCTTCCAGCTCCACCGGCTCCCCCGCCTTCCCGAGCTGCTGGAGCGCCGGGCCCGCATCGCCGACCACTACACCGAACGCTTCACGCCGCTCGGCGAGCGTGGTGTGCTGCCCCCTCCGCCGGGCCGCAACGGCCGCTGCTTCTACGTGTACTCGCTGCTCGTCGAGGAGCGGGACGAACTGAAGCGGTATCTGGCCGACCGGGGCATCGAGAGCCACGTCTACTACCCGCTCCCGCTGCCGCACCAGGCGGCCTTCACCCGGTTCGCGCCCGCGGACCGGAGCTGGCCGCACGCGGAGAGCGCCGGCCGACGCCAACTGGCCATCCCGGTCCACCCCCGCCTCACCGACGCCCAGGTGGAGCACATCGCGGACACGGTCTGCGCCTACGCCGGGCTGAGCGGCAGCCGCTGACCGAACACACCTGAAGGAGCGGAGCAGATGACGACCCGCACCGAGGCCGGACCGTTCACGTCCGGAACGGCACGCCCCGAGAGCAAGCTGCGCAGCTATGCCCGGCTGGGCAAACTCGACGTCTACGACTACTACCCGAGCGTCGCCGTGGCACTGTCCGCGGTGCTGCTGCCCGTCTCCGGCCTGCGGCCCACGACGATCGTGACGCTCACCCTGTTCCTTCTCGGCGCGGTCTGCGTCGTCGTGGCGATGGTCGCCCTCGACGACGTGACCGGATACCGCGACGGCAGCGACGCCGCGAACTACGGTCCTGACGACCCGCTGCGCAACAAGCTGCGCAAGCCGCTCGTGGCGGGGACCCTGACCCTGCGCGAAGCGCTCGGTTTCGCGTGCGCCACCGCCGCTGCCGGCGCCGTCCTGTGGGCTGCCGCCGTGGCGATCGCACCGCACCCGCCCACCTGGGCCGTGGTGCTGGTCGTGGTCCTGTTCGTGGTCTCCGTCCAGTACTCCTACGGGCTGAAGATCAGCTACCACGGCTTCCAGGAGATCTTCCTCGCCGGACTGGGCGCGGCCCTGGTGACGGGCGCGTACGGGCTCGCGGCCGGCCACTTCTCCGGGTTCGTGCTGGTGCAAGGGGTGCTCTTCGGTTTCGGGCCGCTGCTGTTCGGTGTGTACTCCAACACCAACGACATCCCCGGGGACCGGGCCGTCGGGCGTCGCACCGTGGCGTGCCTGGTGTCACCCAAGGGCAACGCCGTCTTCATCGGGTCGCTCTCGGCGGCGGAGTTCCTGACCGGAGCCGTCGCCTCCGTCGCCGGGATCGCCCCGTGGTGGTTCGTGTTCCTGATGCTGCCCGTCACCGCGCTGCGCGTGCGGCAGTTCCTCACCGGCTTCCGCCAGGGGGACATCATGCGAGCCCGCAAGCTCGGGTTCCCCGCACACCGGGTCGGCACCGTGCTGCTGATCACGGCGAACCTGATCGTCGGCGCGGGGGCCACCGGATGAGCCCTGACCTCGACGTGGCCGTGGTCGGCGCGGGCATGGCGGGACTGACCACCGCACACGAACTGCGGCGCGCGGGCCTCCAGGTACGGGTCTACGAGCAGCACGAGCACGTCGGCGGCAGGATGCGCGGCTTCCGGCACGACGGATACACCATCGACGAGGGTGCCGAACAGATCTCGGAGCAGGGCTACCGCGCGACCTGGGAACTGCTGTCACGGCTGGGCGTGCCGCGAGGCGACGTGCCACGGATCGGCAAGTCGGTCGGTGTGTGGCGCGGCGGACGGGCCCACCCCGGAGTCGCGGACCCCTCCGCGGTGCTCACCGGTGCCGGGCTCTCGCCCCGGGCCCGGTTCGATCTCGCCCGGATCCTGGCCTGGACGGGTTCACACCGCCGGGAGTTCGACGCCGACCACCCCGAACGGACCCCGGCCGGGCACCTGACGGTCAGGGAGTTCGCGCGCCGGTACCACAGGGACGTGCACGACTACCTGTTGCAGCCGGTCGCCGGAAGCTTCTTCGGCTGGGACACGGCGCGATCCGCCGTCGCACCGATGCTCAGCCTGCTCCTGGAGGTGGGGCCGGCCACCGGCTGGCGGACGTACCGCGACGGCATGGACCTGCTCGCGCGGCGGCTGGCCGAGGGACTCGACGTGGTCACCGGCAGTCAGGTGCACGAGGTCGTCACCGAGGAAGGCCGCGTGCGGCTGCGCGTCGGGAACGACAGCGTCACGGCGCGCTCGGCGGTCCTGTGCGTGCCCGCCCCGGTCGCGGCGCGCCTGCATGCCAACGCCCCGGCCGACGAGCTCTCGTACCTGTCGGCCTGCACCTTCACCCCCACGCTCAAGGTCAGTTGCCTGCTGGACCGGCCGCTCGCACCCCCGTCCCGCAAGCCCCTGTACGTCCTGCTGACACCGGACGCGGAGGACGACGTGCTCTCCGCGATCATCGTGGACCACGCCAAGCACCCGGACCGGGCGCCCGCCGGCAAGGGACTGCTGACCCTGATGGCCGACGCCCGCGGCATCCCCGAACTGCTGGCCGCGCCGGAGCGGCAAACGGCCGAGCGGCTCGTGCGCGCAGCCACCCGGTACGTCCCCGGTCTGGACAAGAGCGCCGGGCGCCACTTCGTGCACGCCTTCACCCATGGCCTGCCGGAGGCCACCCCCGACGCCCTGCGCCGGCGCCGGCCGTTCATGGAGCGTGCCGTACGGCCGGTCGAGTACGCCGGGGACTGGGTGATGTTGCGGCCGGCCAGCGAAGGCGCCGTGCGCTCGGGCGTGCTCGCCGCCTCTCGCGTCCTCAGCCGGCTGCGGCCCCCGCGGTCGGCCGGACGGATCCGCCCAGCCTCCCGCCCGACCGAGGAGAACGTCTCGTGAAACCGCACGACATGGGCGTCCTGCTCGACGAGTGCGCCGAGCGACAGCTCGGCACGCGCGTCCACCTGGACCGGCCGTTCGACATCGACGCGGGCTCCCGGACCCACCACACGCTCCCGCAACTCGCCACGCTCGTACGGGAAGCGGCCGGCTGGCTGGCCGCCGCCGGGGCCGGTCCCGGCGACCGGGTGGCGATCGTCAAGGACAACCACTGGGACTACGACCTGCTGGCCTGCGCCGCCGTGCGCGTCGGCGCCGTCCCCGCGCAGCTGTCCGCGCACCTGTCCGGGGAAGTGCTGGGCACGCTGCTGGCCCGGCTCGGCCCCGCTCTGCTCGTCACGACGGCACACGTGCTGGAACGCGGCCGGAAGGAGGGCACCGACCTGGCCTCGACCGCACGGGCCACGCTGGTGCTGGACGGCGCCGTGCCGGGGACGCTGGGCATGGACGACGTACGCGGACACACCGCTCCCGGGCCGCACCGCCGCCACGACGACGAGCCGCTGGTGATCCACCACACGTCGGGCACCACCGGGGTGCCCAAGCTGGTGGTGCACTCCACCCGCACGATCGTCGGGAAGCTGGCACGGTTCGAGAGCGTGCGGTTGCCGCGGATCGGCCTGCGACGCACCGACGTCCTCGCCAACGCGAGCGCCTTCGCCCACGGCAGGACGTTCTGCTGGACCGCGAGCGCGCTGTGCATGGGCCCCGCCGCCATCTCGATCATCACCACGCAGGACCCGAACCTCGCCGACCCCGTGCTACGTGCCCGTCCGCCGACCGTCCTGGAGGCGCTGCCCGCCTCGTTCGTGCGCTTCCAGCCGCTGACCGAAGGACTGGACAACCCGTTCCGGCGCGTCCGCATGGTCATCAGCACGTACGACGCCGTGCATCCCCCCACCGTCCGTGCCTACCTCGGCGCGAGCCGGCACAAGAGGCCCGTGTGGATGGAGGGATGGGGGCAGACCGAGACGGGACCGCTGACCTTCCGCTTCCACACCCGGCAGTCCGTCCGCCGGGCGTCGGGCGGGGCCGGAACCCGGAACCTCGGACGTCCGGTGCCCGTGAAGACACGGCTGCGGGTGGTCGACCCCCACACCTTCCGGCCCCTGCCGTCGGGGCAGGCGGGTCTGGTGCTGGCCAGGACCGCCGCCCGTGCCCTGGGCTACGTCGGAGAGGAGGACCGCTGGTCGGCCAAGAGCCACGGTGGCTGGTGGAACACCGGCGACATCGGCGCGCGCAACCGCGACGGCAGCATCGAACTCCTCGACCGGGAGGTGGACCGAACCCCGCAGCTCAGCTGCCTGCGCACCGAGGACCTCCTGGAGGCCCGGCTGCCGAACGCCCTGGAGTGCGTCGTCCTCGCCGAGCCCGGCCGGGATCCGCTGCCCGTCGTGGTCACCGCCGACGGCCGTGTCGACCCGGCCCGCTGGAAGGAAGCGGTGCGTGACCTGCCGCCGCTGCGCGAACCGGTCGCACTCACCTGGGACCAGGTACCGCGCACCGGCACCGGCAAGGTGCGGCGACGGGAGCTGCTGCACCGCCTGACCGGACGTACCGGCACCTACGGCTCCGGCCGGTGGACCTGACACCGGGGACGAGGGAGAGACGACATGCGCGAGAGCCAGGGCCCGGCCCCGGGCTACGCCTTCGACAACGACAGCGTGCACAGCGACGAACTGCACCGCTGCCTCACCGACGCCTACGACGCCATGACCTTCGCACGGCTCGCCGAGACCGGCGTCACCACCGGGTGGCGGTGCCTGGACGTCGGCTCCGGGAGCGGCAGCGTGGCCCGGTGGCTAGCCGAACGCGTCGCCCCCACCGGCGAGGTCACGGCCACCGACGTCAAGCCGCACCACCTCCAGGGAGGGCCGTGCCTGACCGCGGTCGAGCACGACGTGGTGAGGGATCCGCTCCCCGAGGCGGCCTTCGACCTCGTCGTCGCCCGTCTCGTCCTCCAGCACCTGCCCGAGCGGCTCGCCGTCCTCGGCAAACTGGTGCGCGCCCTCAAGCCCGGAGGGTGGCTGCACATCGAGGAGTTCGACGCCTCCTACGAACCGCCCCTGCTCACCCCGGACGAGGCCTCCGCGCGGCTCTACTCGGCCTTCCTCGACGCCAAGTGCGCCATCCTGCGGGCCCGTGGCGGAGACCCCCACTGGGCCCGGAACGCGCCGGCCGCCATGCGTGCCGCGGGGCTCGTCGACATCGACCCGCGACCCCGCATCGAACTGCGCACCCCGGGGTCGCCGGGCCTGCGCATGCAGCTCAACCACACCTACCACCTGCGGGACGAACTCCTGGCCGCGGGCCTGACCGAGGCGCAGCTGGCGGACGTACGGGCGCTGATGCGGGACCCGTCGTTCTGCGCCGCGTCCAGCGTCGTCTACTCGGTGCACGGCCGGCGCCCGCAGGCGGACGCGGCGGACGACGGCCCGCGGCCGCTGCCGGAGGACGCCCGATGACGCTCTGCGTGCCGCGCGGCGGAGACCCGGCCACGGCCACGGCGCCGGTGGCCGCCGGGGTCGCGGCACACCTCCTCGACCTGGTGGGCGACCCCGCCACCGCCACCGTCGGCTGGGAGATCGACTGGCAGGGCCCGCTGTCCGTCCCGCTGGCCGATGAGCGGGCCGTCCAGGCGGCCTGCGGGATCATGCACGTCCACGGCCGGGCGGCCGGACGCCCGGCACCGCTCGCCGTCGACTACGCCTCCACGGTGGCGGGCGTCCTGGCGGCCCAGGGAGTCTGCGCGGCACTCCTCGCGCGGGCCGGCGGCGCCGACGTGACACAGGTACGGACGTCGGTCGGTCAGGCCGCGCTGCTGGCCCTCGCCCAGTACCTCGCGGCGGCGACCGCGGACGGCGACGACCCGGCGGACGGCCACCCGTCACGCGCCGGCTCGGGGGAGGAGCCCGCGCCTGCCGACTGCTCCTTCGTCTGCGCCGACGGCGTGCGCTTCGAACTCGAAGCCCTCGACGCCGAGCGATGGCTGGACTTCTGGCGGTTGCTCGGCGCGGACCGGGCCGACACCGGACGCGGATGGCGGTCGTTCCAGCAGCGGTTCGCCACCGCCACCTGCGTGCTGCCCCCCGCGCTGTCCGCGACCGTGCGGCGTGCCTCGTTCACGGACGTCCGGTCGGCGGCGGACCGGTCGGGCGCCGCCGTGCTGCCCGTACGGCAAGACCCCCTCCCGCCCACGCCGACGCCCCCGTGGACCCTCACACCGTTCCCGGAGCCGGGCGCGACCACGACCGACAGGGCCGGTGCGGCCGCCGCGCCCCTGGCGGGACTGCTGGTCGTCGAGTCGGCACGACGGGTCCAGGGGCCGATGGCCGGCCACGTCCTGCGGCTCCTGGGCGCCGACGTCGTACGGATCGAACCGCCCGGCGGTGACCCGATGCGCGGCATCCCCCCGACGGCGGGCACGACGTCGGCCCGCTTCAGCGCCCTCAACGCCGGCAAAGCCGTCACGGAGATCGACTTCACCACCGACGCGGGACGGCGGGCCGTCCGCGCACTCGTGTCCGAGGCCGACGTCTTCCTGCACAACTGGGCGCCGGGCAAGGCGGCCCGGCTCGGGCTGGACGCCGAAGACCTGCGTACGGCGCGCCCCGGGCTGGTGTACGCGTGGGCATCCGGCTGGGGCGACGCCCTGGGGCCGCAACCACCCGTGGGGACCGACTACCTGGTCCAGGCGCACAGCGGCCTCGCCGCCGCCGTGCGGCCCGCGGACGAGCCGCCCGCGCCCTCCCTGATGACGCTCACCGACGTCCTCGGCGGACTGATCTGCGCGCAGGGCGTACTGGCGGCACTGCTGGCACGGCGTCGTACCGGAAGGGGCGCTCGCGTGGACTCCTCCCTGTACTCCGCCGCCGCCCTCGTTCCCCGCAGGCGGAGACGTTCCGAAGCACCGGACCGCCCGCTGCGCACCCGGGACGGGTACGTCTCACTGGGGCCGCGGGCACGGGAGCGGCCGGAGCGCCTCGCGCGAGCGCTCGGCCTCGGCGCCTCGGCGGGCGCGGACGCGATCACCTCCCGGGCCCGGACGCGGCCCACCGCCGACTGGCTGCCAGAGCTGGCGGCAGCGGGCGTGGCCGCCACGCCGGTGTGCACCAGCCTCTCGGACCTGGCCCGCGACCCGCGGTTCGCTCCGGCGCTGACCGTCGGGGAGTACGCGGCACCCCTCGCACCCTGGGAGTTCTCATGAGGGCCGGATGGACATCCAACGCCGGCGTCGAGATCCGTGACCTGGTGCCGGCCCCGGTGCGGCGCGCCTGGTCCGAAGCGGGCCACTGCCCCGACCGTGACCTGTACACGCTGTTCTCCGGGCACGTACGGCGGCACCCCGGCCGGACGGCCGTCATCGACTCGGCGGGCACGGCGGACTACGCCGAACTCGACGCCCGGGTACGGCACATCGCGGCCCGGCTTGCCGAACACGGCCTGGGCGAACGGGACATCATCGCCGTACGGGTGCCGAACGGGCGCGACGCGGTGGCCGCGGAACTCGCGGTCGCCGCGATCGGAGCGGTGGCACTGCCCTATCCGCCGGGGCCCGGCAGCCGGGGGCCGGCGAGCCTGCTCGCCCGCGCCCGCGCCCGCGCGGTCATCGTCGCCCGTCCCTCCGACGCGGTGGCACACGCTCACCTCCCTCACCTCGAAACGGTGTTCACCCTGGGGGAGGGGCATCGGGCAGTGCAGTCACTCGCGGCGCCGGCGCGGCGGCCCTTCGTCCCGCGCCCCGTCGACCCCGAGGCACCCGCCCGGATTCTGGTCTCCTCCGGCTCGGAGGCCGAACCCAAGATGGTGGCCTACTCCCACAACGCGATGGCCGGCGGCCGCGCCGCCTACGTACGCGCCCTGCACGCCGGGGACGGCCCGATGCGCAACCTCGTGCTCGTCCCGCTGGCCTCCTCCTTCGGCTCCTGCGGCACATCCGTCACCCTCGCCGCCCTCGGCGGAACGCTGCTGGTGCAGGCGTCCTTCGACCCGGCCGCGGCCCTCCGCATGATCGTCGAGCACCGTCCCACACACGTCTTCGGCGTGCCCACGATGCTGCACCGCATCGCCGAACAACCCCCCACACCCGGCGAGGACTTCACCGGCCTCCAAGCCGTCGTGTCCAGCGGAGCGGCTCTCCCGGAAGCCACCGCCGAGGCGTGCCGCGCCCGCTTCGGCCGCCGTGTCATCACCGTCTACGGATCGTCCGACGGCGTGAACTGCCACACCGCCGCCACCGGGCTCCGGCCCGAGGCGGGCACCGGACGTCCCGACCCGGCCGTGGCGCGGATCCGCATCACCGACGACACCGGTGCCCCGGTACCGGCCGGACAGCCCGGTGAGATCTGCGCCAGAGGCCCCATGACACCCCTGAGCTACGTCGCCGACCCCGGCCTGGACGCCCGGTACCGCACTGCGACCGGCTGGGTGCGCACCGGCGACCGCGGGTTCCTGGACGAACACGGCAGGCTCCACGTACTGGGCCGCATCAAGCAGATCGTCGTACGAGGCGGCTACAACATCAGCCCGGCGGAGGTGGAACGCGAACTCGCCGCGCACACCGCCGTGGCCGAGGTGGCCTGCGTCGGTGTGCCCGACCCGGAACTGGGGGAGCGCCTGTGCGCGTGCATCCGGGAGAGGCCGGGCGCGCCCGTACCCGACCTGGGCGAACTCGCTGTCTTCCTGGAGTCCCAGCGCGGCCTCGAACGCCGCAAGCTCCCCGAACTCCTGCTGCGCGTCGCGGAGATGCCCCTCGGACCCACCGGAAAGATCTGCCGCAGCACCCTCGCGCTCCTGGCCGCCCGTGAGACCTCCGCCGGCCGCTGACCGCCCACAACCAGGGAGCGACATGAACAGCGTTGCCGTCATCGGACTCGGATACACCGGCCTCCCCCTGGCCCGCGAGGCGTGCCGCGCCGGTATGCGTGTCACAGGCATCGATGAGAACCCGTCCGTCACCGCGTCCCTGAACTCGGGCCGCTCACACGTCCCCGACGTCACCGATGCCGACCTCGCCGCCATGCTGGACGCCGGTTTCCGGGCCTCCGCCGACGAGAGCCCGCTGGCGGAGGCCTCGGTCGCCGTGATCTGCGTGCCCACACCACTGGACGACACCGGCGGACCCGATCTCTCCCACGTGCGGCGCGCCGCCTCCGCCCTCGGGGACCGGCTGAAACCCGGCACCCTCGTCGTCCTGGAGTCCACGTCCTTCCCGGGCACCACGGACGACGTCGTCCGTGGCATCGTGGAGCAGGCCTCCGGACTCAATGCCGGAACGGACTTCTCCCTCGCCTTCTCACCCGAGCGCATCGACCCGGGCAACCAGACCTTCGGGGTGCGCAACACCCCACGCGTCGTGGGTGGCTGCACCCGAAGGTGCACGGCGGTCGCGGCCGACTTCTTCCGGCACCTGTGCGACCGAGTCGTGGAGGCGGGCTCCGCACGCGAGGCCGAACTGGCGAAACTCCTGGAGAACACCTACCGCAACGTGAACATCGCCCTGGTCAACGAACTCGCCGTCGCCGCCCGGGCACTGGGAGTCGATGTGTGGGAGGCTCTCGACTGCGCACGCACGAAACCATTCGGTTTCCAGGAGTTCCGGCCGGGACCGGGGGTGGGTGGGCACTGCATCCCGGTCGATCCCGTCTATCTCACGCACTGGGCGCGCACCGGCGGGACCCCGCTGCGGCTGGTCGAGCTCTCGCAGGAGGTCAACGCCGGGATGCCGGCGCATGTCGTGCGGCGTGCCGAGCACTTGCTGAACGAGCGGGGACGTGCCCTGCGGGAGGCGCGGGTGCTGCTCGTCGGAGTGACCTACAAGCGCAACAGCACGGATCTGCGGGCCACCCCGGCCGCCGCGATCGTCCGGCTGATGCGACAGAGCGGCACCGACGTCACGTATCACGACCCGTACGTGGACGCCTGGTCGCCGGGCGGCGAACCCGTGAAGCGGTCCGTCGACGCCCTGGCTGCCGCCACGGACGCGGACCTCACGATTCTGGTGCAGGACCACGACGCCGTTCCGCTGGACCGGTTGCCCGAGTACGCCCGACTGCTGCTGGACACCCGGGGCCGGCTGCGCGGCACCCGCGCCCATCAGCTCTGAGACCGGGGCGCTGAAGAGCATCACTACCGTGCGATGAGCCGCTGTTCGAGGTCGCGCAGGTCCTTGCGGAGGGAGGAGCGCACCTGGCGGGCCAGGAGCGGCGCGGCCAGCCGGTAGAAGCCGCCTTCGCCGCCCCGGACGCGAATGCGGGCCCGTGTGCCGTGTACGTCCGGCTCGAAGGCGTACGTGACGTGCATGGGCATCGGGCCGGCTACGGAGATCATGTCCAGCAGGCGGGGCGGTTCGTACGCGGCCACGCGCAGGACGTAGTCGATGCGCCGGCCGAGGAAGTATGCCGTCCGGGTGACCTCGGCACCCGCGCCGAACCCGCCTTCATCCGCTTCGCGGGTCAGCTCCGCGGTGCGGATGCCCTGGGTCCACTCGGCGTCATGACGCCAGTCCATGGCGTACTCGGCCACCTGTTCGGGCGGGAGCGGGATCACGCGCTCCACGGACACGTCGATCGTCATGGCGCCGCCGCCTTTGTCCTCGACTGGCTGGATCCGGGGGATGCCTTCCGTGTCCAGCGTCGTCGATACCGGAGGCGGGCGCACGACGAGCGCGCCGAGTCGTCCTGCGCGGTCAGGCCTTTGCGAGATGTCCCCCGCCCACGCCAAGGACCCCGCGACGGTGCGGGTGGCGCTGCGCGTCCATCGCGACGCCTGCGTCACGGCGTTCGTGCAGAAGTCGAACTTCGACGTCCGGGCCAACGGGCCGTACCCGGAGACCGGCTGCTTCGAGCCGCCCTACGGCCACTGACCAGGGCGTCGCACAGCGCTGTGGCCGGAGGCCGTCTCCTCAGGGGGCGAGGAGACGGCCTCCGGCGCGCGCCGTCGCTCAGAGCACCTCGGCCCGCCCCGTCGTGTCGTCGAGGAACCCGCCCGACTGGTGCTGCCACAGCTTCGCGTAGGCACCGTCGATCGTGAGCAGCTCCTGGTGCGTGCCCTGCTCGACGATCCGTCCGCGGTCGAGGACGACGAGCTGGTCCATGGAGGCGACCGTGCTCAGCCGGTGCGCCACGACCAGCGCGGTCCGCCCGTCCATGAGCCGCCACAACGCCTCCTGCACGAGGATTTCGCTCTCCGAGTCCAGCGCGCTGGTCGCCTCGTCGAGCAGCAGGATCGGCGCGTCGCGCAGGATCGCCCGGGCGAGAGCGACGCGCTGGCGCTGACCGCCGGACAGCTTGATGCCGCGCTCGCCCACCATGGTGTCGAAGCCGTCCGGCAGCGCGTCGGCGAACTCCGTGACATGGGCCGCCTCGGCCGCGCGGCGGATCTCGGCCTCGGTGGCGTCCGGCCGGGCGAACGCGATGTTGTCCCGCAGGGTGCGGTGGAACATCGCCGGGTCCTGCGGCACGTACGCGATCTGGCCGCGCAGGTCGGCCTGGCGCAGCCGGCTGATGTCCTGACCGCCGACCAGGATGCGGCCGCCGTCGATGTCCGTCATCCGCAGCAGCAGCCGGGTCAGGGAGGTCTTGCCGCCGCCCGACCGGCCGACCAGACCGACCCTCGCCCCGCTCGGCACGTCCAGGTCGAGACCCTCGAACAACGGCCTGCCACCCCGGTGCGCGAAAGTCACCTTCTCGAAGCGGATGCCGGCGGACCGGGGCCGCAGCGGTTCCGGCGACGGCGGGTCGAGGACCGTGGGAGGCGTCAGGAGCAGCTCGGTGAACTGCGCGGCCTCCGTCATCGAGCTCTCCAGCCGGCGGTATATCTGGTTGAACTCGAACATGATCCGGGTCGCGTTGCTGTAGTAGGTGAAGGCGACCACGATCGCCTCCACGCCGTTGCCGCTCCCGGCGAGCGTGACGGCGAGCAGCAGACCCATCGCGTTGGTCAGCACCGACATCGGCGCGACCAGCGTGTCGATGCGGAGGTTGCCGTAGTCCCACGACCGCAGCGTGAGCCGGCGCGACGTGGCGACCCGGGAGCGGTGCTCGGCGGCCTCGCGCTCCTCCGCGGCGAACGCCCGCACCGTGTCCATGTTCATCAGGCTGTCGGCGACGTGGCCCGACACCCGGGCGATCGCCTCCTCACGCAGGTCGACCAGCGCCTGGCGGCGCCGGATGAGAGGCACGACCAGCACCCCGGTCAGGGCGATCATCACCAGCAGTCCGACCACGAGGAGGGGTTCGTAGCGCCACAGCACCACCGCCCCGAACGCCAGCGGTACGAAGCTGCCCACGATCTGGAACGTCAGCGTGTCCACGAACTGCTCGAAACGCGAGGCGAAGCTCAGGACGCGCTTGGTCAGCGAACCGGCGAAGTTGTCGTGGAAGAACGCGGCGTCCTTGGCGAACAGCTCGTCCATCCCGATCACGTACAGGTGCTCGATGCCCAGGGCGTCGAGGCGGTTGAGGCAGTGCAGGGCGACGCGCCACAGTGCCTCCGCGAACAGCAGGACCCCGGCGAAGCCGAGGACGTACGGCAGTGCCGAGTCGAAAGTGACGTCCCTGTCGTCGGCGATGTCGCCGACGAGCTTGGCGACGATCAGCGGCGCGACGTAGTTGATTCCGATGTTGCCCAGCGCCATGAACAGCATCGCGGGTGCCGTCAGCCGGCGGAGCCTGGCCAACTCCCGTCCGTAGTAACGAAGTGCGAGAAGTACCGAGCGTTTGCCCGGCTGAACCCTGCGCGTTCCAGGCTTTTCCATCCCACCCCTGTGTCGTTCTGTGGCCGCCCGCCACGCGCTGGTGCGGGCAGGGGCCATCGCCGCAACGGATGTGTGGAGATTCGGGTCGAGTCCGGAAGTGTCCCGCGATAGCGCCCGCGGCGTCCAAGTGTTTTCCGGCCCGGCGGTGGTGCGCAGGGAGCGCCAAGAGGCACGGTCGGCGGACTCGGGGCGGTACGGGGCGGTGGTGCGGGCCGGCCGGGCGGTTCAGGGACGTGAGTGCGCGGGGGTGTCGGTAGGGCCACCCCCGCATCGGGTGTCCAGGCCCAGGGACGGGCCGTGCCGGGGGCGGCAGCATGTGTGTCGTCGGCGACCGGCCGACGAGCGATCCGCCACCGGACTTCGGGGGACCCCCATGAACGAGACCTTCGCCAGGCGCCTGACGGGCCTCGCCGGCATCGCCGCCGCGGCCGCCCTCATCATCGAGGTGCCGCTGTACTTCATCTACTCCGGTCCGCCGCCGGACGCGAACGTCCTCGGCAGGCTGCTGCTCGCGATCTTCGCGCTGGCGTTCCTGATCGTGTTCGTGACGGCCTTCCGCGAGCTGGTCAAGCGGGTGAACCCGGCCTACGAGTGGGTGGGTTCGATGGCCTTCGCCACCGGACTGGTCTACGCGACGGTCACCCTGGTCTCCAGCGGCCTGGAAGCCGGCGCGGTCATCGCCGCCGACCGTTCGATCGACCCGACCATCACGGTCAGCGGCACCTACATCCTCTACGGGACGATCGGCCGGGTGCTGCTGGCGCTGTTCCTGGCCACGGTGGGCTTCGGCATCTCCCGTACGAACCTGCTGCCGCGCTGGACCGGCCGCTCCGCCTACGTCCTGGCCGGTGTCAATCTGGCCTTCGTGCCGTCCTTGTTCTTCGGCAACGACCCGGCGGACTTCTACGCGGCGAACGGCTGGGGCACCACCGCATCTATGGGGGCGATCCTCAGCTACTGGCTGCTCGCGCTGGGTATCTCGACGTACCGCAGCGCCACTGCGCGGGCCGGTCTCCCCGCTCAGCCCAGGTAGAGCGGCAACGTCGAGGCCAGAGCGCCCAGGTCAGCCCGCTCCGCCTCGGTCGGCGCCCGCCGCCCCGTGCCCACCAGCAGCGCGTCCGCGTCGGAGAACGACGGGGGGAACGCGCTCCCGGCGATCTGCTCCAGCATCTCGCGGGACCGGGCGAGCCCCTCGGCGGGCGGCGGCGCGGCGTCCGGGAGGTGGGCGATCAGGTCGAGATGGTGCAGCGTCCACTCCATGACGTACGTGGAGAGGTAGTCGCCCACGGTGAGAACCTCGTCGCGGGTGCCGACCCTGAGACCGGGGCCGGCGAGCTCCGCCGCGCGGCCCGCGGCGGAGCCGACGTCGTCCAGGTGGAACTTGAGCAGGTGCGGTTCCCCGTACGCGGCGGCCAGCCGGACGGTCAGCGCATCGAGCGGGTCGTCTCCGGTCGGCGGCGTGTCGGAGATCTCCCAGTAGCTCAGTGCGTCACGGGTCGGTTCCCCGTCGGCGGGGGTGGCGAGGGTGATCAGGACGTCCTGCGCGTCGATGACCAGATGGCACACCAGGTCCCGCACCAGCCAGCCGGTACAGCCGGACGGCCGGGCGAAGTCCTCGTCGGCCAGCTCGGCGACCGCGGCGCGCAACGCCGACCAGGAGCTTGAGAAGAGATCCACACCGGCAACGTAGGCCGTGCCGCGCGGGCGGACAAGCGGATTGCGGACGGCAGGACCGCCCGAGCGACAGCGCCGTCGGGCACGACTGTTGACGCCGGCCCGGCCGGCGCGCCACGGTGAGTGACGTGGCAAGCGCGGTGCATCACCGAAGCCTGAGATCCGAAGGTGGTGGGCATGGCCATGATGGGGAGGTCCGAAACGCCGGCTGCGACGGGCGCGGGCGTGGAGCGCCTCGTCTCGCCGGTCAACTCGTACACCGAGTGGGACCCGTTGGAGGAGATCATCGTCGGGCGTCTCGAGGGCGCGACGATCCCTTCGGACCACCCGGTGGTGAGCTGCAACGTGCCGCCCTGGGCCGGGCGGTTGCAGGGACTCGCCGCCGGTTTCCGGTATCCGCGCGTGCTCGTCGAGCAGGCGCAGCAGGAGATCGACGGGTTCGTCGCCCTGCTGGAGTCCCTCGGCGTCACGGTCAGGCGGCCGGACGTGGTCGACCACCGGCGCCGCTTCGCCACCCCCGACTGGTCCTCCCGGGGCTTCTGCAACACCTGTCCGCGGGACAGCATGCTCGTGATCGGCGACGAGATCATCGAAACCCCGATGGCCTGGCCGTGCCGGTACTTCGAGACCCACTCCTACCGCCCGCTCCTCAAGGACTACTTCCGCCGCGGCGCGCGCTGGACGGCGGCACCCAAGCCGCAGCTCACGGACGAACTGTTCGATCCGGACTTCCAGGTCCCGAAGGACGGCGAGCCCATGCGGTACATCCTCACCGAGTTCGAGCCGGTCTTCGATGCGGCGGACTTCGTCCGGGCCGGGCGGGACCTCTTCGTCACGCGCAGCAACGTCACCAACGGGATGGGCATCGACTGGCTGCGCCGCCATCTCGGGCCGGGGTACCGCATCCACGAGATCGAGAGCCGTTGCCGCACGCCCATGCACATCGACACGACCTTCGTCCTGCTCGCTCCCGGAAAGGTGCTGGTCAACCCCGAGTACATCGACGTCGGCCGGCTGCCCGGCATCCTGAGCTCCTGGGACGTCCTGGTCGCCCCCGAGCCCGACCCGATCGACGAGACGCTGCTCAAGGTCACGTCGATGTGCGGCAAGTGGCTCAGCATGAACGTGCTCATGATCGACGAACGGCGGGTGATCGCGGAGCGGCACCACACCGGCATGCTGCGGGCCCTGGAGAAGTGGGGCTTCGAGCCGATCCCGTGCGACCTGCTGCACTACGCGCCGTTCGGCGGCTCGTTCCACTGCGCGACGCTCGACGTCCGGCGCCGCGGCTCCCTCGAGTCCTACTTCGACTGACCGAGGTCACCGCGCCGACTCCCGCTGTGCGGGCTGCCTGAGCCCCTCAGTCTCCGGGCGCCCCTCGGACTCCCGGCGCGCCCAGCCGCCCGGCCGCGAGGGCGGCGAGTTCCGCAGGCGTACGCGGCCCCGGCTCCGTGCCGGTCAGCAGCCCCTGCGCGCGGAGGAGTTCCGCCGCGGCGGCTCCCCACGGCAGCCGCAGCCCCGCCTCCCGGAGGAGATCGGTGCGGGACAGTGCGGCGGGGGCGGGCCCGGTGCGGACTCCGGACGGGGTGAGGAGCGCCGCGTCGTCGGCCCAGCGCAGGGCGAGGTCGACGTCGTGGGTGGCCATCACCACCGTGGTGCCGGCCGCACGGAGTCCGTCGAGCGTGGTGAGGAGCCGTTCCTGGCCGTCGGGGTCGAGTCCGGCCGTCGGCTCGTCGAGGATGAGGACACGGGGGCGCATGGCGACCGCGCCCGCGATGGCGGTGCGTTTGCGCTGCCCGTAGGAGAGCAGATGGGTGGGCCGGTCGGCCAGGGCGGTGATGTCCAGGGCGGTGAGCGCCTCCGCCACCCGCGCCCGCACCTGGGTGTCGTCCAGACCGAGGTTCAGCGGCCCGAACGACACGTCCTGCTCGACGGACGCCGCGAAGAGCTGGTCGTCCGGGTCCTGCACCACCAGCTGGACGGTCGTCCGCAGCCGGGTCAGGCCCTTGCGGTCGTACGTCACCGGCTGCCCGTCGACCGTCAGCCGGCCCTCGTGGGGCCGCAGTCCGCCGCTGAGGAGCCGCATCAGCGTGGTCTTGCCGCTGCCGTTGCGGCCGAGCAGCGCGAGCGCGCGCCCCTCGCGGATCCCGAAGTCCAGGCCGCTGAGCACGGCCGGGCCGTCCTCGTAGGCGAAGGACGCGCCCCGCAGGGCGACGAGGGCGGGCTCGCTCATGTCAGCGGCCTTTCCAGTACGAAGGTGAGGACGGCCAGCGCCGCGAGGAGTACGCAACTGGCCGTCGTGAAGCGGACGGAGACCCGGGCCTCGGGCACCAGGACGCGCAGGGTGCCGTCGTAGCCGCGCCCGGCGAGACCGGCCTGGAGGCGGACCGCCCGGTCGAAGGCCCGGACGAAGGCGGTGGCCCCGAGACCGCCCAGGGAACGCCAGGCGGCGGCCCGCGTGGTGTGCCCGAGCCGGGCCGCCTGCGCGTCACGGACCCGGCGCACGGAGTCCAGCAGCAGGAAACTCATCCGGTACGTCACGAGCGCCACGTCGACGACCGGCGCCGGCACCCCGGCCCGGACCAGCCGCGGCAACAGGTCGGACATGGGCGTGGTGAACGCGAACAGCAGCACCCCCAGGGATGCCGCCGAGGTGCGCAGCAGCAACTCCCCGGCCCGGACCGGCCCGTCACCGGCGAGCGAGACGAAGCCGCCCGGCCCGCCGACCTGCACGAGCAGGGTCAGCGCGCCGGTCACGCAGAAACCCAGCGGCACCCGGTAGGCCCGCCACAGCCGGCGCCAGGGCACGCCCGCCGGACCCAGCAGCACCACCAGGGCGGTCAGCAGCACCAGAGCCGCGCCCGGCCAGGGCGGCAGCGAGATCGCCAGCAGGGTCAGACCCAGCCCGAGCACGGCCTTGTCCACGGGATGGCGGCGGCGCCAGCGACTGCTGTGCGCCGCCGCGTCGATCGGCAGCACGCGGCTCAGGCCCCTTCGGCCGTGGACTCCTCGGCCGTGCCCCCGGCCGCCCGGCTCCCGGAGTCCCGCTCCCGCTCCAGCGCCCGCTGCTCACCCTGCCGCCTGCCCCGGCGCAGGCCGAAGTAGTAGGCGAGGACACCGGCGCCGAGGGCCGCCTGGAGGGAGAACAGCGCCGACTCGATCTCACCGGACGGCGGCTCGTACAGGGGCGAGAACCAGGGCTTGTAGTCCGGCTCGATCTCGGTGATCGCCGTCTCGGCCTCGCCGTCGGAGCCCGCGAACGGCTCCTTCTTGTGGTCGCCGAGGCCGAGCGCGAGCGGCAGCACGGCGAGCGCGGCCACGGCGAGCAGCAGCAGGAGGTTGATCTTCGTGTTCCTGCTCATCGGGCCACCGCCTCGGTCTCGCTCCGGGACTCCTTCGCGGCCAGGAGCACACCCAGCCGGGTCAGTTCGCCCTTGCTGGACTGCACCAGCAGCCGCATCACGAGCACCGTCAGCAGTCCCTCGCTCACCGCGAGCGGGATCTGGGTGACGGCGAAGATGGAGCCGAACTTGCCGAGCGCGCCCAGGAACCCGCTGCCCGGGTCGGGGAACGCGAGCGCGAGCTGCACGCTGGTGACGCAGTAGGTGGACAGGTCGGCGACGAACGCGGCGAAGAACACGGCGACCATCAGCGGCACGCCGTAGCGGCGCAGCAGGCGGTACACCGCGTAGCCGGCCCAGGGCCCGACGATCGCCATGGAGAAGACGTTGGCGCCGAGCGTCGTCAGACCGCCGTGCGCGAGCAGCAGCGCCTGGAAGAGCAGGGTGATGGTGCCCAGCACCGCCATGACGGGGGGCCGGAACAGGATGGCTCCCAGGCCCGTGCCGGTGGGGTGGGAGCAGCTGCCGGTGACGGACGGCAGTTTCAGCGCGGACAGGACGAACGTGAAGGCGCCCGAGGCGCCGAGGAGCAGGGTGCTCTCGGGGTGCTCGCGCACCTCACGGGTGAGCGACCGGACTCCGTGGAGGACGAACGGCGCAGACGCGGCGCCCCAGGCGACCGCGTGCGCCGGCGGCAGGAAACCCTCGGCAATGTGCATGGCTCAGCAGACCCTCTCCAGCACCTCGTGGATGGTTGACGCGCCTTGGCCGGTCTCCTGGCTCACGGGTCCCACCGCCCGTACTCCGCCTTCCCGGGTCCGTGAGAACCCAGTGGCTGCCCGCTAGGGCTGGAGCCGGACTTCCCGATCACAGTGGCGAGGGCCGCACCGGCATCACACCGGATTTCCCGTTCACCAAGGCGTGGTGACAGTAATGCCGAGATAAGGGCCATGACAAGCCAGCCGAGGGGGCGCGCGGAAGGGCGCGTGAGGGGGCCACCGCTCACACACCGGCGCAGGACGGCTCAGTCGTCACCCTCGTCGTCCTCGTCCTCCCCGTTCCCCCACGAGCGCGGAGCCTGTTCCTGCTTGGGCTTGTCCGTCTCCTCCGGCGGGCTGCTGTTGGTCTCCTGCGCCGGGCTCTCGGGGGCGCTCGTCGCTTCGGCGGGGGCCGGGGAATCGGGTGCCGTGGTGGAGGGGGTGACATCGGCCACTGCGCCGGCGGTCGGAGTCGTGGCGGCCGCCGGGGCGGAGGCCAGAGGATCGGCGGAGTCGGCGGAGTCGCCGGGCGAGGGGGCGGCCGGGCTGCTCGCGGACGGGGACGCGTCGGGTTCCGTGCCCTCCGTCGCGGTGTTGTCGGGCGAGAACCACAGCATGCCGGCGAGCATCGCGGCGAGGAAGACGGCCGCCGCGGCCACCACCGCTGCCGTTCTCCGGTGGTCGCCGAGACCGCTGCGGGGCGCGGCGCGACGGGAACGCCCGCCCCGGGCGGTGCGAGACCCCGTGGGCAGCGCGTACGTGGCCGGGGCGCCGCTGTCGGCTGCCGCGTACGGTCTCGGCCCGGCGGACGGCACCGGGGACGCCGCCTCCGGCAGCGGCTCGGGCAGCCCCCGCCAGGCGCCGCCGGCGAACCACTCGGCGGCCTGCTGCGCCGTGGGCCGGTCCTCGGGCTGCTTGGCGAGCAGGGCGAGGAGGTAGCTCTCAAAGGCGGGCGGCAGACCGGCGACACCGAGTTCGCGGGGCGGTACGGGGGCGTTGTCGAGATGCTGGTGGAGGAGTGCGACGGCGGTGTCGGCCTGGAACGGCGGGCGGCCGCTGAGGAGCTGGTAGAGCACGCACCCCAGGGAGTACATGTCGGAAGCGGGACCCGCGGGCCGGCCCAGGGCCCGTTCGGGCGCGAGGTAGAGGCCCGTGCCGACGATCTGACCGGTGGCGGTGAGCGCGGCGCCCGGGTCGTCGAGGAAGCGCGCGATGCCGAAGTCGCCGATCTTCAGCGTGCCGCCCGCGTCCAGCAGGAGGTTGGCGGGTTTGACGTCCCGGTGCACGATGCCCTGCTGGTGCGCGGCGGCGAGCCCGGCGGCGGCCTGCGCGGCGAGTCGGGCCACGCGCTCGGCGGGAAGCGCGCCCGAGACGGACAGCACCCGGGCGAGGCTGTCGCCCTCGACCAGCTCCATCACCAGGTACAGCCGGTTGTCGTACTCGCCGAAGTCCAGGACCCCTACCAGGTTGGGGTGGTTGAGACGCCCGGCCGTCTGGGCCTCCAGGCGGAACCGGGAGGCCGCCGTGGCGTCGGTGTCCTGGGGCAGCAGCAGCTTGACGGCCACCGCTCTGGCGAGTGTCTCGTCGTACGCACGCCAGACCTCGCCCATTCCGCCGCGCCCGATCTCAACGTCCAGCCGGTAGCGGCCCGCTAGCAGCACTCGTCCTCGTCCTATGCTCGTGGGAAGGTCCTCGCCGCAGGCCGCAACTCCCCGCGTCGGAGCGGGGGTTGGTGGGGGGTGCCGCAGCCGACCCAGGATACTGGCGTCGCGTGACCACAGTTCCCCGGTGCGGTGTCGTGGGACGGTACGGTCCCGGAAAACGGGGAGCGGAGTCCCGTCCCACCGGGGTGACGCTGCGGCGCGCGTGGTTGCCGCGACTTTCCTCAGTGCCGCCGGGCGCCGGATCGGACCGCCGCTGCCTCCTCCCTCGCCTCCCTGCGTTCTGCGCGTGCGGCCGGGTTTCCGCGTGCCCGGCTTCCGCGTCTGCGGGTGTTGTGGTCGGGCCGCCGCGCGCCCGGCTTCCGGGCCTGCGTGTGCGGTCGGGCCGCCGCGCGCCGCCCCTGCGGTGGGCCTGTGGTCAGGTCGCCGCGCGCCCGCGGCTGCGCCCGGCCTGTGGCCGGGCCGCCGCGCGCCCGCCCCCCCCGCCTCCCCCGTGCCGTCAGGCCGCCGTGCCCGCCGCCTGCGCCCGTTCCTCCCGGCGCGGCAGCAGTGCCACCGCCAGGGCCGGTACCGCCGCCAGGACCAGCCAGGGCACGGCGGCCGGGAGGCCCGTGTCGAGCAGGGAGCCGGTGGCCGCGCTGCCGGCGAGGACGATCAGGCCCGAGACCGACGACAGCGCACCCATGTAGAGGCCGATCCGGCCCTCCTCGGCGAGGTCGGGCACCCAGGCGCGGGCCGCGGGCACGACCAGCATCTGCCCCACGGTGAGCAGTACGACGAAGCCCGCGGCCGGCAGCAGCCCGGCGGTACCGGTCCAGCCGGCGGGGCGCGCCGCGGCGACCACCGCGAAACCGGACGCGATCAGCAGCAGCCCGGCGGTCATGGAACGGCGCAGGCCGAGCCGGTCGCCCGCCCAGCGGGTCACCGGCAGCTGTGCGCACACCACCAGCACCGAGGACAGGGCGAACAGCCAGGACAGCGGCGCCTGGGAGCCCGCCGCACGCTGCACCTCGTCCGGCAGGGCCAGATACAGCTGGTTGTAGGCGAGCAGGTACGTGCCGTACGCGCAGCACAGGGCCAGGAAGCGGCGGTTGCGCAGCAGCAGGCGCGCCCCGCCCCGCTCCCGGACGCGTACCCTGCCGGGAATGTGCTGCGGCATCAGCCACACGTGCCCGGCGAGGACGAGCACGAACACCGCGGCACCCGCGAGGCACGCGGTGCGGAAGTCGACGGCGAGCAGCAGCGCGCCGAGCAGCGGTCCGACGAAGGCCCCGGCCTGGCCCGCCACGCTGAACAGGCCGAGGAGACGGGTGCGTGAGCCGTGTCCTTCCTCCTCCCAGACCACCGCCTGGCGGGCCACCTCGGACTCCACGGCGGGGGAGAACAGCGCGGCGGCGAAGCCGATCACCAGCACGGCGCCGATCACCGTCCAGCTCGCCTGCGCGTACCCGAGCCACGCGAACCCGGCGATCCGCAGTACGCAGCCGGCCAGCACGACCGGGCGTACGCCGTAGCGGTCGACGAGCGAGCCGCCGACCACGAACAGGCCCTGCTGGCTGAAGGTGCGCAGACCGAGGACGAAGCCGACCAGCCAGCCCGCCATGCCGATCGCGGTGCCGAGGTGCTCGGCGAGGAACGGCAGCACGGCGTAGAAGCCGATGTTGAAGGCGAGCTGGGTCACGATCAGCAGCCGCAGCAGCGGGGAGAGTTCCCGCCAGAGTCTCCAGGTGCTCTCGCGCGTGGCCCCGGGCGTCGCGCCGTCGGGTGTCTCGTCGCCGGACGTCGGGGCGGCCCGGCGGGCCAGGACGCGGGATATGAGGCCTGTCATCGTTCTTCTCTCGGTGAGCGGGACGCGGGGGTCAGGAGGGCGTCACCACGGTTCGGCCGCTGCCGCGGTGCGGGCACGACCCGGTCGCCGGGCGGCCCCGCCGGGCGACCGGCCCGCCGCCCACGCCGCCGGGGCGGTCGTACGCCGCCGGCGGCCGTCACCGCGAGCGCACCCAGCAGGGCGAGTACGGCGGCCGGGAAGAGGACGGCCCACGGGGCGCGTTCGGCGTACGGCTGGTTCTCGGCGAGCAGCAGGCCCCATTCGGGGGACGGCGGCTGCGCGCCCAGGCCGAGGAAGCCGAGCGCGGCGAGGCTCAACGCGACGCCGGGGAGCCGGAGCAGGGCGTGCCGGGCCACCGGCGGCAGCACCGCGGGCAGCAGTTCGTGCCGGAGCAGATACCAGCGCCCGGCGCCCAGCGCGCGGGTGGCGGCCAGGTGGGTGGTCGCCCGCTCCTGGCGCAGCAGGGAGGACGTGTGGGCGGCCAGCGGGGACCAGGCCACGACGCCGACGGCCAGGGCGGGCGCCCAGGGGCCGCTGCCCGTGACGCCGGTGACGAGGAGCCCGGCCAGGACGGGCGGTACGGCACTGACGGTGTCGACCAGCGGCCCGGACAGCCGCGGCAGCAGCCCCAGCAGCAGCCCGGCCACGAGGGCGGCGGCGCTCACCGCGAGCGCCGTGCCGAGGGTGTTCAGCGCTCCGTCCGCGACACGGGCGAGGACGTCCCGGCCCAGCGCGTCCGTCCCGAACGGGTGCGCGGGGGAGGGGGCTTGCAGCCGGGCGAGGGTGTCCAGGGCGAGCGCGTCGCGCGGCAGACCGATGCCGATGACCGCGGCGAGCAGCGCCCCGTACAGCAGGGGCAGGGCGCGGGGCGCGGGCGGGGCCGGCCGGTGCAGGGAGGACAGGGCGCCGTCGCGCAGCGCGGGCCCGATCAGCAGCCGGGCCGTGAGCCTGGCGAGGACGCCGGCGGTGGCCGCGAGCAGGACCAGGGCGAGCGTGCCGGTCTGCAGGACGGGCAGGTCCTGGGCGAGCGCGGACTGCAGGGTGAGCCGGCCCAGGCCCGGGATGTCGAAGATCTGCTCGACGGCGACCGAGCCGCCGGTCAGACCGACCACGAACAGGCCCAGGTTGGGCAGCAGCCCGGGCACACAGCGGCGCACCGCCCGCCGCGCCACGGACTTCGGCGGAACACCGCGGGCCGCGGCGGCCAGCGCCCACGGTTCGGCGAACGCGCCGGGCAGCAGGTCGTCCAGCGTCCGCCCGAGGACCGCGCCGGCCGGCAGGCCGAGGGCCAGCGAGGGCAGCACCATCCACTGCGGCCCGTACCAGCCGAGGGCCGGCAGCCAGCCCAGCTGCACGCCGATCACCGAGGCGAGCACCGAGGCGACGAGGAACTCGGGCAGCGCGGCCAGCACCGCGGTCGCCGTGCCGCCGGCCCCGCGCGTGGCGAGCCGGCCCCGCGAGCCGAGCCGGAGTGTACGGGCGCACACGACCGTCACCGTGACCGCGGCGACGACGATGGCGCCGGTCATCAGCAGCAACGACACGCCGAGCGCCTGCGCGACAGAAGGCAGCACTTGGGCGCCGGACACCCACGATGTGCCCGCGTCCCCGCGCAGCAGCCCGCCCAGCCAGCGGCCGAGCAGCACCAATGGGCCGTCGTCGAGCCCGAGTTGGTCACGGATGGCGCGCAGCGTCCCGGGGTCCGGGTCGCGGTCGGCCGAGCGGGCCTTCAGCACGGTCAGCGCCGGGTCGGTGCGCGACAGCCACGGCAGCAGGCCGATCGCGCCCACCAGGCCGGCCGTGAGCGCGATCCGCCACAGCAGCGTCGGGCCGCCGCCGCGCGCGAGAACGCGCAGGGCGGCCAGGCCCTTGGCCAGGGGTGAGGTCGAGGTGTTCACCGTCGTCCCCGTGCCGCTCAGGCGAAGGGGATCTCGAAGTGCACCGCGCCGCTGCCCCCGCCGGGCACGTCCTCCCGCTCGTCGCACACCACCTTGCCCAGCGTCCGCCACAGGCCCATCGCACCGGGCGAGTGCGGATACGTGTGCAGATACACCGACCGGTAACCACCGTCGGCCCGCGCGAACTCCAGCAGGCCCTCCACCAGCCGCCGGGCCAGGCCCCGCCGCCGGTACTCCGGGCGCACGTACACCCGCCGGAGCTGTGCGGTCTCGCCCGAGGGGTACCGCTCGGCCAGCCAGCGGGGGTTCGGCGGATGCGCCGGGCCGCGCGCGTCCAGGGCCGCCGTTGCCGCCACCGTCCCATCCCGCTCGTCCACGGCGACCAGGAGTGTGTGCCGCGGCGGTGCGACGTAGAAGGACGCGGGATCGATGATGTCGGCGTGCCACCTTGGCACGTATCCCGTCCCGAAGTCGCGGTACACCGCGTCGAGCATCACCACCCGGGCCCCGTCGAGGTCTTCCGCCGTGGCTTCCCGGATGATGATGTCGTGCATTTGCACATCATATGCAAGAAGCTCTTCGGGCTCGCCAGGGGGTGTCCGCCGGGCTCAGCTCCCGGTCGGGGTGAGCACCACGAAGTCCGCGTTCGCCGGGTCGACGCAGACGGCCAGCCGCCCGACGCCCTCCGCGTCCTCGGGCCCCATCTGCACGCTGCCGCCCTTCTCCCGGACCTTGGCCACCGCGGCGTCGCAGTCCTCCACGGCGAAGACCGGGTGCCAGTACGGCCGGCCGTTCGTCAGCGAGAGGTTCTCCTTGCCCATCTCCATGAGGCCGCCGTGCATGCGCTCCTCGGGCAGTCCCGCGGGGGTGATGAGCGTGTACGTGCCCCCGCCGCCCGGCAGTTCCATGTCGCTGAACTGCCAGCCGAACAGGCCGCCGTAGAACTCCTTCGCGGCTGTCGCGTCGCTCGTGAGCAGCTCGGTCCACGACAGCGAGCCCGGCTGGTCGACCAGGTCGACGCCCTTGGTCGTCCCCGGCTGCCAGACGGCGAACTGGCCGCCCAGCGGGTCGCTGTACTGCGCCATCCTGCCCCAGTCGTCGAGGTCCATCGGCGCCACCCGGACGGTGCCGCCCGCCTGCTGCACGGCCTCGGTGGTGGCGTCCGCGTCGGGGACGCTGAAGTAGAGCATCCAGGCCGAGCGTGCTCCCTCCTCCGTGAGCTTGCCGAGACCGGCGACGATCTTGCCGTCCTTCCGGAACATGCCGCCTTCGAAGTCCTCGCTCCCGCCCATGGACTCGTAGTCCCACCCGAGCACGGCGCCGTAGAAGGCCGCGGCGGCCCGCACGTCCGGAGTGCCGAGGTCGAGCCAGCAGGGGGAACCGGGGGCGAACTCCGTGGTGATCATGGCGATGCATCCCTTCCGCAGATTCGGTCTCCCCAGCCTGACACCGGGCACTGACAACCGCCCGTCGGCCGAGGCCCGGTCGGCGGATCCCCGGCCGTCCGTCCCTCGGAGTTGTACCGCCGTGGAATCATCGGGGGCATCGCCCGGTCGGGTGATCGCGGAACCCTGTGCGGTGAGGTGGTGGGCGGCGTGGTGGCCGGCTGGGAGTGGGACGACACGTTGTTCTCTGGGACCGCCGCCTACTACGAGCGGGGGCGGCTGCCGTACGCCCCGGGGCTGGCGGACGCACTCGCCGAGGCGCTGCGACCCGACGGGGAGGGGCGCCTCGTCGACGTCGGCTGCGGGCCCGGGATCATCGCCCTGAGCCTCGCCCACCTGTTCGGGGAGGTCGTCGGCGTGGACCCCGACCGCGGGATGATCGCCGAAGCAGGACGCCGGGCAGCGGCGCGGGGAGTGGGGGAGAAGACCCGGTGGGTGCGGGCCCGCGCCGAGGACCTCCCCGCGGGACTCGGCACGTTCGCCGTCGCCGCCTTCGCGCAGTCCTTCCACTGGATGGATCGCGACCTCGTCGCGGCGACCGTGAGGGACATGCTCCAGCCGGGCGGGGCCCTGGTGCACATCTCGGACCTGAAGACGGAAGACCGCACCCTCGACGGCCTGCCGCACCCGGCGGTCCCCTACGCGGCCGTGGACGGCCTGGTCAAGCGGTACCTGGGGCCCGTGCGTCGAGCGGGCCGCGGAGTCCTGGCGCAGGGCACACCGGGCGGCGAGGCCGAGGTGTTCGCCCGGGCGGGATTCTCCGGCCCCCGGCGTCTGGTCGTACCCGGCGGCCAGGTGCTGGAGCGGACCGTCGACGATGTCGTCGCCTGGGTGTTCTCGATGTCGTTCTCGGCGCCGCATCTGTTCGAAGGGCGCCGGGACGACTTCGAAGGGGACCTGCGCCGGGTGCTGCGGCAGGCCTCTCCGGCGGGGAGGTTCTCCGAACGCGGCCCGAGCACGGAGGTCTTCATATGGCGGAAGGACTCCTCCGGGCACTGACCGCCACCCGCGCCGGGACGGCGTCAGTGCACCGACATGCCGCCGTCGACGAAGACCGCCTGCCCGGTGATGTAGGCGGACGCGGGGCCCGCCAGGAAGACCGCCGCTCCCGCGAAGTCCTCGGCCAGTCCGTTCCGGCCGATCAGCGTGCGTTCGGCGAGGGCGGCCACCTTCTCCGGATCCGACGACAGCCGCGCGTTGAGCGGTGTCATGACGAAGCCCGGCACCAGCACATTGCACGTGACGCCGCGCGGCGACCACGCCTCGGCCTGGGACCGCGCCAGCGATTCCAGGCCGCCCTTGGAGGCACCGTAGGCACCGCTCTGGACGAACGCCCGGTGCGCCTGCTGCGAGCTGATGTGCAGGATCCGCCCGTAACCGCGCTCCGCCATGCCGGGGCCGAAACGCTGGCCCAGCAGGAAGGGCGCGTCCAGGTTGACGGCCATCGTGACGTCCCAGACGTCCTCGGTGAGTTCGTCCATGGGCGGACGCACGTTGATTCCGGCGCTGTTGACGAGGATGTCGGGTTCCCCGAACGCCTCGACGGCCCGCTCGGCGGCCGTCCGCACACCCTCGCGCGTGCTCAGGTCCGCGCTGACCCACGCGGCGCGGCAGCCCTCGGCCGTCAGCTCCTCGACCGCCGCGGTCAGCCCGGCCTCGCCGCGGGCTACGACGACCACGCTCGCCCCGGCGCGCGCGAGGGCACCGGTGATGGCACGGCCGATGCCCGAACTGCCGCCCGTGACCACCGCGGTCCGGCCGTGCAGGGAGAACAACCCGGAGAGATAAGCCTGTGTGGCCGGCGAGGCCGCTGTCGTCATGACGAGCACTGTAGATCGCCCTCACTCCCGGCCCGGTGGGCGCCCGACTGAAGCACGGTCAGTGGTCTGGATCACATGGCGTGGATTGAGTACCCGGCCCGGGCGATGTCCGTACCCCTGGGTGACGGAGCGGGGCCGGGTGCGAGGATGAGGCGCCATGACAGCTGGGCGGTGTGCTCGCACGATACGGGCCGCGGTGTTCGCGGCCGTCTGTGTCGTGCTCGCCGCCCTGGGGCACGTCATGATGTCCGGCGACCATGTGCCGCTCCGGACGCTGCTGGCCGGCTGGGCCGTGACGGGCGTGGCGGGCTGGTGCCTGGCGGGCCGCGAGCGCGGACTCCGGCTGGTCGTCGCCGTCGCGGTGGCCGTCCAGACGGCCCTGCACTCGGCGTTCTCACTCGCGTCGTCGGCGCCGGACTCCATGGACATGGGATCCGCGGGGTCCATGCCCATGCCCATGTCCGCGTCCATGTCCGCGCACATGGGGCACGCGGGACACACTCCCGACGGTGACTCGTCCCTCGGCATGCTCGCCGCCCACCTGCTCGCCGCCCTGCTGTGCGGTCTGTGGCTGGGGCACGGGGAGCGGGCCGTCTTCCGTCTCCTGCGTGCCGTGGGCAGCCGGCTGGCCGCGCCGCTGCGGCTCCTGTTCGCCCTGCCCGTACCGCCGCCCCCGCCCGTGCGCGCACGGCGCTGGTCCTCGGACCGGGCGCCGCGCCTCCTCCTTCTCGTCCACGCGATCACCTCTCGAGGGCCACCCATGGGGTCCGCTGCCGTCTGACGGCAGCCGGTAGGTCCCGGGGCGCCCCTGTGCGTCCCGGTGCCGTACGGGTACGGCCCATCGGGTACGGCCCGTCCCTCACCCACCGGACCGCGCAGCCCGCGCGCACGCCCGGCATCACGTACGCCTGCGTGCTCGCCGCCCGTGGTCCCGGAATCCCGAGAAGGACATCAGGTGATCACTCCTGCCCTGCCCCTTTCGCACGAGAGAAGAGAGCCGCAGGCGTCGGCCGATGAGTCGATAACCGCCTGGGCGCTGGCCGCCCGGGGCGGTGACCCCGCCGCCGTCGACCGCTTCGTGCGTGCCCTGCACCGAGACGTCATCCGCTACGTCGCCCATCTGTGCGCCGATCCGCAGGCCGTGGACGATCTGGCGCAGGACACGTTCCTGCGGGCGCTCGGCAGCCTGCACCGGTTCGAGGGCCGTTCCTCGGCACGCACCTGGCTGCTGGCGATCGCCCGGCGTGCGGTGGCCGACAGCCTCCGGAACACCGCCGTACGCCCCCGCGCGGCCGACCTGTCCGACTGGGAGCCGGCGGTCGAGCTCGCCCAGCCGCGCGGCCTGCCCGGCTTCGACGACGGCGTGGCGCTGCTGGAGTTGCTGGCCTCACTGCCGGACGAGCGGCGCGAGGCGTTCGTGCTCACGCAGCTGCTCGGCATGCCGTACGCGGAGGCCGCTGAGCTGAGCGACTGTCCGGTCGGCACCGTCCGCTCCCGCGTGGCACGCGCCCGGGCGACGCTGATGGCCCTGCTCGCCGAGGCGGAGCAACCGCCACTGGTCGCGTCACCGGCCCTGGCCGCCGCCTGACGCGTCCGGCCCGCGACGCCCGCCGGATCCAACCCGCGCCCGCCGGACCCAACCCGCGCCCGCCGGACCCAACCCGCGCCCGCCGGACCCGTCCGGCGGGCACAGGCCGGCGTGCGAGCGGTTCAGGGGTCCGGGGTGCCGGCGGTCAGGAAGTGGAACCCGGGCCGGGGATGCATCAGGAAATCGTGGTGCGAGATGTTCCACGCGTAGGCACCCGCGAGCGAGAACACCACCCGGTCCCCGGCCCTGAGGGCCGGCACGGGCACCCGGCGGGCCAGCACGTCCTTCGGCGTGCACAGCTGACCCGCGAGGGTCACGCGACCGCTCTCGGCCGACGGCCGTGGCCAGGGGTGCGGCCAGGTGTCCACGGGGAGGACGGAACAGGGCTGGTCGTGTCCCTTCGTCGCCGGGGTGCGCAGATGGTGGGTGCCGCCCCGCAGGACGGCGAACTCCTCGCCGTGGCTGTGCTTCACGTCCAGCACCTCCGTGGCGTACCAGCCGCAGTACGCGGTGAGCGCCCGCCCGGGCTCGATCCGCAGCGTCAGCCCCGGGTGGGCCTCGGCGAGCCGGGCCAGGCCCTCGCCGTACGCGTCCCAGTCGAAGCGGCGCTCCGGGTCCGCGTAGTCGACGCTCATGCCGCCCCCGACGTTCACCTCCGCGATCGGCACACCCAGCCCCGTGGCCCAGCCGACCACGCCCTCGGCGACCGCCAGCAACTGGGCCGCTTCCAGCCCGCTCACCAGGTGGGCGTGTACGCCGCGCAGTCCAAGCTGGGGGTACGTCCCGTCGGCGAGGGCCCGGAGCACCGGCTCGGCCCGGGCCGGGTCCATGCCGAAGGGCGTCGGCCGCCCGCCCATCGCCAGTGAGCTCCCCGCCAGTGAGCCGTCGGGCACCGGCAGGTTGACGCGTGGCAGCACCGCGACCCGGCGCCGGGGCACGACGCGCCGCGCCAGCTCGGCCAGCACACGCAGTTCGTGTTCGCTCTCGACGTGGAACCGTCCGACGCCCAGTTCCAGCGCGGCCGTCACCTCCTCCGGCGTCTTGCCCGGTCCGCCGAAGGCCAGCGGCCGGCCCGGCACCGCCTTGGCGACATGGGCGAGTTCACCGCCCGACGCGACCTCGTAACCGTCGACGCAGGGGTCCAGCGCGGCCAGGATCTCCGGCTCGGGGTTGGCCTTCGCCGCGTAGTACAGCTCGACCCGCCCGGGCAGCGCGGCCCGGACCCCGGCGGCGTGCGCGCGCAGCGCCGCCAGGTCGTAGACGTAGGCCGGCAGCCGCGACGGCGGCAGGGACAGGACACGATCACGCACCGCGGGCGTCGGGTGGGACGTGGTCATCGGGAGCTCCTCTTCGCCTCGTGCAGCACGTCCTCGCCCAGCGGCGACGGCAGCCGGACGTAACCCGCCGCTCGGTCCGCCTTGCGCTCCCAGCGGGTGAGCAGATTGGCCTTGGCGGGCAGCGGCACCCCGGCGAGCAGGGCGGCCAGACGGGGCGGGCAGCCGTGCCGCCCGGCGTACGCCCGCAGCGTGTCGCGCACCCGCGCCCACAGCGCCGGCTCCGCCCGCGGATGCAGGTCGGCGACGGCCGCGAGCAGCTCGGCGACATGGTTGACGAGCAGGCAGTACACGACCCGGTCCCAGCCGCGCCGCGCGTCGTACGTCATCGGCCCGGCCACCTCGGGCGGCAGTGCGGCCAGCGTGGACGCGTGCTGCTCGGGCAGCAACTTGGTGCCCTCCAGGTCCCGGAAGAGGACCTGGGCGGGCCGTCCGGTGTCGTCTACACAGAGCAGCACGTTCTGCAGGTGCGGCTCCAGCACCACGCCGTGGTCGAAGTAGGCGGCCAGGACGGGCGGCAGGAGGAGGTCCAGGTACGCCGACCACCAGTCGAGCGCCGCCGCCGCGTCCGCTCCGGCGAGCAGGCGGGAGACATGGGCGGCACTGGTCGGGTACTCGTCGGCGACGGCGGCCGCGAGCAGGGGAGTGGTGCCCGGGGCGAGCCGCCGGGACAGGCCCTCGCGGACGATCACGCCGAAGCCCTCCAGGAGTTCGCGGTCCGGTGCGCCGCCGGGCCCCGGCAGGGCGAGGCTGCGGTAGGCGGGCTCGCGGAGCACGGCACTGCCGGGGAAGCGCCCGGCGAGGCCGGACAGCACCGGGGCCAGCGCCCGGGTGAGCGCGACCGCCCCGGACAGTTCATAACTGCTGTTCTTGCGCAGGCAGTTGGTGATCCGCACATTCAGGCTGAACTTCAGAAACGTGTCCCCGTCGTACAGCGTGCGAACGGACGCGGTGGCCGCGAAGGGCCGTCCGCCCGGCCCCAGGTCGAGCACGTCACCACGGTCCAGGGCGGCGCGCAGCAGCGGGTGCTCCCGGAGCGCGCCGAACTGCCAGGGGTGGGCGGGCAGCAACCGGTATCCCTCCGGGACGTCCGCGCGCTGCCGGTCCAGGACGGCGGTCGCGGACGGTTCGGCGCTCTCCTGCGCGATCAGGTGCTCTCGCACGGCGAGGTGGCGCAGCGGGAAGGAGGCGCCCGCTTCGGGTGCGTACGCGGCCCAGGAACGCGGGTCGCCGCTGCGGGCCTTGGGTGTGGGATGAAAACGGTGCCCGAAGAGCAGGGACTGCTCGGAGGCGACGTAGGCGGACCGCGGGTCGGCCGGATCGCGCCGGTTCACCGGCCCGGTGGCGAGGGCGGCGGCGACGGCCGCGTGACTGGAGGCGACCTGCTCCAGGAACTCCTCGTTGCGCACCCCGGTGCGCAGTGACAGCTCGTCGCACGTGTACTCGGCGAGTCGCCGCCAGTCCACGTCCCTGCGCCCGCCGTCCCGCTCCTCGTACACCGGGCCGGTGAACCGGTGCGCGCCGAGCAGCGACGTCCGGCGCAGGGCGACCCGCAGCAGCACCCCTCGGCGGGGCAGCCGCAGCAGCAGATGCCCGTCGGCGACGACGGTCTGGCGCTCGGGCCCGGACACCTCGCGCAGCAGGCAGTTCAGCAGGGTGTGCGCCACCACGTCGTCGGCGGTGGGCAGGGAGACCGGGGCGGCGGCGGTGGTGCCGGGCGATTCGGTCAGCGAGTGCATGGCAGGCTCCAGCGGGGGGCGCGAGTTCGATGCGGGCAGGTGGTGAGTGAGGGGATGAGCGCGGCAGCACCGGTCCGGCTCCCGGTTCTCATGACGTGCTCCGGGAGGACAGCAGGTAGTTGGGGCCCCTGGTGTAGTGCTTGTTGATGTCGGCGGCGCCCGACCGCTGCTTGGTCAGCAGCGTCCCGGCCGTGACCATCGCCTTCACGGGCAGCTCCGGTGCGTCGAGCACCCGGGCGCGCAGGACGTCCCCCGCCTCGCCGCCGAGCCGTGCCACGGCCTGGGCCAGCCGTTCGCGCACCAGCCGCAGCAACACCGGCAGCGGGGCGCGCCCGTGCCGGGCGAGTCCGAACGCGTAGGCGCCCGCGCACAGATGGACGGTGACGGTGGTGAACAGGTCGGCCACCGGCCGGTCGTCCGTGCCGAGGACCCGTGCGTCGTCGAACTCCCACGCGCCGGGCAGCCGGGTGCGCAGCCGCCGCGCGTTGACGCGTGGCCCGTCGTTGTCCTTGAACAGCAGCCGGAGGCTGCCCGGCCGCAGGACCAGCGAGATGTTCTGCTGGTGCGACTCCAGCGCGACGCCGTACCCGAACAGTGTGGTCTGCCAGTCGAACAGCAGCGTCAGACAGGCGTCGAGCAGCGCGAGCGGGTCGCCGTCGTGGAAGCGGTCGGCGAGATGGTCGAGGACCAGCCGCCCGTCCGGTGCCTCGGCGAGCAGCGCCGCCATCGGCACGACGACCGAGTCCGCGAGACCGGCCGGGTAGCGGCGGCACAGCACGGCCAGCAGCTCATGACCCGCGTGGGCGTACGTCGTCTCGTCGGCGTGCAGGATCGTGTCCCGGAAACGCGGCTCGCGGGCGACGATCCGCTGGACCAGCCGCTGCCCGGCGGCCCCGTCGACGAGGGTGCCGGGCTTGACGGACCGCTTGTTGCGCAGCCCCAACGAGGAGGTGGCCAGGGGCAGTTTGAGGTGCAGCGCCGGATCCGCCACCGTCGCCACCGTCCGCATCGACAGGGTCGGTACGACCTCCAGGGCGCCGTGCTCGGCCAGTACCGCTCGTCCACGCAGGCCGGTCGCCCGTAACGCCTCGTCGAACACGGGGCCGACGGTCAGCGGGTGCACCGGCAGGGCGAGGTGCGTGCGGTCCAGCCCGGGCAGACCGAGCCGCGCCGGCGTGGGCCACGACTCGGGGAGGACGCCCGTCACATGGACCGCGTCCCGCGGCACGGCCAGCCAGCGCAGCGGGAACCGCGGATGGAACTCGGGTGCGTACGACCGGAGTTGCCCCTCCTCCAGTCCCGCCCGGCCCCTCCCCGTCGGGTACACCGGATGGTCGAGCCGGGCGGCGAGCGCGTCGAAGGCCAGGCCACCGTCGAGGCCCGTCCAGGACGCGGGGTCGGCCCCGTGGCGGGCGGTCATGTCCGCCGCGATGTCATCGCGTGTCCCGGCGTGCAGCCGCTCCGTGGCCAGCGTCTGCCGGCACTCCTCGGCGAAGGCGTCGAAGCCGGCCCGGTCCTCGGGCTCGGCGAGCGCGCGCAGCGCGCCCAGCACGTCGGCGAACGACGTCAGCTCGGTGCCGTCCGACGCGCGGCGCAGGAGCGGCAGCCGCGCGGCGTACGCGCACTGGAAGCCGTCCTCTGCGACGGGCAGCAGCAGTGCGTCGTGCCCGGCGGCGCGCCGCAGCCAGGGCCCGTCCGGGCGGTGGACGAGGGTGCTCCGGGAGCGCAGTCCGACGACGTCCTCGCGCAGCAGAGCGCTCAGCACCCGGGTGAGCAGCCCGGCCGCGCAGGTGTCCGGCGGGGGCGGCAGTGCGGTCACGGCTGGATCTCCCAGCGGCAGGTGGCCAGGAAGCCCGCCGCCACCCGGTCCACGGTCTCCTGGTCGGTGCCGGTGGCCCGCAGGACGCCGAGGTAGTCCCGGTTGGTGCGGTACAGCTCGTGCCTCTCGCCCACGGCCCGCAGGGGACGGTACGTCAGACGCACGCCATCGACGGTGAGGTCGGCGGCATCCGGGGCGTCGGTCAGGGTCCCGGACCGGTCGGCACACGGGTACTCCACGAGGGCGGCGCCGTCGCGGCGGGCGCCCAGCCCGGCCGGGAGCGGTTCGCCCAGGTGGGTGCGGAGCACGAGCTCGAACAGCGGGATGCCGAGGAGCCGGGCGAGCAGCAGGTCGCACTGGTCGCCGATATTGCGGTAGTTGACCTCGACGATCCGCGCCCGGCCCGCGTGCACCACGAACTCGGTGTGACAGGCGCCGAACCCGGCACCGAGCGCGTCGAGTTGCCCGAGGACCTGCGCCACGACCGGCTCGGGGTGGGCCGGGACGAAGGTGAGGCGTTCCTCGACGAAGTACGGCGGCGGCGACAGCTCGGTGCGGAAGCCGCCCAGGACATGGCGGACCCGGCCGTCGCCCAGGGTCTCCAGCGTGTACAACTCGCCGGGGAGATACTCCTCGACCACCAGGGTGCCGCCGGGACGGCGGTCCAGGATCTCCTCGGCGCGGATCACCAGGTCCTCGGGGCCGTCGACGAGGACCACGTCCTCACTGGCACGCCCTCGCGGGGCTTGACGACACACGGGTAGGGCGCGTCGAGCGGGGCGGGTTCGGTGAGTTCGGCCGACCAGACGGTGTCCACCCCGGTGGCGGCCAGCCGGCGGCGCATCTCCGCCTTGTCCTTGCAGCGCAGGGCGGCGCGCCAGTCCTTGCCCGGCAGGCCGAAGTAGGCGGCGGCCAGGGCGGCCTGGGTCTGGAGGTGGTCGCTGTTGGTGAAGACCGCGCCGGGACGGTGACGGTCCGACACCCGCGCCACGACGGCCCGGAAGTCCCGCACGTCACACTCCAGAACCTCGATGTCCGGGCAAATTCTCCGGTGCGCGGCGGGCTGGTCGGTGAGAACGGTGACGTCCAGGCCCAGCCGGGCGGCGGCGGGCAGGAAACCCTCGGTGACGGAGTCGGTCGGGTTGAGGGCGAGAAGGTACAGGCGCATGGCGGTCTTCCGGGAGGGGCGGGGTCGGCGGCGGGCCGCTCGGCCAGGGCGCGGACGGCGTGCCGCGGGACCCTGTGACAGGGACAGCCCTTGATCGGCGGACGTCCACGAGCACGCCGACGATCTTGTACCTTAGGTTAGCCTTGCCTATCCAACCACGGGTTGCAACTGCCCGTAGGAGTGATCGATGCGCACTGTCCTGGAGTCACCGCCGGCCCTCACCTCCGTCCTCGCCGCCGCTTACCGGCGGTTGACCAGCGTGTGTGAGGCGCTGGACGTCGAGGTCGCGGACCCCTGGACGGCTGCCCGCCGGCACACCTTCTCCGCTGATGAACTGACGTCCGATCAGCAGACTCTCGACGCCTTCCTGGACGCCGAGGCGACCCGCATCCGCACGCGCCACGGCCGCACTCCGCGCCCCCACGTCGCAGCCTCACGCGCCCTGCACGACTACGCCTGGTCGATCGCCCTGCTGATGAGCGGCGTGTGGTACCTGGAGCGCCGTGTGCCCCGCGTACGCCCCCAAGCGGTGCGCCTGGACCTCGCGGCCGGGACGTACGCGATCACGCCCGAGCCCCGCGTCGCCTGTCTGCCCGGTGACCCCGTCGCCACGCTGCCCGGGGCGGTGGCCGTCGCGGACGAGGAGGCCCTGCGGGCCGAACTGCGCGCCGCGGTCGCCGACCACATGCGCCCGCTGCTCACCGCCCTCGGCCCCGCCGTACGCCGCGGCCCGCGCGCCCTGTGGGGCATGGTCGGCGACGATCTCGTCTCCGGGATCTGGTACCTCGGCCGCACCCTGGGCCGCGAGGACGACGCCGTACGCGCGGCCACCGCCCTGCTCCCCGAACCCGTCAGCCCCTACCCGGCCGGAGCGGACTTCCGCCTCCTGGCCGGTACCGACGGCCGCCACCACCCGACCCGTACCCGCACGGGCTGCTGCCTCTACTACGCCATCCGTCCCGACGAGGCCTGCGCCACCTGCCCCCGCACCTGCGACGCGGAACGCCTGCGCAGGCTCGAGTCCTGACGGACCATCAGTGCCCTGCCTCCACCTCGCGCCAGAACGCGTCGACCCGGGCGTTGAACACGTCCGGCACCTCCTGGAACGGCTGATGGGCCTCCCCGGGCAGCACCTCGAACGCGGCGCCCGGGATGCTGTCCGCGACCACGCGGCCCAGGCGCGGCGGCGTGGCGAGGTCGAGTTCGCCGGCGAGCACGAGGGCCGGCGCGGTGATCCGGCCGAGCCGGTCGAGCGTGTCGTGCTCGGCGAACGCCGCCAGCTGGCGCTGGAAGTCCTCGACGGACTGCGCGTGTTCGAAGGCGAGCGTCTCCTCGACGAACCGGTCGGCTATGCCGTCCGCGTGGGCGCGAGGTGTGTAGATCCACAGGAAGAACGCCTCGAGCATGGCCCGCTCGTCCGGGGCGCGTTCGACCATCCAGTGCCAGAAGCGCGTCATGGCACGGAAGTAGGGGTCCGGGCGAGCCATCGTGCTCATGAGGACGAGGCTGCGGACCACGCCGGGATGGCGGAGCGCCAGCTCCTGCGCGATGAAGCTGCCCCCGGAGAAACCGGCGACGTGGGCAGCAGGCACCTGGAGCGCCCGGAGCAGTGCCGCGGCGTCGTCGGCCATCCGCGCCACGGAGAGCGGCCCCTCGGGCAGCGGCGTACGCCCGGCGCCACGGTTGTCGAAGGCCGTGAGCCGGTAGCGGTCCGCGAGCCCGTCGAGCTGCGGCTGCCAGGCCTCGGCGGGATCTCCGAGTCCCGAGATGAGCAGGACGTCGGGTCCCTCGCCCCGTCGTTCGACCCAGAGTTCCACACCGTCGGCGTCGATCATCTGTCCCATGGCCGGCCTCCTGGAACGGGATCCGTGGTCGTCACACCTGCGCCGGCGCGATGTTCTGGTTGGCGTGGAACAGGTTGTCCGGGTCGTACGTCCTCTTGACCCGGGCGAGCCGGTCGTAGTGGTCACGGTATGTCGCCCGGACCCGTTCCTGGCCCTCCCCGGTGCCCATGAAGTTCACGTACGAGCCGCCCATGGAGTACGGGTGCAGCTCCTCCTGGTAGCCGACGCACCACTGCCTGATGATCCCGGCGTTGGCCGGATCGGGATCGACACCCGCGAAGACGCCGGACCAGACGGCGTCCCGGTAGCTCCACGCCGTGTCGTCCGGACCCACCCGGTGGGCGGCTCCGTCGACCGGGTAGAGGTGCATCAGCGAGAGCTGCGTCGGATTGTTCTCGCCGTACTTGAGGTGGACGTCCAGGGCGGCGTCGGGGATGTCGTCGAAGAAGTCGCCGCGCCAGTACCACTGGTAGCCGGTCGGGATCAGTTCGTCGAACATGCTCTGCAGCGCGACGTAGGGCATCGGTGCCGCGAAGTGGAAGGCCGGCGGGCCGGGCTCCCGGACCACGGAGAGAGCCTCGTCGAGCCGGTCGGGGTCGCCGGTGTGGCACCACACGATGCCGCACACCTTCTGCCTGTGGATCTCCTCGGGGAAGGGCGGCCCGGGAGGGATGACGAAGACGGTGAAGAACCCGTACACGTCCTCCGGCGCCCGGGGGAGGAACTCGCGGTACCACCCCAGCACTTCGCGGGTGTGCTCGACCGGCCAGACGGTCACCCCGGCCCCGACCGTGTCCACCGGGTGCAGCCGGAAGGTGAGGGACGTCGCGATGCCGAAGTTGCCGCCGCCACCACGCAACGCCCAGAACAGGTCCGGGTGTTCGGTCGCGTTCGCGGTGACGAAGCTGCCGTCGGCCAGCACGACGTCCGCGCTGAGCAGGTTGTCCGCGGTCAGGCCGTACTTGCGGGTGAGATAGCCGTGTCCGCCGCCGAGGGTCAGGCCTCCGACGCCCGTCATGGAGATGATGCCCGTGGGAGTGGCGAGGCCGAAGGCGTGCGTGGCGTGGTCCAGGTCGCCGAGCCGGCTGCCCCCGCCGGCCTGCGCGGTCTTCGCGACCGGGTCGACACGCACCCCGCGCATCGGCGAGAGGTCGATGGTCACGCCGTCGTCCACCAGGCACAGGCCCGGGCCGCTGTGCCCGCCGCCCCGTACGGCCGGCTCCAGGCCGTGATCGCGGACGAAGGTCACCGCGGCCATGACGTCCGCGGCGTCCGCGCACCGCACGATGGCGGCGGGGCGTTTGTCGATCATCGCGTTGTAGATCTTGCGGGCCTGGTCGTACTCGGTGTCCCGCGGGCTTATGACCGGCCCCCGCAATGCCGTCCGCATGTCTTCCAGAGTGGCGCTGTCCATGACGATCTCCTCCGGACGCCCGACCGTGCTGAGAAGACCAGCCTCCCGCCGACGGCCGAGCGACGCATGTCCGGCGGCGTATCGCGCGCAGGCGCGATCATGTCCGTGGACCGCGGCCTTCGTCGCCACCGCCTTCGGCCCCACCGCACCGCAGCGCGGTCCTGGAGACCGGCCGGCTGCTCGGGGCGCTGGATGAGGGCCGGCATGGCGTGGGAGATGGTGTGGGGGGTCGTGCAGGGCCTGTTCGACGTCCTCGTCCTGGCCACGGCGGGGGTCAGGCCCGGGGCCGCCGTCCGCTGCGCCGTGGTGCGGGCTCGGCGCCGCCCAGCAGGGACTGCCGCCGCTCCTCGCCCTGCTCCTCGACCTGGAGCACCACACTCCGCAGCCCTTCGGCGAGGCTGCGGCACTCCGCGTCGCTGAGCCGGGCCGTCACGAACGCCTCCTCCTCGTTGAACGCCGGAAAGACCCGCTGCATGAACGCGTCGCCCTCCTCGGTGAGGCTCAGCAGCACCAGCCGCCCGTCGCTCGGGTGGTCCGCCCGTCGCAACAGGCCCCGCGACTCCAGCGTGCGCGCCACACCCGTCAGCGTGCCCTTGGAGATCCCCGCCTCCTCCGCCACGTGCCGGGTCTCCGACTCGCCCCACACCCAGACCACCCACAGCACCACGAAGGCCGTCCAGGTCAGGTCGGAGCCGCGCAGCACCGAGTTCTCCAGGTGCTGCCGCACGGCGGACGCGGCCCGGTAGATGTTCGCCACCGCCGCCATCTGCTCCCGGCGGATCGGAACACCTCCGAGCTTCGCCGCCGCGAGCTTCTCGGCCTCGGTGATGGATCGGTGGCCCGGCACGGGCGGCTCCTTCGTCTGGTCGCGAGGCGTCACACCCGGGCGGCGCATTCTCGCCGCCCGGTCGTTCGGGCTCAAATTGTACGGAGACGACAGGGAAACCCGCCCGTCCGGGTCCTCGGCGTGCCCCCCGGGGGGAGTTCTGCCGGGACGTCATGCGGCGCGCGGAGCCCTAACCTGCTGACCCCCACGGCCCGGCTCACCGCTCGACGAACCGTGCGAGGTGATCCGGGTCCGGCCGCAGCAGCCCGTCCCGGACTGCGAGCGCGGTCGCCTGCGCACGGGAGGCGCATCCGGTCTTGCGCAGCAGATGCTCGACATGACTGTGCACGGTCCGCGGGGACAGGAACAGCGCCTGCGCGATGGCCTGGTTGGTCTGCCCCGTGGCCGCCCGGGTGAGCACGTCAAGCTCCCGGGGGCTGAGCCCGTACGGCAGTTCCGTGGGCGTCTCGTGCACCAGCACCGCCTCGGACGCCAGGCCGGGCCCCGCCGGGTGCCGGTGCAGTACGACCCGCTGCCAGCCGCCGCCGGCCGGCCACAGCAGGCGCAGCCGCCGGCCGCCCGTGCCGGTGAAGGCGTCGAGCAGCGCGCGGAACCCGCCGGCGTCCCGCAGCACCCGCGGCCGGTCCCGGCCCGGCAGGTCGATCACCCCGCCGTCGCCGGTGACCAGGCTCGCCGCATCCTCCGCCGCCAGGCCGTGCAGGTCGCCGGCGTGGGCCAGCGGGTCGGCGAGCGCGGCGAGGGCGGGCATCACGGAGGCGAGGAGCCGCCGGGCGTCCGTGTCGTAGGCGTCCGCGCTCTCGGTGGAGAGGTGCACCAGGCCCACCAGCCGGCCCCGGTGCCGCAGCGCGCCCGTGACGCCGTCCCGGAAGCCGGCCGGGCGGACCCGCTCGGCGTAGAACCAGCCGTGCCGGAAGCGCGGCCCGGCGTCGTCGGTGTCCTCCGCGTCCTCGGAGATGGACGGTGGCAGCTCGCGCCGTACGACGTTGCGGTACCACGGCGTCTCGACGAACTCCCCGGCCAGGGCCTGCGAGGCCGCGGCGGTGTAGCCGATGCTCGCGACCTGGATGTGGGATCCGGTCAGCGGGTCGATCGTGAGCAGGGTCGCCGCGTCCAGCGGCAGTGCGTGGGCGAGTTCGAGCAGGGCCTGCGCGGAGGCGGACGTGGTGTCGCGCTCGCGGGTGAGCATGCCGATGCGTGCTGCTGCCGCGATCTGGTGGTGACTGGGCATGGCGAGCCTCCGGGCGGCTCGGGCGCGATGTCGTTTGGGGCCTAACGATAAGGGGTCGGTCCGGGTACGGCAAGGTGTTCACCGTCTTGTCGTGCGAGGGGCCCGTGATCCGCCTGCTGTCGTTCGCAGTCGGTATTTGTACGGATGGTGCGGCGGGCCCGGCAGGTCTTTCCTGTTCGGCACACCCGGACGCCCGCTCCAGTCGGGCCCGCCCCTCGGAGAGCCCCCGCCATGACCCCACCCCCGTCCACACCCTCACGCCGGCACTTCCTCGCTCTCTCCGCAGCCACCGCCCTGGCGGCCGCCGGATGCTCGGCGCCACGGAACACGGCCGCGTCGGCCGATCCGTCGCCCTCCGGCAGGACGCCCCTGACGAAGATCGGGCTCGACTACCCCTTCACCCAACTCCCGCTCTACTCCACCCTGGTGAAGCTCTCCACCGCCCAGGCCGAGCGGCACGGCATCTCGCTGCTCACGACCAGCGACAACGCCAGCGCCGACACACAGGCGAGCAACCTCAACACCTGGGTCGCCCGCAAGGTCCCCGCGATCGTGTCCTTCCCGATGGTCTTCGAGGCCGCCGAGCCCGTCGCCGAGGCGGCCCTGGACGCGGGACTGATCTGGGTCACCTACGGCGGTTCCCTGCAACACCAGAGCGCCGACATCCAGTTCAGCTTCCGCAAGGGCGGCACCCTGCTCGGCGAGGCAGCGGCGAAGTGGGCCGAGGAGCACCTCGACGGCAAGGGCAAGATCGCCTTCCTCACCGACAGCACCATCGAGCTGGGCCGCGAACGCACCAAGGGCATGATCGACGCCTTCACCCGGCTGGCGCCCGGCGTCGACGTGGTGGCGCGGGAACAGGCCATCGACCCGGACACGGGCCTGTCGAAGACGAAGGCGATCCTGGCCAAGCACCCCGACCTCAACCTCGTCCTCGGCGTCACGGACGCCGCCGCGTACGGCGGATTCAAGGCCCTGCAGCAGACCGGGCGCGCCGCCGACGACGCCAGGACCTTCGTCGGCGGCCAGGACGGCTCCGCGCCCTCCCTCCTCGCCGTCAAGCAGGGCACCTTCTACCGGGCCTGTGCCGCGCTGGCCCCGAAGGACATCGCCGCCGCGATCGTCGACGTGCCGCGCGCCGTCGCCGCGGGCAAGGCGAACCCCAGCGTCCAGGTGCCGGTCGCGCTCGTCCAGCACGCCGACACCGCCGAGATCGACGCCCTGCTCGCGCAGAACGCCTGAGGCCCCGTGATGACGACCACGAACCTCCGCGTCCGCGGCCTGACCAAGTCCTTCGGCGGCGTCCGGGCCCTCGACGGCGTGGACCTCACCGTGCCCGCCGGGCAGGTACACGCCCTGCTCGGCCACAACGGCGCCGGCAAGTCCACCCTCATCAAGTGCCTCGGCGGCGCCTACCCGCCCGACGCGGGAACGATCGAGGTGGGCGGTACGTCGTACGGCCGCCTCACCCCGCGCGAGTCGATCGCGGCCGGCGTGGCGATCATCTTCCAGACCTTGAGCGTGGTCGACGCGCTGACCGTGGCGGAGAACATCTTCCTCGGCCAGGAGTGGACCCGGTACGGCCGTATCGACCGGCGCGCCCAGGAGGAGGTCGCCGCCGGGCTGCTCCAGCGGGTCGCGGCCAGGTGCTCCCCGCGCGACCGGGTGGGCGATCTGCCCATGGCCCAGCGGCAGTTGGTCGAGATCGCCAAGGCCCTGAGCCGCAGCGCCGCCGTCCTGGTCCTCGACGAGCCGACCGCGGCCCTGTCCGGCGCGGAGACCGACGCCCTGGCCGAACGCGTCGAGGATCTCCGCGCGCAGGGCCTCGCCATCGTCTACGTCACGCACCTGCTGTCGGAGGTGGAACGACTCGCGGACGCGGTCACCGTACTGCGCGACGGCCGGGTGACCCACCAGGCCGCGGTGGCGGGACAGACGCGGCGCGACCTGGTCGAGGCGATAGCGGGCAGGCCGCGCCACGCGTCCGGCGCGGACGTGGACGAGGCCCGTGGCGTGCCCGGCACGGGCGCCCGGAGGCCGCGGCACATGCCCGGCCCGGCGGGGCATGACGACCGGCACAAGCCGAGCCCGGACGCCGGGAAGCCGAGGCGCACTCCCGGCCGAGACGCGTACACGCCAGGCCCTGACACGCCCGAGCAGCAGCGCGTTCCGCCCCCGCCCAGGCTGGTCGTCGAAGCCCTGCGCGGCCCCGGCTTCGGGCCCGTCGGTCTCACCGTCGCCGAGGGCGAACGCGTCGGTCTGTTCGGGCTCATCGGCTCCGGCCGCACCCGCATCCTGGAGACGCTCTACGGCCGGCGCCGAGCCACCGCCGGCACCATCCGCGTCGGCGAACGCACCGTCAGCCCCGCCCGGCCTGCCGACGCGCTCGGCGTCGGAATCGCGCTCGTACCGGCGGACCGGCGCGCACAGGGCCTGTTCCCGTCGCTGTCCGCCCAGGACAACACACTGCTGCCGGCCGTCCGGACCTTGGCCCGGTACCACGTACGGGCGCTGCGCACCGAATGACGGGTGTTCGACGCGCTGGCCACGGCGGTCGGGCTGCGCCCGGCCAGGCCCGGGCTGCCGGCGGGCGCGTTCTCCGGGGGCAACCAGCAGAAGCTCGTCCTCGGCCGGTGGATCAACGAGGCCCGGCACGTGGACGTGACGTGCTGCTGCTGGACGAGCCGACCCAGGGCGTCGACGTCGGGGCCCGTCAGGAGATCTACCGGGTGGTGTCCGGGCTCGCCGCCGAGCGCGGCACCGCCGTGCTGTTCGCGTCCAGCGACCCGGAGGAGGTCGCGGCGCTCGCCGACCGCTGCCTGATCGTCGCCCGGGGACGGATCGTCGGCGAGCTCTCCGGGCCGGGGCTGACCGAACAGGCCCTGCTCTCGGCGGTCCACGACGCCGATCCCGACCCCCTGCCCGCCGAAGGAGCAGCATGACCACCGCCGGCCGCGTCCTCACACGTCCGCGTCTGATCGCCACGGGCGGGCTGACCACCGTACGCCGCAACCCGCTCCTCGTCGTGCTCGTGGCGATGGTGCTGGTCTTCCAGATGGCCACGGGCAGCTTCCTCGACCCGGCCAACCTCGGCGGCATCGCCACCGACGCCGCCACCCTCGCCATCGTCGCCGTCCCGCTGGCCCTGCTCGTCATCAGCGGATACCTCGACCTGTCGGTCGGCTCCACGCTCGCCCTCGGCGGTCTTGTCGCCGGCTGGCTGGCCGGGCAGCACCACCAGCCGCCCGCCGTCGCCCTGCTCGGGGCGCTCGCCGCCGGGGCGGTGGTCGGCGCGGTGAACGGCGTCCTGTGCTGTTACTTCGGCCTGTCCGCGTTCATCGTCACGCTCGGCATGCTGACCGCCGTACGCGGTCTGGCACAGCAGTTGTTCCCGCTGCCGCTGAGCGGCTTCGGCTCCGGGTTCGCCTGGATCGGCGGGGCGCGGATCGCCGGGATCGCGGCGCCGGTCGTCATCGCGGCGGTGGTACTGGCGGCGGGTGCGCTGTTCCTCGCGGTCACCCCGGCCGGACGGCACGTCTTCGCCATCGGCGTCAACCGGGAGGCCGCCCACCTCTCCGGCATCCAGGTCCGGCGCACCCCGTTCGCGCTGTTCGTCGTGACCGGCGTGGCCGCCGGTCTGGCCGGTGCCGTCAAGGCGTCGGTACTGGACAGCGTGGTGGCCGGAACCTCAGGATCCGGTTTTGAGCTGGCCGTGCTCACCGCCGTGCTGGTCGGCGGAGTGGCCCTCACCGGCGGCTCCGGCTCGATCCTCGGCGTCCTGCTCGGCGTGCTCTTCCTCGGCGGCCTGCAGAACGGCCTGACCCTGCTGAACGTGCCGACGTTCTGGCAGCAGATGGCCCAGGGCGTCGCGCTGGTGGCCGGCGCGGCCCTGGCGTACTTCGCACCCCGCACGGGGCGCTGATCCCCATACGGGGCGCTGTTCCCTCCGCGGAGCGCTGATCCCCCTACCCCGAGAAAGAGGTCACCGTGAGCGACACCGCTCCCACCCTCGTCCTGACCGGCGGCCAGGTCCTGACCGTCGACACCGGCTTCACCGTCGCCGAAGGCGTCGCCGTACGCGGCCGGGACATCCTGGCCGTCGGCAGCGACGCGGACATGCGCGCCCTGGCAGGGCCCGGCACCCGGATCGTCGGACTGGGCGGCCGGACCGTGCTGCCCGGCATCAACGACTCGCATCTGCACGGAGCCGCCTACGGGATGACGAAGCCGCCGTTCGCCATCGACGTCGGCCATCCGGCGGTGGGGTCCATCGCCGGCATCGCCGCGGCCGTGGCCCGGGCGGCACGGGACGTCCCGGACGGAGCGTGGATCGTCGGCCTGGGCTGGGACCCCGGTTACCTCGCCGAGTGCCTGGCCGACCCGGGCCGCTTCCCGCACCGCCGGGACCTGGACGCGGTGGCCCCGGGCCACCCGGTCTGCCTGACCGACTTCTCCTCGCACATGGTGTGGGCCAACTCCGAGGCGCTGCGCCGCTGCGGCATCGACGCGGACACCACGCCCCCGCCCGGCGGCGTCATCGACCGCGACCCCGACAGCCGGCCGACCGGCATCCTGCGCGAGGCCGCCGGGCGGCTCGTCCAGGCCGCCCTGCCCGCCCCCACCCTCGCCCAGCGCCGCCAGGCCATCCAGAACGTGGTCCGCGAACTGCACTCCCGCGGCATCACCAGCTACACCGAGCCCGGCCTCGGCCCCGGCGGCTCCGGCACTCTCTTCGGCGGCCTGAGCACCGACAACTGGACCGCGTACGCGGACCTCGCGGCGAGCGGCGAACTCGGGGCACGCGTCAGCGTCCTGCTGCTGCCCGCCCCCATGGGCGGCTCCGCCGACGACGTCCGCAAGGGCCTGGCGGAACTGCGCCGCCCCGAGTCCGCCGACCCCCGGCTGCTGCGGGCCATCGGCGTCAAGATCTTCGCTGACGGCGTGCCGCCCAACCGCACGGCCTGGATGAACGAGCCCTACGCTCAGGGCGGGCACGGTGCCCTGTGCGTGCACGGCGACACCCCGGCGCTCCAGGCCGACGAACTGCGCGAGATGATCCGGGTCGCCCACGAGGCCGGGTTCCAGCTCGGTGTGCACGTCACCGGCGACCGCGCCATCGACACGGTGGTGGACGCCTTCGTCGCCGCCGACCGGGCCGCGCCCCGCCCCGACGCCCGCCACTACGTCATCCACGGCGACTTCATCAGCCCCGGCAGCCTGGCCGGACTCGCCGCGCACGGCTACGGCGTCAACATGAACCCCGCCATCAAGTGGACCATCTCCGATCTGATGGACGAGGTCGTCGGCCCCGAACGCTCCGCCTACCAGTGGCCGGTGCGCTCTGCGCTCGACGCCGGAGTACGGGTCTGCGCCAGCTCCGACGCGCCGATCACCGAGCCCGACTGGCGACAGGGCGTCGCGTCGATGATGCTCCGCGAGTCCAAGGCCAGCGGCCGCCCCAGCGGCCCCGAACAGTGCGTGCCGCTCGCCGACGCCCTGCGCGCCTACACGGCCACCCCGGCCTGGCAGGACTTCGCCGACGACTGGAAGGGCACGATCGAGCCGGGCAGGGCCGCCGACCTGTGCGTCCTGGACCGACCCTTGCTGGGCCTCGACCCGCACGACATCACCGAGGTCCAGGTGGATCTCACGGTGTTCGACGGGCGGGTGGTCTTCGAACGCTGAGCCGACCCGGGCCGAGGAGCGGTCAACGGGTCACGCCGCCCCCACCGCCGTCCCCCGCGCTCCCCACCGCCGGGTCCGGTACGTCCCGGCCACCCGGCACACCGCGTAGATGCCGAACGAGACCGTCGTGACGTACGGGCTGATGGGAATGCTGCTGCCCAGCGCGAGCAGGATGCCGCCCTCGATCGAGGCCACGGCGAACAGCACGCTCAGCACGGGCAGCAGCACCGGCGACGCGGTGACGCGGGCGGCGGCCGCGGCCGGCGTGACGACCAGCGTGAGCACCAGCAGCGCCCCGACGACCTGCACCGACAGGGCGACCGCGAGCCCGAGCACCAGCATGAACGCCAAGGACAGCGTGCGCACCGGCACCCCGCGGGCCTCCGCCACGTCCGGGTCCGTGCTGGCGAAGGCGAGCGGACGCCACATGACCGCCAGGGCGATCAGCACCAGCACGGACGTGCCGAGCAGCCACGACATCTGCGGGGTGTCCACGGCGACGATCTGACCGGTGAGCAGGCCGAACTTGTTGGCCGCCCGGCCCTTGTAGAGGGCGAGGAAGAGCACGCCGAGCCCCAGTCCGAACGGCATGATGATGCCGATCACCGAGTTGCGGTCCCGGGCCCGTGTCCCCAGCACCCCGATGGCTCCGGCCGCGAGGAGCGAACCGGCGATCGAGCCCGCCACGATGTTCGCGCCCAGCAGCAACGCGGCCGACGCGCCCGCGAAGGACAGCTCACTGATGCCGTGCACCGCGAACGGCAGGTCCCGCATCAGGACGAAGACCCCGGCCAGCCCGCCCACGAGCCCCAGTGCCACGCCCGCGATGAGCGAGTTGCGGACCAGGGCCAGGAGTTCGCCGTAGTCCGTGAAGTCGAAGATCTGGTGCCAGACCCCGTCGGCGAGCGTCATGCGCGCACTCCGTCCGTCTCGTGAACCGGCCCGGGATGGTGCGCGTGCGCGGCCGGCCCGTCGGGGGCCCCGGCGACCACGACCCGGCCCCGCACACGCACCACGTCGACCTGCGTGCCGTAGAGCCGGGACAGCGACTCGGAGGTCAGTACCTCGTCCGGGGTGCCGACACGGTGGCCGCCGGGGGCCAGGTACAGCACCCGGTCGACCATCCCCAGCACCGGGTTGATCTCGTGCGTCACGAAGACCACCGCCGTGCCGTGGGAGCGGCGCCGGGCGTCGATCAGCTCGGTGACGGCCCGCTGGTGGTGCAGGTCGAGCGACAGCAGCGGCTCGTCGCACAGCAGAATGCGCGGGTCGGTCGCCAGCGCCTGCCCGATGCGCACGCGTTGCCGCTCGCCGCCGGACAGCATGCCGAGGGGGACGTCGGCGTATGCCGCGGCCCCGACCGACTCGAGGATCTCGTCCACGCGGCGGCGGACCGCTCCGGTGCGCAGGCGCGGGCCGAAGCGGTGCCCGTCGATACCGAACCGCACGAGGTCCCGGGCCCGCAGCATGGCCTGCGCGGACAGCGCCGCCTGCTGCGGGACGTAGCCGATGTGCCGGGCGGCGTCCCGAGCGGGCCGGCCGAGGACGGTCAGCGTCCCGGCGGACAGCGGCCGGCGGCCCAGCAGCGCCCGTACGAAACTGGTCTTGCCCGCGCCGTTCGGCCCCAGCACGGCCAGGAACTCCCCGGGCCGAACGTCGAGGTCGAGGCCGCTCCACACCGTGCGGTCGCCGTACGCCAGGGCCCCGTCGCGCAGACTGACGACGGGACTGACGTCCTGACCGGACACCGGGGTCACTTGGCCAGCGCGCTCGCGAGCGCGTCGACGTTGGCGGTCATCCAGCCGAGGTAGTCCTTGCCCTTCGGCAGGGTCTCGGTGACGGGCACGACGGGGATGCCGGCCGCCTTGGCCGCCGCTTCGGACTTCACGGTCTGCGGGCCGGAGGTCTGCTCGTTGTAGACGAGCACCTTGACCTTCCCGCCGCTGAACAGGGCCAGACTCTCCTGGAGGATCCGGGGCGAGACGTCGTCGCCCTCCTCGATCGCCTCGCTGAACGCCGCGGGCGTCTTGTTCACCAGGCCGCTCGCCTCGGTCATGTACAGCGGGACGGGCTCGGTGATCGCCACCGCCGCACCGCCGTGCTCCTTCTTGATCTGCGCCTCCTTCGCCTCCAACGGCGTGAGCCCGGCCTTGAAGGCGGTGGCGTTCTTCCTGAAGGCGGACGCGTCGGCCGGGTCGGCCTTGGCGAGGGCCGCGGATATGCGGTCGGCGACGCGGGCGACGGTGGGGAAGTCGTACCAGACGTGCTCGTTCAGCTCGCCGCCCTTCGGTGCGGTCTTGCCGGACACCCGCACGGCGTTGATCACCTGGGCGGAGTCGTTGTGGCCGCTCTTCAGCATGCGGTCGACGAAGTCGTCGTAGCCGCCGCCGTTCTCGACGACGACCTTCGCCTTGGAGAGGGCCAGCTGGTTCTGGGTGTCGGCCTCGTAGGAGTGCGGGTCCTGGTCGGGGTCGCTGATGACCGAGGTGACGTCGACCTTGTCGGCGCCGATGCTGCGCACGATGTCGCCGTAGACGTTCGTGGAGGCGACGACGGGCACCTTGGCCGAGGTGTTCCTGGCGTCGGCGGAGTCCGCAGAGCTGCCGCAGCCCGCGAGAAGGGCCAGTGACGCGCTGGTCAGCAGCGCCAGGCGGCGGGACGTGGACAGGGGCATGGCTCCTCCATGACGGATGTGCAGAGGGGTGCCGGTGTTCGGCAGGCGCCACGCTAGATGGGAATGAATGTCAAGAGCGGGTTCTGGCCGAAGTCATGTGAAAACCATTGCCAATTGTTGGGAGAGATCCTGGGCTGGACTGGTAGTCCAGGAGCTGGATCTGTAGTCTAGATGCATGAGAGAGGCTCTGACCGCGGAACGGGACGCGATCCTCGCCGCGCTGAAACCGGTCGTCGACGGGATCGCCGCGACCTTCGGGCCGGTCTGCGAAGTCGTGCTGCACGACTACCGGAAGCCGGAGCAGTCGGTCGTCGCCGTGGCCGGATCGGTGACCGGGCGGACGGTGGGCGGCGCGATGAGCGAGATCGGCATGCGCGTCCTCTCCCACGGGGACGAGGCGGCCGACGAACTGAACTACGTCACCCGCACCCGGAACGGGACGCTGGTCAAGTCCTCCACGATGGTCCTGCGGGACTCCACGGGAGCCGTCTTCGGCGCGCTCTGCGTCAACGTGGACGTCGGCGCCGTCAGCCAGGTCCACGGCCTGCTCGGCGCCCTCGCCGGACTCGGCGCGGCCCCCGCGGAGCCGCCGACCACCACCTTCGGCAACGACATCGACTCCGTCGTCGACGCCCTCGTCGACGCCCACCAGTCGAAACAGCGGGGCAGCTGGGCGGAGCTCGACCGCGCCGAGCGCCTTGAACTGTTCGGCGGACTCGACACACGCGGGGTCTTCGCCGTGCGCGGCGCGGTCGAGCAGGTCGCGGCCCGGCTCGGCATCTCCCGCGCCTCCGCCTACAACTACCTTTCCCAGGCCCGGGCCGCCCGCAGTGCGGCCGCCGGCACTTCCGCTGGAGGACACGCGTGACGACCACCACCCCACCGGTCACCCTCGACGACGTCCGGGACGCCGCCGCCCGGCTCCAGGGCGTCGCCCACCGCACGCCCGTCCTGCGCTCCCGCACCCTGGACGCGCTCGCCGGCGCCGAGATCCACCTCAAGTGCGAGAACTTCCAGCGCGTCGGCGCCTTCAAGTTCCGCGGGGCCTACAACGCCGCCTCCCGCCTCGCCCCCGACCAGCTGTCCCGCGGTATCGCCGCCTACTCCTCCGGCAACCACGCCCAGGCCGTCGCCCTGGCCGCCCGCGAGCTCGGCACCACCGCCGTGATCGTCATGCCGGAGGACGCCCCGCCCTCCAAGCGGGCGGCCACCGCCGGCTACGGTGCCGAGATCGTCACCTACGACCGCTACACCGGCGACCGCGTCGCCATCGCCGAGGCCCTGGCCGCCGAGCGGGGGCTCGCCGTCATCCCACCGTACGAGCATCCGCATGTCATGGCCGGACAGGGCACGGCGGCGCTCGAACTTCTCGAAGAGGCGGGGGAGCTGGGGGCGCTGCTGACGCCGGTCGGTGGTGGCGGGCTCATGGCCGGCAGTGCCACGGCGGCCAAGGGCCTGCACCCGGGCATCCGCATGATCGGTGTCGAACCGGAGGCCGGGGACGACACCAAGCGCTCGCTGGAGGCAGGCCGGCGCATCAGTATCCCGGTGCCGCACACCATCGCCGACGGACAGGCCCTGCACACACCCGGCGAACTCACCTTCTCCGTCAACCGGCGGCTCGTCGACGATGTCGTCCTGGTCACCGACGACGAGATCCGGGACGCGATGCGGTTCGCCTTCGAACGCCTGAAGATCGTCGTCGAGCCGAGCGGCGCCACCCCGCTGGCGGCCCTGCTCACCGGCCGCGCGGGCCCTCTCCCGCACCGCGTCGGCGTCATCCTCTCCGGCGGCAACATCGACGCCGAGCGCTTCGCCGAGCTCTGCGGAAGCTAGGCCTGAGCGAGCGTTGCCCCGGTTGGCGGCCCCGGATGGACCGGCGGACGATTGAGGAGTAGGGGGCCGGCCGCCGACGGCGGCGTCCAGGGCCGCCGGGTGACCGGGCCCGGCCGCGGGGCACCGCGGCCTGAAGGGAGCCCGTCATGTTGGAAGTGAAGACGCTCGACAAGCCGGACGAGCGGCGTGATTTCCCCCGCGGTCACATGGAAGCCGTCCACATGACGGATCTCGACTTCGCCGTGGCGACGTTCGAGCCCGGCTGGCGCTGGACCGAATCCGTGGCCCCGATCGCGGGCACCGCCACCTGCCAGATGCACCACAACGGCTACGTCCTCCAAGGCCGCATGCACATCCGCATGGACGACGGCGGCGAGACCGAGGTCGGCCCCGGCGACGTCTACGTCGTCTCGCCCGGACACGACGCCTGGGTGGTGGGCGACGAGCAGGCCGTGGTCTACGACTTCCAGGGGCAGACGGCGAGGGAGTTCGCGAAGAAGCAGTAGCCCTTGTCGGCCCTTGCTCTGAGAAACCGATCGGTTCCCACCCTCCGATGGGAAACCGATCGGCTTCTGATGTGTGTGGTGTCCGTCGTGGCAGCCACCGTGATCACACCGGCAGCAGCCGCCCCACCAGGGCACTCAGCTGCCGGGCGGTGCGGCACTCGTGCATCTCGACCAGCTCGGCGTAGGCGGGTGCGGCGGAGTCGCCCGTGCCCCAGCGTGAACGCTGCTCGGGGTTCAACCAGTAGACGCGGCGGGCCCGTTCGGCGATCTGCCGTACGGCCGGCAGGTTCGGATCGCTCATGTTCGTACGTGCGTCACCGAGGACGAACACGGTCGTGCGCGGGCCGACCGCGTCGCCGTAACGCTCCGCGAACTCACCCAGCGCCATGCCGTAGTCGCTGCTGCCGTGCCAGCCCGTGAGCGTGGCCTCCGCCTGGATGCGGGCGCTGAGTCCTTCCGGGTCCGCTGTGCCGTGCCGGAGGAGTCCGGTCACCTCGTCGATCCGGTTGACGAAGGCGAACACCCGCACCTTGCCGAACTGGTCGTGCACCGCCTGCACCAGCAGCATCGTGAAGTCGGAGAAGCCGGACACCGATCCCGACACATCGCACAGCAGCACCAGTTCGGGACGGGCGGGACGCCGTCTGCGCAGCACCGGCTTCATCGGCACGCCGCCCGTCGACAGCGAACCGCGCAGGGTCCGCCGCAGGTCGATCGCGCCCCGGGAGGCACGGCGGCGGCGGGCCGCGAGCCGGGTCGCGAGCTTGCGGGCGAGCGGCTGAACCGTCCTGCGCAGCTCGGCCAGCCGGGCCTTCCCGGCGAACAGGAACTCGACCTGGTCGGCGGTCGGGGCCACCGCCCGCCGGGCGATCTGGTCCCGGCCGCGCCGCTCGGCGACCCGGCGCCGCGCCTCCGCCGCCACCAGCGCGCGGAAGGTCTCGATCCGCCGCCGGATCTCGTCCTCCAGCAGCCGGTCCGCGAACCCCTCACTCCCGCCCCGACCGCGCACGTCGTCGCGGACCCGGGCGAGCAGGGTCTGCGGGCGCAGCCGTTCCAGCGTCTGGTACGACGACCAACCGTCCGACTCCGGCGCGGAACCGTAGCCGCCGAAACCGTCGACCGCCTCGACCGCCAGCCGTCCCAGCAGCGCCTGGTCGTCGGCGGCGAGTGCGGCCGCCAGCCGGTCGCGCAGATCCTCCCGTCCCGCGGCCCGCTGCTCCGGGCCGCCGACGCCGCGCGGGAAGTACAGGTCGAAGACCGGGTCGAACACCTGCCGTTGCCCGTTGCCGTGCAGCAGGGTCGCCGCGAGCCCTTCGCGCAGCAGCTCCCGGTCCGCGAGGCCGAGGGCCTCGACCGCCCGCGCCGCGTCGACCGTCTCGCCGGTGCCGATCCGGATGCCGTGCGCGCGCAGCGCCCCGACCAGGGAGGTCAGTCGCTCCGCGACGCCCGCCTCCGTGGTCACAGGGCGTCCAGGTCGAGCTTGGCGGTCGCCTTGAGCACGTCGTCCTGGTGCTTGAGGAGCACACCGAGGGTGGCCCGCACGACCGTCTCGTCCAGGGTGTCCGCGCCGAGTGCGAGCAGCGTGCGCGCCCAGTCGATGGTCTCGGCGACCGACGGCACCTTGCGCAGGTCCATCGCCCGCAGCGCGCCCACGACCCGGACGACCGAGCGGGCCAGCGTCTCGTCGAGGCCCGGCACCTTCAGCCGCACGATCCGGCGCTCCAACTCCTCCTCGGGGAAGCCGATGTGGAGGAAGAGACAGCGGCGGCGCAGTGCCTCGGACAGCTCCCGGCTGGCGTTGGACGTGAGAACGACGAAGGGGCGGCGCGTCGCGGTGATGGTGCCCAGCTCGGGCACGGTCACCTGGAAGTCGCTGAGCACCTCCAGGAGCAGGCCCTCCACCTCGACGTCCGCCTTGTCGGTCTCGTCGATCAGCAGCACCTTCGGGTCGTCGCCCCGGATGGCGGTCAGCAGGGGCCGCGTGAGCAGGAACTCCTCGCTGAAGATGTCGGTGCGCTTCTCGTCCCACGTCTCGTCGCGGCCGGCGCTGATGCGCAGGAGCTGCTTGGCGTGGTTCCACTCGTACAGCGCCCGGGACTCGTCGACCCCCTCGTAGCACTGGAGGCGCACCAGCCGCGCCCCCGCCACCTCGGCCACGGCCTTGGCGAGCTCCGTCTTGCCGACGCCGGCCGGGCCCTCCACCAGCAGCGGCTTGCCCAGCCGGTCGGCGAGGAAGACGGTCGTGGCGACGGCGGGCGAGGCGAGATAGCCGGTCTCGGCCAGACGTGCGGAGACGTCGTCGACGGTTTTGAACAACGGGGGCCTCCCGGGTCGGCGGCGCCAGCGGACGGAGTACCTATCTAAGCGCTTGTTCAGCGAGGCTGTCACGCCTCTCCCACCAGGATCACCTCCAGCGTGCGCGGCCCGTGCACCCCCTCGACCCGGTCCAGTTCGATGTCACTGGTCGCCGACGGCCCCGAGATCCAGGTCAACGGCCGCGCCGGGTCCAGGCGTTCCAGGCCCTGTGGTACGGACGACACGACCTGGCCGGGGACGCGCACGACACAGATGTGATGGTCGGGGACGAGAGTGATCCGGCGGCGGCCCTGGTCGGGCGAGCCGTCCAGCACGATCGTCCCGGTCTCCGCGATCGCGACCGCACAGGCCGTCACCACGCTGTCCACCCGGTCGAGTTCGTGCGGCGTGCTCTCCGCCCGGTCCGCAACCCGCGTCACACCGGTCGCCGCCAGCCACCCCTCGTCCAGCCCGGGCGGCACGAGCACCGATGCCGACCCGCGCTTCTCCAGCAGCCCGGCGATCAGCCCGGCCAGCCCCTCGGTGTCCGTACGGTGCACGATCGCCCGGTAGTCCGCCAGGTTCTCGGCGAGCAGTTCGACGGTCTCCTCGGCACTCCGGTCCCCGTGCTCGCGCGCATAGTCACGCGCAACCGCCTGCTCGTAGGGCGGATCGTCCCGCGGGACGTCCGCCAGCGCGCGCCGCACCCGGCCCAGAATCCGTTCCTTGCTGTTCACTCGGCCCCGCCCTTCCCACCACGCGTGCGCTGCCACCAGTCCCGGAACGGCTCGGCCGGCACCGGCGGCAGATCCCGGGTCCCGCTCCACGCCCTGCCCGGGCCCGGCAGCGTACGGGGATGGAAGCGCCGGGTACGGGAGGCGGCGCGCTGGCCGGTGCGCAGCGCGCCCGGGTGCGTGAAGGCCCAGCGTGCCGCGCGCATCGCCGCCCGCTCGGCGGCATGCCCCTTCGCGGGCCGCAGCACGACCTTGTTGCCCTCCCGGGTGACCTCCCCGCCCTCCACGACCCGTTCCCGCAGGTGCACCAGCACCTCGGGGATGTCGATGGCGACCGGGCACACCTCGTAGCACGCCCCGCACAGCGAGGACGCGTACGGCAGCGAGGCGTCGATCTCACTGGCCGTGCCCCGCAGTTGGGGGCTGAGGATCGCACCGATCGGGCCCGGGTACACCGAGCCGTAGGCGTGGCCGCCGGCCCGCTCGTACACCGGGCACACGTTGAGACACGCCGAGCAGCGGATGCAGCGCAGCGCCTGCCGGCCGACCTCGTCGGCGAGGGTGTCGGTGCGACCGTTGTCCAGCAGCACCAGATGGAAGGTGCTCGGCCCGTCCCCGTCGGTCGTGCCGGTCCACGTCGACGTGTACGGGTTCATGCGCTCCGCCGTCGACGAGCGGGGGAGGGTCTGGAGGAACACCTCCAGGTCCCGCCACGTCGGCACGATCTTCTCGATGCCGACGACCGAGATCAGCGTCTCGGGCAGCGTCAGGCACATCCGCCCGTTGCCCTCCGACTCGACGACGACCAGCGTGCCCGTCTCGGCGACCATGAAGTTGGCCCCGGAGATGCCGACCTTGGCGCGCAGGAACTTCTCCCGCAGGTGCAGCCGGGCCGCCTCGGCGAGTTCGGCGGGCGTGTCGGTCAGGCCTTCCGGAGCCGGGCGGCCCCACTCGCTCATCTCGTTGCGGAAGATGTCCCGGATCTCGCCCCGGTTGCGGTGGATCGCCGGGACGAGGATGTGCGAGGGCCGGTCCTTGCCCAACTGCACGATCAGCTCGGCGAGGTCCGTCTCGTAGGCCCGGATGCCCTCGGCCTCCAGCGCCTCGTTGAGCCCGATCTCCTGCGTGGCCATCGACTTGACCTTGACGACCTCCGACTCGCCGGTCATCTTCACGAGCTGGGTGACGATCTCGTTGGCCTCGGCCGCGTCGGCGGCCCAGTGGACGATGCCGCCGGCCGCCGTCACCGCCTCCTCCAACTGCTCCAGATAGCGGTCCAGATGGCGCAGCGTGTGGTCCTTGATCCGCTTGCCCGCCTCGCGCAGCTCGGCCCAGTCGGACACCTCCGCCACGGCCTTGGCCCGCTTGGCGCGGATCGTGTGCGTGGCGTGCCGCAGATTGCCGCGCAGGGTCTCGTTGCCCACGGCCTCCCGCGCAGCCTCAGGAAACGCCGGCATCCCGACGAACGTCCCGCTCATACGGCCGGTTCCTCCTCCGTGCTCGCCAGGATCTCCGCGATGTGCACCGGCCGCATGCCGGTCCGCAGCCGGGTCATCGTCCCGCCGATGTGCATCAGGCAGGAGTTGTCGGCCGCGCACAGCACCTCGGCGCCCGTCGACTCGGCGTTGCGCACCTTGTCGGCGCCCATCGCCGCCGAGACGTCGGCGTTCTTCAGGGCGAAGGTGCCGCCGAACCCGCAGCACTCGTCGGCCCCCGGCAGCTCGGCCAGCTCCAGCCCCTTCACGGCCTGGAGCAGCCGCCGCGGCCGGTCGCCGAGGCCCAGCCCGCGCAGGCCGTGACAGGTCGGGTGGTAGGTCACCTTGTGCGGGTAGTACGCCCCGACGTCCGTCACGCCCAGCACGTCGACCAGGAACTCCGTGAGCTCGTACGTCTTCGGCGCCACCGGCGCCAGCGTGGCCGCGAGGGTGTTCCCGCGCCCCTCGGCCCGGGCCCGCTCGCCCATCCGCGGATACAGCTCCCGCACCATCGCCCCGCACGACCCGGACGGCGTCACGATCGCCTCGTACTCGCCGAAGACATCGGAGAAGTGCCGGGCGAGCGGTTCGGCCTCGTGACGGTATCCGGTGTTGTAGTGCGCCTGGCCGCAGCAGGTCTGCGCCATCGGGAAGTCGACGTCGACGCCCAGTCTGGTCAGCAGTTTCACCACGGCCCGCCCGGTGTCCGGATACAGCGTGTCGTTGACGCAGGTCAGGAACAGGGCGACACGCATCGCGGCTCCTTGTGGTCGATCATCGGATGAGTTGCAGCGTAGTGCGGAGACGGGGCCCGGGGGAGACCCCGTCAGTGCCCGGCGAGCCGGTCCTGCGCGGCGCGCCACCGCTCGGGCCCGCCGCGCGGCTCGTACCGCGTGAGCGGCTGCGTGCGGACGAGCAGCCGCCGCATCCCCGCCAGATCACCGGCCAGACCGTGGGCCCGCGCCTGCACGAGCACGTTCCCCAGGGCGGCGGCCTCGGTCGGCCCCGCCACCACCGGCAGTCCGCAGGCGTCGGCGGTCAACTGGCACAGCAGCGCGTTGCGCGTACCGCCGCCCACCACGTGCACCACGTCGACCGGATGCCCGGCGAGCCGCTGCGCGTCCTGAATCGCCTTGCGGTGGGCGAGGGCGAGGGAGTCGAGGATGCAGCGCGTCACCTCGGCCGGCGACTCGGGCACCGGCTGCCCCGAGACCCGGCACGCCTCGGCGATCCGCTCCGGCATCCGCCCCGGCGCGAGAAACGCCGGGTCACCGGCGTCCACGACCGACCGCAGCGCCTCCACCTTGGACGCCTCCAGCAGCAACGCGCCCAGGTCCGGGTCGCCCCAGGCCCGCACGCACTCCTGGAGCAGCCACAGCCCCATGATGTTGCGCAGATACCGGACCGTGCCGTCCAGCCCCAGCTCGTTGGTGAAGTTGGCCGCCCGGCTCTCCTCGGTCAGCACCGGCGCGTCCAGCTCCAGTCCGGCCAGGGACCAGGTGCCGGTGCAGATGTACGCGAACCGCTCCTGCCCGGCGGGCACGGCCGCCACGGCCGACGCGGTGTCGTGCGACCCGACCGCCGTCACGGGCACGGGCCCGCTCAGCCCGGTCTCCTCCAGCACCGCCTCCCGCAGCACACCCGCCGGATCACCGGGCTGCCGCAGCGGCGCGAACAGACTCAGGTCGATCCCCAGCCGCGAGGCGATGTCGTACGACCAGTCGCGCGTGCGGGGGTCGATCAGCTGGGTCGTCGAGGCGTTGGTGAGCTCGGTGCCCTGCTCGCCGGTGAGCCAGTACGTCAGGAGGTCGGGGATGAGCAACAGCCGCCGGGCGGAGGCCAGCTGGGCCGAGGAGCGAGCCGCCGTCAGCTGGTACACGGTGTTGAAGGGCGCGTACTGCAATCCGGTCGCCGCGTACAGTTCCTGAGCCGGGACGGTCGCCCACACCTTCTCCGCGACCCCCTCCGTCCGGGAGTCCCGGTAGTGCACGGGATTGCCGAGCAGCGCCCCGTCCGCGTCGAGCAGCCCGTAGTCCACGGCCCAGCTGTCGATCCCGACGGAGTCGACCTGCCCGGCCGACTTCAGCCCCTCCAGCACCCCCGCGTACAGACCGAGCACATCCCAGCGCAGCCCCTCGGGCACGCGCACGGGCCGGTTCGGGAAGCGGTGCGCCTCGGCCAGCTCCAGGCTGTCGGGGCCGACGCGGCCGACCATGACGCGCCCGCTGGACGCGCCGAGATCGACCGCGGCGTACGACTTCACGGCCGCGCTCACCGCAGGAAGGCGGCCGCGACGCCGGCGTCGACCGGGATGTGCAGCCCGGTGGTGTGGGTCAGGTCGCCGCCGGTGAGGGCGAAGACCGCGTTCGCGACATGCTCGGGCAGCACCTCACGCTTGAGGATGGTCCGCTGGGCGTAGAACTCGCCGAGCTTCTCCTCCTCGACCCCGTACACGGCGGCCCGCTTGGCGCCCCACCCGCCGGCGAAGATCCCGGAGCCGCGCACGACACCGTCGGGGTTGACGCCGTTGACGCGGATGCCGTGCTCGCCCAGCTCGGCGGCGAGCAGCCGCACCTGATGGGCCTGATCGGCCTTGGTGGCCGAGTAGGCGATGTTGTTGGGCCCGGCGAACACGGCGTTCTTCGACGCGATGTAGACGATGTCGCCGCCCAGCTCCTGCGCGATCATCACCCGCGCCGCTTCCCGCGACACGAGGAAGGACCCGCGCGCCATGATGTCGTGCTGGAGGTCCCAGTCCTTCGCCGAGGTCTCCAGCAGCGGCTTGGAGATCGAGATACCGGCGTTGTTGACCACGAGATCGACACCGCCGAACGCCAGCACGGCAGCCTTGAAGGCCTCGGCGATCTGCTCCTCGGACGTGACGTCCACCGTCACGGCGACGGCCTTGTCCGGCCCGCCCAGCTCATCGGCGACGGCCTGGGCGTTTACGCCGTTGAGGTCCGCGACGACCACACACGCTCCCTCGGCCGCGAGCCGGTGCGCGATGGCCTTCCCGATCCCGCTGCCGGCACCGGTCACCAGCGCCACCCGGGTGGCCAGCGCCTTGGGCTTCGGCATCCGCTGGAGCTTGGCCTCTTCGAGGGCCCAGTACTCGATGCGGAACTTCTCGGACTCCTCGATCGGCGCGTACGTGGACACGGCCTCGGCGCCGCGCATCACATTGATGGCGTTGACGTAGAACTCCCCGGCCACCCGGGCGGTCTGCTTGTCCTTGCCGAAGCTGAACATGCCCACGCCCGGGACAAGCACGATCGCCGGGTCGGCGCCGCGCATGGCGGGGGAGTCGGGCAGGGCGTGCCGCTGGTAGTAGGCGGCGTACTCCTCGCGGTACTCCGCGTGCAGCTCCTTCAGCCGGGCGACGGCCTCGTCGAGCGGAGCGGTCGGCGGCAGGTCGAGGACCAGCGGCCGGACCTTGGTCCGCAGGAAGTGGTCCGGGCAGGAGGTGCCCAGCGCGGCCAGCCGCGGATGCTCGGCGCTCGCGAGGAAGTCGAGGACGACCTCGGAGTCGTTGAAGTGGCCGACCTGAGGCCGGTCCTGGGAGGCGAGGGCACGGACGTACGGCGCGAGTGCGGCGGCCCGCTCCCGGCGCTCCCCGGCACCCAGCGCGGCGTACCCCTCGATCACCGGCCCGAAGGGCTCGTCCTTGCCGCGCTCGGCGAGGAACTTCTCCGCGGTCCGGATGATGTGCAGCGAGTTCCGCTCGCACTCCTCGGACGTGTCACCCCAGGCGGTGATCCCGTGCCCGCCGAGGATGCACCCGATGGCCTGCGGATTGGCCACCTTCACGGCGGCGATGTCCAGCCCCAGCTGGAATCCGGGCCGCCGCCACGGCACCCACACGACACTGTCGCCGAAACACTCGGCGGTCAGCTTCTCCCCGTCGGCGGCACAGGCGAGCGCGATGCCGGAGTCCGGGTGGAGGTGATCGACGTGGGCGGCCTCGACGAGCCCGTGCATGGCCGTGTCGATGGAGGGAGCCGCACCGCCCTTCCCGTGCAGGCAGTAGTCGAACGCGGCGACCATCTCGTCCTCGCGCTCCACGCCCGGGTAGACGTCGACGAGCGCCCGCATCCGGTCCAGCCGGAGCACGGCCAGCCCGGCTTCGGTCAGCGTCCCGAGATCCCCACCGGACCCCTTGACCCACATCAGCTCGACGTCACCACCGGTGACGGGGTCGGTCTCGGTGCCCTTGGCGGAGGCGTTGCCTCCCGCGTAGTTGGTGTTACGGGGATCGGAGCCGAGCCGATGCGAACGGGCCAGGAGAGCGGCGGCTTCGGGATGGGTTGCCATGGATACGAGTTCCTCTCAAGGGACGGTGGGTGACTTACTCAGGGGCGCGGGGAACTGCGCGACCAGCCACAACCGGCCCGCAGCCCGAATCGAACAGAACCCGGCAGACGCTCACGCCCCCCAACCGGCCTGCTGCCCACCAACCCGCTCGGCCACGATCTGCTCGGCCCAGCCGGACCGCCGGTACGCCGCCATGGGCTCGGGGTCCAACCCCATCTCCTCCCGCACCTCCCGCAGCAACGGCCGCACATCCGTGTTGTACGCATCCATCAGCACGGCATTCGCCTCCAGCACATCCCCGCTGCGCTGCGCCGCACCCAGCGTGTCACCGTCGACCAGCAACGCCTTCGCCGTGGCCTCCTGCACATTCATCACCGACCGGATGATCGCCGGAATCTTCGCCTCGATGTTGTGGCACTGGTCGAGCATGAACGCGACCTCGGGCGAGAACCCCCCGCCCCGGATCACCTCGTACATGATCCGGAACAGCTGGAACGGATCCGCTGCCCCCACCATCAGGTCGTCATCCGCGTAGAACCGCGAGTTGAAGTCGAACCCCCCGAGCTTCCCCTCCCGCAGCAGCGTCGCCACGATGAACTCGATATTGGTGCCCGGCGCGTGATGCCCGGTGTCGACGACGACCTGTGCCTTCGGCCCGAGCTTCAGGCAGTGGGCGTACGCGGTGCCCCAGTCCGGCACATCGGTCGAGTAGAAGGCCGGCTCGAAGAACTTGTACTCCAGCAGCATCCGCTGCCCGTCGCCCAGCCGCTCGTAGACCTCCGCGAGCCCCTCGGCGAGCCGGTCCTGCCGGGCCCGGATGTCGTCCTGCCCCGGATAGTTCGTCCCGTCGGCGAACCACAGCTTCAGATCGCTGGACCCGGTCGCATCCATGATGTCGACACACTCCAGCAGATGGTCGACGGCCTTGCGGCGCACAGAAGCCTCGGGGTGGCAGATGCTCCCGAGCTTGTAGTCGTCGTCCTGGAACGTGTTGGAGTTGATCGCGCCGAGCTTCACCCCGCGCTGCTCCGCGTGCTTCGCCAGCGCCGCGTAGTCGTCGACCTTGTCCCACGGAATGTGCAGGGCGACCGTCGGGGCGACCCCCGTGAACTCGTGCACCTTCGCCGCGTCGTCCAGTTTCTCGTACGGATCGCGCGGCACACCCGCTTGCGCGAACACCTTGAAGCGCGTGCCCGAGTTCCCGTACGCCCACGACGGCGTCTCGACTGCCTGGGTCTTGAGAGCGGCCTTCACCGCGGCGAGCTCGGTCACGTCAGGGCTCCTGAGGCATCGGGTCATAACGACCACTGAATGAAACGATTCAGTACGCGAAGTTATGGGCCCCCCGGAGGGGTGTCAACCCCTCCGGCCGACACGGTTTCCCGTGATCAGGGTGTGACCTTCTGTCCTCGAAACTTTTTCGACCGGAACCCATTGACGTGACATGCGCGACCCGCCTAACGTCCCGGCAATCCAGTTGAAACCTTTCACGACGCCCACGACGCCGAGAGGCCGTCCCGCCGGCGTCGTCGAGGAGCCCCCATGACCCACCCGTCCACCACGGGTCCGGCCCCGGTTCTGGCACTGAGGGACGTCTCCAAGTCCTTCGGCGCGGTCCGCGCACTGCGGGACGTCTCCCTGGAGCTGTTCCCCGGGGAGGTGCACGCCCTCGCCGGTGAGAACGGTGCCGGCAAGTCGACCCTCATCAAGACGCTCGCCGGGGTGCACCGGCCGGACGCCGGCCAGGTGCTGCTCGACGGTGCGCCCGTCGCCTTCCACGGTCCCGGCGACGCCCGCGACGCCGGCATCGCCGTGATCTATCAGGAGCCCACGCTCTTCCCCGACCTGTCGATCGCCGAGAACATCTACATGGGCCGCCAGCCCCGGCGCGCCCTCGGCCGGATCGACCACAAGGCCACGCACAACGCGACGGCCGCCCTCATGGAGCGCCTCGGAGTCGAACTCGACCCCGACCGGCCCGCCCGCGGCCTGTCCATCGCCGACCAGCAGATCGTCGAGATCGCCAAGGCCCTCTCCTTCGACGCCCGCGTCCTGATCATGGACGAACCGACCGCAGCGCTCACCGGCAGCGAGGTCGCCCGCCTCTTCGGCGTCGTACGCACCCTGCGCGAACAGGGCGCCGCCGTGCTGTTCATCTCCCACCGGCTGGAGGAGATCTTCGAGATCTGCCGGCGGGTCACCACCCTGCGCGACGGCGCGCTGGTCGGCAGCGAGCCGCTGGAGGGCATGACCGAGGACGACCTCGTGCGCCGCATGGTCGGCCGTGACCTCGACGAGCTCTACCCCAAGCAGGACGTGCGGCCGGGCGAGGTCGCCCTGAGCGTGCGCCGCCTGACCCGCGAAGGTGTGTTCACCGACGTCTCCTTCGAGGTACGGCACGGCGAGATCGTCGGCCTCGCCGGACTCGTCGGCGCTGGCCGTACGGAGGTCGCCCGGGCCGTGTTCGGCATCGACCGCTGGGACGCCGGCGAGGTCTCGGTGGACGGCAAGGCCCTGGTCAACGGCGCCCCGTCCACCGCGATGTCCGCCGGACTCGCCCTGGTCCCCGAGGACCGGCGCGCCCAGGGCCTGGTGATGGACATGTCCATCGAGCGGAACATCGGGCTCACGGGACTGCGCACGACGGTGAAGGCGGGCCTGATGGACCGCGGCGCCGAGCGCAGCCGCTCCCTCGACTGGGCCGTCAAGCTCCAGGTCAAGTACGCCCGGATCGCCGACACCGTCAACACCCTGTCCGGCGGCAACCAGCAGAAGGTCGTGCTCGCCAAGTGGCTCGCCACCGCGCCCCGGGTGCTGATCGTCGACGAGCCGACCCGCGGCATCGACGTCGGCACCAAGGCGGAGGTGCACCGGCTGCTGTCCCAGCTGGCCGCCGACGGCGTGGCCGTCCTGATGATCTCCTCCGACCTGCCCGAGATCCTCGGCATGGCCGACCGCGTGCTGGTCATGCACGAGGGCCGCCTCACCGCCGAGATCCCACGCTCCGACGCCACCGAGGAAACCGTGATGGCCGCAGCCACCGGGAGGGCCGCCGCATGACGGTCGTCACCCCACAAGAGGCCCCCGTGGCCGACGTGCCCAAGTCGAGCGGCACCCGCCTCGTCGACCGCGTCTTCAAGATGCGCGAACTCGCCATCCTGGTCGTCTTCCTGGTGATGATCGCCGTCACCCAGGCCGGCAACAGCGAGTTCCTCTCCGAACAGGGCATCAAGGACCTGCTGCTGAACGCGACGATCCTGGTGCTCGTCGCCACCGGCCAGTCCCTCGTCGTCATCACGCGCAACGTCGACCTGTCCGTCGGGTCCACGCTCGGTATCAGTGCCTTCGCCGCCGGCACGTATCTCCAGGGCGGCGGCAACGCGGTCCTGGCGATCGCGCTGGCGGTCCTGCTCGGCATCGCCTTCGGGCTGCTCAACGGCCTGCTCGTCAGCCTCGGCCAGGTGCCCGCGCTCGTCGTCACCCTGGGCACGCTCTACATCATCCGCGGCATCGACTCGATCTGGGTCGGCTCCAGCCAGATCACCGCGGCCGATCTGCCCGGCGGTTTCGTCGACTTCGGCTCCGGAGGCATCTCGGCGGTGCCGTACCTGGCGCTGATCGCGCTGGCGGTGCTGGTGGCGACGGCCTACTACCTCAAGCACTTCGCCAGCGGCCGAGAGCTCTACGCGCTGGGCTCCAACCCCGAGGCCGCCCGCCTCGCCGGCATCCCCGTGCGCAAGCGGATCCTCGCCGCGTACACCTTCTGCGGCGCCCTCGCCGGACTCGCCGGCGCGATGTACCTCGCCCGGTTCGGCAACGTCGACTCCGGCACGGGCAACGGCTACGAACTGACCGTCGTCAGCGCGGTCGTGGTCGGCGGAGTCGTCTTCACCGGCGGCTCCGGCAGCGTCTACGGGGCGGCCCTCGGCGCGCTGCTGCTGACGTCGATCAACAGTGTGCTGCCCGCCCTCGGCGTCAGCTCCGTGTGGGTGCTCGCCATCAACGGCATCCTGCTCATCCTCGCCATCGCGGTCGACCGGATCGTCGCGCTGCGCGTGGCCTCCGCCCTGAAGAAGAGGAACGCCCGCCATGGCTGACATCTCCCTGAGCCGAGCGGTCCGCTGGTCCGCCTTGAAAAGGTGGGATTCCGCCGTCGGCGCCCTGCTGATCGTGGTCCTGCTGCTCTCCTTCGGCTTCGTCGACGGGTTCAGCAACGCGCTCAACCTGTCGTTCCTGATCGGCAACACGCTGCCGATCGCGCTGATCGCCCTGCCGATGACGCTGTTGGTGGTGTCCGGCGAGATCGACCTGTCGGTGGCCTCGACGGCGGGTCTGTCCGGTGCCGTGATGGGCGCCCTGTGGAACCAGGGCATGGCCATCGAGACGATCATCCCGATCTGTCTCCTGCTGGGCGTCGTCTGCGGGCTGATCAACGGACTGCTGGTGACCAGGCTGGGGCTGCCGTCCCTCGCCGTCACCATCGGCACGCTGGCCGCCTACCGGGGCATCGCGCAGATCGTGCTCGGCTCCGACGCGGTGACCGACTTCCCGACGCAGTACCTGGACTTCGCGGCCGGGCGCATCGGCGACACGTTCATCCCGTACGCCCTGCTGCCGTTCCTCGTCCTGCTCGCCATCGCCGTGGTCGCGCTGCACGCCACACCGTTCGGCCGGTCGCTGTTCGCGATCGGGGCGAGCGAGGAGGCCGCCCGCTTCGCCGGCATCCGCGTCAAGCGGCAGAAGCTGATCCTGTTCACCGTGACGGGCCTGATGGCCTCCCTCACCGGCATCTTCTGGGCGCTGCACTACGCCAGCGCCCGCTACGACAACGCCACCGGCCTCGAACTGTCCGTCGTGGCCGCCGTGCTGCTCGGCGGCATCGACTTCGACGGCGGCAAGGGCACGCTGGGCGGCGCGATCGCCGGGGTGTTCCTCCTCGGCGCGCTGCAGAACGTGATGAGCCTCCAGGACGTGTCCGCCCAGTCCCAGATCGTCGTCACCGGCGTCCTGCTCGTTCTGTCCGTGCTCGGCCCCCGGGTCGTGCGGCAGATCTCCACAGCGAGGGCGGGCCGCAGAGCCGCCTCGACTCCCACCTCATAACCCAGCCCTTCCTCGTAAAGGACCAACGCCATGCGCAAGTCGACCCTCCGCCGCAGCTGCGCGGCCCTCGCCACCGCCACTTCGCTCGCCCTGGCGCTCACCGCCTGCGGCGGGGGCACCACCAAGAAGGACGTCGCGAACGAGGGCGGGTCCGCCGCCACCGCCGGCAAGGCCGACCCGAACGCGGCCACCAAGAAGGGCCTCACCGTCGGCTTCCTGCCCAAGCAGGTCAACAACCCGTACTTCACGACCGCCGACAAGGGCGGCGAGAAGGCCCTGGCCGAGCTGGGCTCCAAGTACAAGGAGGTCGGTCCGTCCAGCGCCACCGACACCGCCGGTCAGGTCAGTTACGTCAACACGCTCACCCAGCAGCAGGTCGACGCGATGGCCGTGTCCGCGCAGGACCCGGGCGCCCTGTGCACCGCGCTCAAGCAGGCCATGAAGAACGGCATCAAGGTCGTCACGTACGACTCGGACACCACCGCCGACTGCCGTAACGCGTTCGTCTCGCAGGCCTCCGCCGAGGACCTGGGCCGTACCGAGGTGCAGCTGCTCGCCAAGCAGATCGGCTACAAGGGCGAGATCGCGATCCTGTCCGCCGCGCAGACCGCGACGAACCAGAACACCTGGATCGACTTCATGAAGGACGAGCTGAAGAAGCCCGAGTACAAGAACATGAAGCTGGTGAAGACCGCGTACGGCAACGACGACGCCCAGCAGTCCTTCCAGCAGACCCAGGGCCTGCTCCAGGAGTACCCGAACCTGAAGGGGATCATCTCCCCGACCACCGTCGGCATCAAGGCCGCGGCCCAGTACCTGTCGGGCTCCAAGTACAAGGGCAAGGTCAAGCTGACCGGCCTCGGTACCCCGAACGACATGCGCAAGTACGTCAAGAACGGCACCGTCGAGGCGTTCGAGCTGTGGGACCCGGCGAAGCTCGGCGAGCTGGCCGCCCGTACCGCCGTCGCCCTGTCCTCCGGGCAGATCACCGGCAAGGAGGGCGAGACCTTCAAGGCCGGCTCCATGGGCGAGTACACCATCGGCAAGGACGGCGTGATCAGCCTCGGCAAGCCGACCGTGTTCGACGCCAAGAACATCGACCAGTTCAACTTCTGATTCCCGGAGGGTTGTTGATGCAGCGCGTGTGCTTCCTGCTGAAGGTCAGGGCGGACCGCCTCGACGAGTACCGCGAGCGGCACGCCGCCGTGTGGCCCGAGATGCTCCAGGCACTCTCGGACACCGGCTGGCACAACTACTCGCTCTTCCTGCGCGAGGACGGACTCCTCGTCGGCTACCTGGAGACCGAGGACTTCGCAGCCGCCCAGGCCGGAATGGAAGCCACCGACGTCAACGCCCGCTGGCAGGCGGAGATGGCGCCGTTCTTCGAGTCGCTGGACGGCGCCCGGCCCGACGAGGCCATGAAACCGCTCACGGAAGTGTTCCACCTCGCCTGAACGATGGAGTTCATGAGATGCACAGACGTACGTTGCTGGCCGCCGCCCTGGCCGGAGCCGTGGTGACCCCCGCCCTGGCCTCCGGCACCGCCCGGGCCGCCGACCCGGGCCCCTCCGTCACCCGCACGGGCACCACGACTCTCGACAGCCAGGCCATCTTCTTCGTGTCGTACGACGGCCTGGTCAACAACAACTCGTTCCAGAAGAACGGCCTGCTGACCTACAAGGGCTACCAGTACGCCGTCTGGTACACCGCCGACCGGGGCGCCGTCGTCGGACGACGGGTACTCGGCGGCAGCACCTGGTCGACGGTCAAGGTCGGTCACACCCTCAAGGCGAACGACTCCCACAACGTCATCTCCATGGGCGTCTCGAAGGTCGACGGCCGGCTGCACCTCAACATGGACTCCCACAGCGACGGCTTCACCTACGTCAAGTCGGCCGCCGGGCTCCTGGACAACCCCGGCGGGCTGAGCTGGACCGCGAGCCGCTTCGGCGCACCCCAGTCCACCCTGGACGGCCTCGCGCTGACCTCGCAGTTCACCTACCCGCAGTTCGTGTCCACGCCCGACGGCAAGCTCCAGCTGAGCTACCGCGTGGCCGTCTCCGGCAACGGCCGCAACGCGCTCGCCGAGTACGACGGCACCCGGTGGACCAACCTGGGGGAGTGGTCCAGCTCCACCGGCACGTACACCAGCGAGCACGGCTCCTCGACCGCCCGCAACATGTACCTGCACGGCATCGACTACGACCGCAACGGCCGGCTGCACTCCTTCTTCACCTGGCGCGAGCAGAACGGCGCCGTGATGTGCAACGGCGGCGGCATCACCAACCACGACACCGGCTACGTCTACTCCGACGACCGCGGCCGCACCTGGCGCAACAACGCGGGCACCGTCGTCGGCGTCACCGGCGGCTCCGACAAGGTGTCCGTGACCGACGCCGGCCTGGTCGTCGACCCGCTCAACCCGGACCACTCCCTGATGAACCAGGAGAGCCAGTTCACCGACTCCGCGGGCCGACCGCACGCGATCATCTCCTACGTCCCCGGCCGCTTCGGCCAGTGCACCACGAACTACGTGGCCGACCGGACCAGGAACGGCCGCGCCTTCCACGTCCGCAGGAACGCCTCCGGCACCTGGCAGAAGACCGAGATCCCGGTGCCGCTGAACTCCAGCCAGCGCACCAAGCTGATCCTGGACAAGTACGACAACGCCTACGCGATCTTCCCCTTCGGGCGGATCGCCGGCGCCTCGGCGGCCTCCGGCTACACCGACTGGAAGATCCTCTTCGACGGCAGCGGCCTCAACGCCTTCGGCGAGGTCGTCATCGACGAGATGCGCGTCGCGCAGGACGGGGTGCTGTCCTTCATGTACCAGGAGAAGTCCAGCGGTACGACGCCCTCGGCGCTGCACGTCACCGACTTCCGGCTGCCCGCCTGACCGCGCCCGGTTCCCGGGGCGGCGTGCCGGTAGTGTGAAGCCGCCCCGGCCGCCGCCCCCCTCGTCTCCCCCTGGAGGTCCCTGCCCGATGGCCCAGTCGGTGGGTATCAAGGACGTCGCCCGTGCCGCCGGAGTCTCCGTCGGCACGGTCTCGAACGTGATCAACCGCCCGGACACGGTCGCCACCGAGACCCGGGCCCGCGTGCTGTCCGCGATAGACCGGCTCGGCTACGTCCGCAGCGAGTCCGCGCGCCAGCTGCGCGCCGGCCGCAGCCGCATCATGGGGCTGCTCGTCCTCGACATGGGCAACCCCTTCTTCGTCGACGTCGCCCGCGGCGCCGAGCGTGCCGCCCGCCAGGCCGGACTCGGCGTGATGGTCTGCAACAGCGCCCAGAACCCGGGCGAGGAGGCCGAGTACCTGTCGCTCTTCGCCGAGCAGCGCGTGCGCGGCGTGCTGCTCACCCCGGCCGACGCCACCGGCCGCAACATCGAGGCGTTCCGCCGGCACGGCATCCCGTTCGTCCTGGTCGACCGGGTCGCCGAGGGCACCACCGAGTGCTCGGTCTCCGTCGACGACGTCGCGGGCGGCGCCCTGGCAGTGCGCCATCTCGTCGACGCCGGGCACCGCTCCATCGCCTACGTCAGCGGCCCGCCCGGCCTCAACCAGGTCCGCGACCGGCGCACGGGCGCCCTCGAAGCGCTCTCGGAGGCCGGTCTCGGTCCCGACACGCTGCGCGAGCTGCCCACCGAACGGCTGGACGTCGCCGCGGGCCGGGACGCCGGCGCCCGCCTGCTCGGCCTCGCCGACCGGCCGACCGCCGTGTTCTGCGCCAACGACCTGCTGGCACTCGGTGTCCTCCAGGCCATGTACGCGGCCGGTGTCGGCGTCCCGGACGACCTCGCCATCGTCGGCTACGACGACATCGAGTTCGCGGCGGCCGCCGCCGTCCCGCTCACCTCGGTACGGCAGCCCGCCGTCACCATGGGCGCCATGGCGGCCGACCTGCTCCTGGAGGAGACGGAGGAGGAGAGCCCGGCCCGGCCGCACGAGCACCGGCGGGTGGTCCTCCAGCCGGAGCTGGTGGTCCGCCGCTCCAGTCTGTCCGCCCGCTGAGCCTGAATCGCCGTTCAGGAAGATTTCATGATCCGAAGGGGCCACCAGCGGACGCCCGCTGTGATGAACTGGGACGCGGTCCGAAAATCCGTCCGTCCCGGGAGCCCTGTTGACCTTCAGCTACCGCCAGCCCGGAGTCGTCCTCACCGACCGCCGCTTCACCGTCCCCCTCGACCACGGCCGCCCCGAGGGCGAGACGATCGAGCTGTACGCCCGCGAGGTCGTCGCGAGCGACAAGGCGCACCAGGACCTGCCGTGGCTGCTCTACCTCCAGGGCGGGCCCGGCTTCGGCGCGGACCGCTCCGTCGGCAGGCCCGGCTGGCTCGGCCGCGCGCTCAAGGAGTACCGCGTCCTCCTCCTCGACCAGCGCGGCACCGGCCACAGCACACCCGCCAACCGGCAGACACTGCCGCTGCGCGGCGGCCCCGCCGAACAGGCCGACCACCTCACACACTTCCGCGCCGACTCGATCGTCCGCGACTGCGAGGCCATCCGCGCGCAGGTCACCGGCGGCGCCCCCTGGACCGTCCTCGGCCAGAGCTTCGGCGGCTTCTGCCTGACCACCTACCTGTCCCTCGCGCCCGAGGGCCTGGCCACCGCCGTGATCACCGGCGGACTGCCCTCCCTGGACGCCCACGCCGACGACGTCTACCGGGCCGCCTTCCCGCGCATCGAACGCAAGGTCACCGCGCACTACGCCCGCTACCCGCAGGACGCCGAACGCGCCCGCCGGATCGCCGACCACCTCCTGACGCACGACGTGGTCCTGCCGAACGGCTACCGGCTCACCGCCGAGGCCTTCCAGTCCCTGGGCATCGTCCTCGGCACCGGCGACGGCACCCACCGCCTCCACTACCTCCTGGAGAACGCCTTCGTCCGCACCCCGCAGGGCTTCACGCTCTCCGACGCCTTCCAGGAGCAGGCGCAGGGCATGCTGTCCTACGCCCGCCACCCGCTGTACGCCCTGATCCACGAGTCGATCTACGGCCAGGACGCCCGGCCCACCGCCTGGTCGGCCGAGCGGGTCCGCGCCGAGTTCCCGCAGTTCGACGCCGCGAAGGCCCTCGCGGGCGACGAACCGCTGCTGTTCACCGGCGAGTCGATCCACCCCTGGATGTTCGACTGCGACCCGGCGCTGCGTCCCCTGCGGGAGACCGCCGACCTGCTCGCCGCCCGTACCGACTGGACACCCCTGTACGACCCCGCCCGCCTCGCCGCCAACGACGTACCCGTCGTCGCCGCCGTCTACCACGACGACATGTACGTCGACACGGCCCACTCCCTGCGCACCGCCCGCGCCATCCGGGGCCTGCGCACCTGGGTAACGGACGAGTTCGAGCACGACGGCGTACGGACCGGCGGCCAGCGGGTCCTGGACCGGCTGCTGGCCCTCGTGCGGGACGAGGCGTGACGCCGGTGGCGCGGACTAACCTGCCGACATGACGGAGCCGACGAGCACTCAACTCCAGCCCATGCCCGGCGACTGGCGGCGCGCCCTCGCGGTCGTGGCCCACCCCGACGACCTCGAGTACGGCTGCTCCGCAGCGATCGCGGCCTGGACCGACGAAGGCCGCGAGGTCGCCTACGTCCTCGCGACCCGGGGCGAGGCGGGCATCGACACCATCGAGCCCGCGCGGTGCGGGCCGCTGCGCGAGCGCGAGCAGCGGGCGAGCGCGGCGGTGGTCGGCGTGTCGGAGGTGGAGTTCCTCGACCACGCGGACGGCGTCATCGAGTACGGCACCGCCCTGCGCCGCGACATCGCCGCCGCCATCCGCCGGCACAAGCCCGAGCTGGTCATCACGCTCAACCACCGCGACACCTGGGGCGGCGTCGCCTGGAACACCCCGGACCACGTGGCCGTGGGCCGGGCCACGCTCGACGCGGCCGGCGACGCCGGAAACCGCTGGATCTTCCCCGAGCTGGTCGAGCAAGGCCTCGACCCCTGGGACGGCGTGCGCTGGGTCGCGGTCGCGGGCTCCAGCACCCCCACCCACGCCGTCGACGCGACGGCCGGCATGGAGCGCGCGGTGGCCTCCCTGCTGGAACACCGCAGCTACATCGAGGTGTTGACCGACGAGGACCCGGAGACCTACGTCCGCGGTTTCCTGACCGGGCACGCCGAGGCCATGGGGGAGCGGTTCGGGGGCAGGCCCGCGGTGACGTTCGAACTGTTCAGCAGATGATCAGCGGCTGATCGACAGACGACGGGGGAGACCATGACAGGCAGCGAGGAACTGGCCGGGCGGTTCGAGGAGCACCGCGGCCATCTGAAGGCGGTCGCGTACCGCATGCTGGGGTCACTTGCCGAGGCGGAGGACGCCGTCCAGGAGGCCTGGCTGCGGCTGAGCCGCTCCGACACGGACGGCATCGGAAACCTGGGCGGCTGGCTGACGACGGTGACCGGCCGCATCTGCCTGAACCTGCTGCGCTCGCGCGCCGCACGGCGCGAGGAACCGATGGGCGACGCTTTCGTCCCGGACCCGGTGCTCAGACCCCTGGCGCAGGTCGTCGACCCGGCGGAGGAAGTGCTCCAGGCCGACTCCGTGGGCCTGGCCCTGCTCGTCGTCCTGGAGAACCTGGCGCCCGACGAGCGGCTCACGTTCGTGCTGCACGACATGTTCGCCGTGCCGTTCGACGACATCGCGCCGATCGTGGAGCGCAGCCCGGCCGCGACCAGGCAGCTCGCGAGCCGCGCCCGGCGCAGGGTGCGCGGCGCCACCCCGTCGGCCGAGCCGGACCTCGGCCGGCAGAAGCAGGTGCTCGACGCCTTCCTGGCGGCCTCGCGCGCCGGTGACTTCGAGGCGCTGGTGGCCGTACTGCACCCGGATGTCCTGCTGCGGGCCGACTCGGGCGCGCTCGTGCGGGGCGCGGCCGCCTCCAAGGTCGTCCAGGGCGCGAAGGCGGTGGCGGAGCAGGCGCTCATGTTCGCCCCGTTCACGCAGGGCGCGGAGCTGGTCCTGGTCAACGGCTCGGTCGGAATGGTCAACGCGCACGAGGGCCGCGTTCAGTCGGTCATGGGCGTCACGATCGTCGACGGCCGCATCACGGACATGTACATCCTGGCCGACCCCGAGCGGCTGGAGCGTCTGGAGGTGCCCCGGCCGGCGGTGTGACCGGAAAACGCCCGTCAGTTGTCGTTCCGTATGCTGAACGGCATGCGAGAACACGAGGCCGGGCAGGCGGAACTGCGCGGCGACTGCAATCAGTGCTTCGGGCTGTGCTGTGTCGCCCTGCCCTTCGCCGCCTCGGCCGACTTCGCGGTGGACAAGGCCGCCGGCACGCCCTGCCGCAACCTCCAGGAGGACCACCGCTGCGGCATCCACGCCCGGCTCCGGCAGAAGGGATTCACCGGCTGCACGGTCTACGACTGCTTCGGCGCCGGGCAGCAGGTCTCGCAGATCACCTTCGGCGGGCGGGACTGGCGCACCGGGCCGCGGGAGGACGCCCGCCGCATGTTCGAGGTGTTCCCGGTGGTCAGGCAGCTGCACGAGCTGCTCTGGTACCTGACCGAGGCGCTCGCCCTGCCGGCGGCCCGTCCCGTCCACGCCGATCTGCGGGAGGCCCTGGACAAGACCGAGGAGCTGACCGGGCTGACCCCCGAGGAGCTCGCCGCGCTGGACGTGGCGGCGCACCGCCAGGAGGTCAACGTCCTGCTGCTGAGGACGAGCGAGCTGGCCCGGGCCGGCACCAAGGGGCGTAAGAAGAACCGCCGGGGCGCGGACCTCATGGGCGCCCGCCTCAAGGGGGCCGACCTGCGCGGCGCCAACCTCCGCGGCGCCTACCTCATCGCCGCCGACCTCACCGGCGCGGACCTGCGGGGCGCGGACCTGATCGGTGCCGACCTGCGCGACGCGGACCTCACGGACGCCGACCTGACCGGGGCGTTCTTCCTCACCCAGCCGCAGCTGAACGCGGCCCGGGGGAGTGCCGGGACCCGGCTGCCCGAGTCAGTCACCCGCCCCGGGCACTGGGCAGCGCAAGTCTGAGGCCGCCTCCCGGACCGGCGTCCGGCGCTCCGGGTGCAGCCGCAGCTCCTCCGGCATCAGCGTCAGCCGCTCGGTCACGCGCAGCCGGTACGCCGGGTCGGGCCGCAGCTCGTAGCGCCGCAGCAGCAGGCCGAGCACCAGCGTCGCCTCGTGCAGGGCGAACTGGCGTCCGATGCAGGCCCGCGCCCCGGTCCCGAACGGCTTGAAGGTGTGCGGGGCCCGGGACCGTACGGCCTGCGCCTCGAAGCGGTCCGGGTCGAACCGCTCGGCGTCCGCGCCCCACACCTCGGGGTCCCGGTGCAGCATCGGCGTCAGCACCAGCGCCCACGCCCCGCGCCGCATGGGATGCTCCCCGGCGAGCACCGTGTCCTCCCGCGCCTCCCGGGCGAAGGCGGGTGCGGTGGGCCACAGCCGCAGCGACTCGTCCAGCACCCGGCGCACGTAGCGCAGCCTGGCCACCTGCTCGTAAGGCGGTTCCGCCGTGTCGCCCCACACCCGGTCCACCTCGGCACGCGCCCGGGCCGCGACCTCGGGGTGCCGGGAGAGGTAGTGCAGCGCGAAGGAGAGCGCGCCGGACGTCGTCTCGTGGCCGGCGACGAGGAACGTGATGACCTGACGGCGGACGTTCCGCAGCTCCAGCCGCTCCCCGGTCTCGGGGTGGGCCGTCTCCAGCATCCGGTCGAGCAGGTCCCCGTCCCCGCGGCCGGAGGCGCGCCTGGCCCGGACCAGTTCGTCGACCGTGTGGTTGAGATGGGCGATGTCGGCGGCGTTGCGGCGGCTCGCGCTCCGCAGCAGCAGCGGGGCCAGCGGGAAGGGCACCGTGTTGAGCCGCTGCGCGTACGTCAGCGTGCCGACCATCGCGGTCACGAAGGGATGCGGCCGGGAGCGTTCGAACGACCCGAAGTCGTGGCCGAAGCCGGTCCGCGCGATCGTCTCCAGCGTCAGTTTCGTCATGTCGCCGGGCACGTCCACCGCCCGGCCGGCCGCCGCCGCCCGGTCCCAGTGCTCGGTCAGCCGCCGCGCGACGGCCAGCATCATCGGGTGGTAGCCGGCCATGGCCTCACGGCTGAACCCCGGGGCGAGCACGTCGTGCGCCAGTTGCCAGTTCGGCTCGTGGTTGTACGCCGTGAACAGACCGTCCCCGGCCACCGGCCGCAGGTTCGCGATGCCAAGACCCACGTGCTTGGCGAACCGCGACTCGTCCGCGAGGTCGGCCGCGTGCCGGGCGCCCCACACGAACACGAACTCCTTGCCGAAGGCCTTCCGGCGGAAGACCGGGCCCAGTTCGCGGGCGTACCGCAGCGAGTCCTGCAGGGGAGTGCGCCGGTTCACGCCCACCACGTCGCCGAGCAGCGGGATCCGGCGCGGCGGATGCGGAATGCGCTCCAGCTCCGGCCAGCCCAGCTCGGCACTGCGGAAACCCTTGGGCAGCCCGTCCCGTGTCGGCGCCTCCGTCATGACGCGATCTCCCTTGATCCAGCGGCGGGTTCGCACGTGTTGTACGTGGGTTCAATAGCGCCGTTCAGTCTGGTCCCGTTGTTGAACCGGCGTCAAGTAAAGTGCGGGCATGGCCGCGAACCAGAGCGGGCGCACGCGCCGCCGGCTCAGCACCGAGGAGCGCCGGGAGCAGCTTCTGTCGGTCGGGGCGCGGCTGTTCTCGGAGAGTCCGTACGACGACGTGTGGATCGAGCAGGTCGCCGAGATCGCCGGGGTGTCGCGCGGGCTGCTGTACCACTACTTCCCGACCAAGCGGGACTTCTTCGCGGCGGTCGTCGAGCGCGAGAGCGAGCGGATGCTGCGCATGACGGCGGCGGTGCCCGGCGTCCCGGTGCGCGAGCAGCTCGCGGGCGGCCTCGACACGTTCCTGGAGTACGTCCGGGCCCATGCCCATGGCTACCGTGCCTTCCACCGCGCCGACGCGGCCGGGGACCAGGCGGTGCGCCGGGTCTACCAGCGGGCCCTGGCCGCGCAGGAGCGGCAGATCCTCGCGGCGCTCGCCGCGGACCCCGAGTTCGGCCCGGCCTTCGAGGAGCGGCCGGAGGTGCGGCTCGCCGTGCGCGGCTGGCTGGCGTTCACCACGTCCGTCTGTCTGGAGTGGCTGCGCGGCACGGAGTTGAGCCGGGATCAGGTGCGCGAGCTGTGCGCCCGTGCCCTGCTGGGCGTCCTCACTCCCTGAAAGGCCTCGTAAAGATCACGTGACGTGGTTGGCGCACGCCCAGATCTTCGATAGGTTAGGCAAGGCTTACCTAAGGAGGTCTGGGATGGGTGACGACAGCCACAGCTGGACGGCGGCCCCTGCCGCTGCGGAGCGGGCGCGCTCGGTGCTCGCCGCCGCGTGGTCCTGCTCGGTGACCGCGGAAGGCACGCGGGAGGAGCTGGTCGGCGCGCACACGGTGACCGAGGACGGCCGGGTGCTGGTGGACGTGCCCGGGGACAGTGCCCTGCTCGGGGCCGCGATCTGCGCGCCCCGCGGCGAGCCGTCCGCGGTGCTGGAGTTCGCCGACGTGGCGCCCGTCCCCGTGCGCAGCCGGATCCGCGCCCGGCTGTGGCTCGCGGGCTGGTTCACCGTCGAGGAGGAGGGCCGGCTGGCCTTCCGGGCCACGCGCGTGGTGCTGCGGCAGCCGTCCGGGGCCGTGGTCGTGGACCTCGACGACTTCGCCGCCGCCGCCCCCGACCCGCTCACCACGGCCGAGGCCCGGCTGCTGACGCACCTCGCCGACTGCCACGCGGACGCGGTCGAGCGGCTCACCCGGCTCGTGGACTCCGACAGCCTGCACGGCGCGGTCCGCGTCCAGCCGCTCGCCGTGGACCGGCACGGACTGACCCTGCGCATCGAACGCGCCCGCGCCCACGGCGACGTACGACTCGCCTTCCACACACCTGCCGACGACGTCTCGCAGCTCACCGAGCGCATGCACGTCCTGCTCAGCCAGGCGACCGCCGCGGCCTGCCCGCGGGCCCTACAGTGGCAGCGCACAGACGGCGACCGGTGACGGAAACGGTTCGCCGGTGCGCCGCAGCGCGCCGCTCGCCCCGTCCACGCTGAAGACGGTCACCGTGCCGGACTTCTGGTTCGCCGCGAACAGCAGCGTGCCCTCCGGCGAGAGGGCGATCTGGCGCGGGAAGTCCCCGCCCACCGGCACGGTGTCCAGCAGCTTCAGCCGGGCGCCGTCCGCCTCGACGGCGTAACGCGTGAGGCTGTTGTCGCCGCGGTTGGCGAGAAAGGCGTAACGGCCGTTCGGGGTCACCACGAACTGCGCCGGGTAGTTGGTGCCCGGGCCGGTGCCCGTGGACTGCGGCTCGCCGACCGTGACGCGGCCGGAGGCGGGGTCGTACGCGCAGACCGCCACCGTGTTGTCGACCTCGTTCGCGAGGTAGGCGTACCGCCCGCCGGGGTGGAACGTCAGGTGACGCGGGCCCGCACCGGGCCGGGTCCGCGCCTGGGCGACCTCAGCGAGCGTGCCGGCCTTCTCGTCGAGCCGGTACGTGTAGACGGTGTCCGTGCCCAGGTCCACGGCGAGCACATGCCCGCCGTCGGGGCTGGTGAAGATCTGGTGGGCGTGCGGGCCCTCCTGGCCCGGTCCCGGGGCCGGACGGGCGTGCCGGACGAGATCGGTCCGCTCGCCGAGGCCGCCCGAGGCGTCGATCGGATGCACCGCCACACTGCCCGAGCCGTAGTCCGCGCTGAACAGCCAGCGCCCGCCCGGATGCACCGACAGATGGCAGGGGCCCGCGCCGCCGGTGCTCCGGCTGCCCAGGATCTTCCGGTCGGACAGCCGGACAGCCGTCACGGCGCCGTCGTCGCGCTCGTTCACCGCGTACAGCGTGTGGCGGTCCGGGTGGATCGCGAGGTACGACGGGTCGCCGACGCCGGTGAGTGTGCCGGTGCCGCTGATCCGGCCCGTCGCCGCGTCGTACGTGGCCACGCCGATGCCCTTGCCGCCGCCCTCGACGGAGGTGTAGGTGCCGAGGTAGAGAGGACGCGGGCCGGACGGCCGCCGGGCCTCGCGGGACGGGCTCACGCCCGCCCCGGGTGCCGTCGGACTCGTCGGGTCCGCCGGCGCGGGCGCGTCGTCACAGCCGGGCAGCGCCGCCGCGGCGGCTCCGCCCGCCAGCGCGCCGACGAACCTGCGCCTGCTCCAGCCACCACTGCCCATGTCGCCCCTCAGGTCGTCACTCGTCCCCGCCGCGACAGCCACCTTGGCGTGGATCACCCGCCAGGTGCAACAACGGCACCGGGCGTTGCGCGAGACGCAATCCACTCCAGGTGGCCGCTCAGCGGTAACGCCCGCCGACCCCCGTACGGTTCCGCCACATCTGCTCCTGAACGCCGAGGCGCTCCCGCAGCCGCGTCAGGCGCGGCAGCCGCACCCGCTGCTCCCGCGACACACGGTCCAGTTCCTCGAACAGGCGCCGGGTGCGGTGCTCGGTGTCGAGCTCGTCGAGGATCCGGTTGACCTCCGTCAGGACGGCACCGAGCAACTGCCAGTGCTCCGTCTCGCGCTCGGCCTCCTCGCGCAGCAGCAGGGCCAGCTTGTCGCGGGTGCCCGCCGCGGTGCGCAGTTCCGCGGTGAGACGTTCCTCCGCCGACTCGGCGCTCGCACTGAGGTGGGTGGTCACCAGTACCGCGAAACTCACCACGGCGTCGGCGATCTCCGACAGCAGCTGCTCCAGCGCGGCGCCCGTCTCCGCCTCGAACAGCGGCTCCGGCTCGCGCTCCTTCGCGAGGTCGGTGAGGGAGCGGGCCAGCACGCGCAGGACGACCGTGCAGATCTCCAGCGTGTCCAGGCCGGTGCGCAGCACCACCCGGTGCAGCAGGCCCTCCCGCACGCGCGGGTTGAGCCGCAGGCTGTCCTCCGCCTGCCGGAGCGCCGCGTCCACCTCGACGATGTCGTGGTCCAGCCGCCGCGCCTCGTGCAGCCGCTCCGCCGCCTGGTCCGGGGGCGTACCGCCGGCGGCCTCCTCGCCCATGCGCAGCATCAGCTGCCGCAGTCGGCGCGCCAGCCCCTCGATCGACTCGCCCGCCTCCTCCACCCACACCGGGGGAGCCAGCAGCAGATTGCAGCCCAGCCCGACGACCGCGCCGATCAGCGTCTCCACCACCCGGGCCCAGGCGGTGTCCCCGACCGTGGTGACCCCGAGCACCAGCATCGCGCTGATCGCGACCTCGGGTACGTACTCCTCCACCCGGACCAGCCGTCCCACGGCCAGCGAGGCCACGAGGAGCAGTGCCAGGCTCCACCAGGTCAGGCCCACCAGAAGGCTGAACGCGATGGCGACGAGGACGCCGGTCACCACGGCGTTCACCCGCCGGAAGCCGTTGGTGAGCGTGGCGTACAGGGTCACCTGGACGACCAGCAGTGCCGTCAGGGGAGCGGTGAGCGGTGCCGCCTCGGGGCTCAGCCGGAGCGCGATGACGTACGCGATCGTCGCCGCGAACGCGGACCGCAGCGTCTGGACGACCACCGGGTCCCGGCGCTTGTGCAGGATCCGTCTGGCGTGCGCCGTCCACTCACGTACCTCTCGCATCCTCGGGCTGTTCCCCTTCCCCTGGCGCATCGAACGCGTTCATGAAGGACGTTAGCGCCGGGGGAAACCACGGGCGACCGAGGGCCTCAGGCGTACACCTTGTCGAGGAAGGCGGCCAGATGGCCCCGGGTCCGCTCGATCTGCTCCTGAAGGGTGAGGCTCTCGTCGAAGCGGGTCCCGCTCTCCGGCACCTTCTTCCCGCGCAGGTACAGCGAGCAGGCGAGGTCGGTGCACATGTACGCCCCGACGGAGTTGCCCTCACGTCCGGCCGCTCCCGCCTTGCGGGCGGTCATCAGCGACACACCGCCGCGGGGATGCGTCGTCAGGCACAGCGAACACATGCTGCGCTGCAGAAAGCCCCGCTGCGCCGCCTGGAACCGCATCGCCAGCCCGACGAGCCGCCCCTCGCGCTCGGCGACCAGATAGCTCCGGTCGGGCGCCCCCGGATCCCGCCACCCCAGGAAGTCGAGATCGTCCCAGGGCCGCTCGGCGAGGTCCCGCGGGACGCTCAGACGCTTGGCCTCTCCCTTGGAGCAGTTGACAAACGAGTTGCGGATGTCGTGTTCGGTGAGTGATCTCATGGGAGGGCTCCTGGTCGTCGTCACTGAAACCTAGGGTCCCTAGGTTTCGGGTTCAGGTTAGAAGTATCGACGAAGGGGGAGCCAGTGGATTTCCGTGAGGTCGCCTCGGTTCGGACCCGCGGGTCATCGGCGATGCCGCCCGGACGGGCCGATTCGAACTCCAGGACCTGAAGAAGGTGTGGCACACCCTCGCCCGCTTCGGAGCCCCCGAGGGAGCGGGCACCGCCTACTCCGCGGCCGGGGCCTCCGGTGGCCAGACCCCCGGGGTGAGCACCCCCAGCGCATAGGCGCGGGCCACCAGTTGGGTGCGGTTGGCGGCGTGCCAGCGGGACGACAGCCGGCGCAGGTGGTAGGTGACGCCGTCGGTGGTGAGGCCGGTCTCGCGGGCCGCCCGGGCCGTGGTGGCGCCGGCGGCCAGCAGGGCCAGGATGCGGGCCTCCATGGGGGTGACCCGGGCCTGGCCGGCGGGCGGGGCGGGGGAGGGGACGCGCTCGCCGTCCACGCGCAGCATCACGAGCAGCGCCGGCGTGTCCTCCACCGTGTCGCTCACCGGGTCCGCCGTCAGCTCCCCGTACCGCTCCGCGCCGCCGGGTGCCTCCCAGCGAACCGACACCTGGTAGCGCGAGCGGTGCCGCAGCCGCAGGGCCTCGGCGATGCGCTCCACCTGTGTGGCCTCCCGCGGGCTGAACAGGTCCAGCACGTCACGGCCGCGCAGCCGCCCCGGCGTCGTACCGCACTCCGCGGCCATCGCCGGATTGGCCAGCAGCACCGCGCCGTACACGTCGCACACCGCGACGGGCATCGCGACCCGGTCGAAGAGGAGCAGCGCGCGGTTGCGCCATGTGACGGCCTCCTGTCGCGCCTGGTCCACGAGCTTCTCCTGCCATGCCGGGTCGCCCCGCGCAAGAGCGACGCATCTGCTTGTACTACACAATCATGTAGGGGTGCGGCGCGGCCCGCCGGGTCCCGTGGATCACGCTGGATCGCAGTACTTCCGTACCGCGAAAGGCAGTTGTCGCGTCATGCGCCCCACCGCACCGACCCCCCGGCCCGCAGACGGCCTCACCGGCGTCCCCGTCGCCGACATCTCCGGCACCGGACCCGGGGACGCACCCATCCAGCAAGCGATGGACCTGATGCGCGAGCACGGGCCCGTGTTCGTGCGGCGGCTGTACGGACGCGACACCCTGTTCGTGGGCGACCTGGACCTCGTGGCCGAGCTCGCGGACGAGCAGCGGTTCGCCAAGCACATCGGGCCCGGCCTGGAGAACGTCCGCGAGTTCGCCGCCGACGGTCTGTTCACCGCGTACAACGACGAGCCCAACTGGGCCAAGGCGCACGACATCCTCATGCCCGCCTTCGCGCTCGGCTCGATGCGGACCTACCACCCCGTGATGCTGGAGGTGGCCCGCCGGCTCGTCGCGTCCTGGGACCGCGACGCCCGCGCCGGACGCCCCGTCGACGTGCCCGGCGACATGACCCGCATGACCCTCGACACCATCGGACTGGCCGGGTTCGGCTACGACTTCGGCTCCTTCGAGCGCTCCGAACCGCACCCCTTCGTCGAGTCGATGGTCCGCTGCCTGGAATGGAGCATGACCCGCCTCGCGCGCGTCCCGGGCCAGGACTACTCGGCGCGGGACGCGGCCTTCCGTGACGACGCCGCCTACCTCGCCCAGGTCGTCGACGACGTCATCGCCGCCCGCACCGGCACCGACCAGAGCCAGGCCGACGACCTGCTCGGCCTCATGCTCACCGCCGAGCACCCCGCCGACGGCAGCACACTCGACAGCGCCAACATCCGCAACCAGGTCATCACCTTCCTCATCGCCGGCCACGAGACCACCTCCGGCGCCATGTCCTTCGCCCTGTACTACCTCGCCAAGCACCCCACCGCACTCCAGCTGGTGCAGCGCGAGGTCGACGATCTCTGGGGCGACCAGGCCGACCCCGAACCGGCGTACGACGAGATCGGCCGGCTCACCTACACCCGCCAGGTCCTCAACGAGGCGCTCCGGCTGTGGCCCACGGCAGCCGTCTTCGCCCGGGAGGCCCGCGAGGACACGCTGCTCGGCGGCCGCATCCCGCTGCGCGCCGGGCAGTCCGCCCTGGTGCTCACGCCGATGCTGCACCGCCGGCCCGTCTGGGGCGACAACCCCGAGCTGTTCGACCCCTCCCGCTTCACCGCGGAGGCGGAGGCGGAGCGCCCGGTGCACGCCTTCAAGCCGTTCGGCACCGGTGAGCGTGCCTGCATCGGACGGCAGTTCGCCCTGCACGAGGCGACCATGCTGCTGGCCATGCTCGTCCACCGCTACCGGCTGAGCGACCACGCCGACTACCGGCTCCACGTCAAGGAGACCCTCACCCTCAAGCCGGAGGGCTTCACCCTCACGCTCACCCCGCGCACGACCGCCGACCGCGTCCACACGCCGCTGCCCGGCGCCGCCCCGGTCCGGGACTCCCGGTCGGCCGAACCGCAGGGCCTGCCCGCCCGCGTCCGCCCCGGCACCGCCGCCCTCTTCCTGCACGGCAGCAACTACGGCACCTGCCGCGACTTCGCCGGCCGGCTCGCCGACGAGGCCGCCGCCGTCGGCTGCGAGACCCAGGTGGCGCCCCTGGACGCCTACGCGGACGGCCTGCCCACCGACCGGCCCGTCGTCATCACGGCCGCCTCCTACAACGGCCGCCCCACCGACGACGCCACCGCCTTCGCCGCCCGGCTGGAGGAGACCCACGACCTGTCCGGCGTGACGTACGCCGTCCTCGGCGTCGGCGACCGCAACTGGGCCGCGACCTACCAGCACGTCCCCACCCGGATCGACGAGCGGCTCGCGCAGCTCGGCGCCGCCCGGCTGCTCGACCGCGCCGCCGCCGACGCCTCCGGCGACCTGACCGGCACGGTACGGGAGTTCACGACGGCCCTCCGCGTCGCCCTGCTGGAGCGGTACGGCGACCCGGACGCCACGACCCCGGAACCCCGGCCGACGGCCGCCTACGAGGTCCGCGCCCTGACCGGCGGCCCGCTGGACGCCCTCGCCGAGCGGCACGAGCTCGTCCCCATGCGGGTCACCGAGGCGTACGACCTCACCGCGCCCGGCTACGCACGCCGCAAGCGGTTCGTCCGCGTCGCGCTCCCGGACGGCGTCACCTACCGCACGGCCGACCACCTCACCGTGCTGCCCGCCAACCACCCGGATCTCGTCACCCGCGCCGCCGCGGCGCTCGGCGCCGACCTCGACACCGTCCTGGACATCCGGGCCACCCGCCCGCGCCGCGACGGAGTCGCCGTCGACCGGCCCGTGACGGTACGCCAGCTCCTCACCCACCACGTGGAGTTGCAGGAGCGCCCGAGCGCCGGGCAACTGGCCGCGCTCGCCGCCGCCAACCCGTGCCCGCCGGAGCGCACGGCCCTGGCCGCCCTCACCGACGACCCGCGCACCCTCGTGGAGGTCATCGAGGACCACCCGGCCCTGCGCGGCGCCCTGGACTGGCCGCAACTCCTCGACCTCCTCACCCCGCTGCGCCCGCGCCACTACTCCATCTCCTCCTCGCCCGCCGTCGACTCCGGCCACGTGGACCTGATGGTGTCGCTGCTGGAGGCACCGGCTCGCTCGGGCCGTGGCGTCTACCGGGGCACCGGCTCCGGCTACCTGGCCGGCGTCGAGCCCGGCGACACGGTGTACGCGCGCGTGCAGCCGTGCCGCGAGGCCTTCCGCATCGACGCCACCGCAGGATCCGCACCGGTCGTCATGGTGGCGGCGGGCACCGGCCTCGCCCCGTTCCGCGGCGCCATCGCCGACCGCGCGGCCGCACTCGCGGCAGGTGCCGAACTCGCCCCCGCCGTCTGCTACTTCGGCTGTGACGCGCCCGACGCCGACTTCCTGCACGCCGGTGAACTGCGGGCCGCCGAGACCGCCGGAGCCGTCGCGCTCCGCCCCGCCTTCAGCGAGGCCCCCGAGGGCGAGGTGCGGTTCGTGCAGCACCGCATCGCCGCCGAGGCCGAGGAGGTCTGGGCCCTGCTGGCCGCCGGAGCGCGGGTGTACGTCTGCGGTGACGGTTCGCGGATGGCGCCCGGTGTGCGGGAGGCGTTCCGTACCCTGTACCTGAAGCACACGCCGGGCGCCGACGAGCCGGCCGCCGGGCAGTGGCTCGACGGGCTGGTCGCGGACGGGCGTTACGTCGAGGACGTGTACGCGGCCGGCTGACCGACGGCGACGGGGAGGGGTGGGCACACGGTGGTGGACTCCTGGGAACGGGCCCGGCACATCCTGGAGGCGGCGGGCCTGGATCCCGGCCACCTCGCCCACCTCGCCCCGCTGACCGGGGGCACGTACAACACCGTCGAGGAACTCCGCCTCACCGACGGCACCCGCTATGTGCTCAAGATCCCGCCCGCCGCGGCAGTCCCCGGCCTCCGGCACGAGCGCCGGCTCCTCGTCTCGGAGGCCGAGTTCTACCACTCGGCCGCCCAGGCCGGAGTCCCCGCACCGCAGCTGGTGTCCATGGGGGAGGACTTCCTGCTCATGACGGCCTGCCCGGGCGACACCTGGGACGGCACGCTCACCGACGCGGAACAGACCGCACTGCGCAGGGAGCTGGGAAGCCGGACGGCCCGGCTGCACCGCGTGACCGGCCCCGGCTTCGGCTATCCCTCCGGCGCCCTCGGCCCGCTCGCCCCCGACTGGCGGACCGCGTTCACGACGATGTTTGACGCCGTCCTCGACGACGCCCGGCGCTACGGGGCGCGGCTGCCCCGCCCCGTCGACGCGGTGGCCCGAACCGCCCGGTCCGCGTACGACGCCCTCGACGAGGTCACCGTCCCGTGCCTCGTGCACTTCGACCTGTGGCGGGGCAACATCCTGGTCGACCGCTCGGGCGGCGGCGCCCGCATCGGCGGCCTCATCGACGGGGAGCGCATGTTCTGGGGCGACCCCCTGGCCGACTTCGTCTCCCTGGCGCTGCTGGGGGACATCAGGCAGGACGAGGCGTTCCTGGCGGGCTACCGGGAGGCCGGCGGCAGGGCCCGCTTCGACACCCCGGCCCGCCTCCGGCTGGCCCTGTACCGCGCCTACCTGTACCTGATCATGCTCACCGAGACGATTCCGCGCGAGGTCGGAGAGGAACAGGAGCGCTGGGTGCAGGAGGCGGTCGCTCCGGAACTGGTCGCGGCTCTGGACGAGATCGAGGGGGCCTCTCGGCCTCCCCGTGGGCGCACATCGTGAACACCCTGCCGGAGCGGGCTGCGCGCTGAGGTTTCTCAGGTCACCGCGGAGGTACTCGCGTGGCGCCCGGACCAGTGAAGGGAGCACGCCGTGACCGACCACCGCCTCGAAGGACCCGGCGAGAACGGTGACCCCGTGCCGCGGGACATGCCGGACCAGCAGGCCGACGCCGGCGAGGACCCGTGGGAGGTCGCCCCGCGCTTCACGGGCACCGGCAAGGACCGCGAGGACGACGAGGACGAGGCCGGCGAGCCTGTCGACGATGTCCCCGACACCGACGAAGCGGGGACGGGACGGCAGGGAGAACCGCGCTCGGGAACCGTCCACCCCGAGCATCCGACGCCGGACGAGTCCTCCGCCTGATCCTCCGCCTGAGCGCCGATGGCCGCAGCCGACCGTGGGGGCCGGCTGCGGCCATCGGTCGTCTCGCTGGGGGGCCCGCGGTCAGCCCACCTTGCGTCCCCGCATCGGTTCCGTGCGGGCGCCCGCGCCCTGCTGGAGGCCCTGGAAGAACTCCTCCAGCACCTCCGTCGCCGTACGCTCCGGCAGCCAGCCGAGTTCCGCACGCGCACGCGTGCAGTCCATCAGGGGCAGCCGCAGCACCGCGTCGAACAGATGCGGGGAGGCGGGCAGCAGGTGCAGGCCCCAGGCGGCGGCGATCGCCGAACGGGCCGCGGTGCGCGGCAGCCGTACCGGACGCGCACCGAGCATCTCGCCCAGCACCTGTGCGTCGACCGACTGCTCGGCCGCCAGGTTGAAGGCCCCCCGGGCGTCGGAGTGCACGGCCAGCCGGTACGCGTTCGCCGCGTCGTCCGTGTGCAGCGCCTGCACCCGCAGCCCCGGGATGTCGGGCAGGAAGGGCAGCAGTTCCGGGCGGATGAGCGGGCCGGGCAGGAAACGCCCGCCGAAGATCCGGCGCTGCTCGCTCGCGGACTGCCGCTTGAAGAGGAAGGCGGGCCGCATCCGCACCACCCGCGTCTCGGGGTGGTCGCGCTCGAACGTGTCCAGCGCGCGCTCCAGATAGGCCTTCTCCCGGCAGTACGCGGCGTCCGGCCAGCCGTGCGTCGGCCACGACTCGTCCACCGCCCGGTCCTTCGGGCCCGGCGAGTACGCGCCGACCGACGAGGCGTGCACCAGCGCCGGCACACCTGCGGCGGCCACCGCTTCGAACACCCGCATGCTGCCGAGCACATTGGTGCGCCAGGTCGCCGCCGGGTCGTGCGTCGGCTGGAACGCCCAGGCCAGATGGACCACCGCGGCGGCGCCCTGGAACTGCTCGGCCAGCTCGGACTCCTCGGAGGCCAGGTCGACCGCCGACCAGTCCGTCTTCGGCGGCGACCAGTCGGGGATCCGCCGGGCCAGGCCCAGCACGGAGGTGACCTCCGGATCCTCCGAGAGGCGGCGCACGACGCTGGTGCCCACGTTGCCGGTGGCGCCCGTGACGACGATCCTCATGCCCGTTCCGCTGCTCACCATCCGCTCCTCTCGGCCGCGACCGTCCTCAGAGATGACCGAGTACCCGGACCGGGCCGAATGCACCTGGGCAGCCGGGCAGCCGGGCAGGCGCGGGCAGAGGAAAGCCCCGGCCGGACGGGGGAATCACGGCCGGGGCGGCTCCGGAGGTGGGCGTGAGGCCCGGGACACCGTCCCGGCCACACCCACGTGTTGTTCAACGAGGAACTACCTTTGGGTGTTCCGGGCTCGAACCTCCTTGGCGGTGATGTGTGTCACCGCTCCTCGTGCCCCGGAAGGATCTCGGCCCACAGGTTCTCGGCCTGGAGCAGCAGCGTGCCCAGCACCGCCGTGTGCTCGGCGCCCAGCCCGGCGTGTTCGCGCAGCCTGTCCTGCAGGTACCGGTGCAGCTCCCGCATCCTCTCCTCCCGCCGGCCGTCCGGGTGGGGATCCACGCTGCCGTTGAGCAGGCGGTCGGCCTCCGCGTCGCAGACGCCCCCGAGCAGGTCCAGCAGATCCGCGTACGAGCGAAGGGCCGCGCCCTCGGGCGGGGCGGGCGTGCGGTTGTCGTCCACGGCCACCGCGAGCGCCCGGGTCAGGGCGGTGACGTGCCCGATGACGCGGCCGAGGCGTTCGTCCTCGTCCGGCGGCGGCAGGGGCATGTGCGGAACGCGGTGCAGGGCGCGCAGCGGGCCGTGGGTCAGGCGCAGGCTCTCCTGGCTCCAGCGGCGCGCCTGGCGCAACGCGTCCAGCCGGTGCTCCAGCCGTGCCGAGGCGTTGAGCCAGCCGGCGGCGGTCTGTGCGTCCCAGTCGCCGTCGTACAGGTCCGCGGCGACGGAGCGCAGCACGTCGCCCGATTCCCGGGGGAGGGCCGCCAGGTTCTCGCGGACGTCCCGGAGGTGGATCGGCGGCAGCACGAGCGCGTTGACGGCCACGCCGATGACCGCGCCGAGAGCCGCCTGCCCCACCCGGTGCCCGACGCCGTCCAGCCCGGCCATGCCCGAGGTGAGGGTGAACAGGGCCGTGGTCGCCGCGTAGATGCCCTGGTCGCCGAAGCGAGGCCAGTTCGAGAGCAGCATCAGCACCGGGATGGACAGGGCGAGCGCACCCGTCGTGTCGCCGGTGAGGGCCAGCGCCGCCGAGGCCAGCACGGTGCCGACGCAGACAGCCCCGAACTGCCGTGCGCCCTGCACCAGCGAGCTGTAGACGGTGGCCTGCACCAGCACCAGCGCGACCCACGGCGCCATGAGGGCCAGCGGGTCACCCATCCAGACGCCGCCCACGAGCCAGGCGATCACCGCCGCCGCGGCGGCCTTGAGCGACTGGACGACCAGGTCCCGCTCCCGCCCGGGCCTCCGCCAGGCGGCCCGCACGGCATCCACGGCCGTCCGCGCCTCCCGCCGCACGGCATCCAGCGGCCGCATGGAGCGGACCCCCTGCCCGAGATCCCCCATACGGGCCCGCAACGCATCGGCGGCCACCCGGCTGTCCGCCGCCGTCCGCGCACGCCCCTCACGAGCCGACGGGATGTCCGTCCCCTGACCGGACGGCGCCCCGCGGGCCGCCCGGCCGTCCGTCTCGCTGTGGGGCCGTGTCCCTTGGGCAGCCCGGCTGTCGCTCGTCTGGTGGGGTCCGGTCTTCCGGGCCGGGGGGTTGGCTGTCGCTCTGTCCGGCCGTTCCTGCCGGGTCGTCCGGCTGTCGCTCGTCTCGTCAGGCCCCGCCTCCCGGGCCGACGGGCCGTCCTCCGGCCCATCGGCCCCCTTCCCTCGTGCCGGCCGGCTGTCCGTCGCCTCGTCGGGTCCCGCCCCCCGGGTCGGCCCCCCGGAGGGGCCGGTGTCGTTCGCCGTTGCGCATTCGTCCTTTCGGCGGCCGAAGACGTGAGCCGCCCGTCGAACCACACTCCTCACACGCGTCATGCGCGGCGAGTATCCGCGTGACCGGGGGTTTCACGCCGCCTCATGCGAGCGGACCGTCCCGCAGGGACGACAGAAGGTGCGCGGGGTCGGCGTAGACGGCGTCCGCGCCGGACTTCTCCAGGTCGGTGCGCGGAATGCCGCCGCACAGGACGCCCACACAGCGCACCCCGGCGCGGCTGCCCGCCCGCATGTCCCACACGGTGTCCCCGACGAAGACCGCCCGCTCCGCCGGCACCCCGGCCAGACCGAGGGCGTGCTCGACCGGCTCGGGCGCGGGCTTGCCCGCGTCCACGTCGTCGGCGCTGGCCGTGGCGGTGATGGCGTCGTCCGCGTCGATGGCCCGGCGCAGCGCGCTCAGCTCCGCGCCACCGGCAGAGGTGGCCAGCACCACCGTCCAGCCGTCCCGGTGCAGCCGCCGCAGCAGCGCTCCCGCCTCCGGCAGCGCCGGCAGCCGGTCGAAGTACTGCCCGTACAGCGCCTTGTGCGCGGCGCTGATCTCCGCGTCCTGGTCCGTGTCCCGGTCCTCGCCGAGCAGGTGCGCGACGAGGTCGGTGGAGGCCAGGCCCACGGCCCGGTGAACGGCGTGCATCGGCACGTCGTGGCCCGCCTGCCGGAAGGCCTCCCACCACGTCACGACGTGCAGGTGGTTGGTGTCGACCAGTGTGCCGTCGACGTCGAACACGGCCGCCCGTTCCGACTTCGCCATGCGTACGATCCCTTCGTGTCGGCCCGCTCCGAGGCCCGCCCGGGTACCACGTCAGCCGCCCGCCACGCCGGACGGCACCCGCCGCTCACGGGTCCAGGCCAGCAGTTCCTCCATGGACCACGTGGTCACCACCCGCTCCGGCGGCACCCCGCACTCCTCCGCCCGCGCGCACCCGTTGATCTGCCAGTCCAGCTGCCCCGGCGCGTGCGCGTCGGTGTCGACGGAGAACAGCACGCCCGCCTCCACCGCCCGGCGCAGCAGCCGCCGCGGCGGGTCGAGCCGCTCCGGCCGGCTGTTGATCTCCAGGGCCGTGCCCGTCTGCGCGCAGGCCGCGAACACCTCGTCCGCGTCGAACTCCGACTCGGGCCGCCCCCGCCCGGTCAGCAGCCGCCCCGTGCAGTGCCCGAGCACGTCCGAGTGGGGATCACGGACGGCGGCCACCATCCGCCGGGTCATCGAACGGGCGTCCATGCGCAGCTTGGAGTGCACGGACACCACCACGACGTCGAGCCGGTCCAGCAGCTCCGGCTCCTGGTCGAGCGAGCCGTCCTCGAGGATGTCGCACTCGATGCCGGTCAGCAGCCGGAACGGGGCCCAGGTCTCGTTCAGCTCCGCCACCACGTCCAGCTGCTCCCGCAGCCGGTCGGCCGACAGCCCGCGGGCCACCGTCAGGCGCGGCGAGTGATCGGTCAGCGCCGCCCACTCGTGCCCCAGCGCCGCCGCGGCCCGGCCCATCTCCTCGATCGGGCTGCCGCCGTCCGACCAGTCGGAGTGCAGATGGCAGTCGCCGCGCAGCAGAGCCCGCAGCTTCTCGCCGCCCCGGACGGCCGGCGGCTCCTTCGCCTCGCCCTCCAGTTTCCGCAGATAGCCGGGCACCTCACCGGCCAGTGCCTCCCGCACCACCTGCGCGGTCTTCGGACCGACCCCTCTGAGCGACTCCAGCGACCCGGCGTCCGCCCGCCGGCGCACCTCGTCCTCGCCCAGTTCCCTCAGCACCCGGGACGCCGTACGGAAGGCGCGCACGCGGTACGTCGGCGCCAGGGACCGCTCCAGCAGAAAGGCGATCCGGTCCAGTGCCTCGACGGGATCCATCGCCACCTCCACCTCAAGGGTTCCCCAGCGCCCGGCGGGCCGCACGACGGGCGCGCGGTTTGCCCGGTACGCACCCGGGTACTGCGATGCCTCGTCCCGAACGCCCCGACGAGGAGGCCCCGCCATGTCCGCTCCCACCGCGCCGCCCAGCAAGGTCGCCGTGATCACCGGCGCCGACTCCGGCATCGGCCGGGCCACCGCCGTACGGCTGGCCCAGGCGGGCATGGACGTCGGCATCACCTGGCACAGCGACCACAAGGGAGCGGAGGAGACGGCCGAGGAGGTCCGGGCGCACGGGCAGCGGGCCGAGGTCGCCCGGATGGACCTCACCCGGCTGCCCGACGCCGCCGACACCGTCGACGAGCTGTGCGAGCGCCTCGGCCGGCTCGACGTGCTGGTCAACAACGCCGGCACCGGCACCATGACGCCCTTCCTCGACCTGGAGCTGTCCGACGTACGCGAGGTCCTGGACGTCGATCTGGTCGGGCCGTTCCTGTGCGGGCAGAAGGCGGCCCGGCAGATGATCCGGCAGGGCGACGGCGGGCGGATCGTCAACGTCACGTCCGTGCACGAGCACCAGCCGCGCGTGGGAGCCGCCCCGTACTGCGCGGCCAAGGGCGGTCTCGGTCTGCTCACGCAGGTCATGGCGCTCGAACTCGCGGAGTACCGCATCACCGTCAACGCCGTCGCCCCCGGTGAGATCTCCACGCCCATGACCGGGCAGGAGGACACCGACCCGCACACCGAGAACCGCCCCGGCGTGCCGCTGGGACGGCCCGGCGACGCCCGCGAGGTCGCCGCCGTCATCGCCTTCCTCGCCGGCCCGGACGCCTCGTACGTCACCGGCGCATCCTGGAGCGTCGACGGCGGCATGCTCCGCATGGGCCCGCAGGCCGGCTCGCACCTGACGAGCGACGACTGGCGCCGCCCCTGACTGAACCCCGCACTACCGCCGGTTGCGTTCTAGGCTCGATGCATGACCGAAAGCGCGAGCCCCTACATATCCCACCCTCGGATCATGGTGCTCGGGGTACAGCCGGGCACACCGCCGTTCCGGATCGTGCAGATCGACGGCCAGGTGGTCGGGGAGGCCAAGGCCCTCACCGACGTTCTGGCGGCCGCCGCCGCGTTCGGCATCACGGTCCACGACCTGGACGACCCGGACGTGGTCCGCTGGGTCGGCGGCGACAAGTTCACCTGGACCGTGCACTAGGCCCGAACCGTGCACCAGGCCCGAACCGTGCATCAGGCTTGGACCGTGCGCTAGGACTTCCCGGGCGCCCGCTTCCGCCCCGCCCGGCCGCCGCGCGGCCCGCGCGCGTGGACCACGCGGCTCAGCCGGCGGCCCAGGAGCAGGTAACCGATCAGCGCCCCCGCGGTGTTCAGGATGACGTCGTCGATGTCGAAGGCGCGGCCGGTGACCAGCGCGCCCTGGGCGAACTCCACCAGCAGCATCACCACGGCGGTCAGCAGCAGCACGCGCAGGATGCCGCGGGTGCGCGGGGCGACGACGGGCACGAGCACGCCGAAGGGGACGCCCAGCAGGATGTTGCCGCCGATCTGCCGGACGGCGTCCCGCAGTTCCGGCTGGTCGAGATAGGCCCTCAGCGAGCGGCCCGGATGCAGATTGGTGTGGGTCAGCGCCTCCGACGCGGGCGAGGGCTGGAGCGTGAGCCGGGCCAGCACCACGGCGAAGGCCACCATGAACGTGAAGGCGCACAGCATCGCCAGCAGCCGCACGGGCAGCGGCAACCGGCGTCGCTCGCGGCCGGAGCCGGCCGTACGGGGACGTGAGGCTGCACCGGCCATTGTGTCCTCCAGTCTTCAACTTCCCTGCGTGATAAGGCGGTTACCCACGGGCGCCCCGACGATGCCGCCGGGGGCCGTTACCGGCCACGGTTTCCCCGCCGTCCGCCGGGGCACTCCGCCCTGGGAGCCGCCGCGCGCCGTCGCGTCCCGCAGCCGGGGCGGTGCTTGGATGACCGCCACAACGATCAGCGCCCGTGGAGGTGGCGTGTGAACCGGCGTACGACGCTCCGCGCCATGGCCGAGGTACCGCTGTGGTGGGCCGCGCTCACCGCGCTGTGGCTGGTGTTCGTCACCACCGTCGACCCGCTGGAACTCGCGGTCGGCGCGGGCGCGGCCCTCCTCGGGGCGCTCGCGGCGCGCGGCGCGCGACGGGCGGTGACCGGACGGTGAACGGCTGGATCCTCGCCGCGACGCTCACCCTCGCCGCAGGCCTGACGGCGGCCCTGTGGGGTGTAGCCACCGGACCGCTGCGGCGCCGGGTCGTCGCCCAGAACCTGTCGACGGCGGTGGCCTGCCCGGGCCTGCTGCTCCTCGCCCAGGGCTACGATCGGCCGTCCTACGTCGATCTCGCGCTGGTCCTCGCCCTGCTCGGCCCGGTCGGCACGCTCGTCTTCGCCCGGCTGCTCGCCGGGGAGCTGGCCGCGGACCCGCCCCGCGCCCGGGGCGTGACCTGGGCGGCGGCCGGTCTCGCAGCCGTGGTCGTGCTGGCGCTGTGCGCGGTCACCGGGCCGGGCCGGGCGATGGCCAAGCTCCTGGTGACGGGCGCCCTGCTGATCGGCGGCAACCTCGTCGCCTCGCGGGCGCTGACCGGCGCGGCCGGAGAGACCGGAGGGACAGGCCGTGGATAGCGCCGGGCAGGGGAGAGGGCAGCCGTGGACCAAGCCGTGATCGCCGTCGCGCTGGTGCTGGTCGCCGCCTCCGCGACCGTCGCCGTGGCCACCCGTGACCCCGTCCGTCAGGCCCTCGTGCTGTCCGTCCTCGGTGTCGTGCTCGCCGTGCTGTTCACCGTGCTCCAGGCCCCCGACGTCGGACTGTCGCAGCTCGCGGTCGGCTCCGCGCTGACGCCGCTGTTGCTGCTGCTGACGGTCCGCAAGGTGCGACGGCGCGGGCAACGCGAGCGGAGCGGGAAGTGAGCCCGCGCACGCGGCTGTGGCTGGTCGCCGTGGGCGGCGCGGGCGTCGCCGCGCTGCTCGTCGCGGCCTGTTTCGGCCTGCCGGCCTTCGGAGGCGACCACCACCCCTACGGCGACCGGGCCGTCGAGGCGTCCCTGGCCCACCGCACCGCCAACACCATCGCCTCCGTCAACTTCGACCAGCGGGCCTTCGACACCCTCGGCGAGCTGACCATCCTGTTCGCGGCCGTGCTCGGCTGCGTCGTCCTGCTGCGCCAGACCCGCGACGAGCACCGGGCCCGGCCCGAACCCGCCGAGGTCGCCCCGCCCGTACGCCGCTACGCCCTGCTCGTGCTGCCCGTCGCCCTGCTCACCGGCCTCTACGTCATCGCACACGGGCAGCTCAGCCCCGGCGGCGGCTTCCAGGGCGGCGTGGCCGCCGCGACCGCCCTCCACCTGCTCTACCTGGGCGCCGACTACCGCGCCCTGGAGCGCGTCCGGCCGGTCGGCCTGTACGAGGTCGGCGACGCGGTCGCCGTCTGCGCCTACCTCGTCACGGGCGTCGCGGCGCTGCTCGGCGGCGCCGCCTTCCTCGCCAACACGCTGCTGCCGCACGGCACGTTCAACACGCTGTCCTCCGGCGGCACCGTGCCGCTGCTCAACGCGGCCGTCGGCATGGAGGTCGCCTGCGCCGTCGTCGTGCTGCTCGCCCGCTTCCTGGACCAGGCCGTCGAGATCGAGGAGGAGAGCGGAACGTGAGGCCGCTGTGATGGACGTGTTCGCCTACCTGGTCGCCGCGTGGGTCTTCCTGGCCGGCTGCTACGGCCTGGCCACGAGCCGCAATCTCATCCACGCCGTCGGCTGTCTGTCGGTGTGCCAGTCCGCCACCTATGTACTGCTGCTGGCCGTCGGCTACCGGGACGGGGCCACCGCGCCCGTCTACTCCGACCTGGCACCCGGCGCGCGGCCCGTCGTCGACCCGGTCGTACAGGCCCTGGCCCTCACCGATGTCGTCGTCGGTGCCACCGTCACCGCACTGCTCCTCGCCCTCGTCGTGCAGGTCTCCAAGCGGCACGGCACCGTCGACCCCGACGAACTCTCCGAGCTGCGCGGCTGATGCACCACCTGCTGCCGCTCCTCGTCGCCGTCCCGCTGCTCGGGGCCGCCCTGCTGGCCGCCGCGGGCCGTCGCATGCCCCGGGCCGCCGCCGAGTCCGCCGGCTGCGCGGTCTCCGCCGGAACCCTGGCCCTCGCGGTCGTGCTCCTGCTCGACTCCTCGCCACCGCGGGTGGACTGGGTGGGCGGCTGGGTGCCCGTGCGCGGCGAGAGCGTCGGGATCGTCCTGGTGGGGGACGGGCCGGGGCTCGGCATGGCAGCGCTCGCCTCGACGCTGACCCTGGCCGCCCTGGTGTACTCCTGGCACTACTTCGACGAACCGCCGCGCGGGCACTCCGGATCGTTCCCGGCGCTGCTGCTGCTCTTCCAGGCGGGCATGTGCGGTTTCGCGATCGCGGGCGACCTGTTCAACGCGTTCGTGTGGTTCGAGCTGATGAGCGTCGTGGCCTACGCGCTGACCGGCCACCGGGTCGAGGAGGCCCGGGCCGTGCAGGGCGCGCTCACCTTCGGCGTGGTCAACTCGCTGGGCGCGTACGCGATGCTGATGGGCATCGGGCTGCTGTACGCCCGCACCGGCGAGCTGGGCATGACGCGGATCGGGCAGGGGCTGGACGCGCACGGTCCGCCCGACGCGACGGTCCTCGCGGGATTCGTCCTGGTCCTGACCGGGCTCCTGGTCAAGGGCGCGGCGGTCCCGTTCCACTTCTGGCTGCCGGACGCGCACGCGGTGGCACCCACCCCGGTCTGCATGCTGCTGTCGGGCGTCATGGTGGAGCTCGGCGCCTTCGGCGTGTGGCGGGTCTACGACACCGTCTTCTCCGGCCCGGGCGGGCTGCCCGCCGCCGATGTGGAGCGGGCCCTGGTGGCGCTCGGCGCGCTGACGGCGGTCGTCGGCGCGGTCATGTGCTGGTACCAGCGGCACATCAAACGGCTGCTGGCCTACTCGACCGTCGCCCACATGGGGCTGTTCCTCACCGGCATCGGCACCCTCACCCCGGAGGCGGACGACGGGGTCGCCCTGTACGTCCTGGGGCACGCCGGTGTGAAAGCGGCGCTGTTCGCCTGCACGGGCATCCTCCTCGACCGGTACGGCTCGGTCGACGAGCACGCGCTGTACGGCCGGGCCCGGCGGCTGCGCGCGGTGGCCGTGCTGTTCGCCCTGGGCGGTCTCGGCCTCGCCGGGCTGCCGCCCTTCGGCACGGCGCTCGGCAAGTCGGTCACCGAGGAGGCCGTGGGCGGCCCGCTCACCGTGCTGTACGTCCTGGCGAGCGCGGTGACCGCCGGGGCGGTCCTGCGGGTCGCCGCGCGCGTGTTCCTCGGCCTCGGTCCCCGGCCGGAGGAAGGGGACGCGTACGAGACGACCGGCTCCGGCGAGGAGCCCGAGACCCGGCACCGGCTGAGCCGGGTCCCGGACACCATGACGGCGGTGCCGGCGGTGCTGCTCGCCGGATCCCTCGCCGTCGGCGTGGTCCCTGGTTTCGCCGCGGCGGTCGGGCACGCCGTGCAGGAGGCCGGGACCGGCGGCCTGGTGCACGTCCGCGTGCACTGGACCCCGCTCGGCGTCCTGCTCGGCCTCGCCTCCACCGCGCTGGCGCTGGCCCTCGCGGCGGTGGCCGTCACCCGGCCGCGGCTGCTCGCCGCGCCGGACCGGGCGCTGGCGCTGCGGCGCCTGCAGTCCGGGCACGTCGGGGACTACGTCGCGTGGCTGCTGGTGGGCACCACGCTGCTGGGCGCGCTGGCCCTGCCCGGAATCCTCGGTGGCTGATCAGCTCCCGTACGAGACGCGCACCTCCTTGAAGCCCAGGGAACGCAGCAGGCCTTCGAGCATGGCCCTGGTGTTGGTCTCGGCGCGGGCGGTCAGCTCGCTCTCCTTCGCCGCGTCGCCGATGTGTCGTACCGCGAGTTTCTGCACGGCCTGTTCACCGTTGGGGTTGTCCGAGAAGAGGTCGCCGAGGCGGTCGAAGAGACCGCGCTGCTTGGAGACCGCGTAGGAACGGTCGGGGTCCAGGGCCGGCTTGCCCAGTCGAGCGTGCGGCAGCCGGAGCGTGGCGGACGTGCGGTCGCCGTTGACCTGCACGTCGTCGTCGCCGACCTTGCCCAGGTCGACATAGGCGTCGACGGTGCCCGCACCGACGTACAGGGTGCGGGTGCCGCGGATCGCGTCGGGGAGGAACTTGGCGTCCTTCTCCAGGTCCACGACGACCTGGAAGTTGCCGGAGGCGGCGTCGTAACGGCTGAGGTCCTGGACGGACTTCAGCAGCGCGGGGCCGGACCGGTCGTGGGTGTCGGTGCCGAACAGGTCCTTCAGGCCCGGGATCACGCTCAGCCGGATCCCGGCGAAGAACACCACGAGCACCAGCACGAGGGCGCCCACCACCTTCGCCCAGCCGGGCACGCGCCGGGGGAGACGCTTGACGGGAGTCGTCATGCGACGGCCCTCCTTCCTACTGTCCGGATGCCCGCCACGGGCCTTGCCAGACCGGCGGGTTGAGGACGGGAGGTCGTCAGCGGAAGCACGGCAGGGCGCACTCGGCCATCACACCGGGCCGGACGCCGCCTCCGGCTGCTCCAGGGCCGCGTCCAGCGTCGGCTGCGGGGGCAGCAGCCGGTACAGGCCGGTGATCCGCAGGATGCGCAGCGTCAGCGGGTGGGCGCAGACGAGGAGGAGCTGCCCGTTCCGGTCGAGCACCCGGCTCCTGGCCCGGTACAGCAGCCGCAGACCCGAGCAGTCGAAGAACTCGATCCGGCTGAGGTCGATCACGACCCGGGCGGCGCGGCGGTTCGTCTCCCGGTCCAGGTGCGGGGCGATCTCCGTGGCCGCGGCGAGATCGATCTCGCCACGGAACTCCAGCACCGTGTGTCCCCGTTCCTGGCGGACGCGCAGATGCCGGGTGAGCGGTGCAGGTTCCTGCCGCACGACGAGATCGCCTCCAGCCTGCTCCGTGCGTGGGGAGGGGCCGCGGTCCTCCGAACCGTTCCCCGCACTGCAAGTTACCCTCCAACGAGTGAATTTGAGCATGTTCGATTGACATATGTCTCTGAATTGCGGCCGAGTTGGCCGAGGTTCGCGCCGGGGCGTGCGCGGGAGTGAGAGCGGGCGCGATTCTCGGCGTGCGCCTCGGGTCGCGACAGAGTGCCTTCGGGCTACGACAGGGCGTGCCAGGCCTTGATCAGGGCCTGGCGGAACTGCTCGGTCTGGTGTGCCGTGAGGTCGCGCACCATTCGCTCCTCCAGCTCCCGGACGGGCCCGGCGTACTGTGAGAGCAGCTCCCGCCCGGCGCCGGTGAGCAGGATCAGCAGCTCGCGGCGGTTGCGGGGGTTGCGCTCCCGGCGCACCAGCCCGCGGCCCTCCAGGGAGCGGACGAGGTCGGCGATCGACTGCGCGGTCACGAAGGAGTCGCGCGCCAGCTGCGCCGCCGACAGTCCGTCGTGCCGCTCCAGGACGGTCAGAGCGGTGTACTGCAGAGCGGTGATCCCGGAGGGTCTGACGAGGTCGTCCAGGTGGGAGCGCACGACGAGCTCCACCTGCTTGACCATGTAGAGCAGGGAAGGGGGCGCCTTGGTCACCTGTGCGTCGAGCATGGATGCAGGTTAGAGCATTGACAGGAAACCTGTCTGTAATGAGACTGCGAACCAACAGGAATCCTGTTTGTTGAAATCTTGGCGACGACGCTGAGGAGCGGCGATGACCACCTTCGAGAGGGAACCCGGACAGCTGTTCATCGGGGGACAGTGGCGCGAGGCCGCCGACGGAGCGCGTACCGAGGTGGTCGACCCGTCCCGGGGCACGGTCGTCACCACCGTCGCGGAGGCGGGCCCGGCCGACGTCGACGCGGCCGTACGAGCCGCCCGCGAGGCCTACGACGACGGCGCCTGGTCCGGCCTGAGCGGCCGCGAGCGGGGCCGGGTGCTGCACCGCGTCGCCCAGCTGATCCGTGAGAACGCCGACGAGATCGCCGCACTGGAGAGCCTCGACGTCGGCAAGCCGATCACACTGTGCGGCGCGGTCGACGTGACGAACGCGGCCAACGACTACGAGTACTTCGCCAACCTCGCCCAGAGCCAGGACGGCGCCCTGCGCGACACCCCGATGAACGCCCTCGCCTACACCAGGCGCGAGCCGCTCGGCGTGGTCGCCGCGATCACGCCGTTCAACTTCCCGCTGATCCTCGCGGGCAGCAAGCTCGGCCCCGCGCTCGCGGCCGGCAACACCGTCGTCCACAAGCCCGCCGACGAGACCCCGCTCAGTGCCCTGTACATGGCCCGGCTCTTCCAGGAGGCGGGCGTACCGGACGGCGTGGTCAACGTCGTGACCGGCAGCGGACCGGTGGCCGGCGAGGCGCTGCTGCGCCACCGCGGTGTCGACAAGGTCGCCTTCACCGGCTCCACCGCGATCGGCCGGCACGTGGCGAGCGTCGCCGGCGAGGCCCTCAAGCCCGTCACCATGGAGCTCGGCGGGAACGCGGCCCACCTCGTCTTCGAGGACGCCGACCTGGAGAAGGCGGTGGGCGCGGTCATCAAGGGCTTCGTCTTCAACACCGGCCAGTTCTGCATGGGCGGCCCGCGCCTGCTGGTGGCCCGCTCGGTGTACCCCACGCTGCTCGGCATCCTCGCCGAGGCCGTGCCCGGCGTACCGGTCGGCGACCCGCGCGACCCGGCCACCGTCATCGGCCCGATGGCGGCCGAGAAGCACCTGAAGAAGGTCGAGGAGTACGTCGCCCTGGCCCGCAAGGAGGGCGCCCGGATCGTCTGCGGCGGCGAGCGGCTCGACCTGGACGGCGGCTACTACTACAAGCCGACCGTCATCGCCGACCTGTCGAACGACTCCCGCGTGATCCAGGAGGAGATCTTCGGCCCGGTCCTCACCGTCCAGCCCTTCGACGACGAGGACGAGGCCGTCGCCCTCGCCAACTCCACGCCCTACGGCCTGGCCTCGGGCGTCCAGACCACCAACCTCGCCCGCGCGCACCGGGTCGCCGACCGGCTCCAGGCCGGCATCGTCTGGGTCAACGACTGGGCGATGCTCGACCCCGCGGTGCCCTTCGGCGGCGTGAAGGACTCCGGCTACGGCCGCGAGTACGGGCCCGAGGCCCTCGCCGGTTACACCAAGGTCAAGTCCGTCGTCGTCTCGCTCGACTGAGACAGTCGTCAAGGAGTTCTTGCGATGCCCACCACCACCCGTGCCGCGGTCGTCGAGTCCGGCGGCGCGCCCTTCACCCTCTCCGACGTCGTCCTCGACGAGCCCGGCCCGCACGAGGCGCTGGTCCGCATGGTCGCCACCGGCCTGTGCCACACCGACCTCGGTGTGGCGAGCGGCGGACTGCCCTTCCCGCTGCCCGGAGTCCTCGGCCACGAGGGCGCGGGCGTCGTCGAGGCCGTCGGTCCCGACGTCACCGGCGTCGCGCCAGGCGACCACGTCCTGCTCTCCTTCACCTCCTGCGGCGACTGCCGCAACTGCCGCGGCGGGCACCCCGCGTACTGCGCGACCTGGCTGCCGCTGAACCTGCTCGGTGGCAGCCGGGCCGACGGCACGAGCACCATCAGCCGCGCGGGCCAGGCCCTGGGCGGGCACTTCTTCGGCCAGTCATCCTTCGCCGAGCGGGCCCTGGCCGACGAGCGCAGCCTCGTCAAGGTCGACCCGGACGTGCCGCTGGAGTCCATCGCCCCGCTGGGCTGCGGCGTACAGACCGGTGTGGGTGCCGTCTGGAACGTCCTGAAGCCGGACACGGGCAGCACGGTCGTCGTCCTGGGCGCCGGAGCGGTCGGCCTGTCGGCCGTGATGGCGGCGGCCCTCACCCCGGCCACGCGGATCGTCGCCGTCGACCGGGTCGCCGAACGCCTCTCCCTGGCGACGGAACTGGGCGCCACGCACACCGTCGACACGAGCGGGACGGACCTCGCCCCGGCCCTCGCCGAGATCACCGGCGGCCAGGGCGCGGACGGTGTCGTGGAGACCACGGGCAACGTCGGCGTCCTTCGCCAGGGCGTCGACGCGCTCGCCGCCCGCGGCACCCTGGTCGTCGTCGGGGCCCCGCCCTTCGGCACCGAGGTCGCCCTGGACGTGAACGGGCTGCTCGGGGGTAAGCGGATCGTGGGCCTCACCCTCGGCGACAGTGAGACCCAGACCATGATCCCGGCCCTGGTCCGCCTGGTGAAGGACGGGCGGCTGCCGCTGCACCGGCTGATCGGCACGTATCCCTTCGGGGACATCGACCGGGCCGTGCAGGACATGAGGTCGGGCAAGACGATCAAGCCGGTTCTGGTGTTCTGACGGCCGTCGTGCGGGTTCGCATGAGAGCTCGGGGGTGCGGGGGACCGGCGTGTGCGGCTCTGCCGTGGCTTGTCGCGCAGTTCCCCGCGCCCCTTCGGGGCTCGCCTCAGTCGTTCACCAGGACCAGCTTCCCCGTCGTCCGGCCCGTGTCGCCCGAGGCGTGGGCCTCCGCGGCGGCGGACAGCGGGAAGGTTCCGGCGATCGTGGCGCGGAGCCTGCCCGTCCCGGCGAGTTCCGCGATCGTCTCCATGCCGGCGCGGTCGGCGTCGACCAGCATCCGGACCGCGCGCACACCGAGCCGCCCGGCCTCCTCGTAGAAGTCGTCCGAACCACCCGGCAGGATCGACACCACGATCCCGCCCGGGCGCAGCACGCGCAGGGAGCGCAGCGCGTTGTCGCCGCCGATCGTGTCCAGGACGACGTCGGCGTCCTTCACGGCCTCGGTGAAGTCCGTCTCCCGGTAGTCCACCGCCTCGTCCACGCCGATCTCCCGCAGGAACTCGTGCTTGCCCGCGCTCGCCGTGCCGATCACGTACGCGCCGCGCGCCTTCGCGATCTGCACCGCCACGTGCCCGACCCCGCCCGCCGCGGCGTGGATCAGCACCCGCTGCCCGGACTTCAGGTCCGCGTGCTCGACGAGGGCCTGCCACGCGGTCAGCGACACCAGCGGCAGCGCGCCCGCCTGGACGTGGTCGATCCCGGCCGGCTTGCGCGCCAGGGCGCGAACCGGAGCGATGACGTACTCGGCGTGCGAGCCGTGCCCGAACGGATACGGCAGCATGCCGAAGACCTCGTCACCGGGCGCGAACGCCGCGACGCCGATGCCGACCGCCTCCACCACGCCGGAGACGTCCCAGCCGAGGACGAAGGGCGGCTCGCCCAGGAAGCCGCCCGTGGCGCGGTGCTTCCAGTCGGTCGGATTGACCCCGGCGGCCCGCACCCGGACCAGCACCTCGTTCGGCCGGGGTGCCGGGCGCTCGACTTCCACTTCCTTCAGGACCTCGGGACCGCCGAGGACGTCCTGGCTGATGGCTCGCATCGTGTTCTGTGTGCTCATGGTCATCCAGCGTGCCCGCCCGCGCCCGGGCCCGCCAATGGCAGGATGGTCAACCTTCGATAGGATCGTGCCATGCGACGTGAGCGAGTGGTGGTCCTGGCCCTGGACGGCGTGTACCCGTTCGAACTGGGCATCCCCAGCCGGATCCTGGGCGCCGCCGACGACCGGTACGAGGTGCTGACCTGCTCGGTCGACGGCGGTCCGGTCCGTACGAACGCGGACTTCGGCGTCACCGTGGAGCACGGCCCGCGTGCCCTGGCCACGGCCGACACCGTGGTGATCGCGCCCGTCGCGCCCGCCCACCTGACGGACGGGGTGCCCGGCGACGTCCTGGACGCGCTCAGGCTCATCCGCCCCGGGACACGCATCGTCTCCATCTGCACCGGAGCCTTCGTGCTCGCCGCCGCCGGGCTCCTCGACGGGCGCAGGGCGACCACGCACTGGCAGGTCGCCGACCGCTTCCGCCGCATGTTCCCGCACGTCGACCTCGACCCCGACGTGCTGTTCGTCGACGACCACCCGGTCCTCACCTCCGCAGGAGCCGCCTCCGGCGTGGACGTCTGCCTGCACCTGATCCGCAAGGACCACGGCAGCCTGCTGGCCAACACCGTCGCCCGCCGCTGCGTGGTCCCGCCGTTCCGGGACGGCGGCCAGGCCCAGTACATCGAACAGCCCGTCCCCGAACAGGGCGCCGCGAGCACCGCGGCCACCCGCTCCTGGGCCCTGGAACGCCTCGGTGAACCGCTCACCCTGGCCGACCTCGCCGGCCACGCCCGGATGAGCCTGCGCACCTTCGCCCGCCGCTTCCACGACGAGGTGGGCCTCAGCCCCGGCCGCTGGCTGATCCAGCAGCGGGTGGCCCGGGCCCGGCATCTGCTGGAATCCAGCGATCTCACCGTCGACCAGATCGCGGGCCGGGTCGGCTTCGCGACCGGCGCCTCCCTGCGCCAGCACCTGAACGCGGCGATCGGAGTGTCCCCGCAGGCCTACCGCCGTACGTTCCAGACCACCCGCTGACCCGGCAGGACCGGCGTCCGGCCAACTGGGCCGACAGCAAAGCAATTTGTCGACCTGTTGCTTTCTGTCGGAGCGTGACGGAACCCTCACGTCCACCGGTGGACGAGGTTGATCCTTTCGGGTTGAAACCCGATAAGGTTCCGAACGGCGCTGCGAGTTGACGCGATCGCGTCCGGTCGACTCGCGGTGCGTACTCATGAGTGCGGTCCACACCCCCCGTTCGATCGTGTTGCCTCGAAGGATGCAGATGGAACTCGCCACTCCGCCACCGGCGGCGCGGGCCCCTGTCGCCTGGTACAGCTGGTGGTTGATGCCGCTGGGCTTGGGAGGCGGGACCGTTGCCGCCACGTTCATGAGCTCGGAGCGAATAACCACGGCCGTCGCCGGTGTCGCGGCGACGGCGGCCGGTGCCATGTGTGTACGCCTGCTGCTGCGCACCCGGGCCCAACTGCACCGGGCGGAGGGTTCCTTCCGCACCACGCAGGCCGAGCACAACCAGCAGTGGCAGCAGCATGTCGCCGGCCTGGAACGGAAGTTCTCCGCCGAACGCGCCACCCTGGAGTCCCAGCTCACCGAGCAGAACGCCTCGTACGAGCGGCGCCTCGCCGAGCAGAGCGCCACGTACGAGGCGCAGCTCGCCGACCGGTCCCGGGCCTATGAGGAACGGCTGACCGAGCAGGCCAGATCCTACGAGGCCCAGCTCGCCGACCAGGCCGAGGTCTGGCAGGAGCAGCTCTCCCACCAGCTCGCCGCGGTCGCCCGGCTCGCCGACGAGCAGCTGCCCGACGCGATGGAGAAGCTGCGGGCCGGCGACGCCATCGACGACCTGCTGCCCACCGTCAACCAGTGCGCCAAGGTCAGTTCGGAACTCCAGGCCGAGCTGCGCAAGCTGCTGCGCACCTCGCTGATCGGCCTGGAGGCGGAGTTCGACCGCTCCACCTCCGCCGAACAGGCCGTGATCAGCATCGGCAACCGCATCCACGTCCTGACCAGCAAGCTCCGCGGCCGGCTGCATGAGATGCAGGGCGAGCACGGCAGGCTCCCGGCCGTCGCACGCGGCCTGATGGAGCTCGACCAGGAACTCGGCCCCGCCGACTCGCTCGCCGCGAGCATCGGTGTGCTCGGCGGCTCGGACCGGCCCGGCCGGCAGTGGCAGGAGCCGCAGCGGCTGCTGAGCGTGGTGCGCGGCGGCATCGGCCGGATCAAGGACTTCCACCGGATCCAGGTGCGCCACCTGCCCGAACTGGGCGTCGACGGCGGCCTCGTCGACCACCTCACGCTGATCCTGGCACACCTCCTGGACAACGCGGCCCGCTACTCGCCGCCCACCGAGCCGGTGCTCATCTCCGGCAAGGAGGTCCCCAACGGTGTCGGCATCGAGATCCAGGACTCCGGCAAGGGCCTGAGCGAGGAGAAGAAGCGCGAGGCCGAGCACGCCCTCGCGGGCACCGCGCCCGGCGCGGGCCTCGGCGGCATCACCGAGGACGCGAGCATCGGCCTGCGCGTCGTGGGCGCCCTCGCCCGCCGCTACGGCATCCGGGTCACCTTCGCGGACTCGCCCTGGCTCGGCACCTCCGTGGTGGTCGTGGTCCCCCACAAGTACTTCAGCCCGCTGCCCGCGGCCCCGGCCGCCCAGGCCGCGCCCGCCCCGGAGGTGCGCACCGCCTCGGCCGCGGCCCGCGAGACGGCACCGGCACCGGCCGCGGCGGCGCAGACGGAGAGCGTGGAGACCACACCCGGCGGACTGCCCCGGCGCCGCAGCAAGCGGAACGAGACGGACGCGCCCAGGCAGGCCGAGCGGACCGACCGCAGCACCGTCTCCGCCGTCCCGCCGGACGCCTCCTTCTCCGGGCTCGCGGCCTTCGCCACCGCCGGACGCCACGCCGCAGAGGCCTCCCAGGCGGCCGACGACCGCGAGATCCCCGCCGGACGCGAGTCCACCGAGCACCGCACCGAAGAGAGCGACTAGTCCTCATGACGCAGCAAGGAACAGATGTGAGCTGGGCGCTCCGCGATCTCGTCGAGAGCATCCAGGAGATCCGTTTCGCCCTCGTGGCCTCCAGCGACGGCAAGGCCATCACCTCCTACGGCGCCGAAGACCCCGACGACGTCGACCGCTTCGCCGCCGTGGTGGCCGGCCTCCAGGCCCTGGCCCAGCCGGTCGCCGAACAGTTCCCCAAGTACGCCGGGCAGTTGCGCCTCGCGATGATCGAGGTCGACGGCGGGCACCTCTTCGTCGTCCGCGCCGGTGTGGAGACGTACCTCGGTGTCCTCGCCAGGGAGGGCCTCGACCAGGGCCTGCTCGGACACCAGATGAGGGACCTGGCCCGCAGGATGGGTGAGCTCCTCGGTACCACTCCGCGCCTGGAGGAGCACTCTGGATGAGTGCTCCCCGCAGGCCGTCGGACCCGTCCGGTCTCGAGCGCTACTACGTCCTCACGGGAGGGCGCAGCGGACCGGGCGGTTCGGCATCGAGCCTCGACGTGGCGACTCTCGTCGTTTCCCGCGCCGCCCCGTTACCGGGCATGCAGCACGAGCACGAGGAGATCCTCCGCCGCTGCCGCGACCCGCTGTCGGTCGCCGAGCTCGGCGCTCACCTCGGGCTCCCCTTCAACATTCTGGCGGTGCTGCTGTCGGACCTGCTGGACGCAGGTCGCGTCGAAGCCCGTAACCCCATCCCGGCGCACGACGCCGGCCGCGGGCCCGACCTCGCGCTCCTTGAGGAGGTACTCAGTGGACTTGAAAGGCTTTGACCAACCCGGAGGGCGGGCGGCCGGGGACACCCGCTCGGTGAAGGTGATGATCGCCGGCGGCTTCGGCACCGGGAAGACCACCATGGTCCGGTCGGTCAGCGACATCAAGCCGCTCACCACCGAGGAGACCCTCACCCAGGCCAGCGCCGACGTCGACCACCTCGTCGGCGTCGCCGACAAGACGCAGACCACCGTCAGCCTGGACTTCGGCAAGATCGGCATCAACGAGAGCCTGGTGCTGTACCTGTTCGGCACGCCCGGGCAGGAACGGTTCTGGTTCCTGTGGAACGGGCTGTTCAAGGGGGCCCTCGGAGCCGTCGTCCTGGTGGACACACGCCGCCTGGAGTCCAGTTTCCGGGCGATCGAGGAGATGGAGCGGCTGGAAGTCCCCTTCGTGGTCGCGCTGAACGTCTTTCCCGACTCGCGGAACTACCCGGTGGAGGAGATCCGGGACGCCCTGGACATCCCCGAGCACACCCCGGTCGTGGCCTTCGACGCCCGCGACCGGGCCTCCAGCAGGGACGTCCTGGTCGCACTGATCCACCATCTGAAGGAACGCTCGGCCGTGGCCCTGGAGCCCCGATGAACGACTCGACCGAATCCGGACTCCAGGCCGTGCGGGGCTGCCCCGTCGCCCACCACGGGGCCGACCTGACCAGGCTGTACGGCCCGGACGCCGCGACCGACCCGGCGGGCATCTACGAGCGGCTGCGCAAGGAGCACGGCTCGGTCGCGCCGGTCCTGCTCGAAGGCGACGTGCCCGCCTGGCTGGTCCTCGGCTACCGCGACAACCGGCGCGTGCTCGACAACCCCCGCCAGTTCAGCCGGGACGCCCGGATCTGGCGGGACTGGCGGGAGGGCCGGATCGAGGAGACCTCGCCGATCATGCCGATGGTCGGCTGGCGCCCCGACTGTGTGTCCCAGGACGGCGAACCGCACCGCAGGCTGCGCGGCGCCGTCACCGACGGGCTGCAGGCGGCGGCCGTCCGGGGCATCCGGCGGCACGTCACGCACTTCGCGAACAAGCAGATCGACGCGTTCGCCGACGCCGGGCGCGCCGACCTCGTGGCCGACTACGCCGAGCAACTGCCGATGCTCGTGCTCACCCGGATGCTGGGCCTTCCCGCGGCGGACGCGCAACGCCTGATCGAGTCGTGCGCCCAGGTCTTCAAGGGCGGTGAGGGCGCCCTCGAGCACAACGACCGGATCATGCAGATCCTCGCGGAACTCGCCGAGCGCAAGCTGGCCGAGCCGGGCTCCGACTTCGCCACGGCCCTGCTGGAGCACCCGGCCGGCCTCGACCATGACGAGGTCGTCAGCCATCTGCGTCTGGTGCTGATCGCCGCGCACACCACCACCAGCAATCTGCTGGCCCGGGTCCTGCAACGGGTCCTCACCGACGCCGCCCGGCTGTCCGGTCTGGTCAGCGGGGAGCTGAACATCTCCTCGGTGGTGGAAGAGGTCATGTGGGACACCCCGCCGCTGTCCGTGCTGCCGGGCCGGTTCGCCACCGCCGACCTGGAGCTCGGAGGCCATCACGTCCAGGAGGGAGAACTGCTCATCCTGGGCCTGGCCGCCGGCAACGTCGACCCGGAGGTACGGCCCGACTCGGCCGTCGCCGTGCAGGGCAACCAGTCGCACCTGGCGTTCAGCGCCGGACCGCACGAGTGCCCGGGGCAGAACATCGGCCAGTCCATCATCGAGATCGGCGTGGACGTCCTGCTGCACCGGCTGCCGGACCTGCGCCTGGCCGTACCGCCGGAAGAACTCAGCTCGACCGCCTCCACATGGGAGTCCCGGCTGGACAGCCTGCCGGTCGAGTTCACCGTCTAGACCACGCAGGCGGACCGTTGCCCGGCCGGCTTCCGGCCGGGCAACGCCGTGCGTGTCAGCCGTCGAGCCAGTCGCCCGCGACGTCCGTGGGGCGGTATCCCGTGGCGTTCCAGAGGAAATGCGGGTGGGCGCCGCCGAACATGTAGGCGAGCAGCGCGGTGTCCTCCCTCCCGGTCCGAGGGTCGTGCAGGGCGTGGAACCTCTCGGACCCGACTACGCCGGCGTCCTGCTGGACCTGACGGGCGCGGTCCGGCGACGGTGCGGCGGTGGATGCCTCCACGGCGGCGATGTAGGTGCGACGCAAGATCTCCCATGTGCTGTCCGTGTTGCCGTACCACGGGCCGTGCAGTGCCTCGAAGGCATGGAGCTCGGCGTCGAAGAGGGCCCATGTCCCGGGGAATTGGGCTCGACAGCGTGCGGACAGCTCGGCGGCCCGGGTGCTCAGGGCCCGTACGGTGGGCCGCGGGGCGATGGTGAGGGTGGTGCCGTCGGTGAGGATGCCGGTGCACGGGTTGGGCTGCAGGTCGCACAACGGGCAGTCCTCCGCCGGGGGAAGGCCCTGGGTGATGCCGTCGAACCACAGGGCATGGCGGCCCGTGAGCCCCATCCAGACGATGGTGGTGGTCATCAGCCAGGTGTTCCACATCGGGCTGTGGGCCTCGGGCATGCAGCCGTACTTGACGAGGGCTATCGCGCAGGCAGCGTAGAGCGCCTTGGTGTGGGTGGGCATCTCGGCGAGCCAGAAGTTGCTGATCTCGCCGGTGAGGGCATCGGCTCGTACATCGGCCATGTCATCTATGACGCGGCACAGCAGCAGGGAGGCGAGGTTTTCCTCCTGCCAGAGTTCGGTGTCGGGGGCGACGTGCCAGAACAGGCAGTCCAGCATCTGCAGGGCTGAATAGGCGCTCTGGTTGAGCGGGTTGGTCTGGGGGAGCATGACGCTGCCCGCGTCGTGCTGTCGGAGCCAGTACTCGTCGACGGATCGCTTGTGGGCCGCGAAGAGTCCGGAGACCAGGGCCCGTGCGCTGTTGGTGCTGAAATTCTCGGCCAGGCGGCCTTCGACGTGCTGGGTGAGGCGCGCTGTGTCGATGGTGTCGATCACGCGTTTGTATTCGTGGAAGACGAGGATGTCGTCCTCGAAGCGGTGGCGGTGGCCGAGGTCTCGTTCGAGGTCGTTCATCTGCCGGGTCCAGGACCATCCACCGGTCAGGACGCTGTCGAGTTCCCGGCGGTGTGGCCAGGTCTTGACGGACAGGGGACGGCCGGCGCTCTGCCGCCACCGGTAGTCGTCCAGCGTGCGTGCGGGGGGCGTGGGCAGCCGACGGCACAGAGGGCAGGCGCAGACGGTTGTCTGCTCCTCCTCGCGCGGCGGGGTGAGTGCCCGGCTCCTCCAGGCCCCTTCCAGCATCGTGCAGGTCAGTCTGCAGACCTCGATGTCGGTGCTGATCTGCGGGAAGGCTGCTTCGATCATGCGCAGGCTGGTGTCGAGGTGCCTCAACCTGGCGTAGCCCTCCTCGTCGGGCGGGAGGAACGCGGGCCGCGCCAGATGGAGGGCTCCCTCCACATGCAGCGTGGTGCTGGAGTGGGGGGAGCCGAACGCGTTCAGCCGCTGCTGAGCGGCGTCCTGGGACCTTCGGTACTGCTCCGTGCTCCCCTTGATGTGTTTCACCAGGAGGCCGGCCAGGGTGTTCCCCGCCTCCGTGGGCTGGAGCTGGGCGCTTGGCTGCGCCGGGATCGAGCTGATGGCGGACGCCTTCGGAACAGCACCTGCGACTCGAGATTTCACACCGGTCTCCCAATGAACTGTGGTCCTGGCAACGGAATCGATCGACCGTGGTCGTTGACCGGCATGATCAGGAAGCACTCGCGGGCCCGTCAGGCGTAGCGCGACCACTGGATCCGGGAGGCGCTGCTTCGCCCGAGGCGTGTGGGTGGCTGACAGGGGGGTCGAAGGACAGGTCGAACCGGACGGCCTGAGGCATGCGTTTCCTTTCGGGAGACGGACGGCAGAGTCCCCCCACCCCTGCGAGCGGACGGTGCCGTGACCGCCCGCACACTCGAACTGGGCTTCGCAGTCCGAAAGTTGAACCGAGAAGCGGTACGAGGCTGCCCACGGCGGGAATAAGCCATTCCGTGACCCTGCCGTGATCTCCGTTACTGCCCGAAGCACATGAGCTGCGTATACTCCCTCGTCCCTCACCCGGTACCGGCTTGTCCGCCGAGCCTCCGGGGACCCGGAACGCCACACTGGTCGGAGTACGTCCGACGACTCTCCAGGAGGCGCACCGACGATGACGTCCGCACCCGCACGCAGCGCTGAGCAGCGCACGAAGGACACCCTGCACCGTCTCGAACACGACGTGGACGCCTGGGTCGCCACGGCCGACGGCACGTCGGGGACGCCGTACCTCGTCCCGCTGTCGTTCCTCTGGAACGGCTCGTACCTGCTGTTCGCCACCCCCGCGTCGAGCCCCACCGGACGGAACCTCGCCGCGACCGGCCGGGCCCGGGTCGGCATCGGGCCGACCCGCGACGTCGTCATGGTGGAAGGCGCGGTGGAGACCGTCCAGCCCGCCGAGCTGACCGAGCAGGACGCCGAACTCTTCGCCGCCAAGACGGGATTCGACCCCCGCCGGCTCGCCACGCCGTACCTCTACTTCCGCGTCGTGCCGCAGCGCGTACAGGCCTGGCGGGAGGCCGATGAACTCGACGGCCGTGAACTCATGCGCGACGGACGGTGGTTGACGGCCGACTGAATCGGCCCGGCCGGGATAACCGCAAGGTACGGATCCGCGGGGCACGACCGCCCCGCGGCCGGAATCCTGCGGAGGAGACATGGCACTGGTGAAAGCGGGTGTCCTGGTGCTCGACTGTGCCGAGCCCGAGAAGCTCGCCCTGTTCTACAAGGAGCTGCTGGAAGGGGAGGAGGCGGACGCGACCGCCAACCGGGTGGAGATCAAGGGCGCGGACGGCTTCCGCATCGCCCTGCGCCGGGACGTCAACGCGACCCCGCCCAGCTGGCCCCGCCCCGAGAACTCCCTCCAGGCCCACCTGGAGTTCGTGGTGGACGACCTCGACGCGGTGGAACGCCGGGTCGTCGCCCTCGGCGGCCGTCCCCTGGAGGCCAAGGAGGCCTCGGGCCCCCTGGAGGAGCGCGGCTACGCCGACCCGGCCGGCCACTCCTTCACCCTGCGCCGCACCCCGCCGACCGCACCGAAGCAGGGCTGACGGGCGAGCTCGTGTGCGCGGGCCGGGGTGCTGTCGTGGCCGGTGGCCCCTGGCTCAGCGGGCGAGGACGGTACTGGCCAGGGCCACATGGACGGCCGTCCCGGCGAGGATGCTCAGCAGCGCGTTGCGGCGCCAGAGGTGCAGGCCGACGGTGACGGCGAGGGCGGTCAGCGGCGCCGCGGCGCGCGACGGGGTCACGGGGAGGTCCCGCAGGCAGTAGACGACCAGGATCACCATCACTCCCGCGGGCATCCGGGTGCTGAGATACGTCACCGTGGCACTGGCCCGCAGGGTAGCCAGAGCGGCGAACGGCAGCGCGCGCAGGGACCAGGTGACGGCCGGGGTGACGAGGACCGCGACGACGGCGTGACCGGTGTCAGACATGAGCGGGCTTCCTCCCGGAGGCGAGGTGGCGTGCCAGGAGCCCGGCGGTGAACAGCGCGAACGCGGCCAGGAGCAGCTGGTGCGGGAAGAGGAACCGGGCAGCCAGGGCGCACAGCAGGGCGAGCAGGGGAGTGGGCAGGTCGCCGCGCAGGTCGCGGACCGCGTCGAGAGCGAGGACGACGAACAGAGCCGTCAGGGCGAAGTCCAGTCCGGTGACACGGTCCGGGACGAGGGAGCCGAGCAGGGCTCCTGCGGTCGCGCTGCCGGCCCAGTACAGGTGCATGAAGAACTGGAGCCACAGGATGCGCTCGCTCGACCAGGCGCGTAGAAGACGTGCCGCGCCTGCACCAGGAAGGCGGCCACGGCGATGGACGCCAAGGGCGCGGCGGCGGTGACCATGCCGATGAGCAGGAACTCGAAGGAACCGCCGTAGATCAATGCGGCGGACAGCCCGGCCCACCACCAGTCCAGCCCCGACTGGACGACGAGCGCCCCGAAGGCCGGCCCGAGGGGCAGCATCCCCAGGCCCACGGAGGCACAGTCCCGGAAGGCGGCCCGCGCCGCATCGGGAAATTTTGTTCGAGAGCACCGTGGCCTCCTACGAGGAGGTCATCGAGTTCCGGCGCCTTCCTCATCGGCAAGCTCAGCGGCCTGCCCGCCGTTCTGCGCCTCGAGTCGCACCTCACCATGAAGATGATCAAGGTGGACGGCTGAGCACACGGGCCGGCCCCGCCCGGCCGTACCGGGCGGGGCCGGGGCGCTGTCAGTCGCGGCCGCCCTTCTCCCCGGCCGGCCACGTGCCGGTGGAACGCTCGATGGCCTTGGCGCCCGCGCGGTCCACGGCGCTGCGCACCACGGCGAAGATGGCGCCCTGGACCGCGGCGGCCAGCAGGATCTCCCCCCAGCCGCGGTCCTTGTCCAGCGCGTCGGGCGCGTCCTCCTCGTTGCGGATCGCCATCCAGGTCTTGCGGAAGGCCAGCCCGGCCAGCCAACCGCTCGACCAGCCCAGCACGAACCCGAGGGGCTGGTAGGCGAGGGGCAGCTTCTTCTTCTTGGCCACGTGAATCTCCTTGGTCGGTGAGGGGTGGATGGAGGTGGTCAGGGGGTGTGGGCTGCCGGGACCCGCTCCTCGGCGCGTACCGGCCCGGGCGGCGTACCGTCACCGAACGGCCGGCCGCCCAGCTCCTCGCGGTGGTGCGGGGTCAGCCAGCCGGACAGGTCCGGGCCCAGCGGCACGACGCGGGTCGGGTTGATGCCCGTGTGCACCTGGTAGTAGTGGCGCTTGATGTGGTCGAAGTCGACGGTGTCGCCGAAGCCGGGCGTCTGGTAGAGGTCGCGGACGTATCCCCACAGTGCCCGGTTCTCCGTCAGCTTCCAGCGGTTGCACTTGAAGTGACCGTGGTAGACCGCGTCGAAGCGGACCAGCGTGGTGAACAGCCGGATGTCCGCCTCGGTGATGGTGTCGCCGACGAGGTACCGCTGCCGCTCCAGCCGGTCCGCGAGCAGCTCCAGCCGCCGGAACACGTCCGCGCAGGCGGTTTCGTACTCCTCCTGCTCGGTGGCGAAGCCCGCCCGGTACACGCCGTTGTTGACGTCCTTGTAGACGTCCGCCATCACCTCGTCGATCTCGTCCCGCAGCTTGTCCGGGTACAGGTCGGGCGCGCCCTGCCGGTGCAGGTCCGTCCATTCGGTCGCGAGGTCGAGCGTCAGCTGCTGGTAGTCGTTGGAGACCAGCTTGCCGCTGGGCACGTCCACCACCGCCGGCACGCTGACACCACCCGGATAGCCGGTCTCCCGCCGGTCGTAGGCCTCGCTGAGGTAGCGGATGCCGAGGACCGGGTCGCGGCCGTCCTCGTCCAGCGTGAAGCGCCAGCTGCGGTCGTCCTGGATCGGATCGGCGACGGCCAGGGACAGCGCGTCCTCCAGGCCGAGCAGCCGCCGGGAGACCAGCGACCGGCTCGCCCACGGGCAGGCGCGGCTGACGACCAGACGGTAGCGGCCGGCCTCCACCGGCCAGCCGTCCCGGCCGTCGGCGGTGATCCGGTCCGTGAAATGCGCCTTGGACCGCTTGAACGTGCTCCTGCCGTAGGCGCTGTTGCCGTCGTCGCCGTCGTCGCGGCTCATGGGGATGACCTCCTTCGGCATACGTGTGGCCTGCTTGTCGTGCGTGTGTCCTGGTGAACGCGTTCCCCTTTTTCCGCCGACGGCACGGTGTGAGCACCGCCGACCGGGGCAATCGGCGTGGGTGAGTGCAGAAGGATCTGATCGGAGGACACGCGTCACCGTGCTGGTGGCGCTCGCTGCCAATCTGGTGATCGCGGCAGCCAAGGCGGTCGGCGGCCTGGCCGCGGGATCGCCGGCACTGCTGTCGGAGGCGGCCCACTCGGTGGCCGACAGCCTGAACGAGGTTTTCTTACTGGCGGCACTGCGCCGCAGCCGCCGCCCCGCCGACCGGCGTCACCCCTTCGGCTACGGCAAGGAGCGGTTCTTCTGGTCGCTCCTCGCGGCCGTCGGGATCTTCGTCATGGGCGGCTGCTTCTCCTTCTTCCAGGGCTTCGAGGCCCTGGCGAGCGGAGCGGAGGAGGAACTCGGCGGCTATGTGGCCGGTCTGATCGTGCTCGGTATCGCCCTCCTCGCGGAGGGCGCCTCTCTGTTGCGGGCGCTGTACCAGGTGCGCCGGCAGGGCGGCGCGCGCGCCGGGATGCGCGACCCCGCCCTGCGCACGGTCGTCGCCGAGGACGGCACGGCGGTGCTCGGCGTCACGCTGGCCATCGCCGGTATGGCGCTGCACATGGTCACGGGACAGGTGGTGTGGGAGGCGTCCGCGTCCCTGGCGATCGGCGCGCTGCTGGTCTACGTCGCCTACCGGCTGGGCCGGGACGCGCGCGACCAGCTGATCGGGGAGGCGGCCGACCGGGAGGCGAGCGGGAAGATCCGGGAGTTGCTGCGGGCACAGCCGGAGATCGACAGCGTGGAGGCCCTGTTCACCATGAAGACGGGCCTCGACTCGGCCCTCGTGGCCGCCCGCGTCGACCTCGTGCCCGGTCTGGACAGCGAGCGCGTCGAGGACGTCGCCGTGCGCATCAAGCGCTCGATCGCCCGGACGGTCCCCGAGGCCGATCAGATCTTCCTCGATGTCACCGACCGTCTCGCGGAGGAGGCGGCAGAAAGCCCCGCCGCGACGGGGGAACGCGGCGGGGCCTGACCCACGCGTGCCCCGTCGCCGGCGGTTCATGCACCCCCGGAGAAATATTTCTTGCCGACCGCCCTCGGCCGGGCGGTCGGCTCTTCCGTGCCCGGTGTCACCCGCCGTCAGCCGGCTCCAGCACGAACACCGGGATCTCCCGGTCCGTCTTCTTCTGGTAGTCGGCGTACGCCGGATACGCCGCGACGGCGCGTTCCCACCAGTCGGCCTTCTCCTGGCCCGTGACCTCGCGGGCGATCATGTCCTGCTTCACGGGACCGTCCTGGAGCTCCACGTGCGGATCGGCCTTGATGTTGAAGTACCAGACCGGGTGCTTGGGTGAGCCGCCGAGGGAGGCGACCGCTGCGTAGCGTCCCTCGTGTTCCACCCGCATCACCGGCGTCTTGCGCAGCTTGCCGCTCCGGGCACCCCGTGAGGTCAGGACGACCACCGGCATGTTCGAGCCCTGGAGGGTCGTGCCCTGTGTGCCGCCGGAGCTCTCGTACAGCTCCACCTGCTTGCGCACCCACTGTGTCGGGCTGGGTTCGTACTCGCCCTGGAGAGGCATGGCATCCGTCCCATCGTCGTGTCGCGGCTGACCGGCATCCGCCTTCAACACCGCTATTCCCGCGAATCATCCGCACCACGACCAGATCCGGCCCGCGCGTCTCACCCGGGCGCCATCGCCATCCGCACGGCCAGGACCGTCATCACCCCGCTCGCCACCAGCGCCGTCCCCAGCCGCCCCCGGTGGCCGGTCAGCGCGCGCCCCAGCAGGGCTCCGCTCCCGGCGAGCAGCACCTGCCAGCTCGCCGAGGCAGCGAAGGCGGCGAGCACGAAGACGCCCTGCTCCAGGGGGCCGGCCGGGCCCGCGGCCCGGGAGCCGAGCACGAGTGCCGCGAAGTAGATCACGGTGGTGGGGTTGAGGAGGGTGATGCCGAGCAGCCCCAGGTAGGCCCGGGCGGGGCCCGGGGGAGCGGGGACCGTCCGCGTGGCGAGCCGGTGGCCGCGGTACTCGCGTACGGCGGTGGCCGCGCCCCACGCCGCCAGCGCGAGCAGCACCAGGACACAGACCCACCGCAGCGGCCCGAGCACCGGCCGCAGCGCACCGGCCAGGGCCGTGCCCCCGAGCGTCGCGGCGAGGGCGTACAGCCCGTCGGCGGTGGCGACGCCGAGCGCCGCGCAGACACCGGTGCGCAGGGACGTACGGGCGGTGAGGGAGACGAGGTACGTCCCGACCGCGCCGACGGGGACGGCGATGCCGTACCCGGCGAGCAGCCCCGCGAGCAGCGCGGCCGTCATGACCGCGGCGGCGTCGGCCCTCCACGGCGGCCGGACCGCTGCTGTCGGCGCGCGGCGGGAGCGGCGGCGGACAGCGGCAGGAGGACGGCGAACGCAGACATGGCTGGATCCTGGGGCCTGTCCCGTCCACCGGCAACCGGTTTTCGCACCGGCACCGGCGCACCCCCGCTTCCGGCAAGGGGCCGGCTCCCGCGACGCGGCCCCCGACGCCCGGCGTTCGAACGGGAAGACGGCGTTCCTCGGCCATGTTGCCGCCGCCACCGATCTGGCCGAACTTCACGTCGCTCCATAGGTGCCTGGGGCATCTAATGAAGATCGGCACGACGCACACTTCGTCTGCGAGGTCTTCATGACGGAAACGACCGCACCCGTCGCCTTCCCCCAGAGCCGGACCTGCCCCTACCAGCCGCCCGCCGCCTACGATCCGCTGCGCAGCGAGCGCCCCCTGACCCGCATCACCCTCTTCGACGGCCGTGAGGCGTGGCTGGTCAGCGGGCACGCGACCGCCCGCGCGCTGCTGGCCGACCCGCGCCTGTCCTCCAACCGCAGCCGCCCGGGCTTCCCCGCCCCGACCCGGCGATTCGCCGGGATCACGAACCGCAGAACAGCCCTCCTCGGCGTCGACGACCCCGAACACCGCGCCCAGCGGCGGATGGTCGTCGGCGACTTCACCCTCAAACGGGCCGTCGAACTCCGGCCACGGATCCAGCAGATCGTGGACGAACGGCTCGACGCGATGATCGCCCAGGGCCCGCCCACGGACCTGGTGAGCGCCTTCGCGCTGCCCGTGCCGTCCATGGTGATCTGCGCCCTGCTCGGCGTCCCGTACGTCGACCACGACTTCTTCGAGACCCAGTCGCGACGGCTGCTGCGCGGCCCGGAGACCGCCGACGTGGAGGACGCCCGCGACCGGCTGGAGGCGTACTTCGGCGAGCTGATCGACCGCAAGCGGCAAGACCCCGGCACCGGCCTGCTGGACGACCTGGTCCACCGGCAGCTGCGCGAGGGCGCGCTCGACCGCGAGGGCCTGATCGCCCTGGCGCTCATCCTGCTGGTCGCGGGCCACGAGACGACCGCCAACATGATCTCGCTCGGCACCTTCACGCTGCTCCAGCACCCCGAGCGGCTCAACGAACTGCGCGCCGACCCGCGGCTGCTGCCGGCCGCGGTCGAGGAGCTGATGCGGATGCTGTCGATCGCCGACGGTCTGCTGCGCCTGGCCGTCGAGGACATCGAGGTGGCCGGGACCACGATCCGCAAGGGCGACGGCGTGGTCTTCGCGACCTCCGTCATCAACCGCGACGAGACGGTCTACCCCGAGCCGGACACGCTCGACTGGAGCCGCCCGGCCAGGCACCACGTCGCCTTCGGCTTCGGCATCCACCAGTGCCTCGGCCAGAACCTCGCCCGCGCCGAACTGGAGATCGCCCTGCACACCCTCTTCGACCGGCTGCCGACGCTGCGGCTGGCCGCCCCGGCCGAGGAGATTCCCTTCAAACCGGGCGACACGATCCAGGGGATGCTGGAACTCCCCGTGACCTGGTAAGAGGATTCCGGACATGCACATCGACATCGACAAGGACGTCTGCATCGGCGCGGGCCAGTGCGCCCTGACCGCCCCGGACGTGTTCACCCAGGACGACGACGGCTTGAGCGCCCTGCTGCCCGGCCACGAGGACGGCGGCGGCAGCGCCCTGGTGCGGGAGGCGGCCCGGGCCTGCCCGGTGAGCGCCATCACCGTGTCGGAGACGGTCGGCTGAGGCCCGGCCTCACACGGTCCGCAGGAGCAGCCGGGCGGCCTCCCGCGCCTCGGCCGCGGGCTCCGCGCTCTGGGTGACACCCGCCGTGACCATGGCACCCTCGGCGAGCAGGAACAGCTGTCCGGCCAGCGCGCCGGGCAGCCCCGCCGCGTCGACGAGTGAGGCCAGGTAGTCCCGGAAAGCCCGCTTGTGCGCGCGCACTTGGCCGGCCACGCGCGCGGATGTCGCGCCGAGCTCCCCGTACGCGTTGATCCACGCACAGCCCCGGAAGCCCGGCTCGCCGAACCATCGGCCCAGCCAGTCGAACACGGCCAGGATCCGCTCCCGCGGCTCCCCGTACTGCTCGACGTACTCGGCCAGTCGGCCGCGCCAGCGTGCGTCACGCCGCTCCAGATAGGCCTCCACCAGCCGCTCCTTCGACGGGAACAGCTGGTAGAGCCGCTTGAGCGAGACTCCCGACGCGCCGCGTACGTCGTCCATGCCGACGGACTGCACGCCCCGCCCGTAGAACAGCTCCTCGGCGGCGTCCAGTGCCCGCTCCCGGACCTCTGCGCTGTCCATGTACGACCACTCCTTGACGCGAGAACGAGCGTTCTCCTACCGTAGCAGCCGCTGCGGAGAACGCCCGTTCTCCCTCGCGGATCAGGGAGGATCCATGACCGACCGCCCGCCGCTGCCGCCCTTCACCCGGGACACCGCCGCGCAGAAGGTCCAGGCCGCCGAGGACGCCTGGAACACCCGCGACCCGCACAAGGTCGCCCTCGCCTACTCGGAGGACTCCGTCTGGCGCAACCGCGACACCTTCCTCACCGGCCGCGCCGAGATCGCCGAGTTCCTGGCCCGCAAGTGGGAGCGCGAGCGGGAGTACGCGCTGCGCAAGGACCTGTGGGCCTTCGACGGCAACCGCATCGCGGTCCGCTTCCAGTACGAGTGCCGGGACGCGGAAGGCCGGTGGTGGCGCTCCTACGGCAACGAACTGTGGGAGTTCGACGAACACGGCCTGATGACCCGCCGCGAGGCGAGCATCAACGACGTACCGATCGAGGAGCGGGAGCGCCGCATCTTCGGCCCACGGCCGGAGCGGGAGCGCGGAGCCACGTTTCCCGTCCGGTGAGCCCGGCGGAGTGGCTAGGGTTTCCGGGATGACCGAACAGGCCGCCCGGAAGCCCTTCCTCTACGTCGTCGTCTGCGCCGCCGGAATCGCCGCGGACGTCAGCAAACTGATCACCGCCGCGCAGGAACGCGACTGGGAGGTCGGTGTCATCGCGACGCCCGTCGCCATGAACGGCTTCTTCGACACCGCGGCCGTCGAGGCCCAGACGGGCCGCCCGATCCGGTCCGCCTGGCGCACCCCGGGCGAGCCGCGCCCGTTCCCGGCGCCGGACGCCGTGGTCGTCGCGCCCGCCACCTTCAACACCGTCAACAAGTGGGCGGCCGGCATCGCCGACACCCTCGCCCTGGGCACCCTGTGCGAAGTCGCGGGGCTGGGTGTACCGGTCGCCGTCCTGCCCTGCGTGGCCGGCGCGCTGGCCTCCCACCCCGCCTACCGGGACAGTCTCGAACGGCTGCGGGGGATGGGCGTGCGGTTCGGGCAGCCCTACACCGGAGAACCGGACGAGGACGGCGGGCGGCCGGAGTTCGGCTGGGAACGGGCGCTGGACCTGGTCGAACACGGCTGACGCCTTCGAGTGCACACGAGCACGTACGCTCCCCGTGGAACACCTCCCGAAGGCAGGAGCAGCAACAATGCAGTACGTGAAGCTCGGTTCGACGGGCCTGGACGTCTCGCGGATCTGTCTGGGGTGCATGACCTACGGCCTGCCGGACCGGGGCCGGCACGAGTGGACCCTCGACGAGGAGGCCTCGCGTCCGCTGATCCGGCAGGCGGTCGAGGCGGGGATCAACTTCTTCGACACGGCGAACGTCTACTCCGACGGCACCAGCGAGGAGATCGTCGGCCGGGCCCTGCGCGACTTCGCCCGCCGCGACGACATCGTGCTCGCGACGAAGGTGCACGGCCGGATGCGGCCCGGACCCAACGGCAGCGGACTGTCCCGCAAGGCGATCATCACCGAGCTCGACCAGAGCCTCACCCGTCTCGGCACCGACTACGTCGACCTCTACCAGATCCACCGCTTCGACCCGCACACCCCGGTCGAGGAGACGATGGAGGCGCTGCACGACGTCGTCAAGGCCGGCAAGGTCCGCTACATCGGGGCGAGTTCGATGTACGCCTGGCAGTTCTCCAAGGCCCAGTACACCGCCCGGCTGAACGGCTGGACCCGCTTCGTCTCCATGCAGAACCACTACAACCTCCTCTACCGCGAGGAGGAGCGCGAGATGCTGCCCCTGTGCGCGGACCAGGGCGTCGGGGTGCTGCCCTGGAGCCCGCTCGCCCGCGGCCGCCTCACCCGCGACTGGGACACCACGACCGGGCGCAGCGCCACCGACACCTTCGGCAGCAGCCTGTACCAGGAGGGCGACCGCACCATTGTCGAGGCCGTCACCCGCATCGCCGGGGAGCGCGGCGTGCCCCGCGCCCAGGTCGCGCTCGCCTGGCTGCTCCACCAGGACACGGTGACGGCACCGATCGTGGGAGCGTCCAAGGCGCAGCACCTGGAGGACGCGGTGGCAGCGGTGGAGCTGGAGCTCAGCGACAAGGAACTCGAGGAACTGGAGCGGCCCTACACACCGCATCCGATCGCCGGTCACTGACACCGGCCCACAGGGGCGCGGGGCTGACTCGATGTGCGGCTCCGCCGCGTGAGCGCGACCAGCCCCCATGGCGCCGCAGACGGACTACCGCCTCTCCCGCGGAGCGCTCAGTGCGGCCCCTGCGGCGCGAACTCCGTCCCGCAGGGCCCCGCCCCCTCGCTCTCCGGCAGCGCCACCCGCGCCCCGCTCATCGTCAACGTCCGGTAGAACCTTCCGATCCGCTCCGCCGACCGCCCCACGTAATGCCCGATGAACGACCGCCGGAACCGATCCGCCGCCCGGTTCGGCTGCGACCCGTGCACCAGACTGCCGTTGAAGAACAGAACATCCCCCGGCTCCATGTCCACGGGCACGGCGGCCAGACCGGGCGGCGGCGGCACGTACTCCCGGGCGAAGGACACGCCCGCGTCCGCCTCCTCCGGGCAGAACAGGTCCATCCGGTGCGTGCCCGGTACGACCTCCAGCCCGCCGTTCTCCCGGTCGATCACCTCGCAGGCCAGCCAGGCCGCCACACACGTGCCCGGCTCCACCCGCAGATAGAAGTTGTCCTGGTGCAGCGCCTGCCCCCGGGCACCCGGCGGCTTGAAGTAGAACATGCTCTGCGCGGCCAGGACCTCCTCCCCGAGGAGCTCCTCCAGCACCGTCCGCAGCCGGGCGTCCAGCAGGACGTCGCGAGCGAGGTCGTTGATCTCGTGCGGGTGCATCACCCGCGGCCAGACGTGCAGCGGATCGGCGCCCGGCTCGGACGCGCGCGGCTCGAAGTGTCCGGGAACCGGGCCGGCCGCACGCAGCGCCGCGAACTCGTCGCACAGCCGCGCGGTCTCGTCGGCCCCGAAGAGCCCGCGCACGACCGTGAAACCGTCCTCCTCGAAACCTTCCCGGTGTCGCCTGAGCGCGGCAGGGTCCAGGATGGGAGCGCCGGCGGCGCCGTTGCCCGTGACTGTCATGAGCGCACTCCTCGGTCAGTGGTCCCCGGCACGACACGCTAGGCCACCGAGCCGACGAGGGGGATGCCCGTGCGTGCTGAGGGATTGCCCGGTACTGCTGAGCGTGAGTCCGACGGGGACCCCGCACCGCCGCCCGGTCTGGTCGTGCTCGGCCACTTCGACCAGCCGCCCGGCTACGGCGTCAACCGGCCGCGCGGTTCCGCGAGTTGGCTCTTCACCTGGACCACGGGAGGCCGGGGGCGGCTCTGGCAGGGCGGGGTGGAGACCCCGGCAGGCGCGGGCCACCTGGTGGTACTCGCCCCGGGTGCCCCGCACCGTTACGCCGTCGAGCCCGGCGCCCGGCGCTGGCGGTTCTGGTGGGCGCACTGCCAGGCCCGCCCGTCGTGGGCCGCGTGGCTGCGGCCGTACGACGCCGGTCACGGGGTGTACGTGGTCACGTCCGCCCCGGCCGAGGTGTACGACCGTGTCGAGGCGGCGTTCCGTCGGATGCACGCCGATGCCCGCTGGACCGGGGCCGGGGCACCACCGCCCGAGGCGGTGGCTTCGGACGATGCGGTGGTGCGGTCCGGCGCGGTGGTGCGGTCCGGCGGGGTGGTGCGGTCCGGCGGGGTGGTGCGGTCCGGCGCGGTGGTGCGGTCCGGCGCGGTGGCTTCGGACGTCGCGGTGGTGCCGTCCGGCGGGGTGGCTTCGGACGTCGCGGTGGTGCCGTCCGGCGGGGCGGCTTCGGACGTCGCGGTGGTGCCGTCCGGCGGGGCGGCTCCGGACGATGCGGTGGTCCCGTCCGACGAGGTGGCCTCGGACGACGCGGCTCCTCCCCGTGACGCGGCCCCGCCCTACGCGTCCGCCCCGCCCTACGCCGCACCCCCGAACGGGCAGATCGCCGTCGCGCACGGCAGTGCCGCCCGCGAACTGGCCCTGTGCGCACTGGAGGAGATCGTCCTGCTCACCACCGCCGGTGCCCGGCCGGCGGCACCCCGTCCCGGCCTCGACGCACGGATCCAGCGGGCCCAGGAGCTGATCGACGCCGACCCGGGCGCTCCGCACACCGTCCGCTCGCTGGCCGAGCAGGTCTCCCTGTCGCCGTCCCGCTTCGCCCATCTGTTCAGCCGGCAGCGCGGCCGGTCGCCGATGCGCGCCCTGCGCGAGGCGCGGCTGCGCCACGCCGCCCGGCTGCTGGAGGGCACCGACCTGCCCGTGGAACGCGTCGCCGCGGCCTCGGGTTTCGCCAGCCCGTTCCACTTCAACCGCGTCTTCCGCGAGCGCTACGGGACACCTCCGGGGGCGTACCGGAACGCGGTTCACGGCGGTCCGTGGGGCTGAGCGGCGGTGTGGTCATTGGTTTCGGGAGGAGTCCCCGAAAGGGCCGCACCGGGAAGGCCCGAGGGTGTGAGCTGCTGTTCAGGCGGCAGTTCAATGGTTTTGGGTCGACGCCCGGAGCCGGGCGAAAACGCGCCGCAAAAAACAGAACGGACAGTGCGGAAATCCCTTTCGCACCGCACGTTGACGTTTTGTCAAAAGGCCCTGGCCGCGCACGCAATGCACGAAACCGTGAGATCCCTTGTTCCCTGTCGCTGACCTGTGCAAAGGTGTGCCTAGTCGGCGTCCGGACAACACGCCTTTCTTCGCATGCGCGAGGCCACCGGGCCGACATACCCCTTGGTATGGACTTTATTCCGCATGTCCTTGAGAGGAATGCAGCCGTGAACGACGCAGGCCCGTCGAATTCTCCGGGTCCGGCCCGCAGGATCGGCGCGACGGACGAGCAACTGAGCGCCGAGCTCAGGAAGTGGACGGGGGCGACCCCCGCACTTCACCCCGTCGGCGAACTGCTGGACCGGCACTGGGAGGCGGCCTCCGCCTACGCCCGGCTGTGCACCGACGGGCCGCGATCCGCCGGAATACTCACGACTGCCGCATTCACCCGGATCTTCGGCGAGACCCTGCGCCAGAACGGCCCCACCTCGGCGTGGCGCCCCCATCTGCTCGTCACCGTGCGGCGTATCGCCGCCGAGTGGGCCACCGACCACCGACGCGACATGCTCCACCCGGAACTGCTGTCCGGGGCCGACGAGGGGGAGCGGGTGGCCGCCCGGCTGCTGCCGCAGCAGCACCGGCGCCTGCTGTCCGGCGCCTTCCAGCGGCTGCCCCAGTCGGCGCGCTGCCTGCTGTGGCACGTCGAGGTCGAGGCCGAACCGCTCACCGCCCCCGCCGGGCTGCTCGGCCTGGACGAGGAGGGCGCCGGCGTCGAACTGGACCGGGCCCGTGACCGGCTGCGCGAGGAAAGCCTCCAACTGCACCGTGAACTCGCGCCCGACGAGGAGTGCCGGCGCTATCTCCGCCTGCTCGACGTGACGTACCGGCGTGGCGCCCTCGACATCGACCCCGATCTACGCGCGCATATCCAGGGCTGCGGGCACTGCGCCGCTGCCGCGGACCAGCTCGGCCGGTTCGACTACGGGCTCGGCGTCGCACTGGCGGAGGCGGTGCTCGGCTGGGGCGGGCGTGAGTACGCGGAGAGCAGATCGAGCGGTGCCGCGGAGAGCGACGTGACGGACGCCCCGCGGCCCGGTACGGAGGCGGCCGCGACGGGGGCCGGACTCCCCGCACGTGTGGCCGTCGAGGAAGCCTTCCCCGATCCCGTCGTCCTCGCGGGCATGGCAGGGGAGTCGTTCACCGACCCGGTCGGCGCGCCGCCCGCGCCGCCCGCCCCCGTGACAGCGGAACCAGCGCACGCTCACGCCGGCTTCCCGCCGCCGCCCGATGCCCCGCCGGCCGGTGGAACCACTCCCGGCCGGCGTGCCGCGGACTCCCGTCCCGGCCGGCGTGCCGCGGGCCCCCGCACCGCGGCCGGCAGATCCGCCCACAAGGCGGCCCGCCGTGCCGCCCGCCGCCGCAACCTCACCGCGAGCATCCTGACCGTCAGCGGCCTGGTCGTGATCCCGCTGGTCCTGTGGTCCGTGGTCAACTCCGGCGAGGGCCCCCAGGCCGGTGCGGGGCGGCCCTCCGAGACGCCCGGCTCGGGCGCGGGCGAGTCGACGGGAGACCCGTCCTGGATCGGGTCGGGCGACGCCGAGAAGGGTGCCCTGAGCGGCCGGCTGCACAACGTGGACTCGGGACTGTGCGTCGGTGTCGAGGACGACAAGGCCGTCGAGGACGCGGAGGCCGAACTCACCGCCTGCTCCTCGGCCGCAGCCCAGCAGTGGACGTACGAGACCGACGGCCTGCTGCGCAATGGTGCCGCTCCCGGCCTGTGCCTGGACTCGCAGCTCGGTTACTCGGTGCGGCTGGCTCCCTGCACGGGCGCGTCCCGGCCGGACTCCAAGTACATCCGCTACGACTTCACCCTCCAGGGCGCTCTGGTGCCCCGCTGGAACCAGGACCTCGCCCTGGCTCCGGCCGCGACCGACGGCTCGGGAGCCCTGGTCCTCAAGACCCGGGCGGACGACGAGGACCAGCGGTGGGCGATCGACACCTCCAAGGCGGACCTCCAGATGGAGGCCGTCAACTGGAAGGCCGCCGCCCCGGCGCCGCGCCCCACCCCGACACCCACGCCCACGCCCTCGAAGACCCCCACGGCGTCACCGTCACCGACCCCGTCCGCCACCCCGTCGGCAGCGCGCCCGGCACCGACCGGCGCGGCCCCCACCGAGTCGGCCTGCTACCGCTACGGCTACCCCTGCGACGGGGACGGCCAGAACGGCTATCCCGGCTACGGGTATCCCGGATACGGCTACCCCGGTTACGGGTACGGCGGCTACGGCTATGGCGGCTACGGAGACGGTCGCCGCTGACCGGACGCTTGCTCAGCCCCCGACGACACGCAGCGACAGCCACAGCGCCACCACGGCCGGCACCAGCGCGGCCGGTACCGCGATCAGCCCGAGCCGGGTGAACTCCCCGACCCCGACCCGGTGTCCGTGCTGCTGCACGATCCGCCGCCACAGCAGGGTCGCCAGCGATCCGGCGTAGGTCAGGTTGGGGCCGATGTTCACGCCGAGCAGCACCGCCAGTACGGCACCGGGACCGGCCCCCGCGGTCAGCGGCAGCAGCACCAGGACCGCGGGCAGGTTGTTGACGATGTTCGCCAGTACGGCGGCCAGCGCGGCCAAGCCGAGCAGCGTGAGCAGGCCCGAGCCGTCGGGCAGCACCCGGTGGAGCGCGTCGGCGAGCCCGTGGTCGACGACCGCCCGCACCACGACGCCGAGGGCGAGCACGAACGCCAGGAACGCCGGGGCCGCGGACCGCACCACGGTGAGCGGGGTGGCCCGCCGCCGCAGCAGCGCCCGTACGGCCAGCACGAGCGCGCCGGTCAGGGCGGCCCACGCCGGTGCGATCCCGAGAGCGGAGGCCACGACGAACCCGGCCAGCGTGCAGCCCACGGTGATCAGGGCGAACAGGGGCAGCTCGGGAGGGCGCGCCGGGTCGGGTGAGGGGAGCGGGGCGGTCAGTTCCTCGTCGAAGAAGCGCCGGAACACCAGGTACTCCGCGCCGATCGCCACCAGCCAGGGCAACGCCATCAGCGCCGCGAACCGGGTGAAGCTCAGCCCGCTCGCCGTGAAGGCCAGCAGGTTGGTCAGGTTGGAGACCGGCAGCAGCAGCGAGGCGGTGTTGGACAGATGGGCGCACGTGTAGAGGTGCGGCCGGGCCTGGACGCCCATCCGGGTGGCGGTGGCGAGCACCACCGGGGTCAGCAGGACGACGGTGGCGTCCAGACTGAGCACGGCCGTGATGACGGAGGCCAGCGCGAACACCGCGGTCAGCAGCCGCGCGGGACGCCCCGCCGCCCAGCGGGCCATCCACGCCCCGCACGCCGTGAACAGCCCCTCGACGTCGCAGAAGTGCGCGAGCACCAGCACGGCCGCGAGGAAGCCCACCACGGGCCCCAGCCGCTGGATCTCCTCCCACGCGTGGTCGGGCGAGATCACTCCGACGGCGACCGCGAGCCCGGCGGCCGGAACCGCCAGCACGGCCTCGGGCAGCCCCCGCGGACGGAGCACGGCCCAGACGAGCACGGCGGCCAGCAGCGCCACGGACAGAACTTCGGCGAGCGGGGTGTTCAGGGCGGAGTCCTCCGGGGCGTGATCACAGCGTGCCCGCCCATGAAACCAGGGGCTGGTAAGAAAGCTACGAGAACCCCGTCGGCCTCACGGCCCGCTGCCCGCCTCGAACGCCGTCAGGAACACCGAGGACGCGTTCCCGCCGACCGGCACCTCACCCGCCGTCCACCGCACCTTCAGCGGCTTGCGTTCGTCCGGGGGAGTCACCAGCAGCGCCGCCGGAGTGGCGGCGCGGGCGCCGCTGACCTCGGGGTCGGCATACCGCAGCCCCGCCCAGGCGCTCCTGCCGGGCGCCAGGGTCACGGTCGCCGGCTCGTCGGGGGTGCGCTTCGGGTCGGGGCCCAGCTGCCGGCCGGACGCGTCCACGAACGCGGCACCCGGATAGCCGTGCAGGGTGCAGGTCCGCGAGGAGACGTTGGTCAGCACGACCGGGAAGTTGCGCTGCCCGGCCCCCGGATCCATCCGGCCGACGGACGCGCGCAGCTCGGAGGTGTGGCAGCGGGTACCGGTGGCGGCGGGCAGCTGCTGTGCGGCGGTATCCGCGCGGTGCTCGGCACAGGCGGTCAGTGAGCCGAGAGCCGCGAGCGCGCTCCCGAGTAAGGCCGCCCGGCGTACGGACTGAGACGTTGTGGCCATGCCTCGCGGGTGTCCGCCGCGGCAACGGGGAAACCGCGTTCGTTCACAGCTCGTCGAGCAGGGCCAGCTCCGCCCAGATCGTCTTGCCCTCGGTGGTGTGCCTGCTGCCCCAGCGCTGGGTGAGCTGCGCGACCAGGAGCAGACCGCGGCCCCCCTCGTCCCAGGTCTTGGCACGGCGCAGGTGGGGCGCCGTGTGGTTGGTGTCGGACACTTCGCAGATCAGCGTGGACGCGTCATGGATCAGCCGCAGCCGGATGGGCTGGGCGCCGTAGCGGATGGCGTTGGTGACGAGCTCGCTCACCACCAGTTCCGCGGTGAACGTGGCATCGGTCAGCTGCCAGCGGTCGAGCTGGCCGACGACCTGCTTGCGGATGGGGGCCACCAGTGCCGGGTCGGCGGGGATGTCCCAGGTCGCCACTTGGGAAGACGGCAGGCCGCGGGTCCGGGCCAGCAGCAGGGCCACGTCGTCGGTGGAGCCGCTCGGCGGGAGCAGCGCTTGCAGCACGCGGTCGCAGATCTCGTCCAGGGAGTCGGAGGGAGCCGACAGGGCCTCGCGCAGCATCCCTTGGCTCGCGTCGAGGTCCCGCTCGCGGCTCCCGAGCAGCCCGTCCGTGTGGAACGCCAGGACACTGCCCTCCCGTAGCTCCACCTCGGCGGACTCGAACGGCAGCCCCCCGACCCCGAGCGGGGGTCCCGAGGGCAGGTCGAGCTGGTGGGCCGGGCCGTCCGGCGGGACGACGAGGGGCAGCGGGTGCCCGGCCCGGGCCAGCGTGCAGCGCCGCGACACGGGGTCGTACACCGCGTAGAGGCAGGTCGCGCCCACCTCCCCGGTGCCGGCGTCGACACCGGACTCCTGGGACAGCCGGACGACCAGGTCGTCGAGGTGGGTGAGCAGCTCGTCGGGGGCCAGGTCGATGTCGGCGAGGGTGCGGACGGCCGTGCGCAGCCGGCCCATGGTGGCCGAGGCCTGAATGCCGTGCCCGACGACGTCGCCGACGACCATCGCGATGCGCATCCCGGACAGCGGGATCACATCGAACCAGTCGCCGCCCACGCCCGAGCGGGCGGCGGGCAGATAACGGGAGGCCGCCTCCACGGCGGCCGTGCGCGGCAGCGTGCGGGGCAGCAGGCTGCGTTGCAGCGTGAGCGTCGTCTCACGCTCGCGGGAGTAGCGGCGGGCGTTGTCGATGCAGACGGCGGCGCGTGCCGTGACCTCTTCGGCCAGCAGCACGTCGTCGTCGGTGAAGGGCTCGGGGCGCCGGAAACGGGTGAAGACCGCGACCCCGAGGGTCGAGCCCCTGGCCTGGAGGGGCACGGACATCGTGGAGTGGATGCCGTACTCGCGTATCCGCCCGAACCGGACCGGGTCCCAGGCCAGCCACTTCCCGAGGTCGCCGTTGTCCGCTCCGGACGCCACGACCGCGCGCCCCGCGATGAGCGAGGCGGCCTGCGGGGAGTTCTCCGGATAGACGTCCACCTGCCCCGGTTTGGCGACGGCCTCGGGGCTGCCCGAGTTGACCGACTGGTGCGCGGCCCTGCGCAGGCTCACCGGTGGGGTCGGCGGGCCGGCGGACTCGCCGCCGTGCTCCTGTACGTCGAGCAGGTCGACGCTGACGAAGTCGGCGAGCGCCGGGACGCACACGTCCGCCAGCTCCTGGGCGGTACGGGTGACGTCGAGGGTGGTGCCGATGCGCACGCTCGCCTCGTTGACCAGCTGGAGCCGCTCCCGTGCCCGGTACTGGTCGCTGAAGTCGTGGGCCGTCACGCACACGCCCCGCACCCGGCCCCCGTCGTCGGTGAGCGGTGCGAGCCGGGCCAGCCAGGCGTGCGCACCCCGGCTCTCGCCGCTGGCCTTCATGTGCGTCTGCATGTCCTGCCGCCGGCCGGTGCTCAGCACGCGGCGCAGATATTCCTCCAGCTCCGTGTTCTGCGGCCGGCTGCCGACATCGGTGGGCCGCAGGCCCCGCAGCCGGTCGGCGGGCAGCCCGAGGAGGTCCGCCATGGCGTCGTTGACGCCGCGCAGCCGCAGCCGCTCATCGAAGATCATCGTGGCGCAGGGCGACTGCGTCAGGGCCGCCCGCACCAGCGGGTCGTCCGGCAGCTCCGGGCCGGGGGCCTCAGGCGGGGACACGGCGAGCCACTCGGCGGTCTCGGGGCCGTCCGGCGGTCTGCGGTGGGCGAGCACCCACGCCGAGACCGTGTGCCCGTCACGGTGACGCAGCGTGAGCGTCCCGTTCCAGCGGGGTTCGTCGGCGGGCACGAGCGGCGGGGCCGCCCCGTCGGCCAGCAGCTCGACGGCCGGGCGGCCCAGGACCTCGGCGGCCGTGTGGCCCAGCAGACGGTGTGCGCCCTCGCTCCACTCGGTGAGCGTGCCGTCTGCGGCGATGACGGCACGGGCGGCCACGCCATCGTCGAACAGCTCGTCCGGGCTCATCGTCGCCACTCCATACGGACACTCACAGTGATCAGGGAGGTCGCTTGAGTTCCAGACTAGTGCGTGGGCGCCCGACGTGGCCCGGTAACCCCTGCGCCGCCCGGCCGCGCAGGGTCAAGGCGCAATTCCGGCCGATGTGACGCCTGGCGCAGAACGATGCTGCCGCACCCTTGACGGCCCTGTGTGACACCTCGACAGAATCTGTTCGTTCACGATTAGTTGTGAGTACTTCTGGGACTTCATGAGGGAGAGCCGCCATGTCGGTCACGCGCAGATCGGTCCTGCTCGCCTCCGCCGCCGCGCCCGCGGCCGGAACGCTGGTGGGCGCCTCCGAGGCATGGGCCGCCGACGCGGCGCGCGGAGGGTCCGGCCGCCGCACGGTCGCACTGCGCGACGGCTGGCGCTTCGCGCTGGTGAACCCGGGCGGGATCACCGACCCGACCGGCGCCTATGCCGACGCCGCCCAGCCCGGCTACGACGACTCCCGGTGGCGCGAGGTCGCCGTCCCGCACGACTGGAGCATCGAGCAGAGCCCCACCACAGAGCACGGCACCACCAGCGGCACCGGCTTCCTGCCCGGCGGCCTCGGCTGGTACCGCCTCGCCTTCACCCTGCCGCCCGCCCTCGCCGGCAAGCGGATCTCGGTCGAGTTCGACGGCGTCTACATGGACTCCACCGTCCACTGCAACGGCAAGGAGGCCGGGCGCCACCCCTACGGCTACACCGGCTTCGCCCTCGACCTCACCGACCTGGTCCACACCGACGGCACCACCGAGAACGTGCTCGCGGTCAAGGTCCAGAACCGGCTCCCCAGCAGCCGTTGGTACTCGGGCAGCGGCATCTACCGCGAGGCCCGCCTGGTGATCACCGAGCCGGTGCACGTGGCCCGCTGGGGCACCCGAGTCACCACCCCCGAGATCTCCGCCGAACAGGCCGTCGTACGGGTCGACACGTCGGTCGTCGACGCGTCGGGCGCGGGCGCCGACGTCGAGGTCGTCTCCCGGATCGTCGACCCGAAGGGCCGGACGGTCGCCCGTACCTCCTCCACGGCCGCCGTCACCGACGAGAAGACCGAGACCCACGAGCTCACCGTCCGGCGCCCCCTGCTCTGGGACATCGCGGCCCCGCACCGCTACACCCTGCACACCGAACTGCGCGTCGGCGGCAGGACCACCGACACCTACCGCACGCCCTTCGGCTTCCGCACCTTCCGCTTCGACCCGGACGAGGGCTTCTTCCTCAACGGCACCCACCACAAGCTCAAGGGCGTCGACCTCCACCACGACCTGGGCGCGCTCGGCGCCGCGGTCAGCATCGACGCCGTCCGCCGCCAGCTGGAGATCATGCGGTCCATGGGCGTCAACGCCCTGCGCACCTCCCACAACCCGCCCGCGCCCGAGGTGATCCAGGTCTGCGAGGAACTGGGCGTCGTCATGCTGGTGGAGGCGTTCGACTGCTGGCGCACCGGGAAGAACCGGTACGACTACGGCCGGTTCTTCGACGAGTGGTGCGAGAAGGACGCCACCGAGATGGTGCTCGCGGCCCGCAACTCGCCCGCCGTGCTGATGTGGTCCATCGGCAACGAGGTCCCCGACTCCACCTCCACCGCCGGCCTCGCCATGGCCGACCGGATCATCGCCGCGATCAGGGCCGCGGACGACACCCGCCCGCTGGTCATCGGCTCCGACAAGTACCGCCGCCTCCCCGCCAAGGGCTCCGCGGCCGACCTGATGCTGGCCAAGCTGGACGGCCTCGGCCTCAACTACAACACCGCCAAGTCGGTGGACCAGCTGCACGCGACCTACCCGCACCTCTTCCTCTTCGAGTCCGAGTCCTCCTCGGAGACCTCGACCCGGGGCGAGTACCAGGAGCCCGAACACCTCAACACCGGCGAGAACTACACGCCCGGAAGGCGCGGGACCTCCTCCTACGACAACAACCTCGCTTCCTGGACCATGAGCGGCGAGTACGGCCACAAGAAGGACCGGGACCGCAAGTGGTTCGCCGGGCAGTTCCTGTGGTCGGGCATCGACTACATCGGCGAGCCCACGCCGTACGACGTCTTCCCGGTCAAGGCGTCCTTCTTCGGCGCGGTCGACACCGCGGGCTTCCCCAAGGACATGTACTACCTGTTCCGGAGCCAGTGGACCGACAAGCCGATGGTCCATCTGCTGCCGATGACCTGGAACCACGCCGAGGGCGACACGGTCGAGGTCTGGGCGTACGCCAACGTCGACACCGTCGAGCTGTTCCTCAACGGAAAGTCCCTGGGCGTACGGCGGTTCGACACCAAGAAGACCGTCGACGGCCGCACGTACCTGGAGACGACCGAGGCGACCGGTGACGACAAGACCTTCACCGACGGCCCCTACCCCGGCAGCTACACCAGCCCGAACGGCAGCGCCGGAAAGCTCCACCTGACCTGGAAGGTGCCCTATGCGCCGGGTGAGCTGAAGGCGGTCGCGCGGCAGGACGGCAAGGCGGTCGCCACCGACGTGCTGCGCACCGCCGGCGCCCCGCACGCGATACGCCTGACGACGGACCGCAACTCCGTGGTGGCGGACGGGCGTTCACTGGTCTTCGTGACCGCCGAGGTGGTCGACCGCCGCGGGGTGGTGGTGCCCGACGCGGAGCACCTGCTCTCCTTCGAGGTGGCGAACGGCTCGCTCGCCGGGCTCGACAACGGCCGCCAGGAGAGCGCCGAGCGCTACCAGGCGAGCACCCGTACCGCCTTCCACGGCAAGGCCCTCGCCATCGTCCGCTCCGGCACGAAGACGGGCACGGTGAAGGTGACCGCCCGCGCCGACGGCCTGCGCACCGGCACGGCGACCGTACGCGCCACCAGGGCAGCGGACAGGGCGCAGACCGCCCCGCCCGCTTTCGCGCCGGAGCACCCGGCGCCCGTCGACCACCCGCACGCGGACGCCAGTTACTCCGGCCGCCCGGACACCCTGCCCGCCGCCATGCTCGACGGCGACCCGGCCACCGGCTGGTCCAACGGCTTCTTCAAGCAGGCCACGGCCCTGCTGCCCGCCTTCGACGGCGCCCGAACCGAAGACTGGGTCACGGTCGACCACGGACGCACCCGCGGCTTCGACCGGGTGGACGTCTCCTTCACCGTGGACGCCACACACAGCCTGCCCGCGGCGATCGAGGTGGCGGTGTGGGACGGCCGGGCGTGGCGGGCCGTGACGGACACGGCGATCGACTGGGCCACCGCCTCCGACGCCCCGACCGTGATCACCTTCAAGGCCGTCCGGGGCTCCCGGATCCGGCTCACGATGACGAGCCGCCACCCCGACGAGGCCCGGGGCGCCCTGCGCATCAGCCGACTGGAGACCCCGGCCGCCTGAGACCTCGGGCACGACGGTCCGGACGGGTGGTGAACAGCCAGTCCCGTCCGGACCGTTGACGGGGCGTCACATCAGCCACAACCATGGCGTGCATCCACATCTGGGAGCGCTCCCACGTATCGAGCGCCACCCGCACCTCTCCAGAGGAGCCCGGACGTGAAACGACGCAGAACCGCCCTGTTGTCCCTGACGGCCCTGCTGGCGACCGCGCTCACCGCGCTGCCCTCCGCACCGGCCGGGGCCGAAGAGGCCGAGCAGGTCAGGAACGGCACCTTCGACACCACCACGGACCCCTGGTGGGCGACCAGCAACGTCACCGCGGGGCTGTCCGACGGCCGGCTCTGCGCCGACGTCCCCGGCGGCACCACCAACCGCTGGGACGCCGCCGTCGGGCAGAACGACATCACCCTCGTGAAGGGGGAGTCGTACCGCTTCTCCTTCAGCGCGACCGGCACGCCCGCCGGGCACGTCGTGCGGGCGATCGTGGGCCTTTCGGTGTCGCCCTACGACACTTACCACGAGGTGACACCGCAGCTCAGCGTCTCCGGCGACACCTACTCCTACACCTTCACCTCGCCCGTCGACACCACTCAGGGCCAGGTCGGCTTCCAGCTCGGCGGCAGCGCGGATCCCTGGCGCTTCTGCATGGACGACGTCTCCCTGCTCGGCGGGGTGACGCCGGAGCCGTACGAGCCCGACACCGGGCCCCGGGTCCGCGTCAACCAGGTCGCCTATCTGCCTGCCGGGCCGAAGAACGCCACGCTGGTCACCGACGCCACGGCGAAACTGCCCTGGGAGCTGAGGACCTCCGGCGGGAAGGTGGCTGCCCGGGGCACGACCGTGCCGCGCGGCGTCGACGCCTCCTCCGGGCAGAACGTCCACTCGATCGACTTCGGCGCGTACCGCAAGAAGGGCACGGGCCTCACGCTCGTGGCCGACGGCGAGACCAGCCGCCCCTTCGACATCGACGCGAGCGCCTACGAGCGGCTCCGGCTGGACTCGGCGAAGTACTACTACCCCCAGCGCAGCGGCATCGCGATACGCGACGACCTGCGGCCCGGCTATGGCCGCCCGGCCGGGCACGTGGGGGTGGCGCCCAACAAGGGCGACACCGCTGTGCCCTGCCAGCCCGGCGTCTGCGACTACACCCTGGACGTCAGCGGCGGCTGGTACGACGCCGGTGACCACGGCAAGTACGTCGTCAACGGCGGCATCTCCACCTGGGAGGTGCTGAGCACCCACGAACGCGCGCTGCACGCCCGCACCGGCGACCCCGCCAAGCTCGGCGACGGCACGCTCGACATCCCCGAGAGCGGCAACAAGGTCCCCGACATCCTCGACGAGGCCCGCTGGGAGCTGGAGTTCCTGCTCAGGATGCAGGTGCCCGACGGCAAGCCGCTGGCCGGCATGGCCCACCACAAGATGCACGACGAGCAGTGGACCGGACTGCCGCTGCTGCCGAGCGACGACCCGCAGAAGCGCGAGCTGCATCCGCCGTCCACCGCGGCCACCCTGAACCTCGCGGCCACGGCCGCGCAGGCGGCCCGCCTGTACCGGCCCTACGACAAGGCGTTCGCCGACAAGGCACTGGCCGCCGCCCGCAAGGCCTGGTCGGCGGCGCTCGCCCACCCCGACCGCTACGCCTCCGAGAGCGACGGCGTCGGCGGCGGCGCCTACGCCGACAGCGACGTCACCGACGACTTCTACTGGGCGGCGGCCGAGCTGTGCCTCACCACGGGCGAGCAGCCCTTCCAGGAGTACGTCCTGAAGTCGCCGGTCCACACGGCCGACATCTTCGGGCCCATCGGCTTCGACTGGGCCCGCACGGGCGCGGCGGGACGGCTCGACCTCGCCACGGTGCCGAACAAGCTGCCCGGCCGGGACAAGGTCCGCCAGTCCGTCGTCAGGGCCGCCGACCGCTACCTGGCCACGCTGAAGGCACAGCCCTACGGCATGCCGTACGCCCCGGAGGGCAACAAATACGACTGGGGCTCCAGCCACCAGGTCCTCAACAACGCCGTCGTCCTCGCCACCGCGTACGACATCACCGGCGCCTCGAAGTACCGCGACGGCGCGCTCCAGAGCATGGACTACATCCTGGGCCGCAACGCGCTGAACATCTCCTACGTCACCGGCTACGGCGAGGTGAGCGCCCAGAACCAGCACAGCCGCTGGTACGCCCGCCAGCTCGACCCGAGCCAGCCGAACCCGCCGAAGGGCACCCTCGCGGGCGGACCGAACTCGAGCATCCAGGACCCCTACGCACAGAGCAAACTCCAGGGCTGCGTCGGCCAGTTCTGCTACATCGACGACATCCAGTCCTGGTCGACCAACGAGCACACGATCAACTGGAACGCCGCCCTGACCCGCATGGCCGCCTTCGTGGCGGACCAGGGATGACGAGGGGGTGACCCTGCCGCGTGCCGGGGGAGTCCACCGACAGGACGCCCCCGGCACGTGCGCGTAGCCTGGTGTCATGCCAGCGGTGCGGGTCGACGGCATCGAGGTCGCGTACGACCGGGTGGGCCAGGGCCCGCCCCTCGTGCTCGCGCACGGCGCCACGACGGACGCCCGTTTGTTCCGCCCGCAGACCGAGGACCTGGCCGACGAGTTCACCGTCGTCGCCTGGGACGAACCGGGTGCCGGCCGCTCCTCCGACGTAACCCCGTCCTTCACGCTGGCCGACTACGCCCGCTGTCTGGCGGCCGTCATCGAGGACGTGGACCTCGGGCCGGCGCACGTGCTCGGCCTGTCGTGGGGCGGGACCGTGGTGCTGGAGCTCTACCGGCACCACGCCGAGCTCGTCCGGACGCTGCTCCTCGTGGACACCTACGCGGGCTGGAAGGGCTCGCTGCCCCCGGCGGAGGTGCGGTCCCGGGTCGAGGGGGCGGAGCGGATGCTCGCGGTGCCGGCCGAGGAGTTCGCGCCGACCGTGCCCGGCCTGTTCGCCGGGCGTCCACCGGCCGAAGCCGTCCGCCTGCTGTCCGTGATGTCCGCCGAGACCCGGCCCCGGAGCATGCGGACGGAGCTCACCGTCATGGCCGAGGCCGACCAGCGCGACCTGCTGCCCGAGATCACGGTGCCGACCCTGCTGCTGTGGGGCGAACTCGACTCACGCTCGCCGGTGGACCTCGTCGCCCGTCCCCTCCTGGAGGCGATCCCGGACGCCACCCTGGTCGTGCTGCCCGGCACCGGGCACCTCAGCAACATCGAGGCCCCTGAGCCGTTCAACCGGACTGTTCGGGAGTTCTGTCGGGCTCATTCCTGAGCATGAGTTCCGGGGGCCGCTCGTGAGCGGTCAGAGTGTGCAGCCGGGCCCGGTCGAGCGGCTCGTGCACCTCGACGTACTCGCCGTGCGGCAGCCGCTTGATCACGCCGGTCTCCCGGCCGTGCAGCACCAGCTCCCGGTCGCGGAGCTGCAGCCCCAGACAGATCCGGCGGGTGACGACGAAGACGGCCGCCGGGACGGCGAACACCGCGATCCGCACCGCCCAGGTCACCGTGTTGATCGACAGGTGGAGGCGGGTCGCCACGATGTCGTTGCCGCCGCCCGCCAGCAGCACCAGATAGAGGCTGATCCAGGCCGCCCCGATCCCCGTGCGGACCGGCCGGTTGCGCGGCCGGTCCAGCAGATGGTGCTCGTGCCGGTCGCCCGTGAACCTGGCCTCCAGGAACGGGTACACGCCGATGAAGAGCAGCAGCAGCGGGAACACCACGATCGGGATGAACACGCCCAGCACCAGCGTGTGGCCCCACAGCGTGATCTCCCAGCCGGGCATGATCCGCACCAGCCCCTCGGCGAAGCCGAGGTACCAGTCGGGCTGGGCGCCCGTCGACACCTGGTCGGCGCGGTAGGGGCCGTACGACCACACCGGGTTGATCGTCGCCACCGCCGCCATCAGCGCGAGCACCCCGAACACCAGGAAGAAGAAGCCGCCCGCCTTCGCGAGGTACACCGGCATGAAGGGCGCGCCCACGACATTGCGTTCGGTGCGCCCGGGGCCGGCGAACTGCGTGTGCTTGTGGTACACGACCAGCAGCACATGGACGACGATCAGCGCCGCCATCACCCCGGGGATCAGCAGGACGTGCAGTGAGTAGAAGCGGGCCACGATGTCGTCGCCGGGGAACTCGCCGCCGAACAGGAACATCGCCAGGTACGTCCCCACGATCGGCACCGACAGCAGCGCGCCGTGCACGAACCTGAGGCCCGTGCCCGACAGCAGGTCGTCCGGCAGCGAGTAGCCGAACAGGCCCTCGAACAGGCCGAGGAAGAGCAGCAGCCAGCCGAACAGCCAGTTGACCTCCCGCGGCTTGCGGAACGAGCCGGTGAAGAAGTGCCGCATCATGTGCGTCAGCATCCCGGCGACGAAGACCAGCGCCGCCCAGTGGTGCAGCTGCCGGATCAGCAGACCGCCGCGCACGTCAAAGCTGATGTCCAGCGTGGACGCGTACGCCTCGGACATGCGCACGCCGTTCAGCGGGGTGTAACTCCCCTGGTAGGTCACCTCGTTCATCGACGGATGGAAGAACAGCGTCAGGTACACGCCGGTGAGGACCAGCACGACGAAGCTGTACAGGCAGATCTCGCCCAGCAGGAAGGACCAGTGGTCGGGGAAGACCTTGCGCAGGTACTTCCTGCCGAGCGTGTGGGTGCCGAGCCTGCCGTCGAACCAGTCGGCGAGGCGCTCGCCGCGTCCGGCGCTCACGCCGTCTCCCTGGGCAGGTGGGCGAGCTTGTCCGGGTTGGCCACGACGTAGATGCCCCGCACCCGGTCGCCCTCCGGGGTGAGGTCCAGCACCAGGACGGCGAACGGAGCGTCGCCGTCGAACAGCACCGCCGCGTCGTCGCCGTTGACGCGCCGGTAGCGGAACACGGGGTTGCTCGGGCCGCCCCGCCCGGAGGTGAGCAGGCGGGCCACCTTGTCCCGGCCGTGCACCGGGCGCAGACTCGCCGGCCTGCGCTTGCCACCGGCGTCCGTCCAGGCCGTGACGTCCGGCGCGAGGACCTCCATCAGCTCGGCGATGTCCCCGCCGAGCGCCGCCCGCACGAACCGCTCGGTCGCCTCCCGCCGCACCCGCGGATGCGCCTCGTACCGGGGCCGCCGCGCGTTCACATGCTCCCGGGCCCGGTGCGCCAACTGCCGTACGGCGGCGGGGGAGCGGTCGATGATCTCGGCGATCTCGGCGTGCGGATAGCCGAACACCTCGCCCAGGACGAACACGGCCCGCTCCAGCGGGGTCAGCGACTCCAGGACCACCAGCATCGCCAGCGACACCGACTCGGAGCGCAGGGCCGGGCCGTCGGCGGTGTCGGCGCCCTCGTCGGCGACCAGGGGCTCGGGCAGCCACGAGCCCACGTACGTCTCCTGCCTGCGGCTGATCACGGCGCGGCGCCGCAACGCGTGGTTGACCGCCACCCGGACGAGATAGGCCCGGGGGTTGTCGACGCCGGCCAGGGGAGCGCCCCCGCCGCGGGCCGTCCACGACAGCCACGTCTCCTGCAGGACGTCCTCGGTGTCGGCGACACTGCCCAGCATGTTGTAGACGACGCCGAACAGCAGCTCGCGGTGGTCGACGAACACCCCGGTCGCCTCGTCGAGCGGGGCTGCGGTGCCGGGTACGGGTATCTCGGTCATGCGTGGTCCTCCCAGAGACGCGCTCACCACTGCGAGCCGGGCAGGGCCCCGGAATGTGACATCGCACGGTGCGGTGTGATGCAGATCTCAGCGGACGGCCAGGGGAGCACCCCCTTCGGTACCGTCGGCCCGCCCCTCTGACCTGGTGGTATTTACGAGTCAGTACCCGAGCGCTACCGTGAAGGCATGCCAGCTCTCAACGTGGAGTTCAGCGACCGCGAACTTGAGGACCTGCGGCAGATCGCCAAGGAGCGCGGTACGTCCATGAAGGCGCTCGTGCGGGAGGCGGCCGCCGCCGACATAGCCCGCCACCGGGCGCTCCAGGAGGGCGCGGAGGCCTTCCGCAGGTTCTTCGCGACCCACGCCGACGAGTTCGCCGCCGCCTTCCCGGACGACGAACCGCCCGCCAAGGGCGAGGGGCGGGCTGCCTGACCGATGGCACCCGTCCTCCATATCGACGTGCCCTGGCTGCTCCAGCGCCACGAAGAGGTCCTGCCGGACCAGCCCACCATCAATGACTTCTCCGCGTTGGTGGCCGCGGTCGCCCGGCACCGTGTCGACCCGCCCCGCCTCGGCGTGAACTCCGACCCGGCCTGGCGAGCCGCCGCGCTGCTGCACACCATCACGCTGCTGCGGCCGCTGCCCTCGGCCAATGCCCGCTTCGCATGTGCGACGGCCGTGGCGTACATGTTCGTCAGCGGCGTCGGCATCGACCCGCCCTACGGGGCCCTCGTCGACCTCGCCCGCGATCTGATGTCCGGCACGACCGACGTCTACGGCGCGGCGGACCGGCTGCGGTCATGGCAGATCTGAAATGTCGAAAATGGGTGCGACCAGCGCGCGTGCGTTCCTATTTCTGACTTTCTGTCAATGGGCTTGATGTTGCACCGGCGCCTTGTTGGTCGTGTGGGGGTTGTGCAAGAGTGAAACACACGTGCGGGGGGAATGGCCGGGTGTCGCACGCGCTTTGCAGACCGGGTCCGATTCGCCGTCGGTGAATTCGCACCTCCCGCGCCGCGCCAAAAAGGTAGGCACCAACCGGGCTCCTTTTCGGCGTCAGGACTTCTGTGTGCCACATGCGCGTGGGAAGGAACCATCTCAGTGCCCACCCCCCACCCCCCTCGTCCCCCGTATCCCCCGCCCGGCGGGGATCCCGGGGAATCCGATGAATCTCTCGCCGCCCCGCTGAGAGGCAGCCCGGAAGGCGGGGTCGCCGCCCATTCCGTCGCGCTGCTGATGGCGCGGCACTGGCAGCCGGTGTACGAGTACGCGGTCATCTGTCTCGCCTCGTCGGCGCAGGTCGCCGAGATGGTCACGGGGACCGCCTTCCATCGGACCCTGAACCGCCTCGCCTTCGGCGAGTCGGCCGTCGCGCTGCGCCCGGCGCTTCTGGTGACCGTGCGCGACACGGTCCGGGAGTGGTCCGGCGACGATCGAATATCCGCCGTACTGCCGGCGTTGCAGAAACCGGCCGGAGGGCGCGGGCTGCGCGCGGCGACGTCCATGACGCCCGAAAATCGCGTCCTCGCGGAGCGGGCATTTCAGGCACTTCCCGCAGCCGCGCGCTGTTTGCTCTGGCACGTCGAGGTCGAGGCCGATCCTTTAGGCGTCCCGGCCGGTCTGCTGGGCATGGATACCGACATCGCGTCGGCCGCACTCGACCAAGCGCGTGACACATTCCGCGAGGGTTGTGTACATGCCCATCGTGAACTAGCGCCGACCCATGATTGCCGTTTCTACAACCGCCTCCTCGACGTGCCGATCCGTCGGGGTGGCGCTCTGCTGCCCGACGTCCAGGAGCATCTGGCGGAGTGCCGCTACTGCCGGAACGCGGCCGAACAGCTCAGCCATTTCGAGGGCGGGCTGGGCCCGTTGATCGCCGAAGCGGTGCTCGGCTGGGGCGTCCGCCGCTACCTCGACTCGCGTCCGGGCCGGTCCTCGCACGGCACGCGGGGCGGACGCGTGGGCCGGCGCGGCGGAGGGCGCGGTGACGGGCGGCCCGGAGCCGGACGCCACCGCCTGCTGTCCCGGATCCCCGCGCAGGTCCGCCGGGTTCAGGGCGTACGCATCCCCGACGCCCTGCGCTCCTCACGGGCGCTGCTCTCGGGTGTCGGCGCGGTGTCGGCCGGGGTACTGGCGACCGTGCTCATCATCAGCGCGTCGTCCTACGACGGCGGCCAGGCCGACCCGGCCGGCTCCAACAGCGCCGCCGGCGGCAACGGCGCCGGGTCCGCGACCCCGCCCGACACTGCCGGTCTTCCCACGGCACCGGGCGTGACACGGCTGCGCAACGCCGGCGCCGGCCTGTGCCTCGACGTCCGGGACCTGCCGAAGGAGGGCTCGGGGACGAAGCTGGCGGAGTGCTCGACGGCCTGGACCCAGCAGTGGACGTACGAGAACGACGGGCTGCTGCGCAGCGTCGCCGATCCCGGCCTGTGCCTGGACTCGCACAAGGACGCCGGCGTCGTCGTCCTCGGCACCTGCGCCGAGGAGGACGCCGAGCGGGCCGACGACGTGCGCTACGACCTCACCGTGCAAGGGCAGTTGCTGCCCCGCTGGGACGAGCAGCTCGCCCTCGCCTCCACCACCGACGATCCCGGAGCCGACGTCGTCGTCAAGGTCCGCGACCGCTCCGACGCACAGCGCTGGCAGGCCGAGCCCGTGCCCACGACGGCGGGTTCCCTGTCGATCGAGGAGCAGGAGCGGCCGACGGCCCGGCAGGTGACTCTGCCCCACGGCCGCACGGCGTGACCACGGGCCCCCAGGGCTCCGAGCGGGGCTGCGCGGCGTACGCGTCGCGCAGCCCGCTTGTCAGGCCGGGTCCTCGACGAGGTCGGCCGGACCGATCGTGTCCGGTGTGGCGTGGCCCGACAGGGCGAGGGTGAGGTCGAGTTCGGCCAGCAGGCAGCGGATGACGTGTTCGACGCCCGGCCGGCCGTCGAGGCCCAGACCGTAGACGTACGGGCGGCCCACGAGGACGGCGCGGGCGCCGAGGGCGAGTGCCTTGAAGATGTCGTCGCCGGTGCGGATGCCGCTGTCGAAGAGGACGGTGAGCCGGTCGCCGACGGCCTCCGCGACGCGGGGCAGTGCGTCGGCCGCCGCGACGGACCCGGACACCTGGCGCCCGCCGTGGTTGGAGACGACGACGCCGTCCATGCCCGCCTCCGCGGCCTGCCGGGCGTCGTCCGGGTGCAGCACGCCCTTGAGGACGATCGGACCGTCCCAGTTCTCCCGCAGGAACGCCAGGTCCGGCCAGGTCTTCGCCGGGTCGGCGAACATCCCGACGAAGTGCATCACGGCCGCGTTCGGATCCTCGTGCACCGGCTTGGCCAGACCCGCCTGGAAGGCCGGGTCCGAGAAGTAGTTGGCCGTGCCGACGCCGTGCAGGAACGGCAGATACGCCTGGTCGAGATCGCGCGGCCGCCACGCCAGCAGCGGCGTGTCCAGGGTGACCACGAGGACGCTGAATCCGGCCGCCTTCGCCCGGTTCAGGAAACTGCGGGCCACCTCCGGGTCCCTGGGCCAGTACAGCTGGAACCACCGCTCGGCGTCGCCCATCGCCTCGGCGACCTGCTCCATGGGCGTGCTCGACGCGGACGACAGGACGAACGGCACGCCCTGCGCGGCGGCGGCCCGGGCCGCGGCGGACTCGGCGTCCGGGTGCATGATCGACAGTACGCCGACCGGGGCCAGCGCCAGCGGGGCCGGCAGGGCACGGCCCAGCACCTCGGCCGACAGGTCCCGTTCGTGGACGTCCCGCAGCATGCGCGGCACGATCCGACGACGCTCCAGGGCCGCCCGGTTGGCGCGGGCCGTGCTGCCGTTGCCCGCGCTGCCCGCCACATAGCCGACCGGGCCGGGCCCGAGCCGCTGCTCGGTCAGCTCCTCCAGCCGGGTCAGATCGGTGGGCAGCCGCGGTACGGCACCCGTCATCCCGTTCAGATAGATCTCGTACTGGAAGTCCGCCCAGTGCTTGCCCACCGTACGCAGCCGCCTCTCGTCGTCTCCTCGTCGAGACCGTGCTCCGCGGCCGACGATACCGAGCGGTATCGGCGACGGCGGATCAGGGGCGGACCGCCGCGTCCAGGAGGCCGGCGAGTCCGCGTGGCTGCGAGAACATCGGCCAGTGGCCGGTGTCCAGCTCCACCAGCTCCCAGCTGTCGCTCTTGAGGAGCTCGGCCACCGCCGGCATCGGCTCGTCCCCGTCGAGGAGGCACTTCACATACGTCGCCGGGAGCTCGGCCAACGGACGGGTGAGCACGGCCGGTTCCGTGAGTGTGGCACCCGGATGCGGGGAACCGGCGACGATCCGGGCGATCTGCTCGTCCGTCAGTCCCTGCCCCGCGTACTCCGGCGCGCCGGGCGGCGGCCAGAACCCGTCGTGCTCGGCGATCGACTGCCGTACGTGGCCGCTCGGCCAGCCCGACAGGAACGACTCCCCGTCCACGGGCACGTTCGCGTCGACGAACACCACGCGCCGCAGCCGGTCCCCGATCCGCGCGGCGGCCTGCCCCACCGGTATGCCCGCGTAGCTGTGCCCCACGAGGACGACGTCTCGCAGGCCGAGGCGCTCCACCTCGTCGACGATGTCCCGCACGTGCGTCTGCTGCCCGGCCGCCACACCCTGCTTCTCGGCGAGGCCCGACAGCGTCAGCGGATGGACGTCATGCCCGGCGCCGCGCAGCTCCGCGGCCACCTCGTCCCACGCCCACGCCCCGAGCCATGTCCCCGCCACCAGTACGAAGTTGGTCATGCCGGCAACTTAGCCGAAGGGTCTGACAACGCTCCCTCGGCGCCGGGCCCGGTGATCGGCGGCACCGGCACCTCGACGGTCCGGGCCAGCCGCGCGCCCTCGGGTCCGTACACCGCCCGGGGTTCGGGGAACAGCCACAGCAACGTCAGGAACAGCACCGCCGCCACGACCAGCGACACGGGCAGTCCGATGTCGACGCCGTTCGCGAGGTCGCCGAGCGGCCCGACGAACTGCCCGGGCATGTTGGTGAACAGCACGCCGGTCAGCGCCGAGATCCACCAGGCGGTCATGCCCCGCCAGTTCCAGCCGTGCGCGAACCAGTAACGGCCGCCGCGCTGACGGCGGTTGAAGACCTGGAGCGCCTCCGGGTCGTACCAGCCGCGCCGGGTCCAGTAGCCCAGCATCATCACGACCATCCACGGCGTGGTGCAGGTGATGATCACCGTGGCGAAGGTGGAGATGGACCGCACGAGGTCGAGCCCGAACCGGCCGGCGAAGATGAACCCGGTCGACACCGCGCCGACCAGCAGTGTCGCCTGGACCCGGGACAGCCTCGGGAACACGGACGAGAAGTCGAGCCCGGTCCCGTACAGCGCCGTGGTGCCCGTCGCCATGCCGCCGATCAGCGCGAGCAGGCAGACCGGCAGGAAGAACCAGCCCGGCGAGATCGCGAGCAGGCCGCCCACGAAGTCGGGGGCCGCCGGATCGACGTACCGCGGCGCCTTGTCCGCGATGATGCTCGCCGTCGTCAGGCCGAACAGGAACGGCAGCAGCGTCGCGAGCTGCGACAGGAACGCGGCCCCCAGCACCTTCCGGCGCGGGGTGCTCGCCGGGATGTAGCGCGACCAGTCGCCGAGGAACGCCCCGAACGACACCGGGTTCGACAGCACGATCAGCGCCGCCCCGATGAACGAGGGCCAGAACAGGGCCGTCGTCGCCGCGTCCGCCGAGTCGGTGAAGACGCCCGCGTACGAGGGGTCGAAGTCCCCCGCGAACGCCACGGCGCCGAGCAGGAACAGCGCGCTCGCCGAAGTCACCGCGATCTTGTTGACGAACAGCATGAAGCGGAAGCCGTAGACGCACACTGCGAGGACCAGTACCACGAACGCGGCGTACGCGACGGCGTAGGACAGGTCGCTCCGGTGGAGGCCGAACAGCCGGTGGGCGCCGCCGACCAGGGCGTCGCCGGAGCTCCACACCGAGATGGAGAAGAACGCGACGGCCGTCAGCAGGGACAGGAACGAGCCGACCACGCGGCCGTGCACGCCCAGGTGCGCCGACGACGACACGGCGTTGTTGGTGCCGTTGACCGGGCCGAACACCGCCATCGGGCACAGGATGAGCGCGCCCGCGACGACCCCGAGCAGCGTGGCCGCGAGGCCCTGCCAGAAGGAGAGGCCGAACAGGATCGGGAAGGCGCCGAGGACGCAGGTGGAGAAGGTGTTGGCGCCGCCGAAGGCGAGCCGGAACAGGTCCAGCGGGGTGGCGGTGCGCTCGGCGTCGGGGATGCGGTCGACACCGTGGGTCTCGACCTCCGTCAGGGACGGGGCAGACGCGGCGGGGGAGGGGCGGTCGGCGCCCGGGGGACAGTCGGCCGGCGAGGACAAGAGGGCTCCAGCGGGGACGGGGGCGGTGGAGCGCGGGATGGCGCGGCGGCAGGGCGGACGGCCGCTCGCCGGCGCGAGGGTGTGCGACGGCGTGCGGATCCGGTCCTCTGGGGTGCTGCCGACGGTAGGGCGCCGCGGGCGAACGACACCAGAGGACGGTTCATCCATTCTCGGTGCTGTGAGTGGACCAATCCTCCACTCTGTGGTCACTCCTCGTCATCCGTGTGCTCAGCGTGATCCGCTTGATCCGGCTCGGCGTCCGGCCCCTGGGCCCGGACCCGCTGCACGTGTTCGAGGGAGTCGCGCAACTCCGCGAGCCAGTCGTCGGTGTGGCGCTGGACCAGGCGCACGCACCAGGCCAGCGCGTCGCTGCGGCTGCGGGCGACGCCGCCGGCGATCAGGGTGTCGAGGACCTGGCGCTCCGGCTGGCGCAGCCGCGTCATGACGGGTGCGGCCACGTGCGTGAAGAGCGTCCGCCGCCCGCCGCACTCCACACCCCAGGACACCTTCCGGCGGAACCGGTGCTCGGCCTCCCGGGCCACGGCCATCCGGTCCTCGCGCGTGCGTTCCCGGAACTCCTGCACCCGGCTCTCCAGGGCCGCCTCCCGCTCGGCGGCCGGGGCGTCCTCGGCCAGCCGGGGTTCGGGGATGCGGCCGATGACGGTGATCTCCTCGCGGTCGACCGTGACCTCGGTCAGTTCCTCGAAGAGGTCGTCGGGAAGGCGGCCGGCGAACCAGCCGCGCAGTTTCTCTCGCTGCTCTGTCGTAATCATGTAATGACGATTACTCGACCCGAGCATGAACACAAGGGGTAAGAAAGCAGTCGGCCCAGAGCGGAATCGGAATGTTTCAGGCCTATTAACGAGCATGCGGGAATCGGCCATCTGGCCGCTTCGTGTCCCCGGGGCCCGTGCGGTTACGGGCTTCGCGCGGGCGGATTCCGTAACTTCGCGCCACTGATTCAATACGCAAGGTTACTGAAACCCGTGGGGTCGATGTGTGCTTCCGCGGCGGACTCGGCAGACTCGCGTTCGCCGTCCCGGGCACCGACCGAGCACGGGCCGGCACACCCTGTAATCGAGCGGAAGGATGCACACAATGCGGAACACCGCGCGCTGGGCCATGACCCTCGGACTGACGGCCACAGCCGTCTGCGGACCCCTCACCGGGGCCGCCCTCGCCACTCCGGGTCAGGCCCCCACCGCGCTCTACGCCCCGTCGGCCCTCGTCCTCACGGTGGGCCACGGTGAGAGCGCGGCCGCCGCGACTCCGGAACGCGCGGTCACCCTGACCTGTGCCCCGACGCCCTCCGGCACGCACCCGGTCGCCGGCTCCGCCTGCGCGGAACTGCGCGGCGTCGGCGGTGACATCCACGCCCTGACCGCGAGGGGCGGCGTGATGTGCACCAAGCAGTACGACCCGGTGGTCGTCACCGTCGACGGTGTCTGGCAGGGCCAGCGGGTCTCGTACGAACGCACGTTCTCCAACGAGTGCGTGAAGAACGCCTACGGTTCCGGCGTCTTCGCGTTCTGAGGGACCGGGATCGCGCTGTTCCCGTGAGGTACAGCGGTTCGAGGCTGGGGAGCCGGGCCGCTGTCGCGGGGATTTGCGATCTCGTACAAGGGGGCCGGCGGGCGGAGTGGGGCCATCCGCCGGCCCCTGGACTCACCGGCCACCGCGACCGGGCTCAGGCCCGGTCGCGGTGGCTCGTGTCGCACCACGGATAGCGGCGGCTGCGGCGGCAGGTGCACAGGGCCACGCGGAAGCGGTCCGAGGTGACGACGGAACCGTCCTCCAGTTCCACCTCCACCGGGCCCTCCACCAGCAGCGGGCCCTTGCGCTGAACTGTGACGCGGCGCGGCGCCGCGGACCGGTCAGACGGGGAGTTCGGCACGGACGACCACCAGCTCTTCCTTGTCCTCGGCGGCGGACAGCAGCCCCCGCTCCCGCAGCCAGCGTTCCCGGCCGCGCAGCACCGGGCCGAACGCGATCCGCCGCCGGCGCGTCACCGCGGCCTTCAGGCCCGACGAGCGCAGCCGGCCGACGGTCAGGTCCGGGCCGCTGAGCGCGGACTGCACCAGCAGCAGCACCCCGCCCGGACGCAGCAGGTCAGGTGCCTTCCGGCAGATCCGGTCCACGACCAGCCGCCCGTCGTCGCCCGCGTCCCAGGCGCGGGCCGCGCCACGCGGCCGTCGGGTGCCGTCCGGCGCCGGCACGTACGGCGGATTGGCCAGGATCAGGTCGAACGACTCGCCGCGCACCGGATCGAAGAGGTTCCCGTGCCGGATGCGGACCGGGAGCCCCGCCCGCACAGCGTTCAGCCGTGCGGCCCACACCGCCTTGCGGGACACGTCCACCGCGGTCACGCGGAAGCCCCGGCGCGCGGCCTCCAGGGCCAGGGCGCCGGTGCCGGTGCCGACGTCCAGGACCTCCGCGCCGGGCGGCAACGGCTCGTCGAACAGAGCTCCGGCCAGCAGCTCGGTGTCCTCCTGCGGGGCGTACACGCCCGGGGGTACCAGTGGGTTCACGGCGCTCGGGTACCCGGGCATTCAGGAGATATAGGTAGTTTCACGCTCAAGCGGTGCACACAGTGATGAACGTGACGCACGCCAATCGGCGAGCAGCCGGGCCCCGAAGCGGTCCTCGGCGAACCCGGTGGCATCGATCCCGAACGCGACATCCGGGGCGAGGTGCGGCTCGGCCTCCAGCAGACCGCCGATGACCTCGTGGCGCACCACCTGCTCGTGCACCGCGTCGGCCTCGACGTGCTCGTCGTAGAAGTGCTCAGCCGCCCGCCCGGCGCCGGTGCGGCGCATCGCCTCGGCGAGCCGCCGCGAACCCGGCGACGAGGTGATCTCGACCGTCGCGAAGTGGCCGACCAGGGCGCCTCTGAGGGCCCGGTGCAGGCCGAAGAGGGACATGAGGTTCACCGTGACCAGGGCTTCCGCGGACGCCGCGGCCAGATAGCGGCCGTACGTGGTGTCCAGGCCCAGGTCCGTCATCAGGTCGGCGAACAGCCGGGCGTGCACGCGGTCGGCCCGGCCACCGCCCCACTCGTCGAACTCCACCGCCGCCATCCCCGCCTTGGCCCGGCCCCACAGCCGCGGCAGCACCCAGGCGTGCGGGTCCGCCTCCTTGAGGTGGTACAGGGAGCGCTGGGCCGCGTACTCGCGCAGGTGCCACAGCTCGCCCTCGTCCCGCAGGAAGTGGCTGACGCCCGTGCCGTCGACGGGCTCGACCAGGAGGTCCGCCAGCGCCTCGTCCACGCTGTCGTGGACCCGGGCGTCGGAGCGCAGGGCGGACAGGAAGCGGTGCTCCAGGGCCGCCCGGGTGCGCAGCAGCTCGGGGTCCCACTCGTGGTCGGGGGACACCCCCGCGAACCCGCGGTAGTGCAGCTCGTAGCACAGGTACAGGGCCAGCTGGAGATCACCGCCGTACACCGCGGCCCGGGCGACGTCCTCCAGGCGGGGCAGCCGGCCCGCGCCCCGCAGGTACGCCTCCACGCCCCCGCTCAGCGGTCCGCGCGGGGCGGGCAGTCCTGGTTCTCCACGGTCGTGCTCCATGCGCGCCGGGTACCCGGCCGGCGTCCGGAGTCACCTACCCGCGTAGTTCCCGCGCGGAAAGGGACTCCGGCACGCCATGAAGGGGCCGGACCGGGCCCGGCCACTGCGCTCAGTCCCCGTGGGACTCGTCCTGGGCGCGCGTGTTGGGGGTGATGGCCTCTCCGGCCTCGCCCCGGTGTCGTCGCTGCTCGGCGGAGTCCTGCGTGCGGTTCTCGGCCTCCTCGATCTCACGCAGCACCTCCTCCAGCGCCGTCTCGGGCTTCTTGTCGGAGCCGTCGTGGTTGTTGTCCTGGGACACGGGGGTCTCCTTTCTGCGTTCGGTGCGTCCGTTGTCGTCTGCCGGCGATCAGGTGGAGGCGGTGGCGATGCGCAGCGGCACCGGGTCGGGAGGGGCCGCCTCCTCGGTGCGGCGGGTGACCTCCGCCCACCAGGCAGGGCCGTCCTCGATGTGCCGCAGCAGCACGCCCTCGCGGATCGCCCAGGGGCAGACCGTGACGGACCTGAGGCCGGTCAGTTTCATCGCGGTGTGCGCGACCACCGCCCCGGCCAGGCTCTGCGCGGCCCGCGGGGCGGAGATGCCGGGCAGCAGCGCGCGTTCGGCGGCGGGCAGGGCGGCCAGCCGCGGGATCGCCTCGCGCAGCGCCGAGCGGTGCAACTGCCGGTCCACGAACGGGCCGTGGCGTCCGGGCGCCGTACCGCACAGCCGTCCCAGCTGCTGGAAGGTGCGTGAGGTGGCGACCGCGGTGCGCGGGCCCTCCCAGCGGATCCGCGCCGCGACGTCCCGCAGCTGGTGGCGGACCTTGCGGCGCAGTGCCCGCACCCGCTCCGGCGACGGCGGGTCCTCGTCCTGGAAGAACTCGTGCGTGAGCCGCCCGGCACCCAGCGGCAGCGAGGCCACGAAGTCGGGCAACCGGCCGCGCCCGAAGGCGACTTCGAGCGAGCCGCCGCCGATGTCGAGCAGGGCGAGCGGCCCCGACCGCCAGCCCATCCAGCGCCGGGCCCCCAGGAACGTCAGTTCCGCCTCGACCTCGCCCGGCAGGGTGCACAGGTCCACGCCGGTACGGGCCCGGACGGTGTGCAGCACCTCGTGCCGGTTCGACGCGCCGCGCACCACGGCGGTCGCGAACGCCAGTGGGGCCGCCGCGCCCCACCGGGCGGCGGTCCGGCTCGCCTCGGCGACCGCGTGCACCAGTTGTTCGACGGCCTGCTCAGGGATGGGTCCCCCCGGTGTGACCTGCTCGGACAGCCTGAGCCGCCACTTGGCGGTGTGCACCGGAAGCGGTACGCCGCCGTCCGCGTCCGCGACCACCAGTCTGACCGTGTTCGATCCCACGTCCACCACGCTGATTCGCATGGGCCGTGGGTACCCACTTCCGGCAGAGCCCAACGGTCAGGGCCCCGGAGTACGGCGAAGTCACGCCACCGGGCGGACCGGACACCGTCACGCCATCTGGCGCCGCACCAGCTCGTGCAGCCGGCCACTGGTGTCGGCGAGCAACTGGGCGGGCGGGCCCTGCTGGACGACCTTGCCGTCCTCCATCACCACGACCCGGTCGGCGTCCATCACGGTCGACAGCCGGTGGGCGATGACGATCCGGGTGGCGTTGAGGGCCTTGGTGCTCTCGATGACCGTGCGCTGGGTCTCGTTGTCGAGGGCGCTGGTCGCCTCGTCGAAGAAGAGGATGCGCGGCCGGCGGATCAGCGCCTGGGCGATCATCAGCCGCTGGCGCTGGCCACCGGAGACGGCGCCGCTGCCCGAGACGATGGTGTGCAGGCCCATCGGCATCCGCTTGATGTCCTCGGCGAGCCCGGCCAGCTCGGCCGCCGCCATCGCCTCCTCCGGCGTGTACGGCTCGGTGCCGCAGATGACGTCCAGGATCGAGCCGGTGAACGGCTGGGCGTGCTGGAGCACCACACCGCACTGGCGGCGCACCGCCGACTGGTCGAGCGCGGCCAGGTCCTGACCGTCGTACAGGACGCTGCCCGACACCGGGCGGTCGAAGCCGATCAGCAGGCGCAGCAGCGTCGACTTGCCGCAGCCGCTCGGGCCGACGACCGCGACGAACTCGCCCGGCCGCACCTCGAACGACACGTCGTCCAGCACCAGCGGACCGTCGTCCGAGTAACGGAAGGACAGCCGCCGCGCCTCGAGCGCCCCGGACAGCGGGCCCGGACGCGTGCTCGCCGTGCGCACCTCCGGCGTCGCGTCCAACACCGGCTTGATCTCTTCGAACAGCGGCAGCGCCGCCACGGCCGAGACGAACGCGCCCGTCAGCTGGGTCACCGAGGTCAGCACCATCGTCACCGAGGTGTTGAAGGTGAGGAACGCGGCCGCCGACATCGAGCCCCGTGCCGGACCCGCCAGCAGCATGAACATCAGCAGCGTGCACAGCGGCAGGTACACCGCGCCCAGCACCGACGTGAGGTTCTTGATCCGGCCGACCTTCTGCTGGAGCTCACGGCTGCGCGCGAACTGCGACGCCCACGCGGCGTACGCGTAGTTCTCGGCGGCGGCCACCCGCAGCTTGGGCAGACCGCGCAGCGTCTGGAAGGCCTGGTTGTTCAGCTTGTTGCTGAGCACGACCAGCCGCCGCTGCCACCGCACCTGCCACAGCCCGAGCCCCAGGAACACGGCCGCGATGACCACGAGCATGCCGATCGCGGCCATCGCCATCGGCACGCTGAACCACAGCAGCAGCCCCAGGTTCATCGCCCCGACCGTCACCGACTGGGCGACCGTCGGCCCGACTCCCGCGAGCAGTCTGCGGATCGAGCTGATGCCCATGGCCGCGCTGGCCAGTTCGCCGGTGGAGCGCTCGGTGAAGAACCTCGTCGGCAGCCTGAGCAGCCGATCCCACACGGCCGGCTGGAGCGTGGCCTCGACCCGGCCCTCCAGCCGCAGGATGGTGAGGTTCTGCAACAGCATGAACGCCGCCGACACCACACTGCTGAGCATCACCGCCATACAGACCTGCACGATGAGGTCCGTCTGCGCCTTCGGCACGAACTCGCCGAGCACCTTGCCGGTCGCGATGGGCACCAGGGCGCCGATCGCCACCGTGACCAGTCCGCTGAGCAGCAGCCCCGTCAGGTCGCCGCGCGTGCCCTGCATGCAGAACCGCAACAGCCTCAGCGGGCTGAGACCGCGCTCGGGCAGCGGGCGGTAGAACATGACCGCGCGCGGCTCGAACTCGTCGGCGTTGGCCTTCTCGATCGGTGTCTCACGGCCGGTGGACGGGTGGACGGCGACGTATCCGCCGCGCCGCCACAGCAGCGCCACCGGCGCACCGGACAGGGCCCGGTGACCGACCAGCGGCCCGACGTTGTCCCGCCACCAGCGGCCGTCGAGGCGCACGGCCCGGGTGCGGACGCGGGAGGCCAGGGCGACCTGCTCGACCGGGTCCAGGCGGTCGCCGCCCGTGCCCTTCTGGGTGGGCTCGGTGAGGCTGATCCCGGCGGCCTGCGCGACGAGCTTGCACGCCGCGTACGTGGCGTCGGCGTCGGCCGCGGTGGTCCGCTTCGACGACCGCTTCCCGATGGAGGCCAGCAGCGTCTGGTCGGCCTGGGCGCGTACCGCCTCACCGGCCTTGATGCCCTCGGCCGTGCGCGACTCGTGGGTGCGCTCCAGTTGCTCGATCCAGCGGTCCAGCGTGGTCAGCAGCCGGTACTGCTGGTCGACCATGGACTGCCACAGCCCGGGGTCCATCAGCAGGTCGGCCGCGGCCTCGGCGCCGTAGAGCGAGCCGTACTGCACACTGCCCGGCGGCACCTGCATCCAGAACACGTCGTCGTCCGTGGGAGCGGCGGCCCGCTCGGTGGCCATCGGCGCCTGGAAGAGGATCGACAGGCTGCGGCCGACGCCCAGGGCGAGGGCGTACTCCAGCGGGCTCGTCGTCGGCGGCACGTACTGCGGATTGCCGTACTCGTCGTACGACCAGGTCGCGGTGTTGGCGGGCTGGTACAGCTCACGCAGGCCGATGCGGTGCACCACGCAGTCCCGCAGCGGGCGGGCCACCAGGGTGTGCTGGGGGCCCGGCACCGGTCCCAGCACCAGCGAGCCCGCCTCCAGGCGGCCCAGGTGGTGCCAGTGGCCCTGCTGGCCGGCGTCCACCGCGAACAGGTCGACGGCGCCCGCCGCGACCAGCCACAGCACCTGCGGGCCCTCCAGATCGAGGCGGTTGAACCCGGCGCAGTCGATGCGCGAGCCCATCTGCCCGAACGCGTTGAGGACGAGGTCGCCCTCGTGTCCCTGAACGGCCGTCATCTCACCGCTCCCTGACCAGTGCCGCGTACGCTCCACCGTGCGCCACCAGGTCCTCGTGCCGTCCCCGCTCCACGACCGTGCCGTGCTGCAGGACGACGATCTCGTCGCTGTCGCGGACGGTGCTGAGCCGGTGGGCGATCACCACACAGGCACAGCCGCGCCTGCGCAGGTTGTCCATGACGACCAGCTCGGTCTCCGCGTCCAGCGCGCTCGTCACCTCGTCGAGCACCAGGATGCTCGGCCGGCGCACCAGCGCCCGCGCGATCTCCAGGCGCTGGCGCTGCCCGCCGGAGAAGTTGCGCCCGTCCTGCTCGACCTTGCTGTGGATGCCGCCGGGGCGGCGCGTGATCACGTCGAGCAGGGCGGCGTCGCGCAGCGCGTCCTCCACCGCCTCGTCCGGGATCGACGGGTCCCACAGCGCCACGTTGTCGCGGACCGTGCCCTCGAAGAGGAACACGTCCTGGTCGACGAAGGAGACGGAGGCGGCCAGCGCCCCGCGCGGGATGTCCTCGATGCGCTGTCCGTCGATGCGGATCACGCCCTCCCACGGCGCGTACAGGCCGGAGATCAGCCTGGACACCGTGGACTTGCCGCTGCCGGACCCGCCGACCAGCGCGACCTGCTGCCCGGGACCGACGGTGAGGTCGAAGCCGGTGAGCAGGGGCTTGTCGAGCGGGCTGTAGCCGAAGGTGATGTTCTCCAGCTCGACATGGCCCTGGAGACGGCGCGTCGACTCGCCGGACTCGGGGCGGCCGTAGAGCGGATCGGCCTTGAAGTTCTCCACGTCCTTCAGCCGCGCCACGTCGGCCGCGAAGTCCTGGATGCGGCCCGCGACGCCGTTGAGCCGGGTCAGCGGGGCGGTGAACCGGGTGACCAGGGCCTGGAAGGCGACCAGCAGACCGACCGAGATGTGGCCCTCGACCGCCCTCATGCCGCCGATCCAGAGGATCAGAGCGCTGTTGAGGGTGGCCAGCGTCGGCGCGACCACGCCCAGCCAGGCGCTCGGCACGCCGAGCCGCTGCTGCTCCTCCAGCGTGGTGGCGTGCTGCCCGGCCCACTTGCGGAAGTAGCCGTCCTCGCCGCCCGTCGCCTTCATCGTCTCGATCAGCTGGAGGCCGGTGTAGGCGGTGTTGGTGAGCCGGGCCGTGTCGGCGCGCAGCTTCGCCGTGCGCGTGGCCCGCAGCCGGATGACGACCCGCATGGCCACGACGTTCAGCAGCGCCACGCCGATGCCGACGAACGTCAGCTGTGGGTCGTACGTGTACAGCAGTACCGCGTACAGGACGACGACGACCGCGTCCACGCCCGCCGCCGCGAGGTCGCGGGACAGCGTCTCGGCGACCGCGTCGTTGGACTGGAGCCGCTGCACCAGGTCGGCCGGACTGCGCTGGGAGAAGAACGTCACCGGCAGCCGCAGCAGATGGCGCAGGAAGCGGGCGCTGGAGAGGGTCGAGGAGATGATGCGGCCGTGCAGCAGGTTGGCCTGCTGGAGCCAGGTGAGGAGGACGGTGAGCAGGACGCACGCCGCCATCGCCGTGAACAGCGTCGGAAGCAGCGAGGTCTGGTTCCCGATCAGGAACTCGTCGATGTAGGTGCGGCTGAGCGCGGGCACCGCCGCGCCGACCGCCACCAGCAGCAGGCTCGCCAGGACGGCGGCGGGCATCGTGCCCGCGGTCCCGCGCAGCCGGGCGGGCATGGCGCCCAGGATGCCGGGCTTGCGGCCGCCCCGGGTGAAGTCCTCGCCGGGTTCCATGACCAGCACCACACCGGTGAAGCTGCCGTCGAAGTCCTCCATGGGGACGAAGCGGCGGCCCTTGCCGGGGTCGTTGATGTAGACGCCACGGCGGCCGAAGCGGCGGCCCATGCCGTCGTAGACGACGTAGTGGTTGAACTCCCAGAACAGGATGGCCGGCGACTTCACCTCGGCGAGGGCGGCCAGGTCCATCTGCATGCCCTTGGCCGTCAGGCCGTAACTGCGGGCCGCCTTGAGCAGGTTGCTGGCGCGCGAGCCGTCGCGGGAGACGCCGCAGGCGATGCGCAGCTCCTCCAGCGGGACGTGCTTGCCGTAGTGGCCGAGCACCATCGCCAGGGAGGCGGCGCCGCACTCCACGGCCTCCATCTGGAGCACGGTGGGCGTGCGGACGGTCTTCGCCGCGGACTTGGGCACCTTGCGCTTGGGCGGGGCGGCGCGGCGCCGGCCCCGGGTGTCCGGTGCGGTCGCGGTCACGGCAGCAGCCAGTCGACGGGACGCTGGTCGTCCAGCCGGATCGACCCCGAGGCCAGCGTCATGGAGGTCAGCTTGAACGGCGGCCCGTCCGCGGACGACCACTCGTACCCGCTCTTCGTGGCGGACGACTTGTCCAGCCGGACCGTCACGGCCACCGGCCTGCCCTTCTTCGTGAACTGCTCGCCCAGCTGGCTGTCCCCGAGGAAAGCGGCGATCTGCTGCGGGGACTGGGCCGAGCGGTCCACTGACTTCACATGGCCGCGCAGGACGCCGTACTCCTGGGTCGGCACCGACTGCACGGTCAGGTCGACGGCGGCGTCGTCGGGGATCGAGGCGGCGTTCTCGGCGGGGACGTAGACCGTCGCGTACAGCGGGTCCTTGGTGTGGGCGACCCTCTCGACGGAGGCGACGTTCGCGCCGGTCTGGATGATCTGCCCGACGGTCGCGGCGAGCGCGGAGACACGGCCCGCGTCGATCGTGCGGACGACGGTTTCGCCCTTGGGCGTACGGACCTTGAGCACGGGGGAGCCGGCCGGCAGCGTCTCGCCCTGCTTCGCGAGCACCGCGGTGACCTGGCCCGCGACGGGGCTCTGCAGGAGGTAACTGCCCTGCCCGTGCGTGAGGATGGCGGGTGCGCTGACCGTGGAGGTCACCGAGCCGGTCACCGCCCACACCGAGGCGGCCGCCATCGCGACGACCGTCACCGAGAGCACCAGCCAGCCCTGCGGGCGGGCGAAACGCACCGGAAGGTCGAGTTCCTCCGGTGACTGGAGCTTGGCGAGGGCCTGTTGGCGGAACTGCAAGGAACTTCCCTCACCCGTAGAAGAGGTTCTTACGGCCGTAGCAGAAGCTGTTACGGCACCCGAAGATCCCGGAACCGCCGGCTGCGGCTCCGGGAGTCAACGGCACTGGGGCTCGATCAGAGACCGGAGACCAGGTTGGTGACCGGGGCCGTGTTCAGGCCGGTGACGCCCTCGACCGTGCCGACGGCGGTGTCGACCAGGCCGGAAACCGGAGCGATGCCGTCGACGGTGTCGGTGACGGTGTTGACAGCGTTCACGGACAGGCCGCCGGAGATGGCGTCGAGCTGGGCGTCAGCGATCTCGACGGTCTCAACCTGGGGGGTGGAGTTCATGATGGAACTTCCCTTCGTATGGATATCTCACAAGGGGGGAGCGGCCCCCTCTGGGGACAGATGACGGCCGCGACCGCGGATGCCGGACTCCCGTTTCCGAGTGCCCTGTGCGGCCCCCGCGGTGCGATGGATCAAAGCACGCTGCGGGCGCGGGCTTCCAATCAACCAGCCGTCTCACCAGGCAACTTGCGCCCCAGCCGCACCGAAGCGTGCAGGTCTGCGCACGCCTTCGTGGCCAGTTCTTCACATGCGTCACGGCATCGGCTCATGCGACCCCTTGTCCCTGGGGCCGGCGAATCCGGCACTCCCGCACCAAAGGCATGACCGACGCGGCCGGCGCGAAGCCAACCCTCGACTCGGTGACCGGGTTGAGCATTCGGTGTGCAGATTCGCTGAAGGTGGGATTCGACTCCGTGATCACAACAGATCGTTTCCAGTCGGACACGGATCGTGTCGGTTCGGCGGGTCGTCACTGGAGCTGCGGCTGAAACGCCGTCATCCGGCCATGGGCGGTCGCCGGCCGTCGCACCTCACCTTCCCCGGCGGGCCGCTGTGACCAGGACGGTCGCAGACCGTGCGGTCGGTGCGCGGACGGCGGGAGTTGGCTGATTCCGCGATGCGAACGGATCACTTGCAAACGGAATTGAACGCCCCAGGAAGCCCGTGCGTACCAACAGCCATCCAGGCGCCCCCCAAAGCTGCCGGACGGCGGCACCTACTCCGTTCCCCAGGAGGAGAGAAGTTTGAGTCACAAGCGAATTCCGAAGCGCAAGGCCGCGATAGCGGCGGGCAGCGTGGTGGCGCTCGGCGCGGCCGCGATCCTGCTCCCCAACGCCAACGCCTCGCAGGACGGTTCGTCCGACGACGCGGCGGCCGTGCCGAAGACCCTGAAGGCGGGCGACGCCTCGGATCTCGCCTCGCAGCTCTCCGGGCTCCTCGGTGAGGCGTTCGGCGGCTCCTACTACGACAGCGACAGCCAGCAGCTCGTCGTCAACGTCGTACCGGGCGACAACAACAACGTGATCGTGCAGGCGAAGGCGGCGGGCGCGAAGGTCCGCGAGGTCGACAACAGCTGGTCGGAGCTCCAGAGCGGGGCGCAGACCCTGAAGTCGGACGCGACCATCGCGGGCACCTCGTGGTCGATCGACCCGGTCACCAACAAGCTCCTGGTGACGGCCGACAGCACCGTGACCGGTGCCAAGTGGGACAGACTGGAGTCCACCGTGCAGAGCCTCGGCTCCGGCATGGCGACCATCAAGAAGTCCGCGGGCACCTTCAAGCCGTTCGTCTCGGGCGGTGACGCCATCTTCGCGGGCGGCTCGCGCTGCTCCCTCGGCTTCAACGTCACCGCGGGCGACGGCTCCCCGGCCTTCCTGACGGCCGGTCACTGCACCCTCGGCGGCAACGAGTGGTCGGACACGCAGGGCGGCCAGCCGATCGCCACCGTCGACCAGTCGACCTTCCCGGGCGACGGCGACTTCGCGCTCGTGAAGTACGACGACCCGGCGACCGAGGCGCCCAGCGAGGTCAACACCGGCGACCAGACCGTCCAGATCACCGAGGCCGCGGAGGCGACCGTCGGCCAGGAGGTCTTCCGGATGGGCAGCACCACCGGGCTCAACGACGGCCAGGTCCTCGGCCTCGACGCCACGGTGAACTACCCCGAGGGCACGGTCACCGGCCTCATCCAGACCAACGTCTGCGCCGAGCCCGGCGACAGCGGCGGCTCGCTGTTCACCCAGGACGGTCTCGCGATCGGCCTGACCTCGGGCGGCAGCGGCGACTGCACGGTCGGCGGCGAGACGTTCTTCCAGCCGGTCACCACCGCCCTGGAGGCGGTCGGCGCGACCCTCGGCGCGGGCGGCGCGGCCGGCGGCGCGGGTGAAGAGGCCGGCGCCGGCCAGGAAGCCGGTGCGGGCGAGGACGCCGGCGCCGGTGCCGGTGAGGAAGCGGGCGCCGGTGAGGAGGCCGGCGCCGGCGGCGAGGCCGGAGCCGGCGCTGGTGCCGGTGCGGGCGAGGAAGCCGGTGCCGGTGAAGAAGCCGGAGCCGGAGCCGGCGCTGGTGCCGGTGAGCAGGCCGGAGGCGAGGAAGCGGGTGCCGGAGCCGGTGAAGGCGCCGGTCAGGACACGGGCCAGGGTGTCGAGGACAACTCCGGTCTGACCGAGTCCCGCTGACCCGAAGACGTCGGCAGCCGGTCCGACGATGCCGGCCCGATTCCGCCCCCTTCCTGGCGGACCGGGCCGGCCCACCGGCGTTCCCAGCCACCGACCGCCCTCAGCAGTGATGCCGGCCGGCCGGTGGACCGGGCCGGCCCTCCGGCGGGAGGACCGGCCCGTCCGCGCGTCGGCGGAGCTCCGCAGGAGAACGGACCGTGGGGCCCTAACCGACGGCCCTGAGCAGCAACAGGGCGATGTCGTCGAGCCGTTCCTCCCCGTCCGTGCGGTGGCGCTCCGGACGGACGAGGCTGTCGGCCAGTTCGTCCAGCGGCTGGTCCCCCGCGTCGGCCAGGCGACGGCCCAGGCCCGCGAGGGCCTCCTCGAAGTCGGTGCCGGGGGATTCGACCAGCCCGTCGGTGTAGAGGGCGAGCAGGGAGCCGGGGGCGAGGGAGACCTCCGTCGTCGGGTACACCGCGGAGGCGTCGATGCCCAGCAGCGGGCCGCCGGCCAGGTCGAGAACGCGCACCCGCCCGTCCGGGCGCCTCAGCAGCGGCGGCGGATGACCCGCCCGGGACATCACGGCCCGGCCGTGCGCCGGGTCGAGGCGCAGGTACAGGCAGCTGGCGAACAGGTCGGACCCCAGGTCGAGCAGCAGCCCGTTGGTGCTGCGCATGACTTCCTCGGGCGCCTGGCCCACGGCCGTGTACGCGCGCACCGCGGTGCGGACCTGCCCCATCAGCCCGGCCGCCGTGACGTTGTGGCCCTGCACGTCCCCGATCACCGCCGCCGCCATCCCCTGGGTGCGCACCAGGTCGTAGAAGTCGCCGCCGATGTCCATGCCCTGCGTGGCCGGCACATAGCGGGCGGCCGCCTCGATGCCGGGCAGCGACGGCAGGGAGTGCGGCAGCAGCGCCTCCTGGAGGCCGTGCGCGAGCCGGTGCTTGGCGTCGTAGAGCAACGCCCGCTCCAGCGCCTGGGCGATCAGGCCGGCCAGGCTGGTCATCACCGCCCGTTCCTCCGTCGGGAAGGGGTGCGGCTCGGCGTAGGAGAGCACGCACGTCCCCACCGGCCGGCCCTGGGCGATCAGCGGCAGATACGCCCAGGCCGCGAACCCGTCGGGCGTCGCGCCCCGCGCCGGGTAGAGGCGCTCCAGCTCTTCCTGCGACTCGAAGAAGGCCGGCACGCCCGTCCGCAGCACCTGTGTGCCGGGGGTCGGCTCGGTCAGCGGCATCCCGTCGAACCGCTCCACCACGGTCGCATCCCGGTACCCGCGGTGCCCGAGCACCCGCAGCCGGTTGGCCCGCGAGCCCAGCACGACCAGGGCCTGGCTGCCCACGGCCGGGGCGATCTCGTCCGCGACCAGCTGCACCACGTCCTGCACCCCCACCGCCTCGGTGAGCGCACTGGCCAGGTTCAGCACCTGCGTGATGGTGACCAGCCGGGTCGGCGTCCCGTCGGGCGGCGGTGCGGTCCGGTTCATCTCCGCCACGGCCCGGGCCCTGGTGATCCGGACGCTGAGGCCCGTCGTGCTCGGATACAGCCGGAACGACAGCCACTCGCCGGGCGGGCGCAGCGCCACGAACGAGGCGGTGTGCTGGCTCATCAGCGCGGCCCGGTAACGGTCCTCGTACACCGGGTCGTTGAGCCACGGCACCGACGCCCACAGCTGCGTGCCGAGCAGCCGGCTGACCGGGACGTTCAGCAGTTCGGCCGCCGCCGCGTTGACGAAACCGATCCGCCCGTGCAGATCCAGCGAGACCAGCCCGTACGGCAGCCGGCTCACCATCCGGGCCGCCTCGACCGTGCCGAGCGTGCCGGCCATCCCACCGACCAGGGGCGCGGCGACCAGATCCGTCTCGGGGTGCGGCGGGATGCTGTGCTCGGCGGCCCGCTCCAGCCGGACCGCGAGCCGCCCGCAGGCCGCGGTCAGATGCTCGCGCTCCCGGTCGGACAGCTCCTGCGGATGCCCGCCCGGCCAGGTCACGAACACCGCGCCGTACACGGTGGACTCGGTGGCCACCGGCACGGCGGCCAGGGCGAACGGATACGGCAGCACCATGGCGATCCGCGGATAGCGGCGGGCCATCTCCTCCTCGCCGCCGACCCACACCAGCCGCCGCTCGCGCGCCGCGTCGGCGACCGGGATCGGCGCGCTCAGCCCCACCCGCTCCCAGGGCGCCGCGAACGCCCGCGGCAGCCCCGCCATCACCGCCATCTCCAGCACCGGGTGGTCCCGCGCCAGCAGGTACACCGCGCCGGAGTGGGCGTGCACCTCGTCCATCATCGAGGCCAGCGCCAGGGACAGCAGGGGACGGCCGACCGGCGTTCTGGCGGTTGCCGGCGCCTGCGCGGACGACTGCCCCTCGGACACGCCGACCACCTCCTCGCACGGCCGCGCGACCGGACTCAGGAACAAATCTCCTCCCTGGCGGGCCGTCGCGCACGACGAGCGGCACGGGGACAGCTCTGGTTACCGTCGGTCACAGACACACGGGCCCGCTGGGGGCCGCCCGCGTACCCCGACTGCCGCGACCCATGCCGCCGAAGTCGAAGCGCGGCCGGGGGTATGGGCGCCGCGCGTGCGCCCCCACGCACCCTGATGGCCGGATCTTCGCGCCCACGGAGGGTCACGGTCGCGAACAATGGGGCACGCGCTCAACACGACGACGGGGCGTACGGCGAGCCGAGGGGGTGGCAGTGATCCGGGTGCTTCTGGTGCACGACGAGTGTCTGGTGCGATCGGTGCTGGCGGAGTGGCTGCGGGGAGAGCCCGACCTCGTGGTGCACGACACGTCGTGGCGAGGCGCGCCCGGACTGCTGCCGTCCGTGCGGCCGGACGTGTGCGCGGCGGACCTGGAGTGCGCGGACTCCTACGGCATCCCTCCGCTGGGCGAGCTGTGCCGCCCGGGCCCGGACCGGACGCGCCCGCGCCTGCTGGTGCTCGCCACTGCGAACAGACCCGGCCTGCTGAAACGGGCGGCCGAGGCGGGGGCGCTCGGCTACGTCGACAAGGAGGGCTCGCCGGAGAACCTGCTGCGCGGGATCCGCCGGGTCGCCCAGGGGGAACGTTTCGTCAACGACTCGCTGGGCTTCGGTTTCCTCAAGGCGGCCGAGATGCCGCTGACCCGCAGGGAGCTGAGCGTGTTATCCCTCGCGGCCGAGGGAGCCTCCATCGCGGAGATCGCCGGGAGCCTGCACCTGTCCCACGGGACCGTGCGGAACTACATGGCTGCCATCACCCGCAAGACCGGGGCCCGCAACCGCATCGACGCGATCCGCATCTCGCAGGGACAGGGCTGGCTCTGACCGCCGGGCCGGCACCGGGGTCCAGCTCCCGACGAGGTCCCGGTACAGCGGGGAGGACCGCATCAGCTCGTCGTGGCCGCCGCAGGCCGTGCCCCGGCCGTCCATGACCAGCACACGTCCGGCGCGGCGGGCCGAGCTGATGCGGTGGGCGACGACCACCAGGGTCCCGCCCGGCCGCGCGGCGAAGGCCCGCTCCGCACGCTCCTCCGTCTCGGCGTCCAGATGGCAGGTCGCCTCGTCGAGCAGGGCGAGCGGGGCGTACGACAGATAGGCCCGGGCCAGCGCGACCAGTTGCCGTTCGCCGGCCGACAGGGCGGCCGGATCGACCCGGGCGCCGAGGCCGCCGAGCCGGTCGGCCAGCGGGGTGAGTCCGACCGCCTCGGCGGCGGCCCGCAGCTCCTCCTCGGGCACCGGGTCCGGACGCAGGTACGCGAGGTTCTCGGCCAGGGTGCCGCCGAAGACGTAGGCCTCCTGCGGGATGAGCACGCGCGCGGCGGCCGCCTCCGGCCCGGGCACGGGATGTCCGCCCACCGTGATGGTGCCCCGCTGCGGGGTGAGAAGCCCGGCCACGAGGGCGGTGAGCGTGGACTTGCCGGTGCCGCTGGGCCCGACGACGGCCAGGTGCGAGCCGCCCGGGAGGGTGAGGTCGAGCCCGTCGACGACGGGGGTGCCGGCGGGGCCGTAGGCGAAGGTGACGGAGGAGAGGGACAGGGCCGGGGGAGAGGGGATGGGTGAGGGGGCGGCGGGGTCGGTCCCGCCTGTGGCGGAGGACCGGCGGCGTGCGTCCTCGGTGGCGGTGGGCGTGCGGGGTGTGTCGTCGCTGGCGGCGGGCGTGTGGAGTGTGCAGTCGGCGGCCCGTACCGCTCCCGGGAGCGCGCCGCGGGGCCCGTCGGGCAGGGTGCCGGGAGCTGGGGCTGGCCTCTCGTGGCGCTCTGCCGTCTCCGCAGGGCGGCGGGGGTCCACGCGCCGGCCCGCCCCCGTCCTCCTTCCGTCCTCGCCGGTGCCCTCGGTCTCGACGGAATCCGTCGAGGTCAGCCTGCGCAGCACCACCGTCAGGCGGGAGCCGCTGGTGCCCAGGCCGTGGACCAGGTTGCGCAGGGCGGGCAGCAGGGACTGGGTGACGTAGGCGAGGGCACCGACCAGGGCGCCCGTGGTGACGCCGTGGGCCAGGAGCCACGGTGCGGTGGCGAGCAGCAGCACGATCGGGAGCTGGCCGCCGAGAGCCAGGGACGCCACGCGCAGGACGCCCCAGTGGGCCAGGGAGCGTGCCGCCCGGAATTCCGCCTCGACCCGTTCGCCGGTGCCGGCGGCGATGTGCGCCTCGGCGCCGGTCGCCGTGATGTCCCGCAGGCCCGGGCAGACGGCGCCCAGGTGTCCGGCGAGGGCCTCGTCGGCGACGAGGAACGCCTCCTGCCGCCGGGCGAGGGGCCGCAGTGTCGCCGCGAACAGCGCCACGCCCGCGGCCAGGGGCGGCCCGACGACGAGCAGGAGCGGCGGGGCGAGCGTGAAGAGCCCGGCCAGGGCGCCTGCCGCGGTGAACACGAACGAGCGGGAGACCATGACCAGCCCGGCGAAGGTGTCCCGCGCGATCTCCACCTGCTGGGTGAGCCCCGACAGGGAGCCCGCGCCACCCGTCCGCACCCCCCGGGCCACCACCCGCTCCACGAGCCGGTCCCGGAACGGTTCGACCAGCGCGGCGACGGCGGCGTACACCCGCGCGGTCCCGTACGCCCCGGCCAGGACACCGAGCCCGGCCACCGCCAGCCAGGCCAGCCCGACACCCGGCCGACCCCGCAGGAACCCCTCGTCCAGGGCGCGGGCGGGCCCGTACCCGATGAGGAAGGTCTGCCCGGTCTCCAGCACCGACCAGGCGGTGAGCCGCAGCAGGACCCGCCACCGGGCGAGCAGGAACCGCAGGCCCCGCCCGGGCAGTCCGCCCCGCGCGGGCGGGGGCGTGCCGCTCTCGGCGTGCACAGGGCTGTCCGTCATGCCTCCGCCTCGCTCCCGGCCCCGGCGGGCGCCGGTTCCGCCCCCTCCCCGAACACCGCCCGGTACTCCGCGAGCCGCCACAGCTCCTCGTGCCGACCCACCGCCCGCACCCGCCCTCCGTCGAGCCAGGCCACCGCGTCGGCGCACGCGGCCGTGGCACTGCGGTGGGCGACCAGGAGCCGCGTGGTGCCAGGACCGTCGCCGAGGAGGGCGTCGGTGATGCGGCGTTCCGTCACCGTGTCCAGGCTGGAGAGGGCGTCGTCGAGGATCAGCAGCCGGCCGCCGTGTGCGAACGCCCGGGCGAGGCCCAGCCGTTGGGACTCGCCGCCGGAGCGCGGGGCGTCGGCGACGGCCGTGTCGTATCCGTCGGGGAGGCGGCGCACGAAGTCGTCGGCGAGGGCGGTGCGGGCCGCCTCGCGGATGCGGTCGGGGGAAGGGGACGCCAGGCCGAGGCCGATCGCCTGCCCGACCGTGCCGCCGAGAAGAGCCGGGCGGGCGAAGGCATAGCCGACGGCGCGCCGCAGGTCGTCGTGCGGCAGCTCGCGCAGCGGCACACCGTCGAGGAGCACCTCGCCCGCGTCCGGATCGGCCAGCCGCCCGGCGAGGGCGGCCAGCAGCGACTTGCCCGCGCCCGAGCGGCCCACCACGGCCAGGGTCGTGCCGCCCGGTACGACGAGATCCACCCCGTCGAGGACGGTGCGTCCGCCGCGCCGGGCCGTCACACCGCGCAGCTCCAGCCGCCCGGGCCCGTCGGGCAGCCGCCGTTCGCCGAACCCGGTGGCGGGCTCGGCCCGGATCTCGCCGAGGCGCCGGGCCGCCGCACGGGCCCGGGCCAGGCCCGCGAGCCGGCCGACCAGGACGCCGACGCCCGTCGCGAGCACGGCGTACCGCGAGGCCGCGAGCACCTCGCCCACCGACAGCCCGTCCCGGGTCAGCAGCACACCGGCCACGGCGACGACCCCGAGCTGGAGCAGCGGCGCCACGGCGACCGCCTGTGCGGCGGCGCGCCCCTGCACCCGCCACATGCGGTGCCCGGCCTCGGACAGCTCGGGCAGCGGCCGCAGCACCCGGGCCGTCTCCCTGTCCTCCGTACCCGCCGCCCGGACGGTGCGGAAGCCCTCGACGGCCTCGGCCAGCGCGGCGGCGATCCGGCCCTGGGCCCGCTGGTACCGCGTCGCGCTCCGAGTGGTGTCCCGCGCCACGGCACGCAGCAGGAACGTCAGTACGGGCGCCCCGGCGAGGAAGACCGCCGCGAGCCGCCAGTCGATCAGGCCGAGCGCGACCACACCCCCGACGGGACCGGCGAGGGCGGCGAGCAGCGCCGCACGGGCCGCCGGAGTGGTCCCCGCCTCGGCGGCGTTACCGACCAGGCGCGCGACGAGGTCACCGGAGCCGAAGCGGTCGGCGGCCCGCGGGCCGACGCCCAGGACGTGCCCGGTCAGACGGCGGCGCAGCCACGCGGTGCTGCGGGCGTCGACGGTCCCGGTCAGGACGGTCTGGGCCGCGTCCAGCAGGGCGAGCAGCAGCACGAGGCCGGCGCAGTACAGCACCCAGCGGGTCGCCGGTGCCTGCGCCAGCAGAAGATCGAGCGCCCGGCCCAGCGCCGTCGGCAGCAGCAGTCCCGCACCGGCCGCGGCGGTGCTGACCAGGCACAGCGCCGCACACTGGGCCCCGCTGTACCGGGTGGCCGTACGCAGCAGCACGCGGGCGTGTCCGGTCGCCGGATCGCCGTCGGCACGCGTGGTCATACGGGCCTTTCGTGAAACGGGAGGACCCCGGGCGGCCCCTCCCCGAAGGGAGAGAGCCGCCCGGAGCCATGCCGCGGACCGTCGGTCAGAGACAGAGCAGGACGCTCGCCGCGCTGATGCAGGAGAGCAGGCTCACCGTGCTGGCGCCGCCACCGTCCGTCCGCTCCTCGGACTCGATGGTCTGCAGGTCGAGAAGTGCCATGGTGTGTCCTTCCGTTGGGTGTCCGTCCGTGGTCATCCGTGGGGACGGGGTGGTGTCACGACTCCGCCGGATCGCGGAGCCGCGTATCGGTGAGCCGCCGGTGCGGCGGCGGGAGGAACGGCAGGTGGGCGTCGGTCGCCGGGTCGAGGGCCGCGCCGAGCGCCAGCAGGCACCCTGCCGTTCCGGTGGCGAGGTCCATGGACAGCCGCATCATCTGGTGGCCGGGGAAGGCGAGTTGGCCCTCGTAGGCCATCGCGAACCAGCCGAGTCCGGCGATCTGGGCGGCCAGCCGGTCGGCTGTCGCGCCCGGTTCGGTGGTGCGGCCGAGGTGCAGGATCATTCCGGCGCGGCCCTGGAACAGCCCCGGCTGCGCGTAGAAGCGTGAGGTGGCCGCGGTGAGCACACCGGAGCGAGCCGGCTCGAACTCCCCGGCCAGGTGCGGGGCGTGGGCCACGAGGTCGTCGAGGACCATGCCGATCCCGGCGCTGCCGTCGCCGAGGTAGGGCAGGGTGCGCCAGCCCTCGTCGACCTCCAGCGCACCGCCCTCGCGGGTCACACACGACTCCAGGTCCCGGCGCAGTGCCACGGCCGCCGCCTCCAGCCATTCGGCCCGGCCGGTCCACTCGTACTGCCGCAGCATCAGGAGCGCCGGACCGCTCGCGCCCCGCAGCAGCCCGGCGCGCCGCCGGGGCGTGGCCGGGAGCGGCTCGGCGAGCCGTCGCACGAGGATCCGGGCGGCCTCGTCGGCCCGCTCGCGCAGCACCGCTTCCCCGGTGGTGCGCGCCAGGTGGCCGAGGACGAGGCCGAGTCCGGCCAGTCCGCCGTGCAGGTCGGAGGAGAGGTTCTGCCAGCGCTCCGCGAGGATGCCCTCGACCAGGTCCAGCGCCCGCTGCCGATGGCCGAGCCGGTCCAGGACCAAGGCGACGCCCGCCAGACCGTCGTACAGGCCGAGCGGCGTGCCGACCGGGGCCGGTGCCGTCCGGGCCAGCAGCCAGCGCTCGCCCTCCTCGTACCGCTCGGCGCCGATCGCGTCCAGCGCGTACAGCACCCCGGCCGCGCCGTGGGCGATCCCGAGCCCGCCGCCGTCGGAGAACTGGGCGACGTCGCCCGGGAAGAGCCGGTCGTCGCGCTCCGGGGTGGCCGAGGCGAGGATCGCCTTGACCATCGAGTCACGGCTGTACGGCCAGTCGCCGGGATCCACCGGAGAGGACGGAGCGGCCACCGTACGGCCGGACACCTCCCGCGTGATCTCCGCGACCGCCTCGTCGAGGAACTCCGGCGGCACGTCCGGGAACTGCTCCGCGATCACCTCGGCCAGATGCGCCGCCTTGCCGCGGTCGACCACGAACAGCGTGGTCACGGGCAGGAACAGGGCCAGCCGCAGACAGGCCAGGGCGTAGCGGTCGACGTCGGCGCCCCGGCGGTCCGGCGGCGCGAAGAAGCCCGGATGGGCGACGACCTGGCGGCCGTTCTCCCCGACCGGGGCCGCGGCCTCGAAGTCGAGAAGGAAGACCGTCTCCTCGTCCGGCGCGACCATGATGTTGAAGACGTGCAGGTCGTTGAAGACGATGCCGCGCGCGTGCACCGCCGCCACGGCCTCCTCCACCCTGCGGTGGATGCGCAGCGCCCACGCCGTGTAGGCGGCGACGGCCTCCGGCTCGGGATCCTGGGCGAGCAGCGGATGCCGCTCGGCGAAGAACGAGTTGAGCGGACGGCCCTGAAGGAAGTCCATCACCAGGAAACGGTGGCCGCCGAGCTCGAACCAGTCGCGCACCTCCGGGACCACGCCCGTGCCCGCGACCTGCTCCAGCGCCCGCTTCTCCCGCTCCAGCCGGGCGATCGCGTCGGCGCCGTCCGAGGCGAGCCCCGCGTGCGGCCGGCCCTCCTTCAGCACGACCTTGCGCCCGTCGCGCGTGTCGGTGCCGGTGTACACACCGCCGCCGTTGGAGAAGTGCAGTGCCTTCTCGATGCGGTACGGCAGGTCGCCCGTCGTCGTGTTGTTGCGCGCGTCCAGGTGGGGCTTGAGGAACTCCGGCAGCGTCACCCACTCCGGCACCTGGAAGGACGGCGCCCGCCGGTCCGGCACCAGCCGTCCCTCGCCGTCCCGCACCGCCGGCACCAGCGAGCCCCGCTCGTCCACGACGAACGAGCGCGCGAAGGCGCCGTACCGGACGTACAGCGGACCCTCGCCCCACCGCAGGTCGGTCAGGATGTACGGCCCCTCCAACCCCGCCAGCAGCGCGCCCAGCTCGCGCAGCACCCGGTGCAGCTGCTCCTCGCCGTCCGGATAGACGGTGACGAACTTGCCGCTGCCGTCGCGCGGCGCGTATTTGGTGTTGCGCAGGTGCAGCAGGTGTGGTCCCGGCACGAACTTGAAGGGGATCCGCCGCTCGACGCAGTAGTCCCACACGGTCCCGGCGATCTGCTCCGCGTTCGCCCGGGTCGCCGAGGCGTGGATCTTCCAGCCCTGCGCCGGGCCCTGCACCGGATCGCCGTCCGGGCCGAGCGGAGTCATCGTCAGCCAGTCGCCGATCCGTGCCGCCTCCCAGCCCTCGGGCACCGGCCGGCGGGCCGTCTCGTAGAGGTGCGCGGCCGCTGACTGCGCGGCCTCCTGCCCGCCCGGCGCCAGCCGGTCCGGCGTCTCGTAGAAATGCCGGTCGGCGAGCGCGTACACCTCGTACCGCTTGTCCATGCGTCCCCCTGTCGTGACGGGCACCGAGCCTTCCAGCCACGCGACGGGCCCGGACAGTCACGCCTGTCACGAGAACACCGTGCGGAACGCATGGGTCAAGACATGTTCGGTGGCTTTCGAGCGCCCGTGCCGCCTGGCCTCCACGGAACGCTCACAGGGGCTGCGCAGGTGTCTCATAAGCGCTGTAATGGCCAACGTGGTCAGTGAGGGCGCCGAAGAGCGCGGAACGCGAACGCTGCGTGCCGAAGGTGCCCTCAAAGCGATCGCGGTCGATCAGCAGTCGCCCGAACGGGTGCACCGCGCTCTCGAACAGGCACTCGTCTTCGCCGGGGCGGCGTTCGTCGCCGTGTACGCGCCCGGTCAGGACGGCGAACTGCTGTGCCTCGTCGAGTCGGCCGGCGTGCCCAGGACGCTGTACGGGCTGCGCGACAGCTACCCGCGCGCCGGGCGCTCCCCGGTCGCCGAGGCCCACCGCGATGGACGTCCGGTCTCGATGGGCCCGGCGGAACTCGCCGGGTACGCCCAGGCGCGGCGCGTGCCGTCCCGGTACTTCCACCTGGTCGCCCTGCCCGTGCAGGGGAACGGCGGCGGCTGCCTGCTCGCCGTGAGCGAGCGCCCCGCCGGGTTCGACACCGACGACCGCGAGTGCCTGGAACTCATCTCCGAGGCGATCGCCTTCACCGCCCCCGCCGCGGCCGCCGAGGGCGGTGAACTGCCGCCGGGCGCCTTCAGCCTCGCCATGGACACCGGCCGCGTCCGGGCCGGCGACGACCTGCTGGACCTGTTCGGCCTGGACCCCGTGGAGTTCGACGGCCGCGTCGAGACCCTGCTCGGCCTGACCGTGCCGGAGGACCTGCCCTCGCTGATGTCCGTCGTGGAGGCGGACCACATGTCCATCGGCGACCGGGAGCTGGAGTTCCGCGTGCTCCAGCCCACCGGCCCGCCGAAGTGGCTCCGGCTGACCGGGCGTCTCCTGCCCGGCGGCGAGGGCCACCCGGCGCGGCTCGTGGGCACCGTCGCCGACGCCTCCACGCTGCGCTCCGACGTCACCGACGTGGCCCGCGTCCAGCGCCTGGCCACCGCGCTGGCCACCGCCGTCACCGTCCGCGACGTCGGCAACGCCGTGGTCGCCGCACTCCGCCGGCCGCTCAGGGCCGACCGGATCGCCCTCGCCGAGCTGGAGAGCGACCGGCTCGTCGTCACCGTCCTCGACCCGCCCGAACCCGACGTCTGGCCCGAGCTGTGGCGCAGGGAGTGGCGCAGCGAGTGGCCCGACGCGCCCGTGCGCGCCATGCCCACCCTGGCCGCCGCGCTGCGCGAGGGCCGCGCCCGGATCTGGCCCGCCGGCAGCCCCCTGGAGCGCGCCCTGGCCGAGGTCGGCCCCGGCGGCCTCGCCGTCCTGCCGCTGCCCGCCGGGAACCGCATGGCCGGCGCCTGCCTGATCGGCTGGGACACCCCGCACGAGTTCGGCCCCGACGAGCGCGCCCTGCTCACCGCCTGCGCCGGTCTCGCCGGACAGGCCCTGGTGCGGGCCCGGGCCTTCGACGCCGAACACGAACTCGTCGGCATGCTCCAGCGGCAGCTGCTGCCGCGCCGCCTGCCCCGGCTGCCCGGCGCGGTGGCCGTCGCCCGCTACCTGCCCAGCACGGCGGGACTGGAGCTCGGCGGCGACTGGTACGACGTCATCCCGCTGCCCGACCACCACGTCGCCCTGATCATCGGCGACGTCCAGGGCCACAGTGCCGGCGCGGCCACCCTCATGGGCCAGATGCGCACCGCCCTGCGCGCCTACGCCGTCGAAGGGCACCCGCCCGACGTGGTGGTCGCGCACGCCAACCGGCTCCTCATGGACATGGAGAGCGACCTCTTCGCCACCTGCGCCTACGTCGACGTCGACCTGGAGGAGGGCTCCGCCTGGTGCGTTCGTGCCGGGCACCTGCCGCCGGTGCTGCGCTACCCCGACGGCCGGACCGAGATCGCGGAGGCCGAGGGCGGGCCGCCCCTCGGGGTGATCACCCAGGCCGACTTCCCCATGAGCCCGCTGCGCCTCCCGCCCGGCACGGTGATCGCCCTGGCCACGGACGGGCTCGTCGAGACGCCCGGCACCGACATCGACGAGAACATGGACCGCCTCGCCGACCGGCTGGCCGAAGCCGCCCCCGCCGACCTGGGGCTCGTCGCCGACGCCCTCCTCGGCGACGCCCCGCGCAGCGACGACGTCGCCCTGCTCCTCATGCGCTACGACGGCATGGACCTGCGCCCGCTGCGGGAGAGCTGGACGGTGTGGCGCGTACCGCAGGCGGTCGGGCACGCCCGCCGCTTCGCCCGGCGCACCCTGCGCTCCTGGGGCGTCACCGAGAACGTCGACGCCGTCCTGCTCGTCGTCTCCGAACTCGTCACCAACGCCCTCGTCCACACCGACGGCCGGGTCCGCATGGACCTCACGCTCATCAACAACCGCCTGCGCGTCGCCATCGCCGACGCCTCCCCGCGCAGCCCGGTCCGGCCGACCAGCATCGGCTGGGAGGCCACGGGCGGCCGGGGCATCCTCCTCGTCGAGGCCCTGTCGGCGACGTGGGGGACTCTGCCGGTCAGCGGCGGCAAGCAGGTGTGGGCGGAGATCGTGCTGGGGCGGTGAAGACCGTCCACGATCACCTGGTGACCTGGCCGGTTCGCGGGTACCCGGGCGGCGCAGGACGGAGAACCCGCAACGAGCCGAAGGAAGAGGAACGTCATGGCTCAGCATGTCCGCGACATCATGACCAGCGATCCGGCCACGGTCGAGCCGCAGACCTCCGTCGCCGAGGTGGCCCGCATCATGCGCGACGAGGACCTCGGCGTCGTCCTGGTGACGGACGGCGACGATCTGCGCGGTGTGGTCACCGACCGTGATCTGGTGGTCCGGGCGATCAGCAAGGGCGGGGACCCGGAGCGGACCACGGTGGCCGGCGCGTGCAGTGACGACCTGGTCACCGTCAGCCCCGACGACGACCTGGACCAGGCGGTGGAGCTGATGCGCGAGCACTCAGTGCGCCGTATTCCGGTCGTCGACCACGGCCACCCCGTGGGCATCGTCTCCCTGGGCGACATGGCCATGGAGCGCGACCCGGACTCGGCGTTGGGCGACATCAGCGCCGCGCGTCCCAACACGTGACGACAGCACCCGGCCGGCCGGTCCCGCGCACGCACGGTGCGCGGGACCGTCGTATGCCGGGGTTCAACGGCCTTGAGACGCGCGGGACTTCAGAGCGCCGCCGAGGCGTCACGACTGGTGTTTGTCCGGTTTGTTCATGGGGACTCGAACAGCAGCGGAACGCAGAAGGAAGATGATGAGCCGTGACGACCATGGAGACCAGTGACAAGCCCCTCGCCCGTCGGCCCGAGACCGGCTGGTCGAAGGCACGCCGCCTGCGCGGAAAGGCCGCGCTGCGGACCTGCCTCCCCGCCGTGGAGGACCGGGCCACCACCCGGAACGCGCGCTCCGAGCCGGACTGGAACATCGTCAGGGGCGAGGACTGACCGCTCCCCGGGGGGCCGCGCGGTGACGAGGAGCGTAACTTCGCGCATCGACAACCAAAAGAAGTGATGTTCACATCCGCCGGATCACGACTATGGTGAACCGAATGAAGGCTCTCGTGCTGTCCGGCGGCGCAGGAACAAGACTGAGGCCGATCACACACACGTCGGCCAAGCAACTGGTGCCAGTGGCCAACAAGGCCGTGCTTTTCTATGGGTTGGAGTCGATCGCCGAGGCCGGCATCACCGACGTGGGCATGATCGTCGGGGACACGGCCGCGGAGATCGAGGAAGCGGTGGGTGACGGGTCGCAGTTCGGCCTCAAGGTCACCTACATCCCACAGGAGCGGCCCCTGGGGCTGGCCCACGCGGTACTGATCGCCCGGGACTACCTGGGCGACGACGACTTCGTGATGTATCTCGGCGACAACTTCATCGTCGGCGGCATCACCGACCTCGTCGAGGAGTTCCGCGGCAACCGGCCCGACGCCCAGATCCTGCTCACGCGCGTGGCCGACCCACGCGCCTTCGGTGTCGCCGAACTCGACCCCTCCGGCCAGGTCGTCGGCCTGGAGGAGAAACCCGACCGGCCCAAGAGCGATCTCGCCTTGGTCGGCGTCTACCTGTTCACCCCCCTGATCCACGAAGCGGTCCGCGCCATCGAACCGTCCTGGCGCGGCGAACTGGAGATCACCCACGCCATCCAGCACTTGATCGACTCCCGCGCCGACGTGCGCTCCACGGTCATCACGGGCTACTGGAAGGACACCGGCAACGTCGGCGACATGCTCGAGGTGAACCGCATGGTTCTCGAGGGCATGGAACGCCGGATCGACGGTGACGCGGACACCGCGTCGGAGACCATCGGGCGCGTGGTGGTGGAGGAGGGCGCGCGGATCGTCAACTCCCGCATCGTCGGCCCCGCCGTCATCGGTTCCGGAACCGTCATCAGCAACTCCTACGTGGGTCCCTTCACCTCCATCGCGGAGAACTGCCGGATCACCGACAGTGAACTGGAGTTCTCCATCGTGCTGCGGGACTCCTCGATCCAGGGCGTCGGCCGGATCGAGGCCTCGCTGATAGGCCGGCACGTCGAGGTGACGCCGGCCCCCAGTGTCCCCAGCGCCCACCGCTTCGTCCTCGGAGACCACAGCAAGGTGCAGATCACTTCATGAACCTCCTCGTCACCGGCGCAGCCGGGTTCATCGGCTCCCGCTACGTCCGCGCATTGCTCACCTCGGACGCGCCCGACGCGCCGCGCATCACCGTGCTGGACAAGCTCACCTACGCCGGCACCCTCGACAACCTCGAACTCGGCCATCCCCGGCTGGAGTTCGTGCAGGGCGACATCTGCGACGCCGAACTGGTCGACAAGCTCATGGCCGACGCGGACCAGGTCGTGCACCTCGCCGCCGAATCCCATGTGGACCGCTCGATCACCGGCGCGGCCGACTTCGTCCGCACCAACGTGCTGGGCACCCAGACCCTGCTGGACGCCGCCCTGCGCCACGGCGTGGGCCCCTTCGTGCACGTCTCCACCGACGAGGTCTACGGCTCCATCGAGAGCGGTTCCTGGCCGGAGGAACACCCGCTGCAACCCAACTCCCCGTACTCGGCCTCCAAGGCCTCCTCCGACCTGCTCGCCCTGGCCTACCACCGCACCCACGGCCTGGACGTGCGCGTCACCCGGTGCTCCAACAACTACGGCCCGCACCAGTTCCCCGAGAAGGTCATCCCGCTGTTCGTCACCAACCTCCTCGACGGCCACAAGGTGCCGCTGTACGGCGAAGGCCTCAACGTCCGCGACTGGCTGCACGTGGACGACCACGGCCGGGGCATCGACCTCGTCCGCACCAAGGGCCGGCCCGGCGAGGTCTACAACATCGGCGGCGGCACCGAGCTCACCAACAAGGAGCTCACCGGGCTGCTCCTCGAGGCCTGTGGCGCGGGGTGGGACCGGGTGGAGTACGTCGAGGACCGCAAGGGCCACGACCTGCGCTACTCCGTCGACTGGTCCAAGGCCCGCGACGAACTCGGTTACAGCCCCCGCCACGACTTCACCACCGGCCTCGCCAAGACCGTCGCCTGGTACCGCGACAACCGCGCCTGGTGGGAACCCCTCAAGCAGCGCGTCGCCCAGGAGCGGGCATGAGGTGGCTGATCACCGGGGCGGGCGGCATGCTCGGCCGTGACGTGGTCGAGGAACTCACCCGGCGCGGCGAGGAGGTGGCGGGCCTGGACCGGGCGGCCCTGGACATCACCCGGCCCGCGGCCGTCGACACGGCTGTCCGTGACCACCGTCCCGACCTGGTCGTGAACTGCGCCGCGTACACGGCCGTCGACGACGCCGAGAGCGACGAGGCCCGCGCCCTGGAGATCAACGGCGACGGACCGCGACTGCTGGCCCGGGCCTGTGCCGCGCACGGCGCCCGCATGATCCACGTCTCCACGGATTACGTCTTCTCCGGCGAGGCCCGCACGACGCCCTACCCGGAGGATCATCCGACGGGTCCGCGCACCGCCTACGGTCGCACCAAGCTGGCCGGGGAGCGGGCCGTACTGGAGGAGCTGCCCGGAGCGAGCGCGATCGTGCGCACGGCTTGGCTCTACGGGGTCCACGGCGCTAACTTCGTGCGGACCATGATCGGACTCGAAGCCCGCCGCGACACCCTCGATGTCGTCGACGACCAGCGCGGGCAGCCCACCTGGAGCGCGGACGTCGCCGAACGGATCGCCGACCTCGGCGGACGGCTCGGCCCCGACGCGCACGGCGTCTTCCACGCCACCAACTCCGGCGAGGCCACCTGGTACGAACTGGCCCGCGAGGTGTTCTCCCTCATCGGCGCCGACCCCGACCGGGTGCGCCCCACCAGCAGCGCGGCCTTCCCCCGGCCCGCGCCGCGCCCGGCGTACAGCGCCCTCGCACACCGCCGGTGGCAGGAGATCGGCCTGCCCCTGCCGCGCGACTGGCGCTCCGCCCTGCACGAAGCACTGCCCCGTATCCGCAAGGAAGGTCCCCTTCGTGAAACGCCATGAGTTCCTCCGGGAACTGCACAAGGTCAGCGCCAATCGCAACTACCTGGAGATCGGCGTCAACGACGGCCGCAGCCTGACGTTGTCCCGCGTCCCCAGCATCGCGATCGACCCCGCCTTCAAGGTGGTCTCGGAGCTGAGGTGCGACGTCCACCTGGTGAAGGCCACCAGTGACGACTTCTTCGCGCGCGACAACCCGCTCCAGCACCTCAAGGGCGGCCGTCACCCGCTGCGCAACCTGCGCCGCGGCCGCAGTCCGATCGGCTACTGGCGCAAAACGACGCTGGACCTGTCGTTCATCGACGGCATGCACTTGTTCGAGTTCGCGCTGCGCGACTTCATGAACGTCGAGAAGTACTCGGACTGGTCCAGCGTGATCGTCCTCGACGACATGCTGCCGCGCAGCGTCGACGAGGCGGCCCGGGACCGGCACACCAACGCCTGGACCGGCGACGTCTTCAAGATCACCGAGGTGCTGGCGCGCTACCGCCCCGACCTGGTCACGGTCCAGGTGGACACCGCGCCCACCGGCCAGCTCGTCGTCTTCGGCGCCGACCCGAACAACCGGGTCCTGCACGACAAGTACGACGAGATCATGGCCGAGTACAAGATCCCCGACCCCCAGAAGGTCCCCGAGGCGATCCTGGAACGGGCCGGCGCGGTACGTCCCGAGGCCCTCGTGGAAGCGGGCTTCTGGCGTCCCCTCGTCCAGGCCCGCAACCGCGGCCTGCCCCGCTCCATCGGCTGGGAGCCCCTGCGCAAGGCCCTGGAACAGGTGGGCGTCAGCCGCTGACTCCTCCGGCGTCGTCGGCCTTCCCGACGTCTTGCGGATCCGGGCCCGGGCGCTGCGCGCCCGGGCCTTCGGCGTGCCGGTGCGGCGGGCGGTGGTCCGGGATGCGGCGCGCTGCGGATGGCGGCGCGTTCCCTCCCGCATCAGCCCACTGCCGACCGGCTACCGGCCTCGCCCGCCGAGCACGGCCAGCCGGCCCCGCGAGGCCCGCGGGCGCCGGGCGCGGGCGGCGCAGTCGTCAATGCCAACGCCCCGGGCGTCACGCCCGCCGGCAGCACAGCGGTCACCCGGCTCGGACGCCGCGCCTACCGACGCGGCGGACCGGAGACGGCCACCACCGAACACGGCCACGGGTTCCACACCTTCCACGTCGACCTCGAAACCGACCCGCCCATCAACGACAGGACGCGTTGCGGCAGGAAGACGGCCCCTTCTCCTTGCGCGCGATCTGCGCGACGCGCATGGCGTAGAAGTTGCGGGTCACGCTTCGCCCGCCTGGTGCACGAGAGTCGCATCGCTCGGCCTGGCGGTGCATCGGCCGTACGGCTGAGACGGCGGTGGGCGCGTCTTGTCGGTACAGAGACGCGTCCAGGCCGGTGGGGAGGGATGCCCCCCCACCAAGGTCGCCGTCTCCCAGGCGGTTTCCACCGGGCCTCATCCTCGGAGCTGACACGACGGCATACCTGAGGCTCATGAGACCGCCTCTCGCCTCAGCCTCGGGGCGTCGGCACTTCGGCTGATCCGCAGGATCCGCAGGAACCGGACGATGGAGAAGCACCGAGCGGGGTGGGGCCCGGACGCCCGTGTCCCTGTGCTGTCCGTGGCTGTCCGGACGGCCCGCGCCCCCCGCTGCCTCTGCCGTCGAACGGAGTACTACTCGTGACCACCGCCTCGCCCACCGGCCCTGGCACCGCCACGCCCACCGTGGCCGCCCGCGCCACCGAGCTCTCCAAGGTCTACGGACAGGGCGACACCCGGGTGGTCGCCCTCGACCGGGTCAGTGTCGGCTTCGGGCAGTCCCAGTTCACGGCGATCATGGGGCCTTCCGGATCCGGCAAGTCCACGCTGATGCACTGCGTCGCCGGGCTGGACAGCTTCTCCTCCGGTTCGGTCCGTGTCGGCGACGTAGAGCTGGGCTCCCTGACCGACCGGCAGCTCACCCGGCTCCGCCGGGACAAGGTCGGCTTCATCTTCCAGGCGTTCAACCTGCTGCCGACCCTCACCGCGCTCGAGAACATCACGCTCCCGATGGACATCGCGGGCCGCGCCCCGGACAAGCAGTGGCTGGAGACCGTCATCCGGATGGTCGGGCTGTCCGGCCGGCTCAGCCACCGTCCCGCCCAGCTCTCCGGCGGCCAGCAGCAGCGTGTGGCCGTCGCCCGTGCCCTCGCATCAAAGCCGGACATCGTCTTCGGCGACGAGCCGACGGGGAACCTGGACTCGCGCGCGGGTGCGGAGGTCCTCGGCTTCCTGCGTGACTCCGTACGGGAGTTGGGCCAGACCGTCGTCATGGTCACCCACGATCCGGTCGCCGCCTCCTACGCGGACCGGGTCGTCTTCCTCGCCGACGGGCGGATCGTCGACGAGATGTACGAGCCGACCGCTGACGCGGTCCTCGACCTCATGAAGTCCTTCGACACCAAGTTCCGTACGAGCTGAGCCGACCCCGTCCTCCCCTCCTCTCACCTCACCAGGACCCGCCACCATGTTCCGCACAGCCCTGCGCAACGTCCTCGCGCACAAGGCCAGACTGCTGATGACCGTGCTCGCCGTCATGCTCGGCGTCGCGTTCGTCTCCGGCACTCTGATCTTCACCGACACCCTCAACCACGCCCACCGCAGCCAGGCGGCCAAGAGCTACGCCCACGTGGACGTCGAGGTCCGCGCGAACGCCGACGACTCCGGCGAGTTCCCCGGCATCAGCCGGAAGACGTTCGACGAGATCGCCCGACTCGACGGGGTCGCCGATGCCGCCGGGCGGGTCGAAGGGATGGCCTCCGTCGCCGACAAGAACGGCGGGCTCATCGGCGACGGCTTGTACAACTCGGCCGCCAACTTCGCGCCCGGGAAGGACCGCAAGGACGGGCTCTACGAGTTCACCGACGGCAGCGGGCCCACCGGGCCCGGGCAGGTCGCGCTCGACAAGGACACCGCCGACAAGGGTGGCTACGACGTCGGCGACACCGTGCCCGTCGCCCTGGAGGGTCCGGCGAAGACGTACAAGCTCTCCGGCATCTTCACCACCGAGGCCACCTCGGTGGCCGAGGGCGGCAGCCTGGTGCTGTTCGACACGCCGGTCGCACAGCGGCTCTTCCTCCGGCAGGGCGTCTATCAGTCCGTCACCGTCACCGCCGCCCCCGGTACTTCGAGCACCGAACTCGCCGCCGCCGTCAGGAAGCTGCTTCCTCACTACGCGGAGGCCCGGACGGGGCAGCAACTCACCGACGAGAAGGCCAAGGCGGTCGCGGGAGACGCGTCGACGCTCAATACCCTGCTGCTCGCCTTCGCCGGCGTCGCGCTCTTCGTCAGCGTCTTCCTGATCGCCAACACCTTCACCATGCTGGCCGCCCAGCGCACCCGGGAACTCGCCCTGCTGCGCGCGGTCGGCGCCTCGCGCAGGCAGGTCACCCGGTCCGTGCTGACCGAGGCGGTGGTGGTCGGCGCGGCCGGCGCGGCCGCCGGACTCGGGCTGGGCGCCGCCATGGCCGCCGTAGCGCGTTCCACGGTCGGTTTCGCCGGGGCGAAGATTCCGGACGGGCCGCTGGCCGTCACGTCGACGACCGTCCTGGTCGCGGCTGTCGTCGGGGTCCTGGTCACCATGGTGGCCGCCTGGCTGCCGGCCCGCCGCGCCGCGAAGATCCCGCCGGTCGCGGCGATCGGCAGCGCACACCTGCCGGCCACCACCAAGTCCCTGGTGCTGCGCAACTCTCTCGGCGCGATCGCCACACTGCTCGGCGCGGCGGTCGTCGTCGCGGGCGCCGGGACGGGCGGCTCCAAGGCCGGCAAGATCGTCGGGTTGGGTGCCTTCCTGGTGGTGATCGGGGCCATCGTGCTGATCCCGTTGCTGTCCCGGCCCGTGATCGCGGTCGTACAGCCGCTGCTGCGGCGCGGCTTCGGGGTCTCCGGGAAACTCGCGGGCCAGAACGCCGTACGCAGCCCGCGCCGTACCGGAGCCACCGCCTCCGCGCTGGCCATCGGACTCACGCTGGTCAGCGCTCTGACCGTGGTCGCCGCCACCCTCGGTCATTCCGCGGACAAGATCACCACCGACATCGTCAAGGCCGACTACATGGTCACGGACGACGGCACGGGCATGGACGCCTCGACGGTCGCCGCCCTGCGCGAGGTCGAGGGTGTCAGGGCGGTGTCGCGGGAGCAGACCGGGTCGATGACGATCGACGGCAGCTGGCAGCAGTTTTCCGGTGTCACCCCGGCGGACTTCCCCGAAGTGATCCACCTCGCGGTGGTCTCCGGCTCGCTGGACACGCTCACGAAGGGGCAGATCGCCGTCGCCGATGATGTCGCGCGGTCCCACGGCTGGAAGGTGGGGGACACCCTGCCGGTGGAGTACGACGACTCGAAGACCGGCAGGGTGACCGTCGGGGCTGTTTTCGAGAGCAACGAGGTCGTCTCGCCGGTCGTCGTCTCCGCGGACGTGGTCGAGGCGCACCAGGACGAGACCAACATCTTGTGGATCTACGTCAAGACGGATGGCGGCACCGACGAGAAAGCACTGGCCGATGCCCTCGCCGGACACCCGGGGAGCAAAGTCGGCGACCGGCAGGACATCCGCGACCACTTCAACGGCGAGGTCGGCACCACGCTGAACGTCGTGTACGGCCTGCTCGCGATGTCCCTGGTCATCGCGGTGCTGGGGGTGGTGAACACCCTCGCGATGTCGGTCTTCGAACGGCGGCGGGAGGTCGGCATGCTGCGCGCCGTCGGGCTCGACCGGCCGGGCGTGACGCGGATGATCCAGCTGGAGTCCGTGGTCATCTCCCTCTTCGGCGCCGTGATCGGTATCGGGCTCGGTTCCTTCCTCGGCTGGGCCCTCTGCGAGATCACGAAGGCGGACGTCCCCGGATACGCGCTGGAGCTGCCGTGGGGCCGGTTCGCGCTCTTCCTGCTGCTGGCGGCGCTGGTCGGCCTGCTGGCCGCCCAGTGGCCCGCACGCAGCGCGGCCCGGCTGGACATGCTCACCGCCATCAAGACCGAGTAGAGCGGATCGCCGACGACGGTCACGCCGTAGCCCCGGAGACGACCGTCAGCTCCGGAGACGACCGTCACCCACCGAGGATTCCGGTCCCACCGCCTGTGCGGTGGGCCCCGGAAGGGCCTTGTCCGCGGGCGAGTTCGCGGGCAGCCCCACCCCCCTGTTCGAAGACACGACTGGAGATCCCATGCATCCTTTCAACGCCCCCGCCCACAGAGCGGCGGCTCGGCGGAGCGCCTCGGTCGCAGTCGCGGCCGGCACGGTACTCGGGCTCGTCGCCGTGTCCGTCGGCACGGCCCACGCCGCGACGGCGACGGATCGCGGGCGCCCGGGCGTGCAGATCATCGGCGGCGTCGAGAAGCCGAACGGCTCGTACCCGTTCATGGCGGCGCTGCTGAGCAAGGGCAAGGGCAACCCGCGCGACCGGCACTTCTGCGGCGGCAGCCTGCTCAGTCCGTACCTCGTGATGACGGCCGCGCACTGCGTCGTTGACGAGAAGCCCAAGCAGATGGAGACCGTCGTGGGCCGGACCGTGCTGTCGGACAAGAAGCAGGGCCATCTGCGCAACGTCCGCACGATCACCCTCCACGAAGACTACGATTTCGCGCTCCTGGAACTGGACAAACCCGTCTACGGCATCGCCCCGGTCAACCTGCCGACCCAGGGCACGGACGCGCTCATCCGTCCGGGCGCCAAGGCCACGGTCGCCGGCTGGGGCAACACCGACACCGAGGTGCCGACCCATCCGGACCGGCTGCGTGCGGTGGATGTCCCCATCGTGTCGCACATCGAGTGCAAGGCGTCGTACCCGGACTACGACAAGACGGTCAACGTGTGCGCGGGAGTGGAGGGGAAGGACTCCTGCCAGGGTGACAGCGGCGGGCCACTCTTCCGCACGCTCAAGGGCCGCAAGGGCGTGTACCAGATAGGCATCGTGGCGTACGGCGACGGCTGCGCCGCGCAAGGAGCCCCCGGCGTGTACACCTACACGGGCTCCGCCAAGCTGTGGGACACCCTGTGGAAGTCCGCCGACGGCAAGCGGCTGAAGCGCCTGCTCGGCCGCTGATCCGCTGCCCGCGCGGGACACCCTGTTCCGCGCGGGCCCTGGGGGCTGTAGCCCCCGGCAAGGCATCAACTTCCTTGCCGCGCGGTGGGGAGGAGGGCCATGACCTCCCAGCCGTGGTCCTCGCGTGGGCCGGTGCGAAGTTCGCCGCCGAGGGCGGTGACGCGTTCGGTGAGGCCGACGATGCCGAAGCCTCCGCCGCGGGCGGCGTACGGCATCGGGGCCCCTCCACGGCCGTTGTCGCGCACTGTCACGCGCAGGATGTCGTCGGAGTGCGCGAGGGCGACGGTGACCTCGGTGGCGTCGGCGGCGTGACGGCGTACGTTCGTGAGGGCTTCCTGGACGACGCGGTAGGCGGCGGCCTGCACTGCGTGGGGCAGGTCCCGGGGCACTGAGGCGTCGCGGCGCAGTTCGGCCTTCGGGCCGGCCGGGCCGCCGAATCCGTCGACCAGTTCCGCGAGGGCTGTCAGGTCGCCCACCGGGCGGCTCTCGCCCGGCTCGAGCCGGGCCGTTCCCTCGGGGCCGCCGCGCAGGATGCCGACGGTCACGCGCATGGAGTCGAGCGCTTGGGTCGCGGCGTGCTCGATTCCCGCCAGTACCGGGTCCAGCCGACCGGGTTCGGTGGCGGCCATCATGCGGGCCATCTGTGTCTGGACCAGGATGCCGGTGACATGGTGGGCGACGAAGTCGTGCAGGTCGGCTGCCATGGCGAGGCGCTCCGAACGGCGGGTCTCGGCGACCGCCACTCGTCGCCTGTGGTCCAGGGTGCGCAGGTAGCCGCCGACGCCGGCCGTGACGCCGGCCAGCAGCGCTACCGTCAGCGCGAGCAACAGGATCAGGACGTCGTCCTGCGTTCCGGTCGCGTAGAAGCGCAGCGGCGCCGCGATGGCCGCCCCACCGGTGAGTACCGCGCACAGGCCCGCCCACCGTGGTGGGCAGGTGCGGACGGCGATCAGCAACAGGCAGAGCAGGACCGCCACCTCACCGGGGCCGAACATGCGTACGCGCTCGGTCATCGTGGCGACGGCGGTCAAGGCCAGGGAGGCACCCGCTGGTACGGCGGCGCGCACGTGGGGGGTGAGCCACGCGGGCCGGCGGGCCACGGGCCGGAGGACGGCCGCGAGGCCGAGCGACAGGAGCAGGAGCACCGGCCACAGTGTCTTGCCGTTGGTGACGGCGATGAGCACGTCCGCGGCGGCCGACAGGACCAGCGTGGTGATACCCACCGCACGCAGGCAGCCCTGCCGCCGGGTCTGCGTCATGGTCAGGTCGGCTGTCGCGTGCGGGAGGCTCACGCCGGTCACTGTAGAAGGACCGGTCGGCTCCGCGCCTCGGCCGGTCGGCCGAGGCGTCAGCCCCTCGCCCGGCCGCCCCGCAGCTCCTCGTAATACGCCAGGCAGGTCTCGTACGACGGCAACAAGCCCTGGCGTTCCGCCTCGGCCAGGGTCGGGGCCTGGTCGTCCTTGGGGGAGAGGAGCGGCTCGATTCCGTCGGGCCACTCGATGCCCAGGGCCGGGTCGAGCGGGTGGATGCCGTGTTCGCGTTCCGGGGCGTAGCCCGCCGAGCACAGGTACACGACCGTCGCGTCGTCGGTCAGGGCCATGAACGCGTGGCCCAGCCCCTCCGCGAGGAACACCGCGTGCCGGGTGTCCTCGTCGAGCCGTACGGCCTCCCACTGCCGGTAGGTGGGGGAGCCCAAGCGGATGTCGATCACCACGTCCAGGACGGCCCCGCGCACACACGTGACGTACTTGGCCTGGCTGGGCGGCACGTCCGCGAAGTGCACACCCCGCAGCACGCCCCGCCGGGAGACCGAGCAGTTGGCCTGGGCCAGGGACAGGTCGTAGCCCGTGGCCTCACGGAACTCCGCGCCCCGGTACCACTCGTGGAAGCTGCCCCGGTCGTCCGGGAAGATCTTGGGCTCCAGAACCCAGGCGCCCTCTATCCCCAGTGGTCGCATGCTGTCACTGCCCTCCGATCCTGAGACGGGAAACCTTCCGGCGCGCGGCACCGAGCACGCGCCGCGCACGCCGCGCCAACCGCAGTGCGACACCCGGCTGCGGTACGGGCGCCACCTGCACACTCCCACCCGCGGCGCGCAGCGCGAACGGCAGCCCGGTGTACAGCGGCCGCGCGGCGTCCGGGGCAGCAGGGCACAGGGCCACCCGCCAGACCCCGCGCGAGAGGTTCTCCGCGGGCAGGGCCGCCGCCAGCACCGCCCCCGTCCCGTCCGCGGCGGGGGAGAGCGTGCCGGGCGCCTCGACGATCTGCTGGGCGGAGACGAACCGCAGTCGCACCTCCGTGTCGCCGGGGACGTACAGCGGAAGCCGCGCCCGCACCTGGTCCCCGGTGACGGTGACGGCGGACTGCTGCACGCGGCCCAGCCCGAGCCGCTTGCCCCGCACGCCGAGCTCCAGGGAGAGGTTGCCGTGCGGCTCCGTCCAGTACGGCAGCGCCGCGCGGCCCCCGACGACCCCGGCGTCCGGCGTGGGCCGGCTCGCCGTCGGCGCCGGGCCCAGCCGGCATTCCTTGGTCCAGCCGCCCAGCTTGACCCGGACGAGCGCGTCCCAGACGCCGTCCCTCGGCAGGTCGGCCGGATCGACGGTGGCGGTCGCCCGCAGCACCAGCCGGACCTCCTCGCCGTCCCCGACGGGCACGGTCTCGCGGGTGAACCGCACGGGCTGGAAGTACTGCGCGGCACTGGACCGCTCGCGCAGCAGCAGGTCGGCGGTGGCCTGGCCGAAGCGCGCGGCGGTCTGCGAGGCCACCCACTCCACCGCCTCCGTGAGGTCCTTGGGCGCGTCGTCCAGCGGTGTCGCCTCGGCGTCGGCGGGGAAGGTCATCGGCTCGCCGCCGGAGGTGTACTCGGCCGTGAAGCCGATGCTGAGGGTGCCGTCCCGCCACTCCACCTGCCCGGGGGCCGCCTTGGGAGCGACACCGGCCTCCCACTGGGCGAAGGACACGACGTCGTCGTACCGGTCGGCCGCGGTCAGCGCGGCGACGACCTGCTGCGTCGGCTGGAGCCCGGCCGCGACGCCGGGACCGAACCGCTCGACGACGACCTCGTGGATCTCGGCGAACAGCTCCCTGCGGTAGTCGTCCGGCAGCTTCAGAAGGCGCCGGGCCCGCAGCCGCTCGACCATCTCCACGCGCAGCCAGCGCCGGAAGAGCTTGTCGCGCACCGGTCCGGGCTCGGTGTACCGCTCGACGACGTCGAGGGCCTCACGGAGGTTCTTGAAGTAGCCGACCGGATCGAAGCGTTCGAAGCCGGCGTTGGAGCCGTCGTCCCGCCGGAGGTGGTAGTAGCAGACGTAGTCGCTGAGCACGGAGACGTTCTCCGCGCGCAGATACGCCTCGGCGATGAAGACGTGGTCCTCCAGGCGCCGCCTGCCCTCGGGGAAGCGCAGGCCGATGCGGTCCAGGAAGGCCCGGCGGAACATCTTGTGGGGGGTGAGGCTGTCGATGAGCGGGGCGTTCTCGACGGTGGCGCGCGGGTGGTTGCGGCGGAACAGTTCCACCGGCACGCCGCGGCCCTTGCCGGCCATCTTGCCCACGACGACGTCGGCGCCGTTGGCCACGCCGTAGTCGTACATCCGCTCCAGGGCCTCGTCGCCCAGGTAGTCGTCGTTGTCGACGAACATGACGAACTCGCCGCGGGAGGCCTCGATGCCGACGTTGCGGGGCTTGCCCGACCAGCCCGAGTTCTCCTGGTGGATGACCTTCATCCGGGGGTCCTCGGCGGCGAGCGCGTCGAGCCGGGCCGGGGTCTGGTCGGTCGAGCCGTCGTCGACGAAGATCACCTCGTACTCGTCGGGAGGCAGCGACTGCCGCTGCAGCGAGGAGATGCAGTCCTCGATGTAGATCCCCGGGTTGTACACGGGGACGATGACGCTGACCTTGACCGGCATCGGGTTTCCGGGCCCCTTCGGGTCGCTTGCCGTAGACGTCCTGTTGTCTTGCGCGATGCCCGATGCTAACCCGGTCGGCGACGCCGCCTCACCTTTCGAGACCTGCCCGTGATCATCTCCGGTCACGGGGCAACTGAGCTGCGCAGGCTGTCCGTTTGAAGATCGACGGGGTTCCCGGGCGGGGCGGCGGGAAGCATCTAGGGTGAGGATGTGCGCCTGCTTTTCATGTCCGATACTCACCTGCCCAAGCGGGCCAAGGTCCTGCCCGCCCCGCTGCTGGCCGAACTCCCGCACGCCGACGTCGTGTTCCACGCCGGCGACTGGGTCGACACGGCCACCCTCGACCTGCTGGAGAACAGCTGCCGCAGGCTCGTCGGCGTGTACGGCAACAACGACGGGCCGGACCTGCGCGCCCGGCTGCCGGAGGTGGCGTACGCGGAGCTGGGCGGGCTGCGCTTCGGCGTGATCCACGAGACGGGCCCCGCCCAGGGCCGGGAGAAGCGCTGCGCGGCCCGCTTCCCCGACCTCGACGTGCTGGTCTTCGGCCACAGCCACATCCCCTGGGACACCACGGCCCCGACCGGTCTGCGCCTGCTCAACCCGGGTTCCCCGACCGACCGCCGCCGCCAGCCGCACTGCACGTACCTGACCGCCACCGTCGCCGACGGCCGGCTCACCGACGTGGAACTGCACCGGCTGCCGCCCCGCACACCCCGCTGACCCGAACCGGCCCGGCCGCCGCAGGCAGCCCCGTGACATGATCGGCGCATGGTGCGGGACAAGCGGGACAAGGGATACCTCCTGGACAACCGGCAGTCCGAGGCCGGTACACGCTTCGACGCGCTGGCAGCTCTCTTCGACGCCTCGACGTTCCGGCACTTCGAGCAGATCGGCGTCGCCGAGGGGTGGCGCTGCTGGGAGGTCGGCGCAGGCGGGCCGAGCGTCGCCGCGTGGCTCCGCGAGCGCGTCGGGCCGCGCGGGCGGGTGCTCGCCACCGACATCGACGTGTCCTGGACCGAGGCGGCCGCCACCGAGGGGGTCGAGGTGCTCCGCCACGACGTCGGCCGCGACGAACCCCCGGCCGGGCCCTTCGACCTGATCCACGCCCGCCTCGTCCTGGTCCACGTGGCCGAGCGCGACGCCGCGCTGCGCGCGATGGTCCAGGCCTTGCGCCCCGGCGGTTGGCTGCTGGTCGAGGACGCCGACCCCGCACTCCAGCCCCTGATCTGCCCCGACGAGTACGGACCCGGGCAGGAGCTGGCCAACCGGCTCCGCACCGGCTTCCGTGAGCTGCTGCGGCAGCGGGGTGCCGACCTCTCCTACGGACGCAGGCTGCCGCGGCTGCTGCGCGAGGCCGGCCTCGACGAGGTCGAGGCCGACGCCTACTTCCCGATCACCTCGCCCGCCTGCGACGTCCTGGAGGCGGCCACCGTCCGGCAGGTGCGGGACCGGCTCGTCGCCGAGGGCCTCGCCACGGACGAGGAGATCGAACGGCACCTCGCCGACGTCGAGGCCGGGCGCCTCGACCTCGCCACCTCACCGATGATCTCGGCCTGGGGCCGGCGGCCCGCCGACGACGGCCCGCGGTCCTGACTCACTTGGGCGGATGCACCGCTCCCTCCGTGGCGGTGAGCGGGGCCCCGCTGCCGCCCCAGCGCAGCGCGACGATCTCCGCGGCGACGGACACCGCCACCTCCTCGGGCGTACGGGCCCCGAGGTCGAGCCCGACCGGTGAGCGCAGCCGGGACAGCTCCCGCTCGGTGAGGCCGGCCTCGGCCAGCCGCTTCGCCCGGTCGGCGTGGGTACGGCGGCTGCCCATCGCCCCGATGTAGGCGGCGGGCCGGCGCAGTGCCTCCTGGAGCAGCGGCACGTCGAACTTGGGGTCGTGCGTGAGGACGCAGACGACCGTGCGCTCGTCGGTGTCCGTGTCCCGCAGATAGCGGTGCGGCCACTCGGCGACCACCTCGACGCCCTCGGGGAAGCGCCGGGGCGTGGCGAAGACGGGACGGGCGTCACAAACGGTGACCCGGTAGCCGAGGAAGTCGCCGATGCGGGCGACGGCCGCCGCGTAGTCGATGGCGCCGAAGACCAGCATCCGCGGCGGCGGTGCGAAGGACTGCAGGAACACGCTGACGGAGTCCTCGCGGCGCTGCCCCTGGGGCCCGTAGTGCCGCGGTCCGGTGGCACCGAGAGCGAGCTCGCCGCGCGCGTCGGCGGTGACGGCCGCGTCCAGGCCGCCCGCGCCCAGCGTGCCCGACACCCGGTCCGGCCGGACGGCGAGCGTCGCCCCGCGCGGGGCCGGACCGTCGGTCACCGTCGCCACGGTCACCGGCTCCCCGGCCGCGACGCAGTCCACGACCGAGCCGAAGGCGGGATCCAGCTCGGGCGTCACGGGCCGCACGAGCAGTGTGATCTCGCCCCCGCAGGTCAGGCCGACGGCGAAGGCGTCCTCGTCGCTGTAGCCGAAGGTCTCCAGCCGGGCCTCACCGCTCGCCACGACCTCCTGGGCCAGCTCGAACACGGCACCCTCGACACAGCCCCCGGACACACTGCCCACGACCTCCTCGTCCGGACCCACCGCCATCGCCGCGCCCGGGTCGCGCGGCGCACTGCGGCTGACCTCGACGACCGTCGCCAGGCCGAAGGGGAGCCCGGCGGCGTACCAGCGGCCGAGCACCGGGAGGATGTCACGCACGAGCAGCTCCTTCCACAAAGCCACCGGGTACCCCGTCGGCGGTTAATTCCGTTGTGGCCCTCCGGCCCGGTCTGCTGCACTGCACGGGTCGACGACGTCACCGAGTCCCGAGGAGCCCCAGATGCGCACTGCGTCCATGTCCCCCCAGACAGGAACGGCTCTCTCTCCGAAGGACATGACGCTTCGTGCAGTTGCTCAACCTTGGCATCCTCGCCCACGTCGACGCAGGTAAGACCAGCCTGACCGAGCGGCTCCTCCATTCGGCCGGGGTGATCGACGAGGTCGGCCGTGTCGACGACGGGAACACCCGCACCGACACCCTCGCGCTGGAGCGGCAGCGTGGCATCACCATCAAGTCCGCCGTCGTCTCGTTCCCGCTCGACGGTGTGACGGTCAACCTCATCGACACACCCGGTCACCCGGACTTCATCGCCGAGGTGGAGCGCGTGCTCGGCGTGCTGGACGGCGCCGTCCTCGTGATCTCCGCCTGCGAAGGGGTGCAGGCGCAGACGCGGGTGCTGATGCGGACCCTCCAGCGGCTGCGCATCCCGACCCTGCTCTTCGTCAACAAGATCGACCGGCGCGGGGCGCGGGACGAGGAGGTGCTGCGGTCGGTCGCGGCCCGCCTGACACCCTCGATCGTGCCGATGGGAACGGTCACCGGCCTCGGCACGCGCACGGCCCGCTTCACCCAGGGGCCCGGCCCGGCCGCCGCCCTCGACGTCCTGACCGAGAACGACGACACCCTGCTGTCCGCCTACGTCGAGGACACCGTCACGGACGCCCTCCTGCGTGGGTCGCTCGTCGCGCAGACCCGGGAGGCCCTGGTCCACCCGGTCTATTTCGGCTCCGCCGCCACGGGCGCCGGCGTGGACGCGCTCCTGTCCGGCATCGAGGAACTGCTGCCGGCGGCCGACGGGGACGCGGACGGGCCGGTCTCCGGAACCGTGTTCAAGGTCGAGCGGGGCCCGGCGGGGGAGAAGGTCGCCTACGCCCGGATGTTCTCCGGCACCCTGCGCACCCGCGACCGGATCCCCTGCGGAGCGGACGGCGCCGAAGGGCGGGTCACCGGAATCAGCGTCTTCGGACACGGCACGGACACCCGCGCGGACACCGTCCACGCCGGACAGATCGCCCGGCTGTGGGGTCTCGCCGACATCAGGACCGGCGACGCGATCGGCGAACCCCGCAAGGCGTACGAGCACGTCTTCGCCCCGCCCACCCTGGAGACGGTCGTCGTCCCGGGGCCCGGCGTGAACCGAGGCGCGCTCCACCTCGCGCTCACCCAGCTCGCCGAACAGGACCCGCTCATCGGCCTGCGTCACGACGAACGCCGGCAGGAGACCTCCGTCTCCCTCTACGGCGAGGTGCAGAAGGAAGTCGTCCAGGCCACCCTCGCCGACGAGTACGGTCTCCACGTCACCTTCCGCGAAACCACCCCGCTGTGCGTCGAACGGCTCATCGGCACCGGGCATGCCGTGGAGTTCAACAAGAAGGGCCAGAACCCGTTCCTCGCGACGGTCGGCCTGCGCGTCGATCCCGCACCGGCCGGCTCGGGCGTCGCCTTCCGGCTGGAGGTGGAGCTCGGCTCCATGCCGTACGCCTTCTTCAAGGCCGTCGAGGACACCGTGCGCGAGACCCTCGGCCAGGGGCTGCACGGCTGGCAGGTCCCGGACTGCACGGTCACCATGACCCACAGCGGCTACTCACCCCGCCAGAGCCACGCCCACCAGGGCTTCGACAAGAGCATGTCGAGCACCGGAGCCGACTTCCGGGGCGTCACCCCGCTGGTGCTGATCGAGGCGCTGCGGCGGGCCGGCACACGGGTCCACGAGCCGATGCACCGCTTCCGCGTCGAGGCCCCGGCCGACACCCTCGGCGCCCTGCTGCCGGCCCTCGCCGGGCTCGCTGCCGTGCCGGAGGCGACGCGCAACCGTGGCCACCTCTGCGTCCTCGAAGGCACCGTGCCGGCGGCCCGGGTGCATGCCCTGGGACACATGCTGCCGGGGCTCACCCGCGGTGAGGGAGAACTGGAGAGCGCCTTCGACCACTATGCGCCAGTCATGCACGGCACGATTCCCGAGCGTCCGCGCACCGACCACAACCCGCTGAACAGGAAGGAGTACTTGTTGAACGTGACACGACGAGTGGGCAGTTGAGGTGTGCGCGCTGGCCGAGAGGGAACTTACTCCAGAGTCAGGGGTGTTGACGGTGTCCTGAAATCACCGGACTGTAGTGGACATGCCGACTATCCGAGTACGTCTGCTGGTTGTCCTGGCTGTCCTCTTCGGCTCCCTGTCGGGGGGGGGCGGGCCCCCCCCCCCCCCCCCCCCCCCCCCCCCCCCCCCCCCCGGGGGCGCCCCCCCCCCCCCCCCCCACCCCACCCCCCCCCGCCCCCCCCCCCCCGCCCCCCCGGGG
>NZ_JBIRGJ010000005.1:847414-854532 GCF_044327915.1 Streptomyces afghaniensis
TTTGTGTGGTTTTTGTTTTTTTTATATATAGCTGGTTTTTTTTTTCAATCGCCCCCCTCCCCGTGTGGGGGGGGGGGGGGGGGGGTGGGGGGTTGGGGGGGGGGGGGGGGGGGGGGCCCCCCCCCCCCCCCCCGCCGCGCCCCCTCCCGGCTCCCTCTGGTTCGACGACCCGACGGTCACCGTGACGAACGGCCGCTTCACCGACGCCTCCGGCCGCGAGGTCGTACTGCGCGGCTACAACGTCTCGGGCGAGACCAAGCTCGCGGAGAACAAGGGCCTGCCCTTCGCCTCCGTCGCCGACGCCCGCAAGTCGGCGACCGCCCTGCGCGCCCTCGGCGGCGGCAACACCGTCCGCTTCCTGCTCTCCTGGGCCTACGCCGAGCCCGAGCGCGGCAAGGTGGACACCGCCTACCTGGCCGCCGCCACCGACCAGATGAAGGCGTTCCTCGACGCCGGCATCCGCGTCTACCCCGACTTCCACCAGGACCTCTACTCCCGGCACCTGTTCGACGCCGACAGCTGGTACACCGGCGACGGCGCGCCCAAGTGGGCGGTGGACGCCGGGAACTACCCGGACGAGTCCTGCGGGATCTGCCTCTTCTGGGGGCAGAACATCACCCAGAACGAGGCCGTGAAGCGTGCCACCCACGACTTCTGGCACAACGCGCACGGCGTGCAGGACGCCTTCCTCGCCACCGCTGAGAAGACCATGGCGTACGTCGAACAGCACCTGAGCGCCGACCAGTTCAAGGGCATCGCCGGCTTCGACCCCTACAACGAGCCGCACGCCGGCGTCTACGACTCCGGGCAGACCAGCCGCGCCTGGGAGAAGGACGTGCTGTGGCCGTTCTTCGAGAAGTTCCGGGCCCGCATGGACGCGGCCGGCTGGCGGAACAAGCCCGCCTTCGTGGAGCCGAACCTCTTCTGGAACGCCAACCTCGACTTCCAGAAGCAGGAGGGCGGCCTGCTCGACGCGGGCAAGCTCGGACCCCGCTACGTCTTCAACACCCACTTCTACGACCAGAAGGCCATCTCCGGCGTCTTCATGTGGGGCAAGGCGGCCGACGGCCAGTACGCGAACGACTTCCGCACGGTCCGCGACCGGGCCGCAGCCGCGCAGACCGCCGCCGTCGTCAGCGAGTTCGGGCACCCGCTCGCGGGCAACGTCTCCGACAAGGCGCCGACCGTCCTCAAGGCGATGTACCAGGCGCTCGACTCCCGCCTCAAGGGCGCCGACTGGTGGTCCGATCCGGCGGCCTCCGGGCCGGTGCTCTCCGGCTCGCAGTGGCAGTGGGACATCTACAACGGCCGGCACCGCGAGCTGATGAACGGCAACCCCGACAAGGTGCTCACCGCCGGTGACGCCTGGAACGACGAGGATCTGTCCGCCGTACGCCTGGACGACTCGGGCAAGCCGGTGCTGCGCCAGGACGCCCGGCTCCTGGACCGCCTCTACCCGAGCGCAACGGCCGGCACGACCGTCGGCTTCACCTACGAGGACCGCTCCCGCGACGGCTCGACGACCCTGACCTGGAACCCGGTGCCGAACTCACTGCCGAACGTGCAGCGGCTGGTGGGCTCCGGACAGTACGGGCTGCTGCTGTGGCGCTCGGACGGCGGCCGGGCACCCACCGAACTGCACCTGCCGGCGAGCTTCCCCACCGCGTCCACCACGGTCGTCTCCGACCTGGGCACGGTCCACGCCCCGCCCGCCTACACCTCGACCACCCCGGTCGGCGTGGCCCAGGAGCCGGGCGGCACGGGAAGCCGCCGCCTGCTGCTCACCGCGCCGGACTCGGGCGTCCTGCACTACGCGCTGGTGACCAACGGGGCGACGGCTCCCCCGGCGGACCTGCTGAACGCGGCCCGCTCGGAGCTGGCGGCGTGGGCCGCGAAGGAGGTCAGCTAGCGGACGGGCTCGTCCAGCCGGCCTCCACATGGCCGAGCCGGACGCGCTGCGGGTGGTCCCCGACAGGCACGGACACGGTCTTCTTGCCGGTGGCGAAGTCGATGGCCGTGACCTGGTCGGATCCGCTCTCGGAGACGACGCAACTCCTGCCGTCACCGCTGACCGTGGCCCAGTAGGGCTTGGCGGCGGTGACGAGCGGGCCCTCCTGGAGGGTGTTGCGGTCGACGACCGTGGCGTAGTCGTCCATGGTCCCCGCGACGCACAGCTTCTTGCCGTCCGGGCTCATCGAGAGGCCGTGGTGGCGTGAGTCGTTGACGAAGGTGGTGCGGTCGTCGCTGGTCGCCGGGTTCTTCGGCAGGGTCTTCGTGCGGGTGATCTTGTCGGAGACCAGGTCGTACTCGAAGAACCCGTTGAAGAACGACACCTGGAAGTACAACTTCGACTCGTCCGGCGAGAACACGGCGGGCCGCACCGCGTCGGAGAAGTCCTTCAGGCCGATCGCGTCCAGGCGCGTGCGCATGTCGATGACCTTGACCTGCTGATACGTGGTCGCGTCGATGACCGTGATGCGGCGGTCGCCCTTCGTCCAGTCCAGCCACGGGGCGTCGGTCTGCGTGTTCACGTCGCCGATCGACATGTTGTAGATGTACTTGCCGTCCTTGGTGAAGATGTTCTCGTGCGGCTTGTCACCGGTGGTGGCCTTGCCGAGTTGCTTGCCGGTCACGATGTCCAGGACGTGCACGGCGTTGCCGGTGGACGCCGACACGGCGACCCGCTTCCCGTCGGGGGAGACGGCCATGTGGTCGGCGCGGAAACCGGACACCGGGAAGCGCCAGTTGATCCGCCCGGAGGCGAGATCGATCGACACGACGTCGGCGAAGCTGGGCCGGGAGACGACCACCGACTTCCCGTCCGGCGTGGAGTACATGTCGTCGACGAACTGGTCGTGTCCCTCGCCGACGCTGTTGCGGATCGTCATGAAGGCGATCCATCTGATCGGATCGGCGTTGATCTCCGCCATCCGCTCGTCCTTGTCGGGAACGACGTTGATCCGGCCGATCTTCGCGAAGTCCCCGGTGGACTTGATGACTTCGGCGGTGCCGTCCCAGTTGTTGCCCACGAACAGCACCTGGCGCAGCGCCGCGGAGGCGTCGGGGGTGTCCGCGTGGGCGGCGGTCGCGGGAACGGTGGCGGTCAGGGCCAGGGCGGCGGTCAGGGAGCACAGGTGCCGCCGTCGGAATGCGGGCATGGCTGATCCCTCCTCTGCGGGTGGGGTGAGGAATCTGAACACACGTACTTTCAGAGTCAACTTACTGCAAAGTAAGGAAGGGGTGGCCTTCTCCACAAGACCGCGTCCACGACAAAATCGCGTTCGGGCGAAGATGGGTGTTCGAGCGATGGAGGGAGAGCCGGTGCCGGGCAGACTCAGAGCGCCGACCGGCCGCTACGGCGGCAAGACCGCCGAGGAGCGGCAGGCCGAGCGGCGCCGGCGGTTCCTGGACGCCGCGCTCCAGCTGTTCGGCGACACCCCCGGCTTCCGCGCCACCACCGTCGCTGCGCTCAGCGAGGCGGCTGGGCTGTCGACTCGTCAGTTCTACGAGGAGTTCCGCACCTTGGAGGACGTACTCGCGGCGTTGCACCTCCAGGTCAACGACTGGGCCGAGAAGGCGGTGCTGGAGGCGGCGGCCGGTGCGGCGGACCTGCCGCTCGTCGAGCGCGCGACCGCCATCTTCCGCGCCTACGCCGGGAACGTCACCGCCGATCCGCGCCGGATCCGCATCACCTTCGTCGAGATCATCGGCGTCAGCCCGCGCCTGGAAGAGCAGCGGCTCGCCCGCCGGGCTGGCTGGGTCGACCTCATCTGCGCCGAGGCCCGGGCAGCCGCCGCGCGCGGGGAGGCGGCCCCCCGCGACTACCGCCTCGCGGCGACGGGTTTCATCGGCAGCGTCAACGGCCTGCTGCACGACTGGAGCGCCGGCTGGGTCGACGCGACGCTGGACGAGGTCGTCGACGAACTGGTCCGGCAGTTGCTGGGGATCCTGCGGCCCCCGGGCTGGAGTCCGCAGACCTGACTCAGGCCCGCGTACGTCCACGCCCGGTCGCCCGGGCGCCGGGAAAGGCCCGCCGGTAGTCGCCGGGCGACACCCCGAGGTGCCTCAGGAAGTGGTGGCGGAGATTGTTGGCCGTGCCGAGGCCGCTCAGCTCCCCGACCTTCTCGATCGGCAGGTCCGTCGACTCCAGCAGTGACCGGGCGCGCCCGAGCCGCTGGTCGAGCAGCCACCGCAGCGGTGTCGTCCCGGTGACGGCCTGGAGCCGCCGGTAGAACGTGCGGGGGCTCATCGCGGCCCGGTGCGCCAGGTCGGCCACGGTCAGCGGCCGGTCCAGGTTGGCCCGCGCCCATGCGAGGACGGGCGCCAGGCCCTCGTCGTCGTCGGCCGGCACGGGCAGCTCGATGAACTGCGCCTGTCCGCCCGGCCGGTGGGCGGGCACCACCATGCGGCGCGCCAACTGGTTGGCGACGTGCGCACCGAGATCGCGCCGCACCAGGTGAAGGCACAGGTCGAGCCCGGCGGTCAGTCCCGCGCTGGTGAGCACGTCGCCGTCGTCCACGTACAGCACCGACGCGTCGACGTGCACCTTCGGGTAGCGCTCGGCCAGCTGTGCGGTGTGCATCCAGTGGGCGGTGGCGCGCCGCCCGTCGAGCAGCCCGGCCTCGGCGAGCGCGAAGGCGCCGGTGCACAGGGAGACCATGCGGGCGCCCGCGTCATGAGCCCGGCGCAGGGCGGCGATCAGTTCCCACGGCAGCGGCCTGCCCTCTTCGACGCACGAGTCGGGCACCGACGGCACGATGACCGTATCGGCACCAACCAGGTCTTCCAGCCCGTGGCGGGTGCGCAGACTCAGGCCATGACCGTCCGCCGCGCCGTCCCCCTCCGCCGGCCCGGCCCCGGTCCCGCACAGCCGCAGGTCGTACCAGGGATCAGCCAGATCGGGCTGCGGCTTGCCGAACACGGTGCACGGGATACTCAGTTCGTACAGATCCCACGAGGGGACCCCGATCTCCTCGGTCACGACCACGGCGACAGAACCGGCACTCATGCCCCGCAGCCTATGGCAGGAATTTGGTGGAGGCCGTCACTGCTGTCACTGTTCCCGATCTTCGTGCCCTGCGACCGTTGGTCCTACGTGATCACACGTCATCTCGCCATCGTCTACGAGGAGTTGGGCATGAACGCAGGACACCGCCGGCCGGTCACCGTCGTCGGACTGGGCTCGATGGGCTCGGCGCTGGCCGCCGCGCTGCTGGACCGGGGCCACCCCACCACCGTGTGGAACCGTTCCCCGGACAAGGCCCGCCCCCTCGTCGACCGCGGCGCCCGCCCGGCCGGCACCCCCCAGGAGGCGATCGCCGCCTCACCCCTGACCATCGCCTGCGTGCTGGACTACGAGGCGCTGTACACCGTGCTCGACCCGGCCGCCGGCGAGCTGGCGGGCAGAACCCTGGTCAACCTCACCTCCGGGTCCCCCGAACAGGCCCAGGAGGCGGTCAAGTGGGCCGACTCCCACGGAACCGGTTACCTCGACGGTGCCATCATGACCACCCCGCCCGGCGTCGGCGACCCCGCCAAGATGTTCCTCTACAGCGGCTCCCGAGAGGTCTTCGACGCCCATCGCTCCACCCTGGCGACCCTCGGCGACCCACTCCACCTGGGCACCGACCCCGGCCTCGCCTCCCTCTACGACGCCGCCCTGCTCGGGCTGATGTGGTCCACCATGACCGGCTGGCTGCACGGCACCGCGCTGGTCGGCGCCGAGCGGACATCGGCCGCCGACTTCACCCCGGTCGCGATCCGCTGGCTGAGCGCGGTGGCGGGTTTCCTCACCACGTACGCTCCCCAGGTGGACGCCGGCCGCTACCCGGGCGACGACGCCACCGTCGACGTGCAGATCGCGGCCATCGACCACCTCATCCACGCGGCGGCTGCCCGCGGCATCGACAACGCGCTGCCCGAGCTCCTCAAGGCCGCGATGGAGAAGGCCGCCGCCACCGGCCACGGACAGGACAGTTACGCCAGCCTGATAGAGGTCCTGAGGAATCCCTCCGGCAGCGGTGCCTGACACCGGCTAGACCGCCACCAGCACCACGAGATCCACTGCCAGCAGCAGCGCGCATCCCAGCAGCAGACCGGCCAGCAGCCGTGCGCGGAGCCCGCGGTACACCGCCTCGTATTCACTCTGCAGTTCCTGCCCGCGCCGCGCCGTCCGCTGCCAGGAGGCCCGGGCGAGGGCGAGGTGCTCAGCCGCGAACAGCCTTTCCACCTCCTCCCGTTGAGCTTCCGGCAGCCGGTCGAGCCGGGCGGCGAAGCGCGCGGCGGCCGCACGGGCCTCTTCCTGCGCGGCGGCGGCCAGCAGATGGCCCTCGACGTCGTTGTGGAACGCCCGCAGGTCCACGTCCGCGGGCAGGCCCTCCATCGCGGTCATCGGAGCGTCAGCTCCCGCTCCGCCGCCGCGACGTCCGCATGGTGCAGGTCGAACGCCGGGGACTCGCTGCGGATCCGCGGGAGGGCGACGAAGTTGTGCCGCGGCGGCGGGCAGGAGGTCGCCCACTCCAGGGAACGGCCGTAGCCCCACGGGTCGTCGGCCGTGACCCGCTCGCCGTACTTCGCCGTCTTCCAGACGTTGTAGAAGAACGGCAGCATCGACATGCCGAGCAGGAACGAGCTGACCGTCGACACCGTGTTGAGCGTCGTCAGGCCCTCCACCGCCAGATAGTCGGGGATCCGCCGCTGCATGCCCTGAGCGCCCAGCCAGTGCTGCACCAGGAACGTGCCGTGGAAACCGGTGAACAGCGTCCAGAAGGTGATCTTGCCGAGGCGCTCGTCGAGCATCTTGCCGGTGAACTTCGGCCACCAGAAGTGGAAGCCGGAGAACATCGCGAACACGACCGTCCCGAAGATGACGTAGTGGAAGTGGGCCACTACGAAGTACGAGTCGGAGACGTGGAAGTCGATCGGCGGCGAGGCCAGCAGCACGCCTGTGAGCCCACCGAACACGAACGTGATCAGGAAGCCGGTCGCCCACAGCATGGGCGTCTCGAACGAGAGGCTTCCGCGCCACATGGTGCCGATCCAGTTGAAGAACTTCACACCGGTCGGGACCGCGATCAGGAAGGTCATGAAGGAGAAGAACGGCAGCAGCACACCGCCGG
>NZ_JBIRGJ010000006.1:0-714786 GCF_044327915.1 Streptomyces afghaniensis
GGAAGCTAAGCCTTACAGCGCCGATGGTACTGCAGGGGGGACCCTGTGGGAGAGTAGGACGCCGCCGAACAATTATTGGGAAAACCCCCGCATCTTCGGATGCGGGGGTTTTCTGCGTTTAGGGTCGAGCCATGCGCTATGACCTCGTGATCTTCGACAACGACGGTGTCCTCGTCGACAGTGAGCCCATCTCCAACCGGCTCCTGGCCGCCTATCTGACCGAGCTCGGGCACCCCACGTCGTACGAGGACTCCTTGCGTGACTACATGGGCGCCGCCATGCACCGTGTCCACGACCTCGTCGCGGAGCGGACCGGGCGGCGGCTGCCGGTGGACTTCGACGACGTGTTCCACGCTCGGGTCTTCGCGGCCTTCGAGCGCGACTTGAAGCCGGTCGCCGGCGTCGAGGAGGTCCTGCAGAAGCTCGCCGCCGACTCGGTGCCGTACTGCGTGGCGTCGTCCGGGAGCCATGAGCGGATCCGGGTGGGGCACCGGACGACCGGGCTCGACCGGTGGTTCGACGAGGGGCGGATCTTCAGCTCGGAGGATGTGGGGAGGGGGAAGCCGGCTCCCGATCTGTTCCTGTACGCGGCCGAGCGGATGGGGGTCGCGCCGGAGCGGTGTGTGGTCATCGAGGACAGTCCGCTGGGGGTACGGGCGGCGATCGCGGCGGGGATGGACGTGTACGGCTTCACCGCCATGACGCCGATGGAGAGGCTGGCCGGGGCCGGGCGGCTCTTCTCCGACGTGAGGGAACTGACCGAGCTGCTCATGTGAGGTCGTAGAAGCTGAGCCGAATTCATCTTTGGCTGGATCTACCCATGGGTAAGTCTGGGCCCTACGCTCGCGGCCATGACTGATGTGCTGCGGCGCGGCAGGGGCTCGTTGGCGTTCAGCTTCTTGGTGCAGGGGGTCGCCTTCGCTCTGCTCGTGACGCGGATTCCGGCCATCCAGGACCGGTACGGGGTCTCCGACGCGTTGCTGCCGGCGTTCCTGGCCGCTGTGCCGATCCTGGCCGGGGTCGGGAGCGTGACCACCGAGCGGCTGGTGAAGCGGGTGCGGCCGAGCCGGCTGCTGCGCTGGTCCCAACCCGTGGTGCTGCTGGCGCTGCTCGGGGTCGGGGCCGGGGAGCGGATGGTGGAACTGGGCGTCGCGCTCGCGGCGTTCGGGCTGGCCGTCGGGGTGCTGGACGCGTCGATGAACATGCTCGGGGTGAGCCTGCAGCGGTCGTACGGGCGCAGCATCATGCTCAGTTTCCACGCGGCCTACAGCCTGGGCGGGATCGTGGGGGCCTCGCTGGCGTGGGTGGGGGCGCACTGGGATCTGGCGTTGTGGGTGTCCTATCTGCCGGTCGTGGCGGTGCTGCTGCCGGCTGTGCTGGTGGGGAGCCGGTGGTACGTCGACGACGGGGATGCGGCGCCGGCGGTGGAGGAGAAGGCGGCAGGTGAGGGTCAGGCCGTCGTGTTCAAGTGGCTGCTGCCGTTGTGTCTGGTGATGACCGTCGCGTACATCGGGGACTCCACGGTGTCCAACTGGAGTGCGAAGTACCTCCAGGACGTGCTGGGGAGCTCGGAGCAGATGGCGACCGTGCCGTACAACGTGTACATGGTGACCACGCTGCTGGGGAGGGCGATCGGGGATCTCGGGGTGCGGCGGTTCGGGGCCGTCGCCGTCGTACGGGGCGGTGCGCTGGTGGCGGCGGGTGGGTTCGCCGTGGTGGCGGGGGCGCCCGGGGCGTGGGTGGGGATGCTGGGGTTCACTCTGCTGGGGCTCGGGTTGTGTGTGCTGGTGCCGCAGACGTTCGCGGCGGCCGGGCGGTTGTTCCCCGGCGCTTCGGACGCTGCCGTGGCGCGGCTGAATGTCTTCAACTATGTGGGGTTTTTGATCGGTTCGCCGTTGGTCGGTGCGCTCGGGGACGTGTGGAGCTATCGCGGGGCCATGCTCGTGCCGATGGTGTTGGTGCTGGTGACGCTGGTGTACGCCCGGTCGTTCGCTGCTCAACCGGACCGATACGGTGGCGGGCATGAGCGGCCGCGCACAGCTGATGTGGGACGAGGCAGTAACGGGCTATGACTTCGGTCCGGGGCATCCGATGGACCCGGTCCGGCTCGCCCTGACCCGGACACTGGTCGATGCCTTCGGGCTGGACCGTGAGGTGGAGGTGGTCGCCGCCAAGGCGGCCGGGGAGTCGACGCTGCGGCTCGTCCACCGGCAGGACTACATCGAGGCGGTGAAGGCCGCGTCGGCGGATCCGGGGGCGGCGGACCAGTCGTACGGGCTGGGGACGATGGACGATCCGGCCTTCGCCGGGATGCACGAGGTGTCTGCGCTGATCGCCGGGCAGTCGGTGGGGGCCGCGGAGGCCGTGTGGCGCGGCCAGGCGCTGCACGCGGTGAACTTCGCGGGCGGGCTGCACCACGCGATGCCGGGCGGCGCCTCCGGGTTCTGCGTCTACAACGACGCGTCGCTGGCGATCGCCCGGCTGCTGGAGCTGGGGGCCGAGCGGGTGGCCTACATCGACGTCGACGTGCATCACGGGGACGGCGTGCAGGCGGCGTTCTGGGAGGACCCGCGGGTGCTGACGATCTCGCTGCACGAGCATCCGCGGACGCTGTTCCCGCAGACCGGGTGGCCGGAGGAGACGGGCGCCGACAGCGCGGAGGGCTCTGCGGTGAACGTGGCGCTGCCGGCCGGGACGGGGGACGCGGGCTGGCTGCGGGCGTTCCACGCGGTCGTGCCGGAGCTGATCGCCGACTTCCGGCCGCAGGTGCTGGTGACGCAGCATGGGGCCGACACGCACTTCGAGGATCCGCTGGCGCACCTGGCGGTGTCGCTGGACGCGCAGCGGGCGGTGCAGGTGGCCTGTCACGACTTGGCGCACGAGTACGCCGACGGGCGGTGGGTGGCGCTGGGCGGGGGCGGCTACGCCGTGGTGGACGTCGTACCGCGGTCGTGGACGCATCTGGTCGGGATCGCGGCGGGCCGGGCCGTGGCGCCCGAGGCGATGATTCCCGAGGGCTGGCGGCAGGAAGTGTTCGCGAGGACGCGGCAGTTGGCTCCGGCGCGGATGACGGACGGGCGCTGGCCGGTGGCCTTCCCCGGCTGGGAGGAGGGCTACGACCCCGCGGACCGGCTGGACCAGGCGGTGCTGGCGGCTCGGCGGGCGGTGTTCCCGCTGCGGGGGCTGCTGGCCTGACCGGGGCCAGTGGGCACGGGTGCCTGCTAGGCCGAGTGTGCGGTGTTCGCCCGTTCTCGGGACACGTGGGACCCTTGTCGCGCACGATCTCCTCGTGCTGACCCCCGAAGCCCTTCGTGCGCACCTGGTGGGCGCACGCCTCGCCGGGACCGTGGCCACGCCTCGTGAGGAGAGCCTGCGGAGTTACCGGCTGTTCGCCGCCCGGGACCCACGGGTGCTCCTCGGGCTCGATCCCGAGGGGGCCTGGCGTCAGCGGGATGTGCTCGAGCTGATGGCGGACAGGTGTGGGGTTTCGGCCGATTCCCGATGGACTTCCGGCCAGGACGTGATCGATCCGGAGCGCACCCTGGCCGCGTTGGACGCCTTCGCGGAGCGCCTCGCCGAGATCGCCCGGCGCGGCGCACCCGTGCTCCTCGGCACCGGGCACCCTCACCGGCTGCTCGGTTTCTACGCCGCTCTGGCAGACGCGCTGTCGGCGGCGGGGTGTGCCGTCCTCACCCCGGCGCAGGGTCGTCGTGTCGACATAACGACCCGGTTCGGCCTACGCACGTACAACCTCGACTACGTACGAGGAGTCGCGCTGGTGCGGGGACCCGGCACGGAACGCCCCGGTTGTGAGCCCGGCGCACATACGCACTCACCTCTCCCGGTTCGTACCGTGTTGACCGCTGCCGCGGAGGCCGGCGGGCCCCTTCCCGAGCTGGTCATCGGGGACCACGGGTGGGTCTGCGGGGCAGGTCAGCTGGGGTTCGAGGCCATCGGGGCGGCCGATACGGACGATCCCGCCCCGTTCGTCGGTGAGGCGGAGGGGTCCGTCTCCGTCGTCGTTCCACTTGATGACGGTGTGCGGTCTGATTACTACCTGCCGCTTACCCGCTACGTACTCAATCGGGCGTGTCTGTCACAGTAGGCCGCCGATGGGTGCACCTCTTCCCCACTCGCATCACCCGCCCCTACATTGGGGAGTGAGCACGCAGCGACGAAGAGTCACCGGAAGGGGAAGCCGGTGGCCGTCGAGTGCGGAAGGTTCAGGTGTGTCATGGCTGCAGCTGGCGAGAGGCCTCTGAACGAGGTTCAGTTCCTTACCGTGGCGGAAGTCGCCTCGGTGATGCGAGTGTCGAAGATGACCGTGTACCGGTTGGTGCACAGCGGTCATCTGCCCGCGATCCGTGTGGGGCGGTCCTTCCGCGTCCCGGAGCAAGCGGTTCACGAGTACCTCCGCGAGAGTTACGTGGGGGTGGAAACCGCCTGACGGCTGGGGCGGGGTGGTCCCTCACAGGGCACTCGGGATCACCCTGGCCTCCTCGATTACGACCTCAGCGCTCGGGCGGGTAGGCTAGCCCCTCGTAGGTCGTGTGGGCCCATGGCGCCCAAACAACCGAGTGATGAGAAGTGAGCGAGGGTAGTCGTGGGCTCTGTTATCAAGAAGCGGCGCAAGCGGATGGCCAAGAAGAAGCACCGCAAGCTGCTCAAGCGCACGCGCGTTCAGCGTCGCAACAAGAAGTAAGTTCGCGACGCGGACGCCGCGAGAGCGTTGCTGTGGCCCCCCACCCACCGGTGGGGGGCCACACGTGTTCCGGCTCCTGCGTCCGGCTGCTTGTCGTCACTTCGCGCATCGGGCGGTCATCACAGCGCAACACCGAACCGCTAAGTTTGCCTCACGGGGGAACGCGGCGGGGCAAGAGGTTTTCTGGAAGGAAGGCGCGGATCTTGGGCAAGGTCGTGCTCGTGACCGGTGTGGCCCGCCAGCTGGGGGGCCGGTTCGTCCGGCGCATCCAGCGTGACCCCGAGGTGGACCGGGTCGTCGCCGTGGACGCGGTGCCGCCCGAGCACCATCTGGGCGGCGCGGACTTCGTCCAGGCCGACATCCGGCAGCCCGGAATCGCGCGGGTGCTCGCCGAGACGGGCGCCGACACGATCGTCCACCTGGACGTGACGGGCACGCCGCTGGGCAGCGGCAACCGGGCCTCCCTGAAGGAGACCAACGTCATCGGCACCATGCAGCTGCTCGGTGCCTGCCAGAAGTCCCCGAGCGTGCGGCGGCTGGTCGTGAAGTCCAGCACGAACGTCTACGGGTCGGCGCCCCGCGACCCGGCCGTCTTCACCGAGACGACCCCGCCCAAGTCCCTGCCCAGCGGCGGCTTCGCCAAGGACACGGTGGAGGTCGAGGGCTATGTCCGCGGCTTCGCGCGCCGCCGGCCCGACGTGGCGGTGTGCGTGCTGCGGTTCGCCAACATCCTGGGCCCGACCGCGGACACCCCGCTCGCCTCGTACTTCGCGCTGCCGGTCCTGCCGACCGTGTTCGGCTACGACCCGCGGCTTCAGTTCGTGCACGAGGAGGACGTGATCGAGGTGCTGCGGATCGCCTCGCACGAGCCGCGGCGGGGCACGCTCAACAGCGGCACCTTCAACATCGCCGGTGACGGCGTGCTGCTGCTCTCGCAGTGCTCCCGGCGCCTCGGGCGCCCCACCGTGCCGCTGCTGCTGCCGGCCGTCACCTGGGCGGGCTCGCTGGTGCGTACGCTGGGGATGACGGACTTCTCGCCCGAGCAGATCAGGCTGCTCACCCACGGCCGGGTCGTGGCCACGGGCCAGATGCGCGAGACGCTGGGATTCCAGCCCAAGTACACGACCGCGGAGACGTTCGCGGACTTCGCACGCAGCCAAGGTCCCGGACTTCTTCCGCCGGAGGCCCTCGCGGGGGCCGTCGACCGGATCGCCGCGCTGCCCCTCGCGGGCGGCGGCCACCCCCCGACGCAGAGCGCCAACTGAGGAGCGCATCAACGATGGCGGATGCCAAGGTCATTCCGTTCGACGACGACCGGTCCCGCGGGGGCGCCGTGCAGCGTCCGCAGCGGCGCAGGAGTGCCGGGAACCGTCGCCCGGGCACGGATTCCGTGCCGGTACGTGAGGTGCAGCCCCTGCCCACCAGGGCTGTTCCGCAGGATGATGTTCCTGTGACACCTGAGGAACAACAGCCGGAGGGGTCCCAGGGCGGCGAGGGCGGCCTGGAGCGGCGTATCGCGGGCGGCCTGGCCTTCCTGCGCCGCCGCCTCACCGGGGACTACGAGGTCGACGACTTCGGCTACGACGAGGAGCTCACCGACCAGGTCCTGATGTCCCTGCTGCGCCCGCTGTACGAGAAGTACTTCCGGGTCGAGGTGAAGGGCATCGAGAACATCCCGTCCGAGGGCGGCGCCCTGATCGTCGCCAACCACTCCGGGACGTTGCCGATGGACGGCCTGATGATGCAGGTCGCCGTGCACGACAACCACCCGGCCGGCCGGCATCTGCGGCTGCTCGCCGCCGACCTGGTGTTCATGCTGCCGGTGGTCAACGAGCTGGCCCGCAAGCTCGGTCACACCCTGGCCTGCGCCGAGGACGCGTCCCGGCTGCTGGAGCAGGGCGAGCTGGTCGGGGTGATGCCGGAGGGCTTCAAGGGCCTCGGCAAGCCCTTCGCGGACCGCTACAAACTCCAGCGCTTCGGCCGCGGCGGCTTCGTCTCGACGGCCCTGCGCGCCGGTACGCCGATCGTGCCCTGCTCGATCGTGGGGGCCGAGGAGATCTACCCGATGATCGGCAACGCCAAGACGGTCGCGCGGCTGCTGGGTTTCCCGTACTTCCCGATCACGCCGACGTTCCCGTGGCTCGGGCCGCTCGGGGCGGTTCCGCTGCCGACCAAGTGGACGATCCAGTTCGGCGAACCGATCCCCACGGACGGCTATCCGCCGGAGGCGGCCGAGGACCCGATGCTGATGTTCAACCTGACCGACCAGGTCCGGGAGCAGATCCAGCACACGCTGTACAAGCTGCTGGTGCAGCGCCGGTCGGTCTTCTTCTGAGGCACGCGCACCACTGAGGCGGGGCCTACGACGATGGGGGCGCCCCGCATACGAGGGCGCCCCCACTGTCGAACCGCCGGCTAGTCGGCGTCCTCGCTGTCGATGCCCAGCTCGGGCAGTAGGTCGGGCAGGAGCGGCGGGAGCGTCACGTCCGGCTTGGGGACGGACGGGACGCCTTCCGTCGACGGCGAGGTGCTCGCGTCGCTGGACTGCCGCGGCGGGTCGAGCAGGCCGCCGGTGTTGCCGCCGAGCAGGCCGTCCTTGTCGCTGCCGGCCGAGTGGCTGGGGCTGCCGCTGCCGCTGCTGCCCTTGTCGGAGTGGCCGCGGCCGCTGTCGCTGGGCCGGGCCGACCGGTCGGTGGCCGAGGAGCCGCTGGAGGCCGACTCGGAGGCGCCCTGCCGATTGCCGTCGCCGCCGCCGCTCCGGGTCGGGGGCTCGGGCAGCAGGGACCGCAGCGGGGCGACGTCCTGCTCTATGGCGTCGAACACCGACGACACCTGGTCGCTGACGTCCCCGAGCTGGACGGGGAGCTTCTCGCGCAGTTCGCCCCAGGCCTCGCGGTGGGAGCGGGAGAAGGCGGACAGGGCCTTGATGGGCTCCAGGGAGCCCGGGTCGCGCTCGTACGCCTCGCTCAGCAGCCGGTGGCCTTCCGACGCGTCGTGCCGCATGCCGGACAGGGCGCGGCGGATCTCGCCCAGGGACTCGTGGTCGAGCGGGCCGCTGCGGCCCCGCTCCATCAGGCGGCGGGCTTCGCTGAGCCGGGTGGAGGCGTGGTCGAGATAGACCCGGCCGCGCTCGTCGACGCCGTCGGCGAGGCCGAGCTTGACGTCCTCGATGCCGCGCTTGAGGCCGTAGAGCGAGTCGCCTGGCAGGGCGTCGGAGCTGGCGGCGGCGACGCCGCCGAGGGCGCTCGCGGCCACGCCCACGCTGAGCCCGCCCGCGGTGAGGCCCTTGGCGAGGCGGGAACGGGGCCGGAACTTCTTCAGTGGGCTCGCTCGGTGGGCGCCATGGGCCCGGGGGGAGCGCTGCTCGGGGACAGCGCCGTCCGTCGCCCCGCCGCCCGCGCTGCCCTCCTGGAGCATGGCCTCGAACGCGGCCACCAGCTGGGCCCGCTGGACGACCTTGACCTCCGGGTCAAGCTCCGGCTTGGGCAGCGCGTCGAGACCGGAGGCGAGCGCCAGCAGGCGTGCCTGTTCGGTCGGCTCCGCAGCGGCCGGTGCCGGTGCCGGTCCTTCGGACTGCTCGGCCGCCGTGCCCTGCTCGGACTGCTCCTGAAGGGCCTGGGCGAAGGCGTTCGCCCGCCGGTGCGCCGATACGTTCGCGATCACTGGCGGCACCTCCTCTCGTCATGACGGTCGACTCCCCAGGGGGTCCTGAGGGTTGCACACCCTGACCACGACCACACGATCGGGTGATCGGAGCCGGTCAGGGGGTGACCACAGGGAGCCTGCATCCCGCACAACGAGCGGCGCGGCACTTGGGTTACGGACGCCGGATGATCGGATGCCGAAGTCAACGGAGCGTCACGGAACGTGAGTTGGCCGTCGCCGAGTGTGCGGCCGCGTCAGCGGGCGTCTTCCGGGAGGAGCCGGGCGAGCGTGCGGACGGCCCGGTACTGGAGGGTCTTGATGGCGCCCTCGTTCTTGCCCATGACACGGGCGGTCTCGGCGACGGAGAGGCCCTGGAGGAAGCGGAGCGTCACGCACTCCTGCTGCTGGGGGTTGAGCCGCCGTACGGCGTCGAGCAGGGCGGCGTTGGAGAGGGACTCCAGGACGGAGTCCTCGGGGGAGCGCTCGACCTCGTTGGCGTCGAGCATCTCGCCGGTGGTGACTTCGAGGCGGAAGCGGCTGGACTTGAAGTGGTCCGCGACGAGGTTCCGGGCGATGGTGACCAGCCAGGCGCCGAAGTCACGGCCCTGCCAGGTGAACGTGCCGATGCGGCGCAGGGCCCGCAGAAAGGTCTCGCTGGTGAGGTCCTCGGCGGTCGCCTTTCCCCCGACCCGGTAGTAGATGTACCGGTAGACGGTGTCGCTGTATTGGTCGTAGAGACGGCCGAAGGCGTCGGCCTCGCCGGCCTGGGCGCGCTCCACGAGGTCCATCATGCGGGCGCTGTCGCTGTCCGCCGCCGGCCGTCGGGCGGTGGCCGCGCCGGACGGGCGCCCTCGTCTGCCGACCGCGGCGCTGCCGTCGGCCAGTGCATAGCACGGGCCTACGGGCGCGGCGGTGGCGAATGCGGGGCCGGCGTACGCGGTGGGGACGAAGCCGCGCAACAGGTCGAGGACCGTTGCGCGCAGCGTAGCCAGGCCCGAGGCGTCAACCCCGACGTGTGGGTACACGGGACTCCCAGAGGCAGAGCTTCCATCACGTGCAGTGCGGGACCTTTCACCCGTCGTAGCGACGGAGGGGTACCGGATTGCGTCTGAGGAGAATAACGCTTCGTACAGGCCCTGCTACACCGAGTTGCTCAAATCATCGGTTACGTCGCTTCCGTAACCGATTGACGCCGCATCAAGTGCCAGAGAGTGAACGGTTGTTGATCGGAAAGGTTCGGATTGAGGCTGGGTCCAGGGCGTGTTGTGGCCGTGTCCAGCCAAGAGGACTGGATGCGAGGTTGTGGGGGTACGCCAGTTGGATTTACGGGGCTTGTCATCCCGTAAACGAAGGTGTCCCGGATTGATCGGTCGCCTGCCCGGCCGGTCGTCAGCGGCGACGGCGGTGCAGGGCGATGGCCGCCGCCGTGCCGCCGGCCACCGCGCCCACGCCGGCCGCGGCCGGGATGCCGACCTTGGCCGCCTTGCGGCCGGTGCGGTAGTCGCGCAGGCGCCAGTCCAGGTCGCGGGCGTGCTTGCGCAGCTTGGAGTCCGGGTTGATGGCGTAGGGATGGCCGACCAGGGACAGCATCGGGATGTCGTTGTGCGAGTCGCTGTAGGCGGCGCAGCGGGTCAGGTCCAGGCCCTCGGCCGCGGCCAGGGCGCGGACCGCCTCGGCCTTCGCGGGGCCGTGCAGCGGTTCGCCGACCAGCTTGCCCGTGTAGACGCCGTCGACGGACTCGGCGACCGTGCCCAGGGCGCCGGTCAGGCCCAGGCGGCGGGCGATGACCTGGGCGATCTCGACGGGGGCCGCCGTGACGAGCCAGACCTTCTGGCCCGCGTCCAGGTGGGCCTGGGCCAGGGCGCGGGTGCCGGGCCAGATGCGCTCGGCCATGTACTCGTCGTAGATCTCCTCGCCGATCGACTGGAGCTCGGCGACGCGGTGACCCTTGACGATCGACAGGGCCGAGTCGCGGGCCTCCTGCATGTGTTCGGGGTCCTCGACCCCGGCCAGCCGGAACCACGCCTGCTGCCAGGCGAACCGGGCGAGTTCCCGTGTCTCGAAGAACTTCCGTTTGTACAGGCCCCGGCCGAAGTGGAAGAGGGCGGCGCCCTGCATGACGGTGTTGTCCAGGTCGAAGAAGGCGGCGGCCCGGTCGTCGCCGTGGACCGGGAACTGCGGTTCCTCGGTGGTGCCGGCGGCCTCTTGTGAGGACTTGCGGGCAGCCTCCGCCGAGGCCTCGCCTGCCAAAACGCTCCGCGCCGTGGCAGAGCGCCTACGGGGAGTGAGCCATCCGAGAGCGGCCATGGCGTGAGCATAGCCAGTTTGTTCGGGGTTTCCGGAGTCGAGAGGTTTGGAGCCTGTGAACTCTCGGCAAGCGTGTCGTTAAAGAGGTCGTTCCGGACGGACGTGGCCGGCGCGTCGCCGGTGCTTTCGTGAGGGTTCCCCTCGTTCACGGGCGCGCGACAATGGCCGACATGAGTCCCCTCTTTCGTCGCAGGCCCCCTCGGGACCGGCTCGTCACCCTGATCCGCAAGCCCGGCTGTCATCTGTGTGATGACGCACAGGTCGTTGTGGAGAAGGTGTGCGGTGATCTGGGAGTCCCCTGGGAGGCGAAGGACATCACCGAGGATCGGGAACTGCACGACCAGTACTGGGAGCAGATCCCGGTCGTACTGGTGGACGGCAGGCAGCACACGTTCTGGCGCGTCGGTGAGGACCGCCTGCGCAAGGCGCTGACCGACTGATCCCGCTGATCCCGCCAGGTCCGGCAACTGACCGAGCAGTCCAAAGAGGGCCGCCAGGTCGCTTAGGATCGTCGGTGGCTGGTCTCGGGGGCGGGATACACAGAGGAGAGTGTGCGGTTTTGCCCCCAGAAGTAAAGGAACGGTGGTGCGTATGCGCCGGTTCCCCACGAGTGCGCCGGGGGTGCGTGAGCCCGGTCACGTTGGGCGGGCAAAACGGACACCATCTTTGTGCACGCGTTCACAAAGACATAGCCTGCTTTCGACGGGGCGGTCATGTAGGGACGTATGACCGCCTACAGCCCCGCTCTACCCGCAGGAGCACCGTGGCAACTGGCCGAACTCACCGACCGGCGACCCGCAGCCGAGGGATTCCCGAGGCCACCGTCGCCCGGCTTCCGCTGTACCTCCGCGCTCTGACCGCGCTGTCGGAACGCTCGGTGCCCACGGTCTCCTCCGAGGAGCTCGCGGCCGCGGCGGGGGTCAACTCCGCGAAGCTGCGCAAGGACTTCTCCTACCTCGGCTCCTACGGGACCCGGGGCGTCGGCTACGACGTCGAGTATCTCGTCTACCAGATCTCCCGCGAACTGGGCCTCACCCAGGACTGGCCGGTCGTGATCGTCGGTATCGGTAATCTCGGCGCCGCCCTGGCCAACTACGGCGGGTTCGCCTCCCGCGGCTTCCGGGTCGCCGCGCTCATCGACGCCGACCCGGCCATGGCGGGCAAGCCCGTCGCCGGTATCCCCGTGCAGCACTCCGACGACCTGGAGAAGATCATCCAGGACAACGGCGTGTCGATCGGTGTCATCGCCACCCCCGCCGGTGCCGCCCAGGCGGTCTGCGACCGGCTCGTGGCCGCCGGTGTCACCTCCATCCTGAACTTCGCGCCGACCGTGCTGTCCGTGCCCGACGGCGTCGACGTGCGCAAGGTCGACCTCTCCATCGAGCTGCAGATCCTCGCCTTCCACGAGCAGCGCAAGGCCGGCGAGGAGGCCGCCGCCTCCGACGGGGGCGCGCCCACCGCCGCCGCCCGCAGCGACTCCGCCGACCAGGGACCCGACGGGGACATGCCCGCCGTGATGCCGGCATGAGCCTCCTCGTCGTCGGACTCAGCCACCGCAGCGCCCCGGTCAGCGTGCTGGAGCGGGCCTCGCTCAACACGGACGCGCAGACCAAGCTGCTGCAGGACACGGTCGCCGCCGAACCGGCCGCCGAGGCCGCGGTGCTCGCCACCTGCAACCGCATCGAGCTCTACGCCGACGTGGACAAGTTCCACGCCGGTGTCGCCGAGCTGTCCACGCTGCTCGCCCAGCACAGCGGGGTCGGCCTGGAGGAGCTCACTCCCTATCTCTACGTGCACTACGAGGACCGGGCCGTCCACCACCTGTTCTCGGTGGCCTGCGGCCTGGACTCGATGGTCGTCGGCGAGGGACAGATCCTCGGCCAGATCAAGGACTCCCTGGCCCGCGCGCAGGAGCTGAACTCCGCGGGCCGGCTGCTGAACGACCTGTTCCAGCAGGCCCTGAGGGTCGGCAAGCGCGCCCACTCCGAGACCGGCATCGACCGCGCCGGCCAGTCCCTGGTCACCTTCGGCCTGGAGCAGCTGGCCGCGGGCGGCGATGTGGAGACCTGGGCCCGGGGCAAGAAGGCCCTGGTCATCGGTGCCGGGTCGATGTCCTCGCTGGCCGCGGCGACGCTCGCGCGGGCCGGGGTCGCCGAGGTCGTCGTCGCCAACCGCACCTTCGACCGGGCCGAGCGCCTCGCCGAGATTCTCACCGAGGGCGACGACACGGACGTGCTGGCCCGCGCGGTCCCGATGGAATCGGTGCCGGTCGAACTGACACGTGCCGACATCGCCGTCTCCTGCACCGGCGCGACGGGCCTGGTCCTGACGGCCGAGTCGGTCGCCGCCGCGGTGGAGGGCCGTACGACAGCCCCGCCGGCCGCGCCCGGCGGCGACGGACCGCACGCTCCGGGCGGCGGGCCGGGCCGGACGGCGGCCACGGGAACGCAGCGGGGCAACCTGCCGGCCACCGGACTCGGCGGCGAGGACGGCTGCCCGCTGGACCTGCCCGCGGTGCAGGGCACCGCCGGATTCTCCGTGCTGGGCGAGGCGGCCGTGGCCGGTATGGCAGCCGCCGACCTGGAGCAGCACGCGGCGTGGGTGGACAACGGCACGGTGGGCGGCGCCCAGCGCGCGGCCCGGCCGGGGACGGCCGGCCCGCTCGACCCCGCCCCGGACGCCGACGCCATCGCGGCCCTCGCCGCGACCGTGGCCACCGTCGGCCGGATCCCCGAGCGGCGCAGGCCCGAGCCGGCCGACGAGCCGCCGCGGCCCGAGCCCGTGCTCTTCCTGCTCGACCTGGCGATGCCGCGCGACATAGACGCGGCCGCGCACCGGCTGACCGGGGTGCGGCTGGTGGACATCGAGTCGCTGGCGGAGGCATCCGCGGGCGCTCCGATGGCTGCCGATGTGGACCAGGTCCGGCGTATCGTCTCCGACGAGGTCGCGGCCTTCGGGGCAGCACTGCGGGCCGCGCACATCACGCCGACCGTGGTCGCCCTGCGCACCATGGCCGCCGATGTCGTGGCCAGCGAGATCGCCCGCCTGGACGGACGGCTGCCCGGCCTCGACGACAAGCATCGCGCGGAGATCACCCAGACCGTGCGGCGCGTGGTGGACAAGCTGCTCCACGCGCCGACCGTACGGGTCAAGCAACTCGCGGCCGAGCCCGGCGGCGCCGGGTACGCGGACGCGCTGCGGACCCTGTTCGACCTCGACCCGGAGACGGTTGCCGCCGTCTCCCGGGCCGAGGACAGCACAGAGAAAGACCGAGGGCCGGCATGAACGACAAGGCGCTGAGGCTCGGCACCCGGCGGAGCAGGCTCGCCATGGCCCAGTCCGGGCAGGTGGCCGAGGCCGTGAGCCGGGTGACCGGGCGGCCCGTGGAGCTCGTCGAGATCACCACGTACGGCGATGTCTCGCGTGAGCAGCTCGCCCAGATCGGCGGCACGGGTGTGTTCGTGACCGCCCTGCGCGACGCGCTGCTCAAGGGCGAGGTCGACTTCGCGGTGCACTCGCTGAAGGACCTGCCGACCACGCAGCCCGACGAGCTGGTGGTGGCCGCCGTGCCGACCCGGGAGGACCCGCGGGACGTGATCGTCGCCCGGGACGAGCTGAAGTTCACCGACCTGCCGAGCGGGGCCCGCATCGGTACCGGTTCGCCGCGCCGCATGGCCCAGCTCAACGCGTACGCGCGCAGCCACGGCCTGGACATAGCGACCGTCCCGATCCGCGGCAACGTCGACACCCGGATCGGATACGTACGCTCCGGTGAGCTCGACGCGGTCGTGCTGGCCGCCGCCGGACTGAACCGGATCGGCCGGGGTGACGAAGTGACCGACTTCCTGTCGGTCGACACGGTTTTGCCCGCCCCCGGCCAGGGGGCCCTGGCGATCGAGTGTGCCGCGGGCAACGCGGACCTCGTCGCCGCGCTCGCCGAACTCGACGACCCGTTCACGCGGATCGCCGTGACGGCCGAGCGGTCACTGCTCGCCGCCCTGGAGGCCGGTTGCAGCGCCCCTGTGGGCGCGCTGGCCGACCTTCTGGCCGACGGGCAGATTGTCAAGGAAATGCGCCTGCGCGGCGTCGTCGGCACGACCGACGGCACGCGGATGGTGCAGCTGTCCACCACCGGTCCCGTGCCCGAGACACACGACGGGGCAATGGCGCTCGGTCGCGAACTCGCGGCCGAGATGCTCGCCCAGGGCGCGGCCGGTCTGATGGGGGAGCGAGCACATTGAGCCCCACCACCCTTTCCGCCGGTCCTGAACACGGGCACGTCACCTTCCTGGGTGCCGGACCCGGAGATCCGGGACTACTGACTCTGCGCGCCGTGGAGGCGCTGGCGAACGCGGACGTCCTCGTCGCCGAGCACGAGGTGCTCGACGTCGTACGTCAGCACGCCAGGCAGGGCGTCTCCGAAGTGAACACGGATTCGGATCCTTCCCAGGATCCGGCTCCGGGCACAGGAACGCCCCAGCTGACGGTTGTTGACGGTACGTCAACCGCCGCAGCGGCCCCCGCGGTGCGGGATGCCGCACATCTTGTCATGGAGGCCGCGCGGGGCGGCAGGCGGGTCGTGCGTGCGGTGTCCGGGGACCCGGGCCTGGACACGTACGCCGCCGAGGAGATGCTGGCGTGCGCCGCCGCCGGGGTGCCCTTCGAGGTGGTCCCCGGTATCGCGAGCGCCGTCGGTGTCCCCGCGTACGCCGGTGTGCCGCTGCGGGACGCGCAGGGCGCGGACGTGCGGTTCGTCGACGCGCGCACGGCGTCGGACCGGTGCTGGACGGAGGTGGGGGCGTCGGACGGCACGGTCGTGGTGTCCACGACGCTGGACTCCGTAGCGGCGGCGGCCGGCGAGCTCGTCTCCGCGGGCCGCAAGCCGGACACCCCGATGACGGTCACCGTCGCCGGTACGACCACCCGGCAGCGCACCTGGACCGCCACGCTCGGCACGATCGCGCAGACGCTGAAGCAGGCCAAGGTGCTGCCCTCACCCGACGGCGGCCGGCCGGTGATAGCCGTGGTCGGTGAGCGTTCCGCCGCCGCCCAGCGCGACCAGCTCGCGTGGTTCGAGTCCAAGCCGCTGTTCGGCTGGAAGGTGCTCGTGCCGCGCACCAAGGAGCAGGCGGCGTCGCTCTCCGACCAGCTGCGGTCGTACGGGGCCGTGCCGCACGAGGTGCCGACCATCGCCGTCGAGCCGCCGCGCACGCCCCAGCAGATGGAGCGGGCGGTCAAGGGGCTCGTGACGGGCCGCTACGAGTGGATCGCCTTCACCTCGGTGAACGCGGTCAAGGCCGTGCGGGAGAAGTTCGAGGAGTACGGGCTCGACGCGCGTGCCTTCGCGGGCATCAAGGTCGCGGCCGTGGGCGAGCAGACGGCCAAGGCCCTGATCGCGTTCGGCGTGAAGCCGGACCTGGTGCCGAGCGGCGAGCAGTCGGCCGCCGGGCTGCTGGAGGACTGGCCGCCCTACGACCCGGTCTTCGACCCGATCGACCGGGTGTTCCTGCCGCGTGCCGACATCGCCACGGAGACGCTGGTCGCCGGGCTGATCGAGCTGGGCTGGGAGGTCGACGACGTCACCGCCTACCGGACCGTGCGGGCCTCGCCGCCGCCGGCGGAGACGCGCGAGGCGATCAAGGGCGGTGGCTTCGACGCCGTGCTGTTCACGTCGTCGTCGACCGTGCGGAACCTGGTCGGTATCGCCGGCAAGCCGCACAACGTGACCGTGATCGCGTGTATCGGCCCCGCCACCGCCAAGACGGCCGAGGAGCACGGGCTCCGGGTGGATGTCATGGCTCCGGAACCGTCCGTGCACAAGCTGGCGGAGGCCCTGGCCGACTTCGGCGCGAAGCGCAGAGCCGCCGCTGTGGAGGCCGGGGATCCGGTGACGCGGCCGAGCGAGCGGCGGCCGGGAGCCCGGCGGCGGCGTTCGACCACGTAGGCGGATCGACTGTGTTCGCTGCGGCTACGCGGGAGTCACCGCGTGGCCGTAGCGGAGCAGGTTGGACGGGTCGTAGGTGGCCTTGTCGTGGCGCAGGCGGTCGTAGACCTCCGGGGTCCAGGCGCGGGCGCGGTCCTGTTCGTCGCCCGGGGTGCCGTGGATGTTGACCATGGTGCGGCCCGTGCCGTAGGGGGCCATGGCCGTGTAGAGCTGTTGCGTCGCCTGTTCGATGGCCTCGGCGGCGGGTGGCGCGGCCATGATGCCGACCGAGTCGATGAAGTACAGGGCGTCGCGGGCGCAGACGGCGTCCTCGACGGCGGACGGGCGGGACAGCGCGCCGCCCATGTGGCGTATCTCGACCATCAGCAGGGGGTGGTCGGCGCCGGCCGAGGGGCCGGCCTGGTCCAGGAACGTGCGGATGGCGTCGGGGGGCAGGTCGCGCAGGAGCAGGCAGGACTCCCTGCCGGGGAGCGGGTCCTGCGGTTCCATGTGGATGCGGTCCAGGGCCGCGTGGTCCATCACCTCGACCGTGTCGACGGCTACCGGGGCCGCTTGGCGCAGCGGTGCGATCAGGGCCTCGCCCTCGGCCGGGAGGCCGGGCCAGGCGATCGCCACGCGTGCCCAGAAGCCGCCGCGCAGGGGTTCCGGGATCTGGGGGATGGGTGGCAGGCGGAGGATCGTGAACGCGCTGCACATCTGGTCCGGGACGGTACGGGTCCAGTCCGCCCAGGCCTGGAGCAGGGCCTCGGCGTGCTCGCCCCGGCAGTAGATGCCGCCGCCGTAGATGCGGGGGAGGGGGAGCAGTTCGGTGACCAGCGAGGTGACGACGCCCACGTTGCCCTTGCCGCCGCGCAGGGCCCAGAACAGTTCCGGTTCGTGCTGGGGGTCCGTCTCGCGCAGCCGGCCGTCCGGGGTGACGACATGGAAGGAGCGGACCAGGTCGGCCGCGTAGCCGTAGGCACGGCCGAGGACGGGCAGGCCGCCGCCGAGGGTGTAGCCGATGACGCCGGCGTCCGTGGAGGTGCCGCTGAGGCCGGCGAGGCCGTGCGGGGCGGCCGCGGCCATGACGTGGCTCCACTTCGCGCCCGCGGCGATGGTGGCGGTGCGGCTGGCGGGGTCGACCCGCACGTCGGTCAGGCGGGCCGTGTTGATCAGGAGGCCCTTCTCGATGGGGAAGTTGGCGCCGTGGCCGGTGGCCTGGACGGCTACGGGGGTGTCGGTGGCTTTCGCCCAGCGCATGGCCGTGACGATGTCGTCGGGGGAGGCCGCTCCGATGACCACGTCGGGGGTGTGGAGGGCGGCCAGGTTGAAGCCGGTGACCTCGTCGGCGTAGGCGGGGTCGCCCGGACGCAGGACCGGGCCGTGGATTTCCGAGAGGGCGAAGAGGTCGGGCGTGTCGTGGCGGGCGGTCATCGCGTCCTCCGTGGGGGGCGTACGGAGGGACGGCGGCGGCGGGGTGGCAGTTGGCCGTCGAGGTCCTTGTTCCTGTGTTTTCAGGATGGACCTGGGGCATGCCGGGCGCATGCGGGAACGGTGGGCTTCGGGGTGCTCGGTGTTGGGGCCGGGGGCGGGTGGGGTGCGCAGCCCGGCGTTGCGGGGTGCCGCCCGCGCCCACCCGTGCCGCCCTGGGGGTACCTCCCAGGCCCTTAAGGCACTGGGGGAGGCACGATTGCCCGCGGAATGCGGACTTCGGCCGCAGTTCAGTTCCGACAGTGCGTCGGCATCGGGGCGTATGGGGCGGGCGTAGCGTAGGTGGCATGACGACGTACGGATCTTTTCCCGGTACGCGGCCGCGGCGTTTGCGGAGCACTCCCGTCATGCGTCGGATGGTCGCCGAGACCCGGTTGCACCCTGCCGATCTGATTCTTCCGGCCTTCGTGCGTGAGGGCGTCAGTGAGCCGGTGCCGATCGCGGCCATGCCGGGGGTCGTGCAGCACACCCGGGACAGTCTGAAGAAGGCCGCCGCTGAGGCCGTCGCGGCGGGCATCTCCGGGATCATGCTGTTCGGCGTGCCGGAGGAGTCGAAGAAGGACGCGCTGGGGACGCCGGGGACCGACCCGGACGGGATTCTCCAGGTCGCCATCCGGGACGTGCGGGCCGAGGTCGGTGACGATCTGCTCGTCATGTCCGACCTGTGTCTCGACGAGACCACCGATCACGGGCACTGCGGGGTGCTCGACGCCCAGGGGCGGGTCGACAACGACGCGACCCTGGAGCGGTACGCCGAGATGGCCCAGGTGCAGGCCGATGCCGGCGCCCATGTGGTCGGCCCCAGCGGGATGATGGACGGGCAGATCGGCGTCGTCCGGGACGCCCTCGACCAGATCGGGCGGGAGGACGTCGCCATCCTCGCCTACACCGTGAAGTACGCCTCCGCGTTCTACGGGCCGTTCCGGGAGGCCGTCGGCTCGTCCCTGCAGGGGGACCGGAAGACCTATCAGCAGGATCCGGCGAACGTGCGTGAGTCCATGCGGGAACTCGCCCTCGATCTCGAGGAGGGCGCCGACATGGTCATGGTCAAGCCCGCCGGGCCGTACCTGGACATCCTCGCCCGGGTCGCGGACGCCGTGGACGTGCCCGTCGCCGCCTACCAGATCTCGGGCGAGTACTCGATGATCGAGGCCGCCGCCGAGAAGGGCTGGATCGACCGGGATCGCGCGATCATGGAGGCCCTGACCGGTATCCGGCGCGCGGGCGCCCGGAGCATCCTCACCTACTGGGCCACCGAAGTGGCCCAGCGGCTCAAGGGTCAGTAGGACAGGGCCTGCTCCATGTCCCGCAGCCAGTACGTGATCGCGTGTGGTTGATGGGGTGGCGGACCGGCTTGGGCGGGCTTGGGCACCATCAAATCGCCTGGGCCGTTAGGTTGTTGACCGTCGGAGTGGTTGTTGATTGAACCACCTACTCTTCAGGGAGACGTCCATGACCGGTGACGCCCTCAGCCAGGATCCCGCCGAGCTGCAGAGGAGGATCGACAGCAGCAAGGCGCACCCGGCCCGGGTCTACGACGTCTTCCTCGGCGGCAAGGACCACTACCCGGCCGACCGGGACGCGGCCGCCGCCGCGCTCGCCGCCAACCCGCGCGGGTACCTCGACGTACGGCACAACCGCGACTTCCTGCGCCGCGCGGTCACCACGCTGGTGGAGCAGGACGGCATCCGGCAGTTCCTCGACATCGGCACGGGACTGCCGACCGCCGAGAACGTGCACCAGATCGCGCAGCGCATCGCGCCCGACTCGCGGGTCGTGTACGTCGACAACGACCCGGTCGTGCTCGCGCACGCGCGGGCCCTGCTGACGAGCGGGCCCGAGGGGCGTACGGACTACATCGACGCCGATCTGCGGGATCCGGGCCGCATCCTGGAACAGGCCGCCAAGACCCTGGACTTCGACCGGCCGGTCGCGCTCTGCCTGGTCGCCATCCTGCACTTCGTCGCGGACGAGGAGGCGTATCCGCTGGTGCGCGAGCTGCTGGACGCGCTGCCCGTCGGCAGCCGGCTGGTGCTCAGTCACCTCACCGAGGACCTCAACCCCGAGAACATCCGCGCGGTCCAGCGGACGTACACCGAGCGGGGGTTCACCTTCGTGCTGCGCTCCCGGGCGGAGGTGGAGCGGTTCTTCACGGACAACGCCCTGGAGATCGCCGACCCGGGGATCGTCCCGGCGCACCGCTGGCGGCCCGACGGCGCGGCTCCCGTCCCCGAGCAGCCGGAGGATTCCTACCTCGCCGGTCTCGACGACATCGAGAAGGTCCGCTACCGCGACATCAACGACGTCACGGACGCGGACATCAACGTGTACGCGGGGCTGGGAGCCAAGGGCTGAGCAGCGGCTCCCGTGTCCTACCGGACCGCCCCCCTCCGGCGTCCGGATCGCGGAAAGGTGCTTGTAGGCGGCACGCACTTCCCTAGGCTGCGGCGGACAAGCCGTCACCGCAGTCGAAGGAGCCGTGTCATGACCGTCACCGAGCCCGCGCCCGCTCACTCTCCCGTGCCGCCGCTCGCCGCGCGGGCGCGGTCGGTCGGCGGCTCTCCCGTGCGGGACATCCTCGCCGTCACCGCCCGTCCCGAGGTGATCAACTTCGCGGGCGGGCTGCCGGCGCCGGAGCTGTTCGACGCGGCGGGCATCGCGGCCGCGTACCGGGCCGTGCTCGCCGAGGAACCCGCGCGGGCGCTGCAGTACTCCACGACCGAGGGCGAGCCCACGCTGCGGGCCGCGCTCGCCGAGCGCACCACGGCACGCGGACTGCCGACCGCTCCCGACGACCTGCTCGTCACCACCGGCTCCCAGCAGGCCCTCTCGCTCCTCGCCACCGCGCTGCTCGAACCCGGCGACACCGTCCTCGTCGAGAGCCCCTGCTATCTGGCGGCCCTGCAGGCGTTCGGCTTCGCCGGGGCGCGGGTCGTGCCCGTGCCCGGCGACGAGCAGGGCGTCGATCCCGGGGCGCTGGAGGAGCTGGTGGCGCGCGAGCGGCCCAAGCTGCTCTACACCGTGCCCACCTTCCAGAACCCCACCGGCCGCACGCTGCCCGCCGAGCGGCGCGCCGCCGTGGCCGCGGTCGCCGCCCGGCGCGGGCTGTGGATCGTCGAGGACGACCCGTACGGGGAGCTGCGGTACGACGGTGAACGCGTGCCCTGGATCGCCTCCCTCCCGGGCGCCGAGGACCGTACGGTCCTGCTCGGCAGCTTCTCGAAGGTGATGGCGCCCGGTCTGCGGCTGGGCTGGCTGCGTGCGCCCGGTGAGCTGCGGCGCGCCTGTGCCGTCGCCAAGCAGGCCGCCGACCTGCACACACCGACCGTCAACCAGCTCGCCGCGGCCCGCTACCTCGCCGACCACGATCTGGACGCCCACGTCGCACGCGTCGCCGGCGTGTACGGCGAACGCCGGGACGCCATGCTCGCGGCGCTGCCCGGCGCGCTGCCCCAGGGGGCGGTCTGGACCCGGCCCGAGGGCGGCATGTTCCTCTGGGCGCGCCTGCCGGAGCCGTACGACACGACGGCCCTGCTGCCGCAGGTGGTGCGGCATGACGTGGCGTACGTCCCCGGCGCTCCCTTCTACGCCGGCCCGCCCGACCGCACGACCCTGCGGCTGTGCTTCGTGACGCAGACGCCCGAGGAGATCGAGGAAGGGCTGCGGCGGCTGGGCAAGGGGCTTGGGGCCGGTACGCCGGGGGCCTAGGTCCAACGGCGGAGCGGCATCTCCGGCTGCGGGCCGCCGACGCGGTGGGTCGGTGTGATTACGGTGACGTCATGTTCGATTCCATACCGTTCGACCTCGACGTGTATCTCCGGCGGATCGGGTGGGAGGGGGAGCGGCGGGCCGACCCGGCCACGCTGCGCGGTGTGCATCTGGCGCACATGCTCGCCCTCCCGTTCGAGAACCTCGACGCGCTGCGCGGCAGGGCTCCTTCTCTTGATCCGGCCGACCTCATGGCGAAGTTGGTCCACAGCCGGCGCGGCGGCTACTGCTACGAGCACAACACGCTGTTCGCCCGCGCGCTGGAGGCGCTGGGCTTCCGGGTGACCCGGTTAGCCGCGCGGGTGGTCGTCGGCGCCGACAGCATCGCGAGCCGGCCGCGCACCCACATGGCGTTGCTGGCCGAGGGCCCCGGCGAACCGCGGCCGTACCTCGCGGACGTCGGCTTCGGGGCGATCGGCGCGCTGCTGGAGCCGGTGCCGCTGGTCGCGGACGTGGAGTTCGCCGGGGCCGGGCGGCGGCACCGCCTGGTGCACGTGCCGCACGACGGACCACTGGAGATGTGGCTGCTGCAGGTCCACGACCCGGGAAAGGGCGACTGGAGCGGCCAGTACGCCTTCACCCTGGAGCCGTTCGAGGAGCCTGACTTCGACGTCATCAACTGGCACATCGCGACCAACCCGCGCTCGCCGTTCAGCCGGCGCCTCTACGTCCAGCACATCGGCGCCACCCGGCACCTCCTGCTCGACGGCCGGCTTCTCACGGAGACCCGCTCCGACGGCACGGTCACCGAGCGGGAGGTGACCGGTGAGGCGGAGGCGCGGCGGCTGTTGGAGGAGGAGTTCGGCATCACCGCGCCGGAGGGGATGACGCTGCTTTAGAGGACAGGAGCCGACCTGGTGCTTCCACCTGTTCCACGCGGGCGTCGAAGCACTCGCGGCTGCCTCCCGTCGCCGGGCGGAAGCAGGCCCGGACGGTCGTGCCGGGGCGGGCTTTGGTCATGGGTGTGTAGACGTAGGACTGGGCGGCGAGGCCGTCCGCGATCTCGGCTGCGTGTGGACGGCGGCCTCCGTCGGTCCTGTTCAGCTCCAGCCGGTCCCCGATCCGCGTGCTCCACATCCGGGCCCAGCCGGCCGCGCACTTGTCGCTGTAGCGCAGTTCGAGCTGGGCTCCGGTGGACGTGCGGTGCGAGGCGAGAGTGAGCGGGGACGCGCCGCATCTCATGTGCATGGGGCTCTTGCCCTCGCAGGTGGCTCCACGGCAGCGGGGTGCCGGGGCGGACGGGGGCGGCGGTGACGGCCGGGGGTCGTCGGACTGGCCCGCGAGGAGGACCAGGGCCACGGACAGGCCGCCGGCCGCTGTCGCGCACACCGACGCGAGGACGGCCAGGACCGCGCCCCTGCCGCCGGCGGCAGGCGTCGAGGCGTCCGCCTCCGGGGGCGCGGGCGGGTCCGTGGGCGCGGTCGGTGCCGCCCGGCCGCTCCACTCCGACTCCGCCAGTTCCCACAGCGCGAGGCACCGGCCCTCCGGTTCGCCCGCGAGCCGGCACAGCTCCTGCACCGCCTCGCGCGGCGGGAGCGTCCTGCCGTTGAGGTAGCGCTCCCAGGACGACTTGCTGAACGTGGTCTTCGCCGCGAGGGCCGCCAGGCTCAGGCCCGTGCCCGCCCTCAGCTCCCGCAGTGCGCAGGCGAGCCGGTCGCGTTCGGGCGGCAGCGGGCCGGGCGGGGTCCGCGTCATTCCCGCAGGGCCTTCCAGGTGTGCGGGCCGATGATGCCGTCCACGACCAGGTGCGCCCGCTTCTGCAGGTCCCTGACCGCACGTTTCGTGTGCGGGCCGAAGATGCCGTCCACGGCGCCCGGTGAGAGACCCGCCTCGCGCAGCAGACACTGTGCCTCGGCCACCTCCGGTCCGGCGTGGCCCTCGGCCAGGACGGCCTTCATGGTGCGGCTGTTGCCCGCGTACCAGCGGTCCTCGATCCGCTCCGCCCGGCAGGTGTACCGGGGCCGGTCCGACTCCTCGGGCGGCCCCGCTGCCGTCGTGGCGGTGGCGGTGAGGCCGGCCGCCGCCGCGCTGCCCTCGCCGTCCGTGAGCCGTACGGCCAGCAGCACCGAGGCGGCCACGGCCAGCACCAGGGCCACCGATCCGGCTGTGAGCGTGATGCGCAGCGCCCGGCCGTGAGGGCGGGGTGCGCCGGATCCCGGCTCGGTTCCCGGCTCGGTTCCGGGCTCGGTTCCGAGCTTGGTTCCGGGCTCTGCCGGGTCCGCCTCCTTGCCCCACGCCTCGGTGGCGACCTCGTGCAGCGCGAGGAGGCGGGTCGGGTCGTCACCGCCGAGCCGGGCCATCGCCTCGACGGCCTCCCTGGGCGGAAGCGACCTGCCCGCCAGGTAGCGCTCCCAGGACGACGTGCTGTACCCCGTCTTGGCCGCGAGCTGGCGCAGGCTCAGTCCGCTGTGGTCCTTCACCCGGCGTAAGCGCACCACCAACTGCCGCACGCACGGGTCGAGTTCTTCGGGCAGCCCTTTCCAACGCGACATGTTCCCCCCACTCGCGTTCGTGGACCGTGGTCAGCGGTCCCGTCACCGCCGCATTCTGCATCAGCATCCACGCGGTGCCCCATACATCGGTTCCGTTCTCCCCGCAGCCCCCTACCGATTCGGCCACACCTCGCCGGGACCGTCCCGCCGCGTCGTCCCGGCGTACGGCGTCACAGCAGGTCAGCGCGTGGGACGTCCCGTCAGGACGTCACTTCCGCGGCGACTGTGGCGGCTCCGGGTGCCGGGGCCGCAGTCTCGTTGCCACGCAGCACCCAGAGCACTCGCAACCATTCGGAGGGGAACTCATGCGAGCACTCACGAAGACACTCGTCTGTGCCACCACCGCCATCGGGATCGCCGTCGGGGGCGTGGCCACCGCCGGTCCCGGTGTCGCGGCGGAGACGCGGCCGGCGGCCGGCGCCGAGGTCAGCCCGCTCGCGGTCGTCAACCTCGGCCTGACGGCCGGTGAGGCCAAGAAGGTCCAGCGCGTCCTGAAGGAGCACTGGCAGTACAAGGGCAAGATCGACGGGCAGCTCGGCACCGAGAGCTGGAAGGCGTTGCAGCGCTTCCTCAAGAAGAACTACGCCTACAAGGACAAGATCGACGGGAAGGTCGGCCCGAACACGGTGAAGGCGCTGCAGCGCTGGCTGAAGGCCAAGTGGGGGTACAAGGGCAAGATCGACGGCGACCCCGGTGCGGGGACCCGGGCCGCGTTCAAGCGCATGGCGAACGCCTGCCCCAACTGCTGATCCGGCACCGCCGGTTCAGTCGACAGACCGCGGCCCGTCCTCCCCACGGGGGAGAGGACGGGCCGCACCCGTACGCGGGGGCGGGGGCATGGGCCGCACCCGTCAGCGCGAGCGTTCCGCCAGGGTCAGCAGCAGGTGCGCGGACTCCGGGCGCAGGAAGTCGGAGTGGGCGCCCGAGGGATGCAGCCGGGTACGGCGGCTGCCGCGGTAGAGCCAGTCGGCGTCCACGTTGACCAGCCGGTGATCCAGGTCGGTGTGCTCGTAGACCTGGGACGTCGGCAGCAGCTTGGTCGTGAACTGCGCAACCGGTGCCGCACCGGCGCCCGAGTGGCCGATTCCGGGTGCCCTTTCGGCGCGCAGATGCCAGAAGCCCGTGGCCCGGTCCCAGCGCGAGTGCGTCAGGACGAGTGGCCCGCGCAGCGGTGCGCCGGGGTGCCCGTCGCGCGGGAACAGCGTGCCGAAGTGCCGGACGAAGGCGTCACGCGGGGCGGCCATCTGGAAGACCAGCGCGCTGTCCACGGTGAACGGGCGGCGGGGATCGTGCGGTGTGCTCCAGCCGAGCACGGGAGGCTTCTCGGCGGCCCGCTGCACCGCCTCGCACAGGAACCGGCCGCCGAAGGAGTGCCCCACGAGATGCAGGAACTGTCCGTGCTGGTTGGCGAGGACCGGGGGTCCCGTCGGATCGGTGCGTTCGGTGTCGAGGTAGCCGAGCAGGTGGCCGAGGACGTACGGGGCGTGCCCGGTGCCGTCGGCGCTCATCGCGTGGGCCCGGTCGCGGATGCGGCGGTAACCCCTGAGCGTGGGCAGGCTGGAGGACGGCCAGCGCACCACCACGCACCAGGGGCGGTAGCCCTCCTTCAGTCCCGGATAGCGGTCCGGCGCCGCCTCGTACAGGTCCAGGGACTGCCGCAGCAGGCGCTGGGCGGTCCGGGTGGCGCTGCTCGGCGCGGTCTGCCAGCCGTGCACGTACACGTGGATGTCGGTCGCCCAGCGCGGGACGGCCAGGCTCCGCGCCAGATGCTCGGCGACGCGGCCGGCGGGCACGGGCACCGCGCTGCCCGGTGGTGTCAGCCGGCCCTTGTCGTCCAGGTCGATCTCGACGGGCGCGGGCAACCGGGTCCGCGGGCCGGTCACGAGGCGAGCCTCAGCCGGCTGTCGATGCCGCAGTGCAGCGAGTAGGCCAGGGCGAGCGGGTTGCGGAACTCCGAGGCGAAGCGCCGCACCAGCAGCCGGCTTATCTCGCCGGCGGTGTAACGGCCGGTCAGATACAGGTCGAGGAAGGCGTACGCGTACTCGGTCGCGAACTCCTGGGGCATGTCGATCTGCGGGGCCAGGACGCCGTCCGCACCCATGTCGATCAGTTCCTGCCCGAGGTGCTTCAGCCTGCCGGGAGCCGCCGCCCGTGCCGTGCCGCAGGCGTTGAGCAGGACGAACGGCTTGAACCTGGCCCGGGAGTCATGACGGAACCGGCGCCGTTTCCGCGACACCACCGGCCCGTCGATGTGCTCGTCGTCGGAGAGCCGGATGGACAGACCCGGGGTCGACGGGCCGCTCTGCACCATGCGGCCATGGCACCAGAAGTACATGACGTCCTCGTTGAGCACCGGCCCCGCCAGGGCGTGCAGCAGGTCGCTGCCACGGGAGCGCACGATCAGCCGCGAGCGCTGCTCCAGAAGCTTGTGCACCTCACGCGCGCGGCCCACCCGGTCCAGGGAGTCGTCCTTGTTGAGGCTGGTGGTGGCCAGGTCGCGCCGGCCGAGCGGGGCGTGGTCCCAGGGATAGCCGGTGGTGGTCTGCTCGACCTGGTGCCGGTGGCCCAGGAACGCCTCCCAGGGCGTGGCACACGTCGCGGGATCCACGGCGAGCATGGGCCACGGCAGATACAGCTGGGAGTCGAAGCTGATCCGCAGCGTCTCCTTGCCGGCGAGGGCGGTCAGCAGGAACTCGCGGAAGCGGCCGAGGTCGTAACCGCTGCCGTGGAGCAGCACGTCGAGCAGGTCGTACCCCTCGTCGGCCAGCTTCGCCGTCACCGACTCGGCCCGGTCGGCGAGTTCGCTGAGGTCGGCGGTCTCCGCGAAGGGCCGGCTGCCGACCCGCGCCCCGGACTCGTCGCCCTCGCTCCGGTAGTACACCACCAGGTCGTGCCACCGGTTGCGCAGGCGGTCCGCCCGCTCCAGCAGGTCGTCCGGGGAGACCTCCAGCGGTGCCTCGTGCCAGCGCGGGAACGCCGCGGCCGGGGAGGCGTCCGGGGCGCAGGCGAGGATCGTCAGCACCTTCTCGCTGGAGCGGTACAGCTTCACCCGCAGCTCCGCCGGCGGTTCCCCCTCCGGCGGACGCGGTGTGCTCCCGGGCTGCGGCGGCACCCCCGTGAAGCCGTGGGAGGGGTCCCTCAGTACCTCCACGGCCAGATCCTGCGGCATCCGGGTCAGTCCTCCCTGGCACCCTGCACGTGGACAACGGTCTTCAGCTCCTGCAACACCAGCCCAGAGGCGTGGTCGTACAGCGTGAACAGGACGTCGTGGGCGCCCGGCCCGGGGGCGGACAGGGTGAAACGCGTGGGCGCGCCGCCGGGGTCGTACTCGGCCGTGGCCGGGTCGACCGTGGTCGCCGTGGGACAGCTGACGGCCACCAGCAGCCGGGGCGGCACGGCCGCCGCCGTACCGTCCTCCCGCTCGAGCCCGACCTCGATCGTGACGGGCCGGCCGGCGGTCACGTCGTCCGTGAGCAGCGTCAGCCGGGCCCGCCAGGCCGGCCGTGCGGTGCGCAACCGCCAGCGGAGCTCCTCCGTGTCGGGGTGGTCCGGGCCGAACGTCCGCTCCCAGCGCGCCAGCAGCTCCTCGTGCGACGGCGCCGCCTCCGGGTCGTCGGCCTCCAGACATGCGAAGGCCAGCTCGGCCAGGCTCTCCAGGGTGTCCGGATGGTCCGGGCCGAACATCCGGGCGCGTCCGGCGTGCACGGCCTTCAGCAGGGCCACCGCGGCAGCGGGATCACCCGCGTCGGAGAGAGCGTGGGCGAGTTGCGTCGCGAGGGTGGGGAGGAAGCCGCCGAAGCGATCGGCGAACAACTCGACGAGCACGCCCAGGCGGAGGGCCTCGTCGTCGAACTCCTCCTCTTCCTCCGCCGGTCCGCCGGTCGAGGCCGGCCCGCCCTTCCGTGCGGCTGCCTGGTGATGGACACGGACGACGTCATCGACCGTCTCCGGACAACCCAGTCGAGCCCGCAGGAGCGCGGTGCGGCGCAGCAGGTCCCGCAGCACCTCCAGCGCCTGCTCCGGCTCGTCCGCCTGGGCCAGGGCGTGCGCCAGCACCGGCAGCACGGCCAGGGTGCGCCGGTGGCGCGGACCGAAGAGCTCGGTGGCATCGTCGACCAGGCTCCGCGCCCACCGCACGGCGTCGTCCGCCGGACCGGTGTCCGCCGCCAGCCACGCCAGGTTGCCGCGCACCCAGAACGTCGTCTCGTGTTCCTCGGGGAGGACGTCCTCGCACTGCTTCAGCAACTCCTCGAAGACCGCGACAGCGCGATGCGGGTCGCCCGCCTCCCAGCAGGTGTACCCCAGGAGATTGCGGCATCCGAGGGTCTCGGGGTGCTGCGGGCCCCGTATGCGGTCGCTGTCGTCGACCAGCGCCATGGCGTCCCGTACGCTCTGCACGCGCTGGCCGGCCTGGCGCCGCGCCCAGATCAGGCTCCGGCGGGCGGTGAGGACCGAGCTGTGGTCGGGACCGTGTACCCGGGCGTGGTCGTCCACGAGCGATGCCCGCAGCCGCAGCTCGTGTGCGACCTCACCCGCCGTGCTGTGCGCGGAGGCGAGGGTGGCACGCGCGGAGAGCGTCCTGGGGTGGTCCGCGCCCAGGATCCGGGTGGAGTCGGCGACCACGCTCGCGGCGGTCGCGACGGCCCGGCCCGCGGTGGACGACCCCAGCCAGACCCAGGCGATGGAGCGCCGAAGGGCGAGGGTCTCGGGATGCTCGGGACCGAGCAACCGCTCGTGGTCCCGCAGCAGTGCGTCCAGGTCCCGCAGTGCTCCCGCCCGGTCGCCGGAGTACTCCCGCCAGCGGGCCAGCATGGCACGGTCGTCGAAATCCCGCGGGCTGTCGGCCCCGTGGAACCGGGCGAGATCGTTGACCAGGTCCTGGCCGAGCACGACCGCCCGTTCGTGATCGCCCCGCTCGGCGAACGAACTCGCCAGCAGGTACCTGGTCGCCAGCGTCTCGCCGTGATCCGCCCCGTGGAAGCGGGTCCGGTCCTCCACCAGCCCTTCGAACGCGACGATCGCCCGCTGGTACGCGCCGGACCCCATCCAGGCGTACGCCAGCCACGAGCGCGCGTTCAGGGTGGTGACGTGGTCCTTGCCACGTACCCGGGCGCTGTCGGCGACCAGCTGTTCGGCGAGTCGGGCGGCGCGGCAGTAGTCGCCCGACGCACAGTTCGCGCTGATCAGATCGAAGCGGACGTCGAGCACCAGCGGATGGTCGGGCCCGAACAGACGCCTGCGCCCGTCGAGTACGGACTCCAGCGTGCTGAGCGACAACTGGTGCCGCCCGGCCGCCTTCTGCACCAGGCCCAGATCCCGCCTGGCGCGCAGCGTGCGCGGATGAGCGGCCCCCCAGACGCGGGCCCACGCCTCGACGGCTTCCTGGTACAGGGCGATGGCCCGGTCATGCTGCTCGGCAGCCGAGCAGGCGTCCGCCAGGTTCTCCAGCATGAGCAGTGTGTCCGGCGCGTGGTCGCCCAGCAGCCGGCGGCGGTCGGCGAGCAGTCCGGTGAACCCCGCGATCGCGCCCTCGTGGTCGTCGGCGCCCAGCCGGGCCAGCGCCAGGCCGTTGCGGGAGTTCAGCGTCGCCTGCGCATCCGCGCCCAGGACCCGGGTCCGGGCCTCGACCAGTTCTTCGTAGACCGAGATCGCGCGCTGATGCTGTCCCGCCGAGCGGAGGACCCAGGCCCGCCAGCTGTTGGTCTCCAGCGTGTCCGGATGGTCCGCGCCCTGCACGCGGGTCCGGTCGGCCAGGAGTGCGTCGAACACCTCGCCCGCCCGGCCGTATTCACCGGCCGAGCGGCAGGTCGCGCCCAGCCACGACCGCATGCCGAGCGTCAAGGGGTGATCGGGGCCATAGACCCGCTCGTAGACCTCCACGAGCTCGTCGTACAGCTCCAGCGCCCGCGCGTAGCGCTCCTCCTCTGCGAACACCTGGGCGAGGGAGTGGCGGATCGAGAGGACGCCCGGATGGTCCGTGCCCAGGAGCGGCTCCATGTCCCCGAGCAGGTGCTTCAGCTCCGCGACCGCCCGCGGGTGGTCGCCCGCCCACTGGCGGGTGCGGGCCAGGACCTCGCGCGTGGCGAACACCTCGGGGTGCTGCGTGCCGAGGACCCGGCTGCGGTCCCGCAGCACCTCCTCGAACAGCTCGATCGCGGCCCGGAAGTCGGCGGCCTCGCGCAGGGCGAAGGCAAGCTGGGCACGCGCGGTGAGGGTCGCCGGATGATCGCCGCCCTGTACACGGGTGCGGTCCGCGACGAGAGCCCTGTGCTCTCGCACCGAGCGGGAGTGGTCCCCCATGAGCTGCCGGGTGAAAGCCAGCGCTTCCCGTGCGCGCAGTGTGTCCGGGTGGTCAGGGCCCCGCACTCGCGCGTAGTCGGCGATCACCGCCTCGTAGCCCGCGACCGCCCGGGCGTGGTCGGCCCGCTCCCGGTGGGTCTGCGCGATGTCGTCGCGGAAGTCCAGGGTCGCGGGGTGGTCCGGGCCCTGGATACGGGCGCTGTCCGCCGCCAGCGACTCGAACTCCGGCAGCGCCGCGTCCGGTCCGTGCGCCTCGGACAGCTCGGACGCCAGGTCCTTGCGGCTGCGCAGGGTGTCCGGATGGTCCGCGCCCTGCACACGCTCCCGGGCGGCGACCACCTCCCGGTACAGGGCCACCGCCCGGCGCGGATCCCCCGCGGCGGAGTGCGCGGCGGCCAGCCAGCCGCGGCTGGTCAGCGTGTCGGGATGGTCGGGGCCGTGCTCCCGCTGCCGGTCCTCGACCGCCTGCTCGTACAGGGCCAGCGCGGTGCGGTGGTCACCGGCCTCACGGTGGGCGTAGGCGAGATTGGTACGGCTGGCGAGCGTGTCCCGGTGCCCCGTCCCGAGGACACGCTCCCGGTCGGCCACGACCGCCGCGAACTCCTCCACCGCGTCCTGGTACCGGCCCGCGGTCTGGAGCGCGTAGGCCAGGTTGTTGCGGCTGCCGAGCGTGTCCGGGTGCTGCTCGCCCTGGGTCCGGCGGCGGTCCGCCACTACGGCCGTGAGCTCCTCGACCGCGCGCATCACATCGCCCGCCTTGCGGTGCGCGTACGCCAGCCGCTCCCGGGCGGCCAGGGTCTCCCGCGCGGCCGGGCCGCACCGCCGGCGCCGGTCGAGATAGACGTTCTGGCACAGCCGGACCGCCCGCGCCGGGTCTCCGGCCTTCGCGTGCAACTCCGCCAAGCGGTCCCGATGGTCGAGCGTCGCGTCGTCGTCGACGCCGAGCAGCGCCTCGCTGCCCTCGACGGCCCGCGTCATCAGTGGGATCGCCAGGACGTGCTGCTCGCGCGCCACCAGCTCGTCGGCACCCCGCCGGTACATCTCGACCGCCTCGGCGGCAGGTTCCGCGGCCGGTCCCGTCCCGGCGAGCGCCTGGACGTGGATCAGCAGCCGCCGTACGCGCTCGGCCGGGGCGCCGGACAGCTCCGCGGCCAGCGCCCGCTCGGCCAGGTCGCGCGCCTCGGGCACCTCGGGCGGCTCGGCGTGCCGCAGCGTCTGCTGGACGAGGCGGTGCAGGGTGAGGCCCTCGGGGCCGGACGAGATCAGGTGGTAGTCCCGGAGCGCGTCGAGCGCCTCCGCGACCTCGCGCTCGGGCAGGCCCAGATGCCGCAGCACCCCGCGCGGCGTGGCCTCCGGGGCGAACCAGGCCAGCGTGTACAGCAGCGGGACGGCCAGGGGACGACGGGATCGGATGGACTCCAGGCTGGTGCGCCAGATCTGGGCGATGGTCCGGCCCGAGCGGCCCGCCCCGTCGTTGAGTACGGCGTCCGGGACGCGGGCCAGCTTCGCCTGGTAGGCCGCGAAGCCGATGCCGGTCTCCCGCAGGTAGGCGCCCGCCTGCGTGAGAGCCAAAGGCAGATGTCCCAGGTCCTCGGCGAGCCGCGCGGCCTGCTCCCGTCCGGCGGCGGAGCGGTCGCCCCGGCCGGCCGTCGCGCACAGCAGGTCGACGGCCTCCCCGTGGTCCAGCACGTCCAGGCTGACCAGGCGGGCCCCCTCGGGCCAGCCGGTGCGGCACCGGCTCGTGACCAACTGGTGGCCCCGGTCGAGGAGCCGGCCCAGGAACGGGGTGAGGTGCTCGGGCCGCTCCACGTTGTCGTACACCAGGAGCCAGCCGGAGTGCGCCTCCAGCCAGGTCAGCGCCCACTCCGTGCGCTCCTTGGCCGTCGCCCCGCGGGCCCAGTCCGGGTAAAGGCGCAGTGCCAGCTCGCCGAACCCGGAGGCGATCCGCTCCTCGCTCTCGGCGGTGATCCACCACACCAGCCGGTACTCGTCGCTCCGGTGGGCGTAGCGCAGCGCCAGGGCGGTCTTGCCGATCCCGCCGAGACCGCTCACCGCGGTCGCGACCGTCTGCGTGACGACTCCGCCGCCGGACAGCAGGGAGGCGCGTAAGCGGTCCAGGTCGTCGATGCGGCCGACGAAGGGAGCCGACGGCAGCACGGGCAGGTTGTCCAGTCGGGCGGGCGGCTCGATCGTCAGGGCGGCGGCCTTCGCCGCGTCCGGCAGCACCGTCGTGTGCTTTTCGGTGTGCGGATTGCCGCCCGGGCGGAAACGGCCGATGCCCTGCCCCGGTACCGCCAGGTCACGCTCGAGGACGGCAGCCCCGGCGGCCCGCGACTCCTCGGAGATGATCATGAATCCCCCGTGCCCCCCGATCACCCGCTCCGTCTCCGGTGCGTCCTCCGCCCGCGGCGCTGGAGGAATATGCAACTGTACTGGGGTAAAAGGGAGTTGTCACCGGTGTGGGGTGGCGACGCGGACGTCGGCCACCCCACGGGTGTCAGAACTGCGAGGGCGTCAGAGCCGCTCGGGCGTCCGGATCCCCAGCAGGGCCATGCCCTGGTGGAGCGTGCGGGCCGTGATGTCGCAGAGGAACAGGCGGTTCTCGATCTGCTCCGGCGACTCGGCCTTCAGGACCGGGCACTTGTCGTAGAACGTCGTGTACAGCGAAGCCAGCTGGTACAGGTACGCCGTCAGCTTGTGCGGGGCGTACTCCCCGGCCGCCTCCGCCACCGTCGCCGCGAACGAGTCCGCGTGCAGACCCAGCGCACGCTCCGCCTCGTGCAGGTCCAGCTCCGGGTGCGCGACCGGGCGGGCCTCGCCGGCCTTGCGCAGGATCGACCGGATCCGGGCGTAGGCGTACTGGAGATAGACGGACGTGTCGCCGTTCAGCGAGACCATCTGGTCCAGGTCGAACTTGTAGTCGCGGTTCGCCGACGTCGACAGGTCCGCGTACTTCACCGCGCCGATGCCGACCTGCGTGCCCCGCTCGGCGATCTCCTCCTCGGAGAGGTCCTGCGCCTTCTCCCGGACTACCGCCGAGGCACGGTCGATCGCCTCGTCCAGCAGGTCCACCAGCCGGACCGTCTCGCCCTCACGGGTCTTGAACGGCTTGCCGTCCTTGCCGAGGACCGTGCCGAAGGCGAGCTGCACCGCGTGCACGTCCTCGTTCAGCCAGCCCGCCCGGCGGGCCGTCTCGAAGACCATCTTGAAGTGCAGCGACTGGCGGGCGTCCACCACGTACAGCAGCGTGTTCGCCTTGAGGTTGAAGACGCGGTCACGGATGGCCGACAGGTCGGTCGCCGCGTAGCCGTAGCCGCCGTCCGACTTCTGCACGATCAGCGGGACCGGCTTGCCGTCCGGGCCCTTGATGTCGTCGAAGAAGACACAGAGCGCGCCCTCGGAGCGGACCGCGACACCCGACTCCTCCAGCAGGCGGCAGGTTTCCGCGAGCATGTCGTTGTACCCGGACTCGCCGACGATGTCCGGGTCCCGGATCTCCATGTCCAGCTTCTCGAAGACGGAGAAGAAGTAGATCTTCGACTCGTCCACGAACTTCTGCCACATGGCGAGCGTCTGCGGATCGCCCGCCTGGAGGTCCACCACCCGGCGCCGGGCCCGCGTCTTGAACTCCTCGTCGGAGTCGAAGAACTTGCGCGCGGCCTTGTAGAGGCGGTCCAGGTTCGACATCGCCTGCTCGCCGGAGGCCTGGAGGTCTTCGCCGTCGTGGTGGTCCAGCTCGTGGGGGTGCTCCTCCAGGTACTGGATGAGCATGCCGAACTGGGTGCCCCAGTCGCCGATGTGGTGACGCCGGACCACGCTCTCGCCGGTGAACTCCAGCAGCTGCGCAACAGAGTCGCCGATCACCGCGGAGCGCAGGTGACCGACGTGCATCTCCTTCGCCACGTTCGGCTGGGCGTAGTCGATGACCGTGGTGCCCGGGTGCCCGGCGTGCGGCACGCCGAGGCGGCCGGTGTCGTCCGCGTAGCGCGCGGCGAGGTTCCGGATGATCGCCCGGTCGGTGATCGTGATGTTCAGGAAGCCGGGGCCGGAGACCTCGACATCCTTGATCACGTCACCCGACTCGACCCGGGAGACGACCTGCGTCGCCAGCTCCCGCGGGTTCGCCTTCTCCTTCTTCGCGAGGGCCAGGATCCCGTTGGCCTGGAAGTCGGCCCGGTCGCTTCGTCGCAGCAGCGGGTCCGCGGAGCCGGCCTGCGGCAGAGCCGCCGACAGGGCCGCCGCGAGGCGCTGGTGGACGGAGTCGCTGAGGGACGTGACCGAGGCCATAGGAAAGGGTGCCGTTCTCCTCGAGGGAATGGATAGACACGGCCAGTATCCCATGGGGGGTAAAGCCGTTTTTCCCGGCGCGAGGAGGTCTGGGACAATGGTGCGGTCAGCCGTGCGACCGTACCGGCTGCCCGATGCAGAAAGAAGGACGTGCCGATCGTGGCTCAGAGCACCGAGACCACCGACTGGGTCTCCCGTTTCGCGGATGAGGTCATCGAGGAGTCGGAGCGTCGGGCCCCGGGCAAACCCGTCGTCGTCGCGTCCGGCCTCTCGCCGTCCGGCCCCATCCACCTCGGCAACCTGCGCGAGGTCATGACCCCGCACCTCGTCGCCGACGAGATCCGCCGCCGGGGGTACCAGGTGCGGCACCTGATCTCCTGGGACGACTACGACCGGTACCGCAAGGTGCCCAAGGGCATCGCCGGGGTCGACGAGTCCTGGGCCGAGCACATCGGCAAGCCGCTGACGTCCGTCCCGGCGCCGAAGGGCTCCTCCCACCCCAACTGGGCCGAGCACTTCAAGGCCGCGATGGTCGAGTCGCTGGCCGACCTCGGCGTGGAGTTCGACGGGATCAGCCAGACCGCGCAGTACACCTCCGGCGTGTACCGCGAGCAGATCCTGCACGCCATCAAGCACCGCGGCGACATCGACGCGATCCTCGACCAGTACCGGACGAAGAAGGCCCCGGCCAAGAAGCAGCAGGGGCAGAAGCCGGTCGACGAGGCCGAGCTGGAGGCCGCCGAGGGCTCCGGCGCGGCCGCCGAGGACGACGGCAGCTCCGGCTCCGCCGGGTACTTCCCGTACAAGCCGTACTGCGGCAACTGCGAGAAGGACCTCACGACCGTCACGTCCTACGACGACGACTCCACCGAGCTGACCTACGCCTGCACCGCCTGCGGCTTCTCCGAGACGGTCCGGCTGAGCGAGTTCAACCGCGGCAAGCTGGTCTGGAAGGTCGACTGGCCGATGCGGTGGGCGTACGAAGGGGTCGTGTTCGAGCCGAGCGGCGTCGACCACACGTCGCCCGGGTCGTCGTTCCAGGTCGGCGGGCAGATCGTCGGGATCTTCGGCGGCAAGCAGCCGATCGGGCCGATGTACGCGTTCGTCGGGATCTCCGGCATGGCGAAGATGTCGTCCTCGAAGGGCGGCGTGCCCACCCCCGCCGACGCCCTGCAGATCATGGAGCCGCAGCTGCTGCGCTGGCTGTACGCCCGGCGCAGGCCCAACCAGTCCTTCAAGGTCGCCTTCGACCAGGAGATCCAGCGCCTGTACGACGAGTGGGACCGGCTCGACGCCAAGGTCGCCGATGGCAGCGCCCTGCCGGCCGACGTCGCCGCGCACTCGCGTGCGGTGCGCACGGCCGCCGGTGAGCTGCCGCGCACGGCCCGGCCGCTGCCGTACCGGACGCTGGCGTCCGTCGCGGACATCACCGCCGGGCACGAGGACCAGGCGCTGCGGATCCTCAGCGAGCTCGACCCGGAGCAGCCGCTGACCTCGCTCGACGAGGCCCGGCCGCGGTACGACAAGGCCGAGGCCTGGATCAACACGCACGTGCCGGCCGAACAGCGGACGATCGTGCGGGACGAGCCGGACGCGGAGCTGCTGAAGTCGTTGGACGAGGCGTCCCAGCAGTCGCTGCGGCTCCTGCTCGACGGACTGGCCGACCACTGGTCGCTCGACGGGCTGACTCACCTGGTGTACGGCGTGCCCAAGGTGCAGGCCGGGTTCCCGGCCGACGCCACGCCGAAGGAGCTGCCGCCGGAGATCAAGACCGCGCAGCGGTCCTTCTTCGCCCTGCTGTACCACCTGCTGGTGGGGCGGGACACGGGACCGCGGCTGCCCACGCTGTTGCTGGCGGTGGGGCAGGAGCGGGTTCGGGCTCTGCTCGGGGAGTAGTCGCCGGTGTCGAAGGAAGGGGCCCTGTCCGCAGGGCCCCTTCCTTCATGCCGTCATGCGATGTGGTCCTCTTCCAGTTCCGCCGTGTGGCGCTTCTGGAAGCGTTCCGCCAGGGACTTCAGGGCGCTGGGACTCAGCGTCGTCCCGTAGGTCGCCTGGATGTTGTCGCCGAGGGCGCGGGGCGTGGGGTAGCTGCCGTCGATCGACTGACGGAACACCTGGTAGTACGACTCCTCATCCGGCTCGGGAGCGGGCGGGGTGCCGCCGCCGTCGCCCAGTTCCCGGGTGCGGTTGGGGCCCACCGGGATGGGGAAACTGCCGGTGTCCTCAGGGGTGGGCTCCTGCTCGTACTGGGTCTGGTACTGCTCGGCTTCCTGTTGTTCCGCGATCCACCGGGCGTACTGCTCCGCGGGATCGTAGTCGGGGTCGTAGCCGCCCTGGTACTCGACCTCGCGGGGGGTGTTGAACCAGGGGCTCTGGTCCGGCTCCGGGGTGTTGTCCGGTTGCCCGGCGTCCTGGCTGCTCTCGAGTTGAGGGCGCTGCTCGCCGGGAGGTGCCGCTCTCTGCGGGACGGGTGCCGCACCGGCGGCACGACTGCCCGCGGCTGGGTCCGTTTGCGGCGGCGGGGGGATCAAGGCCGGCTCTATGCCCGCCGCTGCCAGGCCCGCCGGGGCCGTTTCCGCGAGAGGGACGCCGTAGCGGGCCAGCCGCAGCGGCATCAGGGACTCCACCGGGGCCTTCCTGCGCCATGCCCGGCCGAAGCGGGAACGCAGCCGGGCCTGGTAGACGAGACGTTCCTGCTCCAGCTTGATGACCTGGTCGTAGGAGCGGAGCTCCCAGAGCTTCATCCGGCGCCAGAGGAGGAACGTCGGAACGGGGGAGAGCAGCCAGCGGGTGAGGCGGACGCCCTCCATGTGCTTGTCCGCCGTGATGTCGGCGATCCGGCCGATCGCGTGCCGGGCCGCCTCGACCGCGACCACGAACAGGATCGGGATCACCGCGTGCATGCCGACACCGAGCGGATCCGGCCAGGCGGCCGCGCCGTTGAAGGCGATCGTCGCCGCCGTCAGGAGCCAGGCCGTCTGGCGCAGCAGCGGGAAGGGGATCCTGATCCAGGTGAGGAGCAGGTCCAGGGCCAGCAGGACGCAGATGCCCGCGTCGATGCCGATCGGGAAGACGTAGGAGAAGTTCCCGAAGCCCTTTTTCAGGGCCAACTCGCGGACGGCCGCGTACGAACCGGCGAAGCCGATACCGGCGATGATCACGGCGCCGGCCACGACCACACCGATGAGAACGCGGTGCATCCGAGTCAGCTGTAGTGGCGCGGCCACCCGTACTCCCCTCCCCTTGCATGTTGTTGCGCGCAACAGGGTGGCACATGTGTGCGGAGGACGGGTGGCCGGTTCCGGTCGGAGACGTTCAGCTCTTCGACGCGGGCTTCTTCGACGGCGACGTCGAGGCTTCCTCGGCCGGCTCCTCGGAGGCCGACTTCGACGGCGACTTGGACGCCGACTTCGACGGGGCCTTGGAAGGCGCCTTGGAGGGGGCGCCGCTCGCCTTGCCGCCGCCCGCGCCGTTCGCGTCGGACACGGCCGCCACCGCCTCCTTGGCGGCCTTCTTCGCGTCCTTCATCAGGTCGTCGGCGCTCGGGCTCTTGTCGCCGGCCAGGCCCGCGCCGTTGTAGTCGAGGGTGACGACGACGTTCTCGACGCGTGCCACGACCGTCTGCTGCTTGAAGGTGCCTTCCTTCTTCTTCAGCTCGTACCGCACGGCCGTCGCCTCGTCGCCGGTCCCGGGCACCGGCTCCGACTTGGTGCTCTTGGCACCCGCCACGGCCTGGGCGTCCTGGACCTGCTTCTCGAAGTACTCCTGGGCCAGCTTGTCGGCCGGGCCGCGGTTGACGTCCGACTCGAAGCGCAGCATCGACACGTTCAGCCAGCGGAACTGCGAGCCCTTGACGCCGTTGTTGTCGAGGCTGTCCCAGGAGCAGCTGCCGCGGGTCGAGATGTCGTCCGACTTGCCTTCCTTGCCGGACTTGCTCTCCGGGACGAGGTCCTTCAGCGTCTTCTTCGACAGCGCCTTGCAGGGCTCCGGGAGCTTGCCGTACGCCGCCGCCTCAACGGTCGGCGACGGGCTCGCGGACGCCGAAGCGGCGGCCTTCGCGGCCTTGTCCGTGCTGTCGCCGGAGCCGGAGTCCGAGGAGCAGCCGGCGGCGACCAGCATCACGGGGACGGCGGCCGCGCAGACAAGGACGCGGTTGACTCGCTTCGCTCGCTGATCTCGCTGGTCTCGCTGTGCTCGTCGCTGCATGGTTCCTTCACTCATGACGCTCGTGGTTCCTGCGGTCGGAACGGGTCCGAGTGGTCACGGTACGCGGTGAGGCGGCGGTGTGTTCTTCCTTCGGGTGCTTTGCGGGTGCGCGTGAAGGGGGCGTGAAGGGGCCTCAGTCGCTCAGCGAATCGGCCAGCTGCGAGGCCAGTTTCCGGGCCTTGTCCTGCATTTCCTTGCTGTCCGGGACGACGCCGACGGTGGCCGGCTGCTCGGCGTACTCGATGGTCACGATGACGTTGGACGTGCGGAATGCCACAGTCACCGTCCGCTGCTTGGCCGTCGAACCGGAGCTGCTCAGCTCGTCGTCGAGGAAGGCCTCGTCGCCGACGTCCTCCAGGACGCGGGGCTGGAGGTCGGTCGGGGTGGCGGAGGCGGACGCCGAGGACGAGGAGGTACCGGACGGGGACGGGGAGCCGCTCGGCGCGGGCGTGGCACCGCCGGCCGGGGTGCTGCCCGGAGTGCTGCCCGGGGTCGCCGACTCGGTGGCGGTCGGCTCGGGCAGGTGGGCCGCCGCCTCCTTCTCCGCGAAGAGCTGCTCGGCCTGGCTGTCGTCGCTGACCGCGTTGTCGTAGGAGACGACCCGTTCGAAGTCGACGAGCAGATGGTCGGTGGCCTGCTGCGCGTCGACCTTCCACTGGCAGCCGACCTTGCGGTCGGTGTCGTACGTGACCGTCGCCTCGCCCTCGTAGGCCTGCTCGCGCTGTTCCCCGTCGGTGATCTGCCGGATACCGGGCAGGAGTTCGTCGAGGGAGCTCTGGCCGACGGCGCCGCAGGGCTCGGGCAGCGTGCGGTACCGGCCCGGCTCGGCGGCGGCCGAAGCCGTGCCCGTGTCGCCCGGGTTGGAGTCGTCCGTCGGGCCGCCGTCGCCGGAGCCGCCGGTGCAGCCGGCCAGCAGGGCCGCGAGGAGCGCGGCGATACCGGGTGCGTACGCCTTCCGTTGCACGTGGTGGCTCCTCTCGACGCGGATATTGGCTTGCCGCCTCGGGGCAGCCGATGAACACAATGTGTATCGCACGCACTGCCGTGGACGCCGGTCCGAATTCCCTTTCGTCGACCTTGGCTCCGGTATTTGCTGTTGAGGACTTCTGTTCGTTTACGGGGGATTGAGGACGCTATGTCGTATGTAGAGATACCTGGTGCGAAGGTACCGATCCGGATGTGGACCGACCCGGCCACGGTCGAGGGCTCCGCACTCCAGCAGCTCCAGAACGTCGCCACGCTGCCCTGGATCAAGGGCCTGGCCGTCATGCCCGACGTGCACTACGGCAAGGGCGCGACGGTCGGCTCGGTCATCGCCATGAAGGGCGCGGTGTGCCCGGCGGCGGTGGGTGTCGACATCGGCTGCGGAATGTCGGCGGTGAAGACGTCCCTGACGGTGAACGACCTGCCCGGGGATCTGTCCCGGCTGCGGTCGCGGATCGAGCAGGTCATTCCGGTGGGGCGGGGGATGCACGACGATCCCGTCGACCCCGGGCGGTTCCACGGGTTGGCCACTGCCGGGTGGGAGGACTTCTGGGGGCGGTTCGACGGGGTGGCGGAGGCGGTCAAGTTCCGTCAGGAACGTGCCACGAAGCAGATGGGAACGCTCGGTGGGGGTAATCATTTCGTCGAAGTCTGCACGGACACGGCCGGTTCTGTCTGGTTGATGCTCCACTCCGGTTCCCGCAACATCGGCAAGGAGCTGGCCGAGCATCACATCGGCGTGGCCCAGAAACTCCCGCACAACCAGGGCCTGGTCGACCGCGACCTCGCCGTGTTCGTCGCGGACACCCCGCAGATGGCGGCGTACCGCAACGACCTGTTCTGGGCGCAGGAGTACGCGAAGTACAACCGTTCGATCATGATGGCGCTTCTGAAGGACGTGGTCCGCAAGGAGTTCAAGAAGGCGAAGCCGGCCTTCGAGCCGGAGATCAGCGCGCACCACAACTACGTCGCCGAGGAGCGCTACGACGGGATGGACCTGCTCGTGACCCGCAAGGGCGCGATCCGGGCCGGTTCCGGCGACTACGGGATCATCCCCGGCTCCATGGGCACGGGTTCGTACATCGTGAAGGGCCTCGGCAACGACAAGTCCTTCAACTCCGCCTCGCACGGCGCGGGCCGGCGCATGAGCCGTAACGCGGCCAAGCGCCGGTTCTCGACGAAGGACCTGGAGGAGCAGACCCGGGGCGTGGAGTGCCGCAAGGACTCCGGCGTCGTGGACGAGATCCCGGGCGCCTACAAGCCGATCGAGCAGGTCATCGACCAGCAGCGGGACCTGGTGGAGGTCGTGGCGAAGCTCAAGCAGGTCGTCTGCGTGAAGGGCTGACGACCGGCCGGCTCTACGCCTCCCGGTGCACCTTCGTGTTCGACGCCTGGGCGCGGGGGCGGAGGATCAGGAGGTCGACGTTGACGTGGGCGGGGCGGGTGACCGCCCAGGTGATGGTGTCGGCGACGTCGTCGGCCGTGAGGGGCTCGGCGACGCCCTCGTAGACCCTGGCGGCCTTCTCCTCGTCGCCGCCGAAGCGGGTCAGGGCGAACTCGTCCGTCTTGACCATGCCGGGGGCGATCTCGATGACACGGACCGGTTGGCCGACGATCTCCAGGCGCAGGGTCTCGGCGAGGACGTGCGCGCCGTGCTTGGCGGCGACGTAGCCCGCGCCGCCCTCGTAAGTGCCGTGGCCCGCGGTGGAGGAGACGACCACGACCGTGCCGTCGCCGCTCTCGATCAGCTTGGGCAGCAGGGCCTGGGTGAGGTTGAGCGTGCCGATGACGTTCGTCTCGTACATCTGGCGCCAGTCGGCCGGGTCGCCGGTGGCGACCGGGTCGGCGCCGAGCGCGCCGCCCGCGTTGTTGACCAGCACGCCGATCGTCTTGAAGGCCGTGGCGAACTCGTCGACCGCCGCGCGGTCGGTGACGTCGAGGGCGTAGGCCGTGGCCTGGTGGCCGGCCTTGGTGATCTCTTCCGCCAGCGCCTCGATGCGGTCCTTGCGGCGGGCGGTGAGGACGACGCGGTAGCCCGCGGCGGCGAGCTGCCGGGCCGTGGCGGCGCCGATTCCGCTGCTCGCACCGGTGACGACGGCGATGCGGGAGGCTGCGGACGGGGCGGCGGTGGCCATGGGAGCTCCTCGGACGTGGTGTGCGGTGTCGGGCCGGCGTCGGCCTCAGGGCTCCGGCCAGGATAGGCGGGCCCCGCGGTGGGAGAATGAGGGCGGGTGATCCCCTGACACCACCGGAGGTGGATCATGGGCGAGGCACGTGAGGTCATGGACCGGCTCACCGACGCGGTCACCACGCATGCCGATCTGAAGGTCATCAGCGAGCTGTACGCCGAGGACGCGGTCGCCTTCACGCCCGACGAGGGCGAGTTGCGCGGGCGCGACAGCATCGTCGAGTACTGGCGGACGATGACGGAGGCGCTCCCCGAGGCGACGTTCCAGTCGCTGCATTCCTACGAGGTCGGTGACACGGCCATCGACGAGGGGATCTTCAGCGGGCGCAACACCGGGCCGCTGGAGCTGCCCAACGGTGAGACGCTGCCGCCGACGCAGAAGGAGATCAGGATCCGCGGGGTGGACATCGCCACCGTGAAGGACGGCCGGATCGTCGACTACCGCCTGTACTTCGACGAGATGGACTTCCTGGGGCAGCTGGGGCTGCTGCCCGACGAGCCGTTCTGAGTCCCCCGGCCCGGAGGCCGGTCAGTTTCCCCGCGGGGCGTACATGATCACCGCCATGCCCGCGAGGCAGATCAGTGCGCCCGTGATGTCCCAGCGGTCGGGTCGGTAGCCGTCCGCGACCACGCCCCACAGGATCGAACCGGCGACGAAGATCCCGCCGTACGCGGCGAGGACGCGGCCGAAGTGGGCGTCGGGCTGGAACGTGGCGACGAAACCGTACGCGCCGAGCGCGAGGACGCCGCCGGCCGCCCACAGCCAGCCCCTGTTCTCGCGCACGCCCTGCCAGACCAGCCACGCGCCGCCGATCTCGAAGAGGGCGGCGACGACGAAGAGGGCGGCGGAGCGGAGCACGAGCATGACGGTCAGCTTCGCACGCGCCCCGGCCTCCGCCTCGGCGGGACTTTGCGGACACGACCTAGGGCCTGTCGTTTGGATCAGGTCGCAGGAAAGCGACCGTGCTGTTCAGCGCCGGTGAGCGGGGTCTGGTGCGTGCAGCTGCAAGGCGGAGGAGGGCGTCGACGCGGAGCGTCGGCAACCGACGACAACGCGGCAGATGCGCGTGCCAGACCCCGCGTCTGCGGCGTGATCCAAACGACAGGCCCTAACGCCCGGCTCGGGCTCCGGCGGCGTACGCCGTCGGGGATACTCCCACCGTCGTCGTGAAGTCGCGTACCAGATGGGCCTGGTCGGCGTAGCCGAGGTCGGCGGCGAGGGCGGCCCAGTCGACGCTGCTGCGGCTGCCGGCCTGCTCCAGGGCCTCGTGGATGCGGTAGCGGAGGATGACCCACTTGGGGCTGACGCCGACATGGGTCGAGAAGAGCCGTTGCAGCGCCCGTACCGACAGTCCTCGCTCGTGGGCGAAGTCGCCGACGCGGCGTACGGTGCGGTCCGCCTGGATGCGTCGGACGAGGTCGATCGCGAGGTCTGCCTGCGGATCCGGGGCGCAGGGCAGGGAGAGCAGGAAGGCATCGAGGGCGGCCACCCGGGCGCGGTCGTCCGCGGGGGTGACGACCGAGCGGGCGGTGTCGCCGGTGGCCTGCGGGAACACCTCCTGGACGGGCAGCGTGCGGCCCGTCCACCGGGAAACCGGCACCTCGGGGGCGTACGGCCGGAAGCCGCCGGGCCGGAACTTCGCCCCGCAGACCCGGCCCCGACCCGACAGCTTCCTGGTGTACAGCCCGAGCGCGACGCCGGTGACCTCGCCGTAGGGCGCGTCCTTCTCGTCGGCCCCGTCCCACTGGAAGGTGAGGTTGACGGCGGGGTGCGGGACGATGTGGGAGGCGTAGGGCGCGGGCAGGTCCCAGTCGATGAGCCAGTACCACTCGACGTACCGGCGCAGCGGCTCGGCGGGCTCGTGGCGGCGGAATCGGACGTGGTTCAGCAGCCCGGACGGGTCGACGATCCCGCGGGTGTCGTGGCGGGGTGCCTCCATGGCCGGATCGTACGTCGCGTTTCTTCAAGAGGGGCGGCCCCGGATGTCCCTACGGTCGCTGTATGGACACCAAGCGCAGTGAAGCGAAGAGCCACGCCCTGGGCGATCTTCTGGCGGTGGCGCGTGAGCGGGCCGTGCCCGTGGTCCGGGCGGTTCCCGACGAGGCGCTCTCCGCCCCCACGCCGTGTGCCGACTACGACGTGAAGGCCCTGGTCAACCACCTCTTCCAGGTGGTCGTGGAGTTCCAGAAACTGGCCGCCAAGGGCGAGTCGGACTTCTCCACGACGCCCGACCGGGTCGGTGCGGGGCCGGACTGGAGGGAGCGGTTCGCCGAGGAGACGGACAGGCTGGTGGCGGCCTGGTCGGCGCCCGGTGCCGAGGAGGGCACGGCAGGGGCGTGGCGGATGCCCGCGCGGCTGGTCGGGGGGATGGCGTTGCTCGACCTGACCGTGCACGCGTGGGACCTGGCCCGGGCCACGGGCCAGGAGTACCGGGCGGACGACGAGCTGGAACCGGTCCTGGAGCAGCTCGCCGGCACGGTCGCCGAGCTGGCCCCGACGGCCCGGTCGACCGGTGTGTTCGCGGAGCCGGTGCCGGTGGCGGAGGGTGCGTCGGCCTTCGAGCGGCTGCTCGGGCAGACCGGCAGGGACCCGTACCGGACGTGACGACCTGCCTGCTGTCCCCCCAGGTACGGTTGAAGGGTAAACAACCTGGAGGGTGAGCGACCATGCAGTTCGGGATCTTCAGCGTCGGCGACGTCACGCCCGACCCGACCACGGGCCGGACGCCGACAGAACGCGAGCGCATCAAGGCCATGGTCGCCATCGCGCTGAAGGCCGAGGAGGCCGGCCTCGACGTCTTCGCCACCGGCGAGCACCACAACCCGCCGTTCGTGCCGTCGTCCCCGACCACGATGCTCGGCCACATCGCGGCCCGCACCGAGCGGCTGATCCTCTCCACCGCCACCACCCTCATCACCACCAACGACCCGGTGAAGATCGCCGAGGACTTCGCGATGCTCCAGCACCTGGCCGACGGCCGGGTGGACCTCATGCTGGGCCGCGGCAACACCGCCCCCGTCTACCCCTGGTTCGGGCAGGACATCCGGCAGGGCATCCCGCTCGCGATCGAGAACTACGCCCTCCTCCACCGGCTGTGGCGCGAGGAGGCCGTCGACTGGGAGGGGAAGTTCCGTACGCCGTTGCAGGGCTTCACCGCCACGCCCCGCCCGCTGGACGGCGTACCGCCGTTCGTCTGGCACGGGTCGATCCGCTCGCCCGAGATCGCCGAGCAGGCCGCGTACTACGGCGACGGCTTCTTCCACAACAACATCTTCTGGCCGGCCGAGCACACCAAGCGCATGGTCGAGCTGTACCGGACGCGGTACGCGCACCACGGGCACGGCACGCCCGAGCAGGCGATCGTCGGGCTCGGCGGGCATGTGTTCATGCGGCGCAACTCGCAGGACGCCGTGCGCGAATTCCGGCCGTACTTCGACGTCGCTCCGGTGTACGGGCACGGGCCGTCGCTGGAGGACTTCATGGCGCAGACGCCGCTGACCGTCGGCTCCCCGCAGCAGGTCATCGAGAAGACGCTGGCCTTCCGCGACTATGCCGGTGACTACCAGCGCCAGCTGTTCCTGGTCGACCACGCGGGGCTGCCGCTGAAGACCGTGCTGGAGCAGATCGACCTGCTGGGCGAGGAGGTCGTACCGGTGCTGCGCAAGGAGTTCGCCGTGGACCGCCCGGCGGACGTGCCGGACGCGCCGACGCACGCCGCCCGGCTCGCCGGGCCCTGAAGGCTCGCCCCGACCTGAGGGTGAGAGGACTGTAGGCACCCGGGTCGTGGTTGCGTGACCCCTGGTGAGAGAGCAGTAAGAAGGACGCTCCGGCGCAGCTCATCCGGTCCCGTGGCCCCGGCGGCGGGGCACACTGGACGCGTGTCCCAAACAGTGCTGCTCGCCGAAGACGACCGCGCCATCCGCCACGCCCTGGAGCGCGCCCTGACCCTGGAGGGTTACCAGGTCATGGCGGTCGCCGACGGTGTCGAGGCGCTGGCGCAGGCCCACCGCAACCGACCGGACGTCCTCGTCCTGGACGTGATGATGCCCGGCATCGACGGGCTCCAGGTGTGCCGCGTGCTGCGCGCCGAGGGCGACCGCACGCCGATCCTGATGCTGACCGCCCTCGTGGAGACCGCCGACCGGATCGCCGGCCTGGACGCGGGCGCCGACGACTACGTGGTGAAGCCCTTCGACGTGGAGGAGGTCTTCGCCCGGCTGCGCGCCCTGCTGCGCCGCACCAGCCCGGTGGGCGTCGGCGGCGCCCCCCTGGCCGAGGCGCCCCGGCCGGTCCCCGAGCGGTTCATCGAGGCGGCCGGCATCCGCATGGACCCGCAGGCACGCCGGGCCTGGCGGGGCGCCCGCGAGCTGGAGCTGACCCGCACCGAGTTCGAACTGCTGGAACTGCTGGTGCGCAACACGGGCATCGTCCTCGACCACTCGACGATCTACGACCGCATCTGGGGCTACGACTTCGGCCCCGGCTCGAAGAACCTCGCCGTCTACGTCGGCTATCTGCGCCGCAAGCTCGACGAGCCGGACGCGCCGCAGCTGATCCACACGGTGCGTGGCGTGGGTTACGTGCTGCGGGAGGACTGAGTGGGCCGCCTCGGCCGGATGCTGGGCGGGCGGCGGCCGAAGCTGGTCTCGCTGCGCACCACGTTCGCCGTGTCGTTCGCGGCGGTGACGGCGGCCGTGACGATCCTGGTCGGCATCCTGTCGTACAGCGCCGCCGCCCGGCTCGTGCGGGTGGACCAGCAGACCGTGTTCGACGAGGTCGTGCAGGACCTGCGCGACGAGGTGCGGCAGAACCACATGACGCCCGGCGACTTCTCGTCCGCCGCTCCGGGCCACGACCTGGTCCGGCCCGCCCGTACCGACGTGCAGGTCCTCGGCCCGGACGGCCATGTCGTCGACCCGGGCAGCCCCGGACTGCCGGTCACCGGCGCCGACGTACGGATCGCCGGGGCCGCGACGTCCGGGCGGGTGGCCGAGCACAAGGACGTCGACGTGGGCGACGACGTCTACCGTGTCGCGACCGTCTCCCTCGGCGGCGGCCGGGGCGCGGTGCAGGTCGCGCAGGAGTTCAGCGACGTCGAGGACCTGCTGCGGGCGCTCCAGCGGCGGACGCTCCTGCTGATGGCCGCCGTGGTGATCGCGGCCGGCCTGTTCGGCTGGTGGCTGGCGCGGCGGATCACCCGCCGCCTGGTCGTCCTGACCGACGCCGCCGAGGACGTCGCCCGCACCCGCCGGCTCGGCATCCAGGTGCCCGTCGCCGGTCACGACGAGGTGGGCCGGCTGGGCCGGGCCTTCGACCGCATGCTGGGGCGGCTCGCCCAGTCCGAGGAGGACCAGCGCCGCCTGGTCCAGGACGCGGGCCATGAGCTCCGTACGCCCCTGACCTCCCTGCGCACGAACATCTCCCTGCTCCGCCGGATCGACGAACTCCCGCCCGGGACCCGTGAGGAACTGGTCGCCGATCTGGGACAGGAGGCCCGCGAGCTGACCGACCTGGTCAACGAGCTCGTCGACCTCGCGGCCGGGCAGTCCGACACCGAGCCGCCGCAGCGGGTGAACGTCGCCGACATCGCGGAGGAGGTGGCGGGCCTCGCCCGGCGCCGCAGCGGCCGGCGGATCCTGCTCCGCGCGAGCGGCGACACCACCACCGACGGGCGGCCCGGGATGCTGACCCGGGCGCTGTCCAACCTCGTCGAGAACGCGGTCAAGTTCGACCAGCGCGGCACGGCCCCCATCGAGGTCGTCGTGGCCGGGCCCGCCCGGCCGGGCACGATCCGCGTGGAGGTCCTCGACCGCGGCCCCGGCATCGCCGACAAGGACCTCGACCGCGTCTTCGACCGCTTCTACCGCGCCGCCGACGCCCGCTCCCTGCCGGGTTCCGGCCTGGGCCTGTCCATCGTCCGGGAGGTGGCACTCGCCCACGGGGGAGCGCCGTTCGCGTTCCGCCGGGAGGGGGGCGGGACGGTGATCGGGTTCACGGTGGGCGGGGGGCTCGACTGACACCGGCCGGCTCCGCGTGACGCCGGAGACGGGCTCCGCCTCCCGGCGCGTCGGTCACCTGGCAGGATCCCGCCGCAGGGTGCGACACAGGTGAAACCGCCCACCATGCGTGAGACGCACCCCCGGCGTCCCAGAGAACAGCTCGTGCCCCTTGTCGTGATCCCCGGCCTCGGCGGCCTCCTGGTGGGCCTCGACGCTCGTCCACTCGGTGTAGAGCAGCACCCGGCTGCCGTCGGCACTGTGCAGGAAGTGCGCGGAGATCGCCCCGGGGTGGCCGCCTTCGCGCGGCTGGGCCTCGATCACCGCGTCGGTGAAGGCGCGCTGCCGCTCAGGGCCGTCGACATCGAAGGCGGCGGTGATCAGACACCCCGGGACGCGCGTCTCGTGCTTCTCGACGAGGCTGCGGTAGAGCCGGTAGCGGGGCGGACCGGCCGGCGGGACCGCAGTGTCGTCGGTCCACTGGGCGAGCGTCAGCACCGTCTGCCCGTCCGTACTGAGGAACCAGCTGACGGCGGCCGGCCCGGCGGGTGAGGCCCTCAGCGAGTCGAACTCGGCGTCCACGAGCGCCTGTTGCTGGTCCAGTCCGTCGGCGTACCGCGTGCCGATCACCAACGTGCCGGGGACGGTCAGGTCCGGGAAAGGGGCTGAGGGCACGGACGGAACTCCTTCGTGGACGGGGAGCGGAACCGTGATCGTGCCCGAGGGCGGCAGGGAGCCGTCAACTGCTTTACAGCGCCAGCCACACCGCCTGATCCGGTTCCAGCCGACCGTTCTTCAGCGGGCCGCCGGCCAGGAGGAGCCCGGAGTGTGCGGGCAGTTCGTACGGCTCGGCGGAGAGGTTGACCGCGCACACGAAGCCCGGCTCGCGGCTGAAGGCCAGCACCCCCTCCGGGGCGTCCAGCCAGGTCATCGTGCCGTCGCCCAGGGCGGGGTGCTCGCGGCGGATGCGCAGCGCCGTGCGGTAGAGCTCCAGCATGGAGGCCGGGTCGCCGGTCTGGGCCTCGACGCCGAGTCCGGCCCAGTCGGCGGGCTGGGGCAGCCAGGGTTCGGCCGTGGTGCCGGCGGGGCTGAAGCCGTAGGGGGCCACCCGGCCCGACCAGGGGATGGGCACGCGGCAGCCGTCACGGCCGCGGTCGGTGTGGCCCGAGCGCTCCCAGATCGGGTCCTGGAGGGCGGATTCGGGCAGGTCCTCGACTTCGGGGAGGCCGAGTTCCTCGCCCTGGTAGACGTAGGCGCCGCCGGGCAGGGCGAGCATGAGGAGGGCGGCGGCCCGGGCGCGGCGGGTGCCCAGGTCCAGGTCCAGAGGGCCTTCGGCGCGGTAGGTCTCGTTGGCGACCCAGCGGCGGACGGGGCTCGGGCGGCCGTAGCGACTGGGGTGGCGTACGACGTCGTGGTTGGACAGGACCCAGGTCGCCGGCGCCCCCACCGAACCGAGCATGGCGAGCGAGTCGTCGATGACCGTGCGCAGCTCCTTCGGCTCCCACATGGACATCAGGAAGTCGAAGTTGAACGCGGTGTGCAGGCCGTCCCGGCGGACGTAGGCGGCGAGCCGTTCGGGGGTGTCCGCCCACGCCTCGGCGACGAAGCACCGGTCGCCGGGGAACTCGTCGGCGACCTTGCGCCAGGCACGGTATATCTCGTGGACCTCGTCGCGGTCCCAGTGCGGGTGGTCTACGTGCTGCCGGGCCTGCCCGTCGACCGGATCCTGGCGGGGCGGCAGGTCGGGGAGCTCCGGGTGCTTGATCAGGCCGTGGGCGACGTCGATGCGGAAGCCGTCGACGCCCCGGCTGAACCAGAACCGCAGGATCGACTCGAACTCCGCCCGCACCTCGGGGTGCTGCCAGTTGAGGTCGGGCTGCTCGGGAGCGAACAGGTGCAGGTACCAGTCGCCGTCGGGCAGCCGGGTCCAGGCGGGGCCCCCGAAGCTGGACACCCAGTCGTTGGGCGGCTCGGAGCCGTCGGGGCCGCGCCCGGGCCGGAAGACGTAGCGGCCGCGCTCCGGACTGCCCGGCCGGGCGGCCAGCGCCGCCCGGAACCAGGCGTGCTGGTCGGAGGTGTGGTTGGGCACGATGTCGGGGATGACGCGGATGCCGTGCTCGTGCGCCTCGGCGATGAGCCGCTCCGCCTCGGCCACCGTGCCGAACAGCGGGTCGATCTCGCGGAAGTCGGCCACGTCGTAACCGTGGTCGGCCATCGGCGACTTGTACCACGGGTTGATCCAGATGGCGTCCACGCCGAGGGACTTCAGATACGGCAGCCGGGAGCGGATGCCGGCGATGTCGCCGACACCGTCGCCGTCGCCGTCGGCGAAGCTGCGGATGTAGACCTGGTAGATGACGGCACTGCGCCACCAGGGTGCGGTGGGGGACACGTGGCTCCTTGTGGAAGACGGGAGGTTACTTCGCCGCGCCGGCCGTGAGCCCGGCGACGATGCGGCGCTGGAAGACCAGCACCATGACCACCAGCGGGACCGTGACGAGGACGCCCGCGGCCATCTGGCTGCCGAACGGGGTCTCGTACGTCGTCGCGCCGGTGAACTTCGAGATGGCGACCGGTGCGGTCTGCATGCCGGGCTTGTTGGTCATCGACAGGGCGATGAGGAACTCGTTCCAGGCCGCGATGAACGTGATGATCGCGGTGGTGAAGATGCCCGGCGCCGCCAGCGGGATGATGACCTTGCGGAATGCCTGGCCGCGGGTGCAGCCGTCGACCATGGCGGCGTGCTCCAGTTCGTCGGGCATCTGCCGGAAGAACGTGGTCAGGTTCCACACCGCCAGCGGCAGCGCGAAGGACATGCTCGGCACGATCATCGCCTGGTAGGTGTTGATCCAGCCGATGTCCGTGAACAGCTTCAGCAGCGGCACCACGATCGACACCACCGGGAACATCGAGGTGGCGATGATCAGGGTCAGGATCAGCCGCTTGAAACGGAACTCCAGCCGGGCCATCGCATACGCCGTGAAGGTCGCCAGCAGCAGGGCCAGGACGGTGGTGATGCCCGCCACGACCAGGCTGTTGAGCAGCGCGCGGCCGAACCCCTGCGCGGGGTCGAACACCGCACGGTAGTTCTCCAGCGACACCACGGACGGGAAGAGCGACGTGTCGAAGATGTCCGAGGAGCGGCGCAGGCTGGAGACCAGCATCCAGTAGAAGGGGGCCATGCAGTAGGCCACGACCGCGATGACACCCGCGTACAGCAGGCCGCTGCGCCACTTCGCCGTGAAGGTCGTCGTCATGCCGTCACCTCCGTACGGCGGCGCAGGGCAGCCGGGATGCGGCTGCCTTTCCGCTTACGGCCGCCCGCGCCGGCGTCACCGATCAGGTCGGCCCCGAGCAGCCGTACGAAGGCCAGGGCGACGAGGAAGACGTAGAGGAAGAGAAGCACCGAGTACGCGGAGGCCGGTCCGAAGCGGACGTTGGACGCCTCGTTCTGCGCGAGCATCGACAGGGTCTCCACCGAGTGCTTCTGGGCGCCGATGAGGATGTACGGCAGGTCGAACATCCGCAGCGCGTCCATGCAGCGGAACAGCATCGCCACCAGCAGTGCGGGCTTCACCAGAGGCAGCGTGATGTGCCAGAACTGGCGCGGCGGGCTCGCCCCGTCGATGCGGGCGGCCTCGTACACCTCCTTGCCGATGACCTGCAGCCCGGCCAGGACCAGCAGTCCGATGAAGGGCGCCGTCTTCCACACCTCGGCGACGATGACCGCGACCTTGGCCTGGAAGCCCTCGGTGGTCCACAGGACCTGACGGCCGATCAGCGCGTTGGCGATGCCGTCGCTGTTGAAGATCCACCGCCACAGCAGCCCGGAGATGGCCGTGGGCACCGCCCAGGGGATGAGGATGCCCGCCCGGACCAGGCCGCGGCCCCGGAACGCCTTGTGCATGATCAGGGCCATCGCCACCCCGATCAGCGTCTCGAGGGCGACCGTGACGACGGTGAAGAAGGTGGTGTTCCAGAAGGCGTTCCAGAACCGCTCCCCGGCCTCGCCGAAGATGTCGGCATAGTTGCGCAGCCCGACGAACGGCTCGGTGGCGCTGATGAACCCGGTGGCCGGGTCCAGGCCCTTCGCCCCGTACAGCGACTCGTTCAGTGCCATGAGCGTCGGGTAGAGCACGACGATCGTCAGCACCAGCAGCGTCGGGGAGACCAGCAGGGCGGCCATGCGTGCCGAGCCGGCGGTCGCGCGGGACTGCTTCTTCCGCGTACGGCGGCTCGCCGGCTCGTCGGGCTTCCGGTTCACCGCCGGCGCCGTGGGCGGGATCCTGGTGTCGGCCATGAGCCCGCCCCTCACTGCCCGGTGGACTTCTGCAGGGCTTCCTGCAGGTCCTTCAGCGCCTGGGCGCTGCTCTTGCTCCCGGTCAGGGCGGCGTACGCCTCCTGCTGGACCGCCGAGGTCACGTCGCCGTACTGCACGACGCGCGGTCGGGGCACGGCGCGCAGGATGGACTCCTTGAGCACCGGCAGGTACGGGAACTGCTCGACCAGCGCCTTGTCGTCGTAGAGGGAGGCGTACGGCGGGGCGAGGGAGGCGTCCTTGAGGAGGGTGGCCGTGCTCTCCTCGCTGCTGAAGAACTTCATGAAGTCCAGGGCCGTGGCCTTGTTCTTCGCGAAGGACGACAGGGCCAGGTTGTGGCCGCCGAGGCTGGAGGAGCCGGGGCCGTCCAGGCCGGGCAGCGGGGCGACGGCGTACTTGCCCTTGAGGTCGCTCTTGCCGGCCAGGGAGTACACGTACGGCCAGTTGCGATGGAAGATCAGCTTGCCGGACTGGAACGCCTGGCGGCCGTCCTCCTCCAGGTAGGTGATGCCCTCCTTGGGGATCGTCCCGTCCTTGACGGAGCCGGCCAGGAAGTCCAGGCCCTTCTTCGCCGCCGCCGTGTCGACGTCCGGCTTGCCGTTCGCGTCGGTGACGACGCCGCCCGCGGAGTTCACGGCCTCGGAGAAGTTGACCGTCAGGCCCTCGTACTTCTGGAACTGCCCGGCGTAGCAGGACATGCCTTTGGCCTCGGGCAGCTTCTTCACCTTGGCGCAGTCGTCCTTCAACTCGGCCCACGTGGCGGGCGGTTGGGTGATCCCGGCCTTCTTCAGCAGGTCGGTGCGGTAGTACAGCATTCCGCCGTCGGAGCTGGCCGGGACCGCGTACAGGCCGTCGCGGTACTTGGCCGTCTCCACGACCGGCTTCAGCATCTTGTCGAGCGGGAACCGCTGCTCGGGCAGCTTGTCGATCCACTGGTGGGCGGCGAACTCCGACGTCCACACGACGTCGAGGGAGAGCACCGTATAGGCGTCGGACTTCGTCTCCGCGTTCTGGATCATCTGCTGGCGCTGCGCGTCCGCGTCCGTCGGCAGCTGGATGAAGGTGACCTTCTCCTTCGGGTGCAGCTTGTTCCAGCGGTCGAGCATCGGCTGGACCGAGCCGGTGGTGTCCTTGCCCGCCACGTACGTGATGGGGCCGCGGCCCTCGAACGACGGTGGTCCGGCCTGCCCGGAGCCGCTGCCGCAGGCGGTGAGGAGCAGCCCGGTGGCAGCGAGCGCGGCCGCTCTGGTGGTGGTTCTGGTCGTCACTGTCTCTCCTGGTCGTGCGGAACCGGGTCACGGCTTGTGAGACTGCGTTGTCACGGAGTCTGATTGATAAATATGCAGGTGAAAGCCCCAATGGCGACCTTGCTGAGAAGGTTCCGGGGGGCATCCGGACAACGCTTGCAAGCTAGGGGCGAGCAATCTCGAAGTCAATGCGTTACGTGGGAGTAATCCGCTGACTGCTCGGCACGCATGCCCATGAAAGCGCTGTCTCGATCCCGGCCAGGAGAGCGAATCCCTGTGCTACCGTCCGCTCATGCCTCCAGCTCAACGGCACCCCACGATGGCCGACGTCGCCGAACGGGCCGGGGTCTCCACATCCACCGTCTCGCGCACGCTGCGCGGCCTGTCCACGGTCTCGCCGGAGGTGCGGGCCCGCGTCGAGAAGGCCGCGCGCGAGCTGAACTTCGCCGTGTCCCGGCAGGCGGCAAGCCTCGTCACGGGCCGGACCGGGACGGTGGCGGTGCTGGTCCCGACGCTCAACTCCTGGTTCATGGGATCCGCGCTGTCCAGCCTGGCCCCGCTGCTGCGGGCGGCCGGCATGCAGCTGAACGTCTACGAGATCCCCGACCTGGCCGAGCGCACCGCGTTCTTCGAGCACCTCCCGGCACGCCGCAACGCCGACGCGCTCCTGGTGTTCTCCTTCGACCTCACCGACGAGGAGACCGCGCGGCTGGACGACCTCGGCATGCCGGTGATCTACGTCAGCCAGCACGTGGAGGGACGCCCGAGCATCTACGTCGACGACGTGGCCGGCGCCCTGCACGGCACCCGGCACCTGCTCAACCTCGGCCACCGCCGGATCGCCTTCGTCCAGACCGCGGGCGCGAGCGGCTTCTCCTTCAGCTCCAACGAACGGCTGCTGGGCTACCAGCAGGCGCTCACCGAGGCGGGGGTCCCGCTCGACGACGACCTGGTCGTGTCCACGCGGGTCGGCGACAAGCGCGCCGCCGCCGAGGTGCTCGGCATGCTGCTGAGCCTGCGCGAGCCGCCCACCGCCGTCTTCGCCGAGCAGGACGAGGTCGCCGTCGCCCTCATCTGGAACCTGCGCAAGACGCAGATCGCCGTACCCGAGCGGATCTCCGTCCTCGGCTTCGACGACCAGCCGCTGGCCGACTGGTTCGACCTGTCCACGGTCGCCCAGTCACCGTCGGACATGGGGCGGGAGGCCGGGGAGCTGGCGCTGAAGCTCATCGACGACTCCGGTGCCGACCACGAGCGGCATGTCGTACTGCCGACGTATGTGATCCCGCGGGCCACGACCGCGCCGGTGGCCAGGTCCTGGGGCGAGGGGGAGCGGGCCGGCGAGCAGGTGCGCGAGTGACGTGCGCACCTGGGAAGAACCGGCTGATCAATCCCTGAGGGCGAAGAACCGCATCGGGGAGTTCGCCTCGAAGCCGATGCGCGGATACACGGGCGCTCCGGCGGCGGTGGCGTGCAAGGTCGCCCGGGTCAGCCCGGTGGCCCGGCCGCCCTCGTGCAGGGCCTTCCGCGTCACCGCTTCGCCGTAGCCCCGGCGCTCCCACGCCGGATCGGTCGCGACGAGCAGCACGAAAAGGCGGCCGTCGGCCTCGACGGTGGCGGCGCAGGTGACGGGAGTACCGTCGGCGCGCACGCCCAGGTAGGCGTACACCTGGCTCTTCCACAGCGAGGAGCGGCCGAGACCGTCACGGCCGTCCTCCAACGGGAAGCCGTAGGCACGCGAGTTGATGTCGGCGAAGGCGCGCAGCTGGTCGTCCGTGGCCACGCGTACGAACGTCAGCTCGGGATGAGTGGGTTCGGGAAGGGGCAGCAGATCCCCCGCCATGCCCGTCCCGGCGAAGGCGTGCACGAGCCCGGCTCGCTCGGCGGCGTCTCCGAGTCCCGCGCGTGCCTCGTCATCCAGCAGATCCTCGAAGACCCACAGGAAACCGGGGTGCTTCTTCGCCCGCATGACCTCCACGACCTCGTCCAGCCGCTGCTTCAGCAGCCCGGCGGTGGTGCCGGGTTCGGTCAGCGTGACGCAGTTCCAGAAGGCGAACCGGCAGTCGGCCCAGCGGACGGCGATCCCCGGCAGGTCGCGGACGTCCGCGTGGGGATCACGGTCGAGCGCCATGACCCGCCACACCGTGGCGAGCTGCTCCACCGATTCGATCGAGTCCGCGAGATCGCGCATGACATTCCCCCCAAGTCGGCAGCGGAGCACGGGAGTTGCCCGGCCCAGTACACGTACTGCCCCTCCGGGGGCCGCCTCATCCCGCCGTACGACAGGTCGGCATCTTCCGACGTCCTTTGGCCGGGCTTCCGGGCCAGGCAGGAACGGAGATCGTCTCGGTCGAAGGGGCGCCCGGTGAGGAGCAGGGTGCGAGCGTAGCCGTGGGTCCGCGACCAAGCGGTCGGCCTGCTGTCCAGCGGGGATCGGGCCGACCTCCATGCCGCCGCGGTCACGATGACTCGGCTTCCGAGGGAAGTTGCTGCCGACGTCGACGCCAACCTCATGGGGACGCACGGCCATGTCGGTGTCCGCCAGGCCAGCGCGGTGCTGTGCCTACGGCACCCGGCCCGATACCGGGACACGGCCGTGCGGCTGGCCGAGGACAGCGAGTACCGGGTCCGGCGGACACTGGCGGAAGCGGCGGCCCAGGCTGACCCCGAAGCATCCGAACTGGCCGCAGAGATCCTGGAGATCCTCGCCCAGGACCCTCGGCACAGCGTCCGCGTCGCGGCCCGCCCCGGCTGACGCGGGGGCCCCGAAGGATCACGGCGGTCAGCCGTGGTCCCTTCCAGGCCTGGTCGATTCACCCGGCCGTGGCAGGGCGTGGTTCGCCGTGGAAGACCTGGCGGGTGTGCCACGCGCGGTGAGCCGCGGCGACAGAGCGCACGCCGGGCTGCGGGCCGGTGAGTGGGCGGCCGGCGAGGGCTACGACGTACTCGCGGGCGGCGGGGCTGTGGCCGACGAAGCGCTGTGAGACCAGGATGCGCTGATCGTCTCCCACGCCCAGGACGCCCTTGTCGAAGAGCTTGTGGTGCAGCGAGCACAGGCACAACCCGTTCTCGATCTCGTCGGGGCCGCCGAACGCCCACCAGCGCACATGTGCGGCCTCCAGCCCGACCGGTACCGCGCCGATCCTGCCGTCGTAACCGCAGAAGGCACACCGGTACTCGTAGGCGGTCAGGACCAGCTCCCGCATCCGTGGGTCCCGCTGCCTGCGCGTCGCGGCCGGCTGCTGGTTCTCGGCCGGTTCCAGTTCCAGGCCGACGGCCTCGCACAGTTCGCTGTGGAGAGAGGGCGGGAAGTGCAGGTCGAGCAGTAAGCGCGCGACCCTCCCCAGCAGTTCCGGTTCCCGTCGCAGCGCCGCTCTCAGGTCCGGCGTCAACTGCCCCACGGCGCCGGTCTCCCGGAGGTCCCGTACCCCGCTTCCGGGGCTGCCTGGCCCGCGATCGGTACGCACTTCCCATACGCCGTCGCTGACCAAGTGGTGGAAGGGGTAGGCGGGAGTCGTCTTGTTCGGCGGGCCGTACTCGGTCAGGAGCCGCTGCAGATCCTGCTCCACCGCGCTGTATCGCAGGCCGCCCTCCGCATCCCGCTGGAACCGGCCGAGGGCGTACAGGAGCAGCAGCGGCTTGTGCGGAGCGCGGGTTCCGCTCCTGGTCCACTGCCTCAGGTTCGCGATCCGCTCCAGCCAGTCCATGGCGGCCGATCGTAGACAAGCCCTTCCGCCCCCGGGGAACAGGGGCGGTCAGACATCTGCCCGGACGAAGACCGGCTTGAGGTGTTTCTCCGGGAGTGCGACGGCGACTGTTCGTCGTCGGCGTTTGTTCATCGACGGCCACTGTCTATGACAGTCGATATAACGACAGGTCACGGTAGACTATGACGGACGTTATAGCCAGAGAGGATGTGTACAGATGGCCGAGCGAAGTGCGCCGTCGCGTGAGCGGATCGTGGCCGGGGCCGCCGACATGATCAGTCGGCGTGGTCTGAGCGCCACGAGTATCCGGGAGATGGCCAAGCACGCCAAGGCGCCGCTCGGCTCGACGTATCACTACTTCCCCGAGGGCAAGCAGCAACTGGCCACCGAAGCCGTCCGGTACACGGGCGAGTGGGTCGCCCGCAGCCTGCGCAAGGAGCTGGAGTCGGGGCCGGTCGAAGGGCTGCGCGCGTTCCTCGCCCTGTGGCGCCGGATCGTCGTCGAGAGCGACTTCCACGCCGGCTGCCCCGTGTTGGCCGTGGCCATCGAGGAGCCCCCGGCCGATGAGATCCCGCCCGCTGTGGCCGCCGCGGCAGAGGTGTTCGCCCAGTGGGAGGCCCTGCTGGCCGCGTCGCTGCGGGAGCACGGCACCGAGGCGGAACAGGCCGCCCAGCTCGCGACCCTCGTCGTGGCGGCCGTCGAGGGCACGGTCGCCATGTGCCGCGCCAAACGCAGCGCACAGCCGCTCGACGACACCGCCGAGCAGTTGCAGGCGCTCATCGCCGGCGCGATCAAGTGCTGACAATGACTGCTCGCCGACCTTGGCGTCCCCCAATGACTCCTACAGGGCGTGGCGTTCGCCGAGGCGGTGTTCTGCCGTCCGGCGAGACCCGTACGCGCACGGCGATCGACGACCCTGGCCGCCTGACGGCCCTACCCGGCAAACGACGAAGGCGGGACCCGAAAGCCCCGCCCGCACCAAACGAAACCCCAGCTCAGGGCCAAACAAGGCAATAAGGCTGATGCCCCGCCTCATGCAACCGATGGCTGAAGTCCTGCCACTCGTGCAGCAATTGGGGGCGGTTGGGCACTGACCTGGGGTTTTGCAGGGGGATGTGCGTTGACCTGCGGAAACTCCTCTCCGTAGTTCTCACGGGTCAACGCCGTTTCCCAGGCTCATGTGCCCTGGATGTGCCCTCGTTCCTGTCTGCAGAACCGATTGGGAAGCGCTCAATCTCGGCCACCAGCCTGCTCGGTGCACCCACGAGGCCGTCTTGCTCGCTGTTTCGGATCCTGGTCGCATGGTCATGGTCTTTGATCCGACGCGAAACGGGGGGTGCATGAGCGGCTTACAGGTGTCCGCATGGAAGCGTTACGGACATGACCGTCTCTACGTGAATCAGTCGGACGGCAACAAGGTCGCTTGGCTCGACCGCCGCACGGGGTATCTGAAGCTTCTGGTTGAGGAACAGCGGGACGCGGTACTTGATGTCCTTGCGCCGTATCTCACTGCTTCTCCTTCGCCCGTAGCACAGAAGGCGCTGCGTTCTGCGGACGACCTTGCCGGGAACCGTCCGGGAGAGGCGCTGCAGATGAAGGTGGACGAGCTGACGCCCGGCTTCTGGCGGTGGGCGTTGGCCCGGCTATCCGGTCGGCGTCTGGAGGCGGACAGCTGGCGCGCAGGACTGGTCGGCGAGCGCCGGGTGGGAGCGGAGCTGGAGACACTGGCGCGGCGAGGCTGGCGAGTTCTGCACTCCATACCCCTGTCCGGTGAAGTTGACATCGACCACGTCCTGATTGGACCGGGCGGCGCCTTCTGCTTCAACACGAAGTGCCACCGCGGAGCGCGCGTTTGGGTGGGCGACGACTCTGTTCGCATAGGCGGCCAGTCGTACCCCTACGTGCGAAAGAGCCGAGCTGAGGCGCAGCGGGCCTCAGCCGCACTGACAACTGCGTGCGGCTTTCCCGTCGAAGTTCAGCCGGTGCTTGCTTTCGTTGCGGTGACAGAGCTGCAGGTCGTGCCATCACTTCGGGACGTGCGTGTCCTTCAGGAAGGCGACATCGCGGTCTTCAAGCACCTCAAGACTGGCTGGCGACCGGACAAGGTCGAGTCGGTCTACGCGGCGGCACGTGATCGCCACACGTGGGTTCGCTCCTAACGGTTGGCCGGGTTACAGCCAACTTTCGCGGAATGTGGCTTGTTCGCGTCATTACTCGTCGGTCCCTGTTGATGCCGCCGTCTCTCTCTCGCATCCTGGAAGGCTTTCCGTCGAGCCAAGATTTGGGGGGATAGGTGTCTCTTCGCTCTGCATTCCGTGCGAACAATCCGGACGCGGTCCACCACACGCGCCAACTCATCGAATACATGCGCGAAATCGTCCGGGGTTCGTACAAGCCGGTGCGGGACCTGCAGAAGTATCCGGAGGTGCTCTGGCTCTCCGGCCTGCCGGACGACAAACTCCGGCGGCACCCGGACGCCGACCGGACGCTGCTCAAGGTGGCACACCGCCCGCTTCGCCCGGCTCCTGTCCTGCCCGAGGTGCTGGTGGGGTGGGTCGATCCCGAGGCCGCCGCTACCGCGACGCCCGAAGCGCCACCGCTGGCCGAGTCAGGACCGGGACAGGGCTGGCAGGAGGATGAGAACGGAGACGTGTTCGAGGTCTCCGAGATCCGCCGGGAGGATGCGCACGACGTGCTGCGCGCCTACACGCGTTGGCTCGACGCGTGGCGCAAGTGGTCGGAAAAAGAGCGCGTCGACCGGCCGTACCGAGAACTCCATCAGCAGCTTTATCGAATGGCGACCAGGATTCAGCAGGACGGCGAGGAGTACGAGGCAGTACTGGGCGCCGGATTCCTGACCATCGGGGCTACGCGTCAGTCGGCGCGTATCGCCCGGCATATTCTGACGGCGCCGCTGATACTCACCGTGAATTCCACGAACATGTCCATCACCGTCGCCCTCGCGCCTGGCGACCCCGCGCGGTTGGAGGACAGCGAGTTCCTTGACGCGGACGAGGGCTACAGCACCCGTCTGCTGAGCCCGCTGCGGGACCGTATCGACGCGGAAGGATTCCATCTGCTGTCCCGTGACGCCCAGGACGTGCTCGGTGACTGGTCGGAGCGGGCGTTCGGCACCGATCGCGCGGTGGCGTTCCACCGTGGCTGGGGCCGTCCGCCCGCCGACCCGGCGCTGCCGGTGCCCACCCTCGGTTTCACGCCGGCCATCATTCTCCGCCAGCGCGGCCAGGGTGCCCTCGTGAACTTCTACGACGGCATCGCGAACCGCCTTGCCCAGCCCGGTGCCCTCGCTCCACTGGGCCTGGCTCAGCTTCTGTACAAGCTGGAAGCGGAAGACCGCAGGGGGTGGGGCACGGCACGGGGTCGCGACGTGCCGCCCGCCCTCGGTCCCGACCCGCTGTTCCCGCTGCTGTCGAACGAAGCCCAGCGGGAGGTTCTGAGGCGCCTTCAGACCGATACCGGCGTCGTCGTTCAGGGACCGCCCGGCACGGGAAAGACGCACACCATCGCCAACCTCGTGTGCGCCCTGCTGGCGGACGGCAAGCGGGTGCTCGTGACGAGTGAGAAGGGCCAGGCGCTGAAGGTCCTGCGGCAGCAACTGCCCGCCGAGCTGCGCAGCCTGTGCGTCCTGCAGGGCGACCGGCGCCAGGGCGGCAGCGATGACCTGGAGCAGTCCGTGCGCGCTCTCTCCGGGCTGAGTGCCACCCAGTCGACGGAGCGCCTCGACGCGAGGATCAAGGCCCATGAGGCGTTGCGCTCGGAATTGTCGGACACCTGCGCGCGGCTTCGTGACGAACTCCGCGCCGTTCGTGAGGCGGAGTGGTACGAACACCTCGACGTGGCACCCGGTTACGAGGGGCGGCTCGCGCAGATCGTGGAGACCGTCGCTGCCGGTGCGCCGGAGCACGACTGGATACCCGCCCTGCCCGCATCGGCAGCGCGCGAACCGTCGCTGAGCCAGGAAGAGGCTCAGCGTCTGCTGGGTCTGGTGTCCTCGCACGGGGCCGGAGTGCTGGACGAGCATGCGGCCCGCTGCCCGGACCCTGCGGAGTTCGTCGCACCCGTGCTGTTCGAAGAGGCGGTCAATGCACTGGACACCGCTGTGCGCTCCTGCGCAGAAGCGTCGTCCGACACACTTGCCCTCGAACTCGCGAATCACGGCCGCGAGCTGATCGCGACGTTGGTAGAGCTGCTGGACGCGGCGGAACACGCACTTCAGAGCGAGGGGCTGCCAGGTGAGCCGACCGCTTGGTCGCCCGACGAATGGACCACTCGTGCCCTGCGGGACGGTATGGCCGGCCAACGACAGCAGTTGTGGGACGGAGTGCGCCGTTCAGCCACCCGCGCCGAGGAAGTCCAGAGCGTGCTTCAACACATCCCGTTCGCCGTACTCGACGTACCTGACGTGGCGCTTGCTGAGGAGTCGCGCCTCATAGCCGCTGGGAGAGACCTCGAACAGTTCCTGCGAGGCGGCGGCAAGCTGCGCAAACTGGCTCCGAAGGCGGTGCAGAAGGAAGCCCAAGCTCTTCTCCGGGATTGCCGAGTGGACGGGCGACTGCCCAGTACGCCGGACGAGATCTCCGCACTCGTTGCTCACCTTGCGGCACGCCAGTGCGTCCGGCAGCTGAACGAGCGCTGGCACAGTGTCGGCGTGCCCGAGGCCGAGGGCTCCACGGAGGTGGCTCTGTCGGAGCTGTTGGACCGGGTGCCGACACTTCGCGCGGTGGACGGGTTCACTCAGTCCGTACGTACGCTGCACGACGTTCTACTCAAGGCCCGGATCAAAGCCACGGTGCGGACAGCACAGCAGTGGGACGACGTGCGTACCTCGGCGAACGGCGCGGAACGGCTACTGCGCGCCCGTGAGGCGGAGGAGAGGCTGCGGTCCATCGCCGAGCAGCTGCCGCGACCCGATGTCCGCGGAGTGGCCGAACTGGCGGAGGTGCACCGGGCCGTCACCGCCCGTGATCCGCAGGCGTACACGTACGCGATCGTCTCACTAACCAAGGCGTTCCACCGTGAGGCCGATCGCCGGGAGGCCCGCAAACTCTTGGACCGACTGTCCGAGGACCACCCTGAACTAGCACGGCGTTTCACCGAGTCCCCGACCGAGGCGGCTTGGGGGACCCGCCTCGTGTCCCTGGACGGAGCCTGGGCATGGCGGCGAGCGCGGAGCTTCCAGGACACGATGCTGACACCTGGCAGGGAAGCCAAGCTGGAAGGAGAACTCCAAGCGGTCGAGGCCCAGCTGAAAAACACGGTGACGCAGCTGGCGGCCGACCGAGCGCTTTACCACTGCCTGGACCGGATGACAGCTGGACAGAAACAGGCGCTGAGTGCCTACGCGTCGGCCATGGCGAATGCAGGCAAGGGCATGACGGCACTCGGCAAGCGGCATCTGAAGAACGCCCGCTCCGCGATGCGTGAGGCGCGTGCGGCGGTCCCGGCCTGGGTTATGCCGATCAAGCAGGTTGCCGAAATGATCGATCCCGACCCGGATGCCTTCGACGTCGTCATCGTGGACGAGGCGAGCCAGGTCGGTCTGGACGGGCTGATGCTGCTGTGGCTCGCTCCGAGGATCATCGTCGTGGGTGATGACAAGCAGTGTGTCCCGTTCTACACAGGCGGCAAGCACGAGCGGTTCGACGAACTCCTCGACTCACTCCTGCCTCATCTCACCGATTGGCAGCGGGACGGACTTAGCCCCAAATCCAACCTCTATGCCCTGTTGTCCGCCCGTTTCACCGAGACGATTCGGCTCACCGAGCACTTCCGGTGCATGCCGGAGATCATCAAGTGGTCTTCCGCCCAGTTCTATCCCGACAACGAACTCGTGCCGTTGCGGCAGTACGGAGCGGACCGGCTGCGCCCCCTCGAAGTCGTCCATGTCCACGAAGGCCACTGCGAGGGACGACGAGAGACTCTGGTCAACAGGCCCGAGGCTGAACGCATCGTCGCCAAATTGCAGGAACTCGCGGAGGACGAGTGTTATGCGAAACGGAGTTTTGGAGTCATCGTGCTCCGTTCCGGACACCAGACAAGGCTGCTGGAGAATCTCATCGACACGCGGATCGACCCTGCGATCCGTGAGCGGCACAACATCCGTGTCGGCACGGCCGAACAGTTCCAGGGGGACGAACGCGATGTCATCCTGCTCTCGCTGGTCATCGACGCCGACCACACCAGGGCTCTGACCGGCCAGGGGGATGGAAGGCGGTTCAACGTGGCCGCCAGCCGGGCCCGCGACCAGATGTGGCTGTTCACCTCCGTCACACCGGACCAGCTGCGCAGCGGGGATCTGCGCCACTCCCTGCTCACCTATATGCAGGCGCCGCCGGAACTCCAAGGCACGTCTCCCAGCCTTTCCGCCGTCTCAACCGACGAGCGGTGTGAACCGTTCGAGTCTCTGTTTGAGCAGCGGGTCTTCCGCAGGATCAAGGAACGCGGCTACCACGTCGTCCCTCAGTGGAAAGTCAGCGGCAAACGCATCGACCTTGTCGTCGTCGGCGAGACGGGCCGCCTCGCCGTGGAGTGCGATGGCAGCCCGTATCACTCCGCCCCTGACCAGATCCGTGACGACTGCGAGCGGGAGCGGGAACTGCGCCGGGCGGGCTGGCAGTTCTGGCGCATACGCAGCAGCGAGTTCGCCTTGTCTCCGGAGGATTCGCTTACCCCGTTGTGGAAGCGCCTTGAGGCTCTGGGCATCCGGCCCGGAGTCACCGAGGAGGTCCAGGGTGACTCGGGGAGTACCTGGACCCCGGTCGAGATTGACGATGCCGACCTCACCACTGATGAACTCGACGACATGCTCGATGAGGATGCGTCCGTCTCTCTCGAAGGAGCCTGATGTGAACGAGATCTTCGACGACAGCACGCTGACGGAGATCGCCCACCTAATCTGTGGGGACGAGACGCCGCTGCTCTACCGGAAGGGGTACGAGATAGCCGCGTTCTTCCAACGGGCCGGCTGGGACGACGTTCCGGAGTACGACGGCACACCGAGGCACAAGTGGGCCCGGGAACTCCTCAAAGAGCGGCAGGAGGACGGCACGGACGACGCCGAGCGCGCAATCCTGCGCCTGGCGAACCGCCTTGAGTACTACAACCAGCAGCAGGAGTACCACGCCACACTGAAGCGGCTCAACGAGATACTCGTGCTCGACGGGCGCCGGATCGGCAAAGACGGAGGCCTGCCGGTCCTCGTCCGCTGCGAAGCCGGTTTCGAGGGCGAAGTACGACAGCTGCCGCGTGTCGAGCTGAAGGTCTCCGTGACGGAGGTGGTGAGCGACCCGGAACTCGCTGCCACCGTGCAACTCCGGCTGGACGAGGCGCACATCTGCTACGAGCATGGCGCCTACACGTCTGCGGTCATCATGCTGGGCAGCCTCCTGGAGGGGGTCCTCGCGCATGCCGCGCAGGTCCGTGCCACACGCGTCCGCATGCCGAAGCCGTTGCGGAGCATGGGGCTGAACGACTTCTTGGATTTTGCGTACGAGAACAAATGGATCGAGCACGATGCCAAGCTGGGGTCGGAGCTTGTCCGGCACTGCAGGAATCTCGTCCATCCCCTGGCAGAGAAACGGACCGGACACAGTCCGAACCGTGACACGCTCGATATGTGCTGGCCGGTGGTGAACGCCACGCTGAACGACCTCGCGGCAACGGCGGCAGCGCCCCCTGCCCCGGCTTTTCCGCGTGCGCCCGCAGGTCGAGGTCGTGGCAGCAATCCCAATGCCGCCGCACAACGCCCAACGCCGGCCTCAGTCGCTCGCCGCCGTCCGGGAGGGGGAACAAAGGCGGGCACCTGAGGCGTGGGTGTACTCGATCCAGCGTGGGCGAAGAAGGCGCGGTGTGCCCGACGGTGCCTCCTCCGCCCACGCAGAACATAGGACACTGAGCGTGAAGGCGGGTTGCGTGGAGGCGTCCGCAGTGCTCGTGCTCTTCCGCAAACGCAGTAGGCGCATGGCCAGGACTGTTCACAGGGCCGCCTCAGTTCGGATCCCACGTCTGTCCTGGCCAGGCCTCGCGCCTTGTGGGACTTTGCCAGCGGGCGGACCAGAGCATGGCAATGGTGCAGAAGCTGGTATATCTGTCAGCCGTGTAGAGCGGCCCGGTAGGTGCTGAGTTCGTTGTTGTAGCGGCGTTCCCGGGACATGAATGCTGCGGTTCCGCCCTCCAGGATGTCCTGGATGTCATGGCGGACCTTCGTCACTTCGATGGGGCCCACGTGCTCCTGCTCTTGGTGCCCCTCAGTACCTGCCTTCGAAGCGCTTGTCTTGATTCGGATCCGAGAGCCGTCGTTCTCGAGGACGATCACCCGCTCCGCGTCAGCATTCACGGGAATATTAGCGTTGTGCGTGATCACGATGACCTGCCGGTGCCACCGACTCTTCCTGATCTCCGGGACAATGAGCTGAGAGATCCACGCAGTATCCAGGTCGTCCTCGGGTTGGTCTAGCACGAGCGGTTCCGTCCCATGGTGTAGGACGAAGCTGAGCATTGCCGCACTGCGCTGGCCTGGCGAACCGGTGGTGACCGACTGCCAGTCGGCGTCGTTTTCGGCCTTGCCGCCGTCCCGCAGGAAGTACATCACCACTGCGTCGTCCGGGAAATTCATTGCGAGGCGGATGCGTTGTGTCGACTCCAGCTTCGCCAGCTTGCTCCACCAGGTGGCTTTGCCGCCGGCCTCTTGGCGCAGTTGTGTGAAGTCGCGAGTCAGCAGGGACCGGCGCCAGAGTTCCTGACGGCGTTGGCCGTCGTTAAGTGGCGCGTTCCAAAGCCACTCAGCCAAGGCCGGGATATCGTCGACGAACCCGCCGGACCGAACGCCGAGTTGGCCACGAATGTCCTGTACCCAGCTGGTGCAGTTACCGTGCGGGACCACCTCGAAACGCAGTGACCCACTGCGTTTGGCCACTTCTGCAAACAGCCTCTCCCGACGTCGACGCCGGCGTTCGTAGGTGCGCTCCAGGTCGGACCAAGCCGCTTCCTCCGCGCTGCGTAGCCCAGGGGCAGCGGCCTCGTCATCCTCAAGCTCCCGCAGGATTCCCTGCACGGAGTTCAGCGCCTCGGTAAGCGAGAGGTAGGCCGTGGGCTCCACGCCGAGCAGGCTCAACCGTTGCTGAAACTCGATGATCTCCATGTCCGCACGCTGCACCCGATCGGCCCAGACTCCCGTCTGCTGCCGCTGGCGGTTCTGCTCAAGTGCCTCCTTCGCCGCGATGACACTGGCTCGGACGGTCCGGTTGAGCTCGGCGCGGATCTGGGCAAGTTCGGCGTACAACTGCCGGGGCTCCTCGTCCAACCCTGTTGGAGGCTTTGGCAGTGCGGCTTCCAGGCGCTGAATCGTCGCAGCGCCAAGTTCGTCGACTGCGGCTTCGAACCGCGCGGCGTCGGCGCCGAGTCTGGCGTGGTCGCGCCTGATCCGCTCGCTCTCCAAGCGGGAGCTTTGGCTCTCAGCATCCCCGAATGCCTCAATTTGATGTAGGAGTTCGCCGTGCCTGGCCTCCTGAGAGGGGCGCTGAGCAAGCCGAGCCTCGACGCTGAGACGCTTAGCGACTCTCGTCAGGCACTGGGTCCGTACCGCATCCAACTCGATCGCGAATCCGCCAGGAGTAGCCGCATCAGCTTCAAGAGCCTCGTCAACGAGGCTCAACAGGTGCTTGGATGCGGCGAAGCGGTCCGCACGGTCATGAGCTGTCCGTTCAAACAGCTCCTTCTGGCTGAAGACGCGCATCGGGAAGTGCGTCGGCAGGTGCACGCCGTTGCGCTCTGTCCGGGAGCCCAACGGGGAGCTCCACAGCGCAGTCTGCTGTTCCCGTGAGATGGCGAGCCTGTGCTGTGCGGTCAGTCGTGCTTCGCTGAAGACGCCATCGACGAAGGCGGTCGCCTCGTGCTCGATGGAGTCCGGCAGGCTCTGGGTGCTGCCGTAGAGCTGCCGCAAGGCGGAGACCACGGTTGACTTGCCGGCGCCGCGACCTCCGATTATGACGTTCAGCCGCGGGTCGAAGGAGACCCGTAGCGGCTCTACGGAGTTGCCCAAGGTGCCGCCGAGTTCGATACTCCCGACCCAGGCGTGGTCGACGACATTGGGGTCTGGGTTCGCGGTCAGCCGTGGATCCCAGCTCGGCATGATGCGAGCGTCGTGGTCAAGAAATGCCTGTCGCAGTGACTCTTTCGACGGCGTGTCCATCCGGATCCACGTGAAACGCGACCCCAAGCTTTCCAGGCTGTAGGCGTCTGACGTCGCGAGAAACGGTATGCGAGCAAGACAAGGGAATTCGTTCAGAGCCCGATTGAGGAACCGGGCTACGAACCCCTTCTCGGCACGTCGCTCCTCTGTTACCTCTCCGGGGTCCACCGCGCCGAGCCGGTCGTGATGGAGCGCCTTCCAACGCAGGTCTCCGCGTACGGTCTTCCCCGACGCGAGTCCGTTGTCGGTAAGCACATGCGGAGCAAAAGCCAGCCACTGATCGGGCAGGGCATCCAGGATCTGATTGACCGTCCGGGGAGCCGGTGCGGGGTCATGTGTTTGAGGGTTGAACCTCGGATGGTCGTCGTCGAAACCGCAGGTGCTAGCAAGCAGCACATTGATGTCCTGCTCTGTACGGTCAAGGTCGCCGATCAGTACCAGGTGAGCCCCGTCCGATCCAGAGGCAGTCGTCACCTCGACACCAGGAAACACGACGATGCCGTACCTGTGTCCCGCGGCCTGCATGACAGGCAGCCAGGCACCAGTGTTGTGATCCGCCAGTGCGATCACCTCGATGCCGCATTCACGGAGCCTCTCCATGTAGGCGTCCGCGAAGCTGGCCCTGTCCTCCTCCAAGGAGAAATCGTATGAGCTGCCTGCTGGCAGGCTGAACTTCCATGCTGGTGTGGCCACTTGAAGGTCACACTTGTACCAACGGGACGCCGTCATCACCGCTCTCGACGGGGCACATAAACATTTTGTGCGCCGGATGGGACAGGAGCCCATTGTGAGGCAGCAGAGGCCGGGACGCCGCCGCTTTTGCGTGATCCTTCGGGGTTGCTTGGTTAGCGCCCGAAACCTGCACGGTTCGGGCGAAGACGAGAGAGCGGAACTCGTCGCGGACGCGGGTGAAGGTTCGCGGTCCCGGCTGTAGTAGAGCTTGTTGGTGAGCAGAGCTGCCCAGCGGTCTCTCCTGGGGGAGAGCCACATGCCGGTGCCTGTGAAGCCCGTACTGCACCCAGACGTCGTCAGCTTCGGGCGTCGTGCCCGGTGCGGGGTGCCACTCCGCAAGCGGTGCCCGGCCCCTGGCTGCTCTGAGCCGGCTTACAGGCCCGTGACGGGCTGCCCGGTGAGTGCTTGCGCGATCTGCCAGAGTTGACCGCCGCGGGACGCCTTCACGAGCACGACGTCACCGGGGCGGAGGATGGAGTTGAGGTAGGCGGTGGCGGTGGCGTTGTCGCCCACCAGCGCGATGTCGGGAACTCCTGCCGCGCCTGCTGAGAGGGCCAGTTGCTTGGCTAGATCTCCGCCGACCGCGACAACGAGGTCGACGTCGCTCTCGGCCGCCATGCGTCCCACCTCGCGGTGGGCTTCGACGGACTCGTCTCCCAACTCCAGCATCTCTCCGAGTACGGCGATCCTCCGGCTGCCTGCGGCCTCGGTCGTGTCGCCGTCTGCCTCGGTCATCAAGACTCTCCGTTGTGCATGAGGGTTGCGAAGGTGATCGCACGGCCGGTGTAGGAAGTGGTCACGCGGCTGAGGGGGACTCGATCGTGTGTCTGGCCCCAGGCCGACGGGTCTCGGAAGTGGATCGTCGGGTCGGGGCCGTCCTCGTAGCCACGAAGGATGACGAGGTGGCCGCCTGCGCGGCCGTCGTCAGGGAACTGCTCGGTCACGGAAACGATGAGCGGGGCGTGGTCGAGCCGCCTCGTCAGATCTTCGACGGGCACGGGCTCGGCGGTCGAGGGGACTCCGAGGTCGGTCGCCAGGCTCGCGATCCCCGCGTGGAGCGCTCCACGCGGGGTCAGAATCTCCTGCTTGACCGCGAGCTTTAGGAGTTCCGTGACCGACGGTGCCTCGCACCCGTAGGCGAGCAGGATCATTCTCAGCGACGCCAGGCCGCACGCCCGGTTGGACCACTCGACCCTGTCCCCTAGCGCCCATCCCCCGTGTAGATCCCACTCGGCGGGAGCGATGAGCTGACGGCACATGGGGACATCGTGGACTCGCGGCACAGTGGCTGGCTCCTACGGCGAGACGGCAGCCTCCCGTGTCAGTGGTGTGGTGCTGGAGAACGCGGGAGTGGGCAGGGGGACATCGTATGGCTTGCGAGCCAGGGCCTCGTGGAGCATGGCCAATACGACGTCCGTATGCGTGAGTCCGACCATCGCCGCTCCTACCGCGAAGTTGCTGTCGCGGGACATGCCCGGTGTGGTGTTGACCTCCAGCACGTACGGCTCGTTGTCCTCGGTGAGGATGAAGTCGATGCGTGCCGAGCCGCGCAGCCCGAGTCCGTTCCACAGCGTGCGGGCGTGCGCGGTGATCTTGTCCAGTTCGGCGGGAGCCAGGTTGGCGGCGCGCACGGTAACAGCGCCCCTCGCGTCCACGTCGAGCTTCGTGTCGGCGTCGTAGAAGTCGGCTTCGGTGGCCTCGGTGGCCAGCGGCGGGAAGACGACGGCCGAGCCGCCGGGCAGCTCCAGCAGCCCCACAGTCATCGGCGTGCCGGTCACGTACTCCTCGATGAGCACCGGCGTGCCCTCGTCGCCGGCGGCGTCCGCGAGAGCGCCGGGCAGGTCTGCCGGATCGCGTACGAGGCTCATGCCCACGCTGGATCCGCCGAAGGGCGGCTTGACCATGATGGGTCGCCCGTTCCAGGTCACGGGGCCGCCGGACCAGACATGCCAGTCGGGCGTGGGGACGCCGAGAGTCAGCATCACCCGCTTGCAGAGGATCTTGTCAGCGGCCACCGCGGATGCCCCGACTCCGCTGCCGCAGTAGGGGACACGCAGGTAGTCGAGTAGGCCCTGCAACCGGCCGTCTTCGCCGTACGGGCCGTGGAGGTTGGAGAGGCACACGTCGTACTCGACCAGCTCCCTGATGAAGCCGGGCTCGCACGGGTTCAGCACCTTCCACCGGGCGCCGATCTCGTCCAGTGCCTCGGCCAGAGCGGTGACCGAGCTCTGTTCGACGGGGCACTTCGAGTGGTAGAGCCTGTCCTCGGCGGAGACGGGACCGTAGACGAGTGCGACACCGAGGCCCTGGCGGCTCTGCCCCCACGCGCGAAGGGCTTCAGCGGCCTTCTGCACAGCGAGGTCCGAGCTGGGGCTGAGGAACAGAGTCATGTGAGTACTCCTTCGAAGGTGTGGGTGACCGGACCGCCGACCCAGTGAGTCCGGTTCGGTCGGGCGTCGTGCGGCCGAACCGTGAGCGGCTCCCCGGCCCGGTTGTGGACGGTGACGGCCCGCCGGGCCACCAGACCCCGCATCGCGGCGACGACAACGGCTGCGACTGCCCCGCTGCCGCACGACAGGGTTTCCGCCTCGACGCCGCGTTCGTAGGTGCGGAGCTTCAGCGCCTGCTGGCCGGTGGACTGGACGAAGTTGACGTTCGTCCCCAGTGGGGCGAGGTCGGTGTGGTGGCGGACGAGGCGCCCGACCATGACCGCGTCGATGGCGTCCACGTCGTCCACGATGGCTACGACGTGTTCGGTGCCGGTGTGGGCACTGTCGAACCAGGTCGCCCTGCCGTTGATGACGGCCTGTAAGCGTCGAGGGAGAACCGCACCCACTTCGGCCGTGACCCACACGGACGCGTCAGACACGACCGCGTCGTGCACCACGCCGGCCATCTGGAGATTCATCTGTTGGAATCCGTGATCACGGTGAGCGGCCCAGGCGGAGCACCGCAGGGCATTGCCGCACATGGTGGCGACCGAGCCGTCCGCGTTGAAGCAGGCGACTTCGAGGACGGCAGGGCTGTCGCTGATAAGCCTGCTGATGACCAAACCATCCGCACCTACCCCGGTACGTCTGGCACACAGGCGTTCCGCCTCCTTGGACCAGTCGTTGTCGTGGTCCGGGCCGAGATTGGAGAGCAGGATGAAGTCGTTTCCGGCGCCATGGATCTTGCGAAAGCGCATGGCAAAGCTCCTCGCATGGTGAGGTGAGAGTGACGATGCGCCGCCCGAACAGGGCGGGTGATCAGCGCACGCCGACGGGCCGGTACGTCGTCCGGGCTTCTCGCATGACCCAGGGGGCCCGCCGGGCAAAGATCAGTACGCGGTGGGCTGCGGTGCCGGCCGACCGCATGTCCCGGACTCGCTGGTACGTGCCGTCGAGGTAGACGAAGTCACCGATGCGGACATCGCTCGGGGGCCGGGTGCTTCCTATGGTTCCCCGAGGCGGGGGCGGTATGGAGGGCGGTGCCTCGGGCCTGCGCTCGTGCATCAGCCCCTCCGGATACCGAGCAGGAGGGAGCCGCCGAGCGCGAGGAGGCCCACCAGGTAGGCGAGTTGTTGGTGTCGGGGACTCATCCGGTTCCGATCAGGTGGCGTTCCACGCGGCTGCGGACTGACACGACGCCTATCTGCGCGAGGGGCACCCAGGCCGCCGCACCCGTCTCGATCGCTGCCGGGAACACGGCGCGCGAGTGGGACCGGAAGAGGTAGCGGATGCCGACCCGGAGGCGAGGGCCATACCTGTGCTGCGCCGGCCGGGCCACGTCGACCAGGAAGGGTCCCTCGGCGCCGGGCTGTGTCCATACGTCCCGGATGCCGACCTCTTCGGCCAGCAGGCGCAGCGCCGCCTCGCTGAGGGAGTCGTCCGCTTCCTCTGGCTCCGCCTCCGCGAGGGCATAGCCTCCCTGGTGCCGCCGCAGACACAGGACGCGGTTGCGTTCGTCCACGACGACGGCTCCTGTGACCACGAGGGGGCAGCGCCGGTCGTGGGTGCAGGCTCGGCGCTGGGAGTGGTCGCGGGCCGCGTCGTAGACCGGCAGCAGCGCCATCCTGTCGGCGGGGTGCTCGTGGAGGTAGTAGGAGAGCTCCCGGATGATCTGGTCGTCCCTGACGCTCACGGCGCATCCAGCCCGTTCCGCTCGGCGTAGACCCACAGCAGCCGCCGCGTCAGAAGGGCCACATCGCGGAGGTAGAGGTAGGTCCCGAAGGCCGGCGTCTCCGCGGTCGGCCGGTTGGTGAGGTCGACCAGCCTGGTCCCTCTGCGCTGCAGGCTGCGCACCTCGCTGTCGTCGTCCGCGCCCAGGTCCTCGCGGAGCAACCGGTTCAGGTGGTGGGCGATTGCCGGCACCTGACGGTCCATTTCCGCGCGGGTTGTGGTGCCCATTTCCTGGCCGAGGACGGTGTTCGTCTGCGAGGAGATCGCCTCTACGTCGATGCGGGTGTCGGCGCCCTCAGCGTCCTCGGCTGTCTCGCTTCTCTTGCCCGTACTTGCCAAAGTCATCACTGGCCCCTCCGGAGCACGCTTTCTGCCGTGATGACAAAGCTAAGAAGAGGGGTGGCCGGTCCTCTATGAATGTGCCCGAACTTGCCCGACGTTCACCCTAGAGAATCGATGGCTGCCGTGATGAGTTCACGCGCTGCGGGGCCGTAGACGGCAAGTTCGGCCAGCTCACCGAATGTCTTGGCATACATGGCAAGTTCGTGTTTCTGGACGACGCTGAGATGTGCCGAGATCAATTCGACGTTCACCAGCTCGTCGTCATACAGGAAGAACCCCTCGACGGGCCAGAGCACCGAACGGTCAGCGTCCTGCGGGATGATGCCGATGCTCACCGACGGGAGCGCCATGACGCTGAGGAGGTAGCCGAGTTGGCCCGCCATCACGTCGGTACCGCCGATGCGATACCGCAGAACGCTTTCTTCCAGGAGAATGGCGAACGTGTGGTTGCCGTAGAGGACCTGTTGCTTCTCCACGCGCACCTTGACGGCCGCCGGTACGTCGTCGATGAGCCCGCGGCGGTCACGGATGGAGGTTAGAAGCGCGGTGATGTATGAGGCCGTCTGCACGGGGCCGGGGATGAGCCAGGGCGAATAAATGCGAAAGCGCTCGGTGCGCTCCCAGAGGGGAATCACGGATTCCTGTGCCCACTTGAGCCCATGGCGTTCCATCTTGCGCCACTCGACATACATGCCCTCGATTCCGCGGGCGGTCGAGATGAGGTCTTCTGCCTCACCCTCCGCGGCGCACGCGAAACACCACTCGCGAAGGTCGCGCTCCGAGGGCGCGCGGGCGCCGCTCTCGAAGCGCGAAGCCTTCGACTCGTGCCAACCCAGGCTCTGGGCCAGCGATCGCTTGGTGAGTCCGGCCGCCTTTCGGATCTCGGCGAGGCGTTGTCCGAGTGCTTTGCGGGCTTCCTGGACGCTGGAGGAGGGTGAGGTCATGTCGGTGCGAGGCTGCTGTTCTAGCCGTCAGGCCAGTGCGAACTGTGCGTGAGGTGTTGCCCGCCGCCACACGGCGTCGAAAGCCGACTCACAGAGCTTCGCCACCTCGGGGGCATCCGTGAGCTCCACCTCCATGTTCTCGCCGTCTCCGTCGAAGTGGTTGACGAGGACGAGGCTGGAGTCGAAGAGCCAGAAGTCGTTGCCCGGAAGGGCAAGGTCCGTCGCGCCGCGGCGCGAGAGCCAGCGCACGTCCTCGCCGGCGGCGAGGTTCAGCCCGTCGGTCACGTCGTACTCGAAGCGGATGTACTCGCTGACGGGCGTCGAGACAATTCGTGCCCGGCGCACTTCGACGCCCCGGGAGGTGGCGGCGGTGACGAGGGTGTGCCAGTCGGCCCAGCGCTCGGCGGGGTCGAGGGCCTGGCCGGCCTTCCAGTCGATGAAGGCCGGGTCCGACTTCATGTAGGCGTCGCGCATCTCCAGGTGGACCGCGGTCCTCTGGCAGTCGCGGAACAGCTCCTCAAACGTCGGAGTCCTCGTCATCCGTCTTCACCTCCAGGAAGAACTGCACCATGCGCCGCGGGATCTCCACCACCGACTCGTGTCCGGGGATGTCCATCTGGCGGAGGCGCTCGATGTCCTCCACCTTCCACCCCTGGACGAGGTAGTTGTCCTTCTCCTCGTCGAGGTAGATGGTGGGCGAGCCGCCACTGGGACTCTCCGGGTCTTTGCCGAGCTTACGCAGGGCCATGATGTCCTCCTCGGAAGCCGGTAACGATCTCTGTGCCAGAGCTTGCCCGCGACTGAGCCGCCAAGCCAGGAACTTGCCGAAACTTGCCAACACTTCGGGCTGCGACATCTCGGCGAGCGCATCAGCAGGGGTGAAATCAGCGGTGTCGGCGATGTGATGCCGTTGCACTGGGTTGGTGGGACGTGCCAGGCACATGTGGTTCGGCAGACCGTGTCGCTCGCGCGGTCGCGGCACTGCGTGCTTGTGCGGCCCGCGCTCGCTGGCTGGGTGCCGGCCTTGTGCCGAGGCGCTGGATGCGCCAGGTGAGGGTTTTGGCGGTGGAGCGGGCGTCATCCAGTGAGCGCTGGCGGGCGGCGAGCTCGAGGAGTTGCCGGGGTGCGTGGCCGGCTGTCTCGGCTCGGGTGAGAGCGGTGGCCAGTGCCGGCCAGGCGAGGTCGTCGAGGATTTGCTCGGCGTGGTGGGGGAGCACGGCTCGTATGTGCTGAGCGTGGCGTTCCACGGTGTGGGCAGGCGGCTTGTGCTGGGCCAGGGCGGTCAGCGGCCGATCCGCCGCCTGCTCGTAGGCCGCCTGGAGGTGGACCAGGGTTTGGTGGGTGGCGGCGACCTGTTGGTCGTTCCTGCGGGCTTGGTGCCAGCGGGCGGCTGCGATGACGACCAGGATGGTGATGTCGAGGAACATCGCCAGGCCGGTTCCGTCACCGGTGGCCGGTGCGGTTCGCAGTGTGCGTATGGCGCCGCGCAGGGCGCGGGCCTGATCCTGCCTGGCGCGGATGCGGGAGCGGGAGGCGCGTTCGAACGCGAGGGCAGCCTGCTGAAGTTGTGCTCGTAGGTGGTGGCCGGGGGCGATCAGAGGCAGGACGTCGAGGGCCTCGGCGACGGAGCGGCAGTTACGTCGTCCCCGCCGAGACGAAGCAGACGCTCGGCGCCTACGCCCAGAAGTGGCTCGAGGCGAACTCGGTGGGTCCGACCACGGCCCTCCGGTACGAAGCCACCGTCCGCAATCACATCGCCGCCCATCTCGGCCGACGCGAGCTGCGGTCCCTGAACAAGCCCTCGGTCATTCAGGGCTGGATCCGCACCCTCCAGGACGGCGGCTTCGAGGTGTCGACGATCGAGGGCTTCTTCGACATCCTCTCCAGCATCCTCGGCATGGCCGTGGAGGACGGGTTGCTGCCGAAGAACCCGTGCAAGTCGAAGTCGGTCAAGCTGCCGACGGCGACCAAGAAGAAGATCGTCCCCTGGCCTCTGGAGCGCGTACGCGCCGTCATCGAAGGGCTGCCCAAACGCTTCCAGGCCGGCGGCAAGCTCGCCTTCGGCTGCGGTCTGCGACAGGGGGAGATCTTCGGCTTCGCCGTCGAAGACGTCGACTTCAAGGGCGGCTGGATTCACGTCAACCGCCAGGTGCGGCTCGTCGGCACGAAGCCCGTCTTCGCCCTGCCCAAGGGGAACAAGATCAGGTCGGTGCCACTGCCGGCTCAGGTGGCCGCTGCCCTCAAGGCCCATATGAGGGAGTTCCCGCCGACGGTGGTCACGCTGCCCTGGGCGAAGCCCGACGGCGATCCCAAGACTTTCCGCTTGCTCTTCGTCGATGAGAAGGGACGGGCGTACAACCGCAGCGTCTTCAACATGGGCGCCTGGAAGCGAGCCCTGGTCGCCGCCGGCGTGATCCCTCCCCGCGAGCGCGGGGCGAGGTACTTCCAGGCGGCCCCGGAGGACGGCATGCACGCCCTCCGGCATGCGTACGCCTCCGTGCTCTTGGACGCGGGGGAGAGCATCAAGGCGCTCTCCGAGTACCTCGGCCACTCGGACCCCGGCTTCACTCTGCGGACGTACACGCACCTGCTGCCGTCCAGCGAGAGCCGCACCCGCAAGGCGATCGACGACGCCTTCACCGAGACCGAAGCGGGGGAAGGCGAGGCGGAAGACAACGGTGACCCGCCCGCGACCGAGGGCACATCACCGCCCCCAGCAAAACCAATGTGCCCTCAATGTGCCCTGGCCGCCTGACGGCCCCTCCCCGGCACGCAAAAGGGCGAGGCCCGAAGACCCCGCCCGACCCGCAAGAAACCCCAGCTCAGAGCTGATCAGGGCCACACCAGGCAATAAGGCTGATGCCCCGCCTCATGCAACCGATGGCTGAAGTCCTGCCACTCGTGCAGCAGTTGGTACACGTTGAACGCGTCCCGAGGCCCGCCCCGGTCCGGGACCGTCGACCAGATGAAGGCCGCCGCGCCCACCGCCTCCTCGCCGATGCCCCGCAGGGGGTCGACGACGGTCATCGGGAGTTTGACCACCGCGTAGTCGGGGTGCAGGACGACCAGTTCCAGGGGCGGCACCTTGTGCAGGGGGACACCCTCGATGCCCGTCAGGACCATCGCCGCCATGGTCTCCGGCTTGATCTTCGTGAACATGCCGTTCATGCCGAGCTCGTCGCCGCCGAGTTCCTCGGGACGCATCGAGATCGGGACGCGGGCCGCGGTCGCCCCGTCGGGCGCGCCGAAGTACTTGTACGTCACCCCCACCCGACCACCATTCCTGCTCCCCGTCCGAAGATCGTCCATCCGACGTTCAGTACGGCGGTCGAGCCGGTCCGGTTCACTCGGCAGCCCCTGCGTCTGACGTGCTTCCTGCGTGTCCTCCGCTTCGCGCCGGTGCCTTCCCCGCCGGGCACGTCGAGGACCCAGGTCATCAGTCCCCTCGCCCAGTCCGCCACCGCGATGCATATCTCCACCCGACTGCTTTTCTAGGACGCGTCGCCCCCGCCGCGCAACCCGATCATCGTGTCAGTGACCTCCCCCGCGGCCGCTCGCCGAAACGTGCGCTGAAACATCTGCCCGCGGGATCTTCGCAGCCTCCGACCATCCTGGGCCGTTTGAGCTGTGTGTATCACGCCCCAGTCTCGCAGACGACAGAGGTTCGGGTACCGGTTGCAGGGCACTGTCCTACCCTGAACAGGTCACACGCACCCGGATCCCGACGACGTCGGAGAAGGTCGGAGAAGTCGCAGGTCATGAGCGAACTGGCATATCCGTATGAAGCACCGGCCTCGCAGGCTCTGTTCGACCGTGCGGCGGCCGTCACACCCGGTGGCGTGAACTCGCCGGTGCGGGCCTTCCGCGCCGTCGGCGGCACACCGCGTTTCATGGTGTCCGGCAAGGGGCCGTATCTGACCGATGCCGACGGCAGGGAGTACGTCGACCTCGTGTGCTCCTGGGGGCCCATGATCCTCGGGCACTCGCACCCCGAGGTCATCGCCGCCGTGCAGGACGCCGTCGCCCGCGGTACGTCCTTCGGCACGCCCGGTGAGGGCGAGGTCGCACTCGCCGAGGAGATGGTCGCGCGGATCGAGCCGCTGGAGCAGGTACGCCTGGTGTCCAGCGGGACCGAGGCGACCATGTCGGCGATCCGGCTCGCGCGCGGGTTCACCCAGCGCAGCAAGGTGATCAAGTTCGCCGGGTGCTACCACGGGCACGTCGACTCGCTGCTCGCCGCGGCGGGCAGTGGCGTCGCCACCTTCGCGCTGCCCGACACCCCGGGCGTCACCGGCGCCCAGGCCGGTGACACCGTCGTCCTGCCGTACAACGACCTCGACGCCGTACGCGCCGCCTTCGCCGCCCACCCCGGCGAGATCGCCTGCGTGATCACCGAGGCCTCCCCGGGCAACATGGGCGTCGTACCGCCCGCGGACGGCTTCAACCAGGGCCTCAAGGACCTGTGCGCCGAGAACGGCGCCCTCTACATCTCCGACGAGGTCATGACCGGGTTCCGGACCAGCCGGGCCGGGTGGTACGGGATCGACGGGGTCCGGCCCGACCTCATGACCTTCGGCAAGGTCATGGGCGGCGGCTTCCCGGCCGCGGCCTTCGGCGGGCGTGCGGACGTGATGGCTCATCTCGCTCCGGCCGGGCCCGTCTACCAGGCCGGCACCCTGTCCGGGAACCCCGTCGCCACCGCGGCCGGGCTCGCCCAGCTGCGGCTGCTCGACGACGCCGCGTACGACAAGGTCGACGCGGTGTCGCAGCAGATCCAGGGGCTCGTCACCGAGGCGCTGACCAAGGAGGGGGTCGCGCACACGCTGCAGAACGCCTCCAACATGTTCTCCGTGTTCTTCACCGACCGGCCCGTGCGGAACTACGAGGACGCCAAGGCGCAGGAGTCCTTCCGCTTCACCGCCTTCTTCCACTCGCTGCTGGCGAACGGCGTCTACCTGCCGCCGTCGTCGTTCGAGTCGTGGTTCGTCTCCACCGCGCACGACGAGCGGGCCGTGCAGCGGATCGCCGACGCCCTCCCGGCGGCGGCCCGAGCTGCCGCGGAGGCCACGGCATGAGCACCCGCAACGACAGCCCCGGGAACGACAGCTTCCAGAGCAACGGCGACGACGGCGACATCACCGTCGTCCACGTCATGCGGCACGGAGAGGTCGCCAACCCGGACGGCATCCTCTACGGGCGGCTGCCGGGCTACCACCTCTCCGAGCTGGGCCGGCGCATGGCCGACCGGGTCGCCGAGCATCTGTCGGCGCGCGATGTGACGTACGTCGTCGCCTCGCCGCTGGAGCGGGCGCAGGAGACGGCGGAGCCGATCGCCAAGGCGCACGGGCTGGACCTCGCCACCGACGAGCGGCTGATCGAGGCCGACAACATCTTCCAGGGCAAGACGTTCGGCGTCGGCGACGGCGCGCTGCGCAGGCCCGGCAACTGGAAGCACCTGGTCAACCCGTTCCGGCCGTCCTGGGGCGAGCCGTACGTCGACCAGGTCGTGCGGATGATGAACGCGCTGAGCGCGGCGAAGGACCGGGCCCGCGGGCACGAGGCCGTCGTGGTCAGCCATCAGCTGCCGATCTGGATCGTGCGGTCGTACGTCGAGCGGCGGCGGCTCTGGCACGACCCGCGCAAGCGGCAGTGCACGCTCGCCTCGCTGACGACCTTCACCTACCGGGGCGACAGGATCGTTTCCGTCGGCTACACCGAGCCGGCCCGCGATCTCGTCCCGGCGCATCTCCTCGCCGGTGCCAAGCCGGTGAAGGGGAAGGACAAGGCGTTCGGCGCGTGAGGCGGCGCGCATGACGCCCGGTGAGCGCTTCGGCACCTTCTGTGCGCTTCTGATCGCTTAGTTACGGAATCTGCAAATATCAGCGGAACCTCCCCGTTCATCACTTCCTCTGACTGGGTGACCACCAGAGAACGTGACGAACGGGGATGCAATGCGCCCTTACTCCCGCAGGGGAATGCTCGGAATCGGCGCGGGGGCCGCGGCCGCCGTCTCGCTCGCCGGGTGCGGCGGACTCACCGGGTCGGACGGGTCCAGCCACGCCGACGGTTCCGGGGAATCCGCACAGGGCGGGTCCAAGCCGAAGCCGGCCGCCCGGCCCATCGGCGACGGCTCCACCGCCTACACCGGCAAGCAGCCCCACCAGCCCGCGAAACCCCAGCCGCTGGAGCCGGGTCAGACTCCGCCGCAGTTCGTGGTGTTCTCCTGGGACGGCGCCGGCGAGGTCGGCAACGGCCTCTTCCCGCGCTTTCTGGACCTCGCCAAGGAGCACGGCGCGAGCATGACCTTCTTCCTGTCCGGGCTGTACCTGCTGCCCGAGTCGAAGAAGCGCCTCTACGACCCGCCGAACAACCCGCGCGGCGCCTCCGACATCGGCTACCTCACCGACGAGCACGTCAAGGACACGCTGAAGAACGTCCGCCGGGCCTGGCTGGAGGGCCACGAGATCGGCACCCACTTCAACGGGCACTTCTGCGGAGAGGCATACGGCTCGGTCAAGAACTGGACGCCCCGGCAATGGCGCAGTGAGATCGACCAGGCGAAGTCCTTCGTCAAGGAGTGGCGCACCAACACCGGCTGGAGGGACCTGCCGTCCCTGCCGTTCGACTACGACAAGGAACTCGTCGGCGGCCGCACGCCCTGTCTGCTCGGCCAGGACAACCTGCTGCCCACCGCCCGCGAGCTGGGCTGGCGCTACGACGCCTCCTCGCCGGGCGGCCGCCAGGTCTGGCCGGTGAAGCGGCAGGGGATCTGGGACCTGCCGCTGCAGCAGATACCTTTCCCCGGGCGTGGCTTCGAGGTCCTCTCGATGGACTACAACATGCTGGCGAACCAGTCCATCAGCACCACCAAGGCCCCGGCGCACAACTACCCGGGCTGGCGGCAGCAGTCGGCCCAGGCGTACATCCAGGGATTCAAGCGGGCATACGAGACCAATCGGGCACCTCTCTTCATTGGCAACCACTTCGAGCAGTGGAACGGCGGCATCTACATGGACGCCGTGGAGGAGGCCTTCAAGCACATCGCGCGGGAGAAGGAGAAGGGCGCGGATGTGCGTCTCGTCTCCTTCCGGCAGTTCGTCGACTGGCTGGACGTGCAGAAGCCCGAGGTGCTCGAAAAGCTCCGCACGCTCGACGTCGGGCAGCAACCGGCCGGTGGCTGGAAGGGGTTCGTCGAGAAGACCCCGTCAGGCGCCGGCACACCCTCCCGGAACGCCGCCTGAAATGCGGTTTTCCGCCCGCAAGGGGGGTGGGCGAGAGCCCCGGAACGGACATGCGAAACTTTTCACATGAGTGCCGCCAGCCGCGCCCCCCTGCGCTCGAACCGCTCGTCCCGCACGACCCCCTCGAACCGGGTCCGTCGCCGCGCCGCCCTGACCACCGGTGCCGCCGTGGCCGCGCTGCTCGTCACCGCGTGCGGCTCCGGCGGCACCTCCGGCGGGGGCGGCAACACCAACTTCGTCACCGGCACCGACGGCATCGCCACGGTCGCCGAGGGCGAGCGCACCCCGGCACCCGACCTGTCCGGCAAGACCATCGCCGGCAAGACCCTCGACGTCGCCGACTACAAGGGCAAGGTCGTCGTCCTCAACGTGTGGGGATCCTGGTGCAACCCCTGCCGTGCCGAGGCCAAGTACTTCGCGAAGGTCTCCAAGGAGTACGCCGGCAAGGGCGTGCAGTTCGTCGGCATCAACACCCGCGACACCTCCACCGGCGCCGCGCTCGCCTTCGAGAAGGACTGGGGCATCACCTACCCCAGCCTCTACGACCCGACCGGCAAGCTGCTGCTCCGCTTCGACAAGGGGACCCTCAACCCGCAGGCGATCCCCTCCACCCTGATCCTCGACCGGAACGGGAAGATCGCGGCCCGCTCGCTGTCCGCGCTCAGTGAGGAACGGCTGCTGAAGATGCTCAAGCCGGTCGTCGCCGAGAAGTGAGCGGAGTAGTGACGTGAGCGCGCTCACCCTCGCCGCGGTGGCCGACCCCAACGGCACGGTGCTCAACGGCGCCCTGCTGGTGGCCCTGCCCATCGCCCTGCTCGGCGGACTCGTCTCCTTCTTCTCGCCCTGCGTGCTGCCGCTCGTGCCCGGCTACCTGTCCTACGTCACCGGCGTCAGCGGCACCGACCTGGCCGAGGCCCGGCGCGGCCGGATGGTCGCCGGGGCCTCGCTGTTCGTGCTCGGCTTCACCGCCGTCTTCGTCTCCGGCGGGGCCTTCTTCGGATACTTCGGCCAGACGCTCCAGGAAGAGCGGGGCGTGCTGTCCAAGGTGCTGGGCGTCTTCATGATCCTCATGGGCGTCTTCTTCATGGGCCTGATGCCCTGGCTCACCCAGCGCGAGTTCCGCTTCCACCGGAAGCCGGCGGCCGGTCTCGTCGGCGCCCCGGTGCTCGGCGCGCTGTTCGGCATCGGCTGGACGCCCTGCATCGGCCCGACGCTGGCCGCCGTCCAGACCCTCGCCCTGAACCAGGGCAGCGCGGGTCGCGGGGCCGTACTGACCATCGCGTACTGTCTGGGCCTGGGCGTGCCGTTCGTGCTCGCCGCGGTCGCCTTCCGCAAGGCCCTCGGCGCCTTCGGGTGGATCAAGCGCCACTACGTCTGGGTGATGCGGATCGGCGGCACCATGATGATCGTGACCGGTCTGCTGCTGCTGACCGGCGCCTGGGACCGCATCGTGCAGGAGATGCAGGTCTGGTCCGACGGCTTCACTGTGGGGATCTGATCGATGAGCAAGACCACCGCCTCCGACCCGGCCCCGACTGCCGCAGAGGACCAAGAGCTCGGCGACGCCGGCTCCCAGCTGTCCACCGCCCCCACGGAGGACGCGCCCAACCTGCCCTCCCTGGGCGTCATCGGCTGGGCCCGCTGGTTCTGGCGGCAGCTGACCTCCATGCGGGTCGCGCTGCTGCTGCTCCTGCTGCTCTCCCTCGGCGCGATCCCCGGCTCGCTCATCCCGCAGTCCGGCCAGGACGAGACGAAGGTCGCCGACTTCCGCAAGGCCCACCCGGCCCTCGGGGACGTCTACGACAAGCTCGGCCTGTTCCACGTCTACAGCTCGGTGTGGTTCTCCGCGATCTACATCCTGCTGTTCATCTCCCTCATCGGCTGCATCGTCCCCCGCACCTGGCAGTTCGTGGGCCAGCTGCGCGGCCGCCCGCCCCGCGCGCCCCGGCGGCTGAACCGGCTGCCCGCCCACACCACCTGGCGCACCACGGCCGAGCCCGAGCAGGTCCACAGCGCCGCCCTGGCCCTGCTGAAGAAGCGCCGCTTCCGCGCCCACCTCGCCGGTGACGCCGTCGCCGCCGAGAAGGGCTACCTGCGCGAACTGGGCAACCTCGTCTTCCACATCGCCCTCATCGTGCTGCTGGTCGCCTTCGCCTGGGGCCAGCTGTACAAGTCCGAGGGCAACAAGCTGGTCGTCGAGGGCGACGGCTTCTCCAACACCCTCACCCAGTACGACGACTTCAAGTCCGGCAGCCTCTTCACGTCCGACGACCTGGTGCCGTTCAGCTTCAACCTGAAGAAGTTCACCGGCACCTACGAGCGCACCGGCCCCAACAAGGGCACCCCGCGCGTCTACCAGGCCGACCTCACCTACAGCGACGGCCCCTACGGCAAGGACCAGAAGACCACCGTCAAGGTCAATCACCCGCTGGAGATCGGCGACGCCAAGGTCTACCTGGTCAGCCACGGCTACGCCCCGGTCATCACCGTCCGCGACGGCAAGGGCAACGTCGTCTACGACGACGCCGTACCGCTGCTGCCGCTCGACGCCAACGTGACCTCCTCCGGCGTCGTCAAGGTCCTCGACGGCTACCGCAACCCCGAGGGCAAGAAGGAACAGCTCGGCTTCAACGCGTTCTTCGTGCCGACCTTCGGCGGGGCCGCCAGCGGCACGATGCTGTCGCAGTTCCCCGCGCTGGACTATCCGGTGCTCGCGCTGTCCGCCTACCACGGCGACCTGGGGGCCGACTCCGGCATCCCGCAGAGCGTGTACCAGATGGACAAGACCAACATGAAGGAGTTCAAGGACTCCAAGGGCAAGCTGTTCAAGAAGCTGCTGCGGCCCGGCGAGACCATGAAGCTCCCGAACGGCGCCGGTTCGGTCACCTTCGGCAAGGACGTCAAGGAGTGGGCCGGCTTCCAGGTTGTCCAGGAGCCGGGCGGCGGCTGGGCCCTCGCCGGGGCCCTCGCGGCCATCGGCGGCCTCGCCGCCTCCCTGTTCATCCAGCGCCGCCGCGTCTGGGTGCGCGCCGTCAAGGGCGCCGACGGCGTCACCGTCGTGGAGATGGCCGGCCTCGGCCGCAGCGAGTCCGCCAAGGTCCCCGAGGAGCTGGGCGACCTCGCCGGGATCCTCTACGACGAGACACCGGCCGCCCCCGGCCCCGACGACCCCGCAGATTCCCCCGACACCGACCAGGAGCCGGGTACCGAAACCCCCGTACCTGCCGAAGGGGCTGAGAAGTGACTCTCGCCGCCGCCACCAACGAAAACCTCGCGAACATCAGCAATGTGCTGATCTACTCCGCGATGGCCGTCTACACCCTGGCCTTCTTCGCGTACATCGCCGAATGGCTCTTCGGCAGCCGCAGCAAGGTCGCCAGGACCGCCGCCGCACTCACCGCCGAGCCGGCAGAGGCGAAGAAGGCGCCCGCCGTCACCGTGAACCAGGCGGGCGGCACCGCCGTCCTGGAGCGGCCCAAGGTCACCGTGCGGGCCGCGACCGGTCAGCGGGACGTGCCGGACGGGCCCGGGGCGCACGGCGGTGACGAGCAGGGCGACCTGTACGGCCGGATCGCCATCTCCCTCACCGTGCTCGCCTTCCTGGTCGAGCTGGGCGGTGTCATCGCCCGCGCGGCCTCGGTGGAGCGGGCGCCGTGGGGCAACATGTACGAGTTCAACATCACGTTCTCCACGGTCGCGGTCGGCGTGTACCTCGGGCTGCTGGCGCTGAAGAAGAACGTGCGCTGGCTCGGCCTGTTCCTGATCACCTCGGTCCTGCTGGACCTCGGCCTCGCGGTCACGGTCCTCTACACCGCCAGCGACCAGCTGGTCCCGGCCCTGCACTCGTACTGGCTGTACATCCACGTCTCCACGGCGATCTTCTGCGGCGCGGTCTTCTACGTCGGCGCGGTCGGCACGATCCTCTACCTCTTCAAGGACTCCTACGAGAACAAGCTCGCGAGCGGCGGCACGCCCGGCACCTTCGCGACGTCCGTCCTGGAGCGGCTGCCCTCCTCCGCCTCCCTGGACAAGTTCTCCTACCGCGTCAACGCGGCCGTCTTCCCGCTGTGGACGTTCACGATCATCGCGGGCGCCATCTGGGCCGGTGACGCCTGGGGCCGCTACTGGGGCTGGGACCCGAAGGAGACCTGGTCCTTCATCACCTGGGTCGCCTACGCCTGTTACCTGCACGCCCGCGCGACCGCCGGCTGGAAGGGCCGCAAGGCCGCCTACCTGGCCCTGATCGCCTTCGGCTGCTGGCTGTTCAACTACTACGGCGTGAACATCTTCGTCTCCGGCAAGCACTCCTACGCGGGCGTGTAGCTCCCGTAGCCGTCGAAGGCCGGTTCCCGCGACCTGAGTCACGGGAACCGGCCTTCGTCGTCGTTCAGGGCCTGCCGGCCGTGCCCGTCACGATGTCCCGCAGTCGCTCGGCGTACAGCCGCATGTTCTTGTGCGCGATGTCCGTGTCCGGGTAGCGGCCGGCGAACCACAGGCCCTCGTGGAGGCGGGTGATCCAGGCGCAGACCTGGTCGCCGTAGGAGACCCTGAGCAGCCCGTACGCCTTCTGGTCCGACCAGTGGTCGGAGCCGGGGATACCGCGGGTGTCGACGAACGAGACGATCGAGTACAGGTCGGGGGAGGTCGGGCGGAAGTCGCTGCCGAGGAGGTGCAGGACGCGGGCCAGGGGGATGCGGGCCAGCCGGCGGTTGGCCTGGAGGGCGGCGCGTACGGTGCGCAGGGCGCTCGGGAAGTCGACGGCTTCGGACATGGGGATCTCGATCGGGGCGCCGCCCACGTACCAGCCGACCGACTGCGACCACTGGGATTTCACCCGGGTGTGGAACGGCACGACCGTGCGGTAGACGGGCTCGCCGCCGATCTCGTGGACGATCAGGGCGGTGGCCGCGAGGACCCCGACCAGGCTCCCGCCGTAAGGGCGGCAGTACGCCTCGAACGCGGCGGCGGCATCCGCGTCCACCATCATCTCGCGCATGAACTTCTGCGTGGGCAGTCCGCCCCCGGGTTCCAGGCCCAGGTCGACGGGGAAGCTCGGCAGCCGTCCGCCGCAGCGCTGGATGAACTCCCGCCAGCGGGCGACGATGTCGTGGTCCGCGTCGATGCGGTCGGCGTCGGCCCGCTCGGCCTCGCAGAAGTCGACGTAACTGCTCGCCGGCTCCGGCCCCTCGGCCCTGCCCGCGACCCCGGCCTCGTACAGCTCGTGGATCTCGGCGGGGATGCGGTGGATGGAGTAGGCGTCGACGTTGCTGTGGTCGAAGGCCATGTACACGCTGGTGCAGTCGTCGCGGACGACCGCCGTGTAGATGAGGTTGGGCCAGCGCAGGGCGTCGGCCGTGGTGTCGAAGCGGTCCTGGAGGTGCTGGGCCAGGGCCGTCGGGTCGGTGAAGTCGCCGACGTCCTCGCGGTGCAGGGACACGGAGGACGGGTCGAGTGTGAAGCGGCGGATCGAGTCGCCGGGCCCGCCCGCCCAGCGGAAGCCGCTGCGCAGCGTTTCATGGCGCAGCGTCCAGCCGCGCAGCGCCTCGCCCAGCGCGTCCAGGTCGGCCCGTCCCGGGATGTCGAACGCCGCGCCCAGCCAGGTCGGGACGAACAGTCCGTCCTCCCGTACGGACCGGGCCGTCCGGATGTGCGACTCCTGGATGTACGCCGGTGGCCTGGAGTCTTCTGGCAGAGCCTTCGCCGTCGCGACGGTCGCCGGACTGAGTGTCCATTCGACGAGTCGCCCAGGTCGGACCTCGCAGCGCTGGATATCAGTCATTCGCACAGGGGGTCTCCGTTCGCAGGTGGGATAGACCCGACCAAACGAATGGCGAACCCGCTACCGGCGACACCGGGTGTCGCCGGTTTTTCAATGGATCGGATGGCATCTCGAACGGTGTTACGAGCCCTGACCGGTGCGTTCGGTTGACGCGGTGACCCATTCGAGGTGGGCGTGGAGGGCGCCCGCGCCCTCGACCATGCCCCTGGTGCGAGCCGTCAGGGCCTCTGCGCGGGCCGCGATCGCCGCCCGCAGGGCGTCGCTGCTGCCCTCCCGGCGCAGCCCCTGGAGCACCGGGCGGATCTGGTCGAAGAGATAGTGACTGCGGCGCAGCGTGTGCACGAGCCGGGCGTCGCGCACATCGGCGGGTTCGTAGACCCGGTACCCCGTGCCGCGCTCGCGGCCGGGCGTGAGCAGCCCGGCTCCCTCCCACACTCGCAGCGCGGACGTCCGTACGCCCAGCAGCGCGGCCACTTCCCCGATGCGCAGCCCGCCGGAGCGGGGCAGCGGGGCGGGCGGCTCGGCCGCCAGCAGCTCCAGGGCCTCGCTCGCGGCCCGCAGGGAGACCCGCTCCTCGTGCAGCGCGGCGTGCGCGGCGTCGACCAGGGCGAGCGCGCCCGGGACGTCGCCGTCGTGCAGGGCGCGCATGATCCGCGTCGCCGTCAGCGGCCCGTACCCCCGCATCAGGGCCCGGTACGCCAGCAGTGCGCTGCGATGGATGTCGGTGAAGACGCGGTAGCCGGACTCGGTGCGCGCGGCGGGCGGCAGCACTCCGGCGTCCTCGTAGTTGCGGATCTGCTGCGTCGAGACACCGGCCACCCGGGCGAGGTCGACGGGACGGAGACGGCGTTCGTTGGTCATCGATTTGAAGGTTACGACAGTGAAGTCGGCCTCTATGCCCGGAAAAGTCTCAACACCGCACTTAAATGGAAGACTTGAAGGAATGGACAACTGCATCCGGGTCACCGGCGCCCGCCTCCACAACCTCAAGAACGTCTCCCTCTCCGTCCCGAAGAACAAGCTGGTCGTCCTGACCGGCCTGTCCGGATCCGGCAAGTCCACGCTCGCCTTCGACACCCTCCACCAGGAGGGCCAGCGGCAGTATCTGGAGTCGCTGGGCATGGTCACCGGCTTCGTCAGCAAACCCGCTGTCGACTCGATCAGCGGCCTGTCCCCGTCCATCAGCGTCGACCAGCACCTCACCAACCGCAGCCCGCGCTCCACGGTCGGCACGGTCACCGAGGTGTTCACCTACCTCCGGCTGCTGTGGTCGCGGATCGGGACCCGCCCCTGCCCCGGCTGCGGCAAGAGCATCCCGCCGTCGTACGCGAACGCCGCCGAGGTCACCGCGGCCGACGACGACGCCGAGGGCGAGCACATCCCCTGCCCGCACTGCGGCACTCTCGTGCCCGAGCTGGTGATGGGCTCCTTCTCCTTCAACAAGCCCGCGGGCGCCTGCCCGTCCTGCACCGGCCTGGGCGATGTCATCCGGCCCGACGTACGGCGCCTGGTCGACGGCTCCCGCTCCCTGGCCCAGGGCGCGGTACGGGGCTGGAACCCGAAGCTCACCGAGTGGAACCTCACCGCGCTGCGGGCCGCCGCCCGCCACTACGGCTTCACCTTCGACGCGGACCGCCCGGTCGGCGAACTGGGCGAGCCGCAACGGGACCTGCTGGTGTACGGCGTCGAAAGCCCCGAGTTCCGGCGGCACTTCCCGTCGGTCGAGACGCCGGCCACCGTGGCGGCGGGCCGCTTCGAAGGGGTCGCGACGGCGCTGCTGCGGCGCTACACCGAGCGCGCGGACGACCCCGAGTACCGCGAACGGGCCGAGAAACAGGGCCTGGTGAAACAGCCCTGCGGCCAGTGCGAGGGCACCCGGCTGCGGCCGGAGAGCCGGGCGGTGACCGTGCACGGACTGACGATCGTCGAGGCGGCACGACTGCCGCTCACCGAACTCGACGGCTGGCTGGCCGGCCTGAAGGAGCGGTCGGCCGGGGACGAGTGGCTGCTCGTCGAGCCGGTCGTCGCCGACCTGGAGGAGCGGGTACGGCGCCTGGTGGACGTCGAAGTCGGTTACCTCAGCCTGGAGCAGTCCACGCCGAGCCTCTCCGCCGGCGAGACCCAGCGGCTGCGGCTGGCCGCCCTGCTCGGCTCCGGCCTGACCGGCGTGCTGTACGTCCTCGACGAGCCGACCATCGGTCTGCACCCCTCGGACACCGCCCGCCTGATCGGCGTCCTGCACCGGCTGCGCGACCTGGGCAACACCGTGCTGGTCGTCGAGCACGACCTGGACGTGCTGCGGGCGGCGGACCACGTGGTGGACGTCGGCCCGGGGGCGGGCCGGAACGGCGGACGGATCGTGGCGGCCGGGACGCCCCAGGAGGTGGCCCGGGCCGGGTCCTCGGTGACCGGCGCGTACCTGTCGGGCCGGCTGCCCGCGCCCGCGAGCCGTGGCCGCGGCGACAACACCTCGGCGATCGTGATCCGGGGGGCCCGCGCCCACAACCTCAAGGACGTGACCGTACGGATCCCGCTGCAGCGCCTGGTGACGGTCACGGGCCCGTCCGGCTCGGGCAAGTCGACGCTGCTGCTGGACATCCTGGGCCGGGCCGCCCGCCGCCACTTCCACGGGGCGGGCGAACTCCCGGCCGAACACGACGGCATCGACGGCTGGGAGCACCTGTCCAAGGCGGTCCTCATCGACCAGGAGCCCATCAGCCGCGTCCCGCGCTCCAACGCCGCGACGTACTCGGACGTCTTCACACCCATCCGGGAGGTCTTCGCCGCGAGCAGCGAAGGACGCCTGACAGCGGGCCGGTTCTCCTTCAACGTGCCGGGCGGACGCTGCGAACGGTGCGAGGGCGCGGGCGTGCTCACCGTACGGATGCACTTCCTCCCGGCCGTGGAAGTGCGCTGCCCGTCCTGCCGGGGCCGCCGCTTCCGGCCCGAGGTGCTGGCGGTGCGGTACCAGGGGTACGACATCGCCGAGGTACTGGAGGCGACGGTGGACGAGGCCCTGGGCGTGTTCCGGGACGTGCCCGCCGTGGCCGGCCGGTTGCGGCGCATGGCGGACGTCGGCCTCGGCTACCTGCCGCTGGGACAGCCCGCGCCCACGCTGTCCGGGGGTGAGGCGCAGCGCCTGAAACTGGCGAAGGAGCTGGGCCGCCGGGCGGCCGACCGCACGCTCTACGTCCTCGACGAGCCGACGACCGGCCTGCACGCGGCGGACTCGGCGCGGCTCCTGGATGTGCTCCAGCGGCTGGTGGACGCGGGGCACTCCGTCATCACCATCGAGCACAACGTCGATGTCATGCGGGCGTCGGACTGGCTGATCGACCTCGGGCCGGTCGGCGGGGCCGGCGGGGGCCGGGTGGTGGCCGAGGGGGCCCCGCAGGAGGTGGCGGCCGTGCGGGCGTCTCGGACCGGTGGGTTTCTGGCAGGGTGACCTGCGCCGGGCTCTCGGGTTCGCCCGCTTCCTCGGCGGCGTCGTGCCTCGTCAGCCCTGCCTCTCCAGCACCGCGTAGTCGGCGAAGCTGCGGCGGTAGCGCAGGTGCCGGGTCTCCTGGGTGTGCCTGCGCTGCCACTCCTCCACCTCGGCCGGGGCCGGGCGTGGGCCGGAGCTCGCCCCGCAGTCCTCGTCCTCTCCCGAGACGCAGTACGCCTGGTACTCCGGGAGGGCCGAGGCGTCCTGCACGATCGAGTACGGGACGTACCGGAAGATCCGGCGCCCCGCCGGTTGTCCGCCGTGCTCCTCGCGCTGGTGCTGGCGCAGCAGCACGTTCGCGTCCGTCACGGCACTCCCGTCGAACGCGGCCCGTGCCCGGTCCCGGCGGACGGCAAGCTCCTCGCACGCCGCGCACCCGGGCACGGGTACGGGCGGCCGGTTCGGATCGGCCGACAGCCCTTCCCTGGAACGGCCGTTGGCCGCGCGTACGCCCGCCCTGAGCCGCTCCTCCAGGGTGGCCACCCGGATCCGCGCCGGGTCCGCCTGCCACTCCCGGCCGCCGCCGACCGGGCGCAGCATCACATACGGGCCGGTGTTGTCCTGATACTCGCCGACCTTGCCCGTCGCAGGGTCGTAGACGAGCGTTCCCGGTTCCATCCCGTGCACCTCCGTAACTCTGGGTGTATCGAGCGTTGCGCAGGGGAACAGTCCGGTTCAATGCTTGGCGTGTGACACCGGTGCACTGTCACGGAGGGGGAGGCCGTGAGCCGACGGAACGGCGGGGCGGAGTCGGGAGCGAGCACGGCGGCCGTGTTCGGCGAGGTGCTGCGGCACTTCCGCGAGGCGGCGCTGCTCACGCAGGAGGGTCTGGCGCGGCAGATCCCGTGCGACCGCTCGCACGTGGCGCGGGTGGAGGCGGGCACGAGGGTTCCGCAGGAGGGTTTCGCGAAGAAGTGCGACGAACTCCTCGGCACGGGTGGGGTGTTGCTGCGGTTGTGGGGGCGGATCGACTGGTATCCGCAGGTGGAGCATCCTGACTGGTTTCGGCGGCGGGCTGAGATGGACGAGGTGGCCGTCGCCTTGCGGGAGTACCAGGAGCGAGTGATTCCGGGGCTTTTGCAGACAGCGGACTACGCGCGTGCGCTGTTCAGCCGCCGTGGTGCGGATGCCGAGGAGGTGGACTCACGCGTCCGGGCTCGACTGAGCCGACAGCAACGCTTTCTGGCCGACGGCGGTCCGCTGTACGTCGTCATCCTCGACGAGAGCTGCCTGCGCAACGGTGTGGGCAGCCCGGAGGTCATGCGTGAGCAGTGCGCGCACCTGCTTGCGGTCGGGCAGCGCCGGAACATCCGTATCCAGGTGGCCCCATCAGACGCATTCGGGCTCGTCCGGCCCCGAGGATCCATGTCGCTGATCGAACTGGCCGACGAGCGATGGGTGTACTCGGAGTCCCTGGACCGTGGCCACTTCAACAACGATCCGGCCGTCTACCAGCGGCATTCCCAGACCTATGATGTGCTCAGGGCCGACATCCCGTCAGCCCGCGAATCCGCCGCCCTGATCAGCGACGCGATGGAGGGGTACGAGCATCATGGACCGGTACGAGCTCTGCGCGGCGCAATGGATCAAGAGCAGCTACAGCGACGACAACGGCGGCAACTGCGTGGAAATAGCCCCCGGTTTCCCCGACACCGTCCCCGTCCGCGACAGCAAAACCCCTGACGGTCCGGTCCTGCTCGTCACCCGGTCCGCCTGGTCGGCGTTCACCGGCGCTCTCTGACGCTGACGACTACGGCTCGTCGTCCCGCTTCTCCTCGTCGTCCAGGGACTTCAGGAACTCGGGGTTGTCGTCGGGCGCCACCCACTGCCGGGGACGCGGACGGCCCCCCGCCGCAGCACCTCGCTTCTTCCCCGCGATGAGCCAGGAGATCGAGCCCACGAGCGGGAACAGCAGCACGAGGATCGCCCACAGCGGCTTGGGCATGTGACGGATGTCGTCGTCCTTCGTGCTGATGCAGTCGATGAACGCGTACACGCTCAGCGCCAGCGGCACGAGGAACATCAGTACCCGGAGCATGCGCGGCCTCTCAGCAAAGCGGGTGGGCGGTTCAGGGCCAGGGTAGCCGCTCGGGGATACTGGACCGCATGGCTTACGACGATCTTCGCTCCCTGCTCAGGGCTCTGGAGCGCGAGGGCGACCTCAAGCGCATCAAGGCCGAGGTGGACCCGTATCTGGAGGTCGGGGAGATCGTCGACCGGGTGCAGAAGGCCGGCGGCCCCGCGCTGCTCTTCGAGAACGTACGCGGGTCGCGCATGCCCCTCGCGATGAACGTCTACGGCACGGACCGGCGCCTGCTGAAGGCGCTGGGCCTGAAGTCGTACGCCGAGATCTCGGAGCGGATCGGCGGGCTGCTGAAGCCCGAGCTGCCGCACGGGTTCGTCGGCGTGCGGGAGGCCTTCGGGAAGCTCGGCGCGATGACGCACGTACCGCCGAAGAAGGTGAAGGACGGCCCGGTGCAGGAGGTCGTCCTCACCGGGGACGACGTCGATTTGGAGCAGCTCCCGGCCCTGTTCACCTGGCCCAAGGACGGCGGCTCCTTCTTCAATCTGGGGCTCACCCACACCAAGGACCCGGAGACGGGCATCCGCAACCTCGGGCTGTACCGCCTCCAGCGCCACGACAAGCGCACGATCGGCATGCACTGGCAGATCCACAAGGACAGCCGCAACCACTACCAGGTGGCGGCCCGGCGCGGTGAGCGGCTGCCCGTCGCGATCGCCTTCGGCTGCCCGCCCGCCGTGACGTACGCGTCCACCGCGCCGCTGCCCGGGGACATCGACGAGTACCTGTTCGCCGGGTTCCTCGCGGGCAAGCGGATCGAGATGGTCGACTGCAAGACCGTGCCGCTCCAGGTGCCGGCGCAGGCGGAGGTCGTCATCGAGGGCTGGCTGGAGCCGGGCGAGATGCTGCCGGAGGGCCCGTTCGGCGACCACACCGGCTTCTACACACCGCAGGAGCCGTTCCCCGCCCTGAAGATCGACTGCGTGACGATGCGGAAGCGGCCCCTGCTCCAGTCGATCGTCGTGGGCAGGCCCCCGACGGAGGACGGACCGCTCGGCCGGGCGACGGAACGCTTCTTCCTGCCGCTGCTGAAGATCATCGTGCCGGACATCGTGGACTACCACCTGCCGGAGGCGGGCGGCTTCCACAACTGCGCGATCGTCTCGATCGACAAGAAGTACCCGAAGCACGCGCAGAAGGTCATGCACGCGATCTGGGGCGCGCACATGATGTCGCTGACCAAACTGATCGTGGTCGTCGACTCCGACTGCGACGTCCACGACCTGCACGAGGTCGCCTGGCGGGCGCTCGGCAACACGGACTACGCCCGCGACCTGAGCATCGTCGAGGGGCCGGTCGACCACCTCGACCACGCCTCCTACCAGCAGTTCTGGGGCGGCAAGGCCGGTATCGACGCGACGAGGAAGTGGCCCGAGGAGGGCTACACGCGTGACGGCGGCTGGCCCGACATGGTGGAGTCCGATCCGGAGACGGCGGCGAAGGTGGACCGCCGCTGGAAGGAGTACGGCCTGTGACCTCCGCTTCCGCCGCGATCCCCCAGCCGGGACGCACGAAGGCCTTCCTGCGCCTCGTGATGATCGAGCACTCGGTCTTCGCGCTGCCCTTCGCCTACATCGCCTCGCTCACGGCGATGTACCAGTGGGACAAGAACGTCCACTGGGGCCGGCTGCTGCTGGTCACCATCTGCATGGTGGGGCTGCGTACGTTCGCGATGGCGGTCAACCGGATCATCGACCGCGAGATCGACGCCCGTAACCCGCGCACGGCGCACCGCGAACTGGTGACCGGCGCGATGTCGGTCCGGCACGCGTGGACGGGGGCCCTGATCGCCCTGGTCGTCTTCCTCGGCGCGGCGGCCCTGCTGAACCCGCTGTGCCTGGCGCTGGCCCCCATCGCGGTGATCCCGATGGTGGTCTACCCGTACGGCAAGCGGTTCACGAACTTCCCGCAGGCCATCCTGGGCCTGGCCCAGGCGATGGGCCCGGTCGGCGGCTGGCTGGCGGTCACGGGTTCCTGGTCCTGGGACGCGGTGATCCTCGGGCTGGCCGTCGGCATCTGGATCGGCGGCTTCGACCTGATCTACGCCTGCCAGGACGTCGAGACCGACCGCGAGATCGGCGTCATGTCCGTCCCGGCCCGCTTCGGCATCCCGGCGGCGATCTGGGGCGCGCGGGTCTGCCACACCATCACGACGGCCCTGTTCGTCTGGTACGCCCTCGTCACCGACGCCGGCGCCTTCTTCTGGCTGGGCCTGCTGATCGTCGCCGCCGCGTTCCTCTACGAACACACCATCGTCCGCCCCCACGACCTGTCCCGAGTGAACCGCGCGTTCTTCAGCGTCAACGGCTTCATCGGCATAGCGCTGTTCGTGTGTGCGCTACTGGACCTGCTGGTGCGCGGGCTCACGGTGTAGGCGGGCAGGGCAGCCGGGGGCGCCGCACTGGCGTACGCCCGGCTCCCGACCGGCGCTGTCCTGCGCCCTTGACCCCGCCTGTCGCGTGCCCGATGCTCCAGATGTGCGGGTCGCGGTGCACGGCGGAAGGCAGGGGGAGCCATGGACGGCGACGGTGTCCGGCAGGCTCTGCTCGTAGCACCCTCCTACGATCATGACGAATACCTCGGGGCGGAGAGCCTCGGGATTCGTTCGGTCGCGGCCACCCTCCTCGGCGAGGGCGCACGGGTGACGGTGGTGGACGAGTGTCCGGCCGAACCCTCGGCGGAGGTTCTCCGCGTGGCCGGCCAGTCCTCGTTGATCGGGATAGGCGCACTGTTCACGCGGCAGATCCCCGACGCTCTCGCCCTGGCACGCACCTTCAGAGCGGTATCGCCCGACGCGCACATCACCATCGGGGGCCAGGGCTCCTACTCCCTCTGGCCCCGCATGCTCGAAGAGTGCGAGGCGTTGAATTCGGCCTGTCTCAACGAGGCGGAGGAGACCGTCTCCGAGTTATGGCGGCACATCGTCGCAGGGGAAAGCCCCGGCACTGTGCGGGGGATGTATCTCAGGCTCGGCGGTGAGCTTCTCTTCACCGGCCCGCGGGCACCGACCGAGGATCTCGACGCGCTGCCTCTGCCGTTCCGCGGCGGTCGCGAGAACGCCTACGCGGACAGTCACGTCACCCTGTGCACGAGCCGGGGCTGCGCGGCTCACTGCTCGTTCTGCCAGTCGGGGAACTACGCCAATCGTCATCCCGGAGCACCGCGCTGGCGGTATCGCTCGGCGGAACACGTCGTCGACGAGATCGAGCACTTACAACAGGCGTACGGCGCCCGCATGTTCAGCATCGTCGACGACGATTTCCTGGGCGGTGACGGCCGGGGGATACAGCGGGCCCAGGACTTCGCCCGGCTGGTGCGGACACGGGGACTGGACATCAGGTTCGCCATCGAATGCCGCATCAGCGAGCTGGAAGCGGCGCTGCTGACGACCCTGCGGGACGTCGGGCTCCGCCACGTGCTGATCGGGATCGAGTCCGCGAACGACGCGGACCTCAGGTTGTACGCGAAGCGCACCACCCCTCAGCAGGCGGCAGAAGCCATCGCGTTGCTCAGGAAGAGCGACATCGAGTACTCGGTCGGATTCATCATGTTCCAGCCGCTGTCCGACCTCGGCGGGATCAGGACGAACCTCGACTTCCTGCTGGCGAACAACGTGGGAAGCTACCGCAGGATCGTGAACCGGCTGGAGGTCTATCCGGGGTCCCCCCTCATCGGGTATTTCCGACGGAAGCAGGTGCATTTCTGGGAGGAGTCCTACCGGATGTACTACGACTTCCAGGACCCGCGGGTGGCCCTGCTGTACGAGGCATTCGTGAAGCTCCTCAAGCCTTTCGAGGAGCTGGAGAGCACCGCGGCCCGGGCCATATTCAGGCTGCGCGCCGAAGAGGGGCCTGCCGAGCTGCACGCCCTCCGGCGTCTGACCGAAGTCACGGAGAACATCACGCGCGCCCTGCTGGCCACCGCCTATCGCTGTCTCCAGGTGGCCGAAAGCGGTGGCGTTCCAGCCGACGACAAGCGGCTCGTGGCCTACGCGGCCGGTCGGGTGGACGAGTTGAGAAACGTTTTGTCTCCCTGACGGAGAAAAACGCGGCACACGCGAAAGGGGGTGAGTTCCATGTGGGTCAACGGCAACGGTGGTGGTGGCTGACAGCAGCCGTCGGAACGACCGGCCCGGCGGAGCGTGAGTACGATACGGTCGCGTCCGTCCCCGCCGGGCCGGGGGCCATGGAAGCGGAATAAGACAGGGGTGCTGAGCTGTGCGGTTTTCCGACTACTTGTTCGGAGGGATCTATCTCACTGCTTGCCGGTTTGCCAACATTGAGCGCTTTGCTTCCTATGTGACCGATGTAGTGGGCGCGGACACCGAAGTCGCCTCCGCATCGGCGGCTTCCGCCCTTCTCCGGGAGGCCGCCGACCGTATCGACACCGCGCCGGAGTCGGTGGTCTCCACGGAAGAAGAGGCGCAACGCAGGCTCGTCGCGCGGGACCTCCGCCTAATGGCCTCCGCCGAACTGGAACGGGTCGACGAGTTCAGTTCCGTCGAGGAGCGACTGGACCACTTCGGCCCCCGCCTCCAAGCCCTCATCGCCGACCTGGGGCTGGATGTGAGGGAATCACCCCTGCGGATCGTCGACAGCTTTCCCGAACCGTTCCACCGCTTCGACTGGGCGGCTTTTGCGCCGGACTCCGAGGACGAGGAGAATTTCGGCATCCCGTCCGGAGTGTATTTCCGCCGAGACAAGCTGAGGCCCTTCTACAGCGAAGCTCTGTTCGCCCATGAAGTGGTGCACACCGTGACCGGAAGAGTCGACCCCGACGTCTATGCCATGGGGCTCGAAGAAGGGATCGCCGAGGTCCTCGGAACCTGTTACGCGGGCTCCGCCGTGCTGCCGGAAAAGGCGCTGAAGAACATTCTCGTGCACGGTCGGCACGGTGTGCAGAGGCCGAAGCTCTGGACGGTCTATCTGAATCACATGCGACAGGCGAGCCTGATCTACGACGTATTCGGGCTCGACGGTCTTTCCGAGCTGATCAGGAGTGGCCGAAAGGCCATTCATGACGCCGAGCACGCCGTGCTGAGTGGTGACGTGAGAGACCTCGACCTGCCCAAGGGGAAGGGTGATCCCAAAACCACGAGAATCCTCGACTTCGCGTGCCGCGGATATCTGTCCGCTCACGTCTTCTCGCCGCTCGAATGTCTTGTGCTGCTGAGCGTCCGGCGCGGTTCGACCGTGGCAGAGATCTGCGGCGATGCGGGAGTCGACCCGCAGGCAGGGGTTCCCGTGCTGGAGAAACTCGGTGCCGGGTCGGCCCTGTTCGTGCAGAACGGAAACGAGATCGCTTATTCGAATGTCGAGCGCTATCTGCGTGCGGAGGAATCAGCGCACACGGCGCTCACCAGATACCTTCCGCTCTGACCGCGCATCCGACTGACGGGGGAGATCGTGGCGGCACCCAACGGACCGAATCCTGGCGCCCGCCGCACGCTGGGCAGCGCCTTGACGGACCTGTACCGCAGTCGTGGGCTTCTCCTCGGTCTCCTGGCGATAGCGGTGGGCGTCATTCTCATGACCACAGTGCCGCAGGACACGGTCTACATAGTCCGCGAGCCGGACGGCGACTACGTCCTGAACAAGGGCGCCGAGACCCTCCAGAGCCGACTGCACCTCTTCGACATCGGAAACGCGATCTTCCAGACCGGCCTGGTGATCGTGCTGTTCCAGGTCCTCCTCAACCAGATCGCCGACGACCGACTTGTCGAGCAGGTCAGAAACATCATGGACGCCGAGCAGGAGATGGTCCGTGAAGCCGTGGCCCGGTCGATGGCGGCGGGTCAGCACATAAGGTCGCTGGAGCTCTCCGCCGCCGAACTGGACCGGGTCATCGAAAGTGCCGTGCATCTGCGCTCCGGCAGCTCCGAACTCGGCTCCGTGGTGGCACGCAAGCTCCGACTCGGGGTCTTCGAATCGGAGGAGATCTGGCGGAACCTGGTCGTCCGGGCCGAGATCCTGGAGATCGAGTCCGCCGCTCCGGGCGGCCGGGACCACGACTACTACACGGTGTACTTCCAGTTCGGCTACCACACCAACAACACCCGCCGCACCAGGTTCTCCTTCAAGGTGGCTACCTGGGGCGAGGAGTACGACCGGACTCTCCGTGCCCATGATCTGGGGGGAATCTGGCGCCTGCCGTCCACCGGCGAGTTCGACGCGGACTGGACCAGCGGCTTCTCCCTCACGTCCGTCTCCTTCGCCGGCCGGTCGGTCCCGGTCGGACTGAACGAGGCCGACCGTGAGTTCTTCGTCCACATCCCTGTGGACGAGTTCGAGGACGCCGAAAGCGTCAGGGTCCAGTACTCCTTCATGGCCAAGGTGCGGGCGGACGGCAACCTGCTGAGTTTCGAGGTGCCGAGACCCACGTTCGGGGCCAATTACTCCGTGAGTGTGGGAGTGAACGACATAGAGAGCATCAGGGCTCTCGACTACTTCGGCGCCACCCGCCCCGCCTCGATCGACTACAGCCCCGGACTCTCGGCGACCCGGGTGGTCAGCGTCAGCATCGACGACTGGATCCTGCCGAAGGCAGGCATGGTGCTCGTGTGGAAGCGGGGCGGCCACCCGTGACGTGCGCCCCCAGGGTTCTGGACGCGCCCGGCCGGTCCTGAGGAGCGACCCGTCCGCCGGTAGGCTCAAGACGTGAACGCAGGAGAAACGCAGCGCAGGCCTTGGATCGTGGGGGTGTCGGGAGCGTCCGGTACACCGTATGCGGCCGCCGTGCTGCGTGCGTTGCTGGAGGCCAGGGAGAGCGTCGACCTGGTGGTCAGCCGGGCCTCCCGCCTCACCCTGCTCGACGAGACCGGGATCTCCTTCCGGGACGCCCACTGGCAGGACGACCTGCGGGAATGGCTGTCCCGGGGGGCCGACGGCAAGCCCGGCACGTTCTCCGTGGACATCGGCGCCGTACGGCACTGGAGCGCCGGCGACCTGGCCGCCGGGCCCTCCTCGGGGTCGTACCCCACCAAGGGCATGCTGATCGTGCCCGCCTCGACCGCGAGCGTGGCCGGGGTCGCGCTCGGGCTGTCGAAGGACCTGTTGCAGCGGGCGGCGAGCGTGACCCTGAAGGAGAGCCGCCCCCTGGTCGTGGCCGTGCGCGAGACCCCGCTGAACGGTCAGACCCTGCGGCACCTGGTCACCCTCGACGACGCGGGTGCGACCGTCGTGCCCGCCTCACCCGCCTTCTACGCGGGCGCGACGCACATCCAGGACCTGGTGGACTTCGTCGCCGGACGCGTACTCGACGCGGCGGGCGTGCCGCACGGGCTCTACCGCCGTTGGCAAGGTGAGCTCGGCGGCGGATCACACCGCGCCGGCTGAGCCACACCCTGCACGGCAGCTGTACGTCATCACAACCACAGACTCTTCGGACAACTTCAGCGGAAGGCTTCGATCGCAATGGACGCGGTGGACAGGCAGCTCATCCAGGCCCTGAGGGAGAACGGCCGGGCCTCCTACGCGGAGCTGGGACGCCTCGTCGGGCTGTCGGGACCCAGCGTCACCGACCGCATCAACCGGCTGGAGGCGGCCGGAGTCATCACCGGTTACCGGGCCACCGTCGACGCCGCCTCGCTCGGCCTCGGTGTCACCGCCCTCATCGGCATCTCGCTCTCCGACGCCACGGACCACGAGGACGTGGCGCAGCGGCTGAGGGATCTCTCCGAGATCGAGGACTGCTGGTTCATCGCGGGCGACGACTCGTACATGCTCAAGGTGCGGGCGGAGAACGTGGACGGCCTGGAGAAGATCATCCGGCGGCTCAGCGGCACGAAGGGTGTGTCCCGGACGCGTACGACCATCGTGCTCTCCACGAAGTGGGAGAACCGGGTCGGAGAGCTGCCGGAAGAGGCGTAGTCGTACGGTTGGGACGTCGTCGTAGAAAGGTGTGGGCATGGATCTCGGGCTCAAGCGCGAGCTGGAGGAAAAGGTCAGGGCCGGTGAGCGGCTGACCCGTGAGGACGGCATCGCGCTGTACGAGTCGGACGACCTGGCCTGGCTCGGCGGCCTCGCACACGAGGTGCGCACGCGCAAGAACGGCGACGTCGTGCACTTCAACGTCAACCGCCACCTCAACATGACCAACGTGTGCACGGCCTCCTGCGCGTACTGCTCCTTCCAGCGCAAGCCGGGGGAGAAGGACGCGTACACGATGCGCATCGAGGAGGCCGTCAAGCTCGCCAAGGCGATGGAGAGCGAGAACCTCACCGAGCTGCACATCGTCAACGGCCTGCACCCGAACCTGCCGTGGCGCTACTACCCGCGCTCGCTGCGGGAGTTGAAGGCCGCGCTGCCGCACGTCTCGCTGAAGGCCTTCACGGCGACCGAGATCCACCACTTCGAGACCATCTCCGGGATGAGCGCGTCCGAGATCCTCGACGAGCTGATCGACGCGGGTCTTGAGTCGCTGACCGGCGGCGGTGCGGAGATCTTCGACTGGGAGGTCCGGCAGCACATCGTGGACCACCGGACCCACTGGGAGGACTGGTCCCGGATTCACCGGCTGGCGCACGAGAAGGGTCTGAAGACCCCCTGCACGATGCTGTACGGCCACATCGAGGAGCCGCGGCACCGGGTGGATCACGTGCTGCGGCTGCGTGAGCTGCAGGACGAGACCGGGGGTTTCCAGGTCTTCATTCCGCTGCGGTACCAGCACGACTTCGTCGACATGCAGGACGGGAAGGTCCGCAACCGGCTGCAGGCCCGGACGCAGATGGCGACCGGGGCGGAGGCGCTGAAGACCTTCGCGGTGTCCCGGCTGCTGTTCGACAACGTGCCGCACGTGAAGGTCTTCTGGGTCATGCACGGCGTGCAGACCGCGCAGCTCGCGCTGCAGCACGGTGCCGACGACATGGACGGATCGGTCGTCGAGTACAAGATCACGCATGACGCGGACAACTTCGGCACGCCGAACAAGCTGACCCGTGAGGACCTGCTGGATCTCATTCGCGATGCCGGGTTCCGGCCGGTGGAGCGGAACACGCGGTACGAGATCATTCGGGAGTACGAGGGGCCGGACCCGGAGCGTCGCGAGTCTCCCCAGCCGATGCGGGTATGACCCTGAGCTGGGTACCCGGAGGGCATGGTTGCCACCAAGGCGCCTGAGGACGCCTACACCGCTGAACCGTTCGTTCCGGATCGCGGCGGCTTGCCCGCTCTGCGGCGGGCCGCTGCCGAGTGCCGGGGGTGTCCCCTGCACCGGGACGCCACCCAGACCGTGTTCGGGGCCGGGAGCAAGGACGCTCGCGTCATGCTCGTGGGGGAGCAGCCCGGGGATCAGGAGGACCGGCAGGGGAAGCCGTTCGTCGGGCCCGCCGGGCGGCTTCTGGACCGGGCCCTGGAGGAGGCGGGCATCGATCCCTCCGAGGCCTACGTCACCAACGCGGTCAAGCACTTCAAGTTCACCCAGGCCGAGCCGCGCAAGCGCCGGATCCACAAGGCGCCCAACCTGCGTGAGATGACCGCCTGCGGTCCCTGGCTGGCCGCCGAGCTCGCGGTCGTGGAGCCGGAGCTGATCATCGTCCTCGGGGCCACCGCGGGGAAGGCGCTGCTCGGGTCCTCCTTCCGGGTCACGCAGGTGCGGGGCACGGTGCTGGAGGAGGAGATCCACGGCCGGCCGGAGCGGCTGGTGCCGACGGTGCACCCGTCGTCGGTGCTGCGGGCGGACGACCGGGAAGCGGCGTACCGGGGGCTGCTGTCCGATCTGAAAGTGGCGGCGCACGCGCTCTCGTAATAGCTATCATCGGCCTATGCCCCTTACCTTCACGCTCGATCCCGCCGTCACCCCCGCCCTGCGCGACGGCCTGCTCGATCTGTGGACCGATGCCACCAACGCCGGGGGAGCCGTCGGCTTCGTGCCGCCGGTGACGCGCGAGGACGTGCGCCCCGAGTTGCTGAGGCACTTCGCGGCGATGTCGGAGGGCCGGGCCAGACTGCTCGTCGGGCAGGACGAGGAGGGCCGGGTCGCGGCGACCGCGTTTCTGACGTTCAACACGCACCACCTGATGACGCACTGGCTGTGGCTCTACACGGTGATGGTGCATCCGCGTCACCAGGGCAAGGGCTATGGGCGTGATCTGCTGGCCGTCGCCGAGGGCGCGGCCCGTGATCTCGGCTTCGAGGCGATCCGCCTCACCTGCCGGGGCGGTCTCGGCCTGGAGCGTTTCTACGCGTCCTGCGGCTACAAGGAGGTCGGCCGCGTCCCCGGCGCGATCCGGGTGGGGCCCGGTGAAGACCGGGAGGACATCTTCATGCTGCTGCCGCTCGCCTGAACCCCGGCTCGTACCCCCCTGCAAGATCGACCGTCCGGCGTGCTTCACTGGACGGGGCCCCTTTGGGTGCGTTCTGGCCGTTCGAACCGGAAGAGTGGATTGAGATGCTCCGCTACACGCTGATGCGCCTCGGGATCTTCGCAGGCTGCCTCGTGGTCGTCTGGGGCCTCGTCTACTCCGGCCTCGCCCCGCGCGGCCTCGGCTCCAGCAACGGCCTGTGGGTCGTGATGCTCGCCCTGCTGCTCTCCGCGCCGATCAGTTTCGTCGTGCTGCGCAAGGAGCGGGACCGGGCGTCCGTGCAGATCGTGCAGCGGGTGGACCGGATGAAGGCCAACCTGGAGGCCAACCGCAGCCAGGAGGACGTCGCCGACGACACGTCCCGGGCGCAGGGCCAGACCTCATAGGTCTCCTGACACAGGCGTACAGCGCCCCGTTTCCGTGCATACGCGGAAACGGGGCGCTTTGTGTTGTGTGGGTGAGTATGCGTTTCTGCCTGTCAAAGGTAGGCTTTGGGGTCCTCAAAGCTCGGGTGTTAAGGTCGTTGTCATGAAGTCAGCAGTCGCGCCCCCCATGCCTGAGAGCGTTCCGCTCGTGGCGCGCCTGCACGTGGATCTCTGCCGGTGCGCGTCCGCTGCCTGTCGTCCCTGACGTCACGCAACCCCCCCGTCGTCTCCCACGTCAGTCCCTACGCGTCCCCCAACGGAGCCCGTCCGTGTCCTCACGCACGAAGTCCTTCAAGGTGCCCTTCTGGGCCCAGATCATCGCCGGTCTCGTCCTGGGCGTGCTGCTCGGCTGGCTCGCCCGCAGCCAGGACCTGTCCTGGCTGATCACGTCCCTGGAGAAGGTCGGCGACACCTTCATAGGCCTGCTGAAGCTCGCCGTCGCCCCGCTCGTCTTCTTCGCGATCCTGGTCTCCATAACCAACCTGCGGAAGGTCAACAACGCGGCCCGCCTGGCCTCGCGCACCCTCCTGTGGTTCATGGCCACGTCGCTGATCGCGGTGAGCATCGGCCTCGTCATCGGCCTGGTCACCAACCCGGGCGCCGGCACCGGCCTCACCCCCAAGGACGGTGCGAAGCCCGACGACACCGGCTCCTGGATCGACTTCCTGACCGGCATCGTGCCGACCGACGTCATCACGCCGTTCACCGAGCTGAACGTGTTGCAGATCGTCTTCATGGCCGCCGTAGCCGGTATCGCCGCCCTCCAGCTCGGTGAGAAGGCCCAGCCGATCCTCACCCTCAGCGAGTCCGTCCTCGAACTGCTCCAGAAGGCCCTGTGGTGGGTCATCCGGCTCGCCCCGCTCGGCACCGTCGGCCTCATCGGCAACGCCATCGCCACCTACGGCTGGGACCTGATCGGCAAGTACGCGACGTTCACCGCCGACATCTACGTCGGCTGCCTGATCGTGCTGTTCGGCGTCTACCCGGCGCTGCTCGCGACCGTCGCCAAGGCCAACCCGGTCCAGTTCTTCAAGGGCGCCTGGCCCGCGATCCAGCTGGCCTTCGTCTCCCGCTCGTCCGTGGGCACGATGCCGCTGACCCAGAAGGTCACCGAGCGGCTCGGCGTGCCGAAGGAGTACGCGTCCTTCGCGGTGCCGTTCGGCGCCACGACCAAGATGGACGGCTGCGCCGCGATCTACCCGGCCATCGCCGCGATCTTCGTCGCCCAGATCTTCGGCATCCAGCTGGGTGTCGGCGACTATCTGCTGATCGCGTTCGTCTCGGTGGTCGGCTCCGCGGCCACCGCCGGTCTCACGGGCGCGACGGTCATGCTGACCCTCACCCTCTCCACCCTCGGCCTGCCGATGGAGGGCGTGGGCCTGCTCCTCGCGATCGACCCGATCCTCGACATGATCCGCACCGCGACCAACGTCGCCGGTCAGGCCCTGATCCCGGTCCTGGTCTCCGCCCGCGAGAACCTGCTCGACCGTGACGCCTACGCCACGGCCGACGGCTCCTCCCTGGACGAGCCGCGCGAGGCACGGCCCGAGCAGGTCCCGGCCGCGGCCTGACGCACCGACGCCCCCTGGCCGGTTCTCCCTCGGTTTCCCGGACGAGGGCCGGCCAGGGGGACCGTACGCTAAGCGGTATGGGTGCCGTGAAGACCAAGCGGATGCCGCGTGCGGTCCGTGAACAGCAGATGCTGGACGCCGCCGTGCAGACCTTCGGACAACGGGGCTACATGGCCGCGTCGATGGACGAGATAGCCGAACTCGCGGGCGTGTCCAAGCCGTTGGTCTACCTGTACCTGAACTCCAAGGAAGACCTCTTCACCAGCTGTATCCGCCGCGAGGCCAAGGCACTCGTCGAGGCCGTCCGGGCCGGTGTCCGGCCCGATCTGCCCGCCGACCGGCAACTGTGGGAAGGGCTCGGCGCGTTCTTCGCGCACACCGCCCGCAACCCGGACGCCTGGGCGGTCCTGCACCTCCAGGCCCGTACGCACGGCGAGCCCTTCGCCTCCGAAGTCGCCGCGATGCGCGAGGAGATCGTCACGTTCGTGACGCAGCTGATCCTCGCCGCCGCGCGCGAGGCCCACCACGACCCCGATCTCCCGGAACGCGAGGTCGCCGGTCTCGCCGAGGCCCTGGTCGGCGCCGCCGAGTCGCTCGCCGCCTGGGCGAACGCCACCCCGGGCGTCACGGCCCGCCAGGCCGCGGCCACGATGATGAACTTCGCCTGGGCGGGGCTGGGCGACCTCATGGCGGGGCGGCCGTGGTCACCGCCGGAGGAGCAGGCGGGCACTCAGGTGGGGTAGACGTCGCCCGTCAGATGGAGGCGGTCCTCCCGCCCCCGCAGTTCGAACCGGCCGTCCTGCGCCGCGTACGTCACCGTCCCCGGCAGCAGGACCGGTGCCCGGAACTCCGCGCGTAGGTGGCAGGAGGCAGGCGTGCCGTGTGCGGCGAGGCACCGCGCGACGGTCCACATGCCGTGGGCGATGGCCCGGGGGAAGCCGAACAGGCGGGCGGTGAGCGGGTGGAGATGGATCGGGTTGCGGTCGCCGGACGCCGCCGCGTACCGCCGTCCGACGTCCTCGGCGAGCCGCCACTCGGCGACGGCCGGCAGCGGCTTGCGTACTTCCTCCCGGGGCCCGGTCTCCTCCCGGAACATCCCGGTCTCCTCGCGGGGCGCCCCGGCGGGCCGTCGCGTGCGGTGCCGGGCGAGGTAGGTGCTCCTCGACTCCCATACGACGTCCCCGTCCTCGCGCACCTCGGTGACGACCGTCGCCTCCGTGCCGCGCCGGTGGGGTGCCAACCCCTGGACATACACCGTGAGTTCGTGCGCGCCGGTGGCCGGCATCGCCCGGTGCCGGGTGATCGTGATCGACGTGTGGACGAGTCCCAGCAGCGGCAGCGGAAAGTCCCGGCCGCTCATCAGCCGCATGGCCAGGGGGAATCCCAGCACGTGCGGATGGGTCACAGGCAGCGCGTCCTCCCCGGTCGGGAACCCGCAGACCCGCTCGTACGCCGCCAGCCGCGCGAGGTCGACGCGCAGGCCGGGCAGGACGAGCCGGGTGCGCGGGAACTGCGCGTCGGGGGCCGGGCGTTTGAAGGGGGACAGCACAGCGCCGCGCGCGAGGAGCGGGGCGAGGGAGGGGGACCCGGTGAGGACGAGAGCGGCGTCGGCCATCACGCCCCCAGCAGGCTCTGGCCGCATACGCGTACGACCTGCCCGTTGACCGCGCCCGAGGCCGGGTGCGCGAGCCAGGCGGTGGTCTCGGCGACATCGACCGGAAGACCGCCCTGCGCGAGGGAGTTCATACGGCGGCCGGCCTCGCGGATGAACAGCGGGACGGCGGCCGTCATCTTCGTCTCGATGAAGCCCGGCGCGACCGCGTTGACCGTCACCCCGTGTTCGGCGAGCGCGCGCGGCGCGAGGGAGCGGACCAGGCCGACGATGCCCGCCTTGCTCGCCCCGTAGTTGGTCTGGCCCGCGTTGCCGGCGATGCCCGCGATCGAGGCGGTCGCCACGATCCGGCCGCCCCGGTTCAGCGTCCCGGCCTTCAGCAGCGCGTCCGTCGTGCGCAGCACGCTCGCCAGGTTCACCTCCAGCACCGAAATCCAGCGCTCGGCGGGCATGTTCACCAGTCGCCGGTCCCGCGTGATGCCCGCGTTGTGGATCAGCAGGTCCAGGCCGTCCGGCAGGGCCTCGGCGATCCGCGCGCCCGCGTCGGCGGCCGTGATGTCGAGGAGCAGCGCGGTGCCGCCGAGCCGGTCGGCGACGCGCCGGGCGTCCCGCTCGGCCTGCGGCACATCGAGGACGACGACCCGGGCCCCGTCCCGGGCGAGCGTCTCGGCGACCGCCTCGCCGATGCCGCGCGCGGCACCGGTGACCAGGGCGGTGCGGCCGGCCAGAGGGCGGTCCCGGTCGAAGGGGGTGGCGGGCTCGTCGCCGGAGCCGATCTCGATCACCTGCCCGCTCACGTACGCCGACTTGGGCGACAGCAGGAAACGGAGCGTGGACTCGGCGGCCGCGGCGTCCGTGAGCCGGACCAGGTTCACGGTCCTGCCCCGGCCGATCTCCTTGCCCAGGGAGCGCGTGAAACCCTCCAGTGCCTGCTGGGCGGCGGCCTGGTGATGGTCGGCGGGGTCGAGCGGCGCGCCGAGCACGACCACGCGCCCGCTCGCCGCGACCGACCGCAGGACCGGGTGCAAGGCCGCGTGCACCTCGGCGAGCCCCTCGACGTCCCGCACCCCGCTCGCGTCCAGGACGACGGCCGCCGCACGGTCGGAGCCGACCGGGCCGATCCCCGTCCGGGCGAGGACCGGCGCCAGTTCGAGGCCGGACCTGCCGGCGGTGAGATGGCGGAGGCCTCCGTCCAGGGCGGGCCGCTCGGGGGACCAGCGGGTCAGCGCCGCGGGCTGGGGCAGACCGAGCCGGCGGGTGAGGAATCGGCCGGGCGCGGTGGCGGTGAAGCTCAGATAGCGGTCGGCCATGGCGACTCCCAGCTCGGATGACTGCTCACAATTGCTTACTCTGGAGTAAGGTTACCGTAGGTAAGGCTACGTCACAGGCGAGGAGCGGTCGAGATGAGCCCCGAGAAGACGTCGGTGCGGCGTGTGGCGGTCGTCGGCGGAGCGCGCATCCCGTTCGCCCGCTCCGACGGCCCGTACGCCACCGCCTCCAACCAGCAGATGCTCACCGCCGCCCTCGACGGCCTGGTCGAGCGGTTCGGGCTCCAGGAGCCGGGCGCGGTCGGCGAGTTCGTCGCCGGCGCGGTCCTCAAGCACAGCCGCGACTTCAACCTGGCCCGCGAAACGGTCCTCGGCTCGCGTCTGCACCCCACCACCCCGGCCTACGACATCCAGCAGGCCTGCGGCACCGGGCTCCAGGCCGTCATCGCCGCCGCCAACAAGATCGCACTCGGCCAGACCGAGTCGGCGGTCGCGGGCGGCGCCGACACGGCGAGCGACGCGCCCCTGGGCGTCAACGACACCCTGCGCCGCATCCGTTGGAGGCGCGCCGGGCGAAGTCGCTTGGCGGGCGCGTGAAGGCCCTGGCAAAGGTGCGCCCGGGCCACCTCGTCCCCGACATCCCGCGCAACGCCGAGCCGCGCACCGGCCTGTCCATGGGCGAACACGCCGCCGTCACCGCCCGCGCCTGGGGCATCGGCCGTGCGGCGCAGGACGAACTGGCGGCGGCCAGTCACCAGCGGCTGGCGGCGGCGTACGAACGCGGCTTCTTCCAGGACCTGGTGGTCCCCTTCCGCGGCCTGGCCCGCGACCAGAACCTGCGCCCCGGCTCGACCGCGGAGAAACTCGCCTCCCTGAAGCCGGTGTTCGGCCTCGACCACCCCGACCCGACCATGACGGCCGGCAACTCGACCCCGCTGACGGACGGGGCGGCGACCGTGCTGCTGACGAGCGAGGAGTGGGCCCGCGAGCGCGGCCTGGAGCCGCTGGCGTATCTCACCGCGTACGAGACGGCGGCCGTCGACTTCGTCGGCGGAGACGTCGCGGGCGGCGAGGACGGGCTGCTCATGGCGCCCGCGTACGCCGTTCCGCGGATGCTGGAGCGGGCCGGGCTCGGCCTGGCCGACTTCGACCTGGTGGAGATCCACGAGGCCTTCGCCTCCCAGGTGCTGGCGACGCTCGCGGCCTGGGAGAAGCGGGGCCTGGGCACGGTGGACCGCGCCCGGCTGAACGTCGCGGGCTCGTCCCTCGCCACCGGCCATCCCTTCGCCGCCACCGGTGCCCGGATCGTGGCGACCCTGGCCAAGCTGCTCGCCGAACGGGACGCGCCCGCCCGCGGGTTGATCTCCGTCTGCGCGGCGGGCGGGCAGGGCGTGACGGCGATCCTGGAGCGGGCCTGAGGCCGACGGCGTACCGAACCTGAAGGACCCTCACTTAACCCCCGAGAATGCACAGGCCTGGCTCCGGACCATCCCCGAACCCGCACAAACCCGCCACGTGAGGCCCGTACGATCCCGTTCCTACCGTCAGTAACCCCTTTCTGGGGGTTCAGCCGGTTGAGCGCCTCGGCGTGCGAGGCACGTACTCATGCAGCAAGCAGTTCCTTCGCTGCGCGCCCCAGGAGCCGCCCGTGTCCACTGCCCATCCCTCCTCCGCCTACGGCGACATCTACGGCGGACCGGTCCTGGTCGAACCCGAGACGCGGCGGCTGGACGGGGCCGTACGGGAGGCGTCCGTACCGCCGCTGGCGCCGCCGTGGACCCACGGGTCGCTCGCCGACCTGCCGTTCGACAACGCGAGCGCGTCCCCCGACGCCGTGGCGCTCAGCCGCAAGGACGCCGACGGGCGCTGGAGCGACGTCACGGCGGCCCGGTTCGCCGAGCAGGTGCTGGCCGTGGCGAAGGGACTGATCGCCGAAGGGCTGATGCCGGGCGACCGGATCGCGGTGATGGCCCGCACGATCTACGAGTGGACCGTCCTGGACTTCGCGGCCTGGGCGGCCGGTCTGGTCACCGTCCCCGTCTATCCCACGTCCTCCGTCTTCCAGGCCCGCTGGATCCTCCAGGACTCCGGCGCGGTCGCCCTGGTCACCGAGTTCGCCGGACAGGCCGCCGCACTCGGCCCGGAGCGCGAACGCCTGCCCGACCTCAGGCACATGTGGGTCGTGGAGAAGGGCCACATCGAGCGGCTGGCCGAAGCCGGCGCGCACCTCTCCGACCAGGAGGTGGAGGTGCGGCGCGGCATGCTGGGCCCCGACACCCTCGCCACCCTCGTCTACACCTCGGGCACCACGGGCCGCCCCAAGGGCTGCGCGCTCACCCACGGCAACTTCTTCGCCGAGGTCGACAACGCCATCGAGCTCCTCTACCCGGTCTTCAGGGCCAAGACCAGCGAAGAGGCCTCGGTTCTGCTGTTCCTGCCCATGTCCCACGTCTTCGGGCGCATGGTGGCGATCGCCTGCGTCCGCGCCCGCGTACGGCTGGGCCACGCCCCGAGCATCAAGGCGGAAAACCTGCTCCCGGACCTGGCGAGCTTCCGGCCGACCTGTCTGCTCGCCATCCCGTACATGCTGGAGAAGGTCTTCAACTCGGCCCGCGCCAAGGCCGAGGCGGGCGGCCGGGTCACGTCCTTCGACCGCGCGGTGGGGGTGGCGCGGCGCTACGGCGAGGCCATGGAGGCCCAGCAGACGGGCACCGGCCCCGGCCCCTCCCGCGCCCTCAAGGCCGCCCGGGTCTTCTACGACCCCCTGGTCTACCGCCGGATCCGCAACGCCATGGGCGGCAGGGTCCGTTACGCCATCTGCGGCGGCTCGCCCCTGGGCCGCCGGCTCGCCGCGTTCTACGCCGGAGCCGGCATCGAGATCTTCGAGGGCTACGGCCTGACGGAGACCACGGGCGCGTCGACCGTCACCCCGCCCCTGAAACCCCGCCTGGGCACGGTCGGCTGGCCCCTGCCCGGCACCCGCGTCCGGATCGCCGCCGACGGCGAGATCCTCCTCGCCGGCGACCACGTCCTGCGCGGCTACTGGGACCCCCAGGCCGGAGGCGTCGTACCAGCCGCCCCCGACGGCTGGCTCGCCACGGGCGACATCGGCGAACTGGACGACGAGGGCTATCTGACGATCACCGGCCGCAAGAAGGAACTGCTGATCACCGCGGGCGGCAAGAGCGTCGCCCCGGCGCCCCTGGAGAACTGGCTGCGCTCCCACCCGCTGATCTCCCAGTGCATGGTCGTGGGCGACGGCCGCCCCTTCGTCTCGGCCCTGATCACCCTGGACCCGGACGGCATCACCCACTGGCGCCAGATGAACGGCAAACACCCCGTACCGCCCAAGCTCCTCGTCGACGACGAGGAGCTCCGCGCCGTCCTCCAGCGCGCCGTCGACGAGGCCAACAAGATGGTCTCCCGCCCCGAGTCCATCCGCCGCTTCGCGATCCTCCCCGAGGATTTCTCCGAGGAGGCGGGCCATCTGACCCCGTCGATGAAGCTCCGCCGCGAGGCGGTGATGCGCGCCTTCGCGGCGGAAGTGGAGGGCCTGTACACGCGGTGAGGCACCGGGCCCGCGCCGGCAGACGGCGCAGACCGTCCTGTCCCCCGGGGAGCCGGACGAGGCGCTGCGCCGTTACGCCACGCGCATCCGTGTTCGTCACGCCCACCGCACGGGCCGACCCGCCGCCCGTGGAACTGCCCCGCGACAGTGCTGGCCGGCCCGCACGAGGACCGTCTCGTCCTGCTCGGCGACCCCCGGCGGACCCCACCGGCTTTCCTGAGAAGGGCCCGGCGGCGAGCCGCCACTCGGCCTTTGCGAGGTCTTCACACCTGGTCCTTGACGACGCACGGTGCCTCCCCGTTGGCTTTCTGCCACCTCGTTGCGATGCTCCCCCATCGGAAGGCACCACCAGTGAAAGCGCGTACCACCCGCCGGCCCGCTGTGCGCCCCCTCTCCATAGCCCTGGCGGTCTCCACGGCGGCCCTGTCCCTCACCGCGTGCGGCGACAGCGGGAGTGACGACTCCGCGGGCGTGAAGAAGGGCAACGACATCACGGTGGGCCTGCTGCTGCCCGACCGGGACACGGCACGCTTCGAGAAGTTCGACTACCCCCTGATCAAGGAGGAGGTCGCCTCCCTCACCGAGAACCAGGGCAAGGTCAAGTACGCCAACGCCGAGGCGAGCGTGTCCAGACAGAGCGAGCAGTTCCAGAAGATGATCGACGACAAGGTCGACGTCATCCTGGTGGACGCGCTGAACTCCAAGACGATCGCCTCGGACGTACGCAAGGCCAAGGACGCCGGCATCCCGGTCATCGCCTATGACCGGCTCGCCGAGGGCCCGATCGACGCGTACGTCTCCCACGACAACGAACTCGTCGGGCAGGTGCAGGGCCGCGCCATCGTCGGGGAGCTCGGTGACAAGGCCCAGAAGAGCAAGGTCGTCATGATGAACGGCGACCCCGCCGACCCGAACACGGCACGGTTCAAGGACGGCGCGCTCGGCGAGCTCCAGGGGCAGGTCGACATCGTCCAGCAGTACGACACCAAGGAGTGGAAGCCCTCGATCGCCAAGGCGAACATGAAGAAGGCGATCCGGACCGTCGGGCTGGACAACATCGCCGCCGTCTACTCGGCCAACGACGGCATGGCGGGCGCTGTCATCGAGGCGCTGAAGGAGGCGGGCGCCACGAAGATCCCGCCGGTGACCGGGCAGGACGCCAACCTGGACGCGGTGCAGCGGATCGTCTCGGGGGAGCAGTACATGACCGTGTACAAGTCGTTCCTGCTGGAGGCGACGAACGCCGCGAAGATCGCCGTGGCCAAGGTCCAGGGACGCTCGATCGAGTTCGCCGCGCTGACCAGGGAGACGGTGGACAGCCCCACGCAGAAGGACATCCCGGCGATGCTGGTGCCGGTGGTCGCCCTCACCAAGGACAACATCAAGGAGACGGTGATCACGGACGGGGTCTACACCGTCAAGGACATCTGCACGGCGAAGTACAAGGCGGACTGCGCGGCCATCGGCCTCGAATAGGCCGGCCCCACAGTATTGGAACCTTCAGTTCAAAACTGTTGGCGTGCTGCCATGGCCCGGCCGAGGCGCAGCAGCGTCTACAACACCTTCCAGAGCAAGCAAGCGCTGTTCGAGCGGGCCCTCGCCCGCTACCTGGACACCATGACGGTGACGCAGACGGCCGTCCTCGACGACGTGGAGCGGCCGGCCGCCGACCGGGTGCGGGCACTGCTCGCCCGGGTGGTCGAGGGTGAGGCGGAGTGCCGCGAAGGCTCCGGGCGCGCCCTCGGCTGTCTGGGGGTCAACACCGTCGTGGAACTGGCCGGGCGCGACCCCGCGGCGGCCGCGCTGCTGGAGCGCGACACCGTCCGGCGCCTGGCCGCCTACCGGGCCGTGCTGGAAGCCGGCCGGCGTGACGGCAGCATCACCTCCTCGCGCGACGCGGAGGCGCTGGCCCGTTTCCTCAACGCGACGGTCGCCGGTCTGCGCGTCTCCCGTCAGGGCGGCGCGGGCCGGGCCGAGTTGGAGGCGATCGCCGCCCTGCCTGCACGGCTCTTGACTTCGCAAGGCTCTCGCGCGACATTCCCCACCCCTTCGCGTTCCTCTTCGGGCTGGAGTGGCCATGACCATGAGCACGAACTCCGTCGGGACTCCCGGGGCCCCGTCCCGAAGACGAGTGCTGGCCGGTGCCGCGGGCGCCGGCCTCGCGGTCGCCGCCGGAGTGCAACAGGGCGCCCACGCCGCCGACTTACCCACGCTCGGCACCTACGACGTCGTCGTCATCGGCTCCGGCGCGGCCGGGATGACCGCCGCGCTGACCGCCGCCGGGCAGGGCCTGAGCTGCGTCGTGGTGGAGAAGGCCTCGACCTTCGGCGGCTCGACCGCCCGCTCCGGCGCCGGGATCTGGATCCCGAACAACCCGGTGATCCTCGCGGCCGGCGTCCCCGACACCCCGGCCAAGGCCGCCGCCTACCTCGCCGCAGTCGTCGGCCCGGAGGTCCCCGCCGACCGGCAGCGCGCCTTCCTCACCCACGGCCCGGCGACGATCTCCTACGTCATGGCCCACAGCCCCCTGCGCTTCCGCTGGATGGAGGGCTACAGCGACTACTACCCCGAGCTGCCCGGCGGCTTGCCGAACGGCCGTTCCATCGAGCCCGACCAGCTCGACGGCAAGCTTCTCGGGGCCGAACTGGCCCGGCTGAACCCGCCGTACATGGACGTCCCCGCCGGGATGGTGGTCTTCAGCGCCGACTACAAGTGGCTGGCCCTGGCCGCCGTGAACGCCCGGGGCGCCGCCGTCGCCGCCCAGTGCCTGGCCCGTGGCACGAAGGCCGCGGCGCTCGGCCAGCAGCCCCTGACGATGGGCCAGGCCCTGGCGGCGGGCCTGCGAGCCGGACTGCGTTCCGCAGGCGTACCGGTATGGCTGAACACGCCCCTGAGCGACCTGCACGTCGAGAACGGCAGGGTCACCGGCGCGGTCGTCACCCGCGACGGAAGTCCGGGGCTGGTCCGCGCCCGCCGGGGCGTGATCGTCGGCTCCGGCGGCTTCGAGCACAACGCGGCGATGCGCGACAGGTACCAGCGCCAGCCCATCGGCACGCAGTGGACGGTCGGCGCCAAGGAGAACACCGGCGACGGCATCCGGGCGGGGGAGCGGCTCGGCGCGGCGCTCGACCTGATGGACGACGCCTGGTGGGGCCCGGCGATCCCGGTCCCCGGCCAGCCGTACTTCTGCCTCGCCGAACGCACCCTCCCCGGCGGGCTGCTGGTGAACGGATCGGGCAGGCGCTTCGTCAACGAGGCCGCGCCCTACAGCGACGTCGTCCACACCATGTACGACGTCCACGACACCGACCCGGCCATCCCGTCCTGGCTGATCGTCGACCAGAACTACCGCAACCGGTACCTCTTCAAGGACGTCCTGCCGGCCCTGCCCCTCCCCGACGGCTGGTACGACTCGGGCGCCGCGCACAAGGCCTGGACCCTGGACGCCCTGGCCACGTCGATCGGCGTTCCGGCGGCGGCCCTGCGCACGACCGTCGACCGCTTCAACGCGCAGGCACGGCGAGGCCAGGACCCCGACTTCAACCGCGGCGACAGCGCCTACGACCACTACTACACCGACCCGTCGGTCCTCCCGAACCCCTGCCTGGCCCCCCTCTGGCTGCCGCCCTACCACGCCTTCCGCATCGTCCCCGGCGACCTCGGCACGAAGGGCGGCATGCGGACGGACGCCCGGGCCCGCGTCCTGCGCCCCGACGGCTCGGTGATCCCGGGCCTGTACGCGGCGGGCAACGCCAGCGCGGCGGTGATGGGCCACAGTTACGCGGGCGCGGGCTCGACGATCGGGCCGGCGATGACGTTCGGGTACATCGCGGCGAGGGATGTCGCGGGGGTGTTGTAGGGGAGTGTCGTGGGGGGCGGGTACTCCTAGGACACCGGCTCGGGGGGCCTGCGGGCGACCAGGCACGCCTGGCGGACCGGCTCCCCGGTTTCCTCGTCGGGCTCCCGGACGGTCCGGGAGCGCAGGACGAAACCGGCGGCTTCCAGCAGGGCGGCGATCTGCTCCGGCTGCCGCCGCCGGAAGGTCAGGGCAACCCGGTGCCCGAAGGCCTCCTCGTAGCGGCGGGGCTCGTCACCGGCCTGGAAGCCGAGGAGCAGATGCCCTCCGGGCCGCAGAACCCGACGGAACTCGGCGAAGACGGCCGGCAGCCGGTCGAACGGGGTGTGGATGGTCGAGTACCAGGACACGACGCCGTCGAGCGAGGCGTCGGGCAGGTCCAGCTCCAGCATGGAGCCCTGCTCGAACCGCAGGCCGGGATGCTCGCGCCGGGCGATCGCGAGCATCGACTCCGACAGGTCCAGCCCGAACACGGACAGCCCTCGTGACGCCAGGTACGCGGTCACCCGCCCCGGCCCACACCCGAGATCGGCGACCTCGCCCCCCTCACCCACGAGTTCCGCGAATCCGTACAGCACCCCCCGGTCCAACGGCGTCCCCACGAGCGGCTCGCTGAAACGGACGGCGTAGTCCTCCGCCACGGCGTCGTAGAAGGCCCGGGTCTCGGTCAGGAAGTCGACTTCGGTCATGGCCCGACCCTAAAGCGGGGGTCTGACACCGCGGGGCACTCCTACGGAGTCCCGCCACCGCACTGCCGCGCTCCGGTCAGGCGGGGGCTGTCGTCACGGGTTCGCCTCGTGTCCGGGTGGTGATGGCGGGGGCTCGTGCACCGCCCGGGCCGGTCAGCGTGGGCGGCCGACCCGGCCGGAGTCCGCCACCGCGCCGGGGCGGTCACGACGGGGCCGTGGTCACGGGTTCGTCCACCGTCTGGGTCGGTGATCACGGGGTACTCCGGGACCAGCCCGGCGTGCCCGTCACCCACAACGCTCGCCACGGCCGGCGTCCGCCGTGGAGTGCCCGTCGTGGCCGGTGGTGGTTGCCGTCGGCGTGTCCGTCACGGGCACGCGTCCGCCGCCGGAGTGCCCGCCGGCCAGCGTCCGCCGTCGGCGTGTCCGTCAGGGCCGGTGGTGGTCGCCGTGGGCGTGTGTGTCGCGGCCGGTGCCGCTCGCCGTGGGGGAGTCTGTCGTGGCCGGTGGTGGTCGCGGTGGGTGTGTGGGTCGCGGCCGGTGCCGCTCGCCGTGTGGTGTCCGTCGTGGCCGGTGGTGGGCGCGGTGGGCGTGTCCGTCACGGCCGGCGCCGCTCGCCGTCGGCGTTCCCGTCACGGCCAGTGCCCCTCGCCGTCGGCGTGCCCGTCACGGCCCGCGCCCCTCGCGACGCGGGCCCCGGCCGCGCTGCGGTCGGCGTCGGGGCGGACCCGGTACGGGACCGGGCCCGGGACCGGCGGGCGGCCCGACTGGGCAGGCGATCTGTGTCCTACCGGGTCGGTCCGTCTCTCCGGTCCTCGCCCGTCTGCCGTGCCCCGAGCCCGGCCCCCGCGCCGATCGCCGTGCCCAAGCCCATGCCCAGGGCCAGGCCCAGGCCGATGTTGTCGAAGACGGTCAGGCCGAGGGCGAGTCCTGCTGCCGTGCCGATCGACAGGCCGAGGGACAGGCCGAAGGCCAGGCGTTTGTCGGCGGGGGTGCCGTTGTCTTCCCCCTCGTGCTCCGGGTCTGTCTGCATCCGGCCATCCTCTCAGGGGACACGAGGATCAACGGCCACGGGAAGAATTCGCCGGGAATTCACCGGGGGGTAAGGGATAAAAGGCAGGAGCCCCGCCGCCTGACGGCGCGGGGCTCCTTGGGTACTACTGATCAGACCGGCGTGACGTTCTCAGCCTGCGGGCCCTTCGGGCCCTGCGTGACGTCGAAAGACACCTGCTGGTTCTCCTCGAGAGAGCGGAAGCCGCTCGCGTTGATCGCGGAGTAGTGGACGAAGACGTCGGGGCCGCCGCCCTCCTGGGCGATGAAACCAAAGCCCTTTTCGGCGTTGAACCACTTCACGGTTCCGGTAGCCATAAGCCCTCCTTGGGCCCAAAAGGGTTGCCCTGCTCCAGAACCAGCAAGTGTGAAGATGAATTCTGCACAACTGCATACGTCTGAGAATGACGAGAGCCCGCGGTCACATGCTCCGCAGGCTCTGTACTGCAAGGGAAACCAAACTGCAACTTGCGACGAGCCTAGCACGCAGGCCCCGGAATGCAATAGGGGTCAAGATCACGTCACCCGAATGTTTGAACACACACCGCCGACTGGCCGTGCAGGCGCCGACCACCTGTCCCGGGCCCACGGCGGGGCCGGGCGCAGCCCCTTACGCCATGAGGGCTAGCCTCACGATGTGGACAATCCTCGCACCCGGCCGCGCGTCGGCCACATCCAGTTCCTGAACTGCCTGCCCCTGTACTGGGGGCTCGCCAGAACGGGCACGCTCCTCGACTTCGAGCTCACCAAGGACACCCCGGAGAAGCTCAGCGAGAAGCTGGTGCAGGGCGATCTCGACATCGGTCCGATCACCCTGGTCGAGTTCCTCAAGAACGCCGACGACCTCGTCGCCTTCCCCGACATCGCCGTCGGCTGCGACGGCCCGGTCATGTCCTGCGTGATCGTCTCGCAGGTCCCGCTGGACCGCCTGGACGGCGCCCGCGTCGCCCTCGGCTCGACCTCCCGCACCTCCGTCCGCCTCGCCCAACTGCTCCTCGCCGAGCGCTACGGCGTCCAGCCGGACTACTACACATGCCCGCCCGACCTCAGCCTGATGATGCAGGAGGCCGAGGCCGCCGTCCTCATCGGCGACGCGGCCCTGCGCGCGAACATGCTCGACGGGCCGCGCTTCGGCTTGGACGTGTACGACCTCGGCGCGCTGTGGAAGGAGTGGACGGGCCTGCCGTTCGTCTTCGCCGTCTGGGCGGCGCGCCGCGACTACGCGGAGCGCGAGCCGGTCATCACACGCAAGGTGCACGAGGCCTTCCTGGACTCCCGCAACCTCTCCCTGGAGGAGGTCGGCAAGGTCGCCGAGCAGGCCGCCCGCTGGGAGGCCTTCGACGAGGAGACCCTCGCCCGCTACTTCACGACGCTCGACTTCCGCTTCGGCGGCCCGCAGCTGGAGGCGGTCGCCGAGTTCGCCCGCCGGGTCGGCCCGACGACCGGCTTCCCCGCGGACGTGAAGGTGGACCTGCTCCACCCCTGAGCGGGCCCGCGCTCCCGCACTACTCTGCTGGGACGTGCGCGCGTACGGGGGCCGGCGTGGGCCTGCGGGCGCCTACGGGGGAGGGGTGACGCCATGCGGCCGCTCGAAGTCGACGAACCCACCGTCGTCGGGCCCTACCGGCTGCTCGGCCGGCTGGGCTCCGGCGGCATGGGCCGGGTCTATCTGGGCCGCAGCGCCGGCGGCCGTACGGTCGCGGTGAAGATCGTCCATCCGCACTTCGCGCTCGACGAGGAGTTCCGGGCCCGCTTCCGCCGCGAGGTCGAGGCCGCCCGCCGGGTGGGCGGCGCGTGGACGGCGCCCGTCCTGGACGCGGACCCGGACGCGCGCGTGCCGTGGGTGGCGACGGCGTACGCGGCGGGCCCCTCACTGTCGGCCGCGGTCGGCGAGGGCGGCGCACTGCCGGCCCACACCGTACGGGCGCTGGGGGCCGGGCTGGCCGAGGCGCTGGCGGCGGTGCACGAGCTGGGCCTGGTGCACCGGGACGTGAAGCCGTCGAACGTCCTGCTCACGCTCGACGGCCCGCTGCTGATCGACTTCGGCATCGCCCGGGCCACGGACGGTACGGCGTCCCTGACGTCCACGGGCGTGTCGGTCGGCTCGCCCGGCTACATGTCGCCCGAGCAGATCCTCGGCAAGGGTGTCACGGGCGCGGCGGACGTCTTCTCACTCGGCGCGGTCCTCGCCTACGCGGCGACCGGCGAACCGCCCTTCCCCGGGGACTCCTCGGCGGCCCTGCTCTACAAGGTCGTCCACGAGCAGCCGGAACTGGGCGGGCTGGACGGGCAGTTGCGGGAGCTCACGGCGGCCTGCCTGACGAAGGACCCGGGCGCGCGGCCCGCCCCCGCCGAAGTGGCCCGGCGGCTGGCTCCCGAGGGCGCGGCCCGGATGGTGGCGGGCGGGTGGCTGCCCGGGGCGCTGGTGGAGCAGGTGAGCCGGAGCGCCGTGCGGTTGCTGAACCTGGAGGCGACGGGGCCGGGGGCCGGGGGCGGGGCGGGGGGCCCTTCAGGGCCGGTCGGTTTCAGCAGCCCGTCCGTGGCCCCGCAGGAGACAGTGGCCCCGCAGGAGACAGTGGCCCCGCAGGAAACAGTGACGCCGGCGGAGGCAGTGACGCCGGCGGAGGCAGTGACGCCGGGGGATGCAGTGACGTCGGCGGAGGCGGGTACGGCCGGGGCCGGTGTCTTCGGACCGCCGCCGGTGATGCCCACGCCGCCAGTCCCCTCCACCGCCGTACCCGCGGCCGTACCCGCACCCCGGGACGCCGGTCCGCACGACGACACCGCCGCCCCGTCGTCCACCGGCCGGCGCCCCGGCAGGGTGTCCCTCTCCGTGGCGGCGACGTCCACGCCGGAGGGCGGCGGGCGGGTGCGGAGGCTGAGCTGCACCGTGGCGCTGGCGGTCGCCGGGGCGCTGGCGGCCGTGACGATCGGCTCGGTGTTCGTGTTCGACCTGCTGCCGGGCCGGGGCGGCCAGGACGACGCGGACTCGGGCAGTGGGTCCGACTCGCCTCCGGCGGCGACCGCGAGCTCCGCCCCCTCCGCCGGCGCGGTGCCCGCCGCGTACCTCGGCACCTGGGAGGGCCAGGGCGTGGCCCTCGACGGCAGACTGCCCCTCGGCACATTCCGCATCACGATCGAACGGGTCGCCGTCGGCAAGGAGTTGGGCAGGCTCCGTCAGACCGACCAGATCGGCGGCGTCTGCGTCGACGTGCTCACCCTGAAGCAGGTGACGAAGAAGGAGCTCGTCGCGACGTCGGTCGGCGCGAAGACCAACCACGGCGGCTGCAACCCGGCCCCCACGACGGTGCGCCTCACGCCGGTGGGTGACGATCTCCAGTACCGGTCGGAGAGCGCGGAGTCGGGCCGTCCGCAGGCCCGGATGTCGAAGGTGCGGTAGCGGACGACCTGCGCGAGTCCATCAGGATCAACGGCCACACCCAGGCGATGAACACCAGCGGCATCAGCAGGACGTGCTCAACGCCTCACCCCGGGACGACGACCGTACGCAGCTCCCCGTCGCCGAGGTGGAGCATGCCCTTGCCGGGGGCGACCTGGCCGCCGACCATGCTGCGGGACAGCCGGACGCCGATCAGGTCGCCGCTGGAGGACTCCTGGGGGGAGAGGAGGATGCCGCGGCGGGCCTTCTTCGCGTCGACCTGCCAGCCGGAGAAGCCGCTGCACACGTCCTCCTCGTCACCGGCGATGACGAGGGCGAGGCCGCGTTCGGCGCCGCGTGAGACGAGCTTCTTCAGCTGGCTCTCGGCGTCGCAGTCCTCCAGGATCTCGCCGTCGTCGATGAGCACCGCGATCGGCTCCTCCAGGGACGCCTGGTCGACGAGCTCCTCGAACTCGTCCTCGTCGATGTCGTCGCCGGTGAAGATCTTCAGGACGCCTTCCGTGCCGTCGAGCCCGCGCAGCGGCGACTGGCGCGGCGCCGCGACGACCAGGCGCGTGCCCTGGGCCAGGAAGGAATGCGCGAAGTTCAGCAGGACCGTCGAGCGGCCCGACTTGGCCGGGCCCGCGACGACGAACGCCGGTACGCCCTGGGCCAGATCGGGGCCGAAGCCGATGATCTCGTCGCCGCCGATGCCGACCAGACCCCACAGGCGCGAGCGGGACGCGTCCGGGTCGCGCAGCTCCCATGCCTCCGGGAAGGAGATGCGGCTGGGCAGGCTGTCGACGCGGAACGGGCGGCGCGCGCGAGGGACGGAGGCGTCGCGTGCCGTGGCCGCCTCGCCGATCGCCGCCAGCGCCGCGGCCTGGCCCTGACCGCTGGTGTCCTCGGCGAGCAGCGCGAACTGCGTCTCCGTACCGAACTCGTTGCGGAACGCCCGGCCCGGCGGAATCTCCTCCGGCACCTTGCGGACCGGGATGCCGAGCGCCGAGAAGTCGCTGCGGTCGGCCAGCCGCAGACCGTACTTGTCCTCGGTGAGGGTCGCGATACGGCCCACCAGCAGGGTCCGGTCACCCGTCAGGACCAAGTGGATGCCGACGCTCGCGCCCTCGCGCATCATCGTCTGCAACTCGTCGGTGAGCGAACCGTGGTCGATCTCGCCGAGCGTGGGCACCCAGCCCTCCCAGCGGTCCAGCAGCACCACGATGTGCGGCAGCCGCTCGTCCTCGGAGACCGAGGCCCGCTGCTCGCCGATGTCCGCGAAGCCCTTGTCCGACAGCAGGTCCTGGCGGCGGCCCATCTCGCCCTTGAGCCGGTTGACGAGCCGCACGACCCGCTCGGTCTGGTTACGGCCGACGACCGCGCCGCAGTGCGGCAGCCGGGTCAGCGCGTTGAGGGCGCCGTTGCCGCAGTCGATGCCGTAGAGGTGCACGTCGGCGACGGAGTGGGTGCGGGCGATGGAGCCCGCGAGGGTGCGCAGCACCTGGGAGCGGCCACTGCGCGGGGCACCGCCGATCATCAGATGGCCGAACGACGAGAAGTCCACGACGACCGGGCGGCGGGACTGGCTGGAGGGCAGGTCCTCGATGCCGTACGGGGCCGGCGGCAGCTTGCCGGGGCCGCCCGCGAACGCCGGGACCTCGATCTCGTCCAGGAGCAGCGTCTCGTCGAGGGCGGGCAGCCACGGGCTGTGCTGGGGCGGGATGCCGAGCGACCTGTTGGCGTCCCGGATGGTGTCGACGAGGACCTTCAGGTCGGTGATCTCCTCGTCCTCACGGGCCTCGGCCTTCGGCTTGACCAGCGCCGCCCGGCCCAGATCCTCCCAGGTCAGCGGCCCCACCCAGGGCATCAGCACGGCAGGGTCGGCGGCACCGGGCCGACGGCCACCCACGCGCCCGGACTGGAACGGCACCAGGGAGGCGTGCCCGAGCCGGGCGTAGGCACGACCCGGGGTGTTCTTGGAGATGTGCCCGGCCTCGGGCGAGTCGATGACGTCGGTCGACTCGCCGCCGTCCGTCACACGCAGCGCGATACGGAGGTTGGTGTTGGCACGGATCTCGGGAGACACGACACCGGACGGCCGCTGCGTCGCCAGCAGCAGGTGAATGCCGAGGGAACGGCCACGCTGGGCGATGTTCACGAGCCCCGTGACGAAGTCGGGCAGGTCACGCACCATCGAGGCGAACTCGTCGATGACGATGAGCAGCCGCGGCACCGGCTGGTGGGACGGGTCCCGGCGCACCAGGTCCTGGTAGTCCTCGATGTCCTTGGCGTCGGCGGCGGCCAGGATGTGCTCGCGCCGGTGCAGCTCGGCACCCAGCGACTCCAGGGCCCGCTCCACCAGGTGGGCGTCGAGGTCGGTGACCATGCCGACGGTGTGCGGCAGATGCACACAGTCCTTGAAGGCCGCGCCACCCTTGTAGTCGACCAGCACGAACGTCATGTTCTCGGGCGTGTTCGCCACGGCCAGCGCCGCCACGATGGTCTGCAGCAGCTCCGACTTACCCGAACCGGTCGTACCGGCGATGAGACCGTGCGGGCCGTCCTTGCGGATGTCGATCCCGAACGGCCCGTCGTACGACTCACCGATGACGGCCAGCGTCGACTGCCCGCCCATCCGCCACCGTGCCACGATCGCGTCGCTCGTCGGCGGCTCCAGCTGCAGCACGTCCAGCAGCCGACTGGACCCCGGCAGGGCCGAGTCCTCGGTCTCGCCACTGATGTCCCGTAGCGGCGACAGCGCCCGGGCGAGCCGCAGACACCAGGCGGGCGAGACGAAGTCGGGCCGTACGTCCTTCAGCCGCTCGGCACCGGCCTCCTCCACCCGCAGCCGCAACTTCTCGGTGTGGCCGGCCCGTTCGGGCTGCCGGTCGGTGGCGTGCCAGGCCTGGAAGGAGGGGAAGGCGCCGGCGACCTGCTGGGACTGCTGCTGGACCTGCTGGGCCGGCTCGTACTCCTCGGCCTTCGGCTCGGCGACGACGTACGCCTGGCACTCGCCGGGCAGGAACCGCTCCTCGGCGTCGAGGCAGATGGCGAACATGGACACGGAGGGCCCTTCGCGCAGCAGCCGCACCACACCGGGGAGCGACCGCAGCCGCCGCGACCCGTCCCACACGACGACGATGTCGGGGTCGCTGAAGCTCGAACCACCCTGCGACTTGTTCTGCTCGGCGGCCTTCTTGCGCGCGTCGAGGATCTGCGTCAGCTCGCCGATGCGGGCGCCGACGGTCTCGGCGTCGGTCCCGATGAGCACGTTGACGTCCTGCCCGCCGGACGGCCGGGCGTGCGGCAGCCAGCGCACCCAGTCCCAGGACTCCTGGGCGGCGTTCTCGCTCAGCACGTAGAACTGCACGTCCATCGGGCTGTGCAGCGCCGCGGCCTGCGCGACGGCCCACCGCCCGAGAGCCCGGGCGGAATCCCCGGGCCCGGCCATGCCGATGACACCGAGGGTGCGCAGGTGCAGCGCGACCGGGGCGTCCTCGATCTTCCAGGTGACCTGGCGACGGTGGTCGTCCTGCTCGGGGTCGTCGAGGACGACCTCGGAGGGCAACTGCCCCGTCCCGACCCGGAGGAGGAGATGGTCGCGGTCGGTCCGCCGCCGCTCCCACAGACGCGTACGCGGCCCGGTCCCCAGGGCGAGAACGGTGGCGGGGTCGGGTATGGCGTGCCGCCGGTCGTTCCGCTCCGCGACCAGCGCGTCCTGGGCGTCCTTCTCGATCCGCTCCTTCTGCTCCTCGTACTCCTGGACCTGCTTGGCGTGCGACTTACGCCCGTGTTTCTTGTCGTTGTAGTAGTTCGCGAAGAGCAGGAACGGGCTCAGCGCGGCCATGATCAGGTAGTACCAGCGCTGGAAGATCATCACGGACACGACGGCACCGACCAGCGGCGTCAGCGCCATCAGCCAGGGCAGCGGCCGGGCCTCGTACTCACGGGGCGGCGAGGGCAGCCGGAAGTTGGTCTGCCGCTCGGGCGGACGCAGCCGCGGGGGCCGGTTGTAGTCGAGGCCGATGCCGTCGTCGGACCACTTGAGGGCGGCGTTGGGGGGTGTGTAGCGGGTGAGTTCGAGGAGGGTGTTGCCGAGCCCGATCTGAGCACCGAGGGGCCAGTCGGCGGGCCCGCCCTTCTTCTCCTCCTTCTTCTCCTGCCCCTTCTTCTTGCCGCTCTTCTTCTCGCCCTGGTCGTCTTTTTCGTCCTCGGCGAGGGACTTGCCGTCGAGGGTGACGAGGTCCTTGTCCATGTGCACGGCGACCTGGCAGGTGCCGTCGGTGGCGACGGAGAGGGTCAGGGCCCGGGCGTCGACCTCGGGATCGTCGATACGGACGTAGGAGGCGGCTCCGCTGCCGATGTCGTAGCGCCCGACGCCGAGCCGGTGCACGAAGCCGGCCGCGGGCCCGCCGACGACCCGGAGCTCGACGAGCCCGGTGGGCTCACCGGGCAGACACCCGGAAGGATCCTGGAGGCTGACGACGGCACCGTCGCGCAGGGGCGATCCGACGACGGTGGCGTTCGGATCGACGGCGTACCCGTCCACGTACACGAGGGGCGCGTTGTTGGCCGGCACCTGCCGGTGCTGTCCCAGCGGGATGATCTGCGCGCCACTGTGCCCGACCTGCTTGGCGAGCTCCTGGGCGATGTCCCCCACGGTGGACTCAGGATCGGCATCGAGCACCACGTCGGCGGTCACACCGCCGTACGGGTCGACGACGGTCAGAGTCAGGCGCACGACTAGTCCTCCCCGTGCCACTGGGCCGGTGTGGCCGCGGTGGTTGTGTGGCGGCTGCCCCGTCCGCATCAGTCACACGGGTCACAGCCGTAAGGGACGATATCCGTTCGGTGCGGCGGCGAGGCAATGGGGAGGCGCCGGGACGTTCCCGATGGCAACGTCGTACACGACTTCATGACGGCTCGTTCACAAGCCGGGGATGTGGCACCACAGGTCACACCCGTAAGCTGCTGACGCAAGAGCGGACGATCACACCGGTTGCCACGTGCGACCGGCAACTCGGCCCGGAGGCCGATGAGTCCGCAAACAGGGAGCCACGGGGGTTGGCCCTGCGGCGTTGTGAGAGGGAGCGGCTTCATGGCCAAGGACCTTGACATCACATATCAGGACATGCGGGAAGCTGCCAAGCATGTCGTGAAGGAGAAGGAAAAGCTCCAGGAGAAGCTCGAGGGCCTCCGCAAGTACATCAACAACCTCGTGCAGTCCGGCTACGTCACGAAGTCGTCGTCGAAGGCGTTCGACGAGAACTTCGACGAGTTCGTGCAGGGCACGAAGACGACGCTGGACGGTCTGGACGGCATGGGTGACTACCTGACCATGGCTGCGGACAAGTTCGAGCAGATTGACGAGGAGCTGGCGAAGCAGGCTCGCAAGTAGGCGGACGACGCCTGAGTAGCCGGACGACGCCTGCCCGGTGCGGCAGCGGATGCTGAACGCGCCGGGCAGGCGTCCGGTCGGCCGAGGCCCGTCAGCTGTCGGTCAGGGGCTGCCGGAGCACGTACATGTGAAGATCGCTGCGGAGTTCTTCCGTGTCGACGCGCAGCCAGGATCCGTCGCGGAAACGTATGAGCAGGATCCTCGTCTCGAACTCGCCGGAGAAGGGGTCGACGAGGGCTGCCTCGGAGGCGGGGATGCGGGCGACGATCTGCATGTGCTTCTCCCGCCCCACACTGACGCGCCGCGGCGGGGCCGCCAAGACGATCCCCTCCTTGGTCGCAAGCAGCATGCGCTCGTGGTGGGTGGAGTGGCTGTACCAACGCAGCAGGAACTGCCCGGCGTTGCCGTGCCAGTTTCCGTCGAAGACGTTGTCGAGGTCTTGTTGGGCGATGGTGGCGTCCCGGCGCCTGTCCTCCTCCTCCTTGGCGCGCCGCTGCTCCTTCTCTTCCTTCCTGTCGAGGGATCGCTTGACGGCTTCTTCCGCAGCGGACAGAAGGCGCAACAGCATGAGGAGAGGTATGAACGGTGCACCGAGCAGCGCGCCGATCATGCTGAGTGGAGGCAGTCTGGCAGGGCGGAGACGGGGGTTGCCTGCGGCCTGGAGTACGTCGGCGGGGGGCTGCGGGATCTTGCCGATCCAGCACCAGTCGCCGGCTTCGGCGTGGATGCCCAGGCGGTCCATTGCCACGCGCTGCTTGCCCGTAGGTGTCACGTCAAGACTCTCCTCGCCGACGCGGAACAGGATTGGTGTATCGAGAGCGTATCTCGTACGGGCGCCAGGAGGAATGAGGGAGTCCGCAATCGGGCCCGCCCTCGTCAGATTCGCTCCGAGAAAAGTTGCAGAGCCATAGAGAGGCATCGCTGATGGGGGACCACATAAAGGCGGATCTCGCCGCCATTAAACAGTGTTCACGCGATCTGACCAAGATCCATGGCGAGTTCGAGCGGAACGGTAATCCTGCGGACGAGTACGGCCAGGCGGTAGGCCACGGTGGCCTCAAGGACGCCTTCTCGGAATTCGGGGACACCTGGAAGAAGACCCGGAAGAACCTGATGAAGGAACTTGAGCAGCTGGCCGAGTTCACCAAGACCGCCGCCAAGGCGTACGACGACATCGATCAGGAGCTGGCCAAGGCCATCCGGGATGCCAAGGCGCAGAGTAAGGGGAAGAAGTGAGCAGGACGGACGCCGACTGGCCGCCTCTGTGGCATGACGACCCGACCCCTGGCGACCCGGAGGAAGTCGCTGAACTGGGTCGCAAGTTGCGCAAGATGGCCGACATGATCGAGGAGCAGTCCCGGGTCATCAAGGCGCTCGCCTCGGTGGAGGGTTGGGACAGTGAGGCCGGAAAGGGCTTCCACGAACTGGCTGGTGGCACGGCGGACAAGCTGAAGAAGTCCTTCGAGCGCTATGACGAGGCGGCCAAGGCCATCGGGGAGGACGTGCGCGAAGGCAGCTCGGACCAGTTCGCCAGTGAAATGCGCCGCGCGCAGCGGAAGGCGGACAAGGCACTTGCTGACTATCGCGAGGCCAAGGCCGACCATGACCTCGCGGACGACGAGGTGAAGAAGTTCACCGAAAAGTATCCCGCGCAGAACATCCCCGCCGCGGACAAGGAAGAGTACGAGCGGTGGGTCAAGAAGCGTGATGAGGCCCTGCATCGCATCGGTGATGCGCGCAGGGCGGTGAAGGACGCCAGGGAAATTTATGACGACGCGGGAGACAAGGCGGCCCGTCATATCAGAAACGTGGTGCACCACGATGCGGTCCGGGACCCGGGCGGATTCATGAATCTCCTGGCGGACTGGGCGGATATGTTGTCGAACATCTCGGCCGTCCTGTCCGTGCTTGCGGTGATCTGCGCATTCGTCCCGCCCCTTCAGTTCCTGGCTCCCATATTCGCGGCCCTTGCCGTGGTGACCAGCGCGGCTGCGCTCGCCGGCCATGCATACGACATGACAGTGCGTGGCGGAAAGGTCGATTGGATGAAGCTGGGAGCCGATGCACTGGGAGTGTTCCCCGGACTTGGCGCCCTGAAGGGGATCAAGGCTCTCAAGGGTGTCAAGGGGCTGGCGAAGCTCAAGTTGGGAGGCTCCGCCGCACTCCGCGGTGTGGGAGACAACTTCATGAACGGGATCGCCGTCAAGGGCGTCAACTGGGTTCTGGGCAAGGCAGGTCGCAGCGCAATAGAGGGCAGGAAGATCACCGGAGTGATCAAGGGGGCCGGTCTCGGCAGCGCCCTGCACAGGATGCTCAGCGGCGAGAACGGCGAGAGGACCGGTTACCAGGAGCCTGCCGCCAGCACACCCACACCCACACCTGCGCCGTCGCCTTCGCCCGGTCCCGCTCCGAACGTTTCGCCGAAGCCGTTCAATGCGGCCCTGGCGGCCTAAGGCTTGGCAATCCGTTCAAGGAGGACAGAAGCCATGAGCGAGGCTAATCGGAACCTCGGGCCGCGGGAGTTCATCGGGCGGCGGGGTGGTGACGTGGCTACGTTGGTCGAGAGCTCAGTGATCGCTGCCGTGCCCGAGGCGAAGCGGGCCGCGGAGGAAGCTCGACGAGAGCTTCGGTTCGACTTCCTGGACGACCGAGCGGTGCTCGAACTGCTGCGCCGGCGTCATGTCGACGAAGAGGACATGTTCAACGCGGGCTTCAAGCACGGAGTCCCGCTGGCGCTCGTCGGCTTCGGGGCCGTGACCTATTGGGCCGGCGTGGCTCAGTACTGGGAGACCGCAGCAGCCCGCAACGCCTATCTCGCGGTCGCCGGAGCCGTCCTGGCGCTTGAGATCTTCTTCTTCGTGCGAAGTGCCATTTCACAATGGGGCGATCCGGTCCGGCAGAACCTGCGGGCCCGGGCGGCGAAGTACCGGCAGATCGCCCACGTCGCTCGTCGGGGAGGAGCTGACATTCCCCCTCACTACCCGCACTACGGGCCCTACCCCTTCGCCGCGAGATTCCGTCCCGAAGTGGCTGATCGCGAACAGTCCGAGAGCAAAGGCGCAGATGACCACGGACACCGTTGACGAAGCCCAGCGCAGCCTCACAGAAAGCGGCGGCATAGAGGTTCGCTGGATCATGCCGGAGGGCTTCCTCGAGCTGCCTTTCGAGGCTGATGACTTGGAAGAGCTGGGTAAGCAACTGCTCGAGTTGGCCAAGCAGGCGCTGCCCGGTGCCGACGAGGAAGTGCAGGTGCAGTACGCCGCGATGTGCGTGGCGCACTACGACGAGTTCATCGAGGCGGGTGTGCAGTATGCGGGCTTCGTCACCACGGAGGTCGACGGTGTCCGCTGCACAGCGACGGTGAACGTCAGCCTGCTGGACCTCGATGAGCGAGCCGGCAGCAATCCGGTGGGCTTCATCGCCACCACGATGCGGCACCTGGAGCTCGGACAGATCGGTGAAGTGCAGCTGCCCTGCGGCCCGGCAGTGACGTGCGTCGGCAACCGGCCGTCCAGCATCGACGGGAGCCTGACGCAGTCGGGTCAGGACGAGTCGATATGGACCTCGTTCATACAGGTCCAGATTCCGCTGACCAACGGGACCGTGCTCCTGTTGGAAATGGGCACGCCGACGGTCGAAGGGTGGGACGTCTTCTCCGCCATGTTCGCCGGCATCGTGAAGAGCGTCCGTCTCTTCGACAGCGACGGAGCCCCGCTGGTGATGCCGGGATGAAGGAGACAGCACCAGGCGATGCCTCACCGACGGTGGGGGTGCCCAGGGACTACCGGCTGCTGGTTCCGCGGGAGTGGTTCCGCATCGACCTCATGCAGGATCGCTGGCGCGCCCAACTCAAGACCTTCGTGGACCGGCAGGCAGAGGGCCGGAATGTGTCCGCGGAGCTCACCCGGAATGTGTGGGCCACGCTGCGCAACACCGCGGAGGCCGGCCGGGCGCGTGGCGCCATGGAGTTCTTCCTCCTGACCACATCACGGAACGGCGGCCTTCCGGCCTCGCTCCTCGTGTCCCTCGTGCCGCTGGGTGAGACACCAGCAGATCCGGACAAGTACGCGGCGTGGCTCGACGTACGGGAGCCCGAGGGCCCTTCACGGCGGCAGATCTCGGTGGTGGATCTCCCGGCGGGCGCCGCGGTGCGGGTACTGGGTGCCACGACACTGGACGTCCATACCTTGATGCCCGGCGGCGTGGGCTACTTGACGCTCTCCTTCTCGGCACCGCTCACGGGGATGTCCGGCACGATGGAGCGGTTGTGCGATGCCATCGCGGGTTCCCTGCGGTGGGTCTTGTGACGCGCGCGGGCAGTCTGCGGAGCGGCCTGGGGATGGTCGGGGTGATCCTCGGGCTGGTCGTCGGCGCGGGCGTGCTCCTGCTGGTCATGGGCCTGGGGAAGAGATTCGCCCGTGAGGTGGTGCCGACGTTGGTGGACTTGCCCGGGGGCGCCTGGGCGGTCGGTGGTGTCCTTGGTGCGGTCACCGTGCTCGGGGTGGCCGGCTGGCTGCGGTGTGCCTCCGGGCTCTCGGATCGAACCCGCCTGGCGCGAAACCTGCACGCCGTCGGCACGGCGGTCTGCTGCGCGGCGGCGTTCGGGCCGTTCTTCCTTCTGCTGAGCGGCCTGCCCGGCAGGAACTGCCGGTCGGAGAGTTGTGCCTACATCTCCGGGACCGGCAGCGCGTTCCTGGCCTACGTCCTCAGCGCCGGCCTGGTTGGCTGGTCCGTCCACCGCTGGACCGGCGCGCGGGCCGCGGAGCGGGCGGCCGTGGAGCGGGAACGGGTGCGGAGGCTTCGGAAGAAGGGCAAGGGGAAGAGCCGGGCTGCTGGTTCGCGGTAGCCGACCCCAAGCCCGACCTGACTACCCTGGCGCAGTCGGATGCACTCGTTGATTTGTGCCTGCGCGTAGTGGAGCCCCTCGCCGGTGGCGTAGGCGGTCACGGCGCGTCCTTGGACGTGCGCTCACGGCCGACTGCCCGGTGACGCGGGCCGTCGACTGCGGCTCGGCGACGGTTCGGTCGAGCTGTACGCGACCGGCCGCTATGTGGCAGTCACTCGGCGGACGTTCGGCGACTCGCCGCGGCGCCTCGGCGACCTGCAGCGCGTCATCGACCAGCTGGTGAAGCTGTAGGGCTCGGGTCGGGCGGGGCATCTGCGTCGCGGACCGCCTCACGAAGCGTAGGTCCTCCGAAAATCAGCAGTGCAGCAATTCCCGTAATGCCCAAGATGCTAAGGAACTTAGCCTCGCGCTCGTCTGAAAATGACATGCGAGTGCCTTCTCTGACCCTGGCACTCAGTGAGTGCCTCGGTGTCAGCTTGGGATCGCTACCGTCGAGCAATAGTTTGTAAGTGACGTCCTGCCGATCGTGAATAACATGTGGCTGAACACTCAGCGTGTTTCCGCGAATAACAACAGGCGGTTCCCGTCGATTGTCTGTGCTGTGGGATTCCAGCACGGCTACGATCCGGGCGTTCATATCGAAGTCGATGGCGCTCCGTTGAATTGGTTGGCCTCAAGCTCGCGATGGCCGATGTTGGACAGCCTGAGTGTTGCGGTGTGAGGCTCCGCAATCACGTCTGCACCGAGGCTGACAGTCAGCCCACTATGGACGGAGGAAAGCAAAGGTGTGAACTCAACCGCATACGCAATCTTCCGGCGGGGTACCGTGCGCACTCCCCACCAGCCCACCCACACAGCCGCAGCGATTGCGCCCACACCCGCTAACGCACTAACCGTCGCCTGCCAATCGGCAGCCAGTGTCACAAGAGACATGACGAGGTTATAGCAGCACGCGACGCCCCTTTGCGGCGAAATCATGAAACACCAACGTTTCCTCGGGCGCGCGGCCGGCGAGCCGGTTGGCTGGCCGTGGCATTCGCTGCGTACGCCGCTCGTGCGTATCGTCGCGGTGACCGAGGATCAGACCGACAACCCATGGACGCCGTTGCTGGAGATGGCGCGCGGCCGGTCGCTGTCGACCGCCTACGGGCTCGAAGTCCTCCGCGATCTATCTGCCGCGCCGCGAGATTTCCCCGATCACGTCGTCGGCGACAAGCGCGACCTCGTCTGTTTCGCAAGCCTCGACCAGACCGACGAATGGAAGGCGTTGAACGGCGACGTCAAGCTCGCGAAGCTGATGCGGTTCAACGCCGCGAAGCTGGGCGGGTCGCTGATCGAGACGCCGAACGCTTGAGCCGCGTGGCGGGTTGGGAGGCGGCGTTCGGGCCGTGGCTGCAGGTGCAGGCGACCAGGCAGCATCCGATCGAGTGGCGGGGGTGCAGTCCGCATCAGCAAGACCGGTCACACCCCTAAACTGCTGACGCAAGAGCGGACGATCACACCGGTTGCCACGTGCGACCGGCAACTCGGCCGGGAGGCCGATGAGTCCGCAAACAGGGAGCCACGGGGGTTGGCCCTGCGGTGCTGTGAGAGGGAGCGGCTTCATGGCCAAGGACCTTGACATCACATATCAGGACATGCGGGAAGCTGCCAAGCATGTCGTGAAGGAGAAGGAAAAGCTCCAGGAGAAGCTCGAGGGCCTCCGCAAGTACATCAACAACCTCGTGCAGTCCGGCTACGTCACGAAGTCGTCGTCGAAGGCGTTCGACGAGAACTTCGACGAGTTCGTGCAGGGCACGAAGACGACGCTGGACGGTCTGGACGGCATGGGTGATTACCTGACCATGGCTGCGGACAAGTTCGAGCAGATTGATGAGGAGTTGGCCAAACAGGCCCGCAAGTGACTTCCTGTTGAGGGTTGTGAGGCGGTGTGGCGAGGTGCGCGGGCGCCGCGCCGCACCGTCAGTCTTGAGGATCGACAGCGCGGTACAGCGGGGGCGTCATGTCTGGTGAGGGTGACCACACTCGGGCCGATCTCGATGTGATCAAAGAGATGGGGACCGGGCTCAGTAACGTCAAGAAGGCTTTTGATGGCCTGGAGAAGTTGAGCGGAAAATACGGGGATGACTTCGGGCATGGAGGGCTGGCCGACAAATTCGAGGATTTTGCCAGCAACTGGGAGATCACCCGAGAGAAGCTGACGAAGGAAGTCGAGGCCTTGGCGAAGATCGCTAAGACGGCGGCCAAGGCTTACGAGGACATTGATCACGGGTTGGCCGAGGCGATCCGCGGCGCGCGGAACCCGAAGCCTGCCAAGAGGGGGAAGTAGGCCATGTCGGGACGGCCTCGTGACTGGCATCCGATTGAAGACAGTGATCCGATTCCGGGTGATCCGGATCGAGTTGCTGCGCTCGGTCGCCAACTCCGGAAGACCGCCGAAGAGCTGGAACGGCAGATCAGAAATCTCAAGGCGGTCAGCGAAGTCGACTCCTGGGACAGCAAGGCAGGCAAGGAGTTCCGCGCGAAGGCGAAGGGCAATGTCAAGAAGCTAGAAGCCGCGCTGAAGCGGTACGACACCGCAGCGGATGCCCTTGGCACCAAGGTGACAGAGGTGGGAGGCGGGTACCAGGACAAGCTCCATGCCAAGCCCACTGATTATGCATCGGACTTGAACCGAGCACAGGAGATCGCCGACGCGGCCCTCAAGGACGCCAAGGACGCGGAGGACCGTAAAGGCACGGCCCAGAGGAGCCTGGACGGGCTCGCAGAGAAGGACAAGGGCGACAAGAAGAAGCTGGAAGAGCAGCGGGAGTCCGCCGGAGACGATATCGCCGCCGCCCGAGAAAAGATAGTCCAGGCTAAGGAGATTCGCGACAATGCGGCAAAACGGGCGTCTGAGGCGCTCGAAGCAGTTATCAGCAATGACTCACTGAAGGACGGTTTCTGGGACAAGTTCGACGATTGGGTCGACACGATTGGCAGTTTTGCAGAGACCGCTGCGACTTGGCTGGGATGTGCCGCACTTGCCGTGGGGTGGATCCCCATCGTCGGGCAGGCGTTGGCCGGAGTGCTCGGCGCACTGGCCACCTTTGCCACCCTGGTGAGTACCGTTGCCACGGTTATCCAGGTCATCCGGGGTGACAAGGGGCTGAAGGATCTGGGGTTCGCTGTGCTCGGGCTCGCCATGATGGGAGTAGGGAAGGCATTTTCCAAAGTTGCAGGCAGATATGCAAAGAATGCCCTCAGTACAATGAACAAGGCCGGTGCTGCGAGAACAACAAAACAGTTGGGTCGGGCCGGTAAGAGGCTGAACAAGGCGGCAGGGGATAAGTTCAGAGTCGAGAAGGGGAACGCTTGGGACTCGCTCAAGGACTCCACCAGGAAGAAGCTGGAACCGTTCAAGCTGGAGCCTGGCGATGGATGGAAATCCATGAAGGAAGTCTTCACGGAGCCTTTCTCAAGTAAGTCGTATGGGGAGAACCTCAGAGCCCTGAATCCTTGGTCGGGTAACTACGGTGCTGCCTGGAATAAGGTTGTGATCAGAGGGGAAGGTAACGCGGCAGTGGGGGCGGGGCGTTCCTTCTCCCTAGCAGACCCGGGCGTCGCTTCGGATCTGAAGGATATTAAGTTTGCTGCTCAGGGGCTGAGCGACCACGCGGCAGTAAGCCGGATCTCGAATGTTGCCACGGGAGTCTCCATGGTCGGGGTCGGCGTCACGTCGGTCGGCATGGCCTTGGACAGCAATCTCAATCCCTTGTTGGACTGATAGGAGTCATGGTGGACGAGCACGAAGATGACCGATCGATTGCCGATCATGTGTGTCGTTTTGACTTTCAACCGGGTTGGATCGATCTGACGCTGGACGACGGGACACATTCCGAGGCGTTGGGAATGGCCGGTGCGGCGATGAGGCGTTTCAATCCCTTGGAGCTGACAGTCAAGGAACGCGACCTGTTGAGCGACCTTGTGGATCGGATCCGTGATCTAAATTCGGATCAACCGACTCTCGCGTCCGCATTCTATACCCCTGGTGGGGTAGCACTTGCAGACCTCCGGGTCGATACGTATGGCGAGGATGAGACACCCAGGCCTTCTCCCGCCGAAGCCGTGCCGCTCCTGCTGGACTGGTCGAATGCGGAAGTTGTTGGTGAACCAGATGTCAGGAACCTTGGATTGGGTGTCGGTCCTGCGGTGCGTATCCAAGCAGTACTGAAGACGAAGAGACTGCTGGGTTTTGGTCGCCAGATCGGTGAGTTCATCAAGTATGCTGTATTCCCTCCGGGGGTTAATTACCTGATCGTAATCAGAGTAACGTGGCGGAGTATGCAGCATAGTGATGAAATCGTGCGACTGACGGACGAGCTAGTGTCCACTATGCAGTATATCCCTGTGGATGCCGACGGGAATGAAGTCGGCCATGCTGGCTGATTGGCGTACAGATGAAGACGGCTGATTACTTCTCCTCACCGCCTGCGGACTACAATCTGATCGTCCCCGATGGTTGGTTTCAGATCTCGCTCGATCCAGATGAGCGTGATCAAAGCATTCTTGCTCTAGCTGACCTGCAGTTTCGAGGCATCGACAATGCGCCGCATCTCAAGAAAGAGTTGATGCGTGACCTGCAGAAGCGAGCGCAGAGCGCGTACGGGATCGGTGGCACGGAGATGTACCTTTCTCTGCTCACTGTTGGACCTGTTCCTCTGGCGTCATCCCTGCTCATCAGCGTCCCGGCGGCGGACGAGTGGCCCGTGTGCTCGGATGCGAATGAGTTGGCGGAGCACCTCGCCGTCCGCAATGCAGGGGCTGAGACCGAGCTCGGAGTGACGCAACTGGAGGCGGCCGGCACGGCCGTTCGGCTCCGCCGTCGTGATGCCCCCGATCCCGAGAATCAGATGGGGAACACGCTGCCGACTACGACGCTTACGTACTACGTTCCCATCCCGGCTACGAAGCGCTGGCTCATGCTGAACTTCTCCACCCCGGTGGACCCGTTGGCCGACCAGATGGTGCGCCTCTTCGACACAGTGGCCGGCACGTTGCACTGGACGTGACGGGGCAAGGTGAGGCAGGTCAGGTGAGGATCACTGTGGAGCTGGGCCGACGTGTCCCTTGTCGATGTTGCCCAGCGCGTCGTGGGCAGTTGCCCGACGTCGTCGGCGGTTGTTGACCATGAAAACCCAGATGAGCGCGGTGATGGTTGCCATGGTGGACAGCAGCCCAACGGCCCATAGCCATGGGTAGTTGCTGAACACCCAACTAGGAGAGGTAACGGCGCTTTGGCGCAGCTTGCCACTGTCTTGGGCGTTGAAGACCAGAGAGATGTATGGCACAAGTGCGGTAGTACTTGCGCTGCCCACCACTGTGTTGGCCACAGTGCGTGCTGTGTGTTCCCTCCAGGACTTCCAGTCCATGCGGCTCAGGCAGATGACCGAGAGTGCCGCGGCCAATGGCCCGCACACGCCGACACAGACGGCGAAGCCGTACGCGCCGCCTGGCCAGGCTTCGGATGCCCACTGCCACGTGTCGTCACCCCAGAGCCAGTCAACTGTGGCCAGGAGGACGAAGAGACCGGTTCCCCCCAGCCCGATCAAGCACCCAGGGACGGAAACTTCACTGTCCCTCTCCTTACCGGATGGGCGCCTTGTGGTTGGCTGCTCGCAAGCGAACGCCGACGCCGTTACTGGGCGACGCCTGGGCTGGGGAGATCGTCCCACCTGTAGTCCCTTTCGTGTGGCGTCCGTCCGCTGTGGTCCCTGCCAGAGCGGACGGACGGACCTTTCGTCAAGCCGGTCAGGGGTAATCACACAGATCCGCAGGTAGCCAATCGTCCACGGTCGCAGTCATCGCCGGCCACTCGCTCTTCGTCTCTCGAACGAGTGAATGAGTGGACGACACAGGAACGGACATGACGACGAACACCACCAACGGTCACCCCCCAGCCCGCGCCTCGCTCTTTCGAGCGGCGCCGCTACCCGAGCCTCCCGGCGCACCGGACAGTTGGCCGGACCGCGGTTCCCGCCTGCAAGATCAGGCGAAGGCACTGGGCATGCTGGTCCGCGAGGACCTGTCCCGCGGCCGCGCCCTTGTCTTCCTGCTGTGCGCAGGCGTCGTGACCCTTGTCGCCGGGCTCGTGCCCGCAATGGTCATCGCTGCCGCCGACTCCGAGTCGAGCGACAGCACCGACGTCGCGGTAGCGGTCGTGCTGGCTATTGTGCTGGCCATCCTCGCTGTTCCGGCTCTGCTCGTCCTCCGCGCACTGCGCAAGCGGTCGGTCCGGCGTTTCGAATTGCTTCGGCAGTGGGCAGCAGTGGACCGCGGTCACGACGCGGACTTCCCCACCAGCTACGGCACGGAGGGGTATCCGCACGGCCGTTTCTTCTATTCGGCGCTGATTCTTGTCCTGGCGCTCATCTCGGCGGTCGCTGTCTTCGCGGGAATGTCCGACCCTTCCGTCCTCGGGCTGCTCCCTTGCCTGGTCGTGGTGGGGCTCTTCGCCTGGAGCACGATCAGGAAGTACGGGGCTCGGTACGGCTGGGCCGAACGCGAACGAGTGATCCGTGCCCGGGCACGCAGGAGAGAGCTGCATCGCACACAACTGGAACGGCAGGCGTCGACCCGTGCCGAGTCGCCGAAGACCTACCTGTCCGGCATGCGAATTCATCCGGCGCTGCTCTACGCGGCTCTGTTCGCTCCCGCTGTCATCGTCACCGTGGTCTTCGTCATCGCACGCCCCCAAGACGCCTCTGGTCTGGCCGTAGCAGGACTGCTGGCGCTGCTGGTCATCGTGGTGGGGGTGCCAAAGATCGTACGCATGCGCCGCCGTGAGCAGGCCGAACTCGATTCCGCCGCGGCTTCCCTCGCCCCGGCCTTCGCCAACGGAGCCGTGGTCCACCCAGTGCGCTACGGGCTCGGGGAGCCGGACAACCAGTCCGCCGGGTCGTCCTTCTCTGTCTGGGACCTCGGCCCTTCGCGTACCGGGGCGCTGACAGTCGACACAGGCGTCCTGCTGGCTCGCGGGACGGACGGGGCTGCCCTCGACCTGCCACTCGTTGAAGTACAGGGCGCAGTCCTTGTCGGCAGTGGGGTGGCGTGGCTTCCGTCCTCGGTCGACGTGCTGCTTCGCTCGGGAGAGGCAATCGAATTCCGGTCGCCCGATGCCAAGGCCATCACGGAGGCGCTGGCCGACGCGGGCGTGCCTGTGACGACTGCCTAGCGATACCTTCGCCCGCTGGGTGGTGCAACGGCGAGGCTCCCCCCCCCCGAACCTCGAAGGCCTCAGGCCGAGCTGGTCGAGGGCACTATGCCTGTCCAGGCGTGCTCTGTGCTTCGTTCGACACTCGCAGCTCTACTACGTACGAGTGAGGACTGACACTGAGCCTTTTCCAACTTCGCGTTGGGTGGTGCGTGGCGGAGAGGAATGCCCTGGTTCCTTGCATTTGCTCGCCCGACCACGACGTGACGTCGGCCCGGCACTGGTGATCAGCTGCGGTCTTCGGCGCTGCTGCGGGCGATCTCTCGGAACAGCTCGCGAGCCTGCTCGCAGAACTGCTCGACTTCCGCGATGTCGGGCTCGTCACCGTCCGCCAGCATCCGGGCCTGGAGTTGCTCGGAGCGCAGCCCGCCGTAGCGGGCCCGCACCTCTGCGGTCACCGGCTGGACCGCGATGTGCAGGTGCTTGCGCGCGTCGCGGCCGTGCGACCACATGCAGACGTAGGTCTGCTCAGGCCGACACAACGTCTCCACGACACGAGCGGTATCGCGCAGCAGGGGGCCGAGTTCCGCCGCTGCCGTGTCGTCGAGCTCCGCGATGGCCACGACGTGCTCCCGCGGACCGACGATCAAGGTGCCGAGATTCAACGGACCGACGACGTGGTTCACCACCCAGGCAGCGGTTTCGTGCAGGATGCCTCCGGGCAGCTCGTGGCGACCGGCCAGAAGGTCACACCCAAGGCACCCCGCCACATCCACGCGTACCAGCCTATACAGAGCCACAGTGATGAAGCCGACTGCTTCGGAAGAAGGGGAAGGGTAAAGCCGGGCCGCGTAGGGGACCCGCGACGTTGTCGCCGATTCCGGCGATGTTCCGCTCGATTGTCGTGACGCCATGCCAGGGATGGCCCCGAGCGCTTCGAGGCCCATGCTGAACCAACTGACGTCAGCGCCTCCTGCTTTGGCCAGAAGGTGACTGATCAGCGCGATGCCAGCGGTCACAGCCGCGGCCGTCGCGAAGATGGCTCCCAGAGGCGGGAAGGGCATGGTGATGATGGCCAGCATGCCGAGGATGCCGCTCAGGCCTCCGACCAGGTCATCGATCGTCTTGAAGAGATCGGCGTTGTCGTGGAGCCACCCCTTGGTGTCGTCCCAGAAGCTGTCCTGTTATGAAGGCTTGGCTCTCAGCGGTTGACGGCTTGGATTTCCTGGACGGTGACGTCCTGGTCGTTGCCGAAGGTGCCGTTCGGGAGGTCGCCGCCGGCGCCGCCGGTGCCGGTCCAGTTGATCTCCCAGGTGATGGTGGCCCGGAGCTTGTACGTGCCGTCGCCGGAGGAGCGAAGGTACTTGACCCCGCACGGCGGTGCCTCGTCGGACTTGCCCTTGGCGTAGGGCTCACCGATGGAGTCGTCGGCGTTGATGGTGCACTCGCCGGAGGCGGGGTAGGTCTCGGCGTCCTCGGTGCCCGGCTCCAGCTTGAGGGAGACCGGCTTGGCGGTGGTGGTGGCCTGGATGTTGAAGCCGGGGACGTTGAGGGCCGCCGTGGCCTGGACCTCGTCGAAGACGGCCTTGTCGAGCCAGGCCCAGGTCGGCAGGTTCACCTTGGTGGTGGCCTCGGGAGCGAGGGTGACCTTGGTGTCGGGGAGCTCCATGTGCTGGTAGGCGAGAGCGGCGAGGATCTCCGGGGTGATGGCCTCTTCATACTGGGGCGGCGGGGCATCGCCGTTCTCGACCCAGAAGGGGAGTTCCGTGCACGAGGACCGCTTGAGGGGATCCGGCTCGTTGGGGTTCTCGACGCCGGCCCAGAACATTCCCTTGCCGTCGTTCTCGACGTTGTAGTCCTTGTAGCCGGGCTTCCCAGTCCAGCCGACCCCGTCCTCGTAGTGGCGCTTTGTCTCGCCGAGCGCTGAACCGGCGGTCCCACCCATTCCGGGTGTGTTCAGTTGGCTCTCGATGTGCTTGGACATCTCCTTCTTGAAGTCCTTGGCACCGAGGTAAGGGGCGTACCAGCAGGGAGGCGGTGTCCAGTTGACGTCCGAGGACGTCACGTTTCCGGTCCCGCCGCCCTTGGCGACGGATCCGGAGTACTGGATACGGGCGGCGGCGTAGATGCCCTTGCCGTTGCCGCCACCCGACTGTTCTGTGTTGGCGCCCTGGGTATTGGCCGGCTCTTCCCCGGCGTAGGCCGGTGCCGCGAGGGCGAGTACGCCCATGGTCAGCCCCAGAGCAGCTGCGCCTGTACTGAGGGCCAGGTTAAGTGACCTGTTCACTGGCACTTCGCCGCCTTGCCCTCGACGTACACCTTGGACGCCTGCCACAGACCATCTCCGGTGGGGAGCTTGACCATGATGATCTTGAAGTAGTCGAAGTCCGTGATGCTGGGGGCGCCCTTCAGCACCTTTCCGGTCTTGATCTCTCTGGAGTAGAACTTGCTCGAATCCACACAGAACGCAACCTCCACTGAGTTGCCGTTCGGTGCGGACCGGGTGGTGGCCTGGTAGTGGCGCCGTGTGCCCTGTGCCGTCCAGCCGCCTTCTAGCCGGGCGTTGATCTGCGTCTTCGCGTACCTCGTCCCATCGCCTGTCGAGTAGGCGACCAAGGAGGCGTCCTTGGTCGTGCGCTTGTCGACGCCTCGGTAGATGGCCCGGACGAAGTTCGCCGCATCCTGCATCGCAGCCGCTTCGTTCTTGTCCTTCGGCTCGTCCCAGTCGAAGACCAGGTCCATGTCCTTCGGCAGGGACACGTCCACGCCGTCCGGTTTGTCCCCCGCTGGCACTCCCGAGGGCGATGCTGACTTCGTCGGCGTCTTCGTTCCCTGGTCGGCTCCGGCGATCTTGTCGTTGTCGCCGGGCTTGTCGTCCCCGCTACCGCAGGCCGTCAACAGCAGTGCCGCTGTCGCCGCAAGCGCGGCAGCAACGGGCAATGGGCGGCGCTTCACAGTGGCTCCCCGTGAGAAACAGAAGTTCAGTTAGGGCACTGACGGTACCGGTGAGGTTTCCGGTTTCACCAGAGCGAACTTCCGCGAGAACAGGGGCAATTCGGGATGTGTGGGGCTCCCGCAGGGGTTGCTGTGTCCTGATCGTGCCCGTACAGGGATGGCGCTGGTTGCCGTCGTGGCCCGGCGATCCGGCGCCCTACTGCTGACGGGCGGATTTGTTGAGCGTGTTGCGGAAGCCCGTGATCTGCGCATCTTTCTTGGGGGCGCGAGGTGTCGAGGGCTGCCTCGCCAGCGACGGCGTGCCCAGTCATCCAGTGGCTGCGGATCACAGCCGCAATTGGCGGTATGTCCGTTTGATTCGCCAGTGAGGCGATAGTGCGGCACTGTGACGTTCCCGATGGCAACAGTGTGCGCGACTTCATGACGGCTCGTTCGCGAGCCTGCTACGTGGCATCCCAGGCCACACCCGTAAGCTGCTGTCCCAGAGTGGACGATCACTCTGCTTGCAGAACAACAGCACACGGGGTGGGCCCTCGCGGCCTACCCATCGGGCTGCGCCACTACGTTTCTCAGTGGGGGCTTCGTGTCGGATCAGACTGCCGATATCGAACGAATCAAGGAGAGCGCCAGGTCTCTCTCGAAGATCCACCGGGAGTTCGACAAGAACGCAAATCCTGCCGAAGGGTTGGGGACGGACATCCTGGGCGACCAGGGATTGGTTGGTGTCTTCGACGAATTCAGCGACAACTGGAAGATTCATCGGGAGCGTCTCACGGAAGAGCTTGAGAATCTCTCGAAGCTTCTTTCCACTGCGGCGAAGTCGTATGAAGACATCGACCACGCACTCGCCGAGGCCCTGCGGAATGCGGGCAAGGAGAAGCCGAAAGGGGGAGGCGCTCAGTGACGCGTCCACGCGCTGAAGAGTGGGCAGTGATCGGCGAGGCGTCCGACCCGATTCCAGGGGATCCGGAGGAAGTCGCCAAGCTCGGCCGAGAGCTCAGGAAGACCGCCGAGGCCATCAAAAAGCAGGCGGATGAGATCAAGGCACTTGCATCTGTCGACGAGTGGAAGAGTAAGACCGCCGAAGAGTTCCGTAAGGACGCCGAAGAAGCCGAGGGGAAGCTGCGGAAAGCATTCAAGCGCTACGACGCCGCCGCTGATGCCCTCGGGGAGAAGGTGATCCATGGCGTCTGCTCCAGTCAATACGCCTCGGAACTCGACCGCGCGCAGACCATGGCCGACAAAGCGCTTCGTGATGCACGAGACGCGCACGACGAGCACAACGCGAGCAGTACGGCGATCGATAAACTCCCGAAGGCCACAGCCGACGAAGATCCGGACCGCAAGAAGCTGGAGAAGCGCCAAGATGCCGCGAGTTCGGCATTGGAGCGGGCGAAAAAGCATCTCGAGGCAGCCAAGGAAGTACGCGATGCTGCCGCGCGAAGAGGGCGCGTGACTCCATCCGGTACGCCATCGATCACGACGGCCTGAAGGACGGTGCCTGGGACAAGTTCAAGGACTGGGTCAACGATAATTCCGGATGGATGGAGACGGCGCTCAACGTGTCGGGTTGGGTCTCGATTGTTTGCGGGACGCTGGCGCTCATGGTCGGATGGATCCCCATTGTTGGGCAGGTACTTGCCGGGGTTCTCGGCACCATCGCGCTTGCAGCCACCCTGTTTTCGCTCGTTGGGCACACCCTTCTTGCTCTGGCCGGCAAAGGCAGCTGGTTCGATGTCGCCCTCGACGTCGTAGGCATTGCGACGCTGGGTATCGATCGGGGCGCCCTCGCTGGGGCCAAAGGGGCGTCGGCGGCAGCCAAGAGCCTTGGCCGATCTGCGAGGGCGAGGGCGCTCAGGGAGGGCATCAAGGCGAAGCCCGGCTCCGCCGCGTACAAGAAGGCCGTCAACAATGCCTGGAAGCAGGCCAACCGAGAAAGCGGTGGAGCCCTGCGCGGCAAGGCCGGCGCCGAGGCGATCGCCAAGGCGCCAAAGGGCTGGTTCCCTGGTGCCCAGCGGATGGCGGATGCTTTCAATCCGAAGCTGATCTGGAAGGAGTCGGTGGACAGCCTCAAGGCGGTCAAGGACCTGAGCCCGAGTAACCTCCGGCAACTCGGACGGGCCGATACATGGTCGGGGGTCCGGCCAGGGTTGAATGATCCTGGTGTCACGAGCTTGCAAAGGAGCCTCGACCAGATGTCCGAGGGTCTGCGGGCGGACAGCGCGGTGAAGGCCGCAACCGACGTGTTCGAGACCCAGACCCGGATCTGGGCCGGTTCCACCGCTGTCGCGTCGACCACCGACTTGCTCGACAAGGGCAAGATCACGGGGGAGATTGGTGATCTTGTGGGAGTGCAAGGACTGGGCGACGGGGTTTGGTCGGCAACCGGGATCAAGGATGCCACCACAACGAGTAACGGATGATCAGGGCAAGCAATGGTTGAGCAGCCTGGACTGAGTGCGTCGCTACGGCAACCGGCCGAGCCAGTCGCGCGCCCCGCGGGTGCGCAGCCCCACAATGCCCACGTCGTGCGCCGGGCCCGGCTCTATGCCGAAGGGCACACCCTGGTGGTGCGCGACGCTCGGTTTCGGGAGCGTCGGTACGCGGTCGGTGCCGATGGTATCCGGCAAGCGGTCTTCTACCCGCCTGGCGACCTCTGGGACACCGTGCAGAAGCGTCCCATGGAACGCTGGGGCGTCCTGGCCTTCAAGGGTGAGGGAGAGCGGGACGTTCTGCGTGTACCGCTCGCAGCATGGTTGCCCGAGGCGGGTGTGGTCGGGGCCATGGACCTGGCGCCCTCGAAGTGCTTTGACCGGACCGGACTCAGGGACCTTGTCGCGACTCTTGAAATTCCGCTGAAAGAGGGCTCGCAGCCCGCAGGCGGCGTTGAAAGAGAGGGAAACAGCCGTGGTATCCGACCGGACCGAGCTGTCCATGCCGACCTGCCCCGGTGGCACAGCTGGGCAAGAGGGCTCGGCATGTTCGGGTGGTTCGTCGCAGTCGTGATCGCTTTCTCCGCTGATCTGGTTTGGGCCATGCCTGTTGCGGCGTGCGCCCTCCTCCTGATTCCCGCATCAGATGGCGTCGTGCGAATCGCGGCGTGGTGGCGGAACAGGAAAAGCGACTGGTTCGCCGGAGCCCTGATGTTCAGGCCTTCGCCGGGAGCCGGAGCGACGCGGCGGTTCTTGCGAACGGCGTCCGTTCGGGTACTTCCCGACGACGTGGTCTTGACCAACACGGTGGGGGAAGAACGCTGGCTTGGGCGGGCCGGTGTGCACGGAGTGGCGAGGCTGGTGCGACTTGCCGATCCCACGACAGGGGAACTGATGGCTGTCGAGTTCCAGGATCGCAATGGTGAGGCGCGGGCGCTGCTGCCGTGGAAGCACTGGTTCACGGGACACCAGGGGCGCGATCGGTGGGCTGAGCTGAAAGCGGCCTTGGAAGTTCCTGTTGTGGACGAGAAGCTCCGGCATGCCAAGAACGCCAATGTCTGGTGGCAGGGACACATGCTCAGTGCGGACGTCCGCAAAATGTCACCGATGGAAGCAAAGGAAGCCCGCAAGGAGACCGATTGGCACCGCTCTGTCATCGGCCGGAACGAACTCCTCGCACTCCCGCTCTTCGGTGCTGTGCTGCTGGCCGGCCTCTTCAGTGACGAACTGCCGGCGTTCTTGGCAGGCTTGTTGTCTGCGCTGACCATCGCGGCGGCGCTGGTTCCCGCGCTGGCGAGTGCGCTTGCAAGCCGCTTCTCGTACGACAAGGTGATCGAGAAGGAAGAAGCCAACGTATGAGGCCTGCCGACCACATCGGAGCTACCACGACCACGGCTGGAGGCAGTGACAGCATCGCACCGCCGACTGATTACCGGCTGCTCCTGCCGGAGGGGTGGTTCCGTGTGCGCATCGAACCGGAGCTCCGCGAGCGCTCGGTCGACGCACTGATCAACCGACAGTTCGAGGGAGTCGACAACGCCCCTCACCTCAAGCGGCAGTTGCGTGAGAGCCTGCTGGCGCAGGCAGCCGCGGCGTTCCGGGACGGTGGCATTGAGCTGTACCTGAGTCTGCAGCAGGCTGGCGCTTTCACCATCCCAGCCTCTCTGCTCGTTACGCTCCTGCCGCCGCTGCCCGGCGAAGGTCAGTCGAATGTGCAGGACATCGCCGCCCGCCTCTCCGCCGACGATGAGCTGGAAGTGTCCGTTGTCGAACTGTCTTCGGGGCCTGCGGTGCGCACCCGCAGGTCGACAGGACAGCCCGATCGCCCGGCCCCACCAGGTATGCCGGGTAGTAGTGCCGAGACTCTCCCCTCGGTCACGCTCGACTATCAACTGCCGGTCCCGAGAGCCGGCGCGTGTCTGCTACTGACCTTCTCCACCCCCCTGGTGCAGATCGCGGACGCGATGGTCCAGCTCTTCGACGCGGTGGCCGCGTCGCTGGTGTGGGTGGGCAGTGAGGGCGATCATGAGTGAGATCAGTGCATGCGGCATCGTCGTTCCGACCGACTGGGTGCCGCTCCCGGTCGAGCCATTGGATGACGTCAAGGGCTGGGCCAAGAACACGGCAGCGGAGCTGCGCGACCGTGGCAAGGCAGCGGGCTACGAACTGGACAAACGGACGCTGAGGAAAGAGCTGCAAGCTCGGGCCGAAGACAGCCGCAGCCGAGACCCTTTCTATGCGTTCGCGTTCTTTCCTGACGGCTTCGACACCGCCCTGGCGATTCTGGAAGTCGATTTGATTCACCCCGATGAGACAGTTCCCAGGATTACGTTGGACTGGCTGGCCGAGACCTTCAGCGCCGATGACTTCGGTCCTCCGCAGATCTCACAGCCCGAATTGCCGGTCGGCCCCGCCGTGCGCATCCGTCAGGACTTCGCCGCCGACAATCCTCGACGCGATGGCCCAGGAATGCTGATGGAGACACTGACGTACGGCATCCTGCCAGCTGGGGCCGAGAGCGCCGTCATGCTGTTGGTGTCATGGACGGTGCCCGGTATCACGGACGAAATGGAAACGGCGGCGGACAGCATCGCGCAGACTGTGACGGTGGACTTCTGAAGCCGCGTCCCGGGGCGACCGACAGGGCATGGCGGTATGTCCTCGCGGCTTTCAGACGCGACACGTACGGCGGAGAGGACAGCCGAGGCCGTCCCCGACGGACGAAGTCCCACTGAGGGCTGGAGCCCGTTGGAGCTGACGTAGCCACTGAGCCGCAAGTCCGACACTTGAGCCTGGGAAGTCGGTCCGGCTGTTCGTATCCCGTCGATGCGAAGCAGAGGAGACGCCTTGATCTCGGCCTCTGGCGGCCGGCCTTACCAGTTCACCTTGTTCGCTCCAGGGCTGAATGATCAGCGGAGCCGGAGAAGGGCGGACCCCTCACAGCGGGTCAAGCGTCTTCGTGCGGATCCTCCGATGACTCATTACCCATACCCTCCGCCGGATCGACAAAGGACACCGTCTGCAGCAAGGCCGACATCAATCGGTAGATCTCGGTCCAATGGTCCATCGAGGCCGTATAAAGCGTGAAGATCGCTGTGTACGGGCCCGTCGGGAACGGCACGTGAACCTGGATCTGGCCCGTGAGGAGCTTCGTCTCCTCGCCCCCCGCGGCCAGTTCGGGGCCAAGGCTGTACTCACGCAGGGTGATGCATGACACCGCCGGGCCGCACGGCAGGTCGAGCCAGATGGCGTCGTTGTACGGGTCGCCGGCCAGAGTGGCCAGGATGCCCTGGGCGACGACATCGGTGTCAGCGTCGGCCTGATCCGTTGGGGCAATGGCCACGGTGAGGGCACATTGCGCGATGCCTTCGGCTGGTTCATGCCTGAGCGCCTGGCCGTCTGGGACGTCGCCTTCCTCCGCTGTGGAGAACAGGCCCATCGCCGCGTAGGAGACACCGGTGTCTCCCACGAGTTCGGCTATAGCGGCATAAAAGGGAGCGGCAGGCTCCCATATGCTTTCGTCGCCTCGCGAGTACAGCTCTCGCACGAAGGACAGCGCGCGCTCACTGCGTTCCTCCGGGGTGGCTGCTATGGGAAGGGCGAAGAAACCCTCGGGAGCGAGGAACCAGAGGGGTGGCAGGTTCCCGCCGGCGGCACTTTCGTGCTGTGTGTTCGTGGAGGCAGTGGCGGGGATCATTCGAAGCAGTACGCCGTTCGGGTCGAGTGCAGAGCCAGGGTCAGGTCAGGAAGTCTTCCTGGTGGTACTCCGTCAGGCGGAGTTCGGTGCCGTTCGCGTCCATCACCGTGTTCAGCCCGGAGTGACCGAAGGATGCGTGAATGGTGCTCGGAGCCACAACTTCGATACGGAAGCAGCCGCATGGATTCTGCTTGACCAGAGGCGGTTGGGCATCTGGAGCCTGGGCCGCTGCGAACCTCTCGGCAGTGTTCCGCTGGGCCTGTGTGAGCGATGTCAGCGGGATGAATTCGGGAGGTTCGATCAGATACCGAGTGAGCCGCTCCCGGTTGATGCTGCCCACCCTGCACCAGGAGCCGTCAGCGAATACGATCTTCGCGTCGTTGCCGATCTTGAAGTCCCGTAGTTCCACCCTTGTGATGGCAGCTCGAGGGACCTCCCAAAGGAAGTCATCATCGATGCGTTTCTCATCGCCCTTGATATAGGGGAAGCCCACGATCACGAGTCGGCGGTCGGTGATGACCGCGTGCGTGCGGTACTGGTCCTGAGGGGAGCGGGCGGGGTCCAGTTGCCAGGGCAGGGTGCGGGCGATGGTGCCAGGATCGGCCCACATGACAGGGAAGTCCTCGACCTCGTCGGCCCGGTCGTGAGATGTGTTCGAGCCCTTGTCTGAACGGCCTGGGCCGACGCTGCCGGCCTGGGACGACAGGAGACCCATGACGGCTACGCCTACGGCCATCGCGGCGCCCTTCAGGGTGTTCCTGGCGGCGGTATCGCCTGCGGTCCGGGCGGTGTAGGCAGGGCCCTCGGGCCAGCCGACGAGTTCGTTCTGGATGTCATTGCGTTCGGTGTCGCGAAACCATCGCATTCCTTTGACCTGCGTGGCCTCTCCCGTGGCGAAAGCCAGCGGAGCACGGGCGATCAGGGTTTCGCCTGATGCGGGCAGCCAAACGCTCATATCCTCACAAATCCCTTACTCGTGGTCGCCTGGAGTGAGATGACGAGACTTCGGGCTAGTCGCCCGCCACATGGCCGTAGATCTTGGGGGCAATCTTGAGGCCGGCGTCGAGGGCAATACCTCCTGCCCCGAACGGGTTGATGTTCACCCCCGGAATCAGGTTGGCGCCCTTGGAGCCGATCAACTGTCCTTGATGGTAGCCCGCGTAAGAGAGGCCTCCCATCCGGGACATCAAGCCGCTGCTGCTGTGTGCGACCTCGAAGACGTTGTCGGACATCCCGCCGATCTTCACCAAGCCGGCCTTGCCGAACCCGCCGACAATATCTGCGGACTCTTTTCCGAAGGACATGAGGACTCGAGAGCTGCCGATCTTGGTCGCATTGAAGCTTGTGCCGAGCCGCTCTGCGGTCAGTGCCGCCTTGCCCGCGCCGACCACCTTGATTCCCTTACTGAACATTCCGATGCCGGGCAACAGACCCACTGCGTCGAGTCCGAGCTGGGCCCAGCTCACATCCGCACCGGCAGCCTTGGCCACTCCATGAGTTGCCAGCGTCAGGCCCGCGCCGATGAGCGCGGCCGTGCCGAAGATGGCCGCGAGCGGCGGGAACGGGAGCGTGACGATGGCCAGCATGCCGAGTACCGCGGTGATGTCGCCGAGCACGTCACCGATCGCCTTGATCAGGTCGGCGTGCTCCTTGAGCCAGTCGCCGGTCGCGTCCCATGCGTCCGAGATGCCCTGGCCCAGCTTCTCCCAGAAGCCCGGCTCGTCAGGGGCGATGTCGGCGGCCTTGTCCAGCTCCTTGCTGATTTTTGCCGCGGCCTGCTTGTAGCGCTCCTCGAGGTCGTGCAGCTTGCCGAGAAGGCCGGTCACGTCGCCTGAGGCCTTGCCGTACTCCGGGGTGCCTTCCTTGGCCTCGGCTCTGGCGTCGAGTTTCTCTCCGGCCGCCTTTTCCAGCCGGTCCGCCTCGTCCTGGAAGTCCTGGAGTTCGTTGGCCCAGCGGTGGAGCGCCCGGGACGCCTTGTCGAAGGACTCGTGGCTCTTGCGGATGAGCGGGGTGACGTCCTGGCCTATGTATTCGGTGAAGGCGATCGCGGTCTTGCCCTTCCAGGCGCCGCACTCGATTCGCTCCAGCTCCTGTACCGCTGTGCTCAGTTCGCCGGCCAGCTTCCCCAGCCGTTTGGCGAGTTCCCGGGTGTCCTCCACGCTGCCCGGAGTGGGGTCCCGGCCGATGTGCGGAAACGGGGGCCGCTGCCCAGCCACGTCACTTGCCCTTCTTCTTGGCCTTGAGGGATTCGGCCAGCTCCAGGTCGAGCCCGTCGAACGTCTGGCCGATCTTGTTGATCATCTTCACCGCGCCGTGGGTGTGCTTGCCGAGCTGCTTGATGCCGTAGCTCCAGTCGTCGGCGAAGTCCTGGACATCTTCGATGAGTTGACTCTCACCGACCGCCGAGGCGTCGGCGCCTCGAAGGCTGCGGCGGGCGTCCTCCATGCGGTCGCTGATGGAGGAGAAGGTCTTCTTCAAGTGCTCGAATACGGTGTCTTCGAGGCGCAGGTCACTCATCTTGATCAGGTCTCTGTCGGTTGTGCCGTGGTGGATTACGTGGACGGTCAGAGGTCTTTCGGAGTGATGGCGCCCTGCCTGCCTGACTCGGTCATGAAAAAGCTATGCGTGAGGATGCCGAGTTCGGCTCTCACTCGTTCCTCCATGGCGACTTCGACAAGAAGCTTTCCGCTCGGGCGGCGGGTGATTACAGGATCGACAGAGTGGGCTCGGTTCGGCAGGGACTCCAGGTAGGAGTCGACGTACTTGCGCTGCCGTGGGGTGAGGGCGTCGAGCGGGAAGAGTTCGATGGGGTGGGCGAGATGACGCAGGACGGTCCAGTGCTGCCGGGCGCTCGGGGGAGCGAGCCGGCACCATGAACCGTCCGTGAAGTGGATCCTGGCCTCGCCGCCCACATCGCTGAACCGCATCCGATCGACGCGGGTGATCTTCGACCGTTCGACGGCCCAGAGCACCTCGTCGCGTCGAGGATCGCCCTCCGGCAAGCCGAGGACGATCAGGCGTCGGTCGGTGACGATGACGTGGGTCCGGTAGTCCTCCGGGCGGCGAGCGGGGTCGAGTTGCCAAGGCAGACTTCTGGCGACCGTGTCCCGAGCCGCCCACATGACGGGGAAATCGTCGACCTCGTTCTCCGGCTCCTGTACGCGGCCCGGGCCGCGACCCGGGCCGGGCAGGGCGCTGCCGGTGCCGGCGAGGGTCTCGAGAACGCCGATGACCAGAACGTAGAGTGCTTGCAGCCCGAACAGGCCGGCGGTGCGGACGGGGCGCTTCTGTTCCTCGCGAGGGGAGAAGGCGGGGCCTTCGGGCCAGCCCGGCAGTTCGTCCTGGATGTCCTCGCGCTCAGGGTTGCGGAACCAGCGCATGCCGGCCACCTGCTGGGCTGTCCCGGTCGCGAAGGCGGCCGCGTCCCGGGCGAGGATCGTCTCACCGCTATCGGGTGTCCAAATTGCCATCTTTGTTGTGTTCTCAGTGTGGTGCGGCAGCTGCCTGAGGGCGTCGCCGGGTGGAGGTTTACCGCAGGGTGGTGAACAGGCCGTCCGGTGGGGCTGACGGTATCCGTGAGGTCGCCTGTTTCGCCACCGCGAACATCTCGGAAGTCTCAGTCCGTTGTGGATGTGTGGGTGCGCTGGTGCGTACACCGTGTGAAGGTCACCATCTTGGAGTGGGGACTGTGAACCTCCGCTGAGAATCAGTGGTCGCTACTGTGAAGCCTGCTTCGTGAATGTCGCACAACTGCACAAGTCCCTCACGGCACTTGGATCGGCGGCCGCCCCTCATGGGATCATCCGTTGTCACGCCGATCATCTACCTCTGAGGACGAGCGCCATGCTGACCACGCGCCGGAAGGTGGCTGCGGCCTGCCTCCTAACTGCCGTCACTTTCCCTGTGGCTGGTTGCAGCAGTGATTCGGACGAGGGCTCGGGCGGTGACAAGATCGCGGGAGCTGAAACGGGAGCCGGTTCCCCCACGCCGTCCGCCTCCGCCTCGGCCGAGGAGAATGCGCCGACCTTCGACTTTCCATCAGGCCTCTCGGTGGCCGTCGAGCGCGACTCGACCGGGGACGCCACGAAAGACGCGATCCTGCGGGACACGGCGTACTCCGCCCAGGCCAACATCGAGGCCTTCGCCCTGGGGAACGACCAGACCGCCAACATGAATCGTTATTTCGCGGGGCCTGCCTTGACCCACTGGACCAAGCAGGTGGCGGACTTCAAGAAGGACGGGCTCACGCTCACGGGTGAGTACCGCTACTACAAGTTCGAAGTGACAGACGTCGCGAACAGCAGGACGGCGGCGGTCCGTTACTGCGAGGACCAGAGCAAGGCATTCAGCAAGGAGATCAAAACGAACAAGGTCCTGCGCACCAAGGCCAGCGACAAGAGCTTCGTCCTCTACACGCTCCAGGCGCAGAAGGATTCTGCCGGGGACTGGCAGGTCACGCAGCAAAACTGGAACAAGGGCGATGCCGCGTGCGTGCAGGGGTGAGGGGCGGGGCCGCTCAGCCAGTTCTCAGGGCGACTGTCGTAGCCGGGCTCCTGTTGGTGCTCGGGCAGGGCTTGCCGGCGTATGCGGACGACACCCGAGGTGACGGCAGCACAGCCGGGGGAACCGGCCAACCGAACGCCGACTCAGGCGCCAACTCAGGTAAGGGTTCCATCGGCGCCCACATCCGCATCAACCAGAACACCCCCGCCTCAGGCGGCTCCACCGCAACCGCCACATCCTCCGACGCCAACTGGGAACCTCCGGTGTGCTGGTACGAGCCCATGTACACGCCGGAGGAGTACGAGGAGTTCATCAAGGGCGCGTATGGCGGCGCTGCGGGGGGAAGCCCGGCGGCGGATTACGCGAAGAAGCGGGAGACGGAGAAGTACCACAAGGGTGACGACGGCCTGTGGTGGCAGGTTCAGTTTCCCGATGACACCTACGACAAGGCCTGCCCCGTCACGACGGACAACTGGGAGATCTGGGTTCCTCCGGCGGACCCGCAGCCGGACCCCAACAAGGTGACTCCCGAGATCCTCTCCGAACTGGCCTTCAACTCCACCAAGTTGCCCACTCCGCCGGTGGAGTTGCAGCCGCGTGCGGACCGGCTGCTCGTGAACCTCGGTACACGGGTGGCGTTCAAGGGTGATCTCGACCGCGTCTGGACGACCGCGAGCCTGGACTACAAGGGCGTTCAGCTGGCCGCGACCACCGTCGCCACTCCCGTGGCGCTCAAGGTGGACGCGGGTACCGCCGACGCCGATCCGCAGAGCTGCACCTATGACCTGGTCAAGGGCAAGGACGGCTACACGGCCGACAGCGAGGATTCCGGCTGCAACGTGACGTACCTGCGTTCGTCAGGCACCGGCACCTACCCGTTCAAGGCGTCCATCACCTGGAAGGTGACGTGGACCGACTCGGCCGACCCGGACGGGCCGCCACAGCAGCCGGGTCTGCCCGACGGGCTGTCCACGTTCGAGCAGGACGTGACGGTCAAGGAGGCCCAGGCCGTGAACCGAGCAAGTGGCATAAGCAATGGCTGAGGGCGTGGTTCGAGCCGGGCGGAGTGGGCCCGGGGTTTGGTGGCGAGCCGACGTCGTCCGGTGGTCGGTCTTCAACCTTGCTTGCGCTGGTGGCTCCTTGGGGCTCGCCTGGATCAGCCCCGTCGTGCCGCTGTGGGCGCCGCTGCGCGCGGTAGCCCTGCTCCTTGCCTGGATCGTGCTGCCACTCGCATCGGTCCTGGTACCGGTCCTGCTGTTGCGGAGAGTTCCGCGCAAGCGGCGGAAGGTCGCCTGGCAGCTTGTCGTTCCCGTCGTCGCGGGGGTGGCGTTGGGTATCTTCGGAACCGGGGAAGGCGATCGGGTCGCCCTCGCGGAGCGGGGCGAGTGGGCCGACGCCGTGGTCGTTCGCAAGGACGACGCCAAGACCAACTACTGTGACCTGCGGCTGGTCGGCGGTCGCGAGATGTCTCCCGCGCTCTCGGAAGGTGGAGGGTGCGGGGACTGGGTGGAGGCCGGGGACAAGCTGCGGGTTCGGTACGACCCCGCTGGCGTCGCCAGCCCGACCACCGATGTGGAGCGCAGCTCGAACGCCGGACTCCTCGCGGTTCTTTTCGGTCTCGCGGTCGTGATGGGCACATGGGGCGGCGTGCGGCAGAGTCGGTGGGACAGGGAGTACGTCCCGGCCTGAGCGGACGCCCGGGCTCAGTACATGGCTTCCTTCGGCACCTCGATCTGCCTGAGCTGCACCCACCGCCCCAGCCGTTCATACCCCCCTGCCACCACAAACAGCACGTACGGAGCCGCAAGGCCTACCAGGGCCACCGCCCACACCGGTAGGAGCCAGCCCAGTTGGGACGCGCACAGGCAGCAGGCCAGCATCGACGCTGCCGTGCGGGCGAACGACTTCGCGTCGGCGGTCATCCTGCGGCGGCTGTCCGGCGAGTTCGTGATCAGGGCGCTGGTGCACATGCCCAGCGCGGCGCCCGCCAGCGCGCCCCAGAGGAGGCCGCCCGGCAGGAACATCGCCGGGTAGCCGTCGTGGGGGAAGCTGAAGTTGAAGCCGGAGATCAGGCCTGTGACCGCGCCGAGGAAGGTACAGCAGAGCACGGTGACCGCGGTGAGTTGGTCTCGGATCTGTGTGGAAAGGGAGGTGTCCTTGTCGCTACGTACCTCTCGTACCTCACGGAAGACGCCACCCGAGCCGACGACGAACACCGGCGTGCCGATCACCATCAGGATCGCGCCTCCGAACAGGCCCCCCTCCTTGCCCGAGGAGTCCGGCGCCGGGAAGAAGTCCCGTACCTGCCACGCAACCGCCGCCATCAGTACGACGTACAGCCAGTAGCTTGCGATCAGCGCCCAGCCCGCGCCGATCCGGGCACGGCGTGCGAGTGCAAGGGGGGTGTGGAGCAGGCCTGCGACGGGGAGTGCGACCAGAGCCCAGGCGAAGATGAAGGCGTCCGAGGCGTGGTCCTCGGCCCGGAACCTCTCGGAGACTTCCGGGAACGACGTCAGCAGGAGTGCCAAGGCCAGGGAAACGACTCCCGCCGTGATGCCTGTTGTGATGCGCACGACCTTGGCTCGCCTGGTCGATGTTCTGCCGACCGTTCCACGGCCCGTCCGCGCGGTCATCCCGTTGCCTCCCTGTAGAACCCCATGAACCCTGTGAAGCTCACCGTTCCGCCCCTACAGCCAGACCTCCGAAACTACACTCGCGCCCCATGCGTAACTCCCGCAGCACGAAGACGTCCGCTTCACCCGGTGAGTTCTACGGAAGCGTGTGGAGAAGACGGTCCGCGGGAGTCGGTGTCCGGTCCGGGCCCGGGGGCGGTGACGCGCCCTGACCTCCGCCAAATCCAAAGCCCGAGCCCGTCACAAACAGTCCCGAGACCCCCGCGCCCACTGGCTGTTACTCGCCCTCACCCTCCCCCTCGTCTTCGCCCTCCTGATCTTCGAGGGCTGGACCCAGCACGAGGTCGACGCCGCCAAGACGCGGACGCCCTGTGCCTCGCCCGTGCCGGACGCCGTCGCCAAGGGCGGGCCCGTGATCGGGATCAACCGGGACGGGATCCGGTCCGGCTCGATGCCCGCCCGTACTGTCGCGCTCACCTTCGACGGCGGACCCGATCCCGTGTGGACCCCGCGGCTGCTGGATCTGCTCCGCAGGAACAACGCTCGTGCCACCTTCTTCCTGCATGGCGCACAGGCAGCCCGGCACCCGGAACTCGTCCGTCGGATCCGGACCGAGGGGCACGAGATCGGTTCCAACACCTACACCGGAGCCGTGCTGGGGGAGTCCTCCGCTCCCCGCTTCCGGTCCGAGCTCGAACTGACCCAGAGCGCGCTGGCCGGCGCCACCGGGCTGCGTACCAATCTGCTGCGGATGCCGCGGACCACCACCCCCGAGACCCTGTGCGGTCGTGAGTGGCAGGCGGCGCGGCGGGCCACCGGGTACGGGTACGTGCTCGTCGCCGCCGACAAGGGGGCGCGCAAGCCGGCGCAGGGGATCGTGCGGCAGCTCAGTCAGACGGAGAGTGCGTATCTGGAGGCGCGCAGGCTGCTGAAGAACCGGGCCGTCGACCGGTTCACCACCGTCTCCGATGGGCTCGGGCTCGTTCCCTACACGTCCCCGTCCCTCGTCGAGCGGTGGCTGGGGCAGGGGCTCATCCAGGTCACGAGCCTCGGGCAGGTCTTCTCCACCGCCATGATCTGGATCCTCGGTGTCGCCGGTGGGCTCGGCGTGCTGCGGCTGTTGCTGCTCGCCCTGTTCGCCCGGGCCCATGTGCGCCGGCTGGAGCGGTTCCGGACCGGGGCGCCCTGGATGCGGGACACCACGGGGCCTGTGACCGTGCTCGTCCCGGCGTACAACGAGGAGGCCGGGATCGGGTCGACCCTGCGGTCGCTGCTCGACTCCACCCATCGGGAGCTGCAGGTCGTCGTCATCGACGACGGGTCGAGCGACCGGACCGCCGACATCGCCGAGAACATGGGGGACCCGCGGGTGGAGGTCGTACGGCAGCCCAACTCCGGCAAGGCCGCCGCCCTCAACACCGGGCTCGCGCACGCCCGGTACGACATCGTCGTGATGGTCGACGCCGACACCGTCTTCGAGCCCGACGCCATCGAGCGGATCGTCCAGCCGCTCGCGCATCCCGCCGTGGGCGCCGTCAGCGGCAACACCAAGGTCGGCAACCGGCGCAGTCTGCTGGCCCGTTGGCAGCATCTGGAGTACGTCTTCGGGTTCAATCTCGACCGGCGCATGTTCGAGGTGCTGGAGTGCATGCCGACCGTGCCGGGCGCCATCGGGGCGTTCCGCCGGGACGCGGTGATCGGCGTCGGTGGGGTCAGCGAAGACACCCTCGCCGAGGACACCGACCTGACGATGGCCCTGTGGCGGGCCGGCTGGCGGGTGCTGTACGAGGAGTCCGCCGTCGCCTGGACCGAAGTACCTACCAGCGTCAGGCAGTTGTGGCGGCAGCGGTACCGGTGGTGCTACGGCACGCTGCAGGCGATGTGGAAGCATCGCGGGGCCTTCTTCGCCATGGGCCCCGCCGGGCGGTTCGGGCGGCGTGGGCTGACCTACCTCGCGCTCTTCCAGGTCGCCCTGCCGCTGCTCGCGCCCGTCATCGACGTCTACGCCCTGTACGGCGTGCTGTTCCGCGACCCGTGGGAGTCGGCGGCCGTGTGGTTCGCGTTCCTCGGCGTGCAGATCGTCTGCTCCGGCTACGCGCTGAGACTCGACGGCGAGCCGGTCCGGGCCCTGTGGTCGATGCCGTTCCAGATCGTCGTCTACCGGCAGTTGATGTATCTCGTCGTCATCCAGTCGCTCGTCGCGCTGCTGCTCGGCAGCCGACTGAGGTGGCAGCGGATGAAGCGCTCCGGGACGGCCGCTGAACAGATCGGCGGGCCGGTTCCGTATAGGAGCGTGCCTATGCGTTGACCCACGTGAACCAGCGGGATGGAGGGGCCGATGAACGACTGGACCGACCCTCCGGGAGACCACCGGACGGGGCAGGACCCGAGGAGGGTCCCGCCCCCGTCCCTCCTGGCACCACCGCCGTCGACCCGCACGGCCCCCCTGCCCGGTATGCCCTCGCCGGCCGTGCCCGGCCGCTACGACAGCAGCGGCCACGAGCGCGGGCGGCGGGGCGGCGGCAGCAGGAACCCCCGGCGCCGAGCCGGCAAGGGCCGCCGGTTCGTGCGGACGGGGGCCGTGCTGTCGACCGTCCTGCTGCTCGCCGGCGCCGGTACGTACGTCTGGGCCGACACCCGGCTCAACCAGGAGGTCGATCTCGGAACGCTTCAAGGCCGGGCGCAGCCCGGGCAGGGCACCAACTACCTGGTCGTCGGCTCCGACAGCCGCGAGGGACTGTCGCAGCAGGACCGCAAGGACCTGAACACCGGCTCGACCGACGGCCGTCGTACCGACTCGCTGATCCTGCTGCACACCGGGGCGAACGGCACCACCATGCTCAGTCTCCCGCGCGACTCGTGGGTCACGCTCCCGCCCTACGTCGATCCCGACACCGGGCGCAGCTACCCGGCCGCGCCGGACAAACTGAACGCGGCGTTCTCCCTGGGCGGCCCCGACCTGCTGGTGCGGACCGTGGAACGCAACACCGGTGTGCACATCGACCACTACGCGGAGATCGGCTTCGCCGGGTTCGTCGGGGTGGTGGACGCGGTCGGCGGCGTGGACCTGTGCCTGGACAAGGCCGTACGGGACAAGGACTCCGGCGCCGACCTGCAGGCCGGCTGCCAGACCCTCGACGGTGCCGAGGCGCTCGCCTTCGTACGGCAGCGCAAGCAGGAGGCCCAGGGGGACCTGGGCCGCACCCGCAACCAGCAGAAGTTCCTCGCCGCCCTCGCCCGCAAGGCGGCCACCCCGTCCACCCTCGCCGACCCGTCCAAGTCCTTCCCGACCCTGCGCGCCGGCCTCGACACGCTCATCGTGGACGAGGAGACGGAGCTGCCCGACCTGATGTCGCTGTTCGAGGCCCTGCGCAAGGCCGCGTCCGGCGGGGGCAGACAGCTCAACGTGCCCGTGGCCGACCCGGACCTGCGTACACCCAAGGGCAGCGCGGTGAAGTGGGACGACCGGCGGGCCCGCGCCCTGTTCACGGCACTGCGGGAGGACCGGCCGACCGGCTGATCAACGGGTAGTCGTTCGGCGGGCGTTGAAACCGTCCAGAGGCGACAGCAGCGAGCCGTACCCCGTCGCCGCCCACACACTCCGCGCGGCAGGCAGCTCGAAGTAGGGCACGGTACGGCCGTCCTTGTCCGTGTCGGTGAGCACCTCGGGCGCCCTGCGGGCCTGCAGCGCGTCCGCGCACTCCTGGCACACCGCCACGTCGAGCCGGTCGCGTCGGCCGATTCGGCGCCAGCCGGTGCGCAGGGCGGCGCGGCCGTGCAGGGGGTTGAAGAAGCAGAGGGGGAGGCCCAGGGAGCCGGCGAGGGCGTCGCGGCCCTCCTGCGCCAAAGCCAGGACGCCCGCCAGGTCCGACAGGCCCCGGGCCTCGTCGAGGACCGTGCCGGCGGCGGCGTAGGCGTCGAGAGCGCGCTGGAGATCGGGTGTCGTGGTGGCGTCCGCGGCCTGGGTCGCCTCGCCGAGTGCCAGCACCTCCGCCTCGGCACGGCGCCGCAGCCCCGCCTCGTCGGCGGCCCGGGCCGTCGCGAACACGAGCTGGGGGATGTCCGAGGGGGTCCTGCGGGAACGGACCAGGGCGCGGGTCGCGAGGGCGGTCAGGGCCAGGGCGGGCACGGCGATGAGCGGCCAGAGCCACCACCCCCCGGTGCCGTCCGAGGACGACTCGGACGCCGGTGACCCGGAGGCCTGCGCATCGGGTGCTGCCGAGCCGTCCAGCTCCTTCATCGCCTCCTCGTACCGCTGCTCTCCCTTCCCCTCCGCCACCAGATCCACCGCCTTCGCGCTCAGGTCCGCCAGCCCCGCGTCCCGCGTCTCGTCCAGCAAACCGGCGGCGATCACGGCGTCTCGCGTCTGGTGGGTTTCGGCGGGCCACTCGTAACCGTTCAGGGAGTCCGGGAACTCGCCGTCCGTCGTGATGAGGATGAGTTCGCGCTGGTCCGGGAGCCGGTCACGGACGATTCCGGCCAGCACACCGGAGTCGCCGTCGAAGGCGTCGCCCTTGGTGAGCGGCGTGAGAACGACCTTGATGGGCAGGCCCGTCCGGCGGATCCGGTCCGCCAACTGCCGCTGCCGGGAGGGCGGTACGGCATCGGCGTACGCCTCGTCGACGTAGACGGGCGAGGTGCGCAAGGCGCTCGCGATGCGCTGCCCGGCGCTCAGGCCGTCGCCGTCGGCCGCCTGGGCGGTGGCCGTGGTGAGCACCGCCAGCAGCAGCGCCGCGAGGACGGTGATCAGGCGCTTGCCGTCAGTGGACACCTGCGGTCTCCCTCACCTTGTCGACGAGCCGGGCGATTCCGTGGGGCAGGGCGGTCAGCGGTCCTTCGGTCACGTCGTAGTACGGCAGGCGGTTGTCGCCCGAGGACGGGTCGGGCAGCTTCAGCAGACTGCCCGGGATGCCTCTCGGGTCGGCGATGGCCGTGTTGCGGCAGAACTCGCAGACGGGCAGCAGGCGGCGGGCGACACCCTCGGTCGAGACGCGGACGTGGTGGCGGCTGACGCCGGGCCCGTGCAGGGGGTTGACGCCGCAGCACAGGTCCGTCGTGTCGCCGGCGAGCGCGGCACGGCCCGCACGTGCGAGCACGATGACCGCTACCAGGGTCGCGGGGTCGGTGCCCGACTCCCTGACGCGGTCGAGGTCGCCGTCGACGAGGAGCAGCGCCGCGTCGAGGTGGTCCCAGGCGCGGCCGCGTTCGTCCCGGTCGGCGAATTTCTCGGTGAGGTCGGTGAGTTCGGCGTAGGCGGTACGCCGGAGGTAGGACACCGACGGCTCGGTCGGGGCCGTGAGGGGCAGGCGGTGGGTCGGCTCGGGGGCGGGAGAGCGCCACCGCAGCAGGCCGCCGATACCCCACGTCAGTCCGGCCACGACACCGGACAGCACAAGAGCCAGGAAGGCGCCCACGAACAGGCCGGGCCAGAAGTCGGTGGCGAACAGGGGAGGGAGGGTGTTCTCGTCGGCGGCCCTCGGGGCGGGGGCCGGGGCGGACTCGGATTGCGGCCGGTCAGTGCGTGGGGTCTTGTCGATGAACGTCATGAGCTGGTCGAGGCGCTCGCCGAGGAGGTGGTCGTCGGCCTCGTCCGCCCTGCTGTCGCCCAACGTGACGGAGTCCGGCAGGTCGAAGGAGAGGCGCGTGGAGTCCAGCCGCAGCCCGTGGTTGTAGACGTCGATCGTGCCGTCGTCCGGATCGGCGACGACGTACACCCCGTCCTCGCCCACCTTGGCGTGCACCGCCGCGGCGAACAGCATCGAGTCACCGGCCGACTCGCTCTCGGGCGTCTGCGGCACGAGGGAGACGTACACCGGGCCGCCGCCGTCGGAGCGCCGGAAGTCCCGGATCCGGTCGTGCAGCCGGTCGAGTTGGCGGGAGTCGAGTACGCGCGGGCTCTCCGGGTCGGCATAGACCGGGTCCTGCTTCAGTCCCGACGCGACGCGTTCCACACGGGCGGTCAGATCGGTGGGGGTGGGCGGCTGAGCCGCGCTCGACTTGGTCTGGTCGAAGACGACGGGAGCGGTGAGGGCGATCGCCGTGGCGGTGAGGACCGCCGCCCCGGGTACGACCCACCGGGGGACGCGCCGCTCCGCCCCGCAACGCCGGCGGCGGCGCCGCACGTACCAGGCCCCCAGCACGATCAGCAGCGGTACGCCGGTCAGCAGGCTCCCCGTGAGGAACGACTGGTTGCGGCGGTCCGACGGGCCGATGTACATCTCGGCGGGCTCGTCGTCCTGGTACTTCTGGCGAGCGGCCTCCGCACGGGCGGTGGCCTTCTCCTCGCCCTGCGCGATGACGTCGACGAAGCGCTCGAAACTGCGCAACGGGCCCGCGTCGTAGGGAAGTTCGTACAGAGCGACGGTGGCGGCGGCGTCGGCGGGGGCGCGGACGCCGTAAGCCGTGGCCTCCGCGATATCCGTCCCCTCGAACAGGACGTACAGCCCATCACGCCCGAGCCGGTCGTGCACCGCGCCGAGCAGCTGCTTGCCGTCCGTGCTGCTCTGCATGGGCAGGACCAGGACGTAGGTCGGGACGCCGGTCTTCTTCGCGAGCCTGGCGAAGTCGGGGGCGGTGGACCGGGGGACCTCGCGGGGGAGTTGGTCGGTGACGTGGACCGGATTCTCGCGGAGGCGGTCGGCGAGGTAGGCGGCCTGGGTGACGGGGCTCATGTCCGCTGCTCGGGCCGAGGTGGCGGTTGCGAAGACGGCCGTCAGCGCCCAGAGGGCGACGAACAGCCAGAGGACAAGGGTCCCGCCACCGCTTCTTGCCCATGTCCGTCCTGCGTAGGACTCGTTTGCCGTGACTGCCCTCACCGGTGTGACCCCCCGCGGTCCGATCACTGTCCGCGCCGACTCTACTCGGGGCTTCGCGAGTGCTACAGGTCGGCTGGTTGCGGCCTCGCGCGGCCCCGGGGGCGACAGGGGGGACTGATACTGGTGGCCGAGGACTCGTACCGGCGGCTTCAGCCCAGCTTCGCGTTCTGCGCCTTCACCACCTTCGCGGGAATCTTGGCGTCGCTGGGCCGGGTGCTGTCGGCGATGGCGAAGCCGTTCGCCGAGAAGTAGACGGCGAGCACGTCGCCGTGGCGGACGGCTTCGGTGCGCAGGGTGTGGGTGACACCCCGGAACGTCATCGTCGTTCGGAAGGCGACGGCACCAGTCGTCATGCCCTTCTCGGTGGTGACCGAGTCGTAGGCCGTGGTGTTCTTGCCCGCCTTCGCAGTGAAACCGTCACCGCACTGAGACACGGCCTTCGCCAGACCGGCCAACTCCGACTCGGCCTTGCCCGCCGGCTCGTACGAGGCGAGAGTGATGGACGTGATCTCCTTGCCGTAACCCGCCCCGGCACTGTGCGTGAGGTCGGCCTGCGGTTCACCGAGGGGGAGTTGGTTCATCGCGTAGGCCAGCGGGGCGCAGCCGGGCTTGTCGACCGTGACCTCGTCCGAGGACTTGGCGAAGGCGTACTGGGCTTCGGGCTTGGACACGTTGTAGCCGGGCAGGTCGTCCTTCGTCACCATGACCTTCGCCAGCCGCTGCGCCGCAGTGACCGGCTTGGCCTTGGGCGCCGACGGCGAACTGGCGGACGCGTCCTCGCTGCCCGAGCAGGCGGTCAGTGCGGAGGCCGAGGCCAAGAGGGAGACGGCTGCCAGGGTGACGCGCTTCACGAAGTGACTCCTGCTGGGGGGATGGTGACCGAGATGAGGTCGCTGCCGCACTCTACTGAACCCGCTGTCCGCTCCCGACGGGCCCATGCAGGGCTGCGCGCGCCTTGTGAGTGAATCGTGCAGGCATGATGGCCGGGAGGTGTTGACCGCCCCAGGGCGGGTGCGCACCCGCTCCCGCGGCGAGTTCGCTGCAGCACACCTGACCTGATCGTTCGGCCCTTGTCGCAACGGGCCTTTGCCTGCCAGAAGTTGCAGATGGGTAACGGTGTGGGTGGTGCGTTCCCTGAGTTCGGACGCGCCTTGAGGGGCTTATGTGCGGCTGATACGGTGCCATGGCTTGACACTCACTTCGGCGCTGGCTATTCGGCCAGCTCAGGCACCAATCCAACGGGCCGAGAAGTGCGAAGTGTCCTATTTGGTAAATAACTTCTTGGGTGTACGGGGAGCGGTTGCGTGAAGATCCAAGAGCGTACGGGGGCGGGCGCCGGTCGTTCCGCCGCTCCGGCTCAGCCGTCGGTCGGTGACCGGCTTCCCACACCACCTCGCGAGCGCAAACCGGCACTGGCGGCGCTCGCCGTTCTGCTCATCCTGGTGGGTGCGCTGGGCGCGACGATGCTCGTGCTCCAGGCCGGCGACCGGATCGAGGTCGTCAAGGTCACGAACGAGGTCCAGGCCGGGGAGTCCCTCAAGAAGAGCGACGTGACCTCCGTCATGGTCGCCAAGGACGACGACATCCACTACGTCGAGTGGTCCCAGCTGGCCACCATCCAGACGTACAAGGCCAAGTCCACGATCTACCCGGGGACTCTCGCGGTCGGAGAGATGTTCGCCAAGAAGTCGAGCCTGCCCGCCGGCAAGGCCTCCGTCGGTCTCGCCCTCAAGGCGGGCCAGTACCCGTCGGACATCAAGGCCGGTGACGTCGTCTCCGCCTACCGCGTCGGCACCACCGGCTCCAGCTCGAACAGCTCCGACGACAGCACCGGCTCCGGCGGCACCTCGACCTCCGGCGGCGGCGCCCTCGTCGACAACGCCCGTGTGAACACCGTCGAGGACGACAGCGACGCCACCGTGAGCACGGGCAACCTCTCGCTCACCCTCCTCGTCGACCAGGCCGACGCGGCCGCGCTCGCCTCGGCGGCGGCCGCGAACGAGGTCGCCATCGTGCACGTCCCCGGCAACTAGAAGGCGGCACCCGACCCATGGCGCTCATCGCTCTCGCCGCCGACAAGGGTTCCCCCGGCGTCACCACCGCGGCCGTCGCACTCGCGGCGGTCTGGCCGCGGCGCGTCCTGCTCGCCGAAACGGACCCGGCGGGCGGTGACCTCGTCTACCGCAGTGCCGCCGCGCACGGCGGACCTCTCAACCCCAACACCGGCATGCTGTCCATCGCCGCCACCGCGCGCCGCGGACTCGTACCGGACCAGCTCTGGGACCACGTACAGCCGCTCAGCGGGGGACTGGAGGTGCTCGTCGGGCTCGGTATCGCCGAGCAGGCCGCCGGGCTCGCGGGGCTGTGGCCCACCCTCGGGCACGCCTTCGCCTCCCTCGCCGACTCCCCGAACGCCGCCGCCGACGTCATCGCCGACTGCGGACGCATCAGCGGGGACACCCCTGCCGTCGAGCTGTTCCCGCACGCCTCCCTCGTGCTGCTGCTCTCCCGCACCGAGCCGGAGGCGATCGCACGGGTGCGTGACCGTGCCGCGGCACTCGCCGGCAAGCTGCACGGCGGACCGCGCGGCGCCGCGAGCCTCGCCAACCCGGTGATCGGCGTCGTCCTGATCGCCGACACGGGCAACGCCGGCAAGCTCGCCTCGCAGGTCAACGACATGCTCGTGCACGCCCAGACCGGCGCCCGCGTGGTCGGCACCATCGCCGACGACCCGGCCGGCGCCGACCAGCTGGCCGGCCGCAGGCGCGGCCGTCTCGACAAGTCGCTGCTGATCCGCTCGGCCCGCAAGGTCGCCGCCGACCTCTACCAGCAGTACGGCGCCGCCTGGGCCGCCTCCGCCCAGGCGAACCAGGCCCACCACGTTCAGCAGGCCCACCACGTTCAGCACAACCACCCGGGCCAGATGCAGGGCCACGCGGGGGCCGGCACATGACCGCTGTCGACCACCAGTTGGTCAAGCGGTTCCGCCAGGATGCCGGCGACCGCATCGCCGAGCAGCGCCGACAGGACCAGATCAACAACGTCACTCCGATGTCCACGGAGGACGAACGGCAGTACGCGCGGGCCGTCATAGCCCAGATCCTGGAGGAGTACGCCCGCGCGGAGATCAACGCGGGCCGTACGCCGCTGGACGCCGAGACGGAGGAGCAGTACGCGGCCGCCGTGCACGCGGCGCTGTTCGGCGTGGGCCGGCTCCAGCCGCTGCTGGACAACCCCGAGGTCGAGAACATCGACATCAACGGGTGCGACCAGGTGTTCGTCGGCTACGCCGACGGGCGCGAGGTGAAGGGCGACCCCGTGGCCGAGACCGACGAGGAGCTCATCGAGCTCATCCAGGTCCTCGGCGCCTACTCGGGTCTGTCCTCCCGCCCCTTCGACTCCGCCAACCCGCAGCTCGACCTGCGGCTGCCCGACGGTTCGCGTCTGTCGGCCGTCATGGACGTCGCCCGGCGCCCCGCGCTGTCCATCCGCCGCGCGCGCATGGGCAAGGTGTTCATCTCGGACCTCGTCGGCAACGGCACGCTGTCCCCCGAGGTCGCCCACTTCCTGGCCTGCGCGGTCCGCGCCCGCAAGAACATCATGATCGCCGGCGCCACCAACGCCGGTAAGACGACGCTCCTGCGCGCCCTCGCCAACGAGATCCCGCCGCACGAGCGCCTCATCACCGTCGAGCGCGCCCTGGAGCTCGGGCTCGACACCTTCCCCGACCTGCACCCCAACGTCGTCGCCTTCGAGGAGCGCCTGCCCAACTCCGAGGGCCAGGGCGCCATCTCCATGGCGGAACTGGTGCGCCGCTCGCTGCGTATGAACCCCTCCCGCGTCATCGTCGGTGAGGTCCTCGGCGACGAGATCGTCACCATGCTCAACGCCATGTCGCAGGGCAACGACGGCTCGCTGTCCACGATCCACGCCAACAGCTCCAGCGAGGTCTTCAACCGTATTTCCACCTACGCGCTGCAGGCCTCGGAGCGGCTGCCCATCGAGGCCAGCCAGATGCTGATCGCCGGCGCGGTGAACTTCGTCGTCTTCATCCAGCGACGCAACAACTTCGGCAACGGCGGCCGCCTCCAGCGCATGGTCACCTCCGTCCGCGAGGTCAACGGCGTCGACGGACGCGTCCTGTCCAGCGAGGTGTTCGCGGAGGCCCCCGACGGCCGGATCGTGCCGCACGCCCCCATAGCCTGCCTGGAGGAACTGATGGCACACGGCTACCGGCCGTCCGGGACCTGGGGGTGAGCCGGGGATGAACCAGACTCTCGCAGCACTCGGCTCGCTCGGCTCCATGGGCGGCCTGTTCTCCACCACCGTCCTGTACTCGATAGGAAGCGGCGTCGCCGTCGGCGGCGGCATCGCCCTCCTCCTCGTCGCCGTACGCGGACTGCCCGTCAAGCCCGACCACGAGAAGCAGAAGGCCGCTCAGCGGGCGAGCGAACTCATCCGGTTCGCCGGCCAGCGCGGCTCGCTCGCCGCCATCGTCGGCCTGGTCGTCCTCGTCCTCACCCGCTGGGCCGTCGCGGGTATCGCGGCCGGTGTCCTCGTCTTCTTCTGGGACCGCCTGTTCGGCGGCGCCGGTGAGGAGCGGGCCGCCATGCGCCGCGTGGAGGCCCTGGCCTCCTGGACGGAGTCCCTGCGCGACACGATCGCCGGCGCCGTCGGCCTGGAGCAGGCCATCCCGGCCTCCGCCCGCGCCGCCGCTCCGGTCCTGCGCCCCCACCTCGACGCCCTCGTCGACCGCCTGCGCGCCCGCACCCCGCTGCCCGAGGCGCTCCAGCACCTCGCCGACGAGATCGACGACGCCTCCGCCGACATCATCGTCGCGGCCCTGATCCTCAACGCCCGCCTGCGCGGGCCCGGTCTGCGCCAGGTGCTCGGCGCGCTGGCCAAGTCGGCGCGCGAGGAAGTGGACATGCGGCAGCGGGTGATGGCGCAGCGCGCCTCGACCCGGAGGTCCGTGCAGATCGTCGTGGCGGTCTCGATCGCCTTCGTCCTCGGCCTGTCGATCTTCAACCGTGACTTCGTGGAGCCGTACGGCACCCCCGTCGGCCAGCTCGTCCTGGCCTGTGTCTGCGGCCTGTTCGCGCTCGGCTTCTGGTGGCTGCGCAAGCTGTCCACCATCGAGACGCCCGAACGCTTCCTGGTCCGCGACGAGGCAGCCGTCCAGTTCGTGCGTCCCCGGACGCCGTCGCAGCAGCAGCCCCAGCAGCAGCTGCCGCAGGAAGAGGGGGCACGCCGGTGAACCTCACGATGCCGCTCGTCGTCGGCGCCGTCATCGGCCTGGGCGTCTACGCCCTCATACGCGCCCTCATGCCCAGCAGGCGCAGCGCCATCTCGCAGGTCGCGCGGATCGACGCGATGCGGGCCCGCGGCTCGGCGTACGAGTCGGCGCGCACCGAGCGTGACAAGGGGCGCCTCGGCGCCCTGCGGGCCGAAGTCGGCCTGCGGGTCTCCGAGTTCTACCTCCAGCAGGGCTGGGAGCAGCGCTCGCTGCGCGCCGACCTGGCGGTCCTGGACCGCAGCTGGGAGAAGTTCCTGGCGACGAAGGTGCTGCTGGGTGTGGCTGGCCTGTTCTTCGGCCCCTTCCTGTTCGCCATCGTCTACACGCTCGGCGTCGGCCGCAGCCCGATCATCCCGGTGTGGCTGGCGCTGCTCTTCGCGGTGATCTTTTTCTTCCTGCCCGACCTGGAGGTACGGCGGGACGCGGCCGAGAAGCGGCGTGACCTGCGGCGCGTGATCGGTGCGTACCTCGACCTGGTGTCGATGAGCCTCGCCGGCGGACGCGGTCTGCCCGAGGCCCTGATGGCGGCGGCCGAGATCTCCGACGGCTGGGCCAACCAGCGCATCCGCAACGCCCTCTCCGACGCCCGCATCACCGGCCTCAGCCAGTGGCAGGCGCTCGGCCAGCTCGGCGAGGAGATCGGCGTCGAGGAGCTCAAGGACCTCTCCGCCTCCCTGGCCCTGGTCGCGGACGACGGTGCGAAGGTGCGCGAGTCCCTCGCCTCTCGGGCCGAGACCATGCGCCACCGCGAACTCGCCGAGATCGAGGGCAGCGCGGGCGAGAAGTCCCAGTCGATGCTCGTGGCGCAGCTGCTGCTGTGCGCCGGGTTCCTGGTGTTCCTGATCTTTCCGGCGGCGATGCGGGTGTTCCAGGTGCAGTGAGCCGTGCAGTGAGCGGGCCGTCAGCCGTGCAGTGAGCCGACCTTCACAACTCCAGAACTTCCCGGAACTGATTTCGAAAGGACAAGTCGTCATGATCGGACGCAACTTCCACACGGGCATCCCGGCCGTGGACTTCCTGGTCACCTTCCTCCAGGCCCGTACCGAGCGCGCCCGCTCGGGCGAGCTGGACCGCGGTGCCTCCGCGGTCGAGTGGGTCATCATCTCGGCGGTCGTCGTGGCGATCGTCGGTGTCGTGGCCGCCATCATCAACGCCGCGCTGAGCGAGGGCGCCAACAAGGTCGGCGACTGCATCAAGGGCGCGGACGCGGGCAAGACCTGCTGATCCGTCACAGGGACGGTCGCAGGGGCAGTCACAGGGACAGTCGTACGGACAACGGGATTCACGGGGATGCTGGCGGACGTGAGCAGACGGATACGCCGCAGGGTGCGGGCCGCGCGGAGAGCGGCGGCCGCCCGCGGTGACTCCGGCATGACCGCGATCGAGTTCGTGCTGCTCACTCCCGTACTGTTCTTCATGATCTTCGCGACCGTGCAGTTCGCCCTGTACTTCTTCGCGGACCATGTCGCCCAGGCGGCGGCCCAGGCCGGAGCGCGCAAGGCGCGTGCCACGGCCGACGAACAGCCGGGCGCGTGGCGGGGCGAGGCCCAGGACGTGGTGGACAGCTACATCCGCCAACTGGGCCCGCAGCTCGTGCTCGCGCCGGACGTGAAGATGCTCCAGCCGGACCAGAACACGGTCGGTGTGGAGATCTCGGCCCGGGTGCCGACGGTGTTCCCGGGGCTTGACCTGACGGTGCACGCGCAGTCGGCCGGCCCGGTGGAGCGGTTCGTACAGGAGGAGAACTGATGACTCTCTCTCCTCCGGCTTCCCGGAAGGACGACCGACAGGCGGACGACCGCGGCCTGTCCACGATCGAGGTCGTGATCCTCGCCCCGGTGATGATCCTGTTCATCCTCGTCCTGGTGGCCTTCGGCCAGCTCGTCGACGGCCGTGGGGCGCTCGACGGAGCGGCCCGGGACGCGGCCCGCGCGGGCTCGATCCAGAAGGACCACGCCACCGCCATGGCCGAGGCCGAGAAAGCCGCCGAGGCGAACCTGGCGGACGTCTGCTCCGGCCCCGTGTCGGTCGTCCAGACGAGTCAGGGCTTCGAGCCCGACACCATCTTCACCGTCGAGGTGAGCTGTCAGGTGCGCGGCCTCGCCATGCTCGGCCTCGACGTCCCGACGACGCTGTCGGCGAGCTTCAGCTCACCGCTCGACCCGTTCCGGAGGTCGGCGTGAGACACCTCCCGGCCCACGGGCGGTCGTGGTGGGCGGCCCGTCGCGCACACCTGGACGACCGAGGCTCCGGCGCCGGCGCGGTCATCATCTTCGCGCTGGTCTTCCTCTCCCTCTCCGCGTTCGTGATCGACGGCGGCCTGTCCATCTCCAAGCGGGAACGGGCGGCCGACATCGCGGAACAGGCAGCCCGCTACGCCGCCCAGGACATCGACCGCGAAGCCCTCTACGACAACGAGGGCGGCCCCGCCCCGATCAACTTCGAGAACTGCAACGCCCGCGTGAAGACCTTCGCCCGCGAGATGGACATGACGGGCGCGGACATCGCGGCGACCCACTGCGTGGCGGCGGACGCCCAGCAGGTGCAGGTCGAGGTGCAGCTCACCTACTCCCCGGTCTTCACGGGGATGTTCTACGGCGGCGACGTGGTCGTGCACGGGCAGGCGGTGGCCGAGAACGAGGTCGGTTGACGCCCGCCGCGCCCGTTTCCCGACCCTCTCGGCTCCGCTGAGCACTGAGCACGATCCCCCCACTGGAGGTACAAACCCATGCGCACACGCACGACCACGGCGGCCGCGACCGCCCTGACCGCGGCGGTGGCGCTGCTGCTGACGGGCTGTGGCGGCTCGGACTCGTCGGGCTCGAAGGACTCGGACAAGATCGCGGGAGCGGATGCGGGCTCGGGATCTTCGAAGCCGTCGGCGTCCGTCACCGGTGACGACATCGAGCGGCCGGAGATCAAGCTGCCGTCCGACGTGGAGAACGTCTTCGAGGGCGGTACGACCGGGGATCCGGCGAAGGATGCGGTGCTGGCGGACAACGAGCGGATGATCAACTCGATCGACGAGGCCATCACCGTGGATGCCGACAAGCACCCGGCGCTGAAGTTCTACAGCAAGGACGACGCCCTGCTCGCTGCCGCTACGTACGTCAAGTCGTTCTACGAGTCCGGGACGACGTGGGCCGGCGTCACGCGCTACTACGACCGCGAGGTCACTCTGGACGGCAAGACGTCCGCCACAGTGACGTACTGCGGCGACGAGACGAAGTCGTACAGCAAGGACCGCAAGACCAAGCAGGTCAAGAAGACACCCGGTGACGCGGACGACTACGTCTCGTACACCGCGCGCATGACGAAGAACGCCAAGGGCGTTTGGCAGGCGGTGAAGGTGACCTCCCAGCGAGGAGCGGAGCAGTGCCGGCCGTGACCCTCATGCGCATGCGAGTGCAGATCGCCACCCTGCTCGCCCTGCCGTTGGCTCTCGTGCCGACGATGGCGCAGGCCGGAAGCAAGACGGACGGCGGAGCCAGCCTGGGCGACGCGCAGGGCGGAACCAAGGGCCAGAACATCACCGTACGGACCAAGGTGCGCACGACGGTCAACGGCGCCTCCAGTACTGCCAAGACCGGCTCACTGTCCTCCGCCGACAGCAACTGGACGCCCCCGGCCTGTTGGTACGAGCCGGCGTTCTCGCCCAAGGAAATCGAAGCCACGGTGAAAACCTGGCGGGGCATGGACGGTATCGCGTTCCTCGACGGGATCGGGGACATCATCGGTGAGATGCTGGACCAGCGGTACAAGGAGGGGCACCCGTACAAGAACTACAACCTGGACAAGCAGGGCGAGGGCATGTTCTGGGCGGCCGCGGTGAACCCCAACCGCAAGGACGAGCCTGCGGCCATGTCCTGTGACAAGCCGCCCTTCTGGGTCGACGAGGGTGAACCCCCCAACGAGCCCCTGGCCGTTTCCCCCCAGGTCCTCGCGGAATACGCCTACGACGAACTCCCCGTCCCCGACACCGAGATCGAGATGGCCCCGACGGGCAGGTCGACCGTCAACCTGCCCACTTGGATCTGGCTCGACAAGGCCAGGTTCAAGAAGCTGTCGGTGACGGCGAGCCTGCCCGGCACGGGCCTGTCCGCGACCACAACCGCCGAACCCGTCTCCCTGCACATCGAGCCGGGCACGGCCGACGCCCAGACGTACCCCGCCTCCGGCGAATGCGCGATCAACGAGGACGGCAGCATCGGCGCACCGTACGCGAAGGGCAAGGCCGACCAGACCCCGCCCTGCGGCGTCAGCTACCTGCGCTCCTCCGGCTCCGACGGCCCGTACCCGCTGCGCGCCACGGTCACCTGGAAGATCAGCTGGACGAGCACGAACGGCGAGGGCGGCGACCTTCCCGACGGCACATTCGGTACGACGCAGGACGTGACGGTGCAGGAGATCCAGTCGGTGAACCGCTGATCCGGAACATTCGGCGGATCTGCACACCGTTCACCGCGAGGTCGTGAGAAACGAGGGCGGGAACCGAGCACCACTCACTCACCCCGCAGTGCATTGCCCTCCGGTACCGCGCAGTGGCGGAACATGTGAAGACGACGGGTATTTCGGTGACCGAAGGGTCACATTCATGACTTCGGTCACCGAATTCCGTCGCAACCCGATAACCACTGACTGGCCGTCCCTTCTCCCGACGTGCTTTGATCGGTCGCACTCCAGCACTTCGACTGTTTTAAACGAAGGGAACCGCCCTCCATGGCCTTCACCCCGCAGATCCAGACCGCCCACATGTCCGACGCCGAGCTGGACACCATCGCCGGCGGCCAGGCGGGCGGCACCGCGGGTGCCGGCGCCGCGGCCGGTCTCTACGTCGAGACGTCGGCCGCCGGTGTCACCACCGGTGTCGGCGGCGGCGTGGGCCTCGCCGTCTCGCCCGCGGGCATCGCGGCGGACCTGCACCTCAACGCCGCGGTCGCTTCCTGACCCCAGGCGCGCGAAAGGCCCCGGATCTCCTGATCCGGGGCCTTTTCACGTCAAGGCCGCGGTTTACTTACCGCCGCCACCGCCTCCCTTGCCGCCCTTCCCGCCCCGCTTGTCCTCCGTCTTCATGGCATCGTTGACCTGCTTGGCGAGCTCGTCATCAAGCTTCTTGAATTCACGGACGACGGCATCGGACATACTCGCCAGCGCATCGAGCTGCTGCGTGATGTCCTCACGCCCGTCCTCCCAGTTGGACTCGAAATCCTCGAGCGCGTCATTGACACTGCCGTCGCCGATGTCGTCCTTGTAGGACTCGAAGAGCTTCTTGGTGTGATTCAGACGTGTCTTGATGGAACGCAGTCGGCGCCCGTAGCTCTCCAACTCACTCAGCGGGAGCGCGAGGTCGCTCTTGCTGTTGCCCATATGGCAGCCCCCTGACGTCCAACGCTCCGATCCCACCAGCACCGTACCCCGAGCCGATCTTTCCGTCGAACGACTGTGCCTTGTAAGTTCACGTGTGCATACGGTTGTTGACGTAGATGTGCGCGTGACGGGGGTTGCGGTATGGCGGGGCACAGGCCTGCGGACTGGCATGTCCTGGATCTGGACAAGGACCCGACCCCCGGTGATCCGCAGCGGGTGCGCACGCTTGCGAAGCATCTTCACGACTTCGCCGACGACGTCTCCGAGGCGCTGCGCTTGGTCAAGGGCATGGCGGGCGAGGGCACGCTGCTCGAGTGGGCGGGCAAGTCGGCGGATGTGTTCAAGGAGGACTTCGCCGATGTCCCGAAGAACCTCAAGAAGCTGAAGAAGTCCTATGAGATGTGCGGGGACGCGCTGGCGGACTTCTGGCCGAAGCTGGAGCGGGCGCAGTCGCTGGCGGACAAGGCGCTGATCAAGGGCCGTGAGGCGCGGGACAACCTCTCCGCAGCCCAGTCGCGTCTCGCCTCGGCGGACTCGTGGGTGACGCGGGCCGGCAAGGAGGCGGACAAGTACAAGGACGACCCGGCCGGCAGGAAGTCGGACGCGGACAAGCCGGACGAGGCGAAGGTCCGCACCTGACGCCCGCGCCGGACGTGGAACACCGAGACGAACGTGGAAGGAACCATGGATCTGCTGTCCACCATCAAGGCTTTCCGTGATGTCGCCCCGCTCGAAGGCCTCGACCAGGCGTGGAAGTGGAGCCTGAACCCGGTGCTGCACTTCGCGGGAGCACTTACCGGTGACGGAGCGCGGCTGCTCCAGACCAATCAGCGCGGTAAGCATGACGAGTCCCTCGCGCGAGCCGTGCTGTCCTTCGCCCGGGAACACGAGAAGACGCTCATCGGCGAGGGACAGTACATCGGCTGCGTGGACGGCTTCAGCGCACCCGGCTACGCGTTCGACGCCGTCGCGGCCGCCGTACCGGACGTCCACGGTCATCACAAGGCACAGAACCCCGACCTCACGGCTGTGACGTACATCGTCTTCCCTGCCTACGCCTGCGAATTCTCAGGACGGGAGACGCTGCCCGAAGCGGAAGCCAGGTACACGAAGATGCTCCACCCCGCGGAGATCGGCCGCGAGCCCGTGCCGTTCGTGAAGATGGCCTTCGACAACCCCCGCACCGGTGGCGGCAGCACCAATCCCGGTCGGGCCCTGACCTACCCGAGCATCCTCCTCCAGGAGATTCCCCAGCTGGAGAACTCTCCTGGCGGCTTCGTCCAGTACGAGAATCGCGAGGGCAAGATCTGGCGAGTGGAGTGGGACGGGGGTGACTGGGTGCTCTCGGGAGAATCGGGGCGGCGCGACATGACCCTCGAAGAGGTGCTCTCGTTCACGGAGTCGAGCCTGCGCTGAGGTATTTCACGGCGGCGCTGGTCTCCAACGAGAACCCGTCTGTCTGACCCCTTCGGTTGCAGTGCGGACGTCGCGTCAGCGGTTGATCGACTGAATTTCCTGGACGTTCATGTCCTGGGTCGTCTCGAAGGTGCCGTCGGGGAGGTCGCCGCCGGTGCCGTCGGAGCCCTGCCAGGTGATCTGCCAGGTGACGCTGGCGGACAGTCGGTACGGGGTGCCGTCGGTGGCGCGGAGGTAGCGGAGGCCGCAGGGCGGGGTCTTGTCGGCGTCGCCCTTGGTGTAGGGAGTGCCGATGGAGCCGTCCTCGTTGATCTCGCAGTCGCCGGAGGCGGGGAAGGTCTCGGCGTCGTCCGTACCCGGTTCCAGGTGCAGGGCGACCGGCTTGGCGGTGGTCTCGGCCCACAGGCCCGTTCCCGGGAGTTCGGCGCGGACCTTGACCTCCTTGAAGGTGCCCTTGTCCAGCCACACCCACGTCGGCAGGTTCACGGTCGACCTGGCCGCCGGCTTCAGCTGCACCTCGGTCTCGGGGACCTTGACCTTGTTGTAGGCGTAGTCGGCGAGGGTTTCCGGAGTGGGGGCGTTGGGGACGTCGGGGATCTCGCCGGCGTCCTGCCAGAACATCAGCCGACTGCACAGTGAGGTGTCGTCGACCTCGCTGACGTTGGGAGAGACTCCACGCCAGAAGTAACCGTCCTTGCCGAGGTTGTAGTTCTTGTAGCCCTTCACCGTGCTTGGCGTGCCGAAGTAGTTGCTGGCGTCCTTCTCGTCCCTGAAGTGGTCGGTCCAGAGCTTTGAGCCGACCCAGCCCTGGCGGAGGGCTACATCACCGTTACCGTCGTTCTCCGAGAAGTTCTTCAGCTGCTCGGGCGTGAAGACCGGCTCGTACCAGCAGGGCGGCGGCTCCCAGTTCACGTCTGTCGATGAGAGGGTGCCCTGCTTGCCGCCGGTGGGGCCGGTCGTCTGTGTGACCTTGATCCGGGACTGCTTGGCGGAGGCGGACACTTCGTTGCCGTTGGCTCCACCTCGCGTGTCCGAGCCGGCGCCTCCGAACGCGCCGGCCGGCGTCGATCCCAACAAAGCCACGACAAGTGACGTGGTGATCACAGGTATTGCCCGGTACCGCATCCTCACCTGGAGCATGCCCCTCGCTCGGAATGCACCGACGCGTTCTGCCACACGCCCTGCTCGTTCTTCGCCAGGGAGACCGAGTAGAGGACGTAGGGGTCCGTACCTGCCGGATTCCCCTCAACCTTGCTGGTCTCGCGGTTCTTGGTCTTCGCCTCGCTCTCGTCCGTGCAGTAACTGAGCGATGCTCCCTTGCCGGTCTTGGCCAGGTTCACCTTGGGGTTGAAGGCGGGCAGTTTGCCGATGACGGTGAGGTTCTTGTCCGTGTAGGACTTGATCCACTGCTTGGTCTGCCCGCGGACCCCTTCTGTGTCGTAGAAGGCGACGGCCTCACTGTCCGGGTCGTTCTCGATGATCGCGGCGTACCCGGCCCGGATTTCCTCCTGCGCGTCGCTGAGTACGGCCTGCTCGGCGGGGTCGCTGCTCTTCCAGTTCTCGAAGGTCAGCTGGAAACTGCTCGGGAGAGTGATCTCAGGGCGCTTGGGGCCGGACGGCGTCGACGCGGATGCCGAAGCCGACGGGCTCGATCCTGAATCCGCGCCCTTGATGTCGTCCGACTGCGAATCGCCACCCCCACAGGCGGTGAGCAGCAGCCCCGCTGTAGCGGTAAGTGCGGCGGCAGTGGTGGCCAGAGCGCGGCGTGCCACGGTTCGTCTCCCCCGGTGTTCGGTGTATGCGGCAGAGAACGAAGCTATCAGGGGCCGGGTAATGGACCCTTGAGAGCCCACGGTGGGTTGCGTGGCGAACGTGAAGAGTGTGCGTGGCAATCGTGAAGGGGGTGAACCCTGAAGCCGGCCACACGCGCGAGGGCAGACAACCATGAGGGCAAATCGGACGTCAACGCCGTTCGTTCCCCACGCCCTTCGACGACCTCAATAAGAGTCCATAAGATCTCTGTAGGCTCAGCACACCTCAGGCTCAGCCCACCTCTCGCCCCCAGTTCGCCCCACCGCACTCACACACGACCCCAGGACACCCGCCATGCCGCGACGCCGCACCTCCAGCTCGTCAAGCTCGACGGGAAGTACGACGGGAACGACGGCCCCGACGACGACTCCGAGGAACCGGACGCCGCAGCCGGTGAGGGTGCGGCGGCGGTCGTTCGGGGACTTCGTCAAGGCGTTCCTCGCCTTCGTCGCCCTGGCCGTTCTCCTCGTCGGCGTGCCCGGCGCGCTGGCCACGCAGATCGGGTGGCCGTTGCCGAACGGGGTGCCGAGTCTCGACTGGCTCCAGCAAGAGATCACCGTTCAGACGTTCCTGAACATCCTCACCGTCGTGGTGTGGCTCGCGTGGGCCCAGTTCACCGCCTGCGTGCTCGTGGAGATGAAGGCCGCGCTGTCCGGTGTCGGTGTGCCGGGGCGGGTGCCGGGCGCCGGGCCCAGTCAGTTGCTCGCCCGGCAGCTCGTCGCGGCGCTGCTGCTCGTCGGCGCCACCGCGGCCAGCTTCACACCCGGGCTGTCGCAGCTCGGGCAGAGCGGGTACGACGCCAATCAGAAGCCCACGGTCGCAGCGGCCCAGCAGACCCCGGGCTTCTTCGCCCAGCAGCAGGAGCAGGCCGCCGACACCGCGTCCGCCCTCGCCGAGCAGGCCTCGCACGCCGCCTCGCACGCCGACGCCGGTGGCAGCACCGCCAAGCAGGGCGACACGAAGTACTACCGGATCCAGCCGCCCGAGGGGCGTCACCACGACTCCCTGTGGGAGATAGCGGAACGGCACCTCGGCGACGGGCGTCGCTACAAGGAGATCTTCGACCTCAACAAGGACCGCATCCAGCCCGACGGGTCCAAGCTCTCCGAGGCCAGCCTCATCCGGCCCGGATGGATCATGGAGATGCCGGGCGACGCCCGCGGCGGCGAGCTCGTGGAGATGCCCGACGAGGCTCCCAACGTGTCGCCGGACGTGCAGCAGCAGATCGCCGACTATGCACAGAGCGGGGATCACGCCCAAGGCGGCGGGGGTTCCGGCGCCCAGGGCGGTGGGCACGAGCACGCCGGTGGCGGCGCCACCCAAGTGTCCGTCCCCGAGCAGCAGCGGCCCGCTCCCGACTCCGGTCACCAGCAGGCCACCTCCGTCGACGCCGAGTCCGGCAGCTCCTTCGGTCTGCCCGAAGCCCTCCTCACCGCACCCCTCCTCGCCGCCGGTCTCCTCGGTGCCCTGGGGCGGCGGCGCCGGCAGGCGCTGTGGCAGTCGGCGTTCGGAGCCGTCGGCGGACGGCGCGGTATGGAACCGCCCACGCCGAGCGGGGACGCGCAGGACGTGCAGGACGCGCTGCTCGTCGGGGCCGACCCCGAGGGTGTGCGGTTGCTCGACCGGTCGCTGCGCGGCCTCGCCGCCTCCCTCGCCGAGGAGTCGCGCGCGCTGCCGGTCGTGTACGCGGCCTGGCTCAGCAACGGCGACCTGCACCTCCAGCTCGCCCAGCCCGCCGGGAAGCCCCCGGCTCCCTGGCAGCAGGGGCAGGACCAGACCTTCTGGATGCTGGCCCGGACGGACGCCGAGCGCTACGAAGACGTCGACACGGCCGCGCCCTACCCGGGGCTCGTCAGCCTCGGCACCATGGACGACTCGCGGCTGCTGCTCAACCTGGAGGCCGTGCCCGGCATCGTCTCCCTCTCCGGCCGGGAGGCCGACCGGGCCGCCGTCTTCGCGTCCGTCGCCGCCGAGTTGGCGACCAACGGGTGGTCCGACCGCATGACCATCACGCTCGTCGGCTTCGGTGAGGACCTGACGCCGCTCGCCCCCAACCGGATCCGGCACCTCGAGGACATCGAGGCGCTCGTCGAGACCATGGAGGCCGAGACGCGGCAGCGGCGCGGAGCGCTGGGCGCGGCCGGGCACGACTCCGTCCTCACCGGGCGCACCGGGCCCGCCCAGCACACCCGCTGGGCCCCGCACCTGGTCCTGCTCGCCGCTCAGCCGTCCCCCGAGGACGCCGTCAAGCTCGCCGAACTCGCCTCCGACGCGAGCCGGCTCGGCATCGGCTACCTCGTCGGCACCGAGACCGGCGACCTGCCGGGCGCCGCCTGGGAGATGGAGATCACCGGCCAGGGCAAGCTCCTCGCCCCCCTCCTCGGACTCGAACTCGACGCCCAGTTGCTGCCGGTCGCGCAGCAGCGGGCCGTGGTCGAGCTGTTCGTCGAGGCGGACCCGGAGGGCGAATCCGACAGGCCCGCGAACACCCCGCCGTTCCTCGTCGACATCAGCGAGCAGGGCCGGCCGGCCGTCTACGCCCGGCTCGTCGGGCCGTACGAGATCATCGGCCTCGACACCCCGGACGGGGACCGCAGCGCCCTCCTCCACGAGGCGCTCGCCCTGCTGCTCCTGCACCGCGAGGGCGTGCACCCGCGTGTGCTGTCCTCCGCGCTGTGGCCGCGCGGCGTCACCGACGACGTACGGGGCGCGCTCCTGGACCGGCTGCGCGACTGGCTCGGCGCCGACCCCGACGGCACGCCCCGCCTCGGCAGGGACTCGACCGGACGGCTCACCCTCGCCAAGTCCGTCGTCTCCGACCTGGACGTCCTGCGGTCCCTCTACCACGAGGCCACGCAGGGCAAGGGCGTCGGCAGCCGGGCCGTGCGCGGGCGGCTGCTCACCGACGCCCTGGTGCTGGTGCGCGGGCCGCTGCTCGCCGACCGGCCCGAGGGCCGCTACCGGTGGCTCACCCACGAGATCGTCGACGCCCAGCTGCCCCTGCTCGTCGCGGACACCGGGCTCGCGCTGTGCGAGTTCCACATGGAGAAGAACCGCGCGGAGAAGGCCATCGAGGCCCTCAACGCGGCCCTGCGCACAGCCCCGGCCGACGAGCGCCTGTGGCACGAGCTGCTGCGCGCCACCCACGCCACCGGTGACACGTCCCGGCTGACCGCGCTCGCCACCGATCTCATCGGCCGCAGCGGGGCCCGCGGTCTGCCGCCGCGCACCGAGGCACTGCTCGACGAGCTGCTGCCCACGTGGCGCGACGCGATCGCCGCGGTGGGATGAACACCGGGGTCCTGGTCATCGCCGCCGCGCTGTGGGGCGCGGCGGCGGGCGCGTTTCTGCCGCGCGCGGCATATCGGTTCTCGGCCCCCTCGGGGGAGCCGTGGCGGGAGCGGTGCCCCGGCGGGCACGCCCTCACGGGCCGGCTCACGGGCTGGCTGGGACGGGCCGCGTGCCCGGAGTGCGCGGAGTCCGAGGGGGCCGGGTACGGGCCTCGTACGACACCACTGGTGATCGCCACCGCGCTCGTCTGCGCCGCCCTCGCCGCCGCCACCGGCACCCGGCCCGAGCTCGGCGTCTGGCTGCTGCTCGCGCCCGTCGGCGTGCTGCTGACGGCCGTCGACTTCCGGGTGCGGCGGCTGCCCGACCCGCTCACGCTGCCGTTCGCCGCGGCCGCGCTCGTCCTGCTCGGCCTCACCGCGCTCGTTCCCGAGCACGCGGGGGAGTGGACGACCGCCCTGCTCGGCTCGCTCGCGCTGGGCGGCGGCTACTTCGTGCTGTTCCTCATCAACCCCGCGGGCATGGGCTTCGGTGACGTCAAACTCGCCCTGGGCGCGGGGGCGGTGCTCGGCTGGTACGGGTGGCCGACGGTGATGCTCGGCACCTTCGCCGGGTTCCTGCTGGGCGCGCTGTACGGGGGTGCCCTCGTGGTCGCGCGGCGGGCCGGGCGCAAGACGGCCATCCCCTTCGGGCCGTTCCTGATCTCCGGCGCCTTCCTCGGACTCCTGGTCGGGGCCTACGCGGCCTGACGTCCAGCGGCCCGAACGGCTGGCGTACGCTGGGCTGGTCCGTCCACAACCCTTACGAAAGGGACGCCCGGTGACCGAGAAGGCCGACCTTCAGCCCATCCTCGACCGTGCAGCCGCCGGTGGGCGGATCACCCCCGACGAGGCGCTCCTGCTGTACCGGGACGCCCCGCTGCACGCGCTGGGCGCCGCGGCCGACGCCGTACGCCGCCGCAGGTACGCCGGCACCGAGCACATCGCGACGTACATCATCGAGCGCAACATCAACTACACGAACGTCTGCGTCACGGCGTGCCGCTTCTGCGCCTTCTACGCCGCCCCCAAGGACACCGCCAAGGGCTGGACGCGCGACCTGGACGACATCCTGCGCCGGTGCGCCGAGACGGTCGAGCTGGGCGGTACCCAGATCATGTTCCAGGGCGGACACCACCCGGACTACGGCGTCGAGTACTACGAGAAGCACTTCGCGGCGATCAAGAAGGAGTTCCCGCAGCTGGTCATCCACAGCCTGGGGGCGTCCGAGGTCGAGCACATGGCCCGCATCTCGAAGGTGTCGGTCGAGGAGGCCATCCGGCGCATCCACGCCGCCGGGCTCGACTCCTTCGCCGGTGCCGGTGCCGAACTGCTGCCCGAGCGGCCCCGCAAGGCCATCGCCCCGCTGAAGGAGTCCGGCGAGCGCTGGCTGGAGATCATGGAGATCGCGCACGGCCTGGGCGTGGAGTCCACGTCCACCATGCTCATGGGCACCGGCGAGACCAACGCCGAGCGCATCGAGCACCTGCGGATGATCCGGGACGTCCAGGACCGCACGGGCGGCTTCCGCGCCTTCATCCCGTACACCTACCAGCCCGAGAACAACCACCTGAAGGGCCGGACGCAGGCGACCCTCTTCGAGTACCTGCGGATGATCGCGATCGCCCGGCTGTTCATGGACAACATCGCCCACATCCAGGGCTCGTGGCTGACCACGGGCAAGGAGGTCGGGCAGCTCTCCCTGCACTACGGCGCCGACGACCTCGGCTCGATCATGCTGGAGGAGAACGTCGTCTCCTCCGCGGGCGCCAAGCACCGGTCCAACCGGATGGAGATCATCGACCTCATCCGGAAGGCCGGGCGGGTGCCCGCGCAGCGATCGACCACGTACGAGCACCTCGTCGTGCACGACGACCCGGCGAACGACCCCGTCGACGACCGCGTGGTCTCGCACATCTCGTCCACGGCGATCGACGGCGGCACGGCTCACCCCGAGCTGAAGCTGCTCGCCTCCAACTGAGCGCCGCGGAGAGGTAGTTGGAAACCATTCACACGGCCGACGCCGTCCGCGTCACCTGGGACTCCGAGCCCGTCAAGGGCGGTGCCGTGGCCGTCGGACGGGACCGGATCGGTGCGGTCGGAAAGCTCGACGACGTACGCGAGGCGTTCCCCCGGGCCCGGGTCCGCAGGTGGCCCGGGACCCTCGGTCCCGCCCGGGTCCACGAGGGCCCGCTCCCGGACGCCCCGAGCCCGCGCGAACGCGTCCACGAGGTGCTGAAGCTCGGCGCGGTCGCGGTCCTGGAGGAGCACGTCGACTCGCCGGAACTCCGGTCCGCAGCCGAGCGCAACGACGTCGTCGTCCTGCCGGGTGCGCGCAGCACCGCGATCGTCCCGACCGGCCGTGCCGACCTCGCCGTCTTCGACGACGCGGGGGAGTGCGTCGTGACGGTGTGCGCGGGGCGGCTCGTGCACCGGCGGCGCTGATCAGCGCCCCTTGACCCGGCAGTCCGCTTGACCCGGCAGTCCGCTTGACCCGGCAGTCCGTTTGATCTGTCGGTCCGCTTGATCCGTCGGTCCGTTTGATCTGTCGGTCCGCTTGATCCGTCAGCCCGCGAAGGCCTCCCCGAACGCCCCCGAACGCTGCTTCACCCCGCTGCAATCGGTCGCCGGCCGGTCCGACGCGGAGCCGTCCGCGCACTGCCGGTCCCGCGCGGCCGACCACATCGACACCCAGCCGATGCCCTTCTCCTCGGCGAAGGCCCGGACCTCGGCCGCGTCGGCGAGCGTGAAGGTCTCGCCCTTGACGTCGTTGACGCCGATCATCGAGGTGAGCGCCATGCCCCGCCAGGCGACCGCGTCCGAGGTGCCGAAGACCTCCTTCAGCTGGGCGTGCGCGGCCTTGGCGGCCGAGAGCGCGTAGCCGCCCATGTCGCCGTCGTACGAGCTGCCGTAGTTCATCGTCATCAGGTTGACCGTGGCGACCTGTACGCCGTTGTCGTTGGCGGAGCCGAGCAGCGCCAGGCTGTCCTTGCCCAGGCCCGAGGGCATGACCGGGAGCGTGAAGGAGACCTCCAGATCCGTACGTTCCTTCTGGAGCAGCGCGATCGCCTTCGAGCGCAGGTCGACGGAGGCGGAGTCGGCCAGTTCGTCGCCCTCGACGTCGAAGTCGGCCCGGGTGGCACCGGCCGCGTCGAGGGCCTTGCCGTACGCCGCCGCCAGTTCCGTCGCGCTGTCGCACACCGCCGCGAGTTCCTTGCCGGAGGCGCCGCCGAAGGAGACCCGGACCTGGCCGCCGTCCTTCACCAGTCGCGCGATCCGGGACTTCACCGCCGAGTCGTCGATCGCGTGGCTGCCGTCCCAGCGCGGGGTGCAGTCGTCGCCGTCGGCCAGGACGAAGGCCAGGTTGTACGTCGTCGGGGAGCCGGCCGAGTCCGTGCCGGCGGCATCGGTGGCGCTGACGTACGGGGCGTACGCGGTGCCGGTCCCGGCAGGGGGCGAGGTGCCGGTCCCGGCAGGGGACGAGGTGCTGGGGGCGGCTGTCGCCGAGGGCGCCGGGCGTGCTCGGTCGACCGGTTCGGCCTGTTCGGAGCACCCCGTGGTGACCAGGGCGAGCAGGCCGCCCAGCCCGACCGCCGCCGGTTTCCGGTAACTCCTCATGGCGCACGCTCCCGTTCTCCTGATGTGACTGTCCGCGGTTCAAGACCCCATACGTTTCCCGGCCGCAAACGTCTCACAAGCACATAAACGCCTCCTGGTGTCCGGGGAATGCGTTCCGGGCCTGCCCTCGAAAGCCGCGTCACCCGCGGTCGCCGCCGCAAACGCGGCAATGAGCCCGCAGAAGGGCCCGTGTTCGCTGACAACTCCGGACGCTGCTGTCCGGGTGGGTGCAGGACGTGGCGGCGCGGCGCAAGCCGCGGCTTCTCCCGGGCGGGCGTACTGCAACAATGGGCCCGTGACCCGCGCATCCCTGGACAAGCAGCCGCACGAAGTCGCCTCGATGTTCGACGACGTGGCGGAACGGTACGACCTGACCAACGACGTGCTGTCCCTCGGCCAGGACCGGCGATGGCGCAAGGAGGTCGCCAAGGCGGTCGACGCGCGCCCCGCGCAGAAGGTCCTCGACCTGGCGGCGGGCACGGGCACGTCCTCGCTGCCCTTCTCCCGCACGGGCGCCTACGTCGTCCCCTGCGACTTCTCCCAGGGCATGCTCAAGGTCGGCAAGCAGCGGCAGCCCTGGCTGCCCTACACCGCCGGGGACGCGACGCGGCTCCCCTTCAGGGACGACACCTTCGACGCCGTCACCATCTCCTTCGGGCTGCGCAACGTGCAGGACACGGACGCCGCCCTGCGGGAGATGTACCGGGTGACCCGGCCCGGCGGGCGGGTCGTGATCTGCGAGTTCTCGCACCCGACCTGGCCGCCGCTGCGCACCGTCTACACCGAGTACCTGATGCGCGCCCTGCCGCCGGTGGCGCGGGCCGTGTCCTCCAGCCCCGACGCCTACGTCTACCTCGCCGAGTCCATCCGGGCCTGGCCCGACCAGCCCGCGCTGGCCGAGCGGCTGGGCAAGGCCGGCTGGTCCCGGGTGGCCTGGCGCAACCTGAGCGGCGGCATCGTCGCCCTGCACCGGGGCTTCAAGGAGAGCTGACCCCTACGGGGAGCTGAGAGCCGGGTACGGGTCGCCGGGCTCGTCCAGCTCCCGCTGGAGACCGCCCCTGGGCGGCCTCGGGAGCCGCGGTTCGTGCACGCCCCCGCCGCCCTCGCCGGGGCCGAAGTCGAACCACACGTAGACCATCGAGTCCCGCGGCACCTCGGCACCGGGGTGCGGGTACTGGCGGACGACGTAGTCGACGACGGCGAGATGGATGTCGGGCCGGTCCGGTGCGTTGAGGAGCAGGCCCTGCGCCCGGGCCGTCTCACGCGCGTCCACGGCCATCAGGCCCACCAGTCGCGGTACACGCACTCCGGGTGTTTTGCGGGATATGTGCACAGATGTCACCCCCAGCGGTACAGGAAGGGTAACTCCCGCTCCACAGCGGCCGGAAGCGACAGGTGTCTTTCTGTGACAGTCGACTACTCTCCGCTGCTGGACGCCCGGTTCGCGAAGGCGGCCCTTCAGCCGGGTGATCAGTGCCGCTGCATAGACTGCCCGTGTCCAGTGCCGGTCGGCACGCAGATTCCGAACTGGGGGAGATCCCGCCGTGACCGTCGTGACCGAGCCCCTCTCCGAGAACACCGCCGATGTGATCGTCGTGGGCGCGGGGCCGGCCGGCTCCACGACCGCCTACCACCTCGCCAAGGCGGGCCTCGACGTCCTTCTGCTGGAGAAGACCGAGTTCCCGCGCGAGAAGGTCTGCGGCGACGGCCTCACCCCACGCGCCGTCAAGCAGCTCGTGGCCATGGGCATCGACATCTCGGAGGAGGCCGGCTGGCTGCGCAACAAGGGCCTGCGCATCATCGGCGGCGGGGTGCGGCTCCAGCTCGACTGGCCGGATCTCGCCTCCTTCCCCGACTACGGCCTCGTCCGCAAGCGTGACGACTTCGACGAGCAGCTCGCCCGGCAGGCCCAGAAGGCGGGCGCCCGGCTGTTCGAGCGCTGCAACGTGGGCGCGCCGATCGTGGACGACCGCACGGGCCGTATCACCGGCGTGCACGCCAAGCTCGGCGAGGAGAAGCGCGAGGTCACCTTCCGCGCCCCGCTCGTCGTGGCCGCCGACGGCAACTCCACGCGCCTGTCCCTCGCGATGGGCCTGCACCGCCGCGAGGACCGCCCGATGGGCGTGGCCGTACGGACGTACTTCACCAGCCCGCGCCACGAGGACGACTACCTGGAGTCCTGGCTGGAACTGTGGGACCGCCGCGGCCCCGTGGACCGTCTCCTGCCCGGTTACGGCTGGATCTTCGGCATGGGCGACGGCACGTCCAACGTCGGTCTGGGTGTCCTCAACACCTCCGACTCCTTCAAGGAGCTGGACTGGCGCGAGGTCCTGAAGGCCTGGTGCGCGTCCATGCCGGAGGACTGGGGCTACACCCCCGACAACATGACCGGGCCCATCCGCGGCGCCGCCCTCCCCATGGCCTTCAACCGCCAGCCCCACTACACCAAGGGGCTGTTGCTGGTGGGTGACGCCGGCGGCCTGGTGAACCCCTTCAACGGCGAGGGCATCGCCTACGCCATGGAGTCCGGCCAGATCGCCGCCAACGTCATCGTCCAGGCGCACGCGCGGGCGACGCCGGCCGGCCGTGAGATGGCCCTCCAGCGCTACCCGCGCGTCCTCAAGGACACCTACGGCGGCTACTACACGCTCGGCCGTGCCTTCGTGAAGCTCATCGGCAACCCGAAGGTCATGCAGATCGCGGCCCAGCGCGGTCTCACGCACCCGATGCTGATGAGGTTCACGCTGAAGCTCCTCGCGAACCTCACCGACCCGACCGGCGGCGACGCGATGGACCGCATCATCAACGGGCTGAGCAGGGTGGCGCCGAAGGCCTGATCAGGCACTCACTCGCTCACTCGCGTACTCGGGCCTTCGGTGCCGAAGGCCCGATCAGCCGCTCAGCCGCTCAAGGCCGCGATGTTGGCGGCCCGGCGCGCGAACACCGCCTCGCGCCGGGCCGCCATCTGCCGCAGTGCTTCCTTGCGCTCCCGCCCGGACAGCCGGTCCAGGTACACCTGTCCGTTCACATGGTCGGTCTCGTGCTCCAGGCAGCGGGCGAAGTAGCCCGTGCCCTCGATGACGAGCGGTTCGCCGTCCCGGTCGTAGCCGCGCACCACGGCCCGGTCCGGACGCGGCAGGTCCATCGTGGCCCCCGGCACCGACAGGCATCCCTCGCCCTCGTCGAGCAGCCTCCGGTGAGCGGCGTCCAGCGGCTCCAGCACCGGGTTGACGATGTGCCCGACGTGCCGCACCCCCTCGTCGTCCGGGCAGTCGTACACGAACAGGCACAGATCGACCCCGACCTGGTTCGCCGCGAGTCCGGCACCGTCCGCGGTGTACATCGTCAGGAACATGTCGTCGATCAGCGCGGCGAGGTCCGGACCGAACTCGGTGACGTCCCGGCACGGCTTGTGCAGGACCCCCTCACCGACCTCGGTGATCCGCCGGACCCGGCCGCGCCGGGCCTCGGGCGCGAGCCTCGGGTACGAGTCGACGGGCCGTCCCTGTACGAAGACGCTCGGCATCTGTCTCTCCCTGTCTGCTGAGCATGCTGTGGGTGGCAGGGAACGGGCAGCTTCCGCCTCGGAAGCCCCTCCCCGCCCTCAGGGAGCATCACAGCAGAACACCCGCAGCGGTCCCAGCAGCAGTCCGGCCACACCCGCAGACGCCCCCTGACGGCCGCCAGGGAGCCGCCGGGGCCGTCGCCCAAGGAGTCAGGCCTCGCGGCCGCCGCGAGGCCTCCAGCGGCAGCCAGGCGCCTCGCCCCTCCTCCGGACATGCCGGGAGGGCCGCTGCCCCCGAGTGGCAGCGGCCCTCAAGCCCGTATGCGTGCGGTCAGAGGACGCGCACGGCGCCCGACGCCGGGTAGCCCGACAGGTCCTGGATGACGACGCCCTTGGACGGGTTGGCCGCGTCCAGGTACTGGCCGTCGCCGATGTAGACACCGACGTGGTACGCGGAGCCCTTGCCGCCCCAGTAGAGGATGTCGCCGACCTGGACGTCGGACAGCGGCACGTCCGTGCCGGCCATCGACTGGTCCTGCGAGACGCGCGGCAGGTCCACACCAACCTGCTTGTACGCGGCCTGCACGAGGGAGGAGCAGTCCCAGGCGTTGGGACCGGTGGCACCCATGACGTAGGCGTCGCCCACCTGAGCCTTCAGGAAGGCGATGACGGTCGCGACGCTGCCGCTGGAGGGCGCCGACACCGACGTGGAGGCGGACGCGGACGCGGAGGCGGAGAGCGTGGCACGGTCGGCGCTGCGCGTGGCGCGCTCGGCGGCGGCCTTGCGGGCGGCCTCGGCGGCCTTCTTCTTGGCCTCCGCCTTCTTCTTCGCCTCGGCGAGGTCCTTCTTGGCCTCAGCGGCGGCCTTGGCGGCGGCGGCGTCACGCTCGGCGCGCAGCTCGTAGTTCGCGGCCGCCTGCTGGGTGGCGGCGGCGGACTGGGCGACCTGAGCGGACATGTCGGCCGTCAGGGTGGGCAGTTCAATGGTCTGGGTGACCGGCTCGGCGGCGTTCGCCGAGGCCGACGCACCCGCCGCTGCCATGCTGAGAACGCCACCGGCAACTCCGGCACGCAGGGCGATCGAAGAGGTCGCGCTGCGGCGGGGCTTCCGGTGGCTGCGTATGTGAGCGGTGTGGGACATGGGAACAACCGGTACCAGGGGCTCCTTCATATCTTCAAGAAACGTGGGCTGCGCCACAGTTGTTCAATCGGGCCCTCAAAACCCCCGCCCGAGGCCCTTTATTGACGCCGTAACGGACATTGCGGGCGCACCGTGACCGGGCTGTGATCACGGTCTTTGATCAATACGCCCGAATTGCCCCGCGCCTACCATCGGTTGGGTTCATTGGCCAAGCCCCGTTCTCATGGATCTCTCATGCGTGTGACGGAGGTCACGGAACGGCTGCCATGGCGGGTGCGTCCGGGGCTGGAGATCACGGCCGGATCACGGCCTCGCGAAGATCGTGAACGGATGCACGCGTCCACACCCCGCTCCGCACGCCCTCTGACGTGTGAACGCGCCTCTATCAAGAGATCGATTCCATCGCCAATTTGCATGCAAGGGAACTCTCTTGATATTGAGACGCCCCCTCCGGCCTGCGCTGACGAGCCAAAATGTCACGTCTGGTGATCACTCGGACGCTTCGGGTGTGAAGATCACCGCTCATCCGACTTCATGATCGATCGTCAGGTGGTGGAGATCACAAAGCTTGTGCAATACCCCGTGTCGCAGATCACAGAGCGTCGGGCATAAGATGCACGCGGTTGGGCTTGTGACCTGCTTCACATGTTCCCGATCTTCGCCGGGGCGGGCGGGGTTCGAGGGACAGGTGGGCCGGATGTGAGCCCGACGCAAACCGCCAGCAGTCAGTGCCGACTGAGAGGAGCGAGGAGCGGTGAACGCTTATGCGCCCATCCTCGTACTGGGAGCCCTCGGGGCAGGCTTTGCGATCTTCTCCGTGGTCATGGCCACGTTGATCGGGCCCAAGCGGTACAACCGGGCCAAGCTCGAGGCCTACGAGTGCGGAATCGAGCCGACCCCCACGCCGGCCGGCGGCGGGCGCTTCCCGATCAAGTACTACCTGACGGCGATGCTCTTCATCATTTTCGATATCGAGATCGTCTTCCTCTACCCCTGGGCCGTCACCTTCGACGCCCTGGGGATTTTCGGGCTCGTGGAGATGCTGCTCTTCGTGCTCACCGTCTTCGTCGCGTACGCGTACGTATGGCGGCGCGGCGGCCTGGAATGGGACTGAGGGGCCACAAGTCATGGGACTCGAAGAAAAGCTGCCGAGCGGCTTCCTGCTGACCACCGTCGAGCAGGCCGCGGGCTGGGTGCGCAAGTCGTCCGTCTTCCCCGCCACCTTCGGCCTCGCCTGCTGCGCCATCGAGATGATGACCACCGGCGCGGGGCGATACGACCTGGCTCGCTTCGGCATGGAGGTCTTCCGGGGCTCACCGCGCCAGGCGGACCTGATGATCGTCGCCGGCCGGGTGAGCCAGAAGATGGCGCCGGTGCTGCGGCAGGTCTACGACCAGATGCCGAACCCCAAGTGGGTGATCTCCATGGGGGTCTGCGCCTCCTCCGGCGGCATGTTCAACAACTACGCCATCGTCCAGGGCGTCGACCACATCGTGCCGGTCGACATCTACCTCCCCGGCTGCCCGCCCCGGCCGGAGATGCTGATGGACGCCATCCTCAAGCTCCACCAGAAGATCCAGACCTCCAAGCTCGGCGTGAACGCCGAGGAGGCGGCCCGCGAGGCGGAGGAGGCGGCGCTCAAGGCCCTGCCCACGATCGAGATGAAGGGGCTGCTGCGGTGAGCGACGCGAACGGCACCAACGGCGCGAACGGGTCGAACGGGGTCAACCCCGAGAAGGACCTCTCCGCCTCCAACCTCCCCGGCCAGCGTGGTCAGGGCGGCGAGGAGATCCGAGTCCAGCGCGGCATGTTCGGCGCCAACAACGGCGGCGACACCTCCGGCTACGGCGGCCTGGTCCGCTCGGTCCGGCTCCCGGGACCGGCGACCCGCCCCTACGGCGGGTGGTTCGACGAGGTCGCCGACGAGCTGGAGGGCGCCCTGGAGGAGCAGGGACTCCTCCCCGGGAACGCCATCGAGAAGACGGTCGTCGACCGCGACGAGCTGACCTTCCACATCGAGCGCGAGCACCTGGTCCGCGTCGCGCGCACCCTGCGCGACGACCCGGCCCTGCGCTTCGAGCTGTGCACCGGCGTCAGCGGCGTCCACTACCCGAACGACAAGGGCCGCGAGCTGCACGCCGTCTACCACCTGCGCTCGATCACCCACAACCGGCTGATCCGCCTGGAGGTCAGCTGCCCCGACAGCGACCCGCACATCCCGTCGCTGTTCTCGGTCTATCCGACGAACGACTGGCACGAGCGCGAGACGTACGACTTCTTCGGCATCGTCTTCGACGGCCACCCCGCCCTGACACGGATCATGATGCCGGACGACTGGCAGGGCTTTGCGCAGCGCAAGGACTATCCCCTCGGCGGCATCCCCGTCGAGTACAAGGGCGCCCAGATCCCGGCTCCGGACCAGCGGAGGTCGTACTCATGAGCACGTCGCACGCATCCGACGCCGCCGCCGCGGCCGCCGCGGCGCGCGAGACCACCGAGGGCACCGTCTACACGGTCACCGGCGGCGACTGGGACGAGGTCGTCCAGTCCGCGGCCCGCGCCGACGACGAGCGCATCGTCGTGAACATGGGCCCGCAGCACCCGTCCACGCACGGCGTGCTCCGCCTGATCCTGGAGATCGACGGCGAGACCGTCACCGAGGCCCGCTGCGGCATCGGCTACCTGCACACCGGCATCGAGAAGAACCTCGAGTACCGGACGTGGACGCAGGGCACCACGTTCGTGACGCGCATGGACTACCTGACGCCGTTCTTCAACGAGACGGCGTACTGCCTCGGCGTCGAGAAGCTCCTCGGCATCGAGGACCAGATCCCGGACCGCGCCTCGATCATCCGCGTGCTCCTGATGGAGCTGAACCGGCTGTCGTCGCACCTGGTGTGCATCGCCACCGGCGGCATGGAGCTCGGCGCCACCACGATCATGATCTACGGGTTCCGTGATCGTGAACTCATTCTCGATATCTACGAGCTGATCACCGGCCTGCGGATGAACCACGCGTACATCCGTCCCGGCGGACTCGCCCAGGACCTGCCGCCCGGCGCGGTGGACCAGATCCGCGAGTTCGTGAAGAAGATGAAGAAGAACCTCCCGGAGTACGACAAGCTCGCCACCGGGAACCCCATCTTCAAGGCCCGCATGCAGGACATCGGCTACCTCGACCTGGCCGGCTGCATGGCCCTCGGCGCCACCGGCCCGATCCTGCGCTCCGCCGGCCTGCCGCACGACCTGCGCAAGACGCAGCCCTACTGCGGCTACGAGACGTACGACTTCGACATCCCGACCGCCGACACCTGCGACGCCTACGGCCGCTTCCTCATCCGCCTGGAGGAGATGCGGCAGTCGCTCAGGATCGTCGAGCAGTGCCTGGACCGGCTCCAGCCCGGCCCGGTCATGGTCGCCGACAAGAAGATCGCCTGGCCGGCCCAGCTCGCCCTGGGACCCGACGGGCTCGGCAACTCCCTCGACCACATCAAGAAGATCATGGGCACCTCCATGGAGGCCCTGATCCACCACTTCAAGCTGGTCACCGAGGGCTTCCGCGTCCCGCCGGGACAGGCGTACGCGGCGGTCGAGTCGCCCAAGGGCGAACTCGGGGTGCACGTCGTGTCCGACGGCGGCACCCGCCCCTACCGGGTCCACTTCCGCGACCCGTCCTTCACCAACCTGCAGGCCATGGCGGCGATGTGCGAGGGCGGCCAGGTCGCCGACGTCATCGTCGCCGTCGCGTCCATCGACCCCGTGATGGGAGGCGTCGACCGGTGACCACCTCTTCTTCCGAGCGGGGCGTCAGCCTGGGCATGCCCGAACTGCCCGCACCCGCCTACCCGGACGACGTCCGGGCCCGTCTGGAGACCGACGCGCGCGAGATCATCGCCCGCTACCCGGACTCCCGCTCCGCCCTCCTGCCGCTGCTGCACCTCGTGCAGTCCGAGGAGGGGCACGTCACGCGGACCGGCATGCAGTTCTGCGCGGACATGCTCGGCCTCACCACGGCCGAGGTCACCGCCGTCGCCACCTTCTACACCATGTACCGGCGCCGGCCGAGCGGTGACTACCAGGTCGGGGTGTGCACCAACACCCTGTGCGCCGTGATGGGCGGGGACGCGATCTTCGAGGAGCTCCAGGAGCACCTGGGCGTCGGCAACGGCGAGACCACCGACGACGGCAAGGTCACGCTGGAGCACATCGAGTGCAACGCGGCCTGCGACTTCGCGCCGGTCGTGATGGTCAACTGGGAGTTCTTCGACAACCAGACCCCGGCGAGCGCCAGGCGCCTCGTCGACGACCTGCGCGCGGGCCGGCCGGTCACGCCCACGCGCGGGGCGCCGATGTGCACCTTCAAGGAGACCGCCCGGGTCCTGGCCGGTTTCCCGGACGAGCGGGACGGGGCCGTCGAGTCCGGGGGAAGCGCGGGACCCGCCTCCCTGGTCGGCCTGAAGCTCGCCAAGGGCGAGTCCGCTCCCGCGCGCGTGGTGCATCCGCGCGGTGAGGCACCCCGGGACGACAAGCCGCACGAGCCGTCACCGACGGAGCACTTGAGCTCGCACGACGCGCCGCAGGACACGTCGGCCTCCGACCCCGCCCACCCGGCCGGGCCTGTAGCCGAGGAGGGGGAGTGATGACCTTGGCACCCGAGCTGAAAGACATGAGCCCCGAGAAGCTGCTCGCACCGGTCCTGTCGGCCTTCTGGGACGAGGACAGGTCCTGGACGCTGGACGTGTACCGAAGGCACGACGGCTACGAGGGGCTTCGCAAGGCGCTCGCCATGTCGCCGGACGACGTGATCGCGTACGTCAAGGAGTCCGGTCTGCGCGGGCGCGGCGGCGCGGGATTTCCCACGGGGATGAAGTGGCAGTTCATCCCTCAGGGAGATGGAAAGCCGCACTATCTAGTTGTCAACGCCGACGAGTCGGAGCCCGGGACGTGCAAGGACATCCCGCTCCTCTTCGCGAACCCGCACAGCCTCATCGAGGGCATGATCATCGCGTGTTACGCCATCAGGTCTTCGCATGCCTTCATCTATCTGCGTGGTGAAGTCGTACCGGTGCTGCGGCGGTTGCACTCTGCCGTACGCGAGGCGTACGAGGCGGGCTTCCTCGGCGAGAACATCCTGGGCAGCGGACTCGATCTCGACATCACCGTGCACGCGGGCGCGGGCGCGTACATCTGTGGTGAGGAGACCGCACTGCTCGACTCGCTCGAAGGCCGCCGGGGTCAACCGCGGCTTCGTCCCCCCTTTCCTGCCGTCGCGGGCCTGTATGCGTGCCCGACTGTGGTGAACAACGTCGAATCGATCGCGTCGGTTCCCGCGATCATGAACCGGGGCAAGGAATGGTTCCGGTCGATGGGGAGTGAGAAGTCGCCCGGCTTCACGCTCTACTCCCTGTCCGGCCATGTCGCCAGCCCCGGCCAGTACGAGGCGCCGCTCGGGATCACGCTCCGCCAGCTCCTCGACATGAGCGGCGGGATGCGCCCCGGGCACCGCCTCAAGTTCTGGACGCCGGGCGGCTCCTCGACCCCGATGTTCACCGACGAGCATCTCGACGTCCCTCTTGATTACGAAGGAGTGGGCGCCGCGGGTTCCATGCTCGGCACAAAAGCCCTCCAGTGCTTCGACGAGACGACCTGCGTGGTGCGGGCCGTGACGCGCTGGACGGAGTTCTACGCCCACGAGTCCTGCGGCAAGTGCACGCCCTGCCGCGAAGGGACCTACTGGCTCGTGCAGTTGCTGCGCGACATCGAGGCCGGCAAGGGACGGATGTCCGACCTCGACAAGCTGAACGACATCGCCGACAACATCAACGGCAAGTCCTTCTGCGCCCTCGGCGACGGCGCCGCCTCGCCGATCTTCTCCTCGCTCAAGTACTTCCGCGAGGAGTACGAGCAGCACATCACGGGCCGGGGATGCCCCTTCGACCCGGCCAAGTCGACGGCCTGGGCCGACCGCACGGAGGTGAACGCATGACCGTGACCACCAGCGCTCCCTCAGGCGGGGGAGAGGCGGCGGTCCCGCCGGAGGACCTCGTGACGCTGACGATCGACGGCGTGGAGATCAGCGTGCCCAAGGGCACCCTGGTCATCCGGGCCGCCGAACAGCTCGGCATCGAGATCCCCCGGTTCTGCGACCACCCCCTCCTCGACCCGGCCGGCGCCTGCCGGCAGTGCATCGTCGAGGTCGAGGGCCAGCGCAAGCCGATGGCCTCCTGCACCATCACCTGCACCGACGGGATGGTGGTCAAGACCCACCTCACCTCGCCGGTGGCGGAGAAGGCCCAGAAGGGTGTGATGGAGCTCCTGCTCATCAACCACCCCCTGGACTGCCCTGTCTGCGACAAGGGCGGCGAGTGCCCGCTGCAGAACCAGGCCATGTCGCACGGCGACGCCGACTCCCGCTTCGAGGGCCGCAAGCGGACCTATGAGAAGCCCGTCCCGATCTCCACGCAGGTGCTGCTCGACCGCGAGCGGTGCGTGCTGTGCGCCCGCTGCACCCGGTTCTCCAACCAGGTCGCGGGCGACCCGATGATCGAGCTGATCGAGCGGGGCGCCCTCCAGCAGGTAGGCACCGGCGAGGGCGACCCGTTCGAGTCGTACTTCTCCGGCAACACCATCCAGATCTGCCCCGTGGGAGCGCTGACCTCGGCGGCGTACCGATTCCGCTCCCGCCCCTTCGACCTGGTCTCTTCCCCGTCGGTGTGCGAGCACTGCTCCGGCGGCTGCGCCACGCGCACCGACCACCGGCGCGGCAAGGTCATGCGGCGGCTCGCGGCGAACGACCCCGAGGTCAACGAGGAGTGGATCTGCGACAAGGGGCGGTTCGCGTTCCGGTACGCGCAGCAGCGGGACCGGCTGGAGACGCCGCTGGTACGCAACGCCGAGGGTGAACTGGAACCGGCCTCCTGGCCGGAGGCGCTCCAGATCGCGGCCCAGGGGCTGCTGGCCTCCCGGGGCCGCACCGGCGTCCTGACCGGCGGACGGCTCACCATCGAGGACGCCTACGCGTACAGCAAGTTCGCGCGCGTGGCGCTCGACACCAACGACATCGACTTCCGCGCGCGCGTGCACAGCAGCGAGGAGGCCGACTTCCTCGCCGCGCAGATCGCCGGGCGCGGCCGGGACCTCGACGGCACGGGCGTCACGTACACCGCGCTGGAGAAGGCCCCCGCCGTCCTGCTGGTCGGTTTCGAGGCGGAGGAGGAGGCGCCCGGCGTCTTCCTGCGTCTGCGCAAGGCCTGGCGGAAGCACGGGCAGAAGGTCTTCTCCCTGGCCACGCACGCCACGCGCGGTCTGGAGAAGGCCGGTGGGACGCTGCTGCCGGCCGCCCCCGGCACCGAGACCGAGTGGCTGGACGCGCTCGCGAGCAACGTCGGCCTGGAGGGCGATGGCGCCGCGGCCGCCGAGGCGCTGCGCGCCGAGGGCGCCGTGATCGTCGTCGGTGAGCGGCTGGCCGCGGTGGCCGGCGGTCTCACCGCCGCCGTGCGCATCTCCTCAGCGACCGGTGCCCGGCTGGCGTGGATCCCGCGCCGTGCCGGGGAACGCGGCGCCATCGAGGCGGGCGCGCTGCCGTCGCTGCTGCCGGGCGGGCGTCCGGCCACCGACCCACGCGCGCGTGACGAGGTCGCCACCGTCTGGGGCGTGGCAGGCCTCCCGCACCGCTACGGCCGTGACACCGGCCAGATCGTGGAGGCCGCCGCGACCGGCGAACTCCAGGCCCTGCTGGTGGCGGGCGTCGAGATCGCCGACCTGCCCGACCCGGCACGCGCGCGTGCGGCACTCGACGAGGTCGGCTTCCTGGTCTCGCTCGAACTGCGGCCCGGCGAGATCACCCGCAAGGCGGATGTCGTCCTGCCCGTCGCCGCGGTCGCCGAGAAGGCCGGCACCTTCCTCAACTGGGAAGGCCGGGTCCGCTTCTTCGAGGCCGCGCTCAAGCCCGACCAGATGACCCGCCGTATGGCGCCCACCGACGCGCGCGTGCTGCAGATGGTGGCCGACGCCATGGACGTCCACCTCGGCCTGCCCGATCTGCGCACTGTACGGGCGGAGATCGACCGGCTCGGCGCCTGGGACGGCCCGCGGGCCACCGAACCCCTGGAGACGGCGGGCGCCCTGCCCCGTCCGGCCGCCGGTGAGGCGGTGCTCGCCGGACACCGGCTGCTGCTCGACCAGGGCGTCCTCCAGCAGGGCGACGAGGCGCTCGCCGGCACCCGCCACGCCGCCCGCGCGCGTGTGTCGGCCGCGACGGCCGCCGAGGCGGGCGTCAAGGACGGCGACCTCCTCGCGGTGACCGGCCCCCAGGGAGTCGTCGAACTCCCGCTCCAGATCAGCGAGATGCCCGACCGGGTGGTGTGGCTCCCGCTGAACTCCACCGGCGGGGGCGTCGCCTCCGACGCAGGGGTGCGGCCCGGCTCCCTCGTCCGCATCGGCCCGGCGACCCTCGCCGGCGAGGCCCCCAAGGAGGTGGAGGCATGAGCCCGTCGTACCTCGCTGCTGAAGACCTCTCGATGTTCGGCACCGACCCCTGGTGGCTGGTGGTCATCAAGGCGGTGTTCTGCTTCGCCTTCCTGATGGTGACCGTGCTGATCTCCATCGTCATGGAGCGCAAGGTCGTCGCCTGGATGCAGCTGCGCATCGGCCCCAACCGGCACGGCCCCTGGGGCATGCTCCAGTCGCTCGCCGACGGCATCAAGCTGATGCTCAAGGAAGACGTCATCGTCAAGCGCGCGGACAAGGCCGTGTACGTCCTCGCGCCGATCGTCGCGGCCATCCCGGCCTTCATGGCGATCGCGGTGATCCCCTTCGGCCCGGCCGGCAACGAGATCTCGATCTTCGGCCAGCGCACCACGATGCAGCTCACCGACCTGCCGATCGCGATGCTCTACATCCTCGCGGTCGCCTCCGTCGGCATCTACGGCATCGTGCTGGCGGGCTGGAGCTCCGGATCGACGTATCCGCTGCTGGGGGGCTTGCGCTCCTGCGCGCAGATGATCTCGTACGAGATCGCGATGGGCGCCGCCTTCGCCTCCGTGTTCCTCTACTCGGGGTCGATGTCGACGTCGACGATCGTCGAGCAGCAGACCGACCGGTGGTACATCCTGCTGCTGCCGCTCTCCTTCGTCATCTACATCGTGACGATGGTCGGCGAGACCAACCGCGCCCCGTTCGACATGCCGGAGTCCGAGGGCGACCTGGTCGGCGGCTTCAACACCGAGTACTCGTCGATCAAGTTCGCGATGTTCATGCTCGCCGAGTACGTCAACATGGTGACCGTCTCGGCCGTCGCCACGACGCTGTTCCTGGGCGGCTGGCGGGCCCCCTGGCCGATCAGCACCTTCTGGGAGGGCGCGAACCACGGCTGGTGGCCGATGCTCTGGTTCACGGTCAAGGTCCAGTTGCTGCTGTTCATGTTCATCTGGATCCGCGGCACGCTCCCACGCGTCCGCTACGACCAGCTGATGAAGCTCGGCTGGAAGGTCCTCATCCCGGTCTCGCTGGTCTGGCTGATGCTCGTCGCCAGCGTGCGCGCCCTGCGGAACGAGGGCTACGACTTCGCCGACATCGCCCTCTACGTCGGCGGCGGCGTGCTGGCCCTGCTGGTGCTCTCCTTCGTCGTCGACATGTTCCGCGAGAAGACGAAGCAGGCCGAACAGCCGGCCGAGAGCCCGGCCGCCTTCGACCCGATGGCGGGCGGATTCCCCGTACCGCCACTGCCGGGACAGGAGCTGCCACCGGTCCCGCGACGCCGCTCGCGCCGTGAGCGGGAGCTGATTGTCAGTGGTGGGCCCGATACTCAGAGTGACGGATCTCTGGGCGGAACTACGGATGGAAAGGAGGCGTCCGATGGCTGAGGAACCGAAGGACACCAAGCCCGGTTTCCAGAACCCGGTGGCCGGTTTCGGCGTGACCTTCAAGGCCATGTTCAAGAAGCGGCTGACCGAGCAGTACCCGGAGCAGCAGAAGACCACGGCTCCGCGCTTCCACGGACGGCACCAGCTCAACCGCCATCCGGACGGCCTGGAGAAGTGCGTCGGCTGCGAACTGTGCGCGTGGGCCTGCCCCGCCGACGCGATCTACGTGGAGGGCGCGGACAACACCGACGAGGAGCGCTACTCGCCGGGCGAGCGGTACGGCCGCGTCTACCAGATCAACTACGCCCGCTGCATCCTGTGCGGCCTGTGCATCGAGGCGTGTCCCACGCGCGCGCTGACGATGACGAACGAGTTCGAGCTCGCCGACTCCAGCCGGGCCAACCTCATCTACACCAAGGAGCAGCTGCTCGCGGGTCTGGAGGAGGGCATGGTCGACACGCCCCACGCCATCTACCCGGGCACGGACGAACAGGACTACTACCGGGGCCTGGTCACCGAGGCCGCGCCCGGTACGGAGCGGCAGGTCGCCCACTCCAAGGGCGAGGTCGTCCAGGAGGCCGACTCGACCTTCGGCGGGACGGAACCGGCGTCAAAGAAGGTGATCGACCGATGACCACCCAGCTCGCCGCCTACTCCACCTCCACCGGAGAGGCCGTCCAGTTCTGGATCCTGGGCACGGTCGCGGTGATCGGCGCCCTGTGCACCATCCTCATGAAGAGGGCCGTGCACAGCGCGCTCTGCCTCGCCGGGACCATGATCATCCTGGCGGTGTTCTACCTCGCCAACGGCGCCTACTTCCTGGGCGTCGTACAGATCGTCGTCTACACCGGCGCGATCATGATGCTGTTCCTGTTCGTGGTGATGCTCGTCGGCGTCACCGCGGCGGATTCCCTGAAGGAGACCATCAAGGGCCAGCGCTGGCTGGCCCTGCTGTGCGGGCTCGGCTTCGGTGTCCTGCTGATCGGCGGCATCGGCAACGCATCCCTCAGCGAGTTCAACGGCATCGGCCAGGCCAACGCCGGCGGCAACGTGGAGGGCATCGCCACCCTCCTGTTCACCCGGTACGTCTTCGCGTTCGAGATCACCGGCGCCCTGCTCATCACGGCCGCCGTCGGCGCGATGGTGCTCACGCACCGCGAGCGCACCGAGCGCGCCAAGACGCAGCGCGAACTCTCCGAGGAGAGGGTCCGCGAAGGCAGGCAACTGCCGCCCCTGCCGGCCCCTGGTGTGTACGCCCGGCACAACGCGGTCGACATCGCGGGCCTGCTGCCCGACGGCACACCGTCCGACCTCACCGTCAGCAAGACGCTGCGGGAGCGGGGCCAGATCCGGGACGTGTCGCAGGAGGCGCTCAACGACCTGCGGGCCCTGGAGCAGCGTGCCGAGGAGCGCCTGGAGCGGAAGGCCATCGAGCCGACCACGTTCAAGCGGCCCGAGGAGGCGTCGAAGTGAACCCGGTCAACTATCTGTACCTCGCGGCCCTGTTGTTCACGATCGGCGCCACCGGCGTGCTGATCAGGCGCAACGCGATCGTCGTGTTCATGTGCATCGAGCTCATGCTCAACGCCTGCAACCTCGCGTTCGTCGCCTTCTCCCGGATGCACGGCAACCTCGACGGCCAGATCATCGCCTTCTTCACGATGGTCGTCGCCGCCGCGGAGGTCGTGGTCGGGCTCGCGATCATCGTGTCCCTGTTCCGCGCCCGTCACTCGGCCTCGGTCGACGACGCCAGCCTGATGAAGCTGTAAGGGGTCGGAAGAATCGTGGAGAACCTGATTGCGCTGCTGGTGGCGGCGCCTCTGCTCGGAGCGGCGGTCCTGCTGTGCGGCGGACGCCGGCTGGACGCCGTGGGCCACTGGATCGGCACGCTGCTCGCGGCCGCCTCCTTCGTGCTCGGCCTGGTGCTGTTCAGCGACATGCTGGCCCAGGACCCCGAACACCGCGTCATGTCCCAGCACCTGTTCAGCTGGATCCCGGTGGAGGGCTTCCAGGCGGACGTCGCCTTCCAGCTCGACCAGCTGTCCATGACGTTCGTCCTGCTGATCACGGGTGTCGGATCGCTGATCCATCTGTACTCCGTCGGGTACATGGAGCACGACGAGCGGCGCCGCCGCTTCTTCGGCTACCTGAACCTCTTCCTCGCGGCGATGCTGCTGCTCGTCCTCGCCGACAACTACCTGCTGCTGTACGTCGGCTGGGAGGGCGTCGGTCTCGCCTCCTACCTGCTGATCGGTTTCTGGCAGCACAAGCCCAGCGCCGCCACGGCCGCGAAGAAGGCCTTCCTGGTCAACCGCGTCGGCGACATGGGCCTGTCCATCGCGATCATGCTGATGTTCCTGTGGTTCGGCACCTTCGCCTTCGGGCCGGTGCTCGGCAGCCACACGGAGGCCGGGCTCGCCGGTGCCGCCGGTGAGGACAAGCTCACCGCGATCGCGCTGATGCTGCTGCTCGCCGCCTGCGGCAAGTCCGCCCAGGTGCCGCTGCAGTCCTGGCTCGGGGACGCGATGGAGGGTCCGACCCCGGTCTCGGCCCTCATCCACGCCGCGACCATGGTGACGGCGGGCGTCTACCTGATCGTCCGCTCCGGAGCCGTCTTCAACGGCGCGCCGGACGCGCAGCTGGTCGTCACGATCGTCGGCGCGGTCACGCTCCTCTTCGGTGCGATCGTCGGTTGCGCGAAGGACGACATCAAGAAGGCCCTGGCCGGCTCGACCATGTCGCAGATCGGCTACATGATCCTCGCCGCGGGCCTCGGCCCCATCGGCTACGTCTTCGCGATCATGCACCTGGTGACGCACGGCTTCTTCAAGGCCGGGCTCTTCCTCGGCGCCGGTTCGGTCATGCACGGCATGAACGACGAGGTGGACATGAGGAGGTACGGCGGTCTGAGGAAGTACATGCCGGTCACCTTCGTCACCTTCGGCCTCGGCTACCTGGCGATCATCGGCTTCCCGGGCCTGTCCGGCTTCTTCTCCAAGGACAAGATCATCGAGGCGGCGTTCGCCAAGGGCGGCACCGAGGGCTGGATCCTCGGCGCCTGCGCCCTGCTCGGCGCCGCCATCACCGCGTACTACATGACGCGCGTGATGCTGATGACGTTCTTCGGTGAGGAGCGCTGGCGCAACGCCCCGACGCCGTCGCCGGCCGAACCGGACGTGGAGCCCGCCGCCGAGACGCGCGGCGAGTACACCCCGCCGCACCCGCACGAGTCGCCCAAGGTCATGACGATCCCGATGATCGTGCTGGCCGTCGGGTCGGTGGCAGGCGGTGCGTTCTTCAGCATCGGCGACCGCTTCCTGCACTGGCTGGAGCCGATCACCGGGCACAGTCACGGCAACCCGCCGATCAGCGCGGGTGTGGTCACCGGTGCGACCGTCGCGTGCATGATCATCGGTGTCGCCCTGGCCTGGGCGCAGTACGGCCGCCGCCCGGTCCCGGCCGTCGCCCCGCGCGGCTCGCTCCTCACCCGGGCCGCCCGGCGCGACCTGCTCCAGGACGACTTCAACCACGTCGTCCTGGTCCGTGGCGGCGAGCACCTCACGCGGTCCCTGGTCTACGTCGACCACACCCGGGTCGACGGCGTCGTCAACGGCACGGCGGCCTCGGTCGGCGGCCTCTCCGGGCGGATGCGCAGGCTGCAGAACGGCTTCGCCCGCTCCTACGCGGTCTCGATGTTCGGCGGCGCGGCGGTCATCGTCGCCGCGACCCTGCTGATGAGGGCGGTCTGATACCGATGTCCTTTCCTCTGCTGACAGTGACAGCGGCGCTCCCGGCCGTCGGGGCGATCGCCACGGCAGCCGTACCGGCCGCGCGGCGCACCGCCGCCAAGTGGCTGGCGCTGCTCGTCTCGCTCGCCACGCTCGTCCTCGCGATCACCGTCCTGGTGCGCTTCGACCCGGACGGCGAGCGGTACCAGCTCACCGAGTCCCACGCCTGGATCGCGGACTTCGGCGTCCGTTACGAACTGGGTGTGGACGGCATCGCGGTGGCGCTGATCGCGCTGACCGCGCTGCTGATCCCGTTCATCATCCTGGCGGGCTGGCACGACGCCGATCCGCTGGAGACCGGCAGTACCCGGTGGCGGCCGACGCAGGGCTTCTTCGCCCTGATCCTGGCCGTCGAGGCGATGGTGATCCTCTCCTTCGAGGCCACCGACGTCTTCCTCTTCTACATCTTCTTCGAAGCCATGCTGATCCCGATGTACTTCCTCATCGGCGGCTTCGGGGACCGTGCCCACGAGCACGGCGAGAAGGCGGCGGCGACGCAGCGGTCGTACGCGGCGGTGAAGTTCCTCCTCTACAACCTGGTCGGCGGTCTGATCATGCTGGCCGCGGTGATCGGCCTGTACGTGGTCGCCGGGAACTTCTCGCTCCAGGAGATCGCCGAGGCCCGTGCCAACGGCACGCTCGACATGGCGACCAACACCGAGCGGTGGCTGTTCCTCGGCTTCTTCTTCGCGTTCGCGGTGAAGGCGCCGCTGTGGCCGCTGCACACCTGGCTGCCCAACGCGATGCAGGAGTCCACGGCTCCGGTCGCCGTACTGATCACGGCGGTCGTCGACAAGGTCGGCACCTTCGCGATGCTCCGCTTCTGCCTCCAGCTCTTCCCGGAGGCCAGCAAGTGGGCGACGCCCGCGATCCTCGTCCTGGCCCTGATCAGCATCATCTACGGGGCGCTGCTCGCGGTCGGCCAGCGGGACATCAAGCGGCTGGTGGCCTACGCGTCGATCTCCCACTTCGGCTTCATCATCATGGGCATCTTCGCGATGACCAGCCAGGGCCAGTCCGGCGCGACGCTCTACATGATCAACCACGGCATCTCGACGGCCGCGCTGATGCTGGTGGCGGGCTTCCTGATCTCCCGGCGCGGCTCGCGGCTCATCGCCGACTACGGAGGGGTGCAGAAGGTCGCCCCGGTGCTCGCCGGCACCTTCCTGATCGGCAGCCTCGCGACCCTCTCCCTGCCAGGCCTCGCGCCGTTCGTCAGTGAGTTCCTGGTCCTGGTCGGCACGTTCACGCGCTACCCGGTGATCGGCATCATCGCCACCTTCGGCATCGTGCTCGCCGCGCTGTACACCCTCGTCCTCTACCAGCGGACGATGACGGGCCCGGTGAAACCGGAGGTCGCGGCGATGCCGGACCTCAGGGTGCGTGAACTCGTGGTCGTCGCCCCGCTGGTCGTACTGCTGATCTTCCTGGGCGTCTACCCGAAGCCCGTCACGGACATCGTCAACCCTGCGGTGAAACAGACCATGTCCGACGTACAGAAGAAGGACCCCCAGCCCGAGGTGGAGGCGGCCAAGTGAGCGCAACAGCCGTCCACAGCCTGTGGACAACCGCGGCCGAACCGATCGCCAAGATCGACGCGCCGAAGTTCGAATACGGACAGTTGGCGCCCACGCTGATCGTCGTCGGCGCGGCGATCCTCGGGATCCTCATCGAGGCGTTCGTACCGCGTAAATCCCGTTACTACGTCCAGATGTTCGTGTCCGTCGTCGCGCTCGCGGCCGCCTTCGCCGCGGTCGTCGCACTCGCGGCCGACGGATACGGCACGACCAAGGCGCGCATCGCGGCGATGGGCGCGATCGCCGTCGACGGCCCCGCCCTCTTCCTCCAGGGCACGATCCTGCTGGCGGCCCTGGTCGGCCTGTTCACCTTCGCCGAGCGGCGGCTCGACCCGGTGGTGCACGGCAACCGCGTCGACTCCTTCGCCGCGCAGGCCGCGTCCGTGCCGGGCAGCGAGAGCGAGAAGGCGGCGGTCAAGGCCGGGTTCACCACCACCGAGGTGTTCCCGCTGCTGCTGTTCGCCGTCGCCGGCATGCTGATCTTCCCGGCGGCCAACGACCTGCTGACGCTCTTCGTGGCGCTGGAGGTCTTCTCGCTCCCGCTGTACCTGCTGTGCGCGCTGGCCCGCCGCAAGCGGCTGATGTCGCAGGAGGCGGCGGTCAAGTACTTCCTGCTCGGCGCGTTCGCCTCCGCGTTCACCCTGTTCGGCATCGCCCTGCTGTACGGCTACGCGGGCTCGATGTCGTACGCGACGATCGCGCAGGTCGTCGACGGCACGGTCGCGGACGTCAACCCGGCGCTCGCCGACACCATGGGCAACGACGCGCTGCTGCTGATCGGTGCCGCGCTGGTGGTGATGGGCCTGCTGTTCAAGGTGGGCGCGGTGCCGTTCCACATGTGGACGCCGGACGTGTACCAGGGCGCGCCGACGCCGGTGACCGGTTTCATGGCGGCGGCGACGAAGGTGGCGGCGTTCGGTGCGCTGCTGCGGTTGCTGTACGTCGTCCTGCCGGGCCTGCGCTGGGACTGGCGGCCGGTGATGTGGGCCGTGGCGATCGTCACCATGCTGGGCGGCGCCATCGTCGCGATCACGCAGACCGACATCAAGCGGCTGCTGGCGTACTCGTCGATCGCGCACGCCGGGTTCATCCTCGCGGGTGTCATCGCGACCACGCCGGACGGTGTCTCGTCCGTCCTCTTCTACCTGGCCGCGTACTCGTTCGTGACGATCGGCGCCTTCGCGGTGGTCACGCTCGTACGCGACGCGGGCGGTGAGGCGACGCACCTGTCCAAGTGGGCGGGACTCGGCCGGCGTTCACCGCTGGTGGCGGCCGTGTTCGCGGTGTTCCTGCTGGCCTTCGCGGGCATTCCGCTGACCTCCGGCTTCGCCGGGAAGTTCGCCGTGTTCAAGGCGGCGGCGGAGGGCGGGGCCGCCCCGCTCGTCGTGATCGGTGTGATCTCGTCGGCGATCGCGGCGTTCTTCTACATCCGTGTCATCGTGCTGATGTTCTTCAGCGAGCCGCGGCCGGAGGGCCCGACGGTGGCGGTGCCGTCGCCGTTGACGATGACGGCGATCGGGGTCGGCGTGGCGGTCACGCTGGTGCTCGGTGTGGCCCCGCAGTACTTCCTGGATCTGGCGGGGCAGGCGGGGGTGTTCGTGCGCTGACGCTCCGCTTGCTGCTGAACAGCGGCCCGGTTCCCCTCAGGGGGTGCCGGGCCGCTGTCACATTCAGACCATTCGCAGGAAACGGGCAGGTCTCCCGCGAACGTGTGAACGACGATCGTGTCCTTGACGCAGGCGTTCGGAGCGGCCTGTGGATAACTCGGGGGCTGTCGGTGCGGGCGCCTATGGTGGACGCAGTGGTCGAGGCGCGACACACGGGGGACGGGACGATGGGCGCTACGGGCGGGACGGGTGTGATGACGGAACTGGACGCGGTGACCGGGACCGGGAGCGGTGCGGGCAGCGGCCCCGCCGGGCCCCTCGGCGCCGACGCGAGCGAGGCGCTGGCCGCGCTGCACCGGGTCTTCGGCTACGGGGCCTTCCGCGGTGAGCAGGAAGCCGTCATCGACCACGTCGTGGCGGGCGGTGATGCTGTCGTGCTCATGCCGACCGGTGGCGGCAAGTCGTTGTGCTACCAGATCCCGTCCCTGGTCAGGCCGGGTACGGGTGTGGTCGTCTCCCCGCTCATCGCCCTCATGCAGGACCAGGTGGACGCGCTGCGGGCGCTCGGCGTACGAGCCGGGTTCATGAACTCCACGCAGGACTTCGACGAGCGGCGGATGGTGGAGGCCGAGTTCCTCGCCGGCGAGCTGGACCTGCTGTACCTGGCGCCGGAGCGGCTGCGGCTGGAGAACACGCTCGGCCTGCTCTCACGCGGGAAGATCTCCGTCTTCGCGATCGACGAGGCACACTGTGTCTCCCAGTGGGGCCACGACTTCCGGCCGGACTACCTGTCGCTGGCTCTGCTCGGCGAGCGCTGGCCGGACGTACCGCGGATCGCGCTCACGGCGACGGCCACGCGTGCGACGCACCAGGAGATCACCGAGCGGCTGAACATGCCGGCGGCCCGGCACTTCGTGGCGAGCTTCGACCGGCCCAACATCCAGTACCGGATCGTGCCGAAGGCGGACCCGAAGAAGCAGCTGCTGAGCTTCCTGCGCGAGGAGCACGCGGGCGACGCGGGCATCGTCTACTGCCTGTCGCGCAACTCGGTCGAGAAGACCGCGGAGTTCCTCAGCCGCAACGGCATCGAGGCGGTGCCGTACCACGCGGGCCTGGACGCGGGCACGCGCGCGGCCCACCAGTCCCGCTTCCTGCGGGAGGACGGCCTGGTCGTGGTGGCGACCATCGCCTTCGGGATGGGCATCGACAAGCCGGACGTCCGCTTCGTCGCCCACCTCGACCTGCCCAAGTCGGTCGAGGGCTACTACCAGGAGACGGGCCGGGCGGGGCGTGACGGACTGCCGTCGACGGCCTGGATGGCGTACGGGCTGAACGACGTCATACAGCAGCGCAAGCTGATCCAGTCGGGCGAGGGCGACGAGGCGTTCCGGCGACGGGCCCAGGCCCACCTGGACTCGATGCTGGCGCTGTGCGAGACGGCCCGGTGCCGCAGGGGCCAGCTCCTCGCCTACTTCGGCCAGGACCCGGACCCGGCAGGCTGCGGCAACTGCGACACCTGCCTGACCCCGCCGGAGACCTGGGACGGCACGATCGCGGCGCAGAAGGTGCTGTCGACGGTGGTGCGGCTCCAGCGGGAGCGCGGACAGAAGTTCGGCGCGGTGCAGATCGTCGACATCCTGCTGGGCAAGCGGACCGGCAAGGTCATCCAGTTCGACCACGACCAGCTGTCGGTGTTCGGCATCGGCGACGATCTCACCGAGGGCGAATGGCGGGGCGTCATCCGGCAGTTGCTGGCCCAGGGGCTGCTCGCGGTGGAGGGCGAGTACGGCACGCTGGTGCTGACCGAGGCGAGCGGGGCGGTGCTGCGGCGGGAGCGTGAGGTGCCGCTGCGCAAGGAGCCGAAGAAGCCGGTGACCTCCCGGTCGGGGTCCGCGTCGTCCTCGGGCTCGGGGAGGGGCGAGCGCAAGGGCAAGACGGCTGCCGCCGAGCTGCCCGAGGAACTGCTGCCGGCCTTCGAGGCACTGCGCGCCTGGCGGGCCGAGCAAGCGCGCGAACAGGGCGTTCCGGCGTACGTCATCTTCCACGACGCCACGCTGCGGGAGATCGCGACGGTGTGGCCGGGCTCGGTGGCCGAGCTCGGCGCGATCAGCGGGGTGGGGGAGAAGAAGCTCGCGACGTACGGGGAGGGCGTGCTGGAGGTGCTCGCGTCGCTGGGCGGGCCGGCAGGCTCTGCTCCTGCGGGCGACTCGGCCTCGGCTCAGGCGTCCGGCCGGGCTCCGGCCCACGCCGCCGCCGGTCAGGACGCGGGGGAGCCGGACCACTGGCCGGAGACGGACGCGGAGCCGGAGCCCGACGACTGGATATAGGGCCGGGCTCCGGCCGAGGTCACAGGGGGTGGGGAGCCGGGCCGGTCACAGCGCCCGTCCCGCGTACGCCCTGACATCCGCGTCGGAGTCCGTCGTCGCTGTGGCGAGGGCCGCCCGGGCCTCCTCGGTGGTGCCGTGCCGGGTCAGGGCCAGGACGGCGGCCTTGCGGACATCGGCGTTGCCGTCCGCGAGGGCCTTGGCGAGCGCCGGGACGGCCACCTCGGGGTCGGCGACGGACAGGGCCGTGGCGGCTCCGGCCCGGACCTGCCAGGCCGACTCGGACAGGGCGGCCACCGCGCGTGCGGTGAGGGGCTCGGGGCAGCCGGTGGTGCCCAGTGCTCCGTAGGCCGCCGCGCGGACCAGGGCGTCGGGGTCGTCGAGGAGGCCGGTGAGGGCCGCTTCGATGGCGTCGGCGGCGGGATCGGCGGCGGCCGTGGTGTCATGCGCCGGCCGCTCGGCACCCACCGTGGCGAGGCCCTTGGCGATCGCCACTCGGACTTCGCGGGACGGGTCGCCGGCCGCCGCCCGGGCCAGTTCGCCGGCGGCGTCGACCGATACGAGGGCGCGTACGGCCTCGATGCGGACGGCGATCTCGGAGTCGGCCAGGGAGACCGCGAACAAGGTGGCGTCTCCCAGGCGCAGGGCACGCAGGACGTCCAGCGCCGCGGCGCGGACGACCGGGTCCGGCTCGGCCAGGGCGGCGGCGAGGCCGTCGCGCAGGTCGGGCTCGGCCGGGAGCGTCTCGACGAGCTCGCGCAGTGACGCTGCGGCGGCGGCACGCACCTCGGCGGCGGTGTCGCGCAGAGCGGCGGCGAGGGCGGTCCCCGTCCCCGGCGGCAGCGTCTCGGTGAGCACGGCGACGGCCTCACGGCGGACAGCGGGCACCGGGTCGGTCAGGTAGGGGAGAAGGGCGTCGAGTTCGGGCTCCTCGTCGGCGAGGGCGACGAGTTCGAGGAGGCGGGCGGCGGACCGCTCGCCGGACGGCGCGGCGGGCGAGACATGCGGAGCCGAAGCCGCCTCCGGTTCCGCCGTCCCCGCCCGGCCCGCAACTGGCGCCACGTCCCGCGACCCCGCCGTCGCCACGTCCTCGGCGTGGACCTCGCCGAGGGACCGGGACAGACCGCCGACGGCCGTGAAGCCGTCGACCGGAACGAGATAGGGAGCCACGGGACGGGCCGTGAACTCCATCGCACCAGAGGGGGACTTGTGCAGATCGAGATGGTGGAACCAGGACGCGTCGTCGCGAGCGGGATGGTCGAGGCGGTCGTGGTAGAGGCCCCAGCGGGACTCCGTGCGGGCCAGGGAGGACCGCGCGGCCATCTCCGCGCAGTCGCGGATGAAGGTGACCTCCGCGCACCGCATCAGCTCGTGCGCGGTGCGGGCGCCCATCGCCGCGATGTCGGCGCGCATCCGCTCGAACGCCTCCAGGGCCAGCGACAGGCGGGCACCGGACTTCGGCGGGGCCACGTAGTCGTTCACGAAGCGGCGCAGCTTGTACTCGACCTGAGGCTGCGGCGGGCCGTCGGGGTTGCGCAGCGGACGGTAGATCAGCTCGTGCGCCTCCCGGAGCTGCTCACCGGGCAACTCACCTTCGTACGCCGAGTACTGGGAGGCGTCCGCGCCTGCCAGGTCGCCGAAGACGAACGCGCCGATCATGTAGTTGTGCGGGACACAGGCCAGGTCGCCGGCCGCGTACAGGCGCGGGACGGTCGTGCGGGCGTGGTCGTCCACGCGGACGCCGGAGGCGGAGTGGCCGCCGCACAGGCCGATCTCGGAGATGTGCATCTCGACGTCGTGGGTGCGGTAGTCGTGTCCGCGGCCGGAGTGGAAAGTGCCGCGGGTCGGGCGTTCGGTCGAGTGGAGGATCGTCTCCAGGGCGGAGACGGACTCCTCGGGGAGATGGCTCAGCTTCAGGTAGACCGGGCCCCGGTCGGAGGCCACCTCCGCCGCGAACTCGGCCATCATCTGGCCGGACCAGTAGTCGGAGTCGACGAAGCGTTCGCCGTGCCGGTTGACCTGGTAGCCGCCGAAGGGGTTGGCGACATAGGCGCAGGCGGGCCCGTTGTAGTCCTTGATCAGCGGGTTGATCTGGAAGCACTCGATGCCGGTGAGCTCGGCGCCCGCGTGGTAGGCCATGGCGTAGCCGTCACCCGCGTTGGTGGGGTTCTCGTAGGTGCCGTAGAGGTAGCCGGAGGCGGGCAGGCCGAGGCGGCCGCAGGCGCCCGTCGCGAGGATCACCGCGCCCGCGCGGACCTGGACGAACCGCCCCGTACGGGTGTTGAAGCCGGCCGCCCCCACGGCCCGGCCCCCGGCCGTGAGCACGCGCACCGGCATCACCCGGTTCTCGATGCGGATCCTCTCCCGCATCTCGCGCCGCCGCAGCTGCCGGTACAGGACCTTCTTGACGTCCTTGCCCTCCGGCATCGGCAGGACGTAGGAGCCGGAGCGGTGGACCTGGCGGACGGCGTAGTCGCCGTGCTCGTCCTTCTCGAACTTCACGCCGTACGACTCCAGCCGCTGCACCATGGCGAAGCCGCGGGTGGCGGTCTGGCGGACGGTGGACTGGTCGACGATGCCGTCGTTGGCCCGGGTGATCTCGGCGACGTAGTCGTCCGGTTCGGCGCGGCCCGGGATGACGGCGTTGTTGACGCCGTCCATGCCCATGGCGAGCGCGCCGGAGTGGCGGACGTGGGCCTTCTCCAGGAGCAGCACGTTCGCGCCGTGCTCGGCGGCGGTCAGGGCCGCCATGGTGCCGGCGGTGCCGCCGCCGATGACGAGGACGTCGCAGGTCAGTTCCTCGGCGTCGGTGAGGGACGGGACGGCCAGGGGAGTGTCCGCAGGGGGGTTCACGGAGGTGGTCACCGGGGTGCCTTTCACGTACCGAGCGAGGTGAGGACGTCGCGCCGCAGGGCCAGGCGCGCAGGGTCGTCGAGCGCGCCGCGGTCACGCGGGCGGGGCACGTCCCGTACGGCGACGAGGCGGCCCGCGCCGAGCAGGGCCACGCGGTCGCCGAGGAAGAGCGCCTCGTCCACGTCGTGGGTGACGAAGACGACGGTCGCGCCGGTGCCCTGCAGCACCTCGACCAGCAGGTCCTGCATGCCCGCGCGGGTCTGGGCGTCGAGGGCGCCGAACGGCTCGTCCATCAGGACGGCGCGGGGGCGTGCGGCCAGGGCGCGGGCCAGCTGGACGCGCTGGCGCTGGCCGCCGGAGACCCGGTGGGGCAACTGCCGTGCCTGCGTGCCGAGTCCGACCCGCTCCAGCCAGGCCTGGGCCTGTTCCCGACGCTCGGCTCGGGGCACGCCGCGGATGGCGAGGGGGAGTTCGACGTTGGCGCGCAGGGTGCGCCAGGGGAGCAGGGCGTCCTCCTGGAAGACCAGGGCGCGGTCGGCGGAGGGGCCGGTCAGCGGGTGCCCGTCCTGGGTGATCTCCCCGGCGAGCGGCGGCAGCAGGCCGGCCAGGGTGCGCAGCAGGGTCGACTTGCCGCAGCCGGAGGGACCGACAACCGTGAGGATCCCGCCGGGGGCGACGTGCAGGTCGACGCCGTCCAGGGCGGGCGCGCCGGGGCGGCCGAGACAGGCGCCGGTCAGCGTGAGCCGGGTGCCGGGGACCGGCGCGCCGGCGGCGACGGCCTCGGACGAGGTGCTCACGACGGTCTCAGACGAGGTGGTCATCGCGTACCTCCTCGGATGCGGGGCCGCCGGGTACGGCGGCGGGGGCGGTGGGCGCGGGCTTCACCGGCCGGGCGGGCCTGGGCGGCCGGGCGCCGGGGACGTACGCGGTGCGGGGCAGCCAGCGGGTGAGGCGGCGACCGAGCAGTTCCACGGCCGTGGAGGTGACCCAGCCGAGTACGCCGATGGTGACCATGCCGACGAACACGCCCGGGTAGTCGACGACGGTGTAGTCCTGCCAGGTGCGGTAGCCCACGCCGTACTGGCCGGAGATCATCTCGGCGGAGATCACACAGATCCAGGACACGCCGATGCCGACGGACAGGCCGCCGAACACCCCGGGCAGGGCGCCCGGCAGGACGACGGAGCCGAGGATCCGCCACCGGCCGCCGCCCATGGTGCGCACCGCCTCCTCCCACGTGGGGGTCAGGTCGCGCACCGCGTGCCGGGTGGAGACCAGGACCGGGAAGAACGCGGCGGTGAACGTGATGAAGACGATGCCCTGTTCGTTGGAGGGGAAGAGCAGGATCGCGACGGGGACGAGCGCGATGGCCGGGATCGGCCGGACCACTTCGAGCAGGGGGCCGAGCAGGTCCTCGGCGAGACGCGAGCGGGCCACGAGCACGCCCGTGGTCACGCCCAGGACGGTGGCCAGCAGGAAGCCGGTGAGGATCCGGGTGAGGCTGTCGGTCAGATCCGTCCAGTAGTCCGGCCCGGACAGCCGGGCGGCGAAGGCCCGGGCCACGTCGGTGACCGTCGGGAACTGCGAGAAGCGCAGCCACAGGTCGATGTTCAGGCTGGTCAGCGCCTGCCACAGGCCGAGGGCGGCGGCCAGCGAGACCACGCGGAGCGCATACCGCCTCACGACGCCCGCTCCAGAGCGTCGGCGTACGGGACGACCCGCGCCCCGCCGTGCCCGGCGACGTACGCCTGCGCGGTGTCGGGGGCGACGAAGGGCAGCAGTTTGTCGCCGTCGGCCACCCACACGGCCTTGTCGGCGAACCAGAGGGTGCCGGTGGTGGTGTCGGGGACGTAGGCGGCGCGCAGGGCGTCGCGGTGCCCGGCCACATAACGCAGCAGACGGGAGGGGGAGTTGAAGGTGACGGTCTTCGAGGCGCCCTTGGGCCAGGCCTCGCTCGCGGCCGGTGCGGGCTTCGCGGCGAGCCGCTCGGCGTACGCCTTCGGTCCGAGGGCCTTCTTCAGGTACTGGTCGTCGACGAAGGAGTCGACGTCCACGTCGCCGGTGAGTTTCGCCGACTTGAGGATCGAGACGTCCTGCTTCAGCGCGGAGACCAGCCGGGGTTTGATCGCCGGGTCGAAGGTGGCGATGCCGTGAGCGCCGTTGTAGAGGTAGACGACCTCGGCGGGCAGCCCCGTCGCCTTCGCGACCTTCTCGGCGGCGTCCACCGGGTGGTCGTTCAGGTAGTCGGTCGCCTCCGCCTGGGCCTTCAGGAACGCCTTCAGCACGGCGGGGCGGTCTTTCGCGAAGTCCTCGCGGACGGTGACGCCGTGGAACGTGGGCAGGTCCAGCCGGGCGCCGTCGTAGATCGCCTTCGCCTTGCCCTGGTAGGCGAGCAGGCCCGGCCAGGCGACGAACTGCGACAGTGCGTCCGTGCTGCCCGCGGTGAGGGCGGAGGCGCCGACGGAGGGCTGCTGGTTGAGCTTCTCGATGCCGCTGTCCGGGTCGATGCCGGCGCGCTGGAGAGCCCGTACGAGGGTGCCGTCGGCGGCCGAGCCGACGCTCGTGGAGACCTTCTTGCCCTTCAGGTCCTGCAGCGAGGCCAGCTTCGAATCAGGCGCGGCGACGATGGTGTTCAGGCCGCCGCGCAGGTTGTAGCCGGTGACCGAGACCAGCCGGGTCGGGCTGTTCAGCTGCTTGCCGCGGGCCGCGTTGATGAGCAGCGGGAAGTCGCCCATCGAGCCGATGTCGATCTTTCCGGCGGTCATCTGGGCGGTGATGGGCGCGCCGGTGGCGTAGTCCTGCCAGTCGACCTTGTAGCGGACGCCGTCGTGCAGGGCGTTCAGCTGCTTCTCGAAGGAGCCGAGGGAGCGCAGGAGGGTGCCCGCCGTGACGGTGTTGATCGTCCTGGACTGGTAGCCGACGGTGACGGTGACCGTGGAGCCGCTGCCGGCCTCGGCGTCACCGCCGCAGGCGCTGAGCGGGAGCAGGAGAGCGACCGCGGTCACGGCGACCGCTGTGCGTTTCATGAGGATTCTGGAACGGGTGGTTCGGGACATGGCGGTTCGGGCCTCTCACCGGAGCAGATAGGGCATGTTGACCGTGACGGCTCCGGTGGGGCAGCGGGCCGCGCACGGGCCGCAGTACCAGCACTCGTCGACATGCATGTAGGCCTTGCCGTTGCGCTCGTCGATGGCGAGGGAGTCCAGCGGGCACATGTCCACGCAGAGCGTGCAGCCGTCGATGCACTTCGACTCGTCGATGGTCACGGGCACGTCGGCCCGCTGGGGCGCCAAGGGCATGGATGTCTCCAGGAGAGTGCGCGAGCGGGTGGGCTACTGGGAGCGGTGCAACAGGCCGCTCATGGTGATGCGGTCGCCGCGGAAGCGGATGAACTCCAGGTCGACCGGGCGGCCGTCCGCGAGGTGGGTGAGGCGTTCCAGCATGAGGACGGCGGCGCCACGCGGGGCCTCGAGCACAGCGGCCGAGTGGGCGTCCGCGCTGACCGCTTCCAGGGTGATCTCGGCGTGGCCGAGGCGCCGGCCGGTGACGGCTTCCAGGAGGCGGAAGACGTCGGTGTTCTCCAGGTCGGCGCCGAGCAGTTCGGTGCCGATGTCGAGGGGGATGTAGGTGAGGTCGAGGGACAGCGGGAGGCAGTTCAGGCGGCGCAGGCGTTCGATGCAGAGGACGTCGGTGCCGGGCGCGAGCTGGAGGCGTCCGGCGACGGGCGCGGGTGCCGGGGCGGGGCCCATGGTGCGGACCTCGTTGGTGACCCGGCCGTGTTCGCGGAGGGTTTCCGCGAGACCCATCAGACGGTCGAGGCCGTGGGGGTACTTCTGGGCCACGACCACGGTGCCGACGCCTGGCTGGCGCGCCACGAGGCCCTCGGCCCGCAGCAGGTCGAGCGCCTCGCGGACCGTGTTGCGGCTGGTGCCGTAGTCGCCGGCGAGGGCCGACTCGTGGGGGAGGGCGCCGTCGGGGAAGGCGCCCGTGAGCAGCTGCCGGCGGAGCAGGTCCGCCAGTTGCCGGGCCCGGTCGGCGCGCAGCCGGCGCCGCGCGCGGTGGGCGGCGACGGTCGTCGCGGCTCCCTGGCCGGCGTGGTCTCGGATGCGGTCGCTGGGCATGGCTCGGACCATACCTATCCGATAGGAAAAGTGGTGTTGCGGGAATGTTGCGCCATCTCGGGCGCGACCAGGTGGGCTGTTGAGCTGGACTTTCCGCGTGCGGGTCAGGAGATCCGCCACCGGCCGCCGCTCCGGTACGGCTACGACAGGGCGGTCAGACCCGGCGCGAACGCGATCAGCAGGGGCAGCAGCGGTACCAGCGCGGCCGTGGTCGTCGTCAGGGCCCGGTGCCGACGGCCCAGGCGGGGCGGCGGTTCCAGGAGCCGGTCGACCCGCTCGCCCAGCAGGCGGTGGCTGGAGGCGCAGGACAGGACGCCGCGGTGCTGGTTGAGCTCGATCAGCGCCAGGGCCGTGGTCAGGTGGCCGCAGCGGCGGGAGGCGGTGTCGTCGGCGGCCAGTTCGACCAGGCGGTGCGTCTGGTCGCAGAAGTGGGCGAACAGCGGGATGCGGGGAAAGCCCGTGGCCAGGGCGGTGGACAGGTGCAGCAGCCAGTCGTGGCGGGCACGGGCGTGGCCGCGCTCGTGGGTGAGGACGGCGTCGAGCTGGTGGTCCGTGAGGCGGTGCAGGGCGCCCGTGGTGACGATCAGCTGGGGCGGGCTGCCGGGCATCCACCAGGCGTCGGGGTACTCGTCCTCCAGGACCAGCAGTGGTCCGCGGGCGGCGGGCAGTCCGGCCGGCAGGTCGGGGGCGCGTTCGCGGAGGTGGGCGCGGGCCTGGGCGCGGCGCCGGCGCGCCTCGACGAGCTCACGCGCGAGCATCGCGGTCGTCCAGGCGGCACCGCAGGCCAGCAGCAGGGTGAGGGCGGCGGCCCACAGCGGGGCGGTGGACAGGTCGTACGCCGCCGTCACCGCGGGCGGAGCCGGGGCGAAGAGCTGGGCGCGGACCGTGCCGAAGACGGCGGCGGCGCCCAGGGCGAGTGCCGTCACGCAGCACAGCAGGACGGTGGCGACCAGGCACTGCCACACCCACAGCCCGACCACCGGTTCCCGCTCGGGCCAGGCGGCCCGGGTCAGCGCACGGGGAACGGGTACGGCGGCCGTCACGGCGACAACGCTCAGCAGGAGCAGGCAGACGGTCATGGCCACGGGCTCCGGTGGGTCGGAAAGGGGGCGGCTACGGGTCGTGCGGGGGAGGGCGGCTGCCGAGCGCACCGGTGACGCGGCTGAAGTGCACACCGGCGAGCGCCCCGAACGTGCCGCGCACCGCGCACGTGCGGGCACACCGCCCGACGCCCAGTATGACGGTGCCGGACGGTGTGAGTCAGGAGTCGAGCGGCATCAGGAGCTCCGGGAGGGGCGACCGCCGGCCGGACCAGGGCCGCGCAGCACCGTCAGGCCGGCACCACCCGCCCCGTCACCTCGCCCAGCCCCACCCGCGCACCGTCCGGCCCCGGGGCCCAGGCCGACAGGGTCACCACGTCGCCGTCCTCCAGGAACGTCCGCTTGCCGTCGGGGAGTTCGAGCGGGTCGCGGCCGTTCCAGGTCAGTTCGAGGAGGGAGCCGCGCTCGCGGTCCGCCGGGCCGCTGACCGTGCCCGAGCCGTACAGGTCGCCGGTGCGCAGGGAGGCGCCGTTGACGGTCATGTGGGCCAGTTGCTGGGCGGCCGTCCAGTACATGGTGGAGAAGGGCGGCTCGGAGACGACGTGGCCGTTGACGGCGACGCTGATCCGCAGGTCGTAGCCGCCGGGTTCCTCGTCGCTGTCGTCCAGGTAGGGCAGCAGCCCGTGCGTCCGGGCCGGCGGGGTCACCCGGGCCTCCTCCAGGGCGTCCAGGGGGGTGATCCACGCCGACACCGACGTGGCGAAGGACTTGCCGAGGAACGGGCCGAGCGGGACGTACTCCCAGGCCTGGATGTCGCGCGCGGACCAGTCGTTGAGGAGACAGAGGCCGAAGACGTGCTCGCGGAAGCCGTCGAGGGACACCGGCGCGCCCATCCGGGACGGCACGCCGACCACGAAGCCGACCTCCGCCTCGATGTCCAGACGGACGGACGGGCCGAAGACGGGAGCCGGATCCGTGGGCGCCTTGCGCTGGCCCGAGGGGCGAACGACGTCCGTGCCCGAGACGACGACCGTGCCGGAGCGGCCGTGGTAGCCGATCGGCAGGTGCTTCCAGTTGGGGGTCAGGGAGTCCTCGGCGTCGGGGCGGAAGATCCGGCCGACGTTCCGGGCGTGGTTCTCGGACGCGTAGAAGTCGACGTAGTCCGCGACCTCGAAGGGGAGGTGCAGGGTCACCGAGGACAGGGGGTGGAACATCGGTGCGACGGTCTCGCGGTGGGACGGCACGGTCACCCACGCCGTCAGCGCCCGGCGGACGTCCGACCAGGCCGTGCGGCCCGCGGCCAGCAGCGGGTTGAGGGTCGGCTGCGCGAGCAGGGAGGCGTACGGGGAGCCGAGCGCGTGGGCCGCCGCGCCGGCGTCCAGTACGTGGTCGCCGAGCCGGACGCCCACGGTCCGGTGGGAGGAGCCGGGGAGGGAGAACACGCCGTACGGCAGGTTGTGCGGGCCGAAGGGGTCGCCCTCGGGGACATCGAAGGGGGGCATCGGGTGCTGCCTCGCTTTCGGGTGTGCCGTGTCGTCGCCACGTGTTCGTGGTCGTGCCACACGTTACGGGTGGCACACCGGTCCTGGGCAGTGTCCGAGGAGGCGGATACGGGCGAACGGGGCAGGTGGGTCCGGGTGGGACCGGACGGTGCGACTCCGGCGCGGCGGACGGGACGTCACATTCGTGCGTGCCGGAAGTTATCCACAGGACGCGACGCAATCTTGACGGAGCGGTGCGAACGGGGCGACTCTGGGCGGGTGCCGGAAGGCCTCGGGGAGGGGGCGTTCCGATGGCACACCAGGGGGGCGGATGGCCATTGGGGAGGCCGGTCCGGGCTCGGTGCGGCGTGGTTTGCAGCCGAAGCGGCTGGAAGAGACCATGCGCGTGCGGCTCGGCCGGGAATGCGTGTATGTACCGTCGTGCCGTTTCGGGCTGTACGTGGCACTGCGCCACTGGTGCCCGCCCGGCGGGCGGGTGCTGATGTCGCCGGTCAACGACGACGTGATCTTCTTCGTCGTGCTCGCGGCCGGACTGCGTCCGGTGCAGGCGCCGTTGAACCCGCTCGACGCGTCCATCGACGTCGATGCCGTGCCGGACGAGACGTGGAGATCGGTGTCGGCCGTGCTCACGACGAACCTGTACGGGAACCCGGACCCGGCCCCGAGCCTCAGGCAGAAGTGCGACGCGCTGGGGATCCCGCTGTTCGAGGACGCGGCGCACGCCATCGGCAGCCGGGTGGGGGACCGGCCGGTCGGGGCGTGGGGCGAGGCCTCCGCGTTCAGCCTGTCCAAGCACGTCGGGGCCAAGGCCGGAGGCATGCTCTCCCTCGCCGACCCGGGGTTACGGGAAGCGGTGGAGAAGACCTGCGCGGGGCTGCTCACGCCGCGCCGGCCGAGCTCCGAACTGGCCTATGCGATCCGGCCGTACGCGGAGGCGGCGGTGCGCGGGCTGCGGCTGCGGCGCGCCGCCTGGGCCGCGATCCGGCTGCTGGGGCTGGCGGATCGCGAGGAGATCCGGATGCCGCTGCGCCCGGACGAACTCGCGCGGGCCGCCCGCCATGCGCCCGGGCTCGACGCCCACCACCCCTGGGTACGCGTCGACATGCACGACTACCGCCAGGAGTCCGGCCGGCTGCGGCTGCGGCGCGTCGGACGCAAGCTCGACCGGCTGGACGAGGTGCTGGACGCCTGCCGGGCGGGTACGGAGCTGCTGCTGTCCACGCCCTGGGCCAAGCCGCGTGACGGGCACGTCATCCAGCCGTTGTTCCGGGTCCCGCTGTTCGTGGCGGACCGGGACGCGGCGATCGCGGCGCTGGCACGGCAGGGCATCATCGTCGGCTACCTCTACGACCCGCCCCTGGACGACTACGCCGGGGAGCAGTTCACCGACGTCTCACCGGCTCCCGAGGCGGCCCGCTGGTTCGCGCGGCACGCGCTGCCCGTGGACCCGCTGCGGGCCCGGACGGTCGTCGAGGCGCTGGAGCGCTCCGGCGCGCGGCCGGTCGAGGCACCGGGGGAACCTCCCGGCGGCAGGCCGGCACCGGGAGGGCCGGTTCAGTCCCGTGGCTGAGATCCAGGTGCACGAGCCCGCCCCCACGCGCGCCGACGGCGGCGGACCGAAGCCCGCCGCCGACGAGCACACGCACGACTCGCTGTTCAAGAACGCCTACTTCCTCATGCTCAGCACCGGCGTGTCCGCCGTACTGGGCCTGGGGTTCTGGCTGGTGGCCGCCCGTTACTACTCCGAGGAGGCCGTCGGCCAGGGCTCCGCCGCCATCGCCGCGATGCGGCTGCTCGCCAGCATCACGGCCACCACGATGATCGGTGCCGTCGTCCGTTTCGTCCCCCGTGCGGGCCGGGAGACCGGACGCCTGGTGTGGGGCACGTACGCGGCCAGTTCGCTGGTCGTGGCGCTCGCCGCCGCCGTCTTCCTGCTCACGCTCGACGCGTGGGGAGCGTCGTACGCCCCGCTGGGCACGCCCATGGCGGGCGCGGTGTTCGTCGCGGCGTGCGTGGCCTGGGCGCTGCTCACGCTCCAGGACGGGGTGCTCACGGGACTGCGCAAGGCGGAGTGGGTGCCGGCCGGCAACGCGGTGTTCTCGGTCGGGAAACTGGCCCTGCTGGCCGTCTTCGCCGGCACGCTGCCCGTCCTCGGCATCTTCGTCTCCTGGGCCGTCGCGATCGCCTTCTCCACACTGCCCCTGGGCTGGCTGATCTTCCGCCGGCTCATCCCGCGCCAGGCCGAACTCGAACGTGAGAAGGAGCCCCCCAAGCTCCGCGACATGGGCCGCTTCCTGGCCGGGGACTCGCTGGGCGCGCTGTTCAGCCTGGCGATGATCAACCTGCTGCCGGTGATGGTCGCGGTCCGCTTCAGCGCCGCGGAGAACGGCTACTTCTACGTGGCGTACACCGTCGGCGGCACGATGGAGTTCATGGCCATCAACATGGCCTCGTCCCTCACCGCGCACGCCTCCCACGACCCGCGACAACTCGCCGACGGCGTCCGGGGGGCCCTGCGGCGCATGACGCTGCTGCTGGTCCCGGTCGTGCTCGTGCTGGTCCTCTTCGCCCCGTACATCCTCACGCCCTTCAGCCCGGACTACGCCGAGCACGGCTCGACCGTGCTGCGGCTGCTCGCCCTCGGCGCGCTGCCGCGGGTGGTGGTGGAGCTGTACATCGGCGTACTGCGCGTGCAGGGGCGTACGGGTGTGCTTGCCGCGCTCCAGGGCGCCATGTGCGCCCTGGTGCTGGGCAGCGCGGCCGTGCTGTTCACCCCGGCCGGGATCGCGGGCGCCGGCTGGGCGGTGCTGCTGAGCATGACGCTGATCGCGGTCGTCTCCACGGCCGGGCTGAGGGCGGCCCTGCGGCACAACGACAGCGCGCCCGCGGCCCGTACGCCGGCCGATGCCTCCCATCCCTCCTACGGCACCCGCTGGGCGAAGCTGAACGCCACCGCCGGGTACGGCACGACCTGGGCCCGCCGGGCCGCGTACCAGCCCAAGGACGGCGACGAGGACACGGTCACGTTGTTCATCGGGCGCCCCGGATACGAACGTGAGGCGCTCCAGGCGGACACGCTGGCGCTGATCGTGCGGCCGGATGGGCCGGCCGGTGAGCCACCGCGCCACGAGTCGGCGAAACCGGCGGAACCGGATCAGGAGCCGCAGGAGCGGCGGCTGAGAGGCGCCCTCTGGAGCCTGCTCGGCGTCGCCACGGTCTTCTTCTGGGCGCCGTTGCGCGACCTGCCCTGGCTCGACGGCGCCGGCGAAGCGGCACTGACGGGACGTCAGCTGCTGGAGGGCCTGCCGTTGCCGTCGCTCACGGCGGGAGGCCTGCTGCTCGTGGTGTTCGTCGCCGCCGTCACGCTGTGCGCCCGGCGCGACCCGTGGCTGCCCGGTGCGGCGCTGTACGCCGCCCTGCTCGCCCTGTACGCCGCACCGGCCGCCCTCGGGCGGGAACCGCGGCCGGTGGACGGGGCGTTGTATGTGAAGACGGCCGGCTTCCTCGCGGACGCGGTCGGGCTCGACGGGCCCGAGCCGTTGCTCCGCTGGGCGCCGCCGGTCTGCCTGTTGCTGTGTCTCGTACCGCTGTGGCTGCTGCTCGCGAGCGCGGGCGGACGGCTGACGTGGCCGGGGCGCTGGGGGGTTCTGTATCTCGTCGCGGTCGGCGGCTGGGTGTGGCGTGAGGAGCTCGCACCGGTCGCGCCGCCCCTGCTCGCCGTACTTGTCGTACTCGTCCTGCTCCTGCCGCTCTGCCGCCGTGCCGCGTCGGCCGTAGGACCACCGCACCGCAGACAGCCGAACGGCCGACCCAGCGCCTGATCAAGCACCAGAGCCGAACCGCCAGGGGGGAACCACCGTGCGTCCGCCAGTAACTCCGAGGGAGAGATCCACGCCAGAACCCACACCGGCACGGGACGGCGCGAGCACCCCCGGCAGCAGCCCCGAGACCTCGAGCCAGTCCTCCAGCTCCTCCTCCTCGGAGTCGTCGAGCCCCGCCCATGAGCCCGTGACGGACCTGTCCGACCTGCCCCCCGCCTGGTCCGGGCGGCGCGCACTGGCCTGGCCCGGCGTTCCGCTGCTCGTCGCGCTCGCCCTGTGGGCGTACGCCGTGCGGCACACCGACGTCTCGCGGCTCGACGACTACGGGCTGGTCACCGCGCTGCACCCGGCCTTCTGGGCCGGACTCGTGGTGCTCACCACCGGCTTCTGGTTCACGGTCCGCGATCCACGCCGGCCGGGCGCCTGGGCCGCGGCCTACGTCCTCGGGCTGCTGGTGATGGAGCGGGCCACGCAGGCCGTGCTCTACCCGACCCCGCTGTACGCCTGGGCGTGGAAGCACGAGGCGGTCATCGACCATCTGCTGACGGCCGGCGGTCTGCAGACGGCCGACCAGGTCGGCGACATGGCGGTGTACGACCAGTGGCCCGGCTTCTTCGCCGCGCAGGCCGCCCTGCTGCGGTTGCTGGGCGTGGACTCGGTGGCGATGTTCATGGCATGGTGGCCCCTGGTCTCCAGCCTGATGCTGCTGCTCCCGCTGCTGCTGATCTACCGCACCTTCACCGAGGACCGGCGGCTGATCTGGACCGCGGTCTGGCTCTTCTACGTCGCCAACTGGGTCGGTCAGGACTACTTCTCCCCCCAGTCCGTGGCCTACGCGCTGCACGTCGGCGTCCTGGCCCTGGTCCTGCGCCGCTTCGGCCGGTCCGCCGTGCGGGGCGGGCGGCCCCGGCAGGCCGTGTGGACGGTGGTGCTCATCGTCATGGTCGTGGCGATCGTCATCTCCCACCAGCTCACCCCGGGCATGCTGGTCGTCTGCCTGCTCGCCCTGTGCCTGAGCCGCCGCTACCGCGACTGGGTCCCGGTGGTCACGACCGTCGTGATCTTCCTGGCCTGGTGTCTGACGGCCGCACTGCCCTTCCTGTCCGCTGCGATGCCGGACATGATCCGCTCCGTCGGTGACGTCGGCGCCAACGTGGAGACGGGGTACGGCGCCACCCCGACCGGCACCGGAGCGATCGCCACATCCTGGGCGGCCCGGCTGCTGTCCGCCTCCGCCTTGCTGCTCGCGGCCGTCGGCGTACTGCGCCAACGGGTGCTGCGGCACCGGGCCCGGCCCCTGCTGCTGATCGCGGCGGCACCGCTGCCGATGTTCGCGGCGAGCAGCTACGGCAGCGAGATGATCTTCCGGGTGCTGCTGTTCATGCTGCCCGGTGCCGCGTTCTTCGCCGCCGCCGCGCTGCTGCCCAAGGTCCGCACGCTGGCCGCCGACGCCGCCGCGAAGGAGGCCGGCAGCCGGCAGGCCGCCCCGGTGAAGGCCCGCAGACGTGGGCTCGGCACCTGGGTGGGGCTGGCCGCACTGCTCGGCGGAACCCTGGCGTTCGTCCCGGCCTACTCGGGCAAGGACCGGATCAACTACTTCCCGCCGCAGGAAGTGGCCCTCGTACGGCAGCTCTTCGACCAGGCGCCCGAGGGCTCGCTGGTCGTGGCCGCCAACCGCAACTACCCGCTCGCCTACGCCTCCTACTGGAGCGTCGACCACTACTGGTTCCTGGACGACGCCCGCAGCCACGTCGACCGGATCGTCCGCGACCCGGCCGGCACCCTCGCCAGTGACATGGCCGGGGTGGAGCGGCCGGCCCGGGCCTACTTCCTGCTCACCCAGGGGCAGCTGGCCAACTCCGAGATGAACGGGCAACTCGACCACGCGCAGTTGAGCCGCATCCAGAAGTCCGTCGCCGCCTCACCCCGCTTCCAGCTGGTGGCGGAGAACAGCGCGGGATGGCTCTACGCACTGAAGCAGACTGGGGGAGCGGAGCGATGACACCGCAGGAACTCGTGGTCCGGATGCTGCCACCGTTCAGCGGCTGGCTCGCGCTCGCCGCTCTCGCGCTGCCCGGCGGATCGCCGCTGCGGGGCGCCGCCGTCGCCCTCTTCCTGGCGGCGGGCCCGGGTGCGGCCGTGGTCAGAGTCTGCGCCCCCGCGCTGGGGGCGCGCCCCGCCCAAGGCCCCGTCGAGCGCCGCGACCCGGACTTCGCCCGCCACTCCGACCTGCTGGAGCGGCTGATGCTGGTGCTGTTCGTCAGCATCGGCGCCGTGATGCTCGTCGCGACCGTGCTGATCGCCACACACGCCTTCAGCGCGCAGCGCGTGCTGCTGACGCTGACGCTGCTGACCACACTCGCCGCGTTCTGTCCGCCGCTGCGCGCCTCCCCGCCGCCGAGGACGACACCGAGGACACCGAAGGGTTCTGCTCCGTGAGGTTCAACCGTCCCCACCGTCCCTTTCGCCGCAAGCCGACCACGACCGGACAGCACCGCAGGAGGCCACAGCCACACGAGGAGCAGCCGTCCGCCGGCCCGTTCACATCGAGCCGGCGGCGTCTGCTGATCACGTCCGCCACCATCGTCAGCGCGGTCCTGGTCGGTGTACTCGCCCTCCGGAACGCCTCCGGGCCGGACCCGGGAGCCGCCGGTTCCCAGGCGGACTGCCGCCCCTCGGCGATCCTGGAACCGCCCTGCGGCGCCTGGTTCGGGGCGTTCGTGCCGCACGAGCGGGACGACCTGCCGGAGAAGGTGCGCGCCTACGAGAAGCGCGTCGGCCGTGAACTCGACATCGTGTACACGTACCACGACATGTCCCTGCCCGAGGGCACCCGCCGCGAGGGCCAGTTGCTCACCCCGGAGGAGCAGCGCGTCGGCGAGGACCGTCTGCTGCTGCTGTCCTGGGAGAGCAAGTGGTGGGGCGGCACGAAGGAGCAGCAGCCGACCTGGAAGCAGATCGCCTCCGGCGAGCTGGACAAGACCGTCATCGACGTCCAGGCCGAGCGCGTCAAGGACTACGGCAAGAAGGTGTTCCTCTCCTTCGACCTGGAGATGGACACCCGCACCCCGGCCAACGGCACCCCCGCCGAGTACGTGAAGGCGTACCGGCACATCCACGACCGGTTCCGCGAACTGGGCGTCGACAACGTGGTGTGGACGTGGATCACCACCGGCTACCTCGAGCACGCCGACGAGATGAAGCGAATGTATCCCGGCGACCAGTACGTCGACTGGATCGGCTACAACCAGTACAACTACTACCGCTGCCACAACACGGGCTGGCGCACCTTCGCGCAGACACAGCACTCCGCGCACGACTGGATCCGCGAGAACATCTCCGACGACAAGCCGCTGATGCTCTCGGAGTTCGGCACCGCCGCGGACCCGTCCCGCCCGCAGCGGCAGGCCGAGTGGTACGCACAGGTGCCCGCGGTGCTGAAGGGCCTGGACGGCGTCAAGGCCGCCCTCCAGTGGAACTACCGCGACCCCGGACCGCACTGCAACCTGGCCCTGGCGAACGATGCGGCCTGGGACAGCCTGCGCAAGGCGGTCGCCGACCCGTACTTCGACCAGCCGCTGAAATGACCCCGCAGCACCCTCAGCCCGCGAACTCGGGCCCGCGCACCACCGCGCGGGCCCGCCGGTACCAGCGCCACGCGATCGTCCTGGGCCCGTCCCGGTACGGCGCGACCCGGGCCCCCGCACCCGCCAGCCAGCCCTCGACGTCGGCGACGGTGTGGGTACGCCGGACGATGAGCCGGGCGATGCGGTAGCGCTCGTCGCGGTCGGAGCTGAGCGCGTGCCGCACGGCGGTAGCCGTCTCGTAGCCGGCCCGGGCCGACATCGCCCGCACGCGCGGGCTGTTGTAGCCGTGCGGATAGGCGAGATGGCGGACCTCGTGCCCGAGGGCGTCCTCCAGCACGGCCTTCGACGAGCGCAGTTCGTACGCCAGGTCCGTGCCGGACAGGGTGTCGAGCTGCGCGTGCGTGACCGTGTGGCTGCCGATCTCCATGCCGTAACGTTCCAGCTCCGCCGCCCGGTCCAGGGTCATCATCGGCGCGGGCGGCAGCAGACTGCGGCCGCCCGGGGCGATGGCACCGGTGGTGAGATAGGCGGTGGCGGGCAGCGCCCGCTCGGCCAGCGCCTCGGCGGTGGGGCCGGGCAGATCGGCGAAGCCGTCGTCGAAGGTGAGCAGCACGGGCCGGGGCGGCAGGGGCGCGCGCCCGGCCAGATGGTCGGCGATCGCACTGATCGTGACGGGTGTACGGCCGCTGCGGACCACGGCGTCGAGATGCGCGGCGAACTGCTTCGGCGTAACCGTGAACTCGGCGATCCAGTCGGGCGGATCGTCCATCACCGAGTGGTACAGGAAGACGGGGATGGCCGGGGAGCCGACAGCACCCGGTGGCGCTATCGGCCCTTCACCGTCCTGCGCGCTCTTCTCCGCCCGGCCTCTGCCGTCCCCCTGGCCCTCGTCCCGCGCACGTGCCGACGTCTTCATCTCGCCCCCTCACCCCGCGTGCGCAGCGCCCGCCGCGCGCGCAGATAACCGACAGGCCCGTACACCATCCCCCGGCGCTGCAACCGCGACAGCCGCCGCGGCCACGGATGTGTCCGCGTGTCGTGGTCGCCCGGCGCCCCGCCGCCCTCCGTCTCGCGTACGGCGGTCAGCGCGCGGGCGTGGGCGAGGCCGCGGGGCAGTTTCGCGAGGAACGCCGGCAGCAGCGCGGGGCGGTTCACCAGAACGGCGGTGAGGTACGCGGTGAGTCCGGCGCCGTAGCCGTAGGCCTGGGTCTCCAGGTCCTGCCAGGTCTCCCGGTGGTGGTGCCACACCAGGGCGGACGGGGTGTAGCGCAGCCGGTGGCCCTGGGCGAGGACCCGGACGAAGCCGTAGAGGTCGTCGCCGCCCCGGGCGGCCGTGCCGGCACCGGTCGCCGGGTCGAAACCGCCGACGGAACGCAGGGCGGCCGTCCGGAAGGCCATGTTGGCACCGGAGCCGAACCGCCCCGCCGTGAAGGGGAACAGCGGCTCGTCGCCCGGCGGACGCGCCGGGTCGTACGTCCTTGGAGTGAAGCCTTTGGCGAAGCCGCCGTGGCTCTCCAGCAGTACCTGGGCCGGGGTGGTCAGCCGTGCGGGCAGGATCAGCCCGGTGCTGCACCCGAGTCCGGGGTCGGCGGCGAAGGGCGCGGTCAGCTCGGTCAGCCAGCTCGGATCGGCGACCACGTCGTCGTCCGTGAAGGCGACGACCTCTCCCCGCACGGCCGCGAGCCCCGTGTTGTGAGCGACCGCGAGGCCGGGCACCGGCTCGCGGACGTACCGCACGCGCTCGGCGTACTTCCGCTCGATCAGCTCCCGCGTCTCGCTCGTCACCGGGGCGTTGTCCACGACGACGATCTCGAACCGCGGATGGTCCTGTGCCAGCAGCGAATCCAGCGCCCGGGCCAACTGCCCGGCACGCTCCCGGGTGGCGACGACGACACTCGTGTACGGAGGCTCACCGGCCTCACGAGCCTGCCCGGGCCCGCGACCTTCCCGGGCCTCAGAACCTTCCCCGGCCCCGCCACCGTCCCCGGGCTCACCACCCCGCGCGGCCGCACACTCCGCCCGCGCCCGCGCCGCGAGCACCGCCTTCGCGTCCGCCCCCTCAGGCACCCGCCCGAGCAGCGTCCCCACCGGCCGCCCGCTCCGCCTGACCAGTACGAACACCTCGCCATGCGTCACCGGCGGGCTCCCCGGGCCCGGTCTGAGCACCGCCTCGTCACCGTCGAGGTCCAGCTCGGCGACCTGCACCGCCCCGATGTCCAGGAACCGCCGTATCTCCTCCTGCGCACGTGCTGAACGGGCCATGGGCCCTCCCCCCTCGTCGTCAGGTACGGCGCAGCCGAGCCGCGCCCTTCAGGGTCCGCGCGGCCAGCGCCGCGAGCCGTGGCCTGCCGCGGACGTAGCTGTGCACGCGGCGCGCCGGCTCGCGGCTCAGCCAGTGCAGCGCCGCGCCCGCCCCGGGGCGCGTCACCGCACCCTCGTACACGGGCAGTTCTCCCGTCTTCAGCGCGTCCTTGTACTCGGCCGCGCCCCGCCCCAGATCGAGCATGCCGATGCCCTCGGCGGCCGCCGCCTCGGCCATGCGCAGGTGCAGCACCAGACCGGGCGAGTACTTCGCGAACTCCGGGTCGTAGGCCGGGAACCAGCAGGCCAGGACCGACGCCGAGCGCAGTCCGAAGTGCGCGGCCAGCGGCCGTTGACCGGCGTACAGCACGGACAGCGTGCCGCTGCACTCCGGTGCCCGGGTCGCGGCCAGCCGCCCCACGAGCCGGGTGATCCACTCCTGGGCGAACCGGTCCCGGCGGCCGGTCCTTCGGTACTGCGCCGACTTCCACTCCATGAGCGTGCGCAGCGCGGCCGGCTCACGCTCGTCGAACACGAACCGCAGCTCGCCGACCTGCCGGCCCAGCCTGCGCTCCTTGGCCAGGGTGGTCTTCAGGAACTTCGGCGACTGGGCGCGCAGCACCGACTCGTACGTCTCGTAGCCCTTCTCCACGTCGATGACGTAGGTGGCGTGCTCCTCGGCCGCGTACCGGACGAACAGCCGCTGCTCGGCCTCCAGGTTGTCGAAGGCGAAGCTCGACAGCGAGCAGCGCCGCAGCAGTTCGCCCGTGTCCAGCCGCAGCCCCGGCCGCAGGATCGCGCCCTGCGTGTCCGAGACGCCCAGCCCGATCGCACGGCCCTGCCCCAACGGGCCCCGCTCATGGGGCAGGAAGCCGGCCGGCTCCAGCCCCTCGTACACCACCGCGACCCGTGCCTGTGGCCTCACCAGCCCGACGGCTTCGGTGAACTCCGGTTCCATGAAGGGGTTGCGCGGTGTCTCCGACGCCGCGCGCAGCGCGCGCCAGCGCTCCTTCTCCCCCTCGCCGAGCTCCCCGGGCACACCCACACGAACACGCCCACTGCTCAACCCGACCCCCCGATCAAGTCCCCCCTGGACACTTGGAAGGTACCGCCCGAGACGGCCTCGACGGTAGGTAGCGGACCATGTTGTTGCCAACTGGTGCAGAGGCCTTCAACCGGGCAATCGGTGTCCGCCGCGGGATGAAACGAAAGGGCGCACTGTCCGTATTCTCTGATCATGGCCGCACCCATCGCATATTCACTCATCGCCACCGACCTGGACGGGACGCTGCTGCGCGGCGACGACACCCTGTCCGACCGGTCCCTCGCCGCGCTCGCGCGGGTGGCGGACGCCGGTGCCCAGCACCTCGTGGTGACGGGCCGGCCGGCGCCCAGAGTGCGGCCGCTCCTGGACGACCTCGGCTGTACGGGGCTCGCGGTGTGCGGGCAGGGCGCGCAGGTGTACGACGCCGGCGCGGACCGGCTGCTGTGGTCCATCACCCTGGACCGGGAACTGGCGGAGACCGCCCTCGGCAAGATCGAGGCCGAGGTGGGGCAGGTGTACGCCGCGGTCGACCAGGACGGGGTCGACGGGCTCACGCTCATCGAGCCGGGCTACCTCATGCCGCACCCGACCCTGCCGGCGGTGCGGGTCGACCGGCGCGACGACCTGTGGGGCGCGCCCATCAGCAAGGTGCTGCTGCGCCACCCCTACCTGAGCGACGACGAGTTGGCGGCGACGGCCCGCTCGGTGGTCGGTTCACTGGCGACCGTGACGATGTCGGGGCCCGGCACGGTCGAGCTCCAGCCGTGCGGCGTCACGAAGGCGACGGGCCTGGCGCTGGCCGCCGAGCACCTGGGGCTGCGGCCGGCGGACACCGTCGCCTTCGGGGACATGCCCAACGACATCCCGATGTTCGACTGGGCCGCCCACGGCGTCGCCATGGCCAACGCCCATCCCGAACTCAAGGCCGTGGCCGACGAGATCACCCTGTCGAACGAGGACGACGGCATCGCCGTCGTCCTCGAACGGCTGCTGGGCGGGACGGCTCAGTACGGGCCGTTGACGTTGTCGATCGAGCCGTAGCGGGCCGCCGCGTAGTTGCAGGCCGCCGTGATGTTGGCGACCGGGTCGTACGGGTCGAAGGAGGTGCCGGGCACGTGGTAGGCGGCGAAGGTCGGGTCGATGACCTGGAGCAGACCCTTGGACGGGGTGCCCTTGGCGGCGTTCGAGTCCCAGTTGTTGATCGCCAGGGGGTTGCCGGACGACTCCCGCATGATGTTGCGGTAGATGCCGTCGTACGAGCCCGGGATCCCCTTCTGCGCCATGACGTCCAGCGCCTCGCGGATCCAGCCGTCCAGGTTGTTCGCGTAGGTCTTCGCGGAGGCCTGGGTGGCCTGGGCGACGCCGCCGGCCGGCTTGGCGGGGGCCGAGGACTTGGTGGCCGTCTTCTTCACGGCGTCCGTCTTGGCCGTCTTCACCTTCAGCTTCAGACCCGGGTGGATCAGCTTCGGGTCGTCGCCGACGGCGGCGCGGTTGTCCTTGTAGAGCTGCTTCCAGCCGCCCGACACGTCGAATTTGTCCGCGATGCGGGCGAGCGAGTCGCCCTTGGTGACGGTGTACGTGACGGACTTGGAGGTCTTGGCCTGCGGCACGGACTGCGCGACGGCGGATGCGCTCTGGGCCGGCTGGGCGGCGCCGGCCTGCGTCGCGCCGAGCAGCGGGAGGGTGAGTGCCGCTCCGCCGGTGCCGACGGCTGCGACACGGCGGGTGAGCTGGCTGCTTCTGGGGCGACGGTGCTTGCCTCGGGGCATGGCGATGTTCCTCTCCGGCGCCTGCGAGGTGAGCTGTCGGGTTCGGGCCGGGAGGTGCCCGGCCGCCTACGGCGCTGTGTGCCGTACGCGGCTTCACCCCGAGCCGTTCCGCTGCGCGGACCGGCGACTTACCTGGGTCCCCCGCTCCTGCCCTGCGTGAGTGAGTCGGATGGTGTGGGGCGTCCGGGCGGCGGCAGGATTCGGCGTCCGCCGGACAGGCCCGGAACGTATGCGAGAGCACATGTCGGGAACAAGCACCGGAGTCACATCTCGAGCGGTTGACCTTGGTCAGAGGCTTATGAGGCGCTTGATCCTTTGCTGAAGCCAAGGCTCAACTTGCGTGCGGCGGAAGGAGGTACGGGTCGGTGCCGGAGTGGGATGTCACAGGGGATAACGTGATTCAACTCACTGATCACGAGTCCGTGGGGCAATTTGCACCAAGGGGAATTCGCTTATCCATCACGGCAAATCGTGCATACGTCACTACCTCCTGGTAAGTCGATAAATGTCTGCTCTTATGAGCTGATCAAAAACATGGCGGTCGTGATCGGATACCACCCGGCCTGTAACCCTGGGCGCTGGTGGTGATCGAAACGTGACCGGATACGCTGACTCGAGTGATGGCAGCGACCTATCGACAAACCGCGTGATCACCGGCAGACACCAGCAGACAGGAGACCCCTCGTGACCGACGTCGGGCCGTTCGGGCTGAGCGTGCGGGACCAGGCTCTGGAAGCCGATGTCCAGGCCGGATTGGCGGCTGTCGAGGAAGGCTTGCTCGAGGCCACCAAGAGTGAGGTGCCCTTCATCACGGAGGCCGCCCAGCACCTGGTCCGGGCCGGCGGCAAGCGGTTCCGTCCGCTGCTCGTGATGCTCTCGGCCCAGTTCGGCGACCGGTACGCGCCCGGGATCGTGCCGTCGGCCGTCGTCGTGGAGTTGACCCACCTCGCCACGCTGTACCACGACGACGTGATGGACGAGGCCACCGTGCGGCGCGGGGTGGCGAGCGCGAACGCCCGCTGGGGCAACTCCGTCGCGGTCCTCACCGGTGACTTCCTCTTCGCCCGCGCCTCGCACATCCTGGCCGACCTCGGCCCGGAGGCGGTGCGGGTGCAGGCCGAGGCGTTCGAGCGGCTGGTGACCGGGCAGATCCTGGAGACGGCCGGACCGCAGGACGGCCGCGACCCGGTCGAGCACTACCTGGACGTGCTGGGCGGCAAGACCGGCTCGCTGGTGGCGGTGTCCTGCCGGTTCGGCGCCATGATGTCCGGCGCCGACGAGACGGTCGTGGACGTGCTGACCCAGTACGGCGAGCGGCTCGGCGTCGCCTTCCAGCTCGCGGACGACGTCCTGGACATCGCCTCCGACTCCCACGAGTCCGGCAAGACCCCCGGCACCGACCTGCGCGAGGGCATCCCCACGCTGCCGGTGCTGCGGCTGCGTGAGCGTGCGGCCCGGCTCGGGCTCGCGGACGACATCGCCCTGTGCGAGCTGCTGGACTCCGACCTCACCGACGACGACCGGCACGCCGAGGCCCTGCGCCTGCTGCGGGCCCACCCGGCGCTGGAGCAGGCCCGGCGGGACACCGTCCGCTACGCCCAGGACGCCCGCTCGGCGCTGGCACCGCTGCCCGAGTGCGCCGCGAAGACGGCGCTGGTGGAGCTGTCCGACGCCGTGGTGCACCGGGCCGGCTAGCGCGTTTTCCCCCACGACCCCTACGGGTCGGGGGAGAAGCAGCCCTCTCGTGTCATACCGGAGCAGTACGTGGAGTTGAGCCCGGGGTCTGACGTATCTCGCCGGCCGATTTGGTCAGATAGTCACCACGGAAAACACCACTCCTCACCAGTTCGGGTGAGAATGGCGGCTCAGGGACGAGTGCGTGCACGACACGGACAGCCGCCGCCGATCACGGAGGTAGGGCACACATGGCACCGTACGCATCCGACGACAGCACGACCGCCGGGGAGGTCGACGAGCAGCGCTCCGGGCGGCGCAAAGCCGCGCGGTACATCGTCCCGGTCACGGTGGTGGGGGTGGCGGCCGCGACGATCGGGCTGGTCCCCGCACTCGCCGACTCCGGTGACCCCGACCTCCCGAAGATCACCGCACAGCAGCTCATCGAGAAGATCGCCAAGTCGGACGTCCAGCAGCTGTCCGGCACCGTGAAGATCAGCACCGACCTCGGCCTGCCGGACCTCGGCGGGCTGGAGAGCAGCCTGATGTCCGGTGCCGCGGGCCAGGGCGAGGGCGGCTCCTCCGCCGACCCGACGGCCAAGCTCACGGAACTGGCCTCCGGCACGCACACCCTGCGCGTCGCGGCCGACGGCCCGGACAAGCAGAAGCTGTCGCTGCTGGAGAACGCCGCCGAGTACAGCATCGTCCACAACGGCAAGGACGTCTGGGGCTACGACAGCAAGTCGAACGAGGTCTACCACGGCACCGCCTCCGACAGCCCGGAGCGCGGGAAGGACCAGCAGCCGCCTGCCACGCCCAAGGACTTCGCCGAGGAGGCCCTGAAGGCCACCGACGACACGACCTCCGTCACGGTGGACGGCACCGCCCAGGTCGCCGGCCGGGACGCCTACAAGCTGGTCATCAAGCCCAAGCAGTCCGGCTCGACCGTCGGCGCGGTCACCGTGGCCGTGGACGCGAAGACCGGCATGCCGCTGAAGTTCACGCTGACCCCGGCGAGCGGCGGCGCCGCCGTCGTCGACGCGGGCTTCACCCAGGTCAGCTTCGCCAAGCCGGCCGCGTCGACCTTCGACTTCACCCCGCCCAAGGGCGCGAAGGTCACCGAGGAGAAGGACGCCGCCAAGGACTTCGGCAAGGGCTCCCACAAGGGCTCCGAGAAGGACTTCGGCAAGGGCTTCGAGAAGGGCGGGGCGCGCGAGCACGCCCCCAAGGCCGGGGAGCACCCCGGCAAGGGCCTCGACGGCATGAAGACCATCGGCGAGGGCTGGAGCTCCATAGCCACCTTCGACACCGGCGGCGAGGGCATGCCCTCGGGCAAGGCCGGCGGCGAGTTCGGCGGCTTCATCGACTCGCTCGGCGACAAGGTCACCGGCAAGTTCGGCTCGGGCACGGTCTTCTCCACCCGCCTGGTCAACGCACTGATCACGGACGACGGCAAGGTCTACGTGGGCATGGTCACCAAGGACGCGCTCGTCAAGGCGGCCGACGCCGGGAAGTAAGCCCTCTCGAGAGAACGAGGAAGCCGATGGGCGAACTGTCCGCAGCGGAGCCGGACGGCGCGCGGGCCGAGGACGTGGAACCGGTCATCGCCACCCGCGCGCTCACCAAGCGCTACCGCGGCGGACAGCTCGCCGTCGACGGCCTCGACCTGACCGTCCCGGCGGGCAGCGTCTTCGGCTTCCTCGGCCCCAACGGCTCCGGCAAGACCACCACCATCCGCATGCTGATGGGCCTCATCGAGCCCACCTCCGGCACGGCAACGGTGCTCGGGCAGCCCATGCCCCGGGCCACCCGCGCCGTGCTGCCGCACGTCGGCGCCCTCATCGAGGGCCCCGCCCTGTACGGCTTCCTCTCCGGCCGCGACAACCTCATCCGGTACGACTCCGCCGACCCGGCCGCCGATCCGCGCACCCGGAAGGCCCGGGTCGCCGCCGCGCTGGACCGGGTGGGCCTGACGGCCGCCGCGGGCAAGAAGGCCAAGGCGTACTCGCTGGGCATGAAACAGCGCCTGGGCCTCGCGGCCGCGCTGCTCCAGCCGCGCCGGCTGCTCGTGCTCGACGAGCCGACCAACGGCCTCGACCCGCAGGGCATGCGCGAGATCCGCACCCTCATAAGGGAGTTGGCTTCGGACGGTACGACCGTCTTCCTCTCCTCCCACCTGCTCGACGAGATCGAGCAGGTCTGCACGCACGCGGCCGTGATGACGCAGGGCCGTCTGATCACCCAGGGCCCGGTCGCCGAGCTGTCCGCCGGGGCGCGCGGCCGGCTGGTGGTGACCACGCCCGACCCGGTGGAGGCGGCCCGGGTGCTGAAGGAGCAGGGCGTCGGCGACGTCGTCGTCACGGACGACCGGGTGACCGGCGAACCACCGGACCGCGACCTCGCAGAGGTGAACGCCGCGCTGGTCACGGCCGGTGTGCGCGTCCGCGGCCTCACGGTCGAACGGGCCTCGCTGGAGGACGCGTTCGTGGCGCTGACCGGGGAGGGTTTCGATGTCGCAGGCTGAAGTCGTGGAGACCGTACGGCCGGTGAGCCCGCTGTGGACCTTCGGGCTGCTGCGCAGCGAGCTCACCACCACCTTCCGGCGCTGGCGCACCCTCGCGCTGCTGGCCGTGCTGGCGGGCGTGCCCGTCCTGGTCGGCATCGCCGTCAAGATGGAGACGAGTGACGGTTCGTCACCGGGCGGCGGTGGCGGCGGGGGTCCGGCGTTCATCTCGCAGATCACCAACAACGGCCTGTTCCTCGTCTTCACCGCGCTGGCCGCCACCCTCCCGTTCTTCCTGCCGATGGCGATCGGTGTCGTCGCGGGCGACTCGATCGCCGGTGAGTCGAACGCCGGCACGCTCCGCTACCTGCTCGTCGCCCCGGCCGGCCGCAGCCGCCTGCTGCTCACGAAGTACGCGACCGTCGTCATCTTCTGCCTGGCCGCCACCCTCGTCGTGGCCGTCTCGGCGTTGACCGTCGGCGCGCTGCTGTTCCCGCTCGGCGACCTGACGACGATCTCCGGCACGCAGATCAGCTTCGCCGAGGGCCTGGGCAGAGCCCTGCTGATCGCCCTGGCCGTCGCCGCGTCACTGATCGGCATCGCGGCGCTCGGGCTGTTCGTCTCGACGCTCACGGGCAGCGGCATCGCGGCGATGGCGACCACCGTCGGCCTGCTGATCACGGTCCAGATCCTCGACCAGATCCCGCAACTGCACGCCCTCCAGCCGTACTTCTTCTCGCACTACTGGCTGTCCTTCGCCGACCTCATGCGCGAACCCGTCTACTGGGACGACCTGGCGAAGAACCTCGGCCTCCAGGCCCTGTACGCGGCGGTGTTCGGCTCGGCGGCCTGGGCCCGCTTCACGACGAAGGACATCACGGCGTAGCGCCAGTCCTCGTAGCGCTCAGTCCTCGTAGCACTGAGTCCTCGTAGCCCTCAGTCCTCGTACACGAACCGGGCCGGCGGTGCCTCCTGCGCGAAGAACGTCTTCGCGCGGGTCAGCGCGTCGGTGTCGTTCAGAACGTCACCGGCCTTGCTGCCGTTGCCGAGCAGCACTCCGCCGAACCGCATCCCCAGGTACGCGGCCGAGTTGTTGAGCGTCCCGACCAGCGGGTCGGCCACTTCCGGCTGCGTGTCCGCGAGCGCGGTGACGCCCCACAGGGTGCGTCCGGCCATGGTCGCCTTGAAGTCGAGGCCGGGCGTGCGCAGCCAGCCCGACCAGTAGTCCAGGTAACGCTTGGTGTGCGCGGAGACCGAGTACCAGTACAGGGGCGAGGCGATCACGATGTCCGTGGCCGCCAGGGTGGCGTCGAGCAGCAGCGCCAGGTTGCCCTCGGTCGGGCGGACGTGGTCGCTGTCGTGCCGCAGGTCCTGGAAGTCGGGCACCGGATGCTCGGCGAGGTCGATCCACTGCTGTTCGACATCGGGGGACAGTTGCTCGGCGGCCCGGCGGGCCAGCAGTTCGGTGTTGCCGTCGGTACGGGCGCTGCCCAGGACGAAGAGGAAGCGACGGGTCATGGGTGTCCCCCAGAAAAATAGGCGCGGGTCAATTACACGCGCTTGCATCATATGCGTGCGCATCTAAGCCCGCCAGGTGGGCGTCAGCTCCCGATGCGCAGCTCCGCCTCCCGCGCCACGCCCAGCAGCAGCGCCTCCCGGCCGTGCGGCGCCACCAGCTGCAGCCCGGCCGGGCAGCCGTCCCCGCCGAAGCCCGCCGGGAGGCTCAGCGCCGGATGTCCGCTGAGGTTGAACGCCCAGGTGAGTGAGGTGGAGTAGCGGTCGCCCGGGCCGTCGTGACCGTGCGGCGGGGTGGGTGTGGCCGGCGTCAGCAGCAGCTCCGCCTCGGCGAACAGCCCGGCCAGCCGCCGGTCGTTCTCCGCCCGGACGCGGCGGGCTTCGCCTGGATCGGCACCGGGGGTGCGCAGGGCGAGCCAGGCGGGCCCGGGGTCCGTGAGCCGCACTGGCACCCGCGGTCGTACGAGCCGTACGACGCCCGCCGCCACGAGCCGTTCGACCGCCGTCCGGGCGAGCGCGACGGGCTCCGGGTCGGGCCCGGCGAAGCCCAGGTCGGACGACCAGACGGCGGTGACGGGAAGCCGTGTGCCGGTCGGCACCGGCTCGTCCGACACCACGTGCCACCAGCTCGCCGCGTCCGACGCCGAGCGCGCCAGCACACCGGGGACGGCGAGCCCCGCACGGTCGGCGGAGGGCAGCCGTCCGGCCGTGGTCTTCAGGCCGGTCACCCCGCACCACGCCGCCGGTATCCGCACCGACCCGGCCCCGTCGCTGCCCGTCGCCAGCGGCACCAGCCCGGCCGCCACCGCCACCGCGGCCCCGGCCGACGAGCCGCCCGGCGTACGGTCCGCCCGCCATGGATTGACGGTCCGGCCGCGGGCGCCGAGCCCCCAGGTCTGCCAGGGCGTTCCCGGCCCGGGCACGGAGGTCGCGCCCACGGCGACACCACCGGCCGCGAGCAGTGGCGCCGCCGCACGCAGCCCGTGCCGCCCCTTCACGGCGATCGGCACCCCGGCCAGCGGCAGCGCTTCCCCCTTTCGGGTGACATCCGCGGCACGCCCTTGGAGCAGCGCGTCCACCTCGCGCGCCCGCCGCAAGGCGTCCTCGTGCCACACCTCGATGAACGCGCACAGCTCCGGGTCGGCCCGCTCGATCCGCTCCAGCGCCGCCGTGACCACGTCGACCGCGTGCAACTCCCGAGCCCGTACGCCCGCGGCGATCTCCCTGGCCGACAGGGGCACCGCCGTCAGCGTGCCGCTCCCGTCAGCCGGACCAGGGCCGATGTCTCGCGCGGCGGATGACCCAGCTCGCCAAGCCGCCAGGCCGGCACCCACGGCACGCGGTACACGTCGATGACCGACTCCAGGGACCTGACCCGCTGGGCGAGCGGACGCGGCAGCCGGCCCGGGGCGTCCGCCACGAGGACGACGGCGTCGAGGTCGAGTCCGGGCGGGGCCTGACCGCGCCGGAAGATCTCCACGGCACCGGCGACCGTGTCCAGCCCGGCCGCGTGTGTCCGCGCGACCAGCAGTACCGACGACGGATCGCCCGGGCCCGGCCAGGCGCGGCCGCTGTCATGGCCGCCGTAGACCGCGGCGAGGGTGGAGACACCCGCGCCGCCGTGCGTGCCGACCCAGGAGAAACGCCGTGCCGCGGCATGGGCGTGAGCGGGCTCCGGCGGCCCCGGCTCCCGGGTGGCCACCGGGCCGCGGATCCAGATCTCCGGCCCTTGTCGCATGCCTGTTTGCATGCCCCTCTCCTCCCTCGTGCTACCGATCCTCATGCCATCCGGAACGATCCATACCGGGACCTGGAACCCTTGGGACGAGCCTGTGACACCGCGGTGACGTGAGAAACGGGAGCGAGCGGACACACTCGACAGTAGGACGACGCCGAATGAGGGGACGATGGCTCGACTCAGCCGCGAGAAGAAGCGGGAACAGAAGCAGGCCGCGCGCGCGGCGACCCCGGCGGCGCCGATCGACGTCCGTGTCCCCGGGGCCGGAGCGGACCCGGCAGGAGCGGACCGGGCAGGAGCGGTACCGGGAGCCGGCGCGGGAGGTGTCTCCGACGGTGCGTCGGTCGGCGGTGTCCCCGTCTTCGCGGCCCCCGGCGAGGAGATCCAGCAGGCCGTCCTGAACCGCCTCCACCACATCGCCCTGGCCACCGGCCATCCCGTCCTCGCCACGGTCCACGACGAGCGCATCGGCTACGTCGTGCCGCTCCAGGTCGACCCGGACGGCTCCAGCCGCTTCACCGCCGAGCCGGTCCGCACGGCCCCGCCGGAGGACGCCGTCGCCGCCGGAACGCCTGCGGCAGGTGCGGCGTCGGAGCCGCCCGTTCCACCGCCCGGGCCGACAGCACCCGTTCCACCGCCCGGGCCGACACCGCCCGCGCCAGAGCCGGAGCCGCAGCACCCGCAGGACGACAGGGCCACGCACGTCCTGCGCCCCGTGCCGGAGCCCGGCCGCGGCCCGGCCTCGACGTTCCCGCTGCGGGCCGTGACCGAACCGCAGCCGGCCGATCAGCCCGTACCGACCTTCGAGCTGCGCGCCGTACCGGAACCGCCGCAGTCCGAACCGGAAGACGCACCACCGGGCCCGGCCACGACGCCCCCCGGCACCGTCGCACCCCCGACCGGTGAGTTCGGTCCGCCTCCGCTCATGGACGTCAGGCCGCTCCCCGTCCCCGGCACCGGTCCGGCCCCGCACCGCAGGCGGGAACCCGAGCCGATGTCCGAAGCGGAGCTGCTCGCTGCCGAAGCCGACGCCAAGCCGACCCCCGCCCGCGGCTTCGACGCCGTCGCGGAGGCCGTACTCGGCGACGAACCCCTCGGCGCCCCGGGTGACCCCTCCGCCCCCGCCCTCCTCGCGGAGCCGATCGCCCGGATCAACGAAGCCGTCAAGGAAGGCCGGATCGACGCGGCGGCCGGGCTGGCGGACCGGACCGTCGCGGAGGCGTCGGGGACGCTCGGGCCGGAGCACCCCGAGGTGCTCCGGCTGCGCGAACTCACCGCTTACATCTCCTACTTGGCCGGCGATCCGCTCCGCGCCTTCCGGCTCTCCCTCGACCTGGCCGGTGCCCGCCGCCGTACGGGCGACGCGGAGGCCGCCTACGGCAACGTGCAGAGCGCGGCCACCGCCTGGCGTGCGGTGCGCGACCCGGCGGTGGGGCTGGAGCTGGGGCGGGACCTGATCGGCCTGTGGACCGAACTCGCCGCCGAGGACGGCCCCGCCGCCGAGGAGATCGAGCAACTGGAGTCGGCCCGCGCCCGCATGGGCCGGCTGACCGAACGCGCCCGCAACCAGTAGGCGCCGTTACTCCGACAGCTCCCACACCGCGTACGCGACGGCGTCGCTGTTGCGGTCCAGGGCGGTGTCGTCGATGTTGGCGGTGGTGTCGCAGGAGGAGTGGTAGCAGCGGTCGAAGGCCCGCCCGGCCGTACCGCCCCACTTGGCCGCCTGCGCCGCCGTCTTCGTCCGGCTGGCCCCCGTGAACAGGCCGCCCACCGGTACACCCGCGCTCTTGAAGGGCGCGTGGTCGGAGCGGCCGTCGCCCTCGGTCTCGATCTCGGTCGGGACGCCGAGGCCGCTGAAGTACTCCTTGAAGGTCTTCTCGATCGCCGGGTCGTCGTCGTAGACGAAGTAGCCGGGGTTCGGGGAGCCGATCATGTCGAAGTTGAGGTAGGCGCTGATCCGTGAACGGTCGCCGGTGGCCAGCCGGCTGACGTAGTGGCGGGAGCCGACCAGGCCGAGCTCCTCCGCGCCCCACCAGGCGAACCGCAGGTGCTTGGTGGGCTTGTACTGCGCCCGGGACACGGCGAGGGCGGTCTCCAGGACGGCGGCCGAGCCGGACCCGTTGTCGTTGATGCCGGGCCCGGAGGAGACGCTGTCGAGGTGCGAGCCGGCCATCACGACCTGGTTCGCGTCGCCGCCCGGCCAGTCGGCGATCAGGTTGTAGCCGGTGCGGCCGGAGGCGGTGAACTGCTGGACCGTGGTGGTGTACCCGGCCGCGTCCAGTTTGGCCTTGATGTGGTCGACGGAGGCCTTGTAGCCGGGGCGGCCGTGCGCGCGGTTGCCGCCGTTGGCTGTGGCTATGGACTGGAGCTGGGACAGGTGCGCCTTGACGCCCGCCAGGGGTATGTCGGGCGCGGCAGCCGGTCTGGGGGGAGCGGACGCGGCGTCCGCCACGGCCCCGCCGGTCAGGAGCATGGCGGTGGCCACGGCACCGGCCGCCACGGCACGCGCGGAAACGGAGAGCTTCATGTGGGGGCTCCGAATTCCATGGGGAAGCCCGTGGGGGTGTCCACGGGCAGCCCACAGTGAATGGGGTGCCTGGATGGTGAAGGTGGTACTGACTCTCCGTCAAGAGACGTATTCAGCCAGGGCGTTGGGATGCGCTGGACCGCCCGGCAAGCTCACTGCACGCAGAACTCGTTCCCCTCCGGGTCCGCCATCACGACCCACTCGCCGCCCTGCTCCGCCACCCGCCGCAGCACACGCGCGCCGAGCCCTTCCAGCCGCGCCACCTCCTCCTCGCGCCGCCCCTCGCCCGGGTGCAGATCGAGGTGGAGCCGGTTCTTGACCGTCTTCGCCTCCGGCACCCGCTGGAACAGCAGCCGCCGGCCCAGCCCGGTCCCGCTCTCCTGCTCGAACGGGTCCTCGGGGTGCCGTACGGCGATCAGGTCCCGGAAGGCGCGGCGGCCGTGGAACTCGACCGTGGCCTCTTCGGGCAGGGCGCCGAAGCCGAGCAGCTTCTCGATGAGGGCGCTGTTGTCCTCGGCCTCGTACCGGAGGGCAGCGGCCCAGAAGTCGGCCTGCGCGTGCGGATCGTTCGCGTCGATGACGATCTTCCAGTGCACGGGGGTGGGCGGTGCCGGGGTCTGTGTCATGTAACCACTTATACTGGTTATGTGAGTGGACGCGGAGGGGAAACGCCGGACCGGGCACCCGGCCTGACGCTGGTCTCGCACCAGGGGAAGGCCTACCGCTTCGACCCCGGCGCCCTGTGCCTGGAGCTGCTGACGACGGGCGGCCCCGGGGAGTTCGCGCGGTACGAGGTGCTGCATGAACCCGCCGACCTGGTCGCCTGGGCCGCGCGCAGTCGCCTCCCGGACGGCCTCGACGTCACCGTCACCGAGGATGAGCTGGAGCGTGTGCGCGCCCTGCGCGACGCCGTGTTCCCGCTCGCCGCCGACCGCGCCCACGACCGCCCGCTGCAAGCCGCCCCCTTGGACGTCGTCAACGCCGCCGCGGCCAGGCCCCCGCTGGTCGCCCGCATCGAGCCGGACGGCACCCGCGCCTGGGCCCCGGGCGCCACCGGAGCCCAGCTGCTCGCCACGGTCGCCCGGGACGCGATCGACCTGTTCACCGGCCCCCACGCCCACCGCATCCGGGAGTGCGGCGCCCACAACTGCTACCTGCTCTTCGTCGACACCTCCCGCCCGGGCCGCCGCCGCTGGTGCGCGATGGAGCACTGCGGCAACCGCGAGAAGGCCCGGGCACACCGGTCCCGCCGGGCTCCTAGGACGCCGTAACCTCCGCGGCCCGAGCCTTCGCCGCACGGGCGTCGTAGGCGCTGCGGGCCGCAGCGATCTCCTCCTGGTGCCGCTCCGTCCAGGTCACCAGCGACTGGATGGTCGTGTGCAGGGTCCGGCCGAGGGAGGTCAGTTCGTACTCGACCCGCGGCGGCACCACCGGGTGCACCGTCCGCTTCACCAGGCCGTCCCGCTCCAGCGACCGCAGGGTCACCGTCAGCATCCGCTGGCTGACCCCGTCGATCTCCCGGCGCAGCTCGGTGAAGCGCAGCCGCCGGTTCTCCAGCAGCGCGATGACGAGCAGCGACCACTTGTCGGCGATCCGGTCGAGGATCTGCCGGACCTGGCAGTCCTCCCGGGTGTCCCACTGGAAGGGATCGGCGTCGCCGTGGTCCACGGTGCTCTCGCAGTTACTCGGTGACTTCGAAGTGCCTTCTTCCATGTCTGTCGATGCTGCCGCAGGGTGGTCCTGGTTACAAGAAGGAACCGACCCTCACTTGCGTAACCGATCCCTGGAAGAGGAGTGTTGACTGATGGGCACCCGTGCCTGGGCGCTGCTGTTCGTCCTCTGCGGAACGATCTTTCTCGAAGGCATCGACGTCGCGATGATGGCGGTGGCGATCCCGGACATCCGCTCCGACCTCGGGCTGGCCACCGACACCGCGGCCTGGGTGATGAGCGGCTATGTGCTCGGTTACGCCGGCTTCACCCTGCTGGGCGGCCGGGCGGCCGACCTGCTCGGGCGGCGGCGGATGTTCCTGCTCTGGCTGGGCGTCTTCCTCGCGTTCTCGGGGCTCGGCGGCTTCGCGACCGAGGGCTGGATGCTGGTCGTCGCCCGCTTCGTCACGGGCGTCGCCGCCGCGTTCATGACCCCGGCCGCGCTCTCCCTGATCACGACCTCGTACGCCGAGGGCCCGCAGCGCAACAAGGCCCTGCTGGTCTTCGCCGGCACGGGCGCGGCCGGCTTCTCCCTCGGTCTGGTCATCGGCGGTCTGCTCACCCAGCTCGGCTGGCGCTGGGTGTTCTTCGCGCCGGTACTGCTGGCCGCGGCGCTGCTCGTCGCGGCCGTACGCCTGGTACCCCGGCAGGACGGCCCGCCGGCGCGTCGGCGCGGGTTCGACCTGCCCGGTGCGATCACCGCCGCCGGCGCCATGCTGCTGGCCGCCTACACCGTCATCCGCCTCGAACACGGCCTGCACGACTGGCCGCTCACCCTGGTCTGCGGCCTCGCGGCGCTCGTCCTGGCCGGTGCCTTCGTCGTGGCCGAACGCCGCTGCCCGGATCCGCTCGTCCGCCTCGGCATCCTGCGCCAGGGCCCGGTGGTGCGCGCCGACCTGGGAGCGCTGCTCTTCCTCGGCGCCTTCTTCGGCTTCCAGTTCGTCGTCACGCTCTACCTCCAGGAACTGCGCGGCTGGTCGCCCCTCCAGACGGCGGTGGCCCTGATCGTCATGGGCGTCGACGCCGTCCTCGCCCCGACGCTCACCCCGCGACTGGTCGCCCGTTTCGGCAACGCCCAGGTGATCGTCGGCGGCTTCGTCCTGGCCGTGATCGCGTACGGGCTGTTCCTGCCGGTCGGCATGGACTGGTCCTACGCCGCGATGTTCCCCACCCTGTTCCTCTCGGGTCTCGCCTTCGCCCTGGCCTACGGGCCGCTGACGATCGCGGCTACGGACGGGGTCACCGGGTCGGAGCAGGGCCTGGCCGGCGGGCTGCTGACCACCGCCACGCAGTTCGGCTCCGCCATCGGCATCGCGGCGGTGACCGCGGTCTACGGCCTGGCGTCCACCGGGTCCGGCCCCGAGGCCACGCTGTCGGCGTTCCGGGTGGCACTGACCGTGCCCGTGGCCCTGGTGGTGCTGGGCGCGCTGATCTCGCTGGTCAGTGCCCGGGAGGCCCGGCGGGCGGTGCGCAGGGCGTCCCAGGTGAGCAGTGTCAGCGCCAGCCACACCAGCGCGAAGCCGGCCCAGCGCTCCGGCGGCATCTCCTCGTGGAAGTAGAAGACGCCGAGCAGGAACTGGAAGACCGGCGTCAGGTACTGCAGCAGGCCGATCGTGGACAGGGGCACGCGGATGGCGGCGGCGCCGAAGCAGACCAGGGGCAGCGCGGTGACGATCCCGGCCGAGGCGAGCAGCGCCGCGTGCCCCGCGCCCTCGGCGGCGAAGGTGGACTCGCCCCGCGCGCTCAGCCACACCAGGAAGCCGAGCGCGGGCAGGAACTGGACCACGGTCTCGGCGGCCAGCGACTCCACGCCGCCGAGGTTCAGCTTCTTCTTCACCAGCCCGTACGTGGCGAAGGAGAAGGCGAGGCCGAGGGAGATCCACGGGGGCCGGCCGTAGCCGACGGTCAGCACGACGACCGCCGCGACCCCGGTCCCGACCGCCAGCCACTGCACCGGCCGCAGCCGCTCCTTCAGCAGCAGCACACCCATCGCGATGGTGACAAGCGGGTTGATGAAGTACCCGAGCGAGGCCTCGACGACGTGCCCGGAGTTCACGGACCAGATGTACAGGCCCCAGTTGAGGGTGATGAACGTCGCGGCGATCGCGACGAGGCCCAGCCTGCGCGGCTGCCGCAGCAGCTCACCGGCCCAGGCCCAGCGGCGCAGCACGAGCAGGGCGGCGCCCACGAAGACCAGCGACCACACCATCCGGTGGGCCAGGATCTCCATCGCCCCGGCGGGCTTCAGCAGGGGCCAGAACAGCGGGACGAGGCCCCACATGCCGTAGGCCGCGAAGCCGTTCAGCAGTCCTATGTGCCGCTCGCCCCTCGGCTTGCCGCTCACGGGCCCCTCCTCCGTACGTGTGTTCCGCCACGACGGTAACGCCGAGCACCCCCGGCTGTCATGCCCGTATCGGTATACGGTCATGACAGCCGGGGGTGGGGCTGCTCAAGGGCCCGCCGGGGGAGTTCAGCCCTTGAGCGCCGCGGCGATGGCCTCGGAGAACGGGGTGGTCGGGCGGCCGGTCAGGCGGGACAGATCGCCGGTGGAGACGACCAGCTCACCCTTCTCGATGGAGGCGTCCACGCCCGCGAGCGTCTGTGCCAGCGGCTCGGGCAGGCCGGCGCCAGTCAGGATCCCGGTGAGCACCTCGGTCGAGACCGGGTTGTAGGTGATCTCCTTGCCGGTCTGACGGCTCAGCTCGGCCGCGTACTCGGTGAAGCTCCAGGCGGTGTCGCCGCCCAGCTCGTACGTCTTGTTCTCGTGCCCCTCGCCGGTCAGCACGGCGACGGCCGCGGCGGCGTAGTCGGCACGGGCGGCGGAGGAGACCTTGCCCTCGCCGGCGGCGGCCACGACCGCGTTGTGCTCCAGCACCGGGGCGAGGTTCTCGGTGTAGTTCTCGTGGTACCAGCCGTTGCGCAGCAGGGTGTAGGGCACGCCGGAGTCCAGCAGCAGCTCCTCGGTGCCGCGGTGGTCGTCGGCGAGCGCGGCGGTCAGGGTGCCCGGGGCGCTGGTGTAGGCGAGCAGGGCCACACCGGCCGCCTTGGCGGCGTCGATGACGACCTTGTGCTGCTGCACACGACCCTTGTCGAACTCGTTGCCGGAGACCAGCAGCACCTTGTCACCGGCGGAGAAGAGCCCGTCGAAGGACGCCGGGGCGTTGTAGTCGGCCAGTGCGATCCGCACACCGCGCTCCGCGAAGTCGGCGGCCTTCTCGGCGTTGCGGACGACCGCGGTGATCTGCTCGGCGGGGACCTTCTCCAGCAGCTGCTCCACGACGTGACGGCCGAGGTTTCCGGTGGCTCCGGTGACGATGATGCTCATGAGGGCGACTCTCCTTGTGGGGTGCGATGGCACTAACCCTACGAGAGGCGCTAACTCTTGGAAAGTACCCACTTTGAAGTAAGGTACTGGCATGGCAGTAAGTAATGGCGAGGCTGAGGCCCTGTGCCCCTACCGGCTGGTGCTGGAGCACGTCACCAGCCGCTGGGGCGTGCTCGTGCTGATCGAGCTCCTGGAACGCCCCCACCGGTTCAGCGAGCTGCGCCGGGCGATCAGCCGTTACGGCGGCCGTGGCGTCAGCGAGAAGATGCTCACGCAGACGCTCCAGACCCTGGAGCGCGACGGCCTCGTCCACCGCGACGCCAAGCCCGTGATCCCGCCCCGCGTCGACTACTCCGTCACCGACCTCGGCCGCGAGGCAGCCGAGCAGGTGCGGGCCCTCACCCAGTGGACGCACCGGCGCATGGACGAGGTGGAAAAGGCACGCCGGGCATACGACGAGGCCCGGTCCGCGTCCTGAGACGGTCCCGGGCCCCGCGTCGAGGAGCATGCTCAGCCGACGACCGTCCAGGTGTCGCCGCCCGCCAGCAGCGCCGCCAGGTCGCCCTTGCCGTGCTGCTCGATCGCGCTGTCCAGCTGGTCGGCCATCTGCGTGTCGTAGACGGGCCGGTCGACGGAGCGCAGGACACCGATCGGCGTGTGGTGCAGGGTGTCCGGGTCGGCGAGGCGGGACAGGGCGAACGCCGTGGTCGGGGACTCGGCGTGCGCGTCGTGGACGAGTACCGCGTCCTCGTTGTCCGGCGTCACCGCCACCACCTTCAGATCACCGGTGACCGGGTCCCGGACGACCCCCTTGGCCAGGTCTCGGCCGAACCGGATCGGCTTGCCGTGCTCCAGGCGGATCACGGCGTCCTCGGCCTGCTGCTTGTCCTTGAGGGCGTCGAAGGCGCCGTCGTTGAAGATGTTGCAGTTCTGGTAGATCTCGATCAGGGCCGTGCCCTGGTGGGCGGAGGCCTGGCGCAGCACCTCCGTCAGGTGCTTGCGGTCCGAGTCGACCGTCCGCGCCACGAACGACGCCTCCGCGCCGATCGCCAGCGACACCGGGTTGAAGGGCGCGTCCAGCGAGCCCATCGGCGTCGACTTGGTGATCTTCCCGACCTCGGAGGTCGGCGAGTACTGGCCCTTGGTCAGACCGTAGATCCGGTTGTTGAACAGCAGGATCTTGAGGTTGACGTTGCGCCGCAGGGCGTGGATCAGGTGGTTTCCGCCGATGGACAGCGCGTCACCGTCACCGGTGACGACCCACACCGACAGGTCGCGGCGGGAGCTGGCCAGGCCCGTGGCGATGGCCGGGGCGCGGCCGTGGATGGAGTGCATCCCGTAGGTGTTCATGTAGTACGGGAAGCGGGAGGAGCAGCCGATGCCCGAGACGAAGACGATGTTCTCCTTCGCCAGTCCCAGTTCGGGCATGAAGCCCTGCACCGCGGCGAGGATGGCGTAGTCGCCGCAGCCGGGGCACCAGCGCACTTCCTGGTCGGACTTGAAGTCCTTCATCGACTGCCTGCCCTCGGCCTTGGGGACGAGGGAAAGCGCCTCGATGGTGCCCGTGCCGTGTGTGGACGTCTCAGCCATCGATGGCCTCCTTCAGAGCCGTGGCGAGCTGCTCCGCCTTGAACGGCATACCGTTGACCTGGGTGTACGAGTGGGCGTCCACCAGGTACTTCGCCCGGATGAGCATGGCGAGCTGCCCGAGGTTCATCTCGGGGATCACCACCTTGTCGTAACCCTCGAGGACCGTGCCGAGGTTCCTCGGGAAGGGGTTCAGGTGGCGCAGATGCGCCTGCGCGATCGACTCCCCGGCCCGGCGCAGCCGCCGCACCGCGGCCGTGATCGGCCCGTACGTCGAGCCCCAGCCCAGGACGAGGGTCCTGGCTCCGTTCGGGTCGTCCACGTCGAGGTCCGGGACCTCGATGCCGTCCACCTTCGCCTGCCGGGTGCGCACCATGAAGTCGTGGTTGGCCGGCGCGTAGGAGATGTTGCCCGTGCCGTCCTCCTTCTCGATGCCGCCGATCCGGTGCTCCAGACCCGGCGTGCCCGGGATCGCCCACGGGCGGGCCAGGGTCTGCGGGTCGCGCTTGTACGGCCAGAACACCTCGGTGCCGTCGTCGAGCGTGTGGTTCGGGCCCTGCGCGAACTGCACCCGCAGGTCGGGCAGCTCCTCCAGGTCCGGGATGCGCCACGGCTCGGAGCCGTTGGCCAGGTAACCGTCGGACAGGAGGAACACCGGCGTGCGGTACGTCAGCGCGATCCGCGCGGCCTCCAGCGCGGCGTCGAAGCAGTCCGCCGGCGTACGGGGCGCGACCACCGGGACCGGAGCCTCGCCGTTGCGCCCGTACATCGCCTGCAGCAGGTCCGCCTGCTCGGTCTTGGTGGGCAGACCGGTCGACGGGCCACCGCGCTGGATGTCCACGACCAGCAGCGGCAGCTCCAGCGAGACCGCGAGACCGATCGTCTCCGACTTCAGCGCCACACCGGGGCCGCTCGTCGTGGTCACCGCCAGCGAACCGCCGAACGCCGCGCCCAGCGCCGCCCCGATACCGGCGATCTCGTCCTCGGCCTGGAAGGTCCGCACCCCGAAGTTCTTGTGCTTGCTCAGCTCGTGCAGGATGTCCGACGCCGGCGTGATCGGGTACGACCCCAGGTACAGCGGCAGATCCGCCTGCCGGCTCGCGGCCACCAGGCCGTACGACAGGGCGAGATTGCCCGAGATGTTGCGGTAGACACCCGGCGGGAACGCCGTGGCCGCCGGGGCGACCTCGTAGGAGACGGCGAAGTCCTCGGTGGTCTCGCCGAAGTTCCAGCCGGCCCGGAAGGCGGCGAGGTTGGCCGCCGCGATGTCGGGCTTCTTCGCGAACTTCGCTCGGAGGAATCTCTCCGTGCCCTCGGTGGGCCGGTGGTACATCCAGCTCAGCAGGCCCAGCGCGAACATGTTCTTGCTGCGCTCGGCCTCCTTGCGGGTGAGGTCGAACTCCTTCAGCGCTTCCACGGTGAGCGTGGTCAGCGGCACGGGGTGGACCTGGTAGCCGTCCAGCGACCCGTCCTCCAGCGGACTGGTCTCGTAGCCGACTTTCTGCATCGCCCGCTTGGTGAACTCGTCCGTGTTGACGATCACCTCGGCACCGCGCGGCAGGTCGCCGATGTTCGCCTTCAGCGCCGCCGGGTTCATCGCCACGAGCACGTTCGGCGCGTCACCGGGCGTGAGGATGTCGTGATCGGCGAAGTGCAGCTGGAAGGACGACACGCCCGGCAGGGTCCCGGCGGGCGCCCTGATCTCGGCCGGGAAGTTCGGCAGCGTCGACAGGTCGTTGCCGAACGACGCGGTCTCCGAGGTGAAACGGTCACCGGTGAGCTGCATGCCGTCACCCGAGTCCCCCGCGAACCTGATGATCACTCGGTCGAGGCGACGAACGTCCTTCGTGCCCGCCGCTTTGCGCTGCTCTCCTACGACTGTTTCGTCGGCCTGCTCCGCTGGGCTACTGACCTGGCTGGTCACTGAACTGGACCTCCCTCGAGGCGGCTGTCCTGGGAAGGCCTTCCCGCAGGCGTTCCCAGGATCAACACTACGACCGCAAGGGTCGCCTTCTTCGGGTCATTCGCATCTTGGACACGACTTTGAGATGATCACGGGCCCAGACTTGTCCTGTTTTCCGCTCTCCGGTGTCCGGAATCGCCGCCGGTCAGGAATTCAGATACGTCAGCACGGCCAGCACCCGGCGGTGGTCCCCCTCGCTCGGGGAGAGCCCCAGCTTCAGGAAGATGTTGCTGACGTGCTTCTCGACCGCTCCGTCGCTGACCACGAGCTGCCGGGCGATCGCCGAGTTCGTCCGTCCCTCGGCCATCAGCCCCAGCACCTCCCGCTCCCGCGGGGTCAGCCCCGCGAGCACGTCCTGCTTACGGCTGCGGCCCAGCAACTGCGCGACGACCTCCGGGTCGAGGGCCGTACCGCCCTCGGCCACCCGCACGACCGCGTCCACGAACTCACGCACCTCGGCCACCCGGTCCTTCAGCAGATAGCCGACGCCCCGGCTGGACCCCGCGAGCAGTTCCGTGGCGTAGCGCTCCTCCACGTACTGCGACAGCACCAGCACGCCGAGCCCCGGGTGCGCCTTGCGCAACTGCACCGCGGCCCGCACCCCCTCGTCGGTGTGCGTCGGCGGCATCCGCACATCGGCGACCACGACGTCCGGCAGCTCGCCCTGCGCGTCCAGCTCCGTGATGGTCTTGATCAGCGCCGCGCCGTCGCCGACCCCGGCGACCACCTCGTGCCCCCGGTCGGTCAGCAGCCGCGTCAGGCCCTCTCTGAGCAGCACTGAATCCTCGGCGATGACGACCCGCACCCTGTCCTCCACGATGTTCGGCCCCCCACAGCCCGACGCCGCCCGTCCGCAGCCCACAACGGCTCCGCGCCCACCCGTGCGACGGGTCCAGCATTTCAGGAACGGGCGCTGGATGGGGGTGGACCGGCTTGTTGCCCGGCCGATCCGACCGATTCGGGTGGGGGTGATCCGACCGATGCGGGTGGGGAGCCGAAGGGTCACCTGCCGAAGGTCACCTCACGTGCGCGCCCCGCCACGGCAACTCCGCGGTCACCCGGGTCGGCCCGCCCGCCGGCGAGTCCACCACCAGGATCCCGTCCACCGCGTCGAGCCGTTCCGCGAGCCCCGCGAGGCCGGACCCCTGGGACACGTCGGCCCCGCCCACGCCGTTGTCCACGACCTGGAGCATCAGCCGGTTCTCCGTCCGCCAGACCTCCACGCCGGCCCAGGTCGCCCGCGCGTGCTTGCTGACGTTCTGGAGCAGCTCCGACACCGTGAAGTACGCGATCCCCTCGATCGCCGGCGCCGGCCGCTCCGCCAGGTCGACCTCCACCTGCACGGGCACCGTGCAGCGCGAGGAGACCGCGGACAGGGCCGCGTCCAGACCGCGGTCGGTCAGCACCGCCGGGTGGATGCCCCGGGCCAGGTCGCGCAGCTCCTGGAGCGCCGTCTTCACCTCGCCGTGCGCCTCGTCCACCATCCGCGCGGCCGTCTGCGGATCCTCCTGGAGCTTCTCCTTCGCCATCCCCAGGTCCATGGCCAGCGCCACCAGCCGGGCCTGCGCCCCGTCGTGCAGATCCCGCTCGATGCGCCGCAGATCGGCCGCCGCCGTGTCGACCACGACCCCCCGGTCCGACTCCAGCTCCACCACCCGCGAGGCCAGCCGCGACGGTCCGAGCAGCCCGTACACCAGCAGCCGGTCCACCATCGTCAGCGCTCGCACGATCCACGGCGTGGCGATCGTCAGCAGCAGACCCACCAGCGCGGTCACCGTGATCTCGAAGGGGTTGTCGAGGTAGACCCGGTGCGTCTCGTCGCCGTACAGCTGGACCCCGTCCTGCCCGGCGTACATGGGGAGCACCCAGAACCACAGCGGGTACGTCAGCAGCGCCCAGCCCAGCACCCAGAGGTTCACGGCGACGACGAACGAGAGCACCGCCCACGGCAGATGCAGCACCGCGTACAGCAGGGCCCGCCACGAGGCACCGCTCTTGAGCACGGCCCCCATCCACGCCATGGCGCCCGGCTTCTTCATCCGCAGCGGCTCCGGGCCGGCCACCTCCAGGTCCAGCAGCGCCCGCGCCCGCATCCGCTCCAGGGACCCGAGGCCCCGGCACCCGGCGAGCGCCGCCGCCAGCACCGGAATGCCGAGGAACGTCACCAGCAGTCCCGCCCCCAGCGACACCATCGTGACCGCGTAGGTGAACAGCAGGATGCTGATCGGCAGGCTGAGCAGCACATATCCGAGCTCGCGCCAGGTGCGGCCCTCGACCGGCGCCCGCAGCGCGGCGGGCAGCGGGTGCCGCCGCCCGGTGCTCCCGGAGAGCCCGGGCCTGCCGTCGAGCCCGTACTCCTGTCCGTACTCCGTGGCCATCGGCGTCGTCCTTCTCCCTCGTCCTGCGGCTGTCTTCCCGTACCACCACCCTGCTCCGCCGCAGGTCGGCGGACCATGGAGTCCGTCGGCGTCTTGGACGGGGGGTTTTCCCTACCTCCGGGCACCCCTCAGGGGCTGCCCGTGCCGGAGTCGTCCGTTCGGTCGCGCCAGGGCAGTTCCGCCGTGACCGTCGTCGGGCCGCCCTCGGGGGACTCCAGGACGAACAGCCCGTCGACGGCGTCCAGCCGCTCGGCCAGGCCCCTCATCCCCGTACCGCCGTCGAGACTCGCGCCTCCGCGGCCGTCGTCCCACACCTGAATGAGCAGCCGGTCGTTCGTCCGCCACACATCCACCGACGCCGACTTCGCCGCGCTGTGCTTGCTGACGTTCTGCAGCAGCTCCGAGACGGTGAAGTAGGCGATGCCCTCGATGGCCGCGGCCGGCCGTGCCGGCAGGTCGACCGTCACCTTGACCGGGACCGTGCAGCGCGAGGAGACCGCGGACAGGGCCGCGTCCAGACCGCGGTCGGTCAGGACCGCCGGGTGGATGCCCCGGGCCAGGTCGCGCAGCTCCTGGAGCGCCAGCTTCACCTCGCCGTGCGCCTCCTCGACCATCGCCGCCGCCGCGTCGGGGTCCTCCAGCACCTTCTCCTTCGCCAGGCCCAGCCCCATGGCCAGGTTGACCAGCCGGGCCTGCGCCCCGTCGTGCAGGTCCCGCTCGATGCGCCGCAGGTCGGCCGCCGCCGTGTCGACCACGACCCCCCGGTCCGACTCCAGCTCGGCGATGCGCCGCTCCAGCTCGTCGGAGGGCGACAGCAGCCCCCGCACCATGGCCCGGTCGGCGTTGGCCAGGCCCCGCGCGATGAACGGCAGCACCGGCCACAGCACGAACAGCGAGGTCAGCGTGATGGCGAAGGTGAGGACACCCCACGGCAGCCGTATGAACTCGTACAGCACCGTGCGCCAGCCCACCGGGTCCTTCAGCGACATCCACAGCTTCTGGAGAAAGCCGCCCCGGCCGCGCAGCGGCAGCCGGCTCGGCTCGTCCACCCGCACGCCGAGCAGCGCCCTGGCCCTCGTCCGCTCCATCCGGCCCAGCAGCCGCGCGCCGCCGAGCCCGGCCGCGAGCAGCGGGAACCCGATCACCGTGACCGTCAGCCCGAGGCTGGTGAACATCGCCGTCACGACATAGGTGAAGCCGACCAGCGCCACCGGAAGGTTCGCCAGGAGATGCGCGATCTCCTTCCAGGTGTGCCGGTCGTAGGCGAGACGGGGCGGCGGCGGGCGGTCGTCCGGCCCGGCCGCGGTCGGGGCCGCGCTCGTGCCCAAGGGCGGGATGCGTTCGGTCATATGCCTTAGCGTGCCCGGCGGCGGGCACCCGCGCCATGAGGCAGACCGCCAGGATCGACTGAGGTAAACCCCACCCCCGCATGCCAGGGCGTGACGGGCTGCTTACCCTGCCTTTATCAGGGCCTAGACTCCCGTGCGTACAGATCGTCGAACGGCGGCACCCGTTGTTCGTCGAACGGCGGCGTCCGTTGTTCCCGGCCGTGCCCCGGAGCCGCGGAACCGTCGCAGGATCCAGTCCGAGTTTTCAGGGAGCGAGGGACGGACGTGCCGGAACCGACCGTCGTCACCACGACCGTCGTCGCGGCGGACTACTTCCAGTCCTATTCGGTCGTCGGACTGCTCGCCGTCGTCGGCGTGCTGTTCGTCGCCGTCGCCTTCGGGGCCGGCCGCCTGCTGCGACCCGTGGTCCCCACCCCCGAGAAACTCCTGACGTACGAGTGCGGCGTCGACCCCGTCGGCGAGGGCTGGGCCCACACCCAGGTCCGCTACTACGTCTACGCGTTCCTGTACGTGATCTTCGCCGTCGACTCGATCTTCCTGTTCCCCTGGGCGACCGTCTTCGCCGCCCCCGGCTACGGCGCGACGACCCTGGTGGAGATGTTCATCTTCCTCGGCTTCCTGGCCGTGGGCCTGCTCTACGCATACAAGAAGGGCGTCCTGGCATGGACGTGACCCCCGCCGGCACCGAGCCCGTGCTGCTTCCCGAGCCGAAGCGGCTCGGCGCCCTGGCGCGTCTCGCACCCGAGCCGATGAAGGTGATCCTGAACTGGGGCCGCCGCTACTCGCTCTGGGTCTTCAACTTCGGCCTCGCCTGCTGCGCGATCGAGTTCATCGCCGCGTCGATGGCCCGCCACGACTTCATCCGGCTCGGCGTCATCCCCTTCGCGCCGGGCCCGCGCCAGGCCGACCTGATGGTGGTGTCCGGCACGGTCACGGACAAGATGGCGCCTGCGGTGAAGCGCCTCTACGAACAGATGCCGGAACCCAAGTACGTCATCTCCTTCGGCGCGTGCAGCAACTGCGGCGGCCCCTACTGGGACTCGTACTCCGTCACCAAGGGCGTCGACCAGATCATCCCCGTCGACGTCTACGTCCCCGGCTGCCCGCCCCGGCCCGAGGCCCTGCTCCAGGGCATCCTCAAGCTCCAGGAGAAGATCGCCCGCGAGTCGCTGGGGGAGCGGTACGGAAGCGGCGCCGCCCGTCCTTCGGCAGCGGCGCTCCAGAGCGGTCTGGTGCAGCCGCCGACCCCCGCCCCGGGCTCCGACGCGACGCCGGGGGAGGGACGATGACCGCGGTCGGCTGGCTCCCCGCCGACGCGGAGGAACTCTTCGGGCCGGACGCCACGGCCGAGGAGTCGTACGAGGTCCTGACGGTCGACGTGCCGCCCGCGACCTGGATCTCCGCCCTGGAGACCGCACGCGACCGCCTGACCTGCACGTACTTCGACTGGCTGAGCGCGGTCGACGAACCGGGCACGGGCTTTCGCGTCACGGCCCACGTCGCGGCGCTGTCTCCGCTCCGACGCCTCCTCCTGCGTACGACGGTCCCGCACGAGGCCCCGACCCTGCCCTCGGCGGTCGGTGTCTACGCGGGCGCCGCCTGGCACGAACGCGAGACGCACGAGATGTTCGGCATCACCTTCGAAGGCCATCCGGCACTGGACCACCTGCTCCTGCCCGAGAACTTCGAAGGCCACCCCCTGCGCAAGGACTTCGTCCTGGCCGCCCGCGTCGCCAAAGCCTGGCCCGGCGCGAAGGAACCCGGCGAGTCGGAGCACGGCGGCCCCAAGCGCCGTCAGATGCTTCCCCCCGGCGTCCCCGACCCGAACGAATGGGGTCCCCTGAAGGGCCAACTCCCCCCGGCCCCGGCCCGCGGCGCCGGCCGCGCGGCAGCCGACCGCCCGGCCCGGGGCACCGCCCGCCCCGCGGGCGAACGCCCGGTGCGGCGGACCCGTTCGGCTGCGGCGGGCTCGGCAAGCCAGTCCGCTGCCGGTGACACGGCGACTCCGTCCCCGGCCGCTCCGGCTGCCCCGGCTGTCCCGGCTGTCCCGGCTTCGGAACGACCGCGTCGTAGCCGCTCGGCGGCGGAGGGTTCGGCGAGCCAGACGTCCAAGGGCCCCGAATCGGCGACCTCCGGTCCCGCAGCCACGACCTCCGGCGCCGAATCGGCGACCTCCGGTTCCGAAGCCACGACCTCGGGTTCCGGAGACACCACCTCCGGAGCCGAAGCAGCGGCGACCGCGACCGGCTCTCCACCACCGGCCACCGAGCCGGAGCCCTCGGAAACCGGGCCCGGAACCCCCGCCGCCTCGGCGGAGTCCGCCCCCGGCGACAGCCGGCCGGGCAGGGCAGCACGACCCCCGCGCAGCTCGGACGCCCCCTGGCATCACGCCCGCCCGGCCTTCGAGGAGCCGGCTCCCGAACCGTCCCCCGAGGCCGGCGCGCTGCCGGCTCCCGAGCCGTCGGATGACCCGAAGACCCCGAACCCCACCTCGGAGTCACCGGACACCCCCGAGCCCTCCGGCACCCCTGAACCCTCCGACACCCCCGAACCCTCAGAACCGGCGGACACCCCGCAGCCCACCGACAACCCCGATGACCCGACAGGAGGCCCGCGGTGAACGACGTGCTCGACGTCACCCTGCGTCTCCTGATCGTGTTCGTCGTCTTCCTCACCTTCCCCCTGATCATCGGCCAGACCGAACACAAGGTCATGGCCCACATGCAGGGCCGCCTCGGCCCCATGTACGCCGGCGGCTTCCACGGCTGGGCCCAGCTGATCGCCGACGGCGTGAAGTTCGCGCAGAAGGAGGACGTCGTCCCCGCTGGCGCGGACCGCCGTATCTTCCAACTGGCCCCCGCGGTCGCCCTCCTGCCGTACCTCCTCGTCCTGCTCGCCATCCCCATCGGCCCGGACGAGGGAGCCGTCGGCCAGGTCGTCGACGCCGGTGTCTTCTTCGTCCTGGCCGTCATGGGCGTCGGCGTCCTCGGCTCGCTCATGGCCGGCTGGGCGTCCGCGAACAAGTTCTCCCTCCTCGGCGGCCTCCGCACCGCCGCCCAGCTCCTCGCCTACGAACTGCCGATGCTCCTCACCGCCGCCTCGGTGGCGATGGCGGCCGGCACCGTCTCGATCCCCGGCATCCTCGACGCCTTCGAGTGGTGGTGGCTCCCCTGGCAGATCGTCGGCGCGATCGTCTTCTTCGTGGCAGGCCTCGCCGAACTCCAGCGCCCGCCCTTCGACATGCCCGTCGCCGACTCGGAGATCATCTTCGGCGCGTACACCGAGTACACAGGCCTCCGCTTCGCCCTCTTCCTCCTCGCCGAGTACGCCGGGATCGTCGTCCTGTGCGGCCTGACCACCGTTCTCTTCCTGGGCGGCTGGCACGGCCCGTGGGGCGCCGACGGCCTCGGCTGGGTCTGGACCCTGCTGAAGACCGCCGTCCTCGCCTTCCTCGTCATCTGGCTGCGCGTCACCTACCCCCGCCTGCGCGAGGACCAGCTCCAGAAACTGTCCTGGACCCTCCTCGTCCCCCTCTCCCTCGCCCAGATCGCCCTCACCGGCATCGTCAAGGTGGTGATCCAGTAACCATGGCCCCGATCCCAGGAAGTGGCCTGGCCAAGGGCCTGGCCGTCACCCTCCGCACGATGACGAAGAAGTCCGTCACCGCGCAGTACCCCGACGCCCAGCCCGACCTCCCGCCCCGCACCCGCGGTGTGATCGGCCTGTTCGAGGAGAACTGCACGGTCTGCATGCTGTGCGCCCGCGAGTGCCCGGACTGGTGCATCTACATCGACTCCCACAAGGAGACCGTCCCGGCGGCGACCCCCGGCGGCCGCGAACGCAGCCGCAACGTCCTCGACCGCTTCGCCATCGACTTCTCCCTGTGCATGTACTGCGGTATCTGCATCGAGGTCTGTCCTTTCGACGCCCTGTTCTGGTCCCCGGAGTTCGAGTACGCCGAGACCGACATCCGCGATCTCACCCACGAGCGCGACAAGCTCCGGGAGTGGATGTGGACCGTCCCGGCCCCGCCGGCCCTCGACCCCGGCGCGGAGGAACCGAAGGAACTCGCCACCGCCCGCAAGACCGCCGACAAGCTGGCCGCCCAGCAGGCCCCGCCCGCCACCGAACCGCACGCCGACGAGCAGGCCCGGGCAGCCGAGCGACCGACCCGTCCGCAGGGCGACTCGAAGCAGCAGACGGATCAGCCGGCCCCGCAGACGGATCAGCCGAAGCCGGGGCAGGAGGGCCGGGAATGACCGCGTTCACCACGGCCGCCGAAACCCACGGCTTCCTCTCCCCGACGGGCGTCGAGATCGCCTTTCTCCTCGTCGGCCTGGTCACCTTCGGCGCCGCACTCGTCACCGTCACCACCCGGCAACTGGTGCACGCCGCCCTGTGGCTGGTCGTCACCCTCGGCGGCCTGGCCGTCGAGTACCTCCTGCTGACCGCCGAGTTCATCGCCTGGGTACAGGTCCTCATCTACGTCGGTTCCGTCGTCGTCCTCCTCCTGTTCGGTCTGATGCTCACCAGGGCCCCCATCGGTCGCTCACCGGACGCCGACTCCGGCAACCGCTGGGCCGCCCTCACCGTCGCGGTCGCCGCCGCTGCCGCCCTGGTCTGGGTCGTCGTCGACGCCTTCCGCACCACCTGGATCGACCTGGACGGCCCGGCCGCCGGCTCCACCGAGGCCACCGGCGCGAGCCTCTTCCAGAACTGGGTCCTCCCCTTCGAGGCCCTCTCCGTCCTGCTCCTCGCCGCCCTGGTCGGCGCGATCGTCCTGTCCCGCAAGGCGAAGGCCGCCTCGGCGACCGCGTCCGAGAGCACCCCCGCCGCCCGGAGCGAGAAGGACCGCAGCGAGAAGGACCGAAGCGAGAAGGACCGCAGCGAGCAGGACCGGCGCGAGAAGGAAGGGACGAGCTGATGCACCTCGCCTATCCCGCCGTCCTCTCCGCTCTCCTCTTCTGTACGGGCCTGTACGGCGTCCTCGCCCGCCGCAACGCGATCCTGGTCCTGATGTCGGTCGAGCTGATGCTCAACGCCGTCAACCTCAACCTGGTCGCCTTCGACGTCTGGCTCAGCAGGACCGCCGAGGAGAGCCTGCACTCCGGCCAGGCCCTGACCCTGTTCACCATCGCCATCGCCGCCGCCGAGATCGGCATCGGCCTGGCGATCGTCCTAGCCGTCCACCGCAACCGCGGCACCGCGGACATCGACAAACTCCGCGACACCGCCGAACGGCACGACCCCGACGGCACCGACCACGACGCCCTTACGGCCGAGCAGTCCGGCGAGGCCCAGAAGGCTGAGGCCACCGCGTGACCACGACCACCCTCGCCGTCCTCGTCCCTCTCCTTCCGTTCCTCGGCGCCGTCGCCGGCCTGCTCCTGGGCCGCACGGCACCCGGCTTCGTCCGCCCGCTCGCCGTCCTGCCGACGCTCACCTCCCTGGTGCTCGCCGCGCTGGTCGCCGTCCGGCAGGGCGGTGACGCGGCCGTCAACGCGGCCACGGAACTCACCCCCACCGGGTCCGTCCCGATCGAACTCGCCCTGCACATCGACGGCTTCGCCGCCCTCGTCGCCGTCCTGGTCGGCCTGGTCGCCTCCTGCGTGCAGATCTACTCGACGGGCTACCTGCGCGACGACCCGCGCTACCCCTCGTACGCCGCCCTGGTCTCCCTGTTCACCTCCGCGATGTTCCTGGTCGTCTACTCCGGTGACCTGATCGTGCTGCTGGTCGGCTGGGAAGTCATGGGCATCTGCTCCTACTTCCTGGTCGGCCACTACTGGGAGACCCCTCAGGCCCGCGCCGCCTCCATCAAGGCCTTCCTGGTCACCAAGCTCGGCGACGTCCCCTTCCTCATCGGTCTGTTCGCCCTGGCCACCGACGCCGGTTCGTTCCGCATCACCCGGGTCCTCGGCGCCGTGGCGAGCGGCTCGCTCGACCACCCGACGCTGATCGCCCTGCTGCTCCTGGCGGGCGTGGCGGGCAAGTCCGCGCAGTTCCCGCTGCACACCTGGCTCCCCGACGCGATGGCGGGCCCGACCCCCGTCTCCGCGCTGATCCACGCCGCGACGATGGTCGCCGCCGGTGTCTACTTCATCGCCCGTCTCCTGCCGGTCTTCGAGGCCTCCCAGGCCGCGATGGTCGTCCTCGCCGTCATGGCCGCCGTCACGATGGCCGGCTCGGCGCTGGCCGCGCTCGCCCAGGACGACATCAAGCGCGTCCTCGCCTACTCGACGATCGGTCAGCTCGGCTACATGACCGGCGCCCTCGCCGTCGGCGACCGCGGAGCCGCCGTCTTCCACCTCCTGTCCCACGGCGCCTTCAAGGCGCTGCTGTTCCTCGCGGCCGGCGTGATCATCCACGCCGCCGGCACCAACTCGCTCGCCGCCATGTCCCGCATGCGGAACCTGCGCGACCGCATCCCCGACGCCTACTGGACGATGACCGTGGCGCTCCTCGCGCTCGCCGCGATCCCGCCGTTCAGCGGCTTCTTCTCCAAGGAGGCCGTCCTCGGCGTCGCCGAACACGTCGTCACCGGTCACACCGAGCACGCCCCCGCCGCGGCGGGCTGGATCGTCCTCGTCGCCGGCCTGTTCACGGCCGTGCTCACCGCCGCCTACGCGATGCGCCTGTGGCTGCTGGCCTTCCGTGGCCGGGGCGCCGAAGCCCCCGACCACGGCAGGCAGCCGCTGTCGATGACCGTCGTGCTGTGGGTGCTGGCCGTGCCCTCACTGGCCCTGGGTGGGTTCGCCTTCCGCCTCCTCCCCGACTGGTTCGACGGCCGCGACCTCAGCCCGACCCTCACCACCTCCGTGCTCGGCACGGGCCTGGCCCTGGTCGGCGGCATCGTCACCTACGGCGCCTGGCGGCACACCACCGCGCTCACCGCACGTGTCCCGCTGGGCGCGGTCGCGGCCCATCCCGAGGGCGACGCCGCCCAGGTCGAGGCGGAGGCCATCGCCACCCACGAGCCGGCCTACGGCGACATCGCCTACGCGCCCGACCCCGCCGACCCCGGACGTCTCCTGCTCGGCCCGCTGCACCGCCACGCGGCCGGCGGCTTCCACCTGGACGCCGTGTACCGGGCCCTCTTCGTCCGCCCGGTCCAGGCCGGGGCGAGCCTCGTCCGGTTCCTCGACCGGGAGGTCGTCGAGACCTACGTCCGCGGTGCGGGTGCGCTGCCCCGCTGGCTGGGCGCCGCCGTACGGCGCGCCCAGACCGGCAACGTCCAGACCTATGTGAGCGCGCTGCTCGCCGGCACCGTCGTCCTCGCGGTCGCCGTCGTCCTCGTCGCCACGGGAGCGTGAGCAGGCGTGATCGATATCAACGAGTCCGTGATGCAGTTCCTTCTGGCATTCGTCGTCGTCGGCCCGCTCCTCGGCGCCGCCGCGGCTCTCCTGCCGGCCCCGCCCGGGCTGAAGGGGAAGTCGCCCGAGCAGGCCGTGCTCCGGCACGGCGTCACCGTCACCGGCGCGGTCCTCATCGCGGCGATCGTCCTCGCGCTCGGCTTCGACCACGACCAGCCGTCGAAGATGCAGGCCAGCACGGACATCAGCTGGATCCCCGCACTCGACGTACGCATCCACCTCGGCATCGACGGCATCTCCCTCCCCCTTCTGGTCCTGACCGCGCTGCTGACCTTCCTCTGCGCGCTCTACTCGTACTTCAAGATGCCCGCGGGTCCCACCCCGAAGGCCTTCGTCGCGCTGCTGCTCGTCCTCGAGTCCGGCACCCTCGCGACCTTCGCCGTCCTCGACCTGCTGCTGTTCTTCCTCGCCTTCGAGATGGTCCTCATCCCGATGTACTTCCTCATCGCCCGCTGGGGCGGCGAGGGCCGGAGCCAGGCCGCCTGGCGGTTCATCCTCTACACGCTGCTCGGCTCCGTGGTCATGCTGCTCGGCCTGCTCCTGATCGGGATCAAGGCGGGCACGTTCGACATGATGGCACTCGCCACTGACAACGGCCGGTCGCTGAGCACATCCGTGCAGGTCATCGCCGTTCTGGCGATCGGGATCGGCCTCGCGGTCAAGACGCCGATGTGGCCGCTGCACAGCTGGCTGCCCGACGCCCACACCGCCGCGCCGACCGTCGGCTCGGTCCTCCTGGCCGGTGTCCTGCTCAAGATGGGTACGTACGGGTTCGTCCGGATCCTCCTCCCTGTCGCGCCCGACGGGTTCCGCACCTTCGCGCCCTACCTCGCCGCCCTGGCCGTCGTCGGCATCATCTACGGATCCCTGGCCTGCCTGGCCCTCGCCAAGCGGGGCGCGAAGGGCGACCTCAAGCGCCTCATCGCCTACTCCTCCGTCGGCCACATGGGCTTCGTCCTGCTCGGCATCGCCACGATGACCCCGACCGGCGTGAACGGCGCCCTGTTCGCCAACATCGCCCACGGCCTCATCACCGGCCTGCTCTTCTTCCTCGTCGGCGCCCTGAAGGACCGCACCGGCACCACCGACCTCGACACCCTCGCCGAGGAGACCGGAGCCGCGCTCTACGGCAAGGCCCCGCGCCTCGGCGGCCTGCTCGCCTTCGCCGCCGTCGCCTCGCTCGGCCTGCCGGGCCTGGCCGGGTTCTGGGGCGAGATGCTGGCCCTGTTCGGCGCGTTCCAGCCGGCAGCCGGCCTCAGCCGTCCCGCCTTCCTCACGTTCATGGCGATCGGCGCTTTCGGGACGCTGCTGACAGCCGCGTACCTGCTGGTCGTGGTCCGCCGCGTGTGCATGGGCGCCCTGCCGCAGGACGCCCCCAGGCTCACCGACGTCCGCAGTTACGAGTTCGCGGCCTGGACCCCGCTCGTCGTCCTCACCGTCGTCGCGGGCCTGTGGCCCAAGGCTCTCCTCGGCCTGAGCGACCCGGCCGTCCAGCAGCTCCTCGCAGGAGGCACCCGATGAGCTCCCCGGCCCAGCCCCTGGCCGCGTCGCTGGTCCAGTCCGTCGATTGGCTCGCGATCGCGCCGCCCACCATCGCGGCGGTCGTCGGCCTCGTCGTCCTGGTCGCCGACCTGTTCGTCGCCGAGCACCGCAAGACGCTGCTCGGCTGGACGTCCGTGGCCGGCCTGGCCGCCGCCACGCTGATGCTGCTGCCCCTCCTGGACGCCGACCGCAGCACCTTCTGCCTGACCGGCGACGCCACCGTGTGCAGCTACACGGCCGACCGCTTCACCCTGGTCATCCAGTTCCTGGTCCTCGGCGGCGCCCTCCTCGCCGCCCTCCTGTCGGTCACCGCCCTGAAGGACGCCCGCAAGGAGCTGCCCGAAGGCGAGTACTGGTTCCTGCTGCTGTCCTCCGCTGCCGGCGCCGCCCTCCTGCCCGCCTCCCGCGACCTCGCGACCCTGATCGTCGCCCTGGAGGTCGCCTCCCTGCCCGCCTTCGCGCTGGTCGGCCTCAGGCACGGCGACCGGAAGTCCTCCGAGGCGGCCCTGAAGTTCTTCCTGTCCTCGGTCACCGCGACCGCGGTCAGCCTCATGGGCATCAGCTTCGTGTACGCCTCCACGGGCACCCTCTACCTCACCCAGGTCGCCGACCGCATCCAGAACGTCGACGGACAGCTCCACACGCTGGCCCAGACCGGCGTCGTCCTCACCCTGGTCGGCTTCGCCTTCAAGACGGCCGCCGTGCCCTTCCACTTCTGGGTGCCCGACACCTACGTGGGTGCGCCCCTGCCCATCGCCGCCTATCTGTCGGTCATCGGCAAGGCGGTCGGCTTCAGCGGCCTGATCCTCGTCACGGTCGTCGCCCTCCCCTCGTACGCCGACGTCTGGGGCCCGGCCTTGGCCGCCCTGGCCGCGCTCACCATGACCGTGGGCAACGTCGGTGCCCTGCGCCAGCAGGCCACGCGCGCGTACAGCGCGGTACGCCTGCTCGCCTGGTCGTCCGTCGGCCAGGCCGGCTACCTCCTGGTGCCGATCGCGGCCGCCGCGTACTCCGGGGACGCCGAGAAGTCGATCGGCTCCACCGTCGCCTACGCCCTGATGTACGGCGCGGTGAACCTCGGCGCCTTCGCCGTGGCCGCGCTCGTCGGCCGGACGAAGTCCCTCAACCGCGTCTCCGACTACCGCGGCCTGTACGCGTCGAGCCCCCTGTCCGCGCTGCTCCTGGCGTTCTTCCTGCTCTGCCTCGCCGGGCTGCCGCCCGGCATCATCGGCCTCTTCGCCAAGGTCACCGTCTTCTCGGCGGCCGTCGACGCCGGCCTCGGCTGGCTGGCCGTGATCATGGCGGTCAACGTCGTCATCGCGCTGTTCTACTACCTCCAGTGGACGGCCCTGCTCTTCCGCGCCCCGGAGGGCGAACCCATAAGGCACCGCGTCCCCGCCCCGCTCACCGCCGCGATCGCCCTGACCGCAGTCCTCGGCATCGCCCTGTCCGGAGCACCCCAGCTGGTTCTGCGGTTCACCGACACCGCCCTCTTCTGAACAACAGCCGCATTCGCCACGCGCGCGTGGGGCACCCGCCCTCCACGCGCGCGTGCCGCTTTCCCGGCGCCGTTCACCCGGACGGTCCACACCCCCCGCCGCGCGCACAAGGGAACTAGTGCCTCCCGCCTGGCGTTGACCAGTACGGGAAGGTCCACTGGACGTGAACATCACGGCACCAGTGGCACCGCAATCAGCAAGCAAGGGTCCCCCTGCCGCACCACTTGGAGGGCGTACCGTGCACCGCCGGCACAACGGGCTCAGGACAGCAGTCCTCCTCGGAGGACTGTCCGCACTCATCATCGTCATCGGCAGCTTCTTCGGCCGCATGGGGCTCGTCATCGCCGTCCTGGTAGCGCTGGCCACCAACGCGTACGCGTACTGGAACAGCGACAAGCTGGCCCTCCGCGCGATGCGCGCCCGCCCGGTGAGCGAGTTCGAGGCACCGGGGCTCTACCGCATGGTCCGCGAGCTCTCCACCCAGGCCCGCCAGCCCATGCCGCGCCTGTACATCTCCCCGACGGAGGCGCCCAACGCCTTCGCCACGGGCCGCAACCCGCGCAACGCCGCCGTGTGCTGCACCGACGGCATCCTGCGCCTCCTGGACGAGCGCGAGCTGCGCGGCGTCATCGGCCACGAGCTCAGCCATGTCTACAACCGCGACATCCTCATCTCATCGGTCGCCGGTGCCCTCGCCTCGGTGATCATGTTCCTGGTCAACTTCGCCTGGCTGATCCCGATCGGGCGCTCGGACGACGACGACGGCCCCGGCCTGCTCGGCATGCTGCTGATCATGATCCTGGGCCCGCTGGCCGCCTCGCTCATCCAACTGGCCATCAGCCGCTCCCGGGAGTACCAGGCGGACGCCTCCGGCGCCCAGCTCACCGGCGACCCGCTCGCCCTGGCCAGCGCCCTGCGCAAGCTCGAACTCGGCACGAAGCAACTCCCGCTGCCGCCCGAGCCGCGCATCGAGACCGCCAGCCACATGATGATCGCGAACCCGTTCCGCCCAGGCCAGGGCCTGTCGAAGATGTTCTCCACACACCCGCCGATGGCGGAACGCATCGCCCGGCTCGAGAAGATGGCAGGTGGGAACCAATGAAGACCATCCTGAACGTCATATGGCTCGTCTTCAGCGGCTTCTGGCTGTTCCTCGCCTACATGCTCGCGGGCCTGCTCCTCTGCATCACCATCATCGGCATCCCGTTCGGCGTCGCGGCCTTCCGCATCGGCGTCTACGCGCTGTGGCCCTTCGGGTACACGACGGTCGAACGCCGTGACGCGGGCGCGCCGTCCTGCGTCGGCAACGTGCTGTGGCTGGTACTGGCGGGCTGGTGGCTGGCCCTCGGCCACATCGCCACCGGCATCGCGCTGTGCGTCACGATCATCGGCATCCCGCTCGGGGTCGCCAACTTCAAGCTCATCCCGGTCTCGCTGCTCCCCCTGGGCCGCGACATCGTGCGGACGAACGAGCCGTTCACGGCCCGCTGACGGCGGGCGACGCGGCCCGTTTTCCACAGGGCCGGGGTTGTCCACAGGCCCGCCCGGCTGTCAGCGGCGGCCTGCATCATGAATCCATGACCGCGATCGAGCAGTTGAGAGTCCCCTGGCCGGCCCAGCGCACTCCGGCAGCAGCCAGTAAGACGGGGCCGTGGCCAAGAAGGCCCGGAACACGGCCAAGAGGGCAGCCCTACGCCCTCCCAGCCTTCGCCCGCACCGACCGCCGCACTCCGTACGCAACCGCCCCCACCACCAGCACACCCGCGCCCACGACCACCGAAACGCCGGGCAGCGAGAACGCCAGCACCGCACACCCGAGCAGCCCGACCACCGGCACCACCCGCGCCGCCGGCGCCGAATCAAGCGTCCACGCCGAGGCGTTGGCCACGGCGTAGTACGCCAGCACCCCGAAGGAGGAGAACCCGATCGCGCCCCGGACGTCCACCGTGGCGGCCAGGACCGCGACCACCGCACCCACGGCGAGCTCCGCCCGGTGCGGCACCTGGAAGCGCGGATGCACGGCCGCCAGCGCGCCCGGCAGATGCCGGTCCCGGGCCATGGCCAGCGTCGTCCGTGAGACGCCCAGGATCAAGGCGAGCAGCGACCCCAGCGCGGCCACGGCCGCACCGACCCGCACCACCGGCACGAGCCAGGGCATCCCGGCCGCCCGCACCGCGTCGGCCAGCGGCGCCGTCGCGTCCCCGAGACCGTCCGACCCCAGCACCGAAAGGACAGCCACCGCCACCCCCGCGTACACCACCAGGGCGATGCCCAGCGCCAGCGGGATCGCCCGCGGAATGGTGCGCGCCGGGTCCCGTACCTCCTCACCGAGGGTCGCGATCCGGGCGTACCCGGCGAACGCGAAGAACAGCAGCCCCGCCGCCTGAAGCACACCGCCCGCACCGTCCGAGGCCCCGATGTCCAGCCGTCCGGCATCGGCCTCGCCCGACACCAGACACCCGACCACCACGGCAGCGAGGACAGCCAGAACCACCGCCACGATCACCCGCGTCAGCCACGCGGACTTCTGGACACCGCCGTAGTTCACCGCGGTCAGCGCCACCACGGCCGCCACCGCCACCGCGTTCGCCTGCCCCGGCCAGACGTACGTGCCCACGGTGAGCGCCATCGCCGCACAGGAGGCCGTCTTCCCGACCACGAACGACCAGCCCGCGAGATACCCCCAGAACTCCCCGAGCCGCTCACGCCCGTACACGTACGTGCCGCCCGAGGCCGGGTACAGGGCGGCGAGCCGCGCCGACGACATGGCGTTGCAGTACGCGACGACAGCGGCGACGGCGAGCCCGAGGAGCAGTCCGGAGCCGGCCGCGTGCGCCGCGGGCGCGAGGGCGGCGAAGATCCCGGCTCCCACCATCGAGCCGAGTCCGACGACGACCGCGTCCCCGACGCCGAGAGTGCGGCGCAGTCCAGGATCGGAGGCTGTCATGCATCGCACCCTACTGATCAGTGCAACCGGCGGGCGCTGCGAGGGCGTCCTCCCCACCAACACGGCGTGACGCGCGCGGCGAGGACGACGCACGCGGAACGCCCGGCGTACGACGCACGAGCACGGCCTGCCGGGAGCAAGATCACATGGCAGGGACAGTGCGGGCACAGCGTGAAAGGGCAGGTTCACGGCATGACCATCATCAGCTGGATCATCCTGGGACTGTTGGCCGGAGCCATCGCGAAGTTCCTGCTGCCGGGACGTGACCCGGGCGGCCTCATCGGCACGACTCTGATCGGCATCGCGGGCGCGTTCATCGGCGGCTGGATATCGGCTCGCTGGATGGACCACCCGATCACCAAGGACTTCTACGACGGCGCGACCTGGGCCGCGGCGATCGGCGGGTCGCTCGTCCTCCTGGTCGCCTACCGCCTCCTGTTCGGCAACTCCCGCAACTGACCGCGCCCACGGCCCCCGGCAGGCTCGCGCCCATCGACCGCAGCCAGCAGGCGAGAAGGGTGGGCACCCAGCAGGTGCCCACCCTTCCTCGTCACCGCGCAGGCCGGGAGCCCATCCCGTTCAGGATCCCCGAGGACCCGACCGGACCTACCGGTAGTTCACGAACTGCATGGCGAAGTCGAAGTCCTTGCCCTTCAGCAGGGTGATGACGGCCTGAAGATCGTCACGGCTCTTGGAGCTGACCCGCAGCTCCTCGCCCTGCACCTGCGCCTTCACGCCCTTGGGGCCCTCGTCGCGGATGGTCTTCGCCACCTTCTTCGCGTTCTCCTGGGAGATGCCCTCCTTGATCGACGCGAAGATCTTGTACTCCTTGCCGGAGAGCTGGGGCTCGCCCGCGTCCAGAGCCTTCAGCGAGATGCCACGCTTGATCAGCTTGGACTGGAAGACGTCGAGGATCGCCTTCACCCGGTCCTCGGAGTTCGCCTCCATGAGGATGTTCTCGCCGGACCACGAGATCGAGGCACCCACGCCCTTGAAGTCGTAGCGCTGCGAGATCTCCTTGGCGGCCTGGTTGAGTGCGTTGTCGACCTCCTGCCGCTCGACCTTCGAGACGATGTCGAAACTGGAGTCGGCCATGTCCTGTGGCTCCTTGTATCGGGGTGCGGATCGTGCGTACCGGCGTACGTGGGCGGCCGCCGGGCCTGTTCAGGTCCCGGGCCGCATCCGGACAAGCCTAGCCACCCCCCGCCCTACGGGCGCCGATCAATCGGGTGGCGAAGCACCCCTCTGCATCAGGTATTGTTTACGTCGTTGCCACGGAGCACCGCCCCAGAAGGCGGTACGACGGGCAGCAACCCCGGCGGTGTGCCCGAGCGGCCAAAGGGAGCAGACTGTAAATCTGCCGGCTCAGCCTTCCCAGGTTCGAATCCTGGCGCCGCCACACGGGAACGAAGGGCCCCTGACTTGCGAAGAACGCAGGTCAGGGGCCCTTCGTCATGCAGTCGCCAGATCATCCGGCTGTCTCACTGTGTCTCGTGTCCGACCGTCTTCGACCGTCCCGTCCCGGGCTGTGTGGACGGGGCGAGGACGGCCGTCCACGCCGGTCAATAGTGCGTGAGGAAGATCATAAAGGCCCACTGCGTGGTCGGCGGGCCGCCGGCGGCCGGACCTAGTCGCCCCCGCCGCTGCCCTGTGAACGGGAATTCCGGCTCGCGCTACGGGCCAGTTCGCTGCCGAGCAGCGTCGCCTTGGCCACACCACGTGCCCAGCGCGGGGCGTCGCCCCGGGCCGTCCAGAAGACGCAGACGCAGCCGCCGATGACGAGCAGGACGACGACCGACAGTATGAGCACCAGCATGCTCGACCCCCGTTTCCTGTGATGGTCCGCGCCATCCTGCCAGGCGGGCCTCACCTCCAGCAGGAGGCGAAAAAGAATCGGAACAGCAAGAGGTCGGCGTCGAAGCACGGCAAGAGGCGGAGACGCGGTGGGCGACGGAGGAACCGCGAGGCGGTCCACAGGAATACGCGAGCCGCACGCGCGGCACACTGGCCCCATGTCCTCCCGTCGCAGAACCTGCCCCGAGTGCCGTCGCGAGATCGCCGTCGTCGCCGGGCGGTACGCGCGCCACGACCCGCCCGGCGCCCGGGAACACGGCGAACTCACCTCATGCCCGGGCTCCCGCCGCCAGGCCCGGCCCGGCCCGGAACAGCCCTCCCTGGACGGCTACGCGGTGCCCGACTTCCCGGGGCAACTGCCCCTGTTCTAGGGGAGCTTCCCGGCGGTGTCAGTTCCCCGCCACCGACTTCACCGCCACGGACACCGGAGCCGGCCCGCTGATCAGCTCCAGCGTGAGGCCGGCCGTCGCGGGCGTGTCCACCAGCTCCGCCAACACGGCGGCCACGTCGTCACGCGGAATCGGCCCGCGGCCCGTGTGCGCCTCCAGGCGTACGAGGCCGGTGCCGGCGTCGTCGGTGAGCTGACCGGGGCGCAGAATCGTCCAGTCCAGGGCGTCCAGCCCGCGCACGTACGCGTCCGCCTCGCCCTTGGCCCGCAGGTACACGTCGAAGATCTCGTCACCCTGGTGCCGCGGGTCGGCGCCCATGGACGACACGATCACGAAGCGCCGTACGCCCGCCTGCACCGCCGCGTCCGCGAAGAGGACCGCCGCGGCCTTGTCCACCGTGTCCTTGCGGGTCGCCCCGCTGCCCGGGCCCGCGCCGGCCGCGAACACCGCCGCGTCGGCCCCCCGCAGCCGCTCCGCGACCTCGTCCACGGACGCCGACTCCAGGTCGAGCACGACCGGTTCGGCACCGGCCTCCCGCAGATCGTCGGCCTGTTCGGCCTTGCGGATGATCCCCGCGACCTCGTCCCCGCGCGCGGCGAGCAGCCGTTCCAGCCGCAACGCGATCTGACCATGACCACCAGCGATGACAGTACGCATGCCTTCGACCGTACGCCCGGACAGCCCCGTCCGCCGCACGACTTGAGCCACACCCCGACCCCACGCCTCGACTCCACACGCCGACGCCACCCACCAAGGGCCCTACGACAACTGCCCCCGCCCCTGCCGCGGCAGCCCCAGCTCCACTGAAGCCGCCGAACTGCAGTACTCCCGCACCGCGCTGGTCCGCGCCACCACGAGCCCCCGGTGCACCACCACCCGGCTGTACGCCAGCGAGAGCACCCCCGCGAGCCCGCCCCCGCGCACCGCGAGCAACTCGGCCGGGAAACCCGCCTCCACCCGCACCTCCGGCAGCCCCAGCACCGCCCGCGCCGACCCGCTCACCGTGTCATACGCCTCCTCGGGCGACAGGCCGTAGCGCGAGGCCAGGAGGAACGCCGCCTCCAGCGGGTCCCCGCGGCCCACCGGGTTCGACACGTCCCGCAGCGCTCCGCTCCCGGCGGCCACCCGCACCCCGGCCGCGCGCAGCAGCCGTACCGGAGCCGCGCCCCGCCGGTCCACGCCACCGCAGCCGCCCTGCGGCAGGCACACCACCGTCACCCCGGCCGCCGCCAGTTGGTCGGCGGTTCGCGAGGCCACCTCGGAGGGCAGCCGGCCGAGATCGCCGCACGGGCTGAGGGTCACCCCGGAGCGCAGCCCGCCCGCCATCGCCGCGAGCCGGGCCAGCCGGGCCGGATCCCCGGCGTCCGTGTGCAGGTCGACGGGGCAGCCGTGCTCGGAGGCCACCTCCAGGACCGCCTCCACGTACCCCGTCGGATCCGGGTCGAGATCCGGCCGTCCGCCCACGACCGAGGCGCCCATCTTCACCGCGTCCCGCAGTACTGCCAGCCCGTCCGCCCCGGCCACCCCGGTCAGCACCCGGGGCATCGCCACCGTCGTCAGCTCGGCCAGCCCCCGCAGCGCCCGTCGCGCCTGCAACACGGCCGCCAGCGCGCCCAGCCCCTGGACGTCCCCCACGCGCACGTGCGCCCGCACCGCCGTCGCCCCGTGCCCGAGCTGGAGCAGCGCGGCCTCGGTCGCCCGCCGCTGTACGTCCTGGGGCTCGTAGGAGACCGGGCCTCCGGCGTCGGCCGACAGCGCAGTGTCGGCATGAGCGTGCGGCTCGGCCGGGGCCGGCAGCAGCAGATAACCGCCGAGGTCCACTCGCGCCCCGCACGCGCGCGTGCCGCCCGCCGCCAGGCTGCCGGCCGTGCCGACCGCCTCGATCCGGCCGCCGCCCAGCCGGACGTCCACGGTCCGGCCGTCGGTGAGCCGCGCCCCGCACAGCAGCAGCGACGAGGGGTCGGCCGGACCGGGCGAGGGCGGCGGCGGGGGTAGCTGCGGCTGGCTGTCGGGCATCGCGCTCCTGGGGCTCGGCTGCGCACGCGAGGACGCATGATCACTCAGAGTGAGTCGAGCCTAGGACGGCCTCCTGCCTGTCGCGGGGAGGAGCGCAATAGTCGTACCGGCGTGGTCCGTCGCACGGAACGAGATCGGAACGACAGGCACGCACGAGGCTGCTGTGAGGACGGTCGCGCGGCCCGGGCGGGTACCCCGAAACGGATTTGGGCGAACGGCCGCGGAGCGTGTAATGTCTTCATCGCTCGCCCCAATAGCTCAGTCGGCAGAGCGTCTCCATGGTAAGGAGAAGGTCAACGGTTCGATTCCGTTTTGGGGCTCTGGTGTGACTGGTTCCCGTCGCGAGGCGGGGCCCGGACCACATCAAAGCGGTGTAGCTCAGTCGGTAGAGCAAGCGGCTCATAATCGCTGTGTCACCGGTTCAAGTCCGGTCACCGCTACTGACAGTAGCCGATTGCGGGGTCGGTCCTTCGATCGGCTACTCTTCTTGCGTTAAACAGTCCATCCGTTCGTCTTAGGAGCACTCACGTGGCTGCCACCGACGTCCGCCCGAAGATCACGCTGGCCTGCGTGGAGTGCAAGGAGCGGAACTACATCACCAAGAAGAACCGGCGTAACAACCCGGACCGTCTTGAGATGAAGAAGCACTGCCCGCGTTGCAACGCGCACACCGCGCACCGCGAAACGCGATAAATCAGGCTCGTACGCGAGGCCGTTCCCGAGTGATCGGGGGCGGCCTCGCGTCGTTGAATGACCCGTACCGTTCAGCAGCGCAACCAGGAGGTGCCGGGCCATGGCGCTCGACCAGTCCTTCGTGGGGCGGACGTACCCGCCCACCGAGCCCTACGAGGTGGGCCGGGAGAAGATCCGTGAGTTCGCCGAGGCGGTCGGGGACGCCAACCCGGCGTACACGGACGCGGAGGCCGCCAAGGCGCTCGGCCACCCCGATGTGATCGCGCCGCCGACCTTCGTCTTCTCGATCACCTTCAAGGCCGCCGGGCAGGTCGTCCAGGACCCCCAGCTCGGTCTGGACTACAGCCGGGTGGTGCACGGCGACCAGAAGTTCGCCTACCGCCGTCCGGTCCGCGCCGGCGACCGGCTCACGGTCACCTCCACCATCGAGGCGATCAAGTCCCTCGCGGGCAACGACATCCTGGACATCCGCGGCGAGGTCCACGACGAGGCCGGCGAGCACGTCGTGACCGCCTGGACCAAGCTCGTGGCCCGCGCGGCCGAGGAGGCGTGAGCGATCGCATGACGGCGAAGATCTCCTACTCCGACGTCGAGGTCGGCACCGAACTGCCCGCCCAGACCTTCCCGGTGACCCGCGCGACCCTCGTCCAGTACGCGGGCGCCTCCGGCGACTTCAACCCGATCCACTGGAACGAGAAGTTCGCCAAAGAGGTCGGCCTGCCGGACGTCATCGCGCACGGCATGTTCACCATGGCCGAGGCGATCCGCGTGGTCACCGACTGGGCCGGTGACCCGGGTGCGGTCGTCGAGTACGGCGTCCGCTTCACCAAGCCCGTCGTCGTCCCGAACGACGACCGGGGCGCAGTGATCGAGGTCGGCGGCAAGGTCGCGGCCAAGCTCGACGACAACACCGTCCGCGTGGACCTCACGGCGACGAGCGCAGGGCAGAAGGTGCTCGGCATGTCGCGTGCGGTCGTGCGGCTGGCCTGAGACGGCGGACTGACGGGTAAGGGGCGCTCTCCATTGCGAGGCGCCCCTTACGCGTACGGGTCGTCGTGACCGCTTGACGAAGTTAGTGATTGAGTACTAACTTACTCGCATGGCCAGGATGAGCGCGGAGGAGAGGCGCGAGAGCGTCATCCGTGCGGCGACGATCGAGTTCGCCCGCGGCGGTTACCACGGCACGTCGACCGAGGCGATCGCCCGGCGGGTCGGCGTCTCGCAGCCGTATCTCTTCAGGCTCTTCCCCGGCAAGAAGGCGATCTTCCTGGCGGCGGCCGAGCGGTGCGTGGAGGACACGATCCGCACATTCGCGGATGCCTCGGAGGGGCTTGAGGGCGAAGAGGCCCTGCACGCCATGGGGAACGCGTACACCAAGGTCATCGCGGAGCGGCCCGAGCGGCTCATGATGCAGATGCAGATGTACGTCGCAGTGACGGCCGCCGAGGAAGAGGGCGACCACGAGTTCGGCGAGTCGGTGCGCGCCGGCTGGATGCGGCTGTGGGACACGGTTCACGTGCCGCTGGGCTCCGACGTCAACGAGACGACGACCTTCATGGCCTACGGGATGCTCGTCAACTGCCTGGCGGCCATGGGCTTCCCTCCCGAGCACCGTGTCTGGGAGGGGCTGTACCCGTCGGCGCGGCTCAAGGGCCGGCTGGAGATCTGACAGGGAAGGCGAGAGTGCTGCGCTTTTTCATGATCTCGAAAGTTAGTGATCAATAACTAACCGATCAAGCGAATCACCTCTCTGGGGGAGAGATGTCACAGCAGACCGCACGCCGCGGGGGAGCCGCCTGGGCCCTCGTCATCACCAGCGTCGCCGGATTCATGGCGGCTCTCGACAATCTCGTCGTCACCACCGCCCTGCCCTCCATCCGTGAGGACCTCGGCGGGGGCCTGCACGATCTGGAATGGACCGTGAGCGCCTACACGCTCACCTTCGCCGTCCTGCTGATGTTCGGCGCGGCCCTCGGCGACCGGTTCGGCCGCCGCCGGCTCTTCATCGCCGGGCTCGCCGTCTTCACCGGCGCCTCCGCCGCGGCGGCCCTGGCGCCCGGCATCGACTCCCTCATCGCCGCCCGGGCGATACAGGGCGCGGGTGCGGCGGTGATGATGCCGCTGACGCTCACCCTGCTCACCGCGGCCGTGCCCGCCGCCAAGCGGGGCATGGCCTACGGCATCTGGGGAGCCGTCAACGGACTCGCCGTCGCCTCGGGGCCGCTGGTCGGCGGCACCCTCACCGAACACATCTCCTGGCAGTGGATCTTCTGGCTGAACGTCCCGCTCGGTCTGGCGCTGCTGCCCCTCGCCCGCCTCCGCCTCACCGAGTCCCACGGCACCGGAGCCCGGCTCGACATCCCCGGCACCCTGCTCGCCAGCGGCGGCCTCTTCGGCATCGTCTACGGCCTGGTCCGGGGCCCCGTCGACGGCTGGACCGGCTCGATGGTCCTGACGGGCCTGTTCGCGGGCTCCGCGCTCCTCGCCGGCTTCGTCCTCTACAGCACGCGCGCCGCCAACCCCATGCTCCCGATGCGGCTCTTCCGCTCCCGGGCCTTCTCCGGCATCAACGCGGCGAGCCTGCTGATGTTCCTCGGCATGTTCGGCTCGATCTTCCTGCTCAGCCAGTACATGCAGGGCGTCCTCGGCTACTCGCCCACCGAGGCGGGCCTCAGGATGCTGCCCTGGACCGGCATGCCGATGCTGGTCGCCCCGATCGCCGGCATCCTCGCCGACCGTATCGGCGGCCGCCCGGTCGTCGCCGCAGGCCTGTTCCTCCAGGCCCTGGGCCTCGGCTACATGTCGGTCGTGGCCACGGCCGACGCCTCCTACGCCGCCCAGCTGCCCGCCCTGATCGTCAGCGGCATCGGCATGGCCCTGTTCTTCGCCCCCGCCTCCCACCTGGTGATGTCCAGCGTCCGGCCCTCGGAGCAGGGCATCGCCTCCGGTGCCAACAACGCCCTGCGCGAGGTGGGCGGAGCGCTCGGCATCGCCGTCATGGCGTCGATCTTCTCAGCGCAGGGCGGCTACGAGACCGGCCAGACCTTCGTCGACGGCATGCGCCCCGCGCTGGTGACGGGCTCCGCGGTGGTCGCCCTCGCGGGCGTCGCGGCCCTGCTGATCCCGACCCGGCGACGCGCCGAACGGCAGACCGCCCCGGCCGAACCGGCCCCCGTGCTGGAAACCGCCTCCCACTGACCGCGACGACCCGAAGGAGAAACGGTCATGCCGACCCTTCCCTGGACCGTCCCCAACACTCCGCCCCGCGACACCGAGGTGCACGTCTTCGCCTCCCGCTTCGAGACGCGCACCCTGTGGGGAGCCCTGAAGTTCCTCGCCGGGACACCCGCCGTCTGGCGCCAGGTGCGCCGCAGCCCCGGCGTCTACGGGGCGACCCTGAAGGCGAAGCCCCTCAAGCGGACCTTCTGGACGCTGTCCGCCTGGGAGTCGAAGGCCGCGCTCCAGGACTTCGTCCGCGCGGGCGCCCACGGACCCGCTGCCCGGGGCCTCGCCCCGCAGATGAGGGACGCGAGCTTCACCACCTGGCAGGCGAGCAGCGACGACCTCCCGCTCTCCTGGCAGGAGGCGTTCCGCCGCCTGCCCTGAACCGACACCACGCGCGCGTGCGGCCCTCGTCTCCCGGACGGGGGCCGCACCCACGCGTGCCGGAGGCTGTCGGTGCCGTCTCGTACTCTTGAGCCCGTGCAGGAACTCCACGACGCCCCCCTCGCCCCGCTGACCACCTTCCGGCTGGGCGGCCCCGCGACCCGGCTGGTCACCGCGACGACGGACGACGAGGTGATCGCCGTCGTACGCGAAGCCGACGAGACGGGCACCCCGCTGCTGCTCATCGGCGGCGGCTCGAACCTGGTCATCGGCGACAAGGGCTTCGAGGGCACCGCCCTCGTCATCGCCACCAAGGGCTACTCCCTCGACGGCACGAGGCTGGAGCTGGCCGCCGGCGAGGTGTGGACCGACGCCGTCGCCCGCACGGTGGAGGCGGGCCTGGCCGGCATCGAGTGCCTGGCCGGCATCCCCGGCTCGGCGGGCGCGACCCCCATCCAGAACGTCGGGGCGTACGGCCAGGAGGTTTCCTCGACGATCACGGAGGTCGTCGCCTACGACCGCCGCACCGGCGAGACGGTCACCCTGGCCAACGAGGACTGCGCCTTCTCCTACCGCCACAGCCGTTTCAAGTCCGACCCGGAGCGATATGTGGTCCTGCGCGTCCGCTTCTCCCTGGAGGACGCAGACGGCCTCTCCGCCCCCCTCCGGTACGCCGAGACGGCCCGCGCCCTCGGTGTCGAAGCCGGCGACCGCGTCCCGCTCGCCTCGGCCCGCGACACGGTCCTCAAGCTGCGCGCCGGCAAGGGCATGGTCCTGGACCCCGAGGACCACGACACCTGGTCGGCCGGGTCCTTCTTCACCAATCCGATCCTCACGGACGCCGACTTCGCGACGTTCCGCGCGCGCGTGCGTGAGCGGCTCGGCGAGGGGGTGGAGCCGCCCGCGTATCCCGCGGGGGAGGGCCGCACCAAGACCTCCGCGGCCTGGCTGATCGACAAGGCGGGCTTCACGAAGGGGTACGGCGACGGGCCGGCCCGTATCTCGACGAAGCACACGCTGGCCCTCACCAACCGGGGCACGGCGACCACCGAGGACCTGCTCGCCCTGGCCCGCGAGGTCGTGGCCGGGGTGCGGGAGGCCTTCGGGATCACGCTGGTGAACGAGCCGGTGACGGTGGGAGTGAGCCTGTAGGCACCCGGCGTCGGTGCCGGGGCCGGCTGGGTGCGCAACCCGGCGGAGCGGGGTGCCGCTGCGCCCACCCGTGCCGCCCTTAGCGGCACGCATGCCCGCAGCTAAGCGGACCTGCACCCGCCGGACGGCGCAAGGGGCCGTGTCGGGGGGTGTCCGCCCGCAGCGGTTGGCGCGTCAACGCCGGTTAGTTGGTGTGTGACCCCATCGCGCCGTTCCGAGGACGGACACCCCCCGGCGCGGCCCCGACCCACCACCGGCGAGCAGGCGCTACGACAGCAACCAGTCGTCCACCCCGGCCAGCAGCTTCGCCTTCACATCCTCCGGCGCCGCCGACCCCCGTACCGACTGCCGCGCCACCTCCGCCAGTTCCTCGTCCGTGAATCCGTGATGCCGCCGCGCGATCTCGTACTGCGCCGCCAGCCGGGAGCCGAACAGCAGGGGATCGTCCGCGCCCAGCGCCATCGGGACGCCCGCCTCGAACAACGTCCGCAGCGGCACGTCCTCCGGCTTCTCGTACACCCCCAGCGCCACGTTCGACGCCGGGCACACCTCACACGTCACCCCCCGCTCGGCCAGCTGCCGCAGCAGCCACGGATTCTCCGCCGCCCGCACCCCGTGCCCCACCCGGTTCGCCCCCAGGTCGTCCAGACAGTCCCGCACCGACGACGCCCCCGCCAGCTCACCCCCGTGCGGCGCCGACAGCAGCCCGGCCTCCCGGGCGATCGCGAACGCCCGGTCGAAGTCCCGTGCCATGCCCCGCCGCTCGTCGTTCGACAGCCCGAACCCGACGACGCCCCGGTCCGCGTACCGCACGGCCAGCCGCGCCAGGGTGCGCGCGTCCAGCGGATGCTTCATCCGGTTCGCCGCGACCAGCACCCGCATCCCGAGCCCGGTCTCCCGCGACGTCGTCTCCACCGCCTCCAGGATGATCTCCAGCGCCGGGATCAGCCCGCCCAGCCGCGGCGCGTACGACGTCGGATCGACCTGGATCTCCAGCCACCCCGACCCGTCCCGCAGATCCTCCTCCGCGGCCTCCCGCACCAGCCGCTGGATGTCCTCCGGCTCCCGCAGACACGAGCGCGCCGCGTCGTACAGCCGCTGGAAGCGGAACCAGCCTCGCTCGTCCGTCGCCCGCAGTCTCGGCGGCTCCCCGCCGGCCAGCGCATCGGTCAGCGCGTCAGGAAGACGCACCCCGTGCTTGTCGGCCAGTTCCAGCACGGTCGAGGGCCGCATCGACCCGGTGAAGTGCAGGTGCAGATGGGCTTTCGGCAGCTCAGAGACATCACGTACACGCTCCATTCCAGGATCCTGCCGTACGCCCCAGCCGTCCCGGAAGCCGTTTCCCCTTTCGTGGTCTTGCTCGCACAAACAAATGGGGCACATACCGAATCCGGTATGTGCCCCAGGCCGACGAAGCGGACGTCAGTCCCGCGCCTCCGCCAGCAGCTTCTGCATCCGGCTCACGCCCTCGACGAGATCCTCGTCACCCAGCGCGTACGACAGCCGCAGATACCCGGGCGTACCGAACGCCTCACCCGGCACCACCGCGACCTCGGCCTCCTCCAGGATCAGCGCGGCCAGCTCGACCGTGTCCTTGGGCCGCCGGCCCCGGATCTCCTTGCCGACCAGCGCCTTCACCGACGGGTAGGCGTAGAACGCGCCCTCCGGCTCCGGGCACACCACGCCGTCGATCTCGTTCAGCATCCGCACGATGGTCTTGCGGCGCCGGTCGAAGGCCTCCCGCATCTTCTCGACCGCGACCAGGTCACCGGAGACGGCGGCCAGCGCGGCGGCCTGGGCGACGTTGGACACGTTCGACGTGGCGTGCGACTGGAGGTTCGTCGCGGCCTTGACCACGTCCTTCGGGCCGATGATCCACCCGACCCGCCAGCCGGTCATCGCGTACGTCTTCGCGACACCGTTCACCACGATGCACTTGTCGCGCAGCTCGGGCAGCACCGCCGGCAGCGACACGGCGGAGGCGTCGCCGTAGACCAGGTGCTCGTAGATCTCGTCGGTCATCACCCACAGACCGTGCTCGACGGCCCAGCGGCCGATCGCCTCGGTCTCCTGCTCGGTGTAGACCGCGCCGGTCGGGTTCGACGGCGAGACGAACAGGACGACCTTCGTCTTCTCCGTACGGGCCGCCTCCAGCTGCTCGACGGTCACCCGGTAGCCGGTGGTCTCGTCGGCGACGACCTCCACCGGGACACCCCCGGCCAGCCGGATCGACTCCGGGTACGTCGTCCAGTAGGGCGCGGGGACGATGACCTCGTCGCCCGGGTCGAGGATCGCGGCGAAGGCCTCGTAGATGGCCTGCTTGCCGCCGTTGGTGACGAGGATCTGCGACGCGTCGACCTCGAGGCCGGAGTCGCGCAGCGTCTTCGCGGCGATCGCGGCCTTCAGCTCGGGCAGACCGCCGGCGGGCGTGTAGCGATGGAACTTCGGGTTCTTGCAGGCCTCGATCGCGGCCTCGACGATGTAGTCCGGAGTCGGGAAGTCGGGTTCACCGGCGCCGAAGCCGATCACCGGCCGCCCGGCGGCCTTGAGGGCCTTGGCCTTGGCGTCCACGGCGAGGGTGGCGGACTCGGAGATCGCGCCGACTCGGGCGGAGACCCGGCGCTCGGTGGGAGGGGTTGCAGCGCTCATGCGCCCCATCGTTTCAGACTGGAAACGTGCGCGGCACGGGGGTTTCACAGACTGAACAACGCCGGGCAAACCCCTGAACAACAGTCCGGATCGACCGCACGGCCTGGGCGATCTTCAGTCGGAGTCCGGCCGTCCGCACCCCGTTCCGCAGGCGATCTTCCGCCAACGAGGCCCCGCCGGAGCCCTTTCTGTTCGACGACCGGCCGCAGACCACGTACACTCTCACCTCGTTGGCCTCTCGCAGGCCGCGCCCGTTCGGTGCACACCAAGCATCCGGACGGATGCGGTACGTTGGGGGACACACAAAGGGTCGTAGCTCAATTGGTAGAGCACTGGTCTCCAAAACCAGCGGTTGGGGGTTCAAGTCCCTCCGGCCCTGCTACACACTCCTTCGCCAGGATGTGTGCGCATGTACGTACAGCAATGCACCGCCGTGCGGCTCAGACCGGGCGCGGCACGGCCACGACCCGGAATCAGGTGAGGACGAGTGACGGACGCCGTGGGCTCCATCGACATGCCTGATGCCCAGGACGAGGCGCCGGAGTCCAAGAAGGCCCGCAAGGGCGGCAAGCGCGGCAAGAAGGGCCCGCTCAAGCGGCTTGCCCTCTTCTACCGCCAGATCGTCGCGGAGCTGCGGAAGGTCGTCTGGCCGACCCGCAACCAGCTGACGACATACACGACCGTGGTGATCATCTTCGTGGTCGTCATGATCGGCCTCGTCACCGTGATTGACTATGGACTCAGCAACGCCGCCAAGTACGTGTTCGGCTGAGCCGCCCGCGAAGAGCGCCGAGGTACCCGGCGCTCCTTTCGCATGTTCCACCCCTATGTATCCAGGAAGAAGCAGCCACCGTGTCTGACCCGAACGTGAACGACGCCATCGAGCCTGTCGAGTCCGTCGAGGACGAGCTCGACACCGTCGAGGGCGCGGACAGCGAGGACACCGAGACCTCCGCCGAGGTCGAGGCTGCCGACGCCGTCGCGGACGACGCCGCCGAGGCGGAGACCGAGGACGCCGAAGAGGCCGCGGAAGAACTCGAGGAAGAGCCCGAGGACGACCGCGACCCGATCGAGAAGCTCCGCGAGGAACTGCGGGTCCTGCCCGGCGAGTGGTACGTCATCCACACCTACGCCGGCTACGAGAACCGCGTGAAGACCAACCTGGAGCAGCGCGCCGTCTCGCTGAACGTCGAGGACTACATCTTCCAGGCCGAGGTGCCGCAGGAAGAGGTCGTCCAGATCAAGAACGGCGACCGCAAGACGATCAAGCAGAACAAGCTCCCGGGCTACGTCCTGGTCCGTATGGACCTGACGAACGAGTCCTGGGGCGTCGTCCGCAACACCCCGGGTGTCACCGGCTTCGTGGGCAACGCCTACGACCCGTACCCGCTGACGCTGGACGAGATCGTCAAGATGCTCGCCCCCGAGGCCGAGGAGAAGGCCGCCCGCGAGGCGGCCGAGGCCGAGGGCAAGCCGGCTCCGCAGCGCAAGGTCGAGGTCCAGGTGCTGGACTTCGAGGTCGGCGACTCGGTCACCGTCACCGACGGCCCGTTCGCCACGCTCCAGGCGACCATCAACGAGATCAACCCGGACTCGAAGAAGGTCAAGGGCCTCGTGGAGATCTTCGGCCGCGAGACGCCGGTCGAGCTCTCCTTCGACCAGATCCAGAAGAACTAGCACCACCCCGGCTTCCGAGCAGGTCAGACGGGCTCCTGGAGTCCGCCTGACCTGCTCGGTTTTTGGCCGCGCATAGATACCCGTTATCGTTGTGCGGTATGCCTCCATCCGGCTGATCCGGATCGGAGGCTGGAAAACTCTCACTAGGACCCGGAGAGAGCACATGCCTCCCAAGAAGAAGAAGGTCACGGGGCTCATCAAGCTCCAGATCCAGGCCGGTGCCGCCAACCCGGCCCCGCCTGTCGGCCCCGCGCTGGGCCAGCACGGCGTCAACATCATGGAGTTCTGCAAGGCCTACAACGCCGCGACCGAGTCGCAGCGTGGCTGGGTCGTGCCGGTGGAGATCACGGTCTACGAGGACCGTTCCTTCACCTTCATCACCAAGACCCCGCCGGCCGCGAAGATGATCCTCAAGGCCGCGGGCGTGGCGAAGGGCTCGAGCGAGCCGCACAAGACCAAGGTCGCGAAGATCACGCGTGACCAGGTCCGCGAGATCGCCACCACCAAGATGCCCGACCTCAACGTCAACGACCTGGACGCCGCCGAGAAGATCATCGCCGGCACCGCCCGTTCCATGGGCGTCACGGTCGAGGGCTGAGCCCCAACCCCATCAGCAGAAGTGGCAGGGCCTGCTCGGCCCGGACCACGACTCCTAAGAATCCACAGGAGCAGTAGTGAGCAAGCGCAGCAAGTCCCTTCGCGCTGCGGACGCCAAGATCGACCGGGAGAAGCTCTACGCCCCGCTCGAGGCCGTCCGTCTCGCCAAGGAGACCTCCACGACCAAGTTCGACGGCACCGTCGAGGTCGCCTTCCGTCTGGGTGTCGACCCGCGCAAGGCCGACCAGATGGTCCGTGGCACCGTGAACCTCCCGCACGGCACCGGTAAGACCGCCCGGGTCCTGGTCTTCGCGACCGGCGACCGTGCCGAGGCCGCGCGTGCCGCGGGCGCCGACATCGTCGGCGCCGACGAGCTGATCGACGAGGTGTCGAAGGGCCGTCTGGACTTCGACGCCGTCGTCGCCACCCCGGACCTCATGGGCAAGGTCGGCCGCCTCGGCCGTGTGCTCGGTCCGCGTGGTCTGATGCCGAACCCGAAGACGGGCACCGTGACCCCGGACGTGGCCAAGGCCGTGACCGAGATCAAGGGCGGCAAGATCGAGTTCCGTGTGGACAAGCACGCGAACCTGCACTTCATCATCGGCAAGTCGTCCTTCGACGACACCAAGCTGGTGGAGAACTACGGTGCGGCGCTGGAGGAGATCCTCCGTCTGAAGCCGTCCGCCGCCAAGGGCCGGTACATCAAGAAGGCCGCCATCACCACCACGATGGGCCCCGGCATCCCGGTCGACCCGAACCGCACCCGCAACCTCCTCGTTGAGGAGGACCCGGCCGCGGTCTGAGCCTGACGGCTCACGCAACCGGTCACGGGCCCCGCACCTCTCACAGGTGCGGGGCCCGTTCCCTTTTCCGGTACGTACGCCGGTGGCCTGGGTTAACGTGCGGGAACCGGATGCGAACGGGGGGACGTATGCAGGGCAGGACCGTGCGCGGCGTGGGCCTGGTGATCGCGGTGGCGAGCGCGCTGACGGGCGTGGCCGCCTGTACCTCCCCCGACTCCTCCGACGGCCTCGGCAAGGACGACCGCGCCGCGCACGGCCGGTCCGTCGCGGCCCTGCGCTCCGCCGAGCGCGCCACCGAGCGGGCCGGATCGGCCCGGGTCGAGTCCACGACGACCATGGGCTCGCTGATGTCCATGACCGCCGACGGCACCCTCGGCTGGGGCGACGGCATCACCGGCACCCTGAGCATCACGTACACCGGGGGCACCCTGGCCGACACGATGCGCAGGCTCGGCAGCACCTCCATGGAGGCCCGCTACCTGCCCGACGCCTACTACGCGCGCATGGGCGAGAAGTTCGCCGAGCAGACCGGCGGCAAACACTGGATCCGGTACGCCTACGAGGACCTGGAAGCCCTCGCCGGCGGCTCCGGCGCCCGCCTGGGCGACCAGATGCGCACCACCACGCCGAACCAGTCGGTGAAGCTCCTGCTGGCATCCGGGGACGTCCGGAAGGCCGGCGAGGAGTCCGTGCGCGGCCGGCGCGCCACGCACTACTCCGGCACCGTGGCCGCCGCGGACGTCACCGACGCCGCCCTGAAGAAGCAGCTCACGGAGGCCGGTGTCACCACCGAGACCGTGGACATCTGGATCGACGAGCGGAACCTGCTGGTCAAGAAGGTGGAGAAGGCGCGGATGAGCACGGGCCTGATGACCCAGACCGCGCACTACGGCGACTACGGCGTGCCGGTCCGGGCTGAGCGGCCGCCGCTGTCCGACACCGGGGACTTCGAGGACCTGATGCGGAAGAAGGCCGGTACGCCCTGAGCTCCCCGTGAATCCGCATAGATCACTTGTGCCCCTCTGGGATAGGCTCACGGCCTTGCTGTGAAGCAACCACGTATTCCTTGGGGGGAATCAATGAAGACATCCATACCTGTCGCCGGGCTGGGCGCCCTGGTTCTCGCCGCCGGCGCCGTCGGCTGCGGATCCGAGCAGTCGCCGGAGATGACGCCGGCCGCCGCCGTCGCCAAGGCGGCGAAGAACACGGAGGACATCACGTCCCTCCGCTACCGCATGAGCGGCACGGTGCCGGAGTCGGGCCAGGTCAAGGGTGAGGCGTCGATGCGCCTGAAGCCCACGATCGCCATGAGCATGAAAATGACGGCACCCGCCCAGGGAGCCGCCGAGGCCGTGGAGATCCGGCTCGTCGACAAGGCCATGTACATCGGTGGGGGAGCCGAGATGGCCAAGGAGATGGACGGCAAGACCTGGATGAAGTTCGACCTGTCCGGGTCCAAGGCGGGCAAGGACCTGGACCAGCTGGGGTCCGCGAGCCAGGCCGAGCAGAACCCGGCCGCGGAGTCCACCTTCCTCACGGGCGCCAAGGACGTGAAGAAGGTCGGCTCCGAGAAGGTCGAGGGCGTCGAGACGACCCACTACACGGGCACCGTCACCCTCAAGGACCTCCGCGCGTCCCTCAAGGACGGCAAGGCGGACACCCGCGAGCAGCGCGAGAAGAGCATCAAGCAGTACGAGAAGCTGGGTGTCGACAAGCTCACGATGGACATGTGGGTCGACGGCGACGACCACACCAAGCAGTTCCGCATGAAGGGCGACGCCGACAAGGGCCCGCTCGACATGACCATCACCTTCCTCGACTACAACAAGCCGGTGAACGTGACGGCCCCGCCGGCCAAGGACGTCGCCGACCTCGCCGACCTGTTCAAGGAACTCGACGCCGGCTGATCCGTCGTACGGGCGGATTTGCTTGACGGCGATCCGTTCCCGTACTCTCCTACAGAAGCCAAAGACCGCTGGTCGTTTACCGCGCGCTCGGACGAGGGCGCGGTGGCCGAAGGATCCGCTGAACGGCGGACGGCCCGCGCAGGTGACACTTGGAGAAGCTCCCGTAGTCCGCCGCCCCATGCGTGCGTGCAAACGGTCGAGCTGCGCCCCGTGCCCCTGCGCCGGGGCGTTTCGTTTTGCCCAGTCCTCCTTCGGGTCCGCGCGGTCCGAATCACCCGGAAGGAGGCCGAGGCTCATGGCGAGGCCTGACAAGGTCGATGCCGTCGAGGAGATGCGGGACAAGTTCCGCGACTCCAACGGCGCTGTCGTTACTGCGTACACCGGTCTCACCGTGGCGCAGCTGCAGCAGCTGCGTCGTTCACTCGGTGAGAACGCTCATTACCGTGTGGCGAAGAACACGCTGACCAAGATTGCGGCCAACGAGGCCGGGATCACCGCGATCGACGACCTCTTCACGGGTTCGTCGGCCGTCGCCTTCGTGACCGGTGACCCGGTCGAGGCGGCGAAGGGTCTCCGTGACTTCGCCAAGGACAACCCCAACCTGGTCATCAAGGGCGGCGTCCTTGACGGCAAGGCGTTGTCCGCCGATGAGATCAAGAAGCTTGCGGACCTCGAGTCCCGCGAGGTTCTGCTCTCCAAGCTGGCCGGTGCCATGAAGGGCAAGCAGTCCCAGGCTGCCTCTGTCTTCCAGGCGCTGCCGTCGAAGCTCGTCCGCACCGTGGACGCGTTCCGTGCCAAGCAGGACGAGCAGGGCGGTGCCGAGTAACTCGGCTCGCATCCCGGCCCCCGCTGCCTGAACGCGGAGGCCGTCGCGGGCCAGTAGTACGCCCGCCTCACATGTACATCCGGCACCTGCCGATTTAGTGGAAGGACCGCCAATCATGGCGAAGCTCAGCCAGGAAGACCTGCTCGCGCAGTTCGAGGAGATGACCCTCATCGAGCTCTCCGAGTTCGTGAAGGCGTTCGAGGAGAAGTTCGACGTCACCGCCGCCGCGGCCGCCCCGGTCGTCATGGCCGGTGGCGCCGGTGGCGCCGCCGCCGCCGAGGCCGAGCCGGAGAAGGACGAGTTCGACGTCATCCTCACCGGTGCCGGCGACAAGAAGATCCAGGTCATCAAGGTCGTGCGTGAGCTGACCTCCCTGGGCCTGAAGGAGGCCAAGGACCTGGTCGACGGTGCGCCGAAGCCGGTTCTGGAGAAGGTCAACAAGGAGGCCGCCGACAAGGCCAAGGAGTCCCTCGAGGGCGCCGGTGCCTCCGTCGAGGTCAAGTAAGACCTCCCGGATCCGCCAGGATCCACGACACGTCCCGCTGGGCGTGTAACGCGTAAGCGCGGAAGAGCGATCATCCATCCGGGTGGTCGCTCTTCGGCGTTTCCGGGGTCCGGCCACGGTTGCCTTGCACCCTCTGTGGCGGGGGGTATGGTGATCTTCGTCGTGTCTCTGGGCGGGGCCCCGGTTCGGGCAGGGGGGCCTTGACGAACCGCACGCAGCGCGCAATTCTCAGGACGCGTCGTCACAAGGATCCGAATCCGAGGTATGGATCGGCGACGAAGAGGGCAGTATCAACGTGCGTTGAGGGCAGCGCCTTGTTGCAGGAGTGGAACAACGAGGGTCAACACGGGTTTCACAACCCGGACTGGACATCAGTGTGCCAAGTGGCTACACTGACCCTTTGCGCTGCCTGTTAGCTGTCCCCTGCCCGTCACCAGGGGTCTGCCCTCGCCCGAGCATCGACGACAAGAGCTGTCTGACCTGGCCTTTAGGCCGGACCGACGCAGCTTGTCTCTGTGTACGGGAGAGGGGCCGGTACGCGCGTAGTGAGTCCGAGCCCTCGGAAGGACCCCCTCTTGGCCGCCTCGCGCAACGCCTCGACCGCGAATACGAACAACGCCGCCAGCACTGCCCCGCTGCGCATCTCTTTTGCAAAGATCAAGGAGCCTCTCGAGGTTCCGAACCTGCTCGCGCTGCAGACCGAGAGCTTCGACTGGCTGCTCGGCAACACCGCCTGGCAGAGTCGGGTCGAGGAGGCTCTCGAGAACGGTCAGGACGTCCCCACCAAGTCCGGGCTCGAGGAGATCTTCGAGGAGATCTCCCCGATCGAGGACTTCAGCGGGTCGATGTCGCTGACCTTCCGCGACCACCGCTTCGAGCCGCCGAAGAACTCGATCGACGAGTGCAAGGAGCGCGACTTCACGTACGCGGCCCCGCTCTTCGTCACCGCCGAGTTCACCAACAACGAGACCGGTGAGATCAAGTCCCAGACGGTCTTCATGGGCGACTTCCCGCTCATGACGAACAAGGGCACCTTCGTCATCAACGGCACCGAGCGTGTCGTGGTGTCGCAGCTCGTCCGTTCGCCCGGCGTCTACTTCGACTCCTCCATCGACAAGACGTCCGACAAGGACATCTTCTCCGCGAAGATCATCCCGTCCCGGGGTGCCTGGCTGGAGATGGAGATCGACAAGCGCGACATGGTCGGTGTCCGCATCGACCGCAAGCGCAAGCAGTCCGTCACCGTCCTGCTCAAGGCGCTCGGCTGGACCACCGAGCAGATCCTCGAGGAGTTCGGCGAGTACGAGTCCATGCGCGCCACCCTGGAGAAGGACCACACCCAGGGCCAGGACGACGCGCTGCTCGACATCTACCGCAAGCTGCGTCCGGGCGAGCCCCCCACGCGTGAGGCCGCGCAGACGCTGCTCGAGAACCTCTACTTCAACCCCAAGCGCTACGACCTGGCCAAGGTCGGCCGCTACAAGGTCAACAAGAAGCTGGGTACGGACACCCCGCTGGACGCCGGGATCCTGACCGTCGAGGACATCATCGCGACGATCAAGTACCTGGTGAAGCTGCACGCCGGCGAGACCGAGACGGTCGGTGACAACGGCACGTCGGTGGTCGTCGAGACCGACGACATCGACCACTTCGGCAACCGCCGCCTGCGCAGCGTCGGCGAGCTCATCCAGAACCAGGTCCGCACGGGTCTGGCGCGTATGGAGCGTGTCGTCCGCGAGCGGATGACGACCCAGGACGTCGAGGCGATCACGCCGCAGACCCTGATCAACATCCGGCCGGTCGTCGCCTCCATCAAGGAGTTCTTCGGCACCAGCCAGCTGTCCCAGTTCATGGACCAGAACAACCCGCTGTCGGGTCTGACGCACAAGCGGCGTCTGTCCGCGCTCGGCCCGGGTGGTCTGTCCCGTGAGCGGGCCGGCTTCGAGGTCCGTGACGTGCACCCCTCGCACTACGGCCGCATGTGCCCGATCGAGACCCCTGAAGGCCCGAACATCGGTCTGATCGGCTCGCTCGCCTCCTACGGCCGGGTCAACGCGTTCGGTTTTGTCGAGACCCCGTACCGCAAGGTGTTCGAGGGCCAGGTCACCGACGAGGTCGACTACCTCACCGCCGACGAGGAGGACCGCTTCGTCATCGCGCAGGCCAACGCGCCGCTGACGGACGACCTCCGCTTCGCCGAGGCCCGCGTCCTGGTCCGCCGTAAGGGCGGCGAGGTCGACTACGTCGGCGGCGAGGACGTGGACTACATGGACGTCTCGCCGCGCCAGATGGTGTCGGTCGCGACCGCCATGATCCCCTTCCTGGAGCACGACGACGCCAACCGTGCCCTCATGGGCGCGAACATGATGCGCCAGGCCGTTCCGCTGATCCAGGCGGAGGCCCCGCTCGTCGGCACCGGCATGGAGTACCGCTCCGCGGTCGACGCCGGCGACGTGGTCAAGGCCGAGAAGGCCGGTGTGGTCCAGGAGGTCTCCGCGGACTACATCACCACCGCCAACGACGACGGCACGTACATCACGTACCGCCTGGCCAAGTTCGCCCGCTCCAACCAGGGCACCTCGGTCAACCAGAAGGTCATCGTGGCCGAGGGCGACCGGATCATCGAGGGCCAGGTCCTCGCCGACGGTCCGGCCACCCAGCAGGGCGAGATGGCGCTGGGCAAGAACCTGCTCGTGGCGTTCATGCCGTGGGAGGGTCACAACTACGAGGACGCGATCATCCTGTCGCAGCGCCTCGTGCAGGACGACGTCCTCTCCTCGATCCACATCGAGGAGCACGAGGTCGACGCCCGTGACACCAAGCTCGGCCCCGAGGAGATCACCCGGGACATCCCGAACGTCTCCGAGGAGGTCCTCGCCGACCTCGACGAGCGCGGCATCATCCGTATCGGTGCCGAGGTCATCGCCGGTGACATCCTCGTCGGCAAGGTCACGCCCAAGGGTGAGACCGAGCTGACGCCCGAGGAGCGCCTGCTGCGCGCGATCTTCGGTGAGAAGGCCCGTGAGGTCCGTGACACCTCGCTGAAGGTGCCGCACGGCGAGACCGGCAAGGTCATCGGCGTGCGCGTCTTCGACCGCGAGGAGGGCGACGAGCTTCCCCCCGGTGTGAACCAGCTGGTGCGCGTCTACGTCGCGCAGAAGCGCAAGATCACCGACGGTGACAAGCTCGCCGGCCGGCACGGCAACAAGGGCGTCATCTCGAAGATCCTGCCGATCGAGGACATGCCGTTCCTGGAGGACGGCACCCCGGTCGACATCATCCTCAACCCGCTCGGTGTCCCGTCCCGAATGAACCCGGGACAGGTGCTGGAGATCCACCTCGGCTGGCTCGCCAGCCAGGGCTGGGACGTCTCCGGTCTCGCCGACGAGTGGGCGCAGCGCCTCCAGGCCATCGACGCCGACCAGGTCCCGCCGCGGACCAACGTCGCGACGCCGGTCTTCGACGGTGCCCGCGAGGACGAGCTGGCCGGTCTGCTGGAGCACACCATCCCGAACCGCGACGGCGAGCGCATGGTGCTCCCGTCCGGCAAGGCGCGGCTGTTCGACGGCCGCTCCGGTGAGCCGTTCCCGGAGCCGATCTCGGTCGGCTACATGTACATCCTCAAGCTGCACCACCTGGTCGACGACAAGCTGCACGCCCGTTCGACCGGCCCCTACTCGATGATCACCCAGCAGCCGCTGGGTGGTAAGGCCCAGTTCGGTGGCCAGCGGTTCGGCGAGATGGAGGTGTGGGCACTCGAGGCGTACGGCGCCGCCTACGCGCTCCAGGAGCTGCTGACCATCAAGTCCGACGACGTGACCGGCCGCGTGAAGGTCTACGAGGCCATCGTCAAGGGCGAGAACATCCCCGAGCCCGGCATCCCCGAGTCCTTCAAGGTGCTCATCAAGGAGATGCAGTCTCTCTGCCTGAACGTGGAGGTGCTGTCCAGCGACGGTATGTCCATCGAGATGCGTGACACCGACGAGGACGTCTTCCGCGCTGCGGAGGAGCTCGGCATCGACCTGTCCCGGCGCGAGCCGAGCAGCGTCGAAGAGGTCTGACGGGAGTCCGGCGGGCCTTGGGAGACCAAGGCCCCGCCGGCCCCAGGACCCCCGTATCAGACCAAAGACTTACAACCCTGAGAGGGATTGACGCATAGTGCTCGACGTCAACTTCTTCGACGAGCTCCGGATCGGTCTGGCTACCGCTGACGACATCCGTCAGTGGAGCCACGGCGAGGTCAAGAAGCCCGAGACCATCAACTACCGCACGCTCAAGCCCGAAAAGGACGGACTCTTCTGCGAGAAGATCTTCGGTCCGACCCGGGACTGGGAGTGCTACTGCGGCAAGTACAAGCGCGTCCGCTTCAAGGGCATCATCTGTGAGCGCTGTGGCGTCGAGGTCACGCGCGCCAAGGTGCGCCGTGAGCGGATGGGCCACATCGAGCTCGCCGCGCCCGTGACGCACATCTGGTACTTCAAGGGCGTTCCGTCGCGGCTGGGCTACCTGCTCGACCTCGCCCCGAAGGACCTGGAGAAGGTCATCTACTTCGCGGCGTACATGATCACGTACGTCGACGAGGAGCGCCGTACGCGCGACCTGCCCTCGCTGGAGGCTCACGTCTCCGTCGAGCGCCAGCAGATCGAGCAGCGCCGCGACGCCGACCTGGAGGCCCGGGCCAAGAAGCTCGAGACCGACCTGGCCGAGCTGGAGGCCGAGGGCGCCAAGGCCGACGTGCGCCGCAAGGTGCGCGAGGGTGCCGAGCGCGAGATGAAGCAGCTGCGCGACCGTGCGCAGCGCGAGATCGACCGGCTCGACGAGGTGTGGAACCGCTTCAAGAACCTCAAGGTCCAGGACCTCGAGGGCGACGAGCTGCTCTACCGCGAGCTGCGTGACCGCTTCGGCACGTACTTCGACGGCTCGATGGGTGCCGCGGCGCTGCAGAAGCGCCTGGAGTCCTTCGACCTCGACGAGGAGGCCGAGAAGCTCCGCGAGATCATCCGGACCGGCAAGGGCCAGAAGAAGACCCGTGCGCTCAAGCGCCTGAAGGTCGTCTCCGCGTTCCTGCAGACCAGCAACAGCCCCAAGGGCATGGTGCTGGACTGCGTCCCGGTCATCCCGCCGGACCTTCGCCCGATGGTGCAGCTGGACGGTGGCCGCTTCGCGACCTCCGACCTGAACGACCTGTACCGCCGTGTGATCAACCGGAACAACCGACTGAAGCGGCTTCTCGACCTCGGTGCGCCCGAGATCATCGTGAACAACGAGAAGCGCATGCTCCAGGAGGCCGTCGACGCGCTGTTCGACAACGGCCGTCGTGGCCGTCCGGTCACCGGTCCCGGTAACCGCCCGCTGAAGTCCCTCAGCGACATGCTGAAGGGTAAGCAGGGTCGCTTCCGTCAGAACCTGCTCGGTAAGCGTGTGGACTACTCCGCGCGTTCCGTGATCGTCGTCGGTCCGCAGCTGAAGCTGCACCAGTGCGGTCTGCCGAAGGCGATGGCGCTGGAGCTCTTCAAGCCGTTCGTGATGAAGCGCCTGGTCGACCTGAACCACGCGCAGAACATCAAGAGCGCCAAGCGCATGGTCGAGCGCGGCCGCACGGTCGTGTACGACGTGCTGGAAGAGGTCATCGCCGAGCACCCGGTTCTGCTGAACCGTGCGCCCACGCTGCACCGCCTCGGCATCCAGGCCTTCGAGCCGCAGCTGGTCGAGGGCAAGGCCATCCAGATCCACCCGCTCGTCTGCACCGCGTTCAACGCGGACTTCGACGGTGACCAGATGGCCGTGCACCTGCCGCTGTCCGCGGAGGCGCAGGCCGAGGCCCGCATCCTGATGCTGTCCTCGAACAACATCCTCAAGCCGGCCGACGGCCGTCCGGTGACGATGCCGACCCAGGACATGGTCCTCGGTCTGTTCTTCCTCACCACCGACGGCGAGATGCGCGACCTCAAGGGCGAGGGCCGTTCCTTCGCCTCGGTCGCCGAGGCGATCATGGCCTTCGACGCGGGCGAGCTGTCGCTCCAGTCGAGGATCGACGTCCGCTTCCCGGTCGGCACCATCCCGCCGCGTGGCTGGACCCCGCCGGCGCGTGAGGAGGGCGAGCCCGAGTGGCAGCAGGGTGACAGCTTCCGGCTGAACACCACGCTGGGCCGTGCGCTCTTCAACGAGCTGCTGCCCGAGGACTACCCGTTCGTCGACTACGAGGTCGGCAAGAAGCAGCTCTCCGAGATCGTCAACGACCTCGCCGAGCGGTACCCGAAGGTCATCGTGGCGGCGACGCTCGACAACCTGAAGGCGTCCGGCTTCTTCTGGGCGACCCGCTCCGGCGTCACCGTGGCCATCTCCGACGTCGTCGTTCCCGAGGCGAAGAAGGAGATCGTCAAGGGCTACGAGGCGCAGGACGAGAAGGTCCAGAAGCAGTACGAGCGTGGTCTGATCACCAAGGACGAGCGCACGCAGGAGCTCATCGCGATCTGGACCAAGGCGACCAACGAGGTCGCCGAGGCGATGAACGACAACTTCCCGAAGACCAACCCGATCTTCATGATGGTGAACTCGGGTGCACGAGGCAACATGATGCAGATGCGTCAGATCGCCGGTATGCGTGGTCTGGTGTCGAACGCGAAGAACGAGACGATCCCGCGTCCGATTAAGGCCTCCTTCCGTGAGGGCCTGTCCGTGCTGGAGTACTTCATCTCCACGCACGGTGCCCGTAAGGGTCTGGCGGACACCGCTCTGCGTACCGCCGACTCGGGTTACCTCACCCGTCGTCTGGTCGACGTCTCCCAGGACGTCATCATTCGCGAGGAGGACTGCGGCACCGAGCGCGGTCTGCGTCTGAAGATCGCCGGCCGGAACGCCGAGGGCACGCTGCTCAAGGCGGAGGACGTCGAGACGTCCGTGTACGCGCGCTGCCTCGCCGAGGACATCGTGGTCGACGGCAAGGTGCTGGCCCCGGCCGGTACCGACCTCGGCGACGTGCTCATCGACGAGCTGGTCCGTCACGGTGTCGAGGAGGTCAAGACCCGCTCGGTCCTGACCTGCGAGTCCGCCGTCGGCACCTGCGCGATGTGCTACGGCCGTTCGCTGGCCACCGGCAAGCTGGTCGACATCGGTGAGGCGGTCGGCATCATCGCCGCCCAGTCCATCGGTGAGCCCGGTACCCAGCTGACGATGCGTACCTTCCACACCGGTGGTGTGGCCGGTGACGACATCACCCAGGGTCTGCCGCGTGTCGTCGAGCTCTTCGAGGCCCGTACCCCGAAGGGTGTCGCCCCGATCTCCGAGGCCTCCGGCCGCGTCCGGATCGAGGAGACCGAGAAGACCAAGAAGATCGTCATCACGCCGGACGACGGCAGCGACGAGACGGCGTACCCGATCTCGAAGCGTGCCCGGCTCCTGGTCAGCGAGGGCGAGCACGTCGAGGTGGGCCAGAAGCTCACCGTGGGTGCCACCAACCCGCACGACGTGCTGCGCATCCTGGGCCAGCGTGCCGTCCAGGTCCACCTGGTCGGCGAGGTCCAGAAGGTCTACAACTCGCAGGGTGTGTCGATCCACGACAAGCACATCGAGATCATCATCCGGCAGATGCTCCGCCGCGTGACGATCATCGAGTCCGGCGACGCCGAGCTGCTGCCCGGCGAGCTGGTCGAGCGCTCGAAGTTCGAGACCGAGAACCGTCGTGTGGTCCAGGAGGGCGGTCACCCGGCCTCCGGTCGTCCGCAGCTCATGGGTATCACCAAGGCCTCGCTGGCCACGGAGTCCTGGCTGTCGGCGGCGTCCTTCCAGGAGACGACGCGAGTCCTCACGGACGCGGCGATCAACGCCAAGTCCGACTCGCTCATCGGCCTCAAGGAGAACGTCATCATCGGTAAGCTCATCCCGGCCGGTACGGGTCTGTCCCGCTACCGCAACATCCGGGTGGAGCCGACCGAGGAGGCCAAGGCCGCGATGTACTCGGCCGTCGGCTACGACGACATCGACTACTCGCCGTTCGGCACGGGCTCCGGCCAGGCCGTGCCGCTGGAGGACTACGACTACGGTCCGTACAACCAGTAAGCGAGCAGCCATGTGAAGGGCGGCCACCCCTCGGTGAGGGGTGGCCGCCCTTCGGCGTACAGGTCAGAAGGTGGAGACGTCCCAGGTGACGTTGAGCTCGCTGAGCCCGTGGTCCGAGAGCAGCATGGAGCGCTGCAGGCGCCTGAGCGCCGGCGAGGGTTCGAGGCCCAGTTCGGTGACCAGAGTGGCGCGCATGCGCTGGTAGACGTCCAGGGCTTCCGATCGGCGCCCCGAGCGGTACAGCGCGAGCATCAGATGCGCGCACAGGCCTTCATGGGTCGGGTGCTGCGCGATGATGCTCCGCAGTTCGCTGAGCAGCTCGTGGTGCCTGCCCAGGCGAAGGTCGGATTCGATCCTGCGGTCCAGGCAGTTGAGCCGGGCCTCCTCTATCCTCTCCACTTCCCGTTGCAATCGGGGGCCGGCCTGCACGTCCGCCAGGGCCTCGCCGCGGCAGAGCCCCAGCGCCTGCGCGAAATTCTGCGATGCGGCCTCGAAGTCGCCCTTTTCCCTGGCCCGGTGGCCGGCCGCGGCCAGCTGCTCGAAGTTGTCCAGCACGACTCGCCCGACAGGGGCCCGCAGGAGGTAGCCGCCGGGCAGGGTGACCAGGATGTCCTTGGCCTCGGGCGTCTTGGCGGGACAGCCGTCGGGATCCCTTCCGGCGGCCGTGGCGATGTTCTTACGCAGATGCAGGATGTAACTCTGCATCGCTGTTTTGGCGCTGGCCGGCTTCTTCTCCGTCGACCACAGTTCGTCCATCAGGGACGCGAGAGGGACGAACTGGTTGGCCTGCACCGCAAGCATGGCCAGCACGGTCCGCGGTTTGGCGGCCGTCGGTACGATCGAAGCGGTTTGCTGGGAGACCGCGAGCGGTCCCAGTACATCGACCTCCATGGAATTCCCCCGTTGTGAGACACATGCGGTTGATGCTGGCTACTGAGGAAACGATTTTCCCGTGGTAGCAGAGAAACAGACGGGAACAGAGAAACGAACGGGAACAGAGAGCTCACATTGTCCTGGCGCTGAATCCTTGGCACCGCACGACGCCACCTGCGCCGTCATGCCTCGTCGAGGCCGGCTACCCGGCTCCTCGCCGCCGACGAGGAGTCACTGTGATCGCCGCTCTTCTTTCTCTCGACTGCTCCCGCACGGGCACCTGTCCCCCGACCTGTGAAACATGCTGGATGCTTGATCGTATTTGCGACACCTGACATTACGGGAAGTTCAGTTGATCTTTCCTGGCCATGCGTGGAAAGTGGCCAGCACATCATGGTGCAAAAGGAAAGCGATTTCACTGGAGCGCTGTTTAGTGGCCGCTGAGGCAACCCGCAGATGAGACGTGATACGTGGCCAATACAGCGATATGCCCGTGCGGTGGCGCTCCGGTGCAGTGGTCGGAGGGCAGCGCCCGGATCGACCGTTCGCGACTCCTGGTGAGCGGTGTCGCACGCCGTGTTTCCGTCTCAAAAGCGACGTACGCCGGCCAGCCCGGAGAGCACCGTCAGGGCGTCCGTCTCATAGAGGACCTCACAGGCGCGGCTCACCGCGTAGCAGAGGAAGTAGCGCTCCGTGAGGGTCAGCCCGGCACTGTGCAGACCCAGATACAGCAGGCTGGTCAGCAGGCGCGCGGCCAGGAAGGCCGGGTCGCCGTTGAGGAAGTCGCGCAGCCCGTCGGACGCGCCGACGATCCGGTGGAAGGCGCTCTCGTCCAGCGCGGTGGCGTCCTGTTCCTCGTCGTCCTCCAGCAGTCTCAGCTCGTCACCTGACCGGAACAGATCGGTCGCCGTGGGCTTCGCCGGGCGGACGGCCTCGAACCACTGCCGGGCAGGTTCGGACACCACCGGTCCACGGCCCTCGCACTGGGCGAGCACCGCCTCGACCAGGCCCAGCAGCGTGGGGGCGACCCGCTCGTACTGCTCGCTCATCGCCGACCGCGCGGCCTGCGGATTCCGGCTGGTGGCGAGGAAGGCCTCCGCGTGCGAGCGGTAGCTGAGGAAGCCGAGCGGCACGCCGTCCCTGCCGAGCTCGTAGTCCCGTGCGGTCGGCGCCCCCGAGGCGCTGACGCCGCGCAGGTGGGCGGCCATCAGCGCGGCGGCGGCCGCCAGCAGGGCCGGGCGGCCCGCCTCTCCGGCCGCACCGACCGCGAGGAGGGCGGGGCACAGGTCGGCCAGCACGGTGCGGGTGAACGGTGCCAGGGCAGGACCGTCGAACACGGAGCCGGTGAGCGGAACGAGCCGGGCGGGCCCCGTCACGACCCGCACTTCCGTACCGACCCGGCCCCTGGAACCGGTCCCGGCTCCGGCGCCCAGTCGGCCCGCCAGCTCCCGTGCTCGTGTCGCGTACTCGCGCGCGGCCTCGCCGTCCTCCGGCCCCAGGGCCAGCTGCACGGACAGGGTGGGCTGCGCCGGACCGGTACCGCGTACGAAGAACGCCGGCGGCGGCGCGTCCGTGGCCGGGGGCTCGGTGAGCAGCGGTCGCACGATCCCGGCCAGCAGCAGGTCGGCGGTATCTGGTGGCGCCGTCAGCGCGATCTCCAGCCATTGCCGAGGGTGAGCGGTGCTCCCGGCGTCCGTCCCGGGCGGGTGCGCCGTCATACGAGTTCCGGCTGGGACATCGCCATCTCGAAGGCGAGCTCGATCAGGGTGAGACCGGCCTGCCGGCGCGGCAGCCGGATGCCCCGGTCGTCCTCGATCAGGCCCCGGCCCCGGAGGAAGTCGGCGAGCGGGGCGATGGCGGGCCGGGTGAGGACTTCGGCCAGGTCCGTGCCGGTCCGGTAGGACCAGTCTTTCCTCGGTACACCGTCGAACATCGCGAGGCCCGCCTGGAGGAGCGAGACCAGCACCCGGTCCTGGCCGGCGGGCACATCGATGTCGAAGCCGAGCGGATCGGCGATGTAGGGGTGCAGCAGGCCCTTCGCATGGGACTGGAACTGCTGGTTGACCAAGGAGATCGCGCCCGACCCGAGGCCCACGGTGTCGGCTCGCAGCTGGAAGTACATGGCCGCGAACGGCGACACCTTGCCGAAGTACCCGTTGGCGTATTCGGTGAGCCCGGAGGCGTCGATGGCCCGGCGGGCGCGGGTGAACAGGACCTGCTGACGCCGCAGATAGTCCCGCCGCTCGGAGGTCTCCATCCTGCGGCGCATGAAGGTGCCCGGTGTCGGCCGGAACGAATAGAGCGACAAGTGGTTGACGGGCAGTTCCAGGGCCTTGTCGACGGTCCGGGCCAGCTCGTCGCCCTCCTGGTCCGGAAAACCGGACATGAGGTCGATGGACACGTCCTCGAAGCCGGCCTCGCGGGCGGCGTGGACGATACGGGTGGCCTGCGCGGCGCTGTGCCGGCGACCGAGGCGGCGCAGCCGGGTGTCGTCGAAGGACTGCACTCCGCTGGACACCCGGTTGAAGCCCAGGCCGCGGAAGAACGCCAGCTTCCGCGCGTCCACGGTGTCGGGGCTGCACTCGATGGTGGCCTCGGCGACCTCGCTCAGGTCGAAGGAGGTGCGCAGCGCCTCCATGACGGCGGTCGCCTCGCGCTCGTCGAGGCTGCTCGCCGTACCGCCGCCCCAGTAAATGACGTACGGAATGTCCCCGGCGGACCGGTGGGCCGCACCGCGTACCTCTATTTCCTTGCACAGTGCGGTGATGTATTTCTGCCGTACCGAATCATCCGGCTTGCGGAGGAGGTCCTTGGTGGGAATCGCCTGGACCCAGTCGCAGAAGGTGCACTTGGAATGGCAGAAAGGTACGTGCACATAGAGCATCAGCAGGTTCCGCTGCGGAGAGCTGGAGGGGAGTTCCGCGAGTTGAGTGTCCAGTAGTCGTGTCTCCAGGCCGCCCATGGGATTCCTTTCGATGCTGACGCTGCTGAGGACTTGCAGCGGTGCCCCGGGCCGGAGATTCGGCCCGGGGCACCGGTCGGCACATCACTGTGCCGCTGGCTCACCCGACCTGGCGCAGCGCGTCAGGAGGAGCAGGAGCAGCAGCACTCACAGGTGGTGCAGGAGGCCGACATGACCTTGGCCACGACCTCGCTGTCCTCGAGGCGGCTGTCGTCCAGGAACTCGGAGATCTCAAGGGCGTCGACGTCCAGCTCGGACAGGTGCACAGCGTCCACTGGAGGCTCCTTTCGTTTCCGGTGAAATGTAGAGCGCAATTTTTGCGCACGACCCGGAGGCTATGCGGGTTGGATTGTCGGCGTCAAGGAACAAGATATTCAATTTTCCCGCTGCCTTCTCGCTGTGTTGCCGCTAAATTGCCGCTAAAGCCGCGCTCAACCGCTGCTGTACTGCTGGTGTGTTTCCGTCATGGAGTCAGGGTTCTGGTTTTCCTCTTCCTTGTTCCCGCTGCTTTGCGGCAGATATAAATTCAGCGTCTCTTCCGGAGTCCACCGCAGGGAGATCTTCGTATGACGCAGAGCCCAGAAGCAGTTGCCGGCGACTTCACGCTCCCGGAACTGGAGGACGTACGACGCGAGGCCGCCAAGGTCGACACCCATGCCGTTCTGGCGCTTCCGGAGAGCGAGGAGCCGGCCTGGTCCAGGGAGGCGATGGCCCTGGCGCTGTGGGAGGACCGGTCGATCAGCACCGAGGAGCTGAAGGCCGCCGCCGAGGCCCGGTGCGCCGCCCGCACGCCCCGCCTGCACACCTTCGTGCCGCTCTACACGACCAACTACTGCGACTCCGAGTGCAAGATGTGCTCCATGCGGAAGGGCAACCTCCGCCTCGACCGCAAGTTCTCCGGCCGCAAGGAGATCACCGCACAGCTGGAGATCCTCTACCACCACGAGGGCGTCCGCGGAGTCGGCTTCCTCACCGGCGAGTACGAGGACAAGCACACCCGGCTCAGCTCGGCCTTCCGGATCGGCTGGGCCATCCGCACCGCCCTCGACATGGGCTACGAGCGGGTCTACTTCAACATCGGCAGCATGGAGCCGGACGAGATCGACGTCCTCGGCGAGTGGATCGGCCGCGAGGAACCGGTCACCATGTGCGTCTTCCAGGAGAGCTACGACAAGGGGACCTACGGCCGGTTCATGGGCCAGACCTCCGCCCAGGTCCCCAAGGCGAACTTCGACCGCCGGGTGGTCTCCTTCGACCGCTGGCTCGACGCGGGCTTCCGGTACGTCAACCCCGGCGTGCTGGTGGGGCTGCACGACGACCTCTCCGCCGAGATCGTCAGCCTGGTCTCCCACGGCGCGCACCTGCGGGCCCGGGGTGCGGTCGTCGACCTGTCGGTGCCCCGGATGCGCCCCGCGATGACGTCACGGGACACCACCCGGGTCAACGACGACGACTACCTGCGGATGATGTCGGCGGTCGCCTTCACCTGCCCCGAGCAGCGGCTGGTCCTCACCACCCGGGAACCGCAGGAGTTCCAGGACGTGGCGATGGGCCTGGCCGGGGTGATCTCGCCCGGCAGCCCCGACGTCGCCCCCTACCGACCGGATTCCCGCGCCCGTAACGACGAGTCCAGCTCGCAGTTCCTGGTGGCCGACCTGCGCAGGCCACGGCACATCCTGAGCCGTATCGAAGCGGGGGGACGCCCGGTAGACCACTTCGTGGACCCGTCCTCGTCGGCTCCCACGGCGGGCTGACGTCCCATGGCGGAGGAGACCGCGGGCGGCGGGAAACCGACCGTCTACCTGGTGCACGGCCTGCTCGGTACGGGCTACGCCCACTTCAGCCGGCAGATCAGGGCGTGGCGCGACCGCTACCGGGTGATCCCGGTGGACCTGCCCGGCCACGGCCGCTGCCCACGGGACGCGGAGGAGGACTACTTCGACGGGGCCCTGCGTCACCTCGTCGCGCTTGTGGACGGTTTCGGCCGGGGACGGCTCGTCGGCGCCTCGTACCTGGGCGGTCCGCTGGCCTTCCGCTGCGCGGCCACCCGGCCCGACCTGGTCTCCTCCCTGGTCCTCACCGGCTTCGCCCCGGACGCCGGCAGGGACGCCTTCCTCTCACTCATCGCGGGGTTCGACCGGCTGGCCGCGGAGCAGCCGGCTCTGGCGGCCGAGTACGAGCGGCTGCACACCGGGCGCTGGAAGCAGACGCTCGCCGCGGTCACGGGGCACTGCGGCCGGGACTTCGAGCGGACGGTGCTCGTGCGCTCGGAGGACCTCGCCTTGCTGCCCGTCCCCGTGTTCATCCTCAACGGCTCGCTGAAGTCGGCCGAGAAGGCCGCGGCGGAGCGCGCCGACGGCGTGGGCGGGCGGGTGCGCGGGCGGGTCGTCGAGGGAGCCGGGCACCTGGTCTGCCACGACAGGCCTGAGGAGTTCAACGAGGCCGTCGAGGCCTTCTGGCAGTCGAGCGAGAGGGACAGCGCGTGACAGCAGCGACACCACCGCCAGGAACGGAGCCGGGAACGGAAACGGAGTCGGAGCTGCGCGCCGGACTCACCGCCCTCCTTCAGGAGAGCGACCCGCACCGGCAGCTCGACTCGCTCGAAAACGTCGTGGTGAGGGCGTACTTCACCAAGCGCATCCCGGAAGCGGGCGCCGTCCCCGGACCGGGCGACGCCCCGCAGACCATCGAAGGGTGGGTGACATGGGCCGTCCGGCGTTCCTCCGGTTCCTGACGGGCCGACAGCACACCGCCGCGGGGACGCCGCCCACCGGAGTGCGGTGGGACGGCGCGTTCGTCACCTGGGACGCCCTGCTGGCTCGCGGCCGTGAACGGTCGTCGGAGGTCCGCCCCGGAGCGACGTACGCCGTGGACCCGGCCGCCGGGCCGGAGTCGCTGGCCTCCCTGTTCGCCGTGGCCACCGTCGCCGGCACGGTACTGCTGTGGGCGTCCCCGGTGACCCTCGGCGTGACCCACCGGCAGGTCGCGCCGGCCCTGTTCGAGGTGGCGGACGGTGAGCTGCCGCTGCCCCGCGAGGACGACCGCTCGCTGTGGGGTGTGTGCACCTCCGGCAGCTCCGGCCGCCCCAAGGCAGCGATCGGCTACGCGGACGAGTGGGAGCTCATCGCCCTGCACTGCGAGGCCGCGATGTACGGGGACGTCTTTCCCGGCGGCCCGCCCGAGGCCCTCGCCACGTGCCTGCCGCTGGGCTTCTCGGCCGCCTTCTTCATGTCCGTGCTGCCCGCCCTGTACTTCCGCCGCGACCTGCTGGTCTTCCCGGCGCACGACTGGCGGCCGCTGTACGAGCTGGCAGCCGGCCGGCGGGTGCTGGCGCTCGGCGTGCCGGCCCTGGCCGCCGCCGCCTGCCTGACCGAGGACTCCGCCGTCGACCTGAGCTCCGTCGCCCTGTTCCTCGGCGGCGGACATCTGAGCGCCCCCCGGGTGGACCTCATCAGGGAGCGGTTCACCGGCGTGGCCGTCAGCAACCTGTACGGCACCGCGGAGACCGGCGCCATCGCCCTCGACCACGACCCCGGACACAACCGGCACGTCGGCCGCCCGGTGCCCGGCAAGGCCGTCTGGGTGCGGGACGCCGACCAGCGCGGCATCGGAGCCCTCGCCGTGGACGGGCCGGGCCGCTGCCATCACCTGTGGCGTCCGGGTACGGACCCGGTCGCCAGCCCGCCCGGCCACGCCACCGGCACCGACTACGCCCGGTTCGACGCCGACGGCAACCTCTGCCTGGAAGGACGCGTCGACGGTGGCGAGAAGCTGGCCGGCGTCCTGGTCTACCCGCGGGAGATCGAGCGCCACCTCCTCGGTCTGCCCGGCGTCAGCGACGTACGGGTCACCGTCGAACGCGCGCCGACCGGCCTGGAGTTCCTGACCGCCAAGGTCGTCGGCAGCGTCGACGAACACACGGTGCGCGAGCACTGCGCCGCCCTCCCGGAACGGAGCCGGCCCGCCCGTATCACCTGCGCGTCCGAGCGCGAGGCCGCATCCGCCTACAGCACGCACGGGAAGCTCTGACATGGCATCAGGCATGGCACCAGACGAGGCAACCGACACCACGACGCGCACCGCGACGACGCCCGCTCCGGCCGCGGCCGCCGACCCGGGGCTGAACAGGACCTTCCGCGTCCGCGCCGACGCCTTCTACGTACGCCAGCAGGACGGCGTATGGCTGGGCAACAACACCGGCTCCTTCTCCGTACGCGGTCAGGGGGCGTACGAGCTGGTCAGCTCCCTCTTCGCGGGCCTGGACGGCGAGCGCACCCTGCTGGACATCTACGGCAACGTCCCGGAGCGGGCCCGTCGCTCGGTGCTCAGCGTGGTCAACGCGCTGCTGCGCAACGGCCTCATCAAGGAGGTCTCGCACCCGGCTGAACCGGTCCCCGCGTGGATGCGCGAGCGGTACGCCACCCACCTCGCCTTCCTGGAGCACCACGCCGACCGGCCGGTCACCCGGCTCCAGCGGGTCCGCACCGGCCGCGTGGTGTGCGCCGGGCGGGGTACGGCGCTGCGCGCACTCCTCGACGCGCTCCGCGACTTCGGCATCGCCCGGGTGGACGTCCTGGCCGACGGCGACCCCGGTCTCGAGCCGCTGCTGGCGGAGACGGCCGCGGCGGATCCCGGCGCGCGCTGGCGCCTGCACGACGGCCTCGACCCGGCCGCCGTCGCGGACCATCCCACGGTGGCCGGGGCCGACGTGGTCCTGCTGGCCTACGACTCCGCGGACGCGACCGGGCTGGCCCGGGCGCAGCACGCGCTGTGGGCGCGCGGGGCCGCCGTGGGCGTGCTCGCCAGGTGCGGTGACTTCGTGACCGCCGTGGCACCCGGCCGGGACACGCCCTGGTGCTGGGAGTGCGTCCACCGCTCCGTGGCGGGCAGGGCTGTCGGGGAGACCGAAGGACTCGAACCGGCCGTCGCCCCGTCGGCCGTCGGCGCCCTGCGGTTGGCGGAGCACACCTTCGTCCTCCTGGCCGGGGTCGAGCCCGCCGACGGGACACCGCTCGACGGGAAACCGGTGACCACGGTGGAACCGCTCGCCCCTGTCGTACGCAACCACTCCGTGGCGCGCCACCCGTGCTGCCCCCAGCATCCACCGCTGCGGCCGGTGACGGCGGACGCCTCGTCCCGGGTGGTGACGCCGGAGGACGCGGTACGGCCCGACATACCCGCCCCCGAGGACCCGCCGGCCCGGGTCGAGGTCTCGGACCGCATCGTCGCCGCGAGCGCACGCCTCACCGACCCGCTCACCGGCCCGCTGCTCGCCCTCGGCGAGGACGACCTCGGTCAGCTGCCGCTGTCGGCGAGCGCCTGCCGGATCGCCGACCCGGCGCGCGACGCCGACGACCCCGGCGGTCTGCGGGTGGTGTGCCGGGCGCTGGCTCCCCGCGAGGCCCGCAACCAGGCCGTGCTGTTCGCGATGGAGTGGCTGGCCGAACGGGTCGCCCGGCAGAACGGGCTCGCCGCGGCCGCCGCTGACGGCGCGGCCGCTCCGGGCCGGGGCTACCGGTTCGGTGCCGGATGGTCGTTCGCCGAGGCACACTGCAGGGCCCGCCTGAACGCCGCGCTCGCCGCGCCGGCCGGCGCCCTCGACTGGGCACCGGCTCCCGGCGGCCCGGACGTCGGCGGGCCGGAGTCACGGTTCCTCGCCGGGGCGCTGACCGTGGAGGGCGACCCCTGGAAGGCGACGGCGGTGGAGACGCTGCCCCACGGTGTGGTCCGCGCGCACGTCCGTACCGGAAGCGGAGCCACCGTCACCGGCGTGGGTACCCACCGCGACCAGGCGGTCGGGCACGCCCTGGCCCGGGCCGTCGCACGGCACGCCGCCCCGGGCGCGGGCGGCACCGCCGGGGCGGCCGACCGGGAAGTGGTGGCGTTCCTCGCCCCGCCCGTCGGGACCTGGACCGACACGCTGCGGGAACCAGGACCCGACGGTGCCCTGGAGGTCACAGCCCTGCTGCCGTTCCTCGGCTCCGGTGGCCCCCGTGTCGTCGCCGTGCCGTCGCCGGAGGTGCCCGCATGAGCCCGGTGACCGCACCGGCCGTCGTCGGCAGGGGGGTGCTCGCCGACCACCTGGCCGAACGGTTCGCCGCCGACGGAGCCGGCCACCGCACGGCACAGGGGGCGGCACAGGGCATGGCACTGGGGGCGGCGCACGGCGCGGCACCCGCGACGACGGTGCTGGTGGCCGAACTCGACGGGATCGGTGACTTCCAGGACACCGTGGTGGACTGTCTGGTGACGGGCGGTCCGCTCCTGTTCGTCGGCACCTGGCGGTCGCTGGCCTACCTGGGACCGATGTGGGTTCCCGGCTCGCAGGGCTGCTGCCCCAACTGTCTGGTCACCCGGACCGCGAACTCCCCGTTCGGCCCCGACCTGGTGGGCGACGACTTCGCCGAGTCCTGGTCGCACGGGCCCGAGGTCCGCGTGTGGGGGCCGGGCGTGCTGCGCCTGGTCGAGCACCACGTCCGGGCCTGCCTCGCCCGGCGGCGCCCGGGCCCCGGCGGGAAGGTCGTCGTGGTGGACGGCGCCACCGGGACGGTCGAGGAGCAGACCCTCCTCGCCGACTCCGCCTGCCCGAGCTGCGGTGTGCTGCGCGGGGACACGGCACCCGCCCTCACCCCGCGCGACGTACCGCTCACCAAGATCACCCCGTCCGTGCTGCGTACGCGCGAGCTGGACCAGGAGACCGTACGCCGCGACTACCTCTATCCCGGGCTCGGCCTGTTCAAGGAACTCCGCCAGGACCTGCAGAGCCCCTTCGGCGCCTGCTCGGTGGAGCTGCCGGCCCGCTGGGGCCGCCGCGAACCCGCCATCGGCCGGGCCGCCGACTACCGGACGAGCCGCACCATCGCCGTACTGGAAGGGCTGGAGCGGTACGCCGGCCTCCACCGCGGCGGCGCCGCACCGCCCGTACGGGCGCGGTACGCGGACATCGAGGACCGCGCCCTGTACCCGCCGGACCTGGGCACGCACCCCGAGGAGAGCTACCGGTCGGAGGGGTTCCGCTACCGCCCGTTCGACCCGGGCACCGAGGTCGACTGGGTCTGGGCGTACTCCTTCCGCAGGGACGACCGCGTCCTCGTACCGGAGCGGGCGGCGTTCTGGGGTCCACGCCACGACGACGAGGTCTCGTTCTTCTACGACACCTCCAACGGCTGCGCGCTGGGCAACTCGGTGGAGGAGGCGGTCCTGCACGGCCTGCGTGAGCTGGCCGAACGGGACGCCTTCCTGCTCACCTGGTACCGCGAACTGGATCTGCCCGAGGTCTCCATGGAGGGCGCCGACAGAACCCTGGACCATCTGCTCGCCAAGGCCCGGCTGTTCACCGGGTTCGGGTTCCGCTGCTTCGACGCCACGATGGAGTACGGCATCCCCGCCCTCGTCCTGACGGCCGAGAACGAGGACGCAGCAGGCCCACGGATCTTCGCGGGCTGCGGCTCCCACCCCGATCCCGTACAGGCGGTCGCGGGCGGGTTGCAGGAGCTCGTCGGCACGATCCTCGCCACCCGCGACGCCTACGAGCGCCGCCGGCCCGAGGCCCTGCGCATGCTCGACGACCCGTACCTGATACGGCGCATGGAGGACCACTCCACGGTGGGGGCCCTGCCCGAGGCACGGACACGGTTCTCGTTCCTCCTCGACCGGGACGACGGCGGACCGGGCCCCGGTCCGGTGCCGCTGGCCCGGGTGCCGAAGACGCTCCGCTCCGACGCGCCCGATCTGCGGGCGGACCTGTTCACCGCCGTGTCGGGGATCCTCGACCGCGGCCTGGACGTGCTGGTCGTCGACCAGACCATGCCCGAGCTGGGGCGCAACGGGCTGAACTGCGTACGGGTCCTGGTCCCGGGGCTGATCCCGATGACCTTCGGCCACCGCAACCGGCGCACCCGGGGCCTGCCCCGGCTCACGGAGGGGACGGGGGTGCCCTACCGCAGCCGGCTCGCGCCGGACCGCGAGATCGGCTCCGTCCCGCACCCGTTCCCGTGACGCGCACCGGACCGGCAGGCTCCGGAAGGGAGAGCACACAGTGACGAACGAGCCGCGCACCTCCACGACCGGCACGGCGACCGGCGTACCGGCCGCCCTCACGGCCGACGAGGCGTACGCCTACACCTCCGGGCTCCGGCTCGACCCCCGGACGGCCAACCCGGAGGACTGGCGGGTCGACTGGCACGACGGGCCGTGGCCGGTCAAGGTCTACACCGGCGGACGCCGGCTGCGGCTGGGGCCGGACGGCGCCCCGCACCTCGCCGCCCTGCACCGGCTGCTGTACGACGCCTTCGCGATCAGCCGGGTGCGCGCCGACCCGGCGGGCGGAGTGCACGCCACCCCGTCCGACCCCCGGCCGCACCGGGGCTCCAGCGTGCAGCTGCGCCGTCCGATCCCGTCGGGCGGGTCGATGTACCCGACGGAGGCGTACACCGTCCTCACCGGCGAGGACCTGGGATGCCACTACGACCCCTACCGGCATGAGCTGACCCGCGTGCGGGGCCGCGGGACCGTCCGGGCCGTCCGTACGGCCCTGGGCATGTCCGCCCACGAGCCCCTCCCGCCCGCGCTGCTCGTGATCACCAGCCGCTTCTGGAAGAACTTCTACAAGTACGGCGACTTCTCCGCCCGGCTGGGTGCGGTCGACGCCGGTGTGGCAGTGGGACGGGCCGGACGGCTGGCCCGCGCCGCCTTCGGACACGCCGATGTGCGCTCGGCGTTCGACGACGCGGCGCTGCACGCCTGCCTGGGCCTGGACGAGACGGTGGAGAACGTCCAAGCGGTCATCGGCCTCGGCCACCCGGGCACGGGCACCGGGAAAGGCGCCCCGCCACCTGCCGCCCCCGAACCCGTGCCCGCCGTACTGGAGCGCTCGCGTGTGATCAAGCGCTCCGTCCGTTTCGACGCGCTCCAGCGGGCCGCTCGCGCCCCCGGCCGGACACCGCCACGCCCGCCGAGTCCTGCGCCCACCGTCCCGGCCGATGACGTGCCCCTCGGCCTGCCCGCCCCGCACCGCCCCGACCTGCTGGCCGCGCCCGTGCTCGCCCGGCGCGCCTCGCGCGGGCGGCTGTTCACCGGTTCCGAGGTGACCGGAGAGCGGCTCGCGACCGTGCTGCACCACACCGCCGAGGGGCTGCGCGAACTGGCACGCGACTGTCCCGACGGACTCGGCGCGCGAGCGGCGGAGACGGCGCTGTACTGCGCGGTGCACCGCGTCCACGGTGTCGCCCCGGGCTGGTACCGCTACCTGGCGGGTCCGCACGCCCTGCTGCCGGTCGGGGCGGGAGCCGACCCGGGCTGTGCGCGGCGGGTCCAGGAGGCTCTGTTCGCGGCCTCCTTCAACGCCGAGCTGGCCGCCTTCACGGTGCACGTGGTGACCCCGCTCGACTGGCGCGACGCGGCGGGGGCGCGGCCCTACCGCGAGCAGCAACTGGCCGTCGGCGCGGCGGTCGAGGGCGTGACGCTCTGCGCGGCGGCCGCGGCGGAGGACCTCAGCGGGCACGCGGTGCTCGGGTTCGACGTGACGGCGATGGACCGGGCCTACGGCCTCGAAGGCAGCGGCAGCGGCACACAGGCGCAGGTCTGCGTGGGGGCGTTGCGCTCCGATCCGAACTGGGAGATTGCGGTGATTCCGCGGTGACGACGACCGACCATGACACGCCACGACACGCAACAGCACGGGACGCGGCAGCGCTGAACGGCGCAGCGCAGGACGTCACGCCACGCGACCGGGCACAGCAGGCGGCCGGATTCAGCCCGTACTACCTCTTCCGCCGCGGCACGCTCGGCCTGCCCGCGCTGGAAGGGCTGGCACCGAGCCGGACATGGCCGCTCCTGGCGGAGGCCGAGCGCGCGAGGGCTCGCCGCGAGGAGCTGCGCGACCGGCTGGCGGACGCGCTGTACGAAGCCGTACCGGCGCTGGCCGCGGACGAGCGGCGCGAGATCCTGCGGCTGCGCCGTGCCGTCCACAACGACCGCCTCCCCGGCGTCCCGGACGCCGTCCGGCTCCTGGCGGACGAGCCGCGCGAGCTGCTGGAGGCATGGCTGCGGCACCGCGCCGACGGCACGCGGCTGATGCGGGAGGCGGAGGCCGCGCTCGCCGCCGAACTGGACGCGGGCCGCCGTGTCCTGGCGGACACCGCCCACCAGGAGGACTTCCAGCGAGGGCTCCAGCTGTCGGACGAGCGCACCTGGCGCACCGTGCTGGACTACGCCGCCGATCCGTTCTCACCTCGCCGCAAGCCCAGCCGGAGACGCCGCGTCGAGAACACCCTGACCAGCTTCGCGTACCGGGTCGTCTTCAAGCCCTCGCCGTTCGCGTCCTTCACCGAGATCGGCGCCGCCCCGTGGCGACCGGGCACCACCGAGCACCAGCCGGAGCCCGCACCCAAGGGACGGCCCGTGCAGGCGCGGCTCAGCGCCGGCCTGCTCTCCTGGATGGCGTACGAACTGCACCGGCTCGACCGCGCCGACGAGCTGATGCGGATCCGGCTCAACAACTCGCTCACCACGCGAGGCGACCGGGTCTTCTGCGTCCAGCGCGCCCCCGACGGCGCCGAGGAGGCCGCGTACGGCACCTCGCGCGTCGTCAGCGCCCGCGACACCGCCTTGCTGCACCTGCTGCGGCAGCTGCTCGCGGACGGCGAACGGCCCGAACGGTACGTACGCGACAGGCTGGTAGCGGCCGGACTGGCCCCGCAGGCCGCGGCCAAGGCCCTCGACCAGCTCGTCCGAGCCGGTATCTGCCACCGCGGACTCGGGCTGCCGGACCAGCACCCGCGTCCGGCCCAGGCCATCGCCCAGCGGTTGCGCGGACTGGACACCGACCAGGCGGGCAGTTGCGCCGTGGTCTTCGAGCGCCTGCAGGCCATCGAGGACGGTTTCTCCGCCGCGACGGCGCGGCGCCGTACCGCGCTCCTGGCCGAGGTACGGGAACAGGTCGACGCCTTCGTGGCCGCCGTCGGCTGCCGGGCACCGGCCCTGGAGGCCATGCGCTCCACGCTGTACGAGGACGTCGGCACCCGGGAACCCGCCCGCACCTGGCAGCCCGCGCTCCTGGAGGAGAACCGCTGGGCCCTGGAGCTGTTCCAGCGGGTCGTCCCCGTGCTGGACGACGCGAGCATCGAGAAGGCGGGCCTGTACGCCTTCTTCACCGGCCGGTACGGGGAGTCGGCGGCCGACGTGCCGTTCACCGAGTTCTACCGGGCCTTCTCCGAGCTGTCCCCGGCCGAGGCGAGCGCGGTCGCCGGCGGCCTCGGCGACCCGCACTGCGACGACATCCGCCGGCTGCGCGGGGAGTTCACAGAGCTGCTGCGCACCGAACTGCGCACCGGACGGCATACCGAGGCACGTACCGAAGCAGGTGCCGAACTCCGCCTCGACCCGGACCGGTTGCGCGCGTTCGCGGACCGGCTGCCCCCGGCCCTGGCCCCCTGGCGGTCCGCCGCCTACCGCGTGCAGTTCGCCGCCGACCCCGGCCGGCGGATCGCCGTCGTCAACGGCGTCACCACCGGACACGGCGTGTTCTTCTCCCGCTTCTGCGAACTGCTGGAGCCGGACCGGCCGGACACCTGGAGCCTCACCGAGGCTCTGCGCGACCGGATCGCCGCGACGACACCCCGGCAGTGCGACATCACGGCGGTGCTCGGCCTCAACTTCAACCTGCACCCACGCCTCAGCCCGTACGAACTCGTCTACCCCGGCTCCGTCCCGCGCACCACCGCCGACCGCGACCGCACGCTCACCCTCGCGGACCTCGTCGTGCGGCCCGATGCGGCGCGGCGCGTGCTGACCCTGGTCAGCGTCCGGGACGGGCAGCCGCTGGACCTCGTACCGCTCAACTTCCTCTACCCCGCGGCGGCGCCGGCCCTCTACCGGCTGCTGTGCGCGTTCGCCCCCACACGTACGTACCGGGGCGGGCTGTGGGACCAACTGGACCGGGCCGACGCCCTCGCGGGACGGGCCGCCGGGCACACCGGCGCGCCGACGGCCGAGCGCGCGCGGCCGCGCGTACTCCTCGGCGACATGGTGCTCGACCGCGCGTCGTGGCGGTGTCCCACCGATGCCGTTCCGGCAGGGGAGGGGCTGGAACGCCAGGAGGCCGGCGCCCTCGCCGCGTTCGACCGCTGGCGCCGGGACCGGGGCATACCCCGGCACACCTTCTTCCGCATCACCGCGGCACCGGCCGTCGCGCCGGGCGAGCACGACCTGCTGGCGGAGACCCGGCGCTGGGCTCTCGAAGCGCGTACGGCCAGGCTGCACAAACCGCACTACCTCGACGCCCGCAACCCCTTCCTGCTCCAGGTCCTGGCCCGGCAGCTCGCGGAGGCCGGCGACGGGGCCACGGTCACCTTCCACGAGTGCCTGCCGCACGCCGAGGACTACGACGGACGGGACGGCCGCCCCACCGGCGCCGAGGAGTTCTTCGTCGAGCTCACCCTCGGACCCTCGGCGGCCCAAGCGGACCCGCACACCCGAGGGGACGACGATGCACACGACTGAGTGGTACGGCCTCCACATCCACCGCTACACCGAGCAGGACGCCTTCCTGGTGGACGCGGTGGCCCCGGCCCTCGCCCCGCTGTACGACTCCGGGGTCCTGGAGCGCTCCTTCTTCCTCCGCTACTGGCAGGGCGGCCACCACATCCGCCTGCGGCTGCGCCTCGCCGGGCCCGGCCCCGAGTCCGGGGAGCGGCACGTACGGGAGGTGGCCGGCCGGCTCGCCGCCCACCTGGCCGAGTTTCCCGGAGGCCCCGGCCCCACCGCCGAGGAGTTCGGGGACGCCCAGGCCACCATGGCGGCGCTGGAGTCGGAGACGCCCGACGAACTGCGCCCGCCGGACTCCATCCACCGGGTCCCGTACACGCCGGAGTACGGCAAGTACGGAGGAGAGGACGGCGTCGCCATCGCCGAGCGGTTCTTCGACCGCAGCAGCGCGGTGGCCCTGGCCGCGCTGCGCGCCATCGACGGCTCCTCCGCCAAGCGGCTCGGCACGGCCTTCTCCATGATGCTGCGCGGTCTGGGCGCCGCCCGGCTGTCCCCGGCCGAGATGGCGGCCTTCTTCGCCCACTACTGCCTGGTGTGGTCGCCGTACGTCTTCGACCGGTTCCTCGACACCTGGCCGGACCTGCTGAGCCAACGCCGGGCCCCCGCAGCCGCGCACGCCGCACGACTGCTGGGCCTGCCGCACCCGCCGGACGCGCCGTCGGACCCGTTCGGCCGGGCCGTGCACGAGGCGTGGCAGGCGCTGGACGGCGCGAGCGGCACCGTGCTGCCCGCGGTCACGCTCGGCGGCGACGACGCCTCGCCGGAGCGCCGGCGGCAGATCGTCCTGCTCAGCTACCTGCACACGCACAACAACAGGCTGGGTCTGATCCCCGAACAGGAGTCGTTCCTGGGATACCTCGGCCACCACGTCGTCAGCGACGTCGCCGGTACCGACCCGTCGGCCGGCCTGCTCGACCGCGTACGCGAACACCGCAGGGCACGTCTCGCGGCGCATCCCGAAGTGCCGTCCGGGCACTACTGAGCAACAGGAGACCTCCCTTGGACATCGCCGACCGTACCTATCCCTTCACGCGCCACGTCCCCTTTCAGATGCCGGAGGAGTTCGCCTGGCTGCGGGAGAACCGGCCCGTCAGCCAGGTACGCCTGGAGAGCGGCGACACCGCCTGGCTGATCACCCGGTACGACGACGTGCGCGCTGCCCTCACCGACCAGCGCTTCAGCCGGACCATCAACCGCGAAGGCGCCGCGCGGGTGGACACCGGCTTCCAGGCCGACGCGTCCAGTCCTGTCTTCAACTTCGGCGGTTCGATCTCCGAGCCGCCCGGCCACACCCGCTGGCGGCGGATCGTCAACCAGGCGTTCACCGCACGGCAGGCGGAGGCCATGCGCGGCGCGATCGCCGCGCACACCGACGAGCTGCTGGACGACCTGGCCTCGCGTGACGGCGGCTTCGACCTGATGGCCGACTACGCCTACAAACTGCCCATCCGGGTCATCTGCGACCTGCTGGGCCTGGAGGACGAGGCCCGCCCCGAGTTCACCGCGCTGGCCGCCCAGCTCACCCGGCGCGACATGCAGTCCTCCTTCATCGAATTCGGCCAGGCACTCCAGTCCATCGGCCGGTACGCCATCGGCCTGATCGTCCGCAAACGGCAGCACCTCGGCGACGACCTGCTGAGCACCCTGATCGGCCTGCGGGACGAGGAGGACGGGCGGCTCAACAACGAGGAGCTGGTCTCCACGGTGATCCTGCTGCTGATGGCCGGCTACGAGTCCACCGCCGTCCAGCTCGGCAACGCCTTCTACGCGCTCTTGCGCCACCCCGAGCAGATGCGCAGGCTGCGGGCCGAGCCGGAGCTCATCCAGGGCGCGGTCGAGGAGATACTGCGCTACGCCCAGATGGGCACCGGCTATGCGATCGCCAAGTTCACCACCGAGGACCTCGAGGTGTCGGGCACGAAGATCCCGGCCGGCTCCACGGTCTTCGTCTCGCTCGCCTCGGCCAACCGGGACGAGAAGATCTTCGGCGACGACGCCGCCGTGTTCGACATCGGCCGCGGCTGCGCCCACCGGCAGACCGCCTTCGGCCACGGGCCCCACTTCTGCCTGGGCGCGGCACTGGCCAGGGCCGAGATGCAGGAGGGCATTGCCCGGATGCTGGCCCGGTTCCCGGACCTCCGGTTCGACGGCCCCGATCTGGACGGCGTCCCGCTCGCCAGCAACCTGTTCACGTTCTACCCGTCCGTGCTGCCGGTACGGGTCTGAGGAGGCGGTCGTGGAAGCAGCAGCTCAGAGCGTCTACCCCTTCGAGCAGAAGTGCCCCTTCGCCCCGCCGGAGGAGCTCACCTGGCGGCGCCGGAACGCCCCCGTGTCCCAGGTGCGGCTGGCCAACGGCAGCACGGCGTGGCTCGTCACGCGGTACGACGACGTCCGCACCGTGCTGACGGACCCGCGCTTCAGCCGCCGTCAGGTCCGCGAGGCCGCCATGCGCGGCGGCCCGCCGGGCGCCCCGGCTCCGGCTCCGGCCCCGGCCCCGGCGCCCCAGGGCGGCAGCGCCCGTACCAGCCCGCCTCCGTCCGGCCGGTTCGACTTCGGGATGTCGCTGTCCGACCCGGACCGCCATGCCGCATGGCGGCGCACGCTCGCCTCGGTCCTCACACCCCGGCACGCCGAATCGCTCCGGGAGAGGGTCGCCCGGGCCGTCGAGGAGACCCTGGACGAGCTCCAGGGCGGCCCGCAGCCCGCGGACCTGGTCTCCGGCTTCGCCTACCAGGTGCCCGTGCGGGTCCTGTGCGAGCTGTTCGACCTGCCCGAGGACATGCGCCCGGCCTTCCGCGCCTGGGCCGCGCAGATCCGAGCCGCCGCCCCCTCCACGGCCGCCTTCGGCGAGGCGATGGGCTCGCTGTACGGCGTCGCGAGGCGCCTGGTGGACAAGGAACGCGCCGCCCCCGGTGAGGGCGTCATCGGTCTGCTGCTCACCGCCGCGGGGGAGGAGGCCGCGCCGGCCGACGAGGAGCTGCTCACGACGGTGATGCTGCTGGCGACCGCCGGCTACGAGTCCACCGCCGTCCAGTTCGCGAACGGACTGCTGGCGCTGCTGCAGCACCCCGGCGAGGCGGCACGGCTGCGTGCGGGCCAGGTCTCCGCGGCGGCGGCCGTGGAGGAGATCCTCCGGTACGCGCAGGCCGGCACGGGCTTCGCCGGTACGACCGTCACCACGGAGGACGTCCGGCTGGGCGGGGAGACCATCCCGGCCGGATCCACCGTCCTCATCTCACTGGACTCGGCGGGCCGGGACGAGAGCCACACCGACCGCCCCGACGAGTTCGACCTGGGCCAGGGCGCCCCCCACCACCACCTCACCTTCGGCGCGGGTTCGCACTTCTGCCTGGGCGCCGCGCTCGCCCGCGTGGAACTCCAGGAGGGGATCGCCCGGCTCCTGCGCAGGTTCCCCGCACTGCGTCCCCACGACGATCCGGCGGCGGTGGAGTTCACCGCCAACCTCTTTCACCGCTATCCGCGCGAACTCCTGGTGGTGTGGTCATGACCGAGAAGACGTCCGGGGAGACGTGCCCGCTGTACTGCACGGTCATCCTGTGGGACCTGTCCCGCTCGCAGCAGACGGTCGCGTCACTGCGGAGTTACCTGCGTGATTACGCGGTCGAGGCGTACGCGAAGACGCCGGGGCTGCGCCAGAAGGTGTGGATCTCCTCGACCGGCCCCGAGGGCGAGCAGTGGGGCGCCGTCTACCTGTGGGACACCGAGGAGGCGGCGTACGGACGGCCGCCCGGAGTGTCGAAGGTCGTCGAGCTCATCGGATACCGCCCCACCGAACGCCGGTACTTCAGCGTCGAGGCGGCCACCGAGGGCCCGAGCCCGGTCGGGCCGCTCGTCGCGGGACTCGGGCTGGCCTACCGGGAGGGGGCGCCGGAACCGCTGACCCGGCCCCGCGAGTTCCTGCCGCCCGGCAAGGACGCCTTCATCCCCGCGTCCGCGGCGCCACACCCCCCGCACCCCCCGCAGCGGCCGGTCGGCTGAGGGCCGAGCCGATCCACTCGCGCACCTGGGCGTGGTGGGCGGACCAGGCGTCCGACACCTCCGCGCCCCAGGCCCGCAGCAGCGTCCGGTACTCCTGGGCGCCCGCCGCGCGCACCACGTCGGCGGCGGACATCCGGGAGTGCAGTGTCTCGGCGGACGGCCGCGGTTCCAGCGGGCGGAACCCCCCGTGGGCCACTATGCGCTTGTGGAGCCGCGGGCCGAGCCGGGGATCGGCACCGTCCGCCACGAACATGCCGAGGGTCATCAGGCAGATCGACAGCCGCTGCACCGCGCGGTGATCGTCGCCGCCGGGGTGCTGGACGAAGTAGGCGTCCACGAGGATCTGGTGCAGCGGCCGGCGGTCCTCGTCGATGTACGACGCGGCGAGCAGCTCCATATAGGGCGCCCGGCACCGCTCACAGTCGAAGGTCTCGTACATCAGGTCCGTCCTCGCCTTTCCCGCGAGCACGACGCGTGCCCACTCCTCCACCGTCTCGCGAGTCCGGCACCACCCGCGGCCAGCTCGTCCGGCGTGTTGGGGGCCGACCCATTGTTTTGACCGGAGTGGTTGCGATAGGTACGCTCAGACCTTGTGCCTGGGGTGTGCCCTGGCTCTCGTGCGTGCCATCACCCGCACTGCGAGCTGACACCGGCCACCGCAATCTGCGCTTAATTCTGCCTGGCGGCGGGAGTCCGCGAGATTCGACACACCCGACCGCGTGGGTCGGCGACGTTCCAGGTTAGCTTCACCATTCGGCACACAGAAACCGGAGAAGTAGTGCCTACGATCCAGCAGCTGGTCCGCAAGGGCCGGCAGGACAAGGTCGAGAAGAACAAGACGCCCGCACTCGAGGGTTCGCCCCAGCGTCGCGGCGTCTGCACGCGTGTGTTCACGACCACCCCGAAGAAGCCGAACTCGGCCCTGCGTAAGGTCGCGCGTGTGCGTCTGACCAGCGGGATCGAGGTCACCGCTTACATTCCGGGTGAGGGACACAACCTGCAGGAGCACTCCATCGTGCTCGTGCGCGGCGGCCGTGTGAAGGACCTGCCGGGTGTTCGCTACAAGATCATCCGCGGCTCGCTCGACACCCAGGGTGTCAAGAACCGCAAGCAGGCCCGCAGCCGCTACGGCGCCAAGAAGGAGAAGTAAGAATGCCTCGTAAGGGCCCCGCCCCGAAGCGCCCGGTCATCATCGACCCGGTCTACGGCTCTCCTCTGGTGACCTCCCTGATCAACAAGGTGCTGCTGAACGGCAAGCGCTCCACCGCCGAGCGCATCGTCTACGGCGCCATGGAGGGCCTGCGCGAGAAGACCGGCAACGACCCGGTCATCACGCTGAAGCGCGCTCTCGAGAACATCAAGCCGACCCTCGAGGTCAAGTCCCGCCGTGTCGGTGGTGCCACCTACCAGGTCCCGGTCGAGGTCAAGCCCGGCCGTGCCAACACCCTGGCGCTGCGCTGGCTCGTCGGTTACTCCCGCGCCCGTCGCGAGAAGACCATGACCGAGCGTCTGCTCAACGAGCTCCTCGATGCCAGCAACGGCCTGGGTGCCGCTGTGAAGAAGCGCGAGGACACGCACAAGATGGCCGAGTCCAACAAGGCCTTCGCGCACTACCGCTGGTAGTCGCAGACCCCATCGAGACCGAGAGAAGACTGAAGCCTTATGGCTACCACTTCGCTTGACCTGGCCAGGGTCCGCAACATCGGGATCATGGCCCACATCGACGCGGGCAAGACGACCACCACCGAGCGGATCCTGTTCTACACCGGCGTTTCGTACAAGATCGGTGAGGTCCACGACGGCGCCGCCACCATGGACTGGATGGAGCAGGAGCAGGAGCGTGGCATCACGATCACCTCTGCTGCCACCACCTGTCACTGGCCGCTCGAGGGCAACGACTACACCATCAACATCATCGACACCCCGGGTCACGTCGACTTCACCGTCGAGGTGGAGCGCTCCCTGCGCGTGCTCGACGGTGCCGTGACGGTGTTCGACGGTGTCGCCGGCGTTGAGCCCCAGTCCGAGACCGTGTGGCGTCAGGCGGACCGCTACGGCGTTCCGCGTATCTGCTTCGTCAACAAGCTCGACCGCACCGGCGCGGAGTTCCACCGCTGCGTCGACATGATCAGCGACCGCCTGGGCGCGCAGCCGCTGGTCATGCAGCTGCCGATCGGCGCCGAGGCGGACTTCAAGGGCGTCATCGACCTCGTGACGATGAAGGCCCTGGTCTGGTCGGCCGAGGCGACCAAGGGCGAGATGTACGACACCGTCGACATCCCGGACACCCACGTCGAGGCTGCCGAGGAGTACCGCGGCAAGCTGCTCGAGGCCGTCGCCGAGAACGACGACGAGCTGATGGAGCTGTACCTGGAGGGCACCGAGCCCACCGTGGAGCAGCTCTACGCAGCGATCCGTCGCATCACCATCGCGTCCGGCAAGGGCGGCGGCACCACCGTCACCCCCGTGTTCTGCGGTACCGCGTTCAAGAACAAGGGCGTTCAGCCCCTGCTCGACGCGGTCGTGCGCTACCTGCCCACCCCGCTCGACGTCGAGGCCATCGAGGGCCACGACGTCAAGGACCCGGAGCAGGTCATCGCGCGCAAGCCGTCGGACGAGGAGCCCCTCGCCGCGCTCGCGTTCAAGATCATGAGCGACCCGCACCTCGGCAAGCTCACCTTCGTCCGCGTGTACTCCGGCCGCCTGCACTCCGGCACCGCCGTGCTGAACTCGGTGAAGGGCCGCAAGGAGCGCATCGGCAAGATCTACCGCATGCACGCCAACAAGCGTGAGGAGATCGAGTCGGTGGGCGCCGGCGACATCGTCGCCGTCATGGGCCTGAAGCAGACCACCACCGGTGAGACGCTGGCGGACGAGAAGAACCCGGTGATCCTGGAGTCCATGGACTTCCCGGCTCCGGTCATCGAGGTCGCCATCGAGCCCAAGTCGAAGGGCGACCAGGAGAAGCTCGGCGTCGCGATCCAGCGCCTGGCCGAGGAGGACCCCTCCTTCCAGGTGCACACCAACGAGGAGACCGGCCAGACCGTCATCGGCGGTATGGGCGAGCTTCACCTCGAGGTGCTCGTCGACCGCATGAAGCGCGAGTTCAAGGTCGAGGCCAACGTCGGCAAGCCGCAGGTCGCGTACCGCGAGACGATCCGCAAGGCCGTCGAGAAGGTCGAGTTCACCCACAAGAAGCAGACGGGTGGTACCGGCCAGTTCGCTCGCGTGATCATCGCGATCGAGCCGATCGAGGGCGGCGACGCCTCCTACGAGTTCATCAACAAGGTGACCGGTGGCCGTGTGCCGAAGGAGTACATCCCTTCGGTGGACGCCGGTGCGCAGGAGGCCATGCAGTTCGGCATCCTCGCCGGTTACGAGATGACCGGTGTCCGCGTGACGCTGCTCGACGGTGCCTACCACGAGGTCGACTCCTCCGAGCTCGCGTTCAAGATCGCCGGTTCGCAGGCCTTCAAGGAGGCCGCGCGCAAGGCCAGCCCCGTACTGCTCGAGCCGATGATGGCCGTCGAGGTCACCACGCCCGAGGACTACATGGGTGAGGTCGTCGGTGACATCAACTCCCGCCGTGGCCAGATCCAGGCCATGGAGGAGCGGGCCGGTGCCCGCGTCGTGAAGGGCCTCGTGCCCCTTTCGGAGATGTTCGGCTACGTCGGCGACCTGCGCAGCAAGACGTCCGGCCGCGCCAGCTACTCCATGCAGTTCGACTCCTACGCCGAGGTTCCGCGGAACGTCGCCGAGGAGATCATCGCGAAGGCCAAGGGCGAGTAACGCACAGCGTCTGCACGCCGTAGGCTTGACTCCGGAGCCTTGAGGGGCATTCCGCCGCAATCATGGTGAGAGTGCCCCGGGGCCCGGGCTTTCCAGCAAAGATCACCTGGCGCCGATGAGTAAGGCGTACCAGAACCACTCCACAGGAGGACCCCAGTGGCGAAGGCGAAGTTCGAGCGGACTAAGCCGCACGTCAACATCGGCACCATCGGTCACATCGACCACGGTAAGACGACCCTCACGGCCGCCATTACCAAGGTGCTGCACGACGCGTACCCGGACCTGAACGAGGCCTCGGCCTTCGACCAGATCGACAAGGCTCCTGAGGAGCGCCAGCGCGGTATCACCATCTCCATCGCGCACGTCGAGTACCAGACCGAGACGCGTCACTACGCCCACGTCGACTGCCCCGGTCACGCGGACTACATCAAGAACATGATCACGGGTGCGGCGCAGATGGACGGCGCCATCCTCGTGGTCGCCGCCACCGACGGCCCGATGCCGCAGACCAAGGAGCACGTGCTCCTGGCCCGCCAGGTCGGCGTTCCGTACATCGTCGTCGCCCTGAACAAGGCCGACATGGTGGACGACGAGGAGATCCTGGAGCTCGTCGAGCTCGAGGTCCGTGAGCTCCTCACCGAGTACGAGTTCCCGGGCGACGACGTTCCCGTCGTCAAGGTCTCCGCTCTGAAGGCCCTCGAGGGCGACAAGGAGTGGGGCAACTCGGTTCTCGAGCTCATGAACGCCGTCGACACGGCGATCCCGGAGCCCGAGCGTGACGTCGACAAGCCGTTCCTCATGCCGATCGAGGACGTCTTCACGATCACCGGTCGCGGTACGGTCGTCACCGGCCGTATCGAGCGTGGTGTCCTGAAGGTCAACGAGACCGTTGACATCATCGGCATCAAGCAGGAGAAGACCACCACCACGGTCACCGGCATCGAGATGTTCCGGAAGCTCCTCGACGAGGGCCAGGCCGGTGAGAACGTCGGTCTGCTCCTCCGTGGCATCAAGCGCGAGGACGTCGAGCGCGGCCAGGTCATCATCAAGCCGGGCTCGGTCACCCCGCACACCGAGTTCGAGGCGCAGGCCTACATCCTGTCCAAGGACGAGGGTGGCCGCCACACGCCGTTCTTCAACAACTACCGCCCGCAGTTCTACTTCCGTACGACGGACGTGACCGGCGTGGTGACCCTCCCCGAGGGCACCGAGATGGTCATGCCGGGTGACAACACCGAGATGAAGGTGGAGCTCATCCAGCCCGTCGCCATGGAGGAGGGCCTGAAGTTCGCCATCCGTGAGGGTGGCCGGACCGTGGGCGCCGGCCAGGTCACCAAGATCAACAAGTGAGTCTTCGGACTGGCTTGAGGGTCCACTGACCTGAGTGGCTCGGAGGGGCCCGTACGACTTCGGTCGTGCGGGCCCCTTTGCTGTGCCCGATGCCCGTTCACGACTGCTGGGCAGCCGTCCCGGACGGTCCGAGGGCCAGGAGAACCAGGACCGTCACCCGCACGATGACGCCGCCGAGCAGGGCGGCGAGGAAGCCGTCGACGTGGAGGCCGTACTCCATCGCCTTGGCGAAGGCGTCGTCCTTGCTGGCCTGCCTCATGCCGATTCCAAGAGTTCGGTCCGGTCGTGTCGGCAGTCGCGGCAGTGGCCAGGGGTCGGCGCGCGGAAAGCGCGGTCGCAGCCGTCGCAGGTCTGGAATCGGTGTGGTGCGGTCGGCCGGGGCTCGGGGGCGCGGAACGGGGGCGGAGGTGGCAGCTGGGCCGTGAGGCGGTGGGCCAGGAGGGCGGCCGGGCGGTGGAGGGCCTCGGGTGGGAGGTCAGTCGTCAGGGCGTGGCGTACGGCGCTGGGAGAGACGTCGCGTTCCAGCCAGGCGGCGACGCCGGGGGCGAGGTGGGCGGTGTCGCGTGTGGAGAGGAGAAGGCGGGGGTTGTCTCGGCGGAGGCCTGCGAGGAGGTCCGTGGCCTGCTGGAGGAGTGCGGAGGCGGGGAAGGCAGGGTGCGGTACGGCGGGGAGGAGCTTGCTGCCGGGCCGCCCCGTCCGTTTCCTCGGGGCCTGGCGGGGGGCGTCCGTACCGCTGTGACCCGGCTGGTTGCAGGAGATCGTGCGGGTGATGATCCGGCCGTCGGGGACGCGTTCGCGCACGCGCCGCAGATAGCCGTGGGCCTCCAGCTCGCGCAGAGCGGCGGCGATACGGGTCGTGCCCTCCGGGAAGCGGGCGGCGAGGGACTTGATGTCGACTCGGGCGCCCGCGGGGAGCGACTGGATGTGCACACCGAGCCCGATCGCGAGCAGCGACAGCTCCGCGTGCTGGGCGAGGTGGTTGCCGATCACCGTGAAGCGGGCGGTGTGGCGGGTGTTGTCGTGAATCAGGCCGGCGCGCGGGTGCCGCCGGTTCGGGTGCTTCTTCCCGGTTACGGGGGTGTGGGCGTGCGAGGGCACGTTAGGGTTCTGCGTATCCATCAGGAGGGGTTGGAGCCTTCCTTGGTGGTCAGGCCCTCGCACTGGGATTGCCGTCCCGGCGGGGGCCGTCGCATGTCTGCGGTTGTTGCGCTGAGCGTAGGGCAGGCAAGGGCTCCTGAATCCAGCTGAGTTGGCGATGTTCACTCGCGTGAGTGAGGCGGCGGCCTGGGCGGGAGGGGTGGGGTTTGGTGGGGTTCTTTCATCTTCGTGTTCCTTGAGGGAGACCGACTGCGGCACCGGAGCGCGAGATGTTGGGACCCGGTGCTTCAGGTCAGAGGGTGAGTTCGGCCCACACCGTCTTGCGTGGTGGCAGGCCCGGGGTGACGCCCCAGCGGTCGGCGAGTGCGTCCACGAGGAGCAGGCCTCGGCCCGACTCGGCATCCGGGGGCGGGAGTTGAGGCGTCGGCAGTCGGTCACCCCGGGTGTCCGTGACCTCGATGCGGAGGGTGTCGGCCACGACGTAGAGGAGCAGGCGGAAGTCGCGGCCGGGGATGCGGCCGTGGGTCGCCGCGTTGATCGCCAGCTCCGCGACGATCTGCTCCGCCGGGTCCGGCGGCAGTCCCCAGGAGCGCAGTTGTTCCGTGGCCAGGAGACGGGCCAGGCGGGCGCCGCGTGGGGTGGGGGAGAGCTGCAGACTGAAGTGGCGGATGGGGGTGGCGAGTTCGGGGGATTTCTGCGTCACGTCACTCAGCGTGGCGGTCCGTGCCTACTGTGAACAGTGACTCAGCGGGTGCGTACGGTAACTGTCCGGAGCTTGTCCGGTCGTGTCCGGGCTGTCGGGGCCGGGCGTACGGGTAGGGCGCTGGGCACGGTCGTACGACGGAAGGGTACGGGATGACGGCGGTCGAGGCGGACGCGGGTCGGCTCAAGGGCGAGGCGGACGAGCCGGGTTGGGAGGTGGATCCGGACGACGAGTGGGGTGTCGCCGTCATCGCGACCGTCGGACGGCAGCTGAAGCTGCGGCGGGAGGCGGTGGGGATGCGGGCCGCCGAGTTCGGGACGGCGGTCGGGTACGGCGAGGACATGGTCTACAAGATCGAGGGCGGGAAGCGGATTCCCCGGCAGGACTATCTGGTCAGGGCGGATGAGGTGTTGGGGGCGGGTGGGCTGATCGCGGCGACGTGGGAGGACGTGAAGAGGGTCCGGTATCCCAAGAAGGTGCGGGAGCTGGCCAAGTTGGAGGGGCAGGCGGTTGAGATCGGGGTGTACGAGTGCAACAGCGTCCATGGGCTGTTGCAGACACCGGAGCACGCGCGTGCCTTGTTCGAGGCGGCGCAGCCCCCGTATTCGCCGGACGATGTGGAGCGGATGGTGGCAGCTCGAATGGCCCGGCAGGCGGTCTTCGAACGCGATCCGGCCCCGTCGGTGCACTACGTCCTGGAGGAGGCGGTGCTGCGGCGACGGGTCGGGGGCACAATGGTGTGGCGACAGCAGCTCGAACACCTGCTGGAGGTGGGGCGGTTGCGCAGCGTCACACTTCAGATCATGCCGACGAACACCGATGCCCACCCGGGGGTGGACGGCAAGATCGAGCTGCTGAAGTTCCCGGACGGTTCGGCGGTGGGGCGTTCCGACGGTGCGTTCAGCGGGCGGCCGACCACCGATCCGAAGCAGCTCCGCATCCTTGAGCTGCGGTATGGCACCATCCGAGCGCAGGCACTCCCGCCGCGGGAGTCGCTGGCCTTCATCGAGCAAGTGCTGGGAGAAACATGATCCGCAACGCTTCTGCCGGGGACACCTCCGAACTGGCTTGGTTCAAGAGCAGCTACAGCAGCGGCACGGACGGCAACTCCTGCGTAGAGATCGCGATAGTGCCCCGCACTGTGCACGTCCGCGACTCCAAGCACACCGCAGGCCCCCGGCTCGCCCTCGCGCCGGAGGCCTGGTCGGAGTTCGTGGCGTCCGTCTAGTGCCGCTTGGCGTATGACCAGGTCACCGCGGTCATCAGGGCCGGGATGGCGAACAGCGGGGCGAAAGCGAACCCCCAGACGGTCTGGGCCGTACCGCTCGACATGTACGTCTGGCTCTCGGCGGTGAAAGCGACGACGAGTTGCCACAGCGCCACCAGGACGAGGACGCCCGAGGCGGTCCAGGCCAGCGGGGCGAGGACCCTGGGGTGCAGCGGCCTCCACCGGTCGCTGACGAGCAGCAGCGGAAACAGGGCGGCCAGCTCCGTGAGGACGGAGAGGCCGACGACGTATGCGATGCCCCAGCCCGGGATGTCGAAGACGTCGCGCAGCACTTGGTCGCTGTAGCCCACATGGACGCCGGATGCCATGGCGATGCGCCACAGGCCGGACGGGACGGCGCACAGCGCGATGGCGTGGGCGGCGCGGCGAGCCCAGACAGGCGCAGGTGCGGAGGCGGGCAGAGGTGCGGTCGCTGTCGTCATGACGTACATGCTGGCCTTGGACATGGCGGCCACGCTTCGTCCGCTACGGCGGGCCGTATCCGCCGTGCGGAGGAGGGCGCACCGGAATCGCGTAACACTGGGGCATGACTTCAGAACCGGCTCACGAAGACCTCGACCTGGACGCGATCGAGGAACTGTGTACCGCCGCGACCCCGGACCTGGTATTCGCCGTCAGAGCCAGGGAAGCGGTGCCGCGACTGGTGGCGGAGGTCAGGCGCCTGCGCCGGCTCGTCGAGTACGGGGCGTGTCCCACAGCCGGCGCGACGGGCACGGAGTTTGTACTTCCGCTCGATGAGGAGATGCTCGCGTACTTCCGTGAGATGGCTGAGGTGCTGGTGGAGCGGGTCGGTATCTCCCGTGCCGAGGCGGTCGCGCGGATCAACGCGACGTACGGGGCGGGAGAGTCGGCCGCTTGGGGTGTGGGCCTGATGGCCCACGAGCTGCCGGAGTACTGGGCGTACGGGACGTACTACAGCCCGGATCACCGGGACCGCCTTCCCATCGGAGACCCGACCGCGGACGCGGACATCGACTTCAGCAAGCTCCCCGTACGCCCCGCACCTCCGAAGGCCTCACCGTTCTGGACGCTGGAGGAGTAGTGGCACGATGAGCGCACGAGTGATCGACTGATCGTGTGATCGAGCGAAACGGGGAGGCCGGCGCCATGGCCCGCTACATGGAGGCACTGACCGTCGAGAGGGGCGGTTTCCGGATCAAGGTGCCGGAGTCGTGGTGGGAGTTCGACGTACGGCCGGAGTCGCGGGACGACTCGATCCGCCGGATGGTGAACGAACGGGTGCGGCAGCGCCCGGAGTTGGAGCAGTACCGGGACACGTACGTCGACTTCCTCAAGAAGGCCGCCGCGGACGCGTGGAAGTCGGGCGCGCTGTACTGCGGCTGCATGGCGGAGAGTTTCGGCGGGGACACGCCGATCACGGGGTCGGTGACCGTCTCCCTGGTGGGCGGGCGTAACGAGCGGGGTGAGCCGCTGTCGAACGACCCGGCCGTCATCGCGAGCCAGCTCGCGGTCAAGGAGGCCAAGCGGGACGGGGACTCCTGGCGGAAGGTGACGACCGTCGACATCCCCGGAGTCGGCCCGGCGGCGCGGACCTACGGCATCGAGGACATCCCCGTACCCGGCGACGCGCTCAACCGCACGGTCAGGGCCGTGCTGATGCAGACGTACGTTCCCGTGCCGGGCCAGGAGGGCAAGGTGGCCCTGGTGGCGGGCAGCAGCCAGGTCCTCGACCTCGCGGACTCGTTCTTCGACATCTTCGACGCGATCACGTCCACGTTCCGTTTCACGGGTTGAGTGGGGCAGGCATGCGGCAGGCATGCCGTCACGGGCTGCCGAAGCCTGAAGCCCGGACTCCCCCATGAACGGGGCCACTTCCCGCACGCGGTGAGCACGGCCGTCCGCCTGATCGTCGAGGCGACACGCGGCGGCTAAGAGTTTGTAACGAGCCATTGACAGGAGCTCCGGCCATGGGCACTCTCGTGTGCACACGGTTGGCTAAACGATTTACCAACCCGGAATCCACTACTTTGGGCAGGGGCAATGGCGCGCCGGATCGGGATCAAGGACGTGGCCGCGGCGGCAGGCGTGTCGACCGCGACCGTGTCCCACATCCTGAACGGCGTCGAGGGCAAGCGGGCCAGCGCACAGACGCGGCAGCGTGTCCTCCAGGTCGCCGAGGAGCTCGGGTACGCGCCGAACGGACTCGCCCGTGGGCTGAGGCTGCAGCGGTCGCAGACCATCGGCTTCGTCAGCGACGAGATCGCCACCACCCCCCATGCCGGCCGGATGATCCTGGGCGCCCAGGAGGCAGCAGCGGCCGAGGGACTGGTGCTGCTGCTGGTCAACACCAGCGGTGATGCCGAACTGGAGCGCACCAGCATCGAGATGCTGCTCCAGCGGCAGGTGGACGGCGTGCTGTACGCGGCGATGTACCACCGCACCGTGCGCCTGCCGGAGAGCCTGCGCTCGACTCCCACCGTGCTGCTGGACGCGCGCTCGGAGGACCCCGCCATCCCGTCCGTCGTGCCCGACGAGGTCCACGGCGGCTACACGGCGGTACGGGAGCTGACCGACCACGGCCACCGCAGGATCGGCGTGACCGTGCAGACCGTGGACCTTCCCGCCCGGCAGGGCCGCCTTGAGGGCTACCGCAAGGCGCTGGCCGAGGTCGGTGTTCCCTACGACCCCTCCCTGGTCGCCGCCGAGACGGCAGTGCCTTTCGGCACGACCCCGGGTGACGTGGAGACGGGCTACCGGGCTGCGCGGCGACTGCTCACGGCGGAGCACCGGCCGACGGCGTTGTTCTGCTTCAACGACCGGATGGCCGCAGGCGCTTACCGGGCTGCCGCCGAACTGGGGCTGTCCATCCCCGGCGACCTGTCGGTCATCGGGTTCGACAATCAGGAGCTGGTCTGCGAGTCCGTCTACCCCGCGCTGAGCACGGTTCAGCTCCCGCACTACGAGATGGGGGCACGGGCTGTGGCCCGGTTGCTCGAACTCAACAAGCCTCCGGGCCGGCCACCGGGCCCGGATACTCAGGAGATGCTGCTTTGCCCGCTGGTGGCGCGGGCATCGGTCGCTTCGCCGCCCCGACTCTGACCCCGGGACGGCGAAGCAATTCACACCATGACAGGCGACCGTTGCGACCGGTCGTCATCCCTGTCAGTACTTGGAACACAGTGAGGGTACACACATGTCCCCTGAGATTTTCAACGAGCCGTCGAGCCGCCGCGGCCTGCTGACGCCCGACAGCGCCCCCGCCGCCCGGGCAGGCGCGGGCGAGCCGTGCCCCGCGCGTTCCTCCGGTTCCCGCACCACCCCGGCCTCTTCGGTGCGAGGGCACTGACACCTCGCATTCCTCACCCACCGGGCGTCGGCCCCGCCCGTCAGCAAGCCGCCACCGCAACTCGCCGCCGGCCTCACGCCGGACCACACGCCCGTCGTCATGCCGTCGGGCGGGCCACGAGTGCCGGTGGAGGCCACCTTCTCCTACGAGGGAATCGTGACCGGCGCCGTCCGCTGATGGCCCTTCGCACGCTCTCTGTACATACCGAAAGGCACGTGTGTGTCCACCGCGCCCTGTGATCCGTACCGGCCTGTCGCGCACCTGCGGCCGCCCCGCAACTGGATCAACGACCCCAACGGGCTGGTCTTCCACGACGGCCACTACCACGTCTTCCACCAGTACAACCCCTACGGTGCGACCCACGCGAACATGCACTGGGGCCATTTCCGCAGCCCTGACCTGCTGAGCTGGGAACAGCTGCCGATCGCGCTGTCCCCCACCTCGGGTGGCGAGGACGCCGACGGCTGCTTCTCCGGCAACGCCGTCTCCGACGGCGACCGGCTGATCGCCTTCTACTCCGCGAACCGCTGGGACCGCTCGCCCCAGCATCAGCCGGTCACCACCGCCACCTCCCTCGACGGCGGACGGACCTTCGCCCCGCGCGGGGAACTGCTCATCCCCGAGTGGCCCGAGGGCTGCACCATGTACCGCGACCCGTACGTCTGGCAGGACGGCGACGGCTGGCGGATGCTGGTCGGCGCCGCCCTCGCGGACGGCCGCGGCGCGGCTCTGCTGTACGAGTCGGCTGACCTGGAGGCCTGGACCTACCTGGGCCTTTTCGACGCCCGCGAGCAGGAGCCGGTCGGCGGTAGCGACCTGCACACCGGTGAGGGCTGGGAGTGCCCTCAGTACCTCCCGGCAAAGTCCGGACAGCCCGGTGCCCTCATCTTCAGCGCATGGAACCTTGCTGACGGCCCGCGCTGCGTCACCGCCCTGATCGGCGAGGAACGCGGCAACACCTTCGAGGCCGGCTCGCCCGTCTTCGTCGACCACGGCCCCGACTGCTACGCCCCCGCACTGCTGCGCGCACCGGGCGGCAGGTGGCTGCTGTGGGGCTGGGCCGGGGAAGCCCGGGAGGAATCCTGGGCGGTGGCGGACGGATGGGCCGGCATGCTCACCCTTCCCCGCGAGATCTCCGTCGACGGCGACGGCACGCTCCGGCAGCAGCCCGCCGCCGAACTGCTCGGCCGGCGCGGCGAACACACCGTCCACGCCGAGGGCGTCGCCCACGGTCCGGAGCCGGTGGAACTCGGCAGTGTGGGCAGCGCCTTCGACATGACAGCCCGTCTGGAGCCGGGCCCGGCGGCTGGTCTGCGGCTGCTCACCACCCCGGACGGCCACGAGTACCTCGACATCCGGCTCGACGCCGCCGCCGGCGAACTGGTCGTCGACCGCGAGCACGCCTCGCTGGACAAGCGTGCCCAGGGCGGCTCCTACCGGATGCCCTGCCCCTCCGGTCAGCCGGTGGAGTTGCGCGTGGTCGTCGACCACTCCATCGCCGAAGTCTTCCTCACCGCCACCGGACAGGTGCTCACCCTGCGCTTCTACCCGACAGGCGGCGGCCCGTGGCGCCTACAGGCGCGCAACCCGACCGACGCGCCCCTGGGCTTCGCGGTCGACGCCTGGGAGCTGCTGCCTCTCACGATCAAGGAGCCGAGCACCGGCACCGAACTGCCGCAAGGGCAGTCCACATGACGGATCCATCGCCACGTCGCCGTGGCCGAGGCCCGTGGCGATCCCGGATCGCCCCCCTGCAACGCCGCACCACCCACCCTCACCCGCACCACATACCGGAGGCACCCACCATGAACGCCGGAAGCAGAAGGTTCCGTCGGGCGGTTCCGGCCGCCCTGGCCCTCGCCCTTCCCCTGGCCGCGCTGGCCGCCTGCGGTGGAGGCGGCACCACCGGCGCCACCGCCGAGAAGGGCAGCGGTACCGGCACGATCACCGTCTGGGCCCACCAGGGCCAGGAGAGCGAGGCCACCGCCATGCAGAACGCGGTGAAGTCCTTCAACTCCTCGCAGGACAAGATCAAGGCCAAGCTGACCCTGATCCCCGACAACGACTACACCAAGACCATCACCACCACCGACGCCTCCAAGCTGCCGGACGTGATGGAGTTCGACGGCCCGACCATGGCGAACTTCGTCTACAACAAGAAGCTCGCCCCGATGGACGACTACGTCTCCAGCAAGACCCTGGCCAACGCCACGGACGCCATCAAGGCGCAAGGCGAGATCGACGGCCGGCACTACGGGCTGGGCATGTTCGACTCCGGGCTCGGCATCTACGGCAACAAGAAGCTGCTGGACGCGGCCGGGGTGAAGTACCCCACCGGCGTGTCGGACGCCTGGACCGCGGAGGAGTTCACCGCGGCCGTGAAGAAGCTGGCCGCCAAGGACTCCGACGGCAAGAGCCTGGACCTGCAGGAGAACAACGGCTACGCCACCGAGTGGGGCACCTACGGCTTCGCCCCGATCGTCTGGTCGGCCGGCGGCTCGCTCCTGGAGAACGGCAAGGCCGAAGGCGGCCTGGACACCCCGGAAGTGGCGTCGGCGCTGAAGACCTTCCAGGGCTGGAAGAAGTACACCGACTCCAACACCGACGGAAACGCCTTCGCCAAGGGCCGCGTGGGGCTGAGCTGGGTCGGACACTGGATGTACCCCACGTACAGCAAGGCCCTCGGCAAGGATCTCGTCGTGCTGCCCCTGCCCGACTTCGGCAACGGCTCCAAGACCGGCCAGGGGTCCTGGCAGTGGGGCATCGGCGCCAACACCAAGAACGGCAAGGCCGCCGGCGCCTTCCTCGACGCCCTCCTGAACGACACCAACGTCGCCGCGATGACCACGGCCAACGGTGCCCCTCCCGGGACCAAGTCCGTGCTCGCCAAGAGTGAGCTGTACAAGCAGGGCGGCCCGCTCCAGCTCTTCGCCGACCAGCTCGCCAAGCCCTGCGGCGACAGCAAGATCGACAAGTCGTGCGTGGCCGTGACCCGCCCGGTCTCCGCCGGATACCCCACGGTCACCGCCAAGTTCAGCCAGGCGCTGAGCGACATCTACGGCGGGACCGAACCGAAGACCGCCCTGGAGAAGGCCGCCCGCGCCATCGACCAGGACTTCTCGGACAACGCCGGTTACCAGCTGCCGTAGCCGACATCCAGCAGCCGGGAGGGACGGGCACACCCCGACCGTGCCCGTCCCTCCCCGGCCGGAAGAGGACTCCTACCGTGACCACCGTGAATCCCGCACCCGCCACGCCCGCCGGGCGAGAGCCGTCCCCGCCACCGACCTCCGCCAAGCCCAGACGGTCCGGGCACAGGAACCGCGACGGGCTGCACGGACTGCTGATGTCCGCACCCGCCCTCGGCGGCCTCATCGCCTTCGTCGGCGTGCCGTTCGTCTACGCGGTCGTGCTCTCCTTCTACAACGTGCGGCTCGGCTCCCCGCTGGAGCCCACCTTCTTCGGCCTGGAACAGTACCGGCGCCTGTTCACCGACCCCGACATGTCCGGCCCGTTCCTGCGGGCCCTGCTGAACAACCTGACCTTCGCCGTTGTCGTGGTCCCCGTCCAGACCGGTTTGGCACTGGCGCTGGCGATCCTGCTGAACCGCAAGCTGAAGGCCATCGGCCTGTTCAGATCCCTGTTCTTCATGCCGGTCGTCTTCCCCATGGCCCTGGTCGCCGTCATCTGGCGGCTCATCCTGGCCCGCAGCGGCGACGGGCTCCTCAACTCCGCACTCGACGCAGTGAGCTTCGGCAACTGGGGCGCCTTCGACTGGCTCGGCGACGGACTCACCGCCATGGCCTCGATCATCGTGCTGTCCATCTGGCAGGGCGTGGGATTCCAGATGGTCATCCTCCTCGCCGGACTCCAGCAGATCCCCGGCGAACTCTACGAGGCCGCCCAGCTCGACCGGGCCTCCCGCTGGCAGCAGTTCCGCCACGTCACCCTGCCCGGCATCCGCGGCACCCTCGTCTTCGTCGCCACGCTCACCTCGGTGCTGTCGTTCCGCGTCTTCGACCAGGTCTACATCCTCGTCAAGGGCGGCGGACTCGACGAAGGCGCCACCCGCACCGTGATGTACCAGGCCGTCACCACCGCCTTCGACCAGAACAACATCGGCCAGGCCTCCGCGATCACCGTCGTCTTCTTCCTGATCGTCGTCGCCCTGACCCTCATCCAGCGCCGCGCCGTCCGCGCCGGCAACGAGGACTGACCATGACCCGCACACCCTTGCGCCGCTTCCTCGACTACGCCGTCCTGAGCGTGCTGGCCTTCGTCTTCGTCCTGCCCGTCCTCTACCTGGTCCTCGGCAGCTTCAAGCCCTCCGACGAAGTGCTCAGCGGCCTGACCGGCTTCCTGCCCACCCACCTGTCCCTGGACAACTACAGCGCCGTCCTGAACAGCTTCAACTCCGATGCCACCGGCTACTACTGGCGCTTCATGGGCATCTCGGTGCTCGTGTCGACCGTCGTGGTCCTCGGCGGGCTGATCGTGAACTCCATGGCCGCATACGGGCTTTCCCGACTGCGGTGGCGCGGCCAGGGCGCCCTCTTCACCCTCGTCCTGCTGCTCATGATGGTCCCGTTCGAAGCGGTGGCCGTCCCGCTGTTCTACCTGCTCAACGACCAGCGCAACACCATCTACATCCAGGCCCTCCCCTTCATCGCCAACGCCTTCTCCATCTACCAGTTCGCCACCTTCTTCCGCGCGATCCCGCCCAGCATCGAGGAAGCCGCCCGCATCGACGGCGCCGGCCCCTGGCGCACCTTCTTCGCGATCATCGTCCCGATGTCCAAGCCGGTGTACGCCTCGGTCGCGATCCTCACCTTCCTCATCCAGTGGAGCTCCTTCCTCTGGCCGGTCCTCATGGTCTCCGACCCCGCCGTACGCCCCCTGCCCCTGCAGATGAGCGTCTTCCAGGGCCAGCAGCCGGTGGACTGGGGCCAGGTCCTGGCATTCGGTGTCCTGCTGGTCCTGCCCGTGCTGATCGTCTTCGCGTTCTTCCAGCGGTGGTTCGTCCAAGGTGTCGCGAGCTCGGCGGTCAAGGGCTGAAGGGGTTTCACCGAGGGCTCGCTGCTCCGGGAGCGGGAAACCGGTCGCGCGCGGGCACGGTTCGGGACGTGGGATCCCGCGTTCCATCGAACGACTGTGCCCTGTAAGTTCACGTGTGCATACGGTTGTTGACGTAGATGTGCGCGTGACGGGGGTTGCGGTATGGCGGGGCACAGGCCTGCGGACTGGCATGTCCTGGACTTGGACAAGGACCCGACCCCTGGTGACCCGCAGCGGGTGCGCACGCTCGCGAAGCAGTTGCACGACTTCGCCGACGACGTCTCCGATGCCCTGCGCTTGGTCAAGGGCATGGCGGGCGAGGGCACGCTGCTTGAGTGGGCGGGCAAGTCGGCGGATGTGTTCAAGGAGGACTTCGCCGATGTCCCGAAGAACCTCAAGAAGCTGAAGAAGTCCTATGAGATGTGCGGGGACGCGCTGGCGGACTTCTGGCCGAAGCTGGAGCGCGCCCAGTCGCTGGCGGACAAGGCCCTGCGCAAGGGCCGTGAGGCGCGGGACAACCTCTCCGCAGCCCAGTCGCGTCTCGCCTCGGCGGACTCGTGGGTGACGCGGGCCGGCAAGGAGGCGGACAAGTACAAGGACGACCCGACCGGCAGGAAGTCGGATGCGGACAAGCCGGACGAGGCGAAGGTCCGCGCCGCGACCCGGGATGTGCAGCACGCCAAGTCGGCCCAGTCCAAGGCGCAGTCGGATGTCTCCGAGGCGCAGGATGCCCTGGCTGCCGCGAAGTTGGGTAACGAAAGGGGTCGGGCGTATGTCGCTGATCAAGATGAAGGGCCAGCGCCGTCAGCACCAGCCGGGTGACATCTTCGTGCTGCAGCCAGAGGGGCACGGATTCCGGTTTGGTCGAATTGTGAAGATCGGGCAGAGTGGACCGGAGGGCAGGTTCCCCGGAGGGATCCTCGCCTATGTGTATGACGTCCCTGCCGAGACCGATAAGCCGGACCTGTCGGCCCTGATGCCTGACCGGCTGCTGCTGCCGCCGTTCTTCACGGCGCCCTGGCCCTGGACCAAGGGTTACTTCAGGACTGTCGAGCACGAAGAGCTCAAGTCGGCCGACCTGCTGGCTCAGCACTGTTTCTTCGACCCCGCCCGAAGTGCCTACGTCAATGAGAACGACAAGGTGATCCCTGAGCGAACCGAACCCTGCGGTGTGTTCGCCCTGGCCAATTTCGCACTCTTCGAGAACCAGGTGGACGACGCTCTGGCCGGCCGGCTCGCACCGGCGCCATCTCCCAAGGCATAGTGACCGACACTTGATGCGGCGCCGGCCTTCCGCCTGCCGCGGCAGCGGACGAGTCGACTGATCTCGGTGAGGCAGAAAAGCGGGTGAATTCATTGGGTGATCCAGTAATGAAGGGAGGCCGCGTCCACCACTTCGCTTCCCGCGACCTGATGAGGAGGACGGGATCTACCGTTCGTTCCCGGCGCGGATCGACTCCTGGTAACGGAACACTTCCCCGTGATTTCGATCGGGAGAAGGTGGCGCTGCAGATTGAACAAAATGACCTGGCCGTCACCACGGGGGATACCTTCGTCGCTGACACTCTCAATCCCGAGGAATGGCATTGATGCCCGTAAATGTTGACGTAAGCGAAGAGCTGAGTCGGCTGTGCGACCTTGACCGGCTCACTGGTCAAGCCGTCGAAGCGGTTCTCGCCGCATCGGGATGGGAAGGCGAGCGCAGGAATCCGGCAAAGGAATGGGCGACAACCTGGAGGCGGGACGGCGCCGGCGCCTGGATCCAGGGCGACGGGCCGGTGGAGGTGGAGTTCACCCTCTGGTTCCGTGAGGTCGCCGACGAGTGGCCCGACCCGGACACGTACCTGGACGAGCTGTACGACGCTGCTGTCGCCGAACTCCCGGCCGTCGTCTCCCGGCTTGAGTCCGGAGCGCTCGGCGCTCGCCTCGAAGTGTCCGACGAGGACCTGACCAACGAGGCTGACTTCATCGACCACACGGCATGGAGGGTGTCCGGCAAGGTCCTTCTGGCAGGGGTCAAGCACGACGACACCGAAGCACCCGTACAACTTGTCGTCGTCCTGCGTGAGGGTGGTGCAAGTGGCTGCTGATCCGACACGTGGCTGGTCCCGGCGGACCGATGAAGTGCTGCGCCGCGCGGGCTGGCGGTCAGGCCGGCTCGGGGCCGACGGACACCTGGGAGTCGATCCTGCGTGAGCGTGGGTCCTTCGTGGCCCATGCTGCTGCGCGCCGGTTCCTCTCCGAATTCGGGGGGGCTAGTGACGTACGGCTGGCCCGCCGACACGATCACCACGTCGTCGGCGAGCCGTTTCGACCCTCTGAAGGCCGGTTGGCGCGACGAGCGGTTCGCGGGGACGAGCCGGGGAGCGGGGGCGTCCCTCTATCCCGTCGGCACGGCCGACGAAGGCGCCAGCTTCCTCGGCATCACCGAGCACGGGGCGCTCCACCTCGTAAGGGACCGTGTGGATCTGCTGGCCGAGACCACCGACCGGGCGCTGGACCGCCTGGTCGAAGTGCAGGCGGCCCGCCAAGATCGAGCGACAGGCTTGCAGGGGAGGGGCCGCCTTTACGGGTCCGACTTCGCAGGTCGCAGCTTCGCGAGAACCGCCTGCCGACCTTACGGCTGATTGTCCTACCGATCTTTTCATCCAACGTCTGTGCCTTGTAAGTTCACGTGTGCATACGGTTGTTGATGTAGATGTGCGCGTGACGGGGGTTGCGGTATGGCGGGGCACAGGCCTGCGGACTGGCATGTCCTGGATCTGGACAAGGACCCGACCCCTGGTGACCCCCAGCGGGTGCGCACGCTCGCGAAGCATCTTCACGACTTCGCCGACGACGTCTCCGAGGCGCTGCGTCTGGTCAAGGGCATGGCGGGCGAGGGCACGCTGCTTGAGTGGGCGGGCAAGTCGGCGGATGTGTTCAAGGAGGACTTCGCCGATGTCCCGAAGAACCTCAAGAAGCTGAAGAAGTCCTATGAGATGTGCGGGGACGCGCTGGCGGACTTCTGGCCGAAGCTGGAGCGCGCCCAGTCGCTGGCGGACAAGGCCCTGCGCAAGGGCCGTGAGGCGCGGGACAACCTCTCCGCAGCCCAGTCGCGTCTGGCCTCGGCGGACTCGTGGGTGACGCGGGCCGGCAAGGAGGCGGACAAGTACAAGGACGACCCGACCGGCAGCAAGAACGCCGAGAAACCGGACGAGGCGAAGGTCCGTGCCGCAACCCGGGACGTGCAGCACGCCAAGTCGGCCCAGTCCAAGGCGCAGTCGGACGTCTCCGAGGCGCAGGATGCCCTGGCTGCCGCCAAGAAGATGGCCGAGGACGCGCGCAAGATGCGCGAGGAGGCGGCGCGCGAGGCGAAGTCGAAGATCGACGAGGCCTCGGACGCGGGCATTCAGAACCGGTCGTGGTGGGAGGAGGTCGGCGACTGGTTCACGGACAACTGGGACAGCATCGTCGCGGTGTGCAAGGTCGTCGTGACCGTCCTCGGGATCGTCGCGATGATCATCGGCGGGCCGATCCTGGGAGCGATCGTGCTGATCGCCGCCGCGGTCGTACTCGCCGACACGCTCTATAAGTACTCCAAGGGGCAAGCGTCCCTATGGGACGTGGGGCTCGCCGCGTTGGACTGCATCCCGGGCATGAAGGGCCTGACCACCCTCGGCGGCCTCGCCAAGGGGCTGAAGGCCTTCGGTAAGACCGGCCTCAAAGGCATGGCACTCGGCGTCAAGGGGTTGGGTAAAGGCACCCGAGCGCTCAGCCGACAGATGAAGAAACTCGTCACCTGCGGCGACCCGATCGACATGGCCACCGGCCAGATGGTCATGTCCGAAACCGACTTCGTCCTGGACGGCGTACTCCCCCTGGAACTGGAGCGCCACCACCGCACGGGCCTCCGGTCCGGCCGCTGGTTCGGACCCGCTTGGGCGTCCACCCTGGACCAGCGACTGATTCTCGACCCCGACGGCGTCCGTTTCACCACGGCCGACGGCATGGTCCTCACCTATCCGGTCCCGGAGCAGGGCGCCCCTGTTCAGCCGGTCGAGGGGCCACGCTGGCCGCTGGAGTGGGACGGATCGGACGGCGGCACCATGATCGTGCGCCAGCCTGACTCCGGCCTGACCCTCAGCTTCCGGCCGCTGCCCGCCCGATCAGCCGCCGACCTCCCGCTGACCATGGTCAGTGACCGCAATGGCAACGCCATCGAGTTGGCGTACGGGTCTGACGGGGGCCTCGAAGAGATCACGCACACGGGCGGCTATCGCATCGGCGTGGCCACGAACCAGGACCGGATCACAGCGTTCACCCTGCTCAGTGACCCCGAGCAGCCGATTCTCATGCGTTATGCATACGACGCCGAGGCCAACCTCACGGAGATCTACAACGCCTCCGGGCTGCCGCTGCGGCTCTCCTACGACGCCCAGCGCCGCATCACCGGATGGGACGACCGTATCGGGACCTGGTACCGCTACACGTACGACTCTGCGGGCCGCTGCACCCGCACCACCGGCAAGGACGGCATCCTCGACTACACGTACGTCTATGACACGGAGAACCACACCTCCGTGGCGACGAACTCACTCGGCCACAGCACCACGTACCGCTTCAACGACGCCTATCAGCTCGTAGCCGAGACCGACCCGCTCGGGCACACCACGACCCGTACCTGGGACCGGTACGACAATCTCCTCTCCCTCACCGACCCGCTCGGCCGGACCACCACCTACGAGTACGACGAAATGGGCAATGTCCTACGGGTCGTTCACCCCGACGGCAGCTTCGCCGCGTACGCGTATGACACCGATGGCGCACTGATCTCGGCCACTGAACAGGACGGTGCCCGGTGGCAGTACGCGTACGACGAGCGTGGAAACGTCGTCACGATCACGGACCCCGCCGACGCGACCACTGGTTACGGCTATGACGAGCGCGGTGCGGTCGCTTCGGTCACCGACGCGCTCGGAAACGTGAGCCGGATGCGCAGCAACGCCGCGGGACTTCCGACGACGGTGCTCTCTCCGCTGGGTGCAGCCACGTGCTACGCGTACGATGCGTTCGGCCGTGTCCGGGAGGTCGTCGAGCCCGATGGCGGAACGACCGTGGTCGGCTGGACGACCCAGGGGCGCCCGGCCCAGCGAGCTCATCCCGACGGTTCCGTCGAGCAGTGGACCTACGACGCCGAGGGCAATCTCCTCACCCACACCGACGGGCGGGACCAAGTCACCTGGTTCGAACCCGCCCCCTTCGACAGAACTGCGGCCCGAACGGCCCCGGACGGCAGCCGGATCGAGTTCACCTACGACACCGAGCTCCGCCCCGTGTGCGTCCGCAACGCCCTCGGCCAGACCTGGACGTACGAGTACGACCCCCTGGGCAACGTCGTCGGTGAAACGGACTTCAACGGCAGGGCCGTCACCTACCGCTACGACGCGGCGAACCGCATCACCGAGCGCACGAACGGCGCTGGGCAGACTGTCCGTTACCGCCATGACCTCCTCGACCGGGTGGTCGAGCAGCGGGACTCGGAAGGCCGTGTCACCACCTTCGAGTACGACCAGGCCGGAGGCCTCGTCCGGGCGGTCAACCAAGATGCGGAGCTCCGCTTCACGTACGACCCGCTCGGCCGCGTACTGACGGAGAGCTGCAACGGCCGGACCCTGACCAACTCATACGACGCCGTGGGGCGCCGTCTCCAACGTCGGACCCCTGGCGGAGCGCTCAGCGAGTGGCGTTATGACGCCGCTCACCAGCCGGTTGAACTGCGCGGCTCCGGCCGGACGGTCGGGTTCGGGTACGACGCGGCGGGGCATGAGGTCCTGCGGGCCCTTCCAACGGGAGTGTCACTGCTCCAGGAATGGAGTGCCGCCGGCCATCGACTGCGCTCCCAAGCCGTGCGGACACCGGAAGGCACGGCCCACGGCATCGACCGGCGCTACTCCTATCGGCCCGACGGTCTGCCCAGCGCCATCACCGACTCCGGCACGGGCGCTGTGGCCTACGAGCTCGACTCGATCGGACGGGTCACCTCGGTCACTGCCACGGACCGGCGTGAGACGTACGCGTACGACGTCCTGGGCAACCTGATCCATTCCGACACGTCCGCAACGGCCGGCGACAGGGGCGCCGAGGTCCAGGGTCCGATGACCTACAGCGGCACACTGGTGCAGACCGCCGGCCGGTCCCGGTACGAGCACGACGCCCAGGGACGCGTGGTCCGTCACACGCGTGCCCTCCTGTCCGGCGGGACCCGCACCTGGCTCTTCACCTGGGACGCGGAGGACCGTCTGCGTGCCGTCACGACCCCCGACGGGCGTCACTGGCGTTACCGGTACGACCCTCTGGGCAGACGCATAGCGAAGGAACTCCTCTCCGCGGACGGCACGGCGGTGGTCGAGCGCACCGCCTTCGTGTGGGACGGCACACGGCTGGCCGAGGAGAGCTGCTCCGGCGGGGAAGCGGAGGGCGAGAAGCGCCTCACCACTTGGGACTGGGAACCGGGCGGGGACCGGCCCTTGGTCCAGCGCACCCGGTCCGGCGAGAGGCAGGCCGACGACGCGTCGGTGGACGAGCGGTTCTACTCCATCGTCACCGACCTCGTCGGCACGCCCACCGAGCTCGTCGACGAGTCAGGACAGACGGCATGGCGTTCCCGCCGCACCCTCTGGGGCCTGCCGCTGCGGGACCCGTCCCCGAGCACCGCCGACTGCCCGCTGCGTTTTCCGGGGCAGTACTTCGACGCCGAAACGGGGCTGCACTACAACCACCACCGTTACTACGACCCGGCAACGGCGCGCTACCACAGCCCTGATCCGCTTGGTCTGGAACCGGCACCGCACCACCACGCTTACGTCGTCAACCCGCTCGTGTGGATCGACCCGCTGGGCCTCGCGCCTTCGTGCAAGGCAGTCATCCGGCACTACACGGACAAGACCGGCTACAACAAGATCATGGGTGGTGGCGGCAAGGACGGCATCACCCTCAAGGTCCCGAGGAACACCAAGAGCAAGAACGCGACAGCGGTCTATGTAACGCCCATGAGCCCGGCCGACATCGCCAAGAAGCCCGGCGGCTTCAAGTCCTATCTCGGTCTCACCAAGGAAAAGAGCGAGTACATGATCGAGTTCGAGGTCGAGAAGAAACTCTTCTCGGGGCGCCTCAGGGGTGGTCGCGATCACATCTGGTTCTCCAACAACGACGTGGCCATCCCTCGGGACGCGATCAGGTATCACGGTCCGACATCGGGCTGGAAGGCCTGACCGAAGCACCGGCCGCAGACACTCCACACCACAGCGAGGCACTTTCATGGATCTCACAGGACACTCGACCGACTTCGTCGTGGACGCGTCGTTCCCCGAGGTCATGCGCCGTTTCGTGCGACTCGGCCAGCAGCGGTGGCCAGGGATGTTCCTGTACGGGGAACCGCTTGCGCCCGGCGTCCCTGCCGACTGGCAGTTGCCCGAACCGGAGGAAGACGGCCTCTCGGGCATCGTCACGTTCAGCTCTGGCCAGGCGATGGAGGATTTCTGGGAGGAACACGGCTACGCCCTCGACACCGAGGGGCAAGGGCCCTACGCCGTCTTCTACCGTCATCACGCGCAGCCGCTGCACGCGACGACGGTTTCCGGGGTCCATGCTTCATCCCCGGAGAACGAGGCAGCCGTCGAAGGGACGGGGCTCCTGCTGTCCGAGTACTACGCCGTCAGCATCGTCACGCCCGAGGATCCGGATACGGACCCGTTCTCCAGGAGTGTCGTCGATGACTTCCTGGCGTCCTTCGGCGAGCCCACGGCCGCCCCGGTTTGACCTACGTCACCCCCGGGGTATTCTCTCCGGCTCGATTGGCGTCCGCCATGCCCCGTATGGCAGACTGTCCGAGTTGCTCGGTCGAGTGTTGATGCTGCGCGCCTCCCGCCGGGGGGACCGGAAGCGAGTCCCACAGTACTCGTCGCCCTAACTGCCACACGGCAGCGCTGGGGCGGACGTACGGGAATCTTTCGGGAAGTGTCAGTGCGGCGCCGGCCAGGCACCCGGTGGGCTTTCGCCTCCGGCTCGCGGTACCGGAAGGGCCGTGTGCAATCCCGCAGGGATGTTCGAACAAGGGACATCTGTGTCAGCGGGAGCGCGACACGCCCGACCGCGTGGGTCGGAGAAGGAAGAGAAACGGAACCACCGGGTTCCAGAGCGTTACGAGAGACAGGACTACTGAGTAGCCATGGCGGGACAGAAGATCCGCATCCGGCTCAAGGCCTACGACCACGAGGTCATCGACAGCTCGGCGAAGAAGATCGTCGAGACGGTGACGCGTACTGGTGCGTCGGTCGCGGGCCCGGTGCCGCTGCCCACTGAGAAGAACGTGTACTGCGTCATCAAGTCGCCGCACAAGTACAAGGACTCGCGCGAGCACTTCGAGATGCGCACGCACAAGCGCCTGATCGACATCCTCGACCCCACCCCCAAGACCGTTGACTCTCTGATGCGACTCGACCTCCCGGCCGGTGTCGACATCGAGATCAAGCTCTGAGGCCGGTGATCTGAGAGATGGCTAAGCAGATCAAGGGCATCCTGGGCGAGAAGCTCGGCATGACGCAGGTGTGGGACGCGAACAACCGCGTCGTCCCGGTCACCGTCGTCAAGGCCGGCCCCAACGTCGTCACCCAGGTCCGTACGAACGATGTCGACGGCTACGAGTCCGTCCAGATCGCTTTCGGCGAGATCGACCCGCGCAAGGTGAACAAGCCCCTCAAGGGCCACTTCGCCAAGGCCGACGTCACCCCCCGTCGCCACCTCGTCGAGATCCGCACCGCGGACGCCTCCGAGTACACGCTGGGCCAGGAGATCACCGCTGAGGTGTTTGAGGCCGGCGTGAAGGTCGACGTGACCGGCAAGAGCAAGGGCAAGGGCTTCGCCGGTGTCATGAAGCGCCACAACTTCCGTGGCCTCGGCGCCGGACACGGCACCCAGCGCAAGCACCGCTCTCCCGGTTCCATCGGTGGCTGCGCCACCCCGGGCCGTGTGTTCAAGGGCCTCCGCATGGCGGGTCGCATGGGCAACGAGCGGGTCACCACCCAGAACCTGACCGTCCACGCCGTTGACGCGGAGAAGGGTCTGCTGCTCATCAAGGGCGCGGTTCCCGGTCCGAACGGCGGCCTCGTCCTGGTCCGCACCGCGGCCAAGGGGGCCTGAGGTAATGAGCACTGTTGACATCCTTTCGCCGGCGGGCGACAAGGCCGGTTCCGTCGAGCTCCCCGCGGAGATCTTCGACGTCGAGAAGGTCAGCATTCCGCTGATCCACCAGGTCGTCGTCGCGCAGCTGGCCGCTGCCCGCCAGGGCACGCACAAGACCAAGACCCGTGGCGAGGTCCGCGGCGGTGGCAAGAAGCCGTACCGCCAGAAGGGCACCGGTCGCGCCCGTCAGGGTTCGACCCGCGCGCCGCAGTTCGCCGGTGGTGGCGTCGTGCACGGTCCCGTGCCGCGTGACTACTCGCAGCGGACGCCCAAGAAGATGAAGGCTGCCGCGCTGCGTCACGCCCTCACCGACCGGGCCCGTCATAACCGCATCCACGTCGTCTCCGGCGTGGTCGAGGGTGAGACGCCGTCCACGAAGGCCGCCAAGAGCCTGTTCGGCAAGATCAGCGAGCGCAAGAACCTGCTCCTGGTCGTCGACCGCGCCGACGAGGCCGCGTGGCTGTCCGCCCGCAACCTGCCCCAGGTCCACATCCTGGAGCCGGGCCAGCTGAACACGTACGACGTTCTCGTCTCGGACGACGTGGTCTTCACCAAGGCCGCTTTCGAGTCCTTCGTCGCCGGCCCGAAGGCCAACGACACCGAAGGGAGCGAGGTCTGATGGCCATCCGTCACCCCGCTATCGCCTCGAAGGCCGCGAAGAAGGCCAAGGAGGCTCGCGTCAAGAAGGCGCGTCGCCACGCCACCGAGGGCAAGAACACCGTCGAGACCCCGCTGAGCAAGTCCTTCACGGACCCCCGTGACGTGCTGCTCAAGCCGGTCGTCTCGGAGAAGAGCTACGCGCTCCTCGACGAGGGCAAGTACACCTTCATCGTCGACCCGAGCGCCAACAAGACCCAGATCAAGCAGGCCGTCCAGGCGGTCTTCTCGGTCAAGGTCACCGGGGTCAACACGATCAACCGCCAGGGCAAGCGCAAGCGGACCCGCACGGGCTTCGGCCAGCGCGCGTCCACCAAGCGCGCGATCGTGACCCTCGCCGAGGGCGACCGTATCGACATCTTCGGCGGTCCGACCGCGTAAGCGGTCAGGATCGTCCGGAATCGGACGAGGACTGAGAAATGGGTATCCGCAAGTACAAGCCGACGACTCCTGGCCGTCGTGGCGCCAGCGTCGCCGACTTCGTCGAGGTCACGCGGTCCACGCCGGAGAAGTCGTTGGTCCGCCCCCTGCACAGCAAGGGTGGCCGTAACAACTCCGGTCGTGTGACCGTCCGCCACCAGGGTGGTGGCCACAAGCGCGCCTACCGCGTGATCGACTTCCGTCGTCACGACAAGGACGGCGTGCCGGCGAAGGTCGCGCACATCGAGTACGACCCCAACCGCACCGCGCGCATCGCGCTGCTGCACTACGCGGACGGCGAGAAGCGCTACATCCTCGCGCCGCGTGGCCTGTCGCAGGGCGACCGCGTCGAGAACGGTCCCGGGGCCGACATCAAGCCGGGCAACAACCTGGCCCTGCGCAACATCCCGGTCGGTACCACGCTGCACGCCATCGAGCTGCGTCCGGGCGGCGGCGCGAAGTTCGCCCGCTCCGCCGGCGCCTCGGTGCAGCTGCTCGCGAAGGAGGGCCAGATGGCCCACCTGCGCATGCCGTCCGGTGAGATCCGCCTGGTCGACGTCCGCTGCCGCGCCACCGTCGGCGAGGTCGGCAACGCCGAGCAGAGCAACATCAACTGGGGCAAGGCCGGTCGCAAGCGCTGGCTGGGCGTCCGCCCGACCGTGCGTGGTGTGGTCATGAACCCGGTTGACCACCCGCACGGTGGTGGTGAGGGCCGTACCTCCGGTGGTCGCCACCCGGTGTCCCCGTGGGGCAAGAAGGAAGGCCGTACTCGTTCGCCCAAGAAGGCGTCGAACAAGTACATCGTCCGCCGCCGCAAGACGAACAAGAAGCGCTAGGAGCGGGTTTAGATGCCGCGCAGTCTCAAGAAGGGGCCCTTCGTCGACGACCACCTGATCAAGAAGGTGGACGCCCAGAACGAAGCCGGCACCAAGAACGTCATCAAGACCTGGTCCCGCCGCTCGATGATCGTCCCGGCCATGCTCGGCCACACGATCGCGGTGCACAACGGCAAGACCCACATCCCGGTGTTTGTCACCGAGTCGATGGTCGGCCACAAGCTCGGCGAGTTCTCGCCGACGCGCACCTTCCGGGGTCACGTCAAGGACGACCGGAAGTCGAAGCGCCGCTAGTCAGCGGGGTGTGAATGATCATGACAGACACTGAAGGGACAACCATGGAAGCCAGGGCCCAGGCGCGGTACATCCGCGTCACGCCCATGAAGGCCCGCCGCGTGGTGGACCTCATCCGTGGCCTGAACGCCACGGAGGCTCAGGCGGTCCTGCGTTTCGCCCCGCAGGCCGCGAGCGTGCCGGTCGGCAAGGTGCTGGACAGCGCCATTGCCAACGCCGCGCACAACTACGACCACACCGATGTCGACAGCCTCTACATCTCCGAGGCCTACGTCGACGAGGGCCCGACCCTGAAGCGGTTCCGTCCGCGTGCCCAGGGCCGTGCCTACCGGATCCGCAAGCGGACCAGCCACATCACCGTGGTCGTCAGCAGCAAGGAAGGAACCCGGTAATGGGCCAGAAGGTAAACCCGCACGGGTTCCGGCTCGGCGTTACGACCGACTTCAAGTCGCGCTGGTACGCCGACAAGCTGTACAAGGACTACGTCAAGGAAGACGTCGCCATCCGTCGGATGATGACGTCCGGCATGGAGCGCGCCGGCATCTCCAAGGTCGAGATCGAGCGCACCCGTGACCGTGTGCGTGTGGACATCCACACCGCTCGTCCGGGCATCGTCATCGGCCGCCGCGGCGCCGAGGCCGACCGCATCCGCGGTGACCTCGAGAAGCTCACGGGCAAGCAGGTCCAGCTGAACATCCTCGAGGTCAAGAACCCCGAGACCGACGCTCAGCTGGTCGCCCAGGCCGTCGCCGAGCAGCTCTCCTCCCGCGTCTCCTTCCGCCGCGCCATGCGTAAGAGCATGCAGTCGGCGATGAAGGCCGGCGCCAAGGGCATCAAGATCCAGTGCGGTGGCCGCCTCGGTGGCGCCGAGATGTCCCGCTCGGAGTTCTACCGCGAGGGCCGCGTGCCCCTGCACACGCTCCGCGCGAACGTGGACTACGGCTTCTTCGAGGCCAAGACGACCTTCGGCCGCATCGGTGTGAAGGTCTGGATCTACAAGGGCGACGTCAAGAACATCGCCGAGGTCCGCGCCGAGAACGCCGCTGCCCGTGCGGGTAACCGCCCGGCCCGCGGCGGTGCCGACCGCCCGGCCCGTGGTGGCCGCGGTGGCGAGCGGCGCGGTCGCAAGCCGCAGCAGGCTGCCGGCGCCGAGGCCCCCAAGGCCGAGGCTCCCGCGTCCGCCGCTCCGGCTGAGAGCACCGGAACGGAGGCCTGACCGAAATGCTGATCCCCCGTAGGGTCAAGCACCGCAAGCAGCACCACCCCAAGCGCAACGGCATGTCCAAGGGTGGCACGCAGGTTGCGTTCGGCGAGTACGGCATCCAGGCGCTGACCCCGGCCTATGTGACGAACCGCCAGATCGAGGCCGCTCGTATCGCCATGACGCGTCACATCAAGCGTGGTGGCAAGGTCTGGATCAACATCTACCCGGACCGCCCCCTCACCAAGAAGCCCGCCGAGACCCGCATGGGTTCCGGTAAGGGTTCGCCGGAGTGGTGGGTGGCCAACGTCAAGCCCGGACGCGTGATGTTCGAGCTGTCGTACCCCAACGAGAAGATCGCGCGCGAGGCCCTGACCCGTGCGGCTCACAAGCTGCCGATGAAGTGCAAGATCGTCAAGCGCGAGGCAGGTGAAGCGTGATGTCGGCCGGTACCAAGGCGTCCGAGCTGCGCGAGCTGGGCAACGAGGAGCTCCTCAACAAGCTCCGCGAGGCCAAGGAAGAGCTGTTCAACCTCCGCTTCCAGGCGGCGACGGGCCAGCTCGAGAACCACGGTCGGCTCAAGGCCGTCCGCAAGGACATCGCGCGGATCTACACCCTGATGCGTGAGCGCGAGCTGGGCATCGAGACGGTGGAGAGCGCCTGATGAGCGAGAGCAACGTGACTGAAGAGACCAAGACGGACCGCGGTTTCCGCAAGACCCGTGAGGGTCTGGTCGTCAGCGACAAGATGGACAAGACCGTCGTCGTCGCCGTCGAGGACCGCGTCAAGCACGCGCTGTACGGCAAGGTCATCCGCCGTACGAACAAGCTCAAGGCGCACGACGAGCAGAACGCCGCCGGCGTCGGCGACCGGGTTCTCCTGATGGAGACCCGCCCGCTCTCGGCGACGAAGCGCTGGCGCGTCGTGGAGATCCTCGAGAAGGCGAAGTAACCAAGCGGGGGCGCAAGCTCCCTGCTGACCCCCGCCGGGGGCGGCCATGCGGCCCCCGGCGTGGGTTTTCGCCCGCAGAGGCTTAAGTAATTCCTTCGGGGGCTACCCCGCAGGACAGTTCCGCCAGGCTCGCAGGTGCGTCCCGAAAGGGCCCTGCGGGAACCGGCAGACAACCAGGAGATAGACGTGATCCAGCAGGAGTCGCGACTGCGTGTCGCCGACAACACGGGTGCGAAGGAGATCCTCTGCATCCGTGTGCTCGGCGGCTCCGGTCGCCGCTACGCGGGTATCGGTGACGTCATCGTCGCCACCGTCAAGGACGCGATCCCCGGTGGCAACGTGAAGAAGGGTGACGTCGTCAAGGCGGTCATCGTTCGCACCGTCAAGGAGCGCCGCCGTCCGGACGGCTCGTACATCCGCTTCGACGAGAACGCCGCCGTCATTCTGAAGAACGACGGCGACCCTCGTGGCACCCGTATCTTCGGCCCGGTCGGCCGTGAGCTGCGCGAGAAGAAGTTCATGAAGATCATCTCCCTCGCGCCGGAGGTGCTGTGAGCATGAAGATCAAGAAGGGCGACCTGGTCCAGGTCATCACCGGTAAGGACAAGGGCAAGCAGGGCAAGGTCATCGCGGCCTTCCCCCGCGAGGACCGTGTCCTGGTCGAGGGTGTCAACCGGGTCAAGAAGCACACCAAGGCCGGTCCGACGGCTCGCGGTTCGCAGGCCGGCGGCATCGTCACCACCGAGGCGCCGATCCACGTCTCCAACGTCCAGCTGGTCGTGGAGAAGGACGGCAAGAAGGTCGTGACCCGCGTCGGTTACCGCTTCGACGACGAAGGCAACAAGATCCGCGTTGCCAAGCGGACGGGTGAGGACATCTGATGACGACCACCACCACTCCGCGCCTGAAGCAGAAGTACCGTGAGGAGATCACGGGCAAGCTGCGTGACGAGTTCAAGTACGAGAACGTCATGCAGATCCCCGGTCTCGTGAAGATCGTGGTCAACATGGGTGTGGGCGACGCCGCCCGCGACTCCAAGCTGATCGAGGGCGCCATCCGCGACCTCACCACGATCACCGGTCAGAAGCCGGCCGTCACCAAGGCCCGCAAGTCCATCGCGCAGTTCAAGCTGCGTGAGGGCCAGCCGATCGGTGCCCACGTCACGCTCCGTGGCGACCGCATGTGGGAGTTCCTGGACCGCACCCTGTCGCTCGCGCTGCCGCGCATCCGCGACTTCCGCGGCCTGTCCCCCAAGCAGTTCGACGGCCGTGGCAACTACACCTTCGGTCTCACGGAGCAGGTCATGTTCCACGAGATCGACCAGGACAAGATCGACCGCGTCCGGGGTATGGACATCACCGTGGTCACCACGGCGACCAACGACGCTGAGGGCCGCGCGCTCCTCCGTCACCTCGGCTTCCCCTTCAAGGAGGCGTGAGCGAGATGGCGAAGAAGGCTCTGATCGCGAAGGCTGCTCGTAAGCCCAAGTTCGGCGTACGTGGCTACACGCGCTGCCAGCGCTGTGGTCGTCCGCACTCCGTGTACCGCAAGTTCGGCCTGTGCCGCGTGTGCCTTCGTGAGATGGCTCACCGTGGCGAGCTGCCGGGCGTGACCAAGAGCTCCTGGTAATCCCCCCAATCAGGGATTAGCAGGGCTCTCGGTAAGCATCTGGGGCGGCAGGACGTCCAGCTCACATGCCTTAGGCTTGTGGGGTTGGGCGTCTGCCGCCGCCCTTACGACTTACTACGCCGTAGGTCCACCGCGCCGCACCCGTCCCGTCTCGGATCGGGGAGAGGGATGGCGCACCAGGAAACCCCGGCGAGAGAGGCCGAAGGCCAATTCATGACCATGACTGATCCGATCGCAGACATGCTGACGCGTCTGCGGAACGCGAACTCGGCATACCACGACACCGTGGCGATGCCGCACTCGAAGATCAAGTCGCACATCGCGGAGATCCTCCAGCAGGAGGGCTTCATCACGGGCTGGAAGGTCGAGGACGCCGAGGTCGGCAAGAACCTCGTCCTGGAGCTGAAGTTCGGCCCCAACCGTGAGCGCTCCATCGCGGGCATCAAGCGGATCTCCAAGCCCGGTCTCCGGGTGTACGCGAAGTCCACCAACCTGCCGAAGGTTCTCGGCGGCCTGGGCGTGGCCATCATCTCCACGTCCCACGGTCTCCTGACCGACAAGCAGGCGCAGAAGAAGGGCGTGGGTGGGGAAGTCCTCGCCTACGTCTGGTAGTTCGGGAACGGAGGAGAGACACAATGTCGCGTATCGGCAAGCTCCCCATCCCGGTTCCCGCCGGCGTGGACGTCACCATCGACGGCCGTACGGTCGCGGTCAAGGGCCCCAAGGGCGAACTGACCCACACCGTCATCGCGCCGATCGACATCGCCAAGGCCGAGGACGGCACCCTTCAGGTGCTGCGGCCCAACGACGAGCGGCAGAGCAAGGCCCTGCACGGCCTGTCCCGCACGCTGGTGGCGAACATGATCACCGGTGTGACCCAGGGATACGTCAAGAAGCTCGAAATCAGCGGTGTCGGCTACCGCGTCGTGGCGAAGGGCTCCAACCTGGAGTTCTCCCTCGGCTACAGCCACCCGATCCTGGTCGAGGCCCCCGAGGGCATCACCTTCAAGGTGGAGTCCCCGACCCGTTTCTCGGTCGAGGGCATCGACAAGCAGAAGGTCGGCGAGGTTGCGGCCAACATCCGCAAGCTGCGCAGGCCCGACCCGTACAAGGCCAAGGGCGTCAAGTACGAGGGCGAAGTCATCCGCCGCAAGGTCGGAAAGGCGGGTAAGTAAGCCATGGCATACGGACAGAAGATCCTTAAGGGCGACGCCTACAAGCGCGCCGCGATCAAGCGCCGCCACATCCGGATCCGTAAGCACATCAACGGTACGGCGGAGCGTCCGCGTCTGGTCGTTACCCGCTCGAACCGCCACATCGTGGCCCAGGTGATCGACGACATCAAGGGTCACACCCTGGCGTCGGCGTCCACCCTGGACAGCTCGATCCGCGGTGGCGAGGGCGACAAGTCCGCGCAGGCCAAGCAGGTCGGCGCCCTGGTCGCCGAGCGCGCCAAGGCCGCCGGTGTCGAGGCCGTCGTGTTCGACCGTGGTGGTAACCAGTACGCGGGGCGCATCGCCGCCCTGGCGGACGCCGCCCGCGAGGCCGGACTCAAGTTCTGAGTCCTGGTTCCGTAGCTAGCGGAGACAGAGAGAGGTAATTCCAATGGCTGGACCCCAGCGCCGCGGTGGCGGTGCCGGTGGCGGCGAGCGGCGGGACCGGAAGGGCCGTGACGGCGGCGCAGCTGCCGCCGAGAAGACCGCGTACGTTGAGCGCGTTGTCGCGATCAACCGCGTCGCCAAGGTTGTGAAGGGTGGTCGTCGCTTCAGCTTCACCGCGCTGGTCGTGGTGGGCGACGGTGACGGCACCGTGGGTGTCGGATACGGCAAGGCCAAGGAGGTGCCGGCCGCCATCGCCAAGGGCGTTGAGGAGGCCAAGAAGCACTTCTTCAAGGTCCCGCGTATCCAGGGCACCATCCCGCACCCCATCCAGGGTGAGAAGGCTGCCGGCGTCGTCCTGCTCAAGCCCGCGTCGCCCGGTACCGGTGTTATCGCCGGTGGTCCGGTGCGTGCCGTGCTCGAGTGCGCCGGTATCCACGACGTGCTGTCGAAGTCGCTCGGCTCCGACAACGCGATCAACATCGTGCACGCCACCGTGGAGGCCCTGAAGGGCCTGCAGCGTCCCGAGGAGATCGCGGCCCGCCGTGGTCTGCCCCTCGAGGACGTCGCTCCCGCGGCTCTCCTGCGTGCGCGTGCCGGGGCGGGTGCGTAATCATGGCGCAGCTCAAGATCACGCAGGTCAAGTCCTACATCGGCAGCAAGCAGAACCACCGTGACACCCTGCGCTCCCTTGGTCTCAAGGGGATCAACACGCAGGTCGTCAAGGAGGACCGCCCCGAGTTCCGCGGCATGGTGCACACCGTCCGCCACCTCGTGACGGTCGAGGAGGTCGACTGATCATGGCGGAGAACAACCCGCTCAAGATCCACAACCTCCGTCCCGCCCCGGGCGCCAAGACCGCCAAGACCCGTGTCGGTCGTGGTGAGGCGTCGAAGGGTAAGACGGCCGGTCGTGGTACCAAGGGTACGAAGGCCCGCTACCAGGTTCCGGAGCGCTTCGAGGGTGGGCAGATGCCCCTCCACATGCGTCTCCCGAAGCTGAAGGGCTTCAAGAACCCGTTCAAGACCGAGTACCAGGTCGTGAACCTCGACAAGCTGGCCGCCCTCTACCCCGAGGGTGGCGAGGTCACCGTCGAGTCGCTGGTGGCCAAGGGCGCTGTTCGCAAGAACAGCCTCGTCAAGGTCCTCGGCCAGGGCGAGATCTCCGTGGCGCTGCAGGTGACGGTCGACGCCGTCTCCGGCTCCGCCAAGGAGAAGATCACCGCCGCCGGCGGTTCCGTCACCGAGCTCGTCTGAACACCACAGGCGTCTCGATGACCTGAGCGATCCCGACCGGGGATACCCCAACATATGGGGTATCCCCGGTTGGTCGTTCCTAGGGCGGCAGTCTCGCCGGTAAGGTGGCCTGCACTGCCCTCTTTTCACAGGGTGCTGCACTTCGGGCACTCTGAGCGGCAGTTGCCCGTTACTTATTCGTCGAACCTCAAGACCGTCACCCTTGACGCAGTTGCGCGGGGGTCGCAGGAGGCACCGTGCTCACCGCGTTCGCCCGGGCGTTCAAGACGCCCGACCTGCGCAAGAAGCTGCTCTTCACGCTCGGCATGATCGTGATCTACCGGGTCGGTACGCACGTCCCGATCCCGGGTGTCGACTACCGGAACGTCCAGACCTGTATCGACGCCGCTCAGGCCAACCAGGGCTTGTTCGGTCTGGTGAACATGTTCAGCGGCGGCGCGCTGCTCCAGATCACGATCTTCGCGCTGGGCATCATGCCGTACATCACGGCGAGCATCATTCTGCAGCTGCTGACCGTGGTGATTCCGCGCCTGGAAGCCCTGAAGAAGGAGGGCCAGGCCGGTACGGCGAAGATCACGCAGTACACCCGTTACCTGACGGTGGCCCTCGCCATCCTTCAGGGCACCGGCCTCGTCGCCACCGCCCGCAGTGGCGCACTGTTCTCCGGGTGCCCGGTGGCCAGCCAGATCGTCCCCGACCAGTCGATCTTCGTCACCATCACCATGGTCATCACCATGACCGCCGGTACGGCGACCGTGATGTGGCTCGGCGAGCTCATCACCGACCGCGGCATCGGCAACGGCATGTCGATCCTGATGTTCATCTCGATCGCCGCCACCTTCCCGTCCGCCCTGTGGGCCATCAAGGAGCAGGGCTCCCTGGCCGGCGGCTGGATCGAGTTCGGCACGGTCGTCGCGGTCGGTCTCGTCATGATCGGCCTGGTGGTCTTCGTCGAGCAGGCTCAGCGCCGCATTCCGGTCCAGTACGCGAAGCGCATGATCGGCCGCCGTTCCTACGGCGGCACGTCGACGTACATCCCGCTGAAGGTCAACCAGGCGGGCATCATCCCTGTGATCTTCGCCTCGTCGCTGCTCTACATTCCGGCGCTGATCGCACAGTTCGCCGGCGGAAACTCCGGCTGGAAGGTCTGGATCGAGAAGAATCTTGCGCTGCCGGACGCCCCGGCGCACATCGTTCTCTACTTCTTCCTGATCATTTTCTTCGCCTTCTTCTACGTGGCCATCTCCTTCAACCCCGAGGAAGTCGCCGACAACATGAAGAAGTATGGTGGCTTCATCCCGGGCATCCGGGCTGGCCGACCGACCGCTGAGTACCTTTCGTACGTGCTCAACCGGATCACCTGGCCGGGTTCGCTGTACCTGGGGTTGATCGCTCTCGTGCCGACGATGGCGTTGGCTGGTTTCGGGGCAAACCAGAACTTCCCGTTCGGCGGGACCAGCATCCTGATCATCGTGGGTGTCGGTCTCGAGACGGTGAAGCAGATCGAGAGCCAGCTCCAGCAGCGCAATTACGAAGGGTTCCTCCGCTGATGCGTATCGTCCTCGTCGGGCCGCCGGGTGCCGGTAAGGGAACGCAGGCCGCGTTCCTGGCCAAGAACCTGTCGATCCCGCACATCTCCACGGGCGACCTGTTCCGGGCCAACATCAGCCAGCAGACGGAACTCGGCAAACTGGCGAAGTCCTACATGGACGCGGGCAATCTCGTGCCCGACGAAGTCACCATCGCGATGGCGAAGGACCGCATGGAGCAGCCGGACGCCGAGAACGGCTTCCTGCTGGACGGCTTCCCCCGCAACGTCTCCCAGGCCGAAGCGCTCGACGAGCTGCTCGAGACCGAGAGCATGCAGCTCGACGCGGTGCTGGACCTGGAGGTCCCCGAGGACGAGGTGGTCAAGCGGATCGCCGGCCGCCGCATCTGCCGCAACGACTCCGCGCACGTCTTCCACGTGACGTACAAGCAGCCGGCCCAGGAGGGCGTCTGCGACGTCTGCGGCGGCGAGCTGTACCAGCGGGACGACGACTCCGAGGAGACCGTCCGCAAGCGGCTGGAGGTCTACCACACGCAGACCGAGCCGATCATCGACTACTACAAGGCGCAGGGCCTGGTGGTCACGATCTCGGCGCTCGGCAAGGTGGAGGACGTCACGACGCGCGCCATGGAGGCGCTCAAGCGTGGTGACGAGGACGGCAAGTAGTCGTTCGCATGCAGCTACGGCCGCGGTTCCCGTCGGGGACCGCGGCTGCTGTGTGGGTGGGGCCGTCGCCCCGCCCCGTATCGTTGAAGGCGTTCACCGCCGCCGAAGGTCCAGAAAGGCCGTAGCCCCCATGGTGCAGATCAAGACTCCCGAGCAGATCGCCAAGATGCGTGAGGCGGGGCTGGTCGTCGCCGCCATTCACGCGGCGACCCGCGAAGCCGCCGTGCCGGGGGCCACGACGAAGGATCTGGACCAGGTAGCCCGCAAGGTGCTCGCCGAGCACAACGCCAAGCCGAACTTCCTCGGCTACGGCGGCTTCCCGGCGACCATCTGCACCTCGGTGAACGAGGTCGTCGTCCACGGCATCCCGTCCGACGACGTCGTCCTCAAGGACGGGGACGTGATCTCCATCGACTGCGGCGCGATCATCGACGGCTGGCACGGCGACGCGGCCTTCACGGCCTTCGTGGGCTCCGGTCATGCTCCGGAGCTGATCGAGCTCTCCCGGGTGACCGAGGAGTCGATGTGGGCCGGCATCGCGGCCATGAAGCAGGGCAACCGGCTGGTCGACGTCTCCCGGGCGATCGAGACGTACATCCGCCGCCAGCCCAAGCCCGGCGGCGGTCGCTACGGGATCATCGAGGACTACGGCGGCCACGGCATCGGCACCGAGATGCACATGGACCCGCACCTGCTGAACTACGTCGACCGGCGCCGGGGCAAGGGGCCCAAGCTCGTGCCCGGGTTCTGCCTCGCCATCGAGCCCATGGTCTCCCTCGGCACCCCGAAGACCGAAGTCCTCCAGGACGACTGGACGGTCGTCACCACGGACGGCACGTGGTCGTCCCACTGGGAGCACTCCGTCGCGCTGACGGAGGAGGGGCCGCTGGTGCTGACGTCTCCCGACGGGGGGAAGGCGAAACTGGCCGAGCTGGGGATCGTTGCCGCGCCGGATCCTCTTGGCTGAGTCCGCCTACCGGGCCGGGGCGTCCTGTCGGCCGGCGGCTGCGGGTGCGTGGGGGCTTGTCGCGCAGTTCCCCGCGCCCCTTTGGGGCGCGCTTAAGGATCTGCCTTCCGGGGCAGGCTTTCTCGATTCGTGTTTCCGAGGGCCCTGACGTAGACTGACTCGTCGGCTCTTGTGCATCCGCATGTCTGCATGCGCTCGCACTGAGTCGATCAAGGTAGTCGATTCGAAGGGCGAAGCGTGGCCAAGAAGCAAGGTGCCATCGAGATCGAGGGCACTGTCGTCGAGTCTCTTCCGAACGCCATGTTCAAGGTCGAGCTCCAGAACGGCCACCAGGTCCTGGCACACATCAGCGGCAAGATGCGTATGCACTACATCCGCATCCTCCCTGACGACCGGGTCGTGGTGGAGCTGTCTCCGTACGACCTGACGCGTGGCCGGATCGTCTACCGCTACAAGTAGATCTTGCCCGCGCCCCGGCTTCCGGGGTGGTGGCACTGACCCGGAGAACCTCACCCATGAAGGTCAAGCCGAGCGTCAAGAAGATCTGCGACAAGTGCAGGGTGATCCGCCGTCACGGCCGGGTCATGGTCATCTGCGACAACCCGCGCCACAAGCAGCGCCAGGGCTGACGCACGACCGATCCCTCTGCCTTCATCGCAGGGATTCGCGCGACGCAAGCTGAATATGTTCATACGCAGGACCCAGACCCCCGGGTCTGACACCCCCGGTCGGAGGCCGGGGACCCAGTTCGTACCTCATACGGCGGCTGGGAGTCGGTTCTGCGGAAGACCTCCGTCAAGTAACTGGAGCCATTGAATGGCACGCGTTTCCGGTGTTGACATCCCGCGCGAAAAGCGCGTGGAGATCGCCCTCACCTACGTGTTCGGCATCGGCCGGACCCTCTCGCAGCAGACGCTGGCCGCCACCGGCGTCGACCCGAACACCCGCGTTCGCGACCTCTCCGAGGAGCAGCTCGTCGCGATCCGCGAGTACGTCGACAACAACATCAAGACCGAGGGTGACCTCCGTCGCGAGATCCAGGCCGACATCCGCCGCAAGGTCGAGATCGGTACCTACCAGGGTCTGCGTCACCGCCGTGGTCTGCCCGTCCGCGGTCAGCGCACCAGCACCAACGCCCGCACCCGCAAGGGCCCGCGTCGCGCCATCGCCGGCAAGAAGAAGCCGGGCAAGAAGTAGTCCTCAGCGGACGCTCGTCAGCGGTCTTCGCTGCAGGACCGACCACCTCCCGTAGGAGTTATAGATGCCCCCCAAGGGTCGTCAGGGCGCTGCCAAGAAGGTGCGCCGCAAGGAAAAGAAGAACGTCGCTCACGGCCACGCGCACATCAAGAGCACGTTCAACAACACGATCGTCTCGATCACGGACCCGTCCGGCAACGTGATCTCCTGGGCCTCCGCCGGCCACGTCGGCTTCAAGGGCTCCCGGAAGTCCACGCCGTTCGCCGCGCAGATGGCCGCCGAGTCGGCTGCCCGCCGCGCCCAGGAGCACGGCATGCGCAAGGTCGACGTGTTCGTCAAGGGCCCGGGTTCCGGTCGTGAGACCGCCATCCGTTCGCTCCAGGCGACCGGTCTCGAGGTCGGCTCCATCCAGGACGTCACCCCGACCCCGCACAACGGCTGCCGTCCGCCGAAGCGCCGCCGCGTCTGACGCGACGCCTTCGGGTTCTCGGTTTTCGGGCGGTACGGCTCCTTCGGGCCGTATCGCCCGTACCCTTGCAGTACCCGTCCCTTTTTGTCGGGGACGGTCGAGTCGGGCGTCATATAGCGGGCGCCCCCGACTGAAGGATCTGATCCACACATGCTGATCGCTCAGCGTCCCTCGTTGACCGAAGAGGTCGTCGACGAATTCCGCTCCCGGTTCGTGATCGAGCCGCTGGAGCCGGGCTTCGGTTACACCCTCGGCAACTCCCTGCGCCGGACCCTCCTCTCCTCGATCCCGGGTGCGGCGGTCACGTCCATCCGCATCGACGGTGTCCTGCACGAGTTCACCACCGTGCCGGGCGTCAAGGAGGACGTCACCGACCTGATCCTCAACATCAAGCAGCTGGTCGTCTCCTCGGAGCACGACGAGCCGGTCGTGATGTACCTGCGCAAGCAGGGCCCGGGTCTGGTCACCGCCGCCGACATCGCGCCCCCGGCCGGTGTCGAGGTGCACAACCCCGACCTCGTCCTCGCCACGCTCAACGGCAAGGGCAAGCTGGAGATGGAGCTGACGGTCGAGCGCGGCCGCGGTTACGTCTCCGCCGTGCAGAACAAGCAGGTCGGCCAGGAGATCGGCCGGATCCCGGTCGACTCGATCTACTCGCCGGTGCTCAAGGTCACGTACAAGGTCGAGGCCACGCGTGTCGAGCAGCGGACCGACTTCGACAAGCTGATCGTCGACGTCGAGACCAAGCAGGCCATGCGTCCGCGTGACGCCATGGCGTCCGCCGGTAAGACCCTGGTCGAGCTGTTCGGTCTCGCCCGCGAGCTGAACATCGACGCCGAGGGCATCGACATGGGCCCGTCCCCCACGGACGCCGCCCTTGCCGCCGACCTGGCGCTGCCGATCGAGGAGCTGGAGCTCACGGTCCGCTCCTACAACTGCCTCAAGCGTGAGGGCATCCACTCCGTGGGTGAGCTCGTCGCCCGCTCCGAGGCCGACCTCCTGGACATCCGTAACTTCGGTGCGAAGTCCATCGACGAGGTCAAGGCGAAGCTGGCCGGCATGGGCCTGGCCCTCAAGGACAGCCCGCCCGGATTCGACCCGACCGCCGCCGCCGACGCCTTCGGCGCGGACGACGACGCGGACGCCGGGTTCGTCGAGACCGAGCAGTACTGAGAGCTCGGGCCTTCCGGCCCGTACCCGGGCGCGGGTGCGCTGTGCTTGATCGCGCAGTTCCCCGCGCCCCTTCCGGGGCGCATCCCGGATCTCCGACGGGCAACCGCTCGCTCGGATACTGACCCCGGTACCTGATACGGCCGGGGCAGACACCTAGGAGAAACACCATGCCGAAGCCCACCAAGGGTGCCCGTATGGGCGGCAGCGCCGCGCACGAGAAGCTGCTCCTCGCGAACCTCGCGAAGGCGCTGTTCGAGCACGGTCGCATCACCACCACCGAGGCGAAGGCGCGCAAGCTGCGTCCGTACGCCGAGCGTCTGGTCACCAAGGCGAAGAAGGGCGACCTTCACAACCGCCGTCAGGTGCTCCAGGTCATCACGGACAAGAGCATCGTCCACACGCTCTTCACCGAGATCGGCCCGCGCTACGAGAACCGTCCGGGTGGCTACACCCGCATCACCAAGATCGGTAACCGCCGTGGCGACAACGCGCCCATGGCTGTCATCGAGCTGGTCGAGGCGCTGACGGTGGCGCAGGAGGCGACGGGTGAGGCCGAGGCCGCGACCAAGCGTGCCGCCAAGGACGCCGAGGCTGCTGAGGCTCAGGTCGATGTGACCAAGGCCGATGACGCCGAGGAGTCCAAGGACGCCTGAGCGTCTGCCGGGGGCTGTTCGTCGGCGGCTGCGGGCTCGTTGTGGCTTGTCGCGCAGTTCCCCGCGCCCCTGAGAGGGCGTTGGCGGGTCCGTTCCTTTTCAGGGGCGGGCCCGCTTTTGTGTTGCTGAGAGGATCTGTGCGTGAGTGATGAAGCAGCAGCCGGTTACGTTCGTGTGCGTCTCGACCTGTCGTACGACGGGAGCGAGTTCTCCGGGTGGGCCAAGCAGGCCGGGGGACGGCGGACAGTGCAGGGGGAGATCGAGGACGCCCTGCGGACCGTGACGCGGTCGGGGCAGACGTACGAGCTGACCGTGGCGGGGCGTACCGATGCCGGGGTGCACGCCCGGGGGCAGGTGGCGCATGTCGATCTGCCGCGTGAGGTCTGGGCCGAGCACCACCAGAAGCTGCTGAAGCGGCTCGCCGGGCGGCTGCCCAGGGACGTACGGGTCTGGGCCCTCCGGGAGGCGCCCAGCGGCTTCAACGCGCGGTTCTCGGCGATCTGGCGGCGGTACGCGTACCGGGTCACCGACAATCCCGGGGGCGTCGATCCGCTGCTGCGCAACCACGTGCTGTGGCACGACTGGCCCCTGGACGTCGATGCCATGAACGAGGCCGCGCGGCGGCTGCTCGGGGAGCACGACTTCGCCGCCTACTGCAAGAAGCGGGAGGGCGCGACGACGATCCGGACGCTCCAGGAGCTGAGTCTCGTCAAGGGCGACGACGGCATCATCACCGCGACCGTGCGGGCCGACGCCTTCTGCCACAACATGGTGCGCTCGCTCATCGGGGCGCTGCTGTTCGTGGGCGACGGGCACCGGCCGCCGGACTGGCCCGCGAAGGTGCTGGCGGCCGGCGTACGGGACTCGGCCGTGCACGTCGTACGGCCGCACGGGCTGACGCTGGAGGAGGTCGGCTACCCGGCCGACGAACTGCTGGCCGCGCGCAACAAGGAGGCGCGGAACAAGAGGTCGTTGCCGTCGGCGGGGTGCTGCTGACCGGACTTCCACCGTCCCTCACCGGCGGGCGGAGTTCCAGGTCTCGACGAGCCCGGACAGGGCCCTCGCGGCGGCGTCGGCGTCGGTGCCGTCGCCGCGTGCCTTGGGGGAGAGCTCCACGTGGAGGAACCTGGCGTGGTGGCGCTCCGCGGCCTTGCCCTGGACGTTCGTGGCGCCTTCCAGGGGGCAGCGGGCCGACCAGCCCCGGCACACCCGCAGCCCGTCGGACTGCATGGCGTCGGCCAGGGCGGCGGCCTCGGTGAGGGTGCTCCGCGCGGCTCCGGTGGACAGGACCGCCTCGTAGGGGCGGTCCGAGTCCTTGGCGAAGCCGTGCAGTTGCACGCCCGGGACGTCGCGTTTCTGGAGCTCCACGACGATGGCGTGGAAGACGCTGTCCGCCCGGTGGGCGACGTCGGCGGCGTCGCGCCGGCCCGCGTCGCGGTGTGCGCCGGCGAGGACCAGCGAGCCGCCGGGGTTGTCCTCCAGGAGCCGCACGCCGAGGCGTTCGGTGTCCTGGTCGGAGACCGGGTGCGGTACCTGGGCGTTCCAGCGGACGTCGGAGTCGGCGGTCAGGTAGAGGCGCCCCCAGCGTTCGGCCCGGCCGGGGCCGGAGGCGGCGATCTCGTCGTACCTGCGGCCGGACTCGGTGTCGGTGAGGCGGGTGAGCTTCAGGCCGAGGGGGTCGAGCAGTCGTTCCGCCTTCGTGGCGTCGCCGTCCAGGAGGTGTCCGACGCTCTCGGCGACGCGCTCGCGCTGGGTGTCGTCCGGTGGGGAGTACGGGGCGTCGGGCTCCATGGCCGCCGTGTACGTGAGGATCCTGCTGCGGAGGTCCACCAGCTCCCGGGCACCCGGGGTGGAGTCGTCCGCTGACCGGTCTGGTGCCGATTGGCAGCCGAACAAGGCCAGGACAAGTCCGATTTGGACCATAATTCGAGCCAAGTGTGACTGTCTTGTGACGGTAACTCCCGTGGTGGATGTGTGCTTCATGTGAATATGATGCGGTGACACTTCGTAAACCTCTCCGGATCGCCCGGGCGGCAAGCGTTTTCGCGGCCATTGTCGCCGTGACGACCGCGTGTACCTCCGCGGCCTCCTCGCCTCAGGTGAAGCCGGATGGCCGCTCGTTCACCGTCGCCGCCGCCGGTGACGTGCTGATCCACCCCGAGCTGGTCGACCAGGCCGCCAAGGATGCCAAGAAGACCGGCGAGGGCGAGGCCGGGCTGGACTTCGGGCCGCTGCTCGCCGGGATCAAGCCGGTCATCAGCAAGGCCGACCTGGCCATCTGTCACATGGAGACGCCCGTCGGAAAGCCGCGGGGGCCCTTCGAGGGGTACCCGGAGTTCCTCGTGCCGCCGCAGATCCTGACGACGCTCAAGGACGTGGGCTACGACACCTGCTCGACGGCCTCCAACCACACTTACGACCACGGCCTCGGGGCCGTGCGGCGCACCTTGAACGCCATGGACAAGGCCGGCCTCGGGCACACCGGCTCCGCTCGCACGCCCGAGGAAGCGGAACGGATCAACATCCGTGACGTCAACGGCGTCAAGGTCGCCCACCTCTCGTTCTCCTGGATGTCGTTCCTGAACCCGACGCCGGAGAAGGAGAAGTGGGCGTTCAACCAGATCGACACGGACGCGATCAAGGACGCCGAGGCCCGCGCCCGCGACAAGGGCGCCGAGGTGGTCATCCTCTCGGTCCACTGGGGCCTTGAGCACTACAACGAACCGAGTGTTCCCCAACTGCAGCTGGCGGAGCGGCTCACCGAGGAGACCGGGGTCGACCTGGTGATCGGGCACCACGCCCACGTGGTGCAGCCGATCCAGAAGGTGAACGGCACCTGGATCGCCTACGGCCTGGGCAACCAGGTCGCCCGTCACTCCTCGCCCACCGGGCTCACCGAGGAGGGTGCGATCGGCTGGTTCGAGTTCCGCGAGACGACCGACGGCTGGGACGTCTCCGCCCGCTACGCCACGACGCTGGTGGACATCCCGCCCGAGGTGGAGGCCGGTGACAAGCCGCCCGCCGGCGCGGTCGAGGACCACCGGGTGGTGGACGTACGGCGAGCGCTCGACGCGCCGGGCGACCTCTCCGAGGAGCGGCTCGCCCGCTACCGGCTGGCGGCCGACCGCACGCGTGGCTTCCTGTACAACCGCGGGGCGCCGGGGGGCGACGGTCTGAAGGAGCTCACGCTGGAGCGTGACTAGCGCCACAGCGCATACGGGGCGACCGGCACAACTTCGGCGCTCCCCAACAGTCTTGTATACGGCGGTCCGTTGCCTCTCCCGCGGGAGCGGTGTTCTGTGCGGCCGTTCTTACCCAGAGAGGCCGGAGGAGACCACCGGTGACACCCACCCGCGCCGTGCGCCCCGCGAAGGGGGGACGGCGGCGCAGCCGGAGACGCGCGGACATGCCGCTGCTGGGCGGCGTCCGTCCCCCGATCGCGCTGCTGTGCGTGCTGGTGCTGGCCCTCGCCGGCCTCACCGCCCAGGTGCTCGGCCCCGCCGGCGAGCAGGCCGTACCGCAGGCGGTGCTCTCCTCACAGCGGCACTTCGCGGAGGACGGCGCCATCGCCCTGCGCGCCTCGATAGACGAGCGGGTCACCGACCTCAACCGCACGGCCGCCGCGCTGAACGCGGGGCCCCCGGTGAAGCCCGAGCGCGTCCTGTCCGACCTGGGGAAGACCTACCAGAAGTGGACGGGCACCACGGTCCTGGACCTGGAGAGCGGCAAGGTGCTGGCCGCCAGAGGTGAAACGATTCCCCTCGGGTGGCTCGACAAGAAGGTCCTCACCGGGGACACGGCCCTCAAGCCCCGCATGGTGCGGCTGGAGACCGGTGACGTACGCCTGATGACCATGGCGGTCCTGGACTTCGAGGGCCAGCCGCAGCAACTGCTGCTCGCCTCCAACAGCCTGTCCGTGCCCGCCATCAACCTGGGTCAGTTCCGCTCCATGGCGGTCGTCGCCACCGGCGGGGAGATCCTCGCGACGGCCGGCTTCGAGCAGTCCGAGGCGCTCAACTCCGACCAGGAGCGCAAGGAGCTGGGCTTCCTCCAGAAGCAGATGAGCGGGCTGTCCGCCCAGGCGGCACGGGAGACCGAGCAGGACCCGGTCAGCGCCAGGGAGCCGGGCTCCCGCGGCTACCCCGGTGTCAGCGGGACCCTGGTCGGCGGGAGCTACAACGGCCGTGTCGCCACGGCCGGCTACGCCTCCCTCTCGTCCGCCGACCCGGAGGAGAAGAAGAGCGTCGGCGCGGGCCTCGGGCTCACTGTCGTCGCCCTGCTGCCCGTGGTCCAGCAGCAGGCCGCCGGTCCGGACCGGGAGCTCTACGGGCTGCTGGCGGCCGGAGCTCTGGTGGTGCTCGGACTGCTCGCCGCTGCCGTGCTGTGGGTGACCGTGCAGCGGCCGCTGCTGCGGCTGTTCCTGGAGTCCCGCCGACTGGCCCGGGGCGACCTGACCCGCCCGGTGGACGTGCCCCGCTGGGGCGAGGCCGCGCGCATCGGTTCCGCCCTGGAGAGGCTGCGCGCGCAGCTGGGCGGCCCGGCCGGTGATGCCGGCGGGCGCCAGCGCGTCAAGGGGCGGTTCGGGGTGCGCGGGCCGCTCGCGCTGACCGCCGTCCTGCTGCTGCTGTGGTGCCTGCCCGTCGGCCTCCTGCTGAACCGCACCGACGACTCCGTCAGCATCCCGGCCAGCATGGTCGCGGACCAGCGCGACCGCACCGACCTGGTCGCCGACCGGGTGCGCCGGGCGCTCAACGAGGCGCAGGCGGACCTGGTCTCCACGTCCCGGCTGATCGACCCGGACGACGCCGACGCCGGCCGCGCGCTGCTGGAGGAGACCCTGCGCGAGCACACCCGCTACCAGGCGCTGTACCTCCTCGACGAGGACGGCGAGGTCGTCGCCCGCGCGGGCAAGGAGCCGGGCGCCGGTTTCGCCGACGCGGAGGACCTGCCGCTGGTCCGGGTGTCGGGCAAGGGCGACAAGAAGCCGGTGGTGCAGGCCGCCGCGCCCGTGCCGGGACACAAGGGCATGAACCTGGTCGGCGAGGTCCGGGTCGAGTTCCTCAACTCGCTGCTGAAGCGGCCCGGGCTCGGCGAGGTCCGCGTGGTGGACTCCAAGGCGGAGACCATCGCCGCCAGCGACGGCTTCCTGGCCTTCGAGGAGCTGCCGCGCGACGCGCTCGCCGACCTCGTCCGGGCCGGCAGCGTCCACGTCGGTGCCGGTCCCGTCGAGAACGGCCTGCTGATCCGCGAGGGACGCGGGACCACGGTCGCCGCGGCCGCCCCGTTCTCCGGCGGCGGCGTGGCGGCCGACATCGGCTGGACCGTGGTCAGCTGGCAGAACGCCAAGGACTTCCAGATCACCCCGTACCAGCGCGAGGACCGCAGCGTCCTGGCCGGGCTGCTCGGCCTGGCCCTGATCGTCGTCTGCCTCGGCTGGGTGTACCTGGTCGTGGCCCGGCCGATGCGGGCCCTGGCGGCCAGTGCGGAGAAGCTGGCCGACGGCGACCTCAAGTCCGTGCTGTACCCCCGCTACCAGGACGAGGTCGGCGCCGTCGTGCGCAGCCTCGAACTGCTGCGCCAGCAGCTCCACGCCCGTAAGCAGACCCAGGCGCGCCGGCTCGTGGAGCCGGAAGCCGGCGTTCGGGGAAGGTGACCCAGCCGTGCTCTATCTGTACTTCGTCCTGCTCACCGGCAGCGTGCTGCTGCTGGTGGCGGGCATCGTGGAACAGCGCCGGCACTACGCCAGCCTGCACAGCATCCCGTCGCGCGTGCTCGTGAACGGCATCCGCGGCAAGTCCTCCATCACCCGGCTGTGCGCCGGAGCGCTGCGCGGTGGCGACCTGGTCACCGTGGCGAAGACCACGGGTACGGCGGCCCGGTTCATCCACCCGGACGCCACCGAGGAGCCGGTCTACCGCAAGTTCGGCATCGCCAACGTGGTGGAGCAGATCGGCATCGTGCGCCGGGCCGCCACCTACCGGCCCGACGCCCTCGTCATCGAGTGCATGGCCGTGATGCCGGCCCTGCAGGAGGTCAACCAGAGCAAGCTGATCCGCTCCACGATCGGCGTGCTGTGCAACGTCCGCGAGGACCACCTCGCCGAGATGGGACCCACCCTCGACGACGTGGCCCGGTCGCTGTGCCGCTCCATGCCGGAGGACGGCATCTGCGTCACCGCCGAGAAGGAGCGCTTCCACATCCTCCAGGAGGAGGCGGACGCCCGTAACTGCAAGCTGATCTACGCCGACCCGGAGACGGTGACCGACGAGGAGCTGCGCGGCTTCAGCTGGTTCACCTTCAAGGAGAACGTCGCGATCGCCCTCGTCGTGGCCGAACTGCTCGGCGTGGAACGGCAGGTCGCCCTGCAGGGCATGTACGACGCCCCGCCGGACCCGGGCGTGCTGTCCGTCGAGCGCTACGCGGCGCCCGAGGGCAAGCGGCTCGCCTTCGCCAACGTCTTCGCGGCCAACGACCCCGAGTCGACGCTGATGAACATCAACCAGCTGCTCGACCTCGGAGCCATCCACCGGCCGCTGAACGTCGTGATCAACTGCCGGCCCGACCGCGTGGAGCGCAACGGGCAGATGGGCGAGATCATCCCCGATCTCCAGCCGGACCACGTCTTCGTCATCGGGCACCCCGCCAAGAGCGCGATCGACGCCATCCCCGCCGAGTGGCGCGACCGCGCGGTCGACCTCGGGGGCGAACGGCGGTCGGCCGAGGAGTTCATGCCCGCCCTGCTGGGGCGTCTGTCCGCCGACTCCTCCCTGGTCGCCATCGGCAACATCCACGGCCAGGGCGAGGAACTGCTGGAGTACCTGGCCGAACTCCCGGCGGACGAGTCCGCCACCGCCGACGCCGCCCGGCCCTCGGCCACGGCCGCACCGGCCCAGCCGGCGCGCCTGGACCCCTACGCCTCGTACCCCATGGCCTACGAGGAGCGCTACCAGGCCTCCCAGACCCAGGAGATCCCGGTGGTCCGCATCCCCGTCCAGCCGTCGGGGCCGTATGCCGACGCCCGGTACGCCGACCCGGCTCCCTACCAGCGGGGGCCGTACGCCGCTCCGGCCCAACAGCCCTGGCAGCCGTACGCCGACGAGCCCTACGGGTACGTCCCGGCCGACGAGGGGGGACAGCCTCCCCGTCCCTGACGTCCACGGGCGGGACCCCACGACTCACGCCCACCGCTCGCCCGCACCCGCACCCGTGCCCGGAGACCTTCGTTGACCACCGCCGCCCTGACCCCCGAGATGGCCGCCCTCGGCATCGCCATCGGCCTGTTCTTCTCGCTGCTGTGCTACCTGACCACCAACCTGTCGCCCGGCGGCATGATCACGCCCGGCTGGCTCGCCCTGACCCTCATCGAGGACCTCCAGCGGGCGGCCATGGTGGTCGGCGTCACCGCCCTCACCTACGCGGGCACCAAGGTCATGCAGCGGCTGGTGATCCTCTACGGCAAGCGGCTGTTCGCCGCGGTGGTCCTGCTGGGCGTGCTGCTCCAGGCCACCGTGATGATCGTGCTCTCGATCGAGTTCCCGCTGCTGTACGGCAACCAGACCCTCGGCTTCATCGTGCCCGGCCTGATCGCGTACCAGATGGTCCGCCAGCCCAAGGGGGCGACGCTGCTGGCGACCGGCACCGTCTCGCTCATGGCCTACATCGTCGTCGCCGCCGGACTGCTGCTCGGCATCATGCCCACCGTCTGAGACCGGCGTCCCGGCGACCGACCACCCAGGAGAGAACACATGGCAGGGAAGAAGAAATCGAGGCCGGTCCTCTCCGGCCTCGTGGTGCTGGGGCTCGTAGCGACCTCCGGCTACCTCACCGTGGAGCTCCGCAAACAGGAGGACAAGGGCGTCCCGGAGATCACGAACGTCGGTGTGCTGGACGGCTCGGACCGGGCCGGCGGCGCGGCGAAGACCCGCGACAAGGGCGGGGAGAGCTGGTCCCGGCTGGAGAACCCCGCCCGCTCCGTGCTGCGCGGGTCCGACGGCCAGGTCAAGGCGGTGTTCACCGACGGGGCGCGCACCGCGACCCTGACCGGACCGGCCCGCACCTTCGCCGAGCCCTCGTCGACGAGCTCCAAGGTCTCCACGACGGACTGGGTCCGCCTCATGCCCGAGCCCTGGAAGAAGGGCGCGGACAAGGAGAAGTGGTTCAAGGACTGGTACGGCGAGTACGCGTCCAGCAAGGAGGACGACCTCCTGGCCATCTCCTTCCAGTACGTCGCGGGCGCCAAGGAGAAGAAGGACGAGCAGGGCACCGTCTACGCCGGTGACGCCAACTTCGGGCCCCTCAACACGAGCGGGGCGGAGGGCGGCGACCTGCGCCTGGAGCAGTCCGACTTCTACGACTACCTCGGCGTCCAGTACCCCTTCCGGGACGGCGTGATCGGCCAGCCGGAGACCGCGCGCGCCCGGTCGGTCGACTGCTCGGGATACATGCGGATGGTGTTCGGCTACCGCGCCCGCTACCCGCTGATGTCCTCGGACGACTCGGGCGACGGCCTGCCGCGCACCGCCAACGGCATGGCCCGCTCCAAGCAGGGTGCCGACATCCTGCCGCTCACCGGCATCTCGCCCGCCGACCGGCCCACCGGCATCGACCAGCTGCAGCCCGGGGACCTCGTCTTCTTCAAGCTCGACACCCGGACGAAGCAGCGCCTGGACCACGTCGGCATGGTGCTCGGCTACGACACCGAGGGCCACCTGCTCTTCGTCTCCAGCCGCGAGGAGGTCAACGGACCGACCATCGGTGATGTCGGCGGAGTGTCCCGGCTGGACGGCAACGGCTACTACGCCAAGACGCTGCGCAGCGCGAAGAGGCTGTGACGGGCGGGCGGCGGCCGGTCACCCGTTGGCCGCTGCCGACGCCTGGGCCTGGCCGCGGCGGTGGATCTGACGGAACGTGAACAGCTGGAGGTTGTCGCCCGTGGTGAACACCTCGGTGTCCTTGGTCGTCACGTCCTTGCCGCTGGTGAAGCCGGCGTTGGTGAAGTAGGCGTAGCGACCGTAGGAGTTGCTGGTCGTACGGCAGACCCCGGACTCGCAGAAGGGCTTCACGCCGCCGCCGGAGAGCGACTTGACGAAGCTCTTCTTGTTGGTCTGGCCCTTGGCCTTGGCGGCCTGTGCCTCGGTGTCGAAGACCGCCACGCCGACCGTCACGGCTATCCCGTCCGCGGAGTAGGTGACGCGTATCAGGCGCGTGCAGTCGTTCGCCGTGAGGATCTTCGGGAGCGTGCCGCCCGACGCCGACGCGCAGTTCTTGGTGTCGGCCGTGGGGCCCTTCTTGTACGTCGTCTCGCCCATGGTCAGCTGCGTGCCCGGGAAGAGCGTCTCCGGGCTGAGCGGAGCCGTGTCCTTCTTCGCGCTGGCGATGAAGTCCTTCGGGTCCAGCGGGGGCGGGGCGCTGGTCGGGGCGAAGGACGGGGCCGAGGCGGACTCGCTCGGGATGTCGGCCGAGGGCACCTGGGAGGTCGGGCTGCCCGCCTGGCTGTCGCCGCCCGCGGAGACCACGGCCACGGCGACGGCGGCGCCGATCGCGACGGTGGCGAGCGCGCCGCCGCCGACCAGGAACAGCCGGCGTCGTTTGTTACGTGCCTCGGACGCCTCGGCGAGCGCGGCCCAGTCCGGAGACTGGCCGCCCCCGCTGTTCCAGGGCTGCTGCGACTGCGGTTTCCAGGGATCCCACTGGGACTGAGGTCCCCCCTGCCCAAAGCTCATGGGGCGCATCTTAGACGGGACATGGGGCGTGCTGGTCCGCCTGGATGGGCCCCGCAGCACCTAGCGTTCCTCCCATGCGGACGGGCAAAGGCGACATCTGCGGGTGGTTGGGGCGGCTGCTGCCGACCGTGGTGCTGCTGGTGTGCCTGCGGTCCTGGCCGGCGGCCACGGCCGCGATCGGGGTGTGGCCGTCGGTCGCGGCCGGGGTGTTGCGGGCGCTGCGCCGTCCGCGCGGTGGCGGCTCGCTGCCGCGCCGGTGCGTCGCGGTGCTCACCGACGTGCTGCTTTCGTCGGTGTTTCCGTACGTGCGGCCGGTGCGGCGCCGGACCCTGCGGAGGGCTGTGACTCTCTGTGCCGGGCTGTGCGTCTCCGTAGCCGAGCGGCGGCGATGATCCCGCGTTTTGACCCTTGTGGTGAGCCCCGGTATTCTGCTCTTTCGTTGTGTATTGGCTTGCTCATTCTCACGGGACGGGCCCTTACACCGGTCCACCGGGCCGATGACCAGCGACCAGCACGCGGTTTGCGTCACCGCTGTGCGGTCAAGGCTGTCGTGATCGTTTCGGTGACCTGTTCAGGACCATTCACTCGAAGCGAAGGCTACGAACCGTGCGTACGTACAGCCCCAAGCCCGGCGATGTGACGCGCCAGTGGCACGTCATCGACGCTCAGGACGTTGTCCTGGGTCGTCTCGCCACCACCGCAGCGACCCTTCTCCGGGGCAAGCACAAGCCGATCTACGCGCCCCACGTCGACGCTGGTGACTTCGTCATCATCATCAACGCGGACAAGGTGCACCTGTCCGGCAACAAGCGGACCCAGAAGATGGCGTACCGCCACTCCGGCTACCCGGGTGGTCTGCGCTCCGTCCGTTACGACGAGCTGCTCGACAAGAACCCCGAGAAGGCCATCGAGAAGGCCGTCAAGGGCATGCTCCCCAAGAACACTCTGGGCCGTCAGATGCTCTCGAAGCTGAAGGTCTACAAGGGTGACCAGCACCCGCACGGCGCGCAGCAGCCGCAGCCGTACGAGATCACCCAGGTCGCGCAGTAAGTCCGGCCACCCCCTAAGACTGAAGAGAATCTGAGGAGAATCGTGGCCGAGACCACTGCCGAGCAGCCGCTCGAAGAGCTTGACATCGACAGCTACACCACCGAGTCCGAGGTCCCCGTCGAGGGCGAGTACACCTCGGAGTCCATGGCCTCCCGCTTCGGCGAGCCCCAGCCGGCCGCCGGCCTGGGCCGTCGCAAGAACGCCATCGCCCGCGTCCGGATCGTCCCGGGCACCGGCAAGTGGAAGATCAACGGTCGCACCCTCGAGGACTACTTCCCGAACAAGGTGCACCAGCAGGAAGTCAACGAGCCCTTCAAGGTGCTCGAGCTCGAGGGCCGCTACGACGTCGTCGCCCGCATCGCCGGTGGCGGTGTCTCCGGCCAGGCCGGTGCGCTCCGTCTCGGTGTCGCCCGCGCGCTGAACGAGGCGGACGTCGACAACAACCGCGGCCCGCTGAAGAAGGCCGGCTTCCTCAAGCGCGACGACCGTGCGGTCGAGCGCAAGAAGGCCGGTCTGAAGAAGGCCCGCAAGGCCCCGCAGTACAGCAAGCGTTAATCGCGTCGCTGTCCTTGCGACTGTCTTCGCAAGTTGCGACTGTTTTCGCAACGATCGCCCCGGCGGCACGTTCTGTGCCGCCGGGGCGTTCCCGTACACAACCCCTGCGGATGCCGGACCGAATCAGGTCTCAGGGGATGTACTGGAGCCGCACTCTCTCGTAATTCGGAGGACACCACAGTGGGACGACTCTTCGGCACGGACGGCGTGCGCGGTGTCGCCAACGCGGACCTGACGGCGGAGATGGCCCTCGGCCTCTCCGTGGCCGCGGCGCACGTACTGGCCGAGGCGGGCACGTTCGAGGGACATCGGCCGACCGCGGTGGTCGGACGTGACCCGCGCGCGTCCGGGGAGTTCCTGGAGGCCGCCGTGGTCGCGGGCCTCGCCAGCGCCGGCGTGGACGTCCTGCGGGTCGGCGTGCTGCCGACCCCGGCGGTGGCGTTCCTGACCGGAGAGCTCGGCGCCGACCTCGGTGTGATGCTCTCCGCGAGCCATAACGCCATGCCCGACAACGGCATCAAGTTCTTCGCCCGCGGCGGGCACAAGCTCGCCGACGAGCTGGAGGACCGGATCGAGTCCGTCTACGAGGAGCACCGCACCGGCGCCCCGTGGGACCGGCCGACCGGCGCCGGAGTGGGCCGCGTGCGCGAGTCCGAGGAGGGCGCCGACCGGTACGTCGAGCATCTGCTGCGCGTCCTGCCCAACCGGCTCGACGGGCTGAAGGTCGTCCTCGACGAGGCGCACGGCGCCGCCTCCCGGGTCTCGCCCGAGGCGTTCCAGCGGGCCGGTGCCGAGGTCGTCACGATCGGCGCCGAGCCGGACGGGCTCAACATCAACGACGGGTGCGGCTCCACGCACCTGGACAAGATCAAGGCCGCCGTCGTCGAGCACGGGGCCGACCTGGGCATCGCGCACGACGGGGACGCCGACCGGTGCCTCGCCGTGGACCACACCGGCGAGGAGGTGGACGGCGACCAGATCCTGGCCGTGCTCGCCCTGGCCATGCGGGAGGCGTCCACGCTGCGGGCCGAGACGGTCGTGGCGACGGTGATGTCCAACCTGGGCTTCAAACTCGCCATGGAGCGAGAGGGCATCCGGCTCGTGCAGACCGCCGTGGGCGACCGGTACGTGCTGGAGGAGATGAAGGAGCACGGGTTCGCCCTCGGGGGCGAGCAGTCCGGGCACGTGATCATCCTCGACCACGCGACGACGGGCGACGGCACGCTGACCGGGCTGCTGCTGGCGGCGCGGGTCGCGCAGAGCGGGCGTTCGCTGCGGGAGCTGGCCTCTGTGATGGAGCGGCTGCCGCAGGTGCTGATCAATGTGCGGGATGTCGACAAGTCCCGGGTGACGACGTCGGCCGAGCTGTCCTCGGCGGTGGCCGACGCGGAGCGGGAGCTCGGGGCCACCGGGCGGGTGTTGTTGCGGTCCTCGGGGACCGAGCCGTTGGTGCGGGTGATGGTGGAGGCGGCTGATATCGAGCAGGCTCGGTCTGTTGCGGGGCGGCTTGCCGATGTGGTGAAGTCCGCGCTGGGTTAGTCGGCCTTGGTGAGGAGGGGGTGGGGGTTCTGCCGAGTGCGGGCTGCGGGTTGTCCGTGGCTTGTCGCGCCCGCGCGGCGGAGCCGCATACGGATACAGCCCCGCGCCCCTGAGGACGCTGCCCTTACGGCGTTCTCTCACGCTGTGAGGACCAGAGCCATTTCTGCACCAGCAAGGTCAGCGTGCCCGCGACGATGATGCCCAGCAGGTTCAGCAGGAGTTGTTCCGTGGAGCCCCAGGTCTGGTTCGTGTCGCCGTAGCTGAGGGCTACGGCGGCGTTCGCGGCGGCCGGGACCGTGGTCACCGAGATGGCCACGCCCACCAGGGCGCCCGACTTGGCGGAGGTCAGGGAGAGCGTGCCGGCGATGCCGGCCAGGACCGCCACGACGAAGGAGAACCAGTCGGGGGCGTAGATGAAGCCCGTGTTGGGGCGGTCCGCCATGAGTTGCCGCTCGCTGAACAGGTCGACGGCGTCCATGAAGAGGCTGAAGCCGACCGTCACCGCCATGGCCACCGCGAAGCCCACCAGGAGGGCGATCGCGGAGCGCAGGGCCAGGCGTGCCCTGCGGCGGACGACGGCGGTGCAGATGCCGGCGAGCGGGCCGAACTCCGGGCCGACCGCCATGGCGCCCACGATCAGGATCGCGTTGTCCAGGACCACGCCGCAGGCCGCGATCATCGTGGCGAGGGTGATGAACGCGAGGTAGGTGACGGAGAGGGTCGACTCCTCGTGCGTCGCGTCGCTGAGGTGCTCCCACAGGACCGCGTCGGCGCCCTCGCCGGGTGCGTCGGCCGCGGCCTGCTCGGCCCGCTCCGACAGCGACAGGTCGATGGTCTCGACGGCGATGGAACCGCTGGTGTCGATGCCGAGTTCCCGCAGGCCGGTGAGCAGTTCGTCGCCCGCCTCCCGCGCGACGTCGCACATCACGACGTCCCCGGCGGGGTCGCGGGCGGCGTCCGGCAGGACGACGAGGTGGGTGGTGCCGACCGTCTTCTCGATCAGCCGCACCACGTCGTCGGTCTGCCCGGACGGTGTGATCAGTCGCAGGTGGAGCATGACGACTATCTAACCGGCCTTTCCCCGGGGCGTCACAGCTTGCGCAGGCTGAGGCGCTGCACCTTGTGGTCCGGGCCCTTGCGCAGGACGAGGGTGGCGCGGCCGCGGGTGGGGGCGATGTTCTCGACCAGGTTGGGCCGGTTGATCGTGCGCCACATCGTCCGGGCGTAGTCGAGGGCCTCGTCCTCGGAGACCTGGGTGTACTTGCGGAAGTACGAGGACGGGTTCTGGAAGGCGGTCGCGCGCAGCTTGCGGAAGCGGTTGAGGTACCAGCGTTCGATGTCCTCGACACGGGCGTCGACGTAGACGCTGAAGTCGAAGTAGTCGGCGAGGCCGACCCGGGTGCGGCCGTCCTTGCCGGGGAGGGCGGGCTGGAGGACGTTCAGGCCCTCGACGATCAGGATGTCGGGGCGGCGGACCGTGAGCTTCCGGTCGGGGACGATGTCGTAGATCAGGTGGGAGTAGACGGGGGCCGTGACCTCGTCCTTGCCGGCCTTGATGTCGGCGACGAAGCGGGTCAGCGCGCGGCGGTCGTAGGACTCGGGGAATCCCTTCCGCGACATCAGGCCGCGGGTCTGGAGCTCCTTGGTGGGCAGCAGGAAGCCGTCGGTGGTGACCAGCTCCACGCGCGGGTGTTCCGGCCAGCGCGAGAGCAGGGCCTGGAGGAGCCTGGCGACCGTCGACTTGCCCACGGCGACCGAGCCGGCGACTCCTATGACGAACGGGGTGCCGGACTGGGAGCCCTGCTCGCCCAGGAAGGTGTTGAGCGCGCCTCTGAGGCCGTCCGTGGCACCGACGTAGAGGTTGAGAAGTCTGGACAGCGGGAGGTAGATGTCCCGCACCTCGTCGAGGTCGATGACATCGCCGAGACCGCGCAGCTTCTCGACCTCCTCGGCCGTCAGCGGAAGCGGCGTCTTGTCGCGCAACGCGCTCCACTCGGCTCGGGTGAGGTCGACGTAGGGAGTCGCCTCCGGCCGCTGCCGGTGGGCGCTCCGGGATATCGAGGAGACCGGAGAGATCACAGTCCATTGTTACGGGCGTACGAACGGACGGTGAGGTGGGATCCGTCACGCAGCGTCCTCGGCTTCTCCCGTATGGGAGAAAAGTGGCCAACGGGAGGAATGTCAGTGGTGTGCGTCACAGTTGTGGGAGGAATGGGCCCGGGCCAGGGTCCAGGAACGCCGAGGGGTGACCCATGACGTATGCGATAGAGGCGGAAGGCCTGGTCAAACGGTTCAAGGAGACCGAGGCGCTGGCCGGTGTCGACCTGGCGGCCCGCAAGGGCACGGTGCTCGGGCTGCTGGGCCCCAACGGTGCCGGGAAGACGACCGCGGTGCGGATCTTCGCGACGCTGCTCCGCCCGGACGGGGGCAGGGCCCGGGTGGCCGGCCACGACGTGGTCCGGGAGGCCGGGGTCGTGCGGGCCACGGTCGGGCTGACCGGGCAGTACGCGGCGGTCGACGAGAACCTGACCGGCACCGAGAACCTGCTGCTCATCGGCAGGTTGCTGGGGCTGCCGAGACGGGAGGCGAAGGCGCGGGCCGGGGAGCTGCTGGAGCGCTTCCAGCTGACGCACGCGGCAGGCCGGGCCACGAAGACCTTCTCGGGAGGCATGCGCCGGCGCCTGGACCTCGCGGCCAGCCTGGTGGGGCGGCCCAGCATCCTCTTCCTCGACGAGCCGACCACGGGCCTGGACCCCCACAGCCGCGGTGAGCTGTGGGACCTGCTGCGCGGACTGGTCGCGGACGGTGCGACCGCCCTGCTGACCACGCAGTATCTGAACGAGGCCGATGTGCTCGCCGACGACATCGTGGTGATTGACAAGGGCCGGGTGATCGCCGAGGGCGCGCCGGACCAGCTGAAGGCCCAGGTCGGCGGCCAGGTGCTGGAGCTCCGGCCGGTCCTCGGGCAGGACCTCACGCGGGCGCACGCGCTGGTGGCCGCCGCCGCAGGCCCGGAGGCCCGGATCGACGGCGAGAGGATCACCGCGCCGGTGAAGGACCCCGAGCTGATGCCGGCCGTCGTGCGCGCGCTGGACCGGGAGGGGATCGCGGTGGGCGAGCTGGCCCTGCGCCGCTCCTCGCTCGACGAGGTCTTCCTCGCCCTGACCGGCCACCGGGCCGAACCGGGCGAGCCCGAGCAGAACGGCGGCACGGCCGACCGGGACGACGACGCGCTGGAGAAGGCGGTGAGCCGGTCATGACCGCCACCACCACCATCACCGCGCCGGTCACCGCGTCGGGCCGCGTGCCGCCCCTCGCCGGGGCGCGGCAGACCTTCACGATGGCCTGGCGGAGCCTGGTCGCCGTCAAGCACAACCCGCTCGAACTGGTCGACTACAGCATCACGCCGATCATGTTCGTGTTCCTGTTCACCTACGTGCTGGGCGGGCAGATGGCCGGGTCGCCCGAGGCGTATCTGAAGTACGCACTGCCCGGGATCATCGTGCAGAACACGCTGTTCATGACGATGTACACGGCCATGGCGCTCAACACCGACCTCACCAAGGGCGTCTTCGACCGGCTGCGCAGCCTGCCCATCGCGCGCTCGGCACCGCTGATCGGGCGGATCACCGCCGACCTCACGAAGCACGTCTGGGCGATGGTGCTGATGATCGGCCTCGGGCTCGCCCTCGGCTTCCGGGTGACCGGCGGCTTCGGCGGGTTCCTGCTCGGGCTGCTGCTGGTGGTGGTGTTCGCCGCGGCCGTGTCGTGGAGCGCCGTACTGATCGGGATGCTGGCCGGTGACGCGGAGAAGGTGCAGGCCTTCGCCTTCACCCTCATCTTCCCGATCACCTTCACCAGCAGCGCCTTCGTCGTCGTCGACACCATGCCGGGCTGGCTCCAGGCGTGGAGCGACGTCAACCCGGTCACCCACCTGTCCGACGCCTTCCGCGGGCTGCTGCTCGGCGGGGCGGTGGCGGAGCCGGTGCTGTGGTCGCTGGTGTGGGCGGCGGGGATCGCGCTCGTGTTCTATCCGCTGGCCATGAGGGCGTATCGGGCGAAGGTCTGAGGGCAGGGGACCGAGAGCTGTTCGTACCCCGGTGGGAATTTCCGATTTCGGGCACGCTGCGGCCGGTTCGGCGCGGAAAACGACCCTAAGCTGCCGCCCATGTGTGGAATCGTGGGATACGTGGGGCCGCAGTCGGCGCTCGAGGTCGTGATGGCCGGGCTGAAGCGGCTGGAGTACCGAGGGTACGACTCGGCGGGCGTCGCCGTGCTGGCCGACGGCGGGCTGGCGACGGGGAAGAAGGCCGGCAAGCTCCTCAACCTGGAGAAGGAACTGGACGGCCGGCCGCTCCCGGCCGGCACGACGGGCATCGGACACACCCGGTGGGCCACGCACGGCGGCCCGACCGACGCCAACGCCCACCCGCACATCGACAACGCGGGACGGGTCGCGGTGGTGCACAACGGCATCATCGAGAACTTCGCCCTGCTGCGGGGCGAGTTGGAGGAGCGGGGGCACGAGCTGGCCTCCGAGACCGACACCGAGGTCGTCGCGCATCTGCTCGCCGAGGAGTTCTCGTCGTGTGCCGACCTCGCCGAGGCGATGCGGCTGGTGTGCCGGCGGCTGGAGGGCGCGTTCACGCTGGTCGCGGTGCACGCCGACGAGCCGGACGTGGTGGTGGGCGCGCGGCGGAACTCGCCGCTGGTGGTGGGCGTCGGAGAGGGCGAGGCCTTTCTCGCCTCGGACGTCGCCGCGTTCATCGCCCACACGCGGTCGGCGATCGAGCTGGGACAGGACCAGGTGGTGGAGCTGCGCCGGGACGGCGTGACGGTGACGGGCTTCGACGGCCGCCCCGCCGACGTCCGCTCGTACCACGTCGACTGGGACGCGTCGGCCGCGGAAAAGGGGGGCTATGACTACTTCATGCTCAAGGAGATCGCCGAGCAGCCCAAGGCGGTCGCCGATACGCTGCTGGGCCGGATCGACGGCTCCGGTTCGCTGAGTCTGGACGAGGTGCGGATCCCCGCGGGGGTGCTGCGGGAGATCGACAAGGTCGTCATCGTCGCCTGCGGTACCGCCTTCCACGCCGGGATGATCGCCAAGTACGCCATCGAGCACTGGACGCGCCTGCCGTGCGAGGTGGAACTGGCCAGTGAGTTCCGGTACCGGGATCCGATCCTGGACGCCCAGACCCTCGTCATCGCCATCTCCCAGTCCGGCGAGACCATGGACACGCTCATGGCGCTGCGGCATGCCCGCGAGCAGGGCTCGAAGGTGCTGGCGATCTGCAACACCAACGGCTCGACGATCCCGCGCGAGTCGGACGCGGTGCTGTACACGCATGCCGGTCCTGAGGTGGCCGTCGCCTCCACCAAGGCGTTCCTGACGCAGCTCGTCGCGTGCTATCTGGTCGCTCTGTATCTCGGCCAGGTGCGGGGCACCAAGTGGGGCGACGAGATCCGGGCGGTGATCCGCGACCTGTCCTCGATCGCCGGTGCGGTGGAGCAGGTGCTGGGCACGATGGAGCCGGTGCGGGAGCTGGCGCGCACGCTCGCCTCGAAGAACACGGTGCTGTTCCTCGGCCGCCATGTGGGGTATCCGGTGGCGCTGGAGGGCGCGCTGAAGCTCAAGGAGCTGGCGTACATGCACGCCGAGGGGTTCGCGGCGGGGGAGTTGAAGCACGGGCCGATCGCCTTGATCGAGGAGGATCTGCCGGTGGTCGTCGTGGTGCCGTCGCCGCGCGGGCGGTCCGTGCTGCACGACAAGATCGTGTCGAACATCCAGGAGATCCGGGCGCGGGGTGCGCGGACGATCGTCATCGCGGAGGAGGGGGACGAGGCGGTGGTGCCGTACGCGGACCACCTGATCCGGGTGCCGGCCACGCCGACCCTGCTCCAGCCGCTCGTGACGGCGGTGCCGCTTCAGGTGTTCGCGTGCGAGCTGGCGACGGCTCGCGGGAACGAAGTGGATCAGCCTCGGAACCTGGCGAAGTCGGTGACGGTGGAGTAGCGGAACAACGGAAAGGGGCGAACGGCCGCTCGCCGTTCGCTCCTCTTCAGCCGGTGGTGAGGGCCGTGGCGAAGAGGGCTATCGAAGGCGCCGCGATCCCCGTTCAGTACGGAAAGTTCCAGGGCGGCGGCGGCTTGGGGCTGTAGGGGAGCTTGGTCCAGCCGTCGGGGGTCACGTGGTAGAAGTCCCCGTTGTCGCCGTCCATCCGCGAGCTGCCGTGCACGTGCACGATGTCCGCGTGAAGGCGGTAGTGGAAGCCGCCCATCATGCCGACCACCCGGAAGAAGATCCGCACGTCCGCACCCTCCGTCAGGGGGGACAGCGGTGGCAGGAGGTGCTCGATCTCGTCGAAGCAGCTGCCGGTGCGCTCCCGCAGCATCGCGTGGAAGTGGCGCTCCAACACTTCGGAGGGAGCGGGGAGTTGCCGCACCGCGACCGGCTCCAGGAGCTCCAGCAGGTGCGTGTGACCCCGCTCCCGCGCGATGTCCACCGGGCGCCGTCCGTCCCGGGTGCGCTGCGTGCGCCAGGCGCCGTGCGCGATCAGCCGGGAGACGACCGCGATCGTGGCGCCGTGCCAGGCGGCCTGGTGCAGCGGGGCGAATCCGCTGCGGTTCCCGGGGCGGGCGAGATTGACCCGCTCGGGATTCTTCACCAGCTCCCCGATCAGACCGTCCCAGTCGGCGTCCCGGGCCAGGTCCGAGAACCGGTCCCGCTCCTTCAGGTACCAGTCGTTGTAGCGCTCGCGGTCGGTGAGGCCGTCCCAATCCATGCTGATCATGCTAGTCGCCGCCGTCGAGTCCGAAGTCGGCGCGAGACTCGCCGTAGGGTGCTCGGCATGAGCATCATCGGGGTCGGGATCGACGTTGCCGAGATCGATCGGTTCGCGGCATCGCTGGAGCGTACGCCCGCGTTGGCCGGACGGCTGTTCGTGGAGCGGGAGTTGTTGCTGCCGAGTGGGGAGCGCCGGGGGGTCGCCTCCCTGGCTGCCCGGTTCGCCGCCAAGGAGGCCCTGGCCAAGGCGCTCGGGGCTCCGGCCGGGCTGCTCTGGACCGATGCCGAGGTGTGTGTCGAGGACAGTGGGCAGCCGTGGCTGCGGGTGACCGGGACCGTGGCCGCGCGGGCCGCCGAGCTCGGCGTGCGCTCCTGGCATGTGTCCCTGAGCCACGACGCGGGTGTCGCCTCGGCCGTGGTGATCGCGGAGGGGTGAGCCGGAGGCCGGGGAGCTGGGACATGGACCAGGAGGGCACATGGGCACGGTGAAGGGGATCGACCCTCGCGGTACGCAGCACTGCGAGACGTCGGCTCTGGGGGTGCTGCTGCGGCACCAGGGACTCGATCTGTCCGAGCCCATGCTCTTCGGCCTCGGGGCCGGGCTGTCCTTCATCTACTGGGACAGCAAGAACCTGGACTTCCCCTTCCTCGGCGGGCGCGTCAAGCCCTTCGAGCTCACCAGGAACCTGGCCGCCGGGCTGGGGCTGGAGCTCGTGGTGCAGGAGACCGGCTCCGCCCGTAAGGCGTGGGAGAACGTGGCGACCGCCATCGACGCCGGCCGGCCCGTCGGGCTCCAGCTCGACAGCTACCACCTGGACTACTTCACCTCGAAGGTGCACTTCGGCGGTCACGTCGTCGCCCTGTACGGCTACGACGAGCACGACGCCCATCTGGTGGACACCGACCAGCAGGGCGGAGCCGTGTCGACCAGCCTGGGCAGCCTCGCCCGGGCCCGGGCCGCGCGCGGGCCGATGACCGCCAGGCACCGGTCCTTCACGCTCACCGCCGCCGGGAAGGTGCCCTCCCTGGAGAGCCGGATCATTCCGGCCATCATCGAATGCGCCGGCGCCTTCCTCGACCCGCCCATCGCCAACCTCGGCCACCGAGGTATCGAGAAGGCCGGGAAGCTCGTACCCGGCTGGCTCCAGCGCACCGACGACCCCCGGCGCGACCTGCCGCAGGCGGCCCTGCTGATGGAGAAGGCCGGCACCGGCGGTGCACTGTTCCGCAACCTCTACCGCGACTTCCTCGCCGAATGCACCCAGATGGTCGACAGCAGCCGGCTGCGCACCGGCCACAGGCTGTACTCGGAGGCGGCCGGCCTGTGGACGGACGTGGCGGCGCTCATCACGAACGCCGGTGAGTCGGGCGATGAACAGTGCCTCGTGGAGGCGGGTGCTGTTCTCGCTGATATCGCCCGTATCGAACGCGAAGCCATGGAGGCGCTGAGCCGCCTGCGTGGTGAAGCCCCCGCCGGGTGACGGCGAGGGCTTCACGGGCGCGGGCTTCGCCGGCGCGGGCGTCAGCAGATCGTCTGGCTGCTGTTCACCCGTGTGATGTTGCGGAACGTCGTGTTCTCGCCGCACGGGCTCTCCCTGATGGCCGAGTTGGTGACCGTCAGGTTCTGGATGGTGATGTCCTTGTTGTTCGGGAACTCCGAGCGGGCGGCCAGGCGCAGTTCGCCGCCGCCCGAGATCGTGCCGCTCTGCGCCGCGAGGTTGACGTTGTAGCAGTTCTCGATCAGGACCGAGTTGTTGCCGGTGTTGGAGATCGTCACCTTGTCGATCGTCGCGCCGCCGCTCTCCGAGACGCAGAACACCCCGCGTCCGCCGCCGCGCGCGATGACCTCGCCGACCCGGATGTTGGTCGGGTAGCCGCTGCCGACCCGGCCGTTGCGGTTGGCCATGCGGAAGGCCGCGTAGCCGGTGCCGGTGCCGGCGTTCTCCGCGTCCACCTTGGTCACGTTGGCGTTGATGGTCTGGTTGAGCAGCAGGCCGGACTCGCCCACGTTGCGGGCGGTGACGGTGCCGATGGTGATGCCGTCGACGCCGTAGGTCTCAACGGCGTGGCTGGACGCGCCGGAGACGTAGACGTTGTCGATGCGGACGTTGCGCGTCCACTGGCTGGTGTCGCCGCGGTTGTCGATGCGCACGCCCAGGCCGCGGGTCAGGCGCATGTCTATCTGGCCGAGCACGACGTTCTGGACGTTGCGCAGGAAGATGCCGTAGAGCGGGGCGCCGGTGAGCTTGAGGTTCTGGACCTCCACGTCGCGGGTGCCGCGGGAGTAGACCGGCGCCTGGTCGCCGGAGCCGCTGCCGGTGACGTTGATGGTGCCGCAGACGTCGAGGACGGTGTAGCTCGGGAGCGAGATGCGTGAGCCCGCCGAGATCGAGCCCGAGCCGCGCACTACGACCCGTTCCTTCGAGGTGCGGCCGGAGCTCAGGCTGTTGACGGCCGCTTGGACGGCCGCGCGCATGTCGGTGCCGGTGTAGACCGTGCTGCCGCCGCGCCTGGCGGTCCAGTTGCTGCCGTTCTGCACGGCCTCGGCCTGGAAGGAGCCGTCTCCGCAGGCAGCCGCTCGTGTCGGGGCGGCGGTGGCGGGGGCGGTCAGGGTGCCGGCGGCGGTGAGGACGGCGGTGGCACCGGCGGCGGCGAGGAAGGCGGCTCTGCGTCCCATGGTGGCCTCGGTTTCTTCGAATGTGGGGGGTGTGCAAGCGCTTTCTGCGCGGCCGGTGAGTCTGGCAAAGGGCAGGCAAAGCGTCAATGGATGCGACACGCTTCGGAGTTGCGGGAGATACGGGGGAGTGGCCGGGCGGTCGTACGGGAAACTCGACCGCATGCGTAGTGCGTACAGCGTGGAGACGGTCAGGACTGCCGAACGGGAGCTGATGGCGCGGCTGCCGGAGGGGGCGCTGATGCAACGCGCCGCCGCCGGACTCGCCGCGGCCTGCGCCGACCTGCTGGGGCGGGTGTACGGCAGCAGGGTCGTGCTGCTGGTCGGGAGCGGAGACAACGGGGGTGACGCGCTGTACGCCGGGGCCCGGCTGGCCCGGCGGGGGGCCGGTGTGACGGCGGTGCTGCTCGCGCCGGAGCGGGCTCACGCCGGGGGACTCGCGGCGCTGCGGCGGGCCGGGGGGCGGGTCGTGAGCGCCGGTGGCGCTGAAGGTGCCGGCGGGAGCGCGCGGGGTGTCGAGGAGCTGGTCGAGCGGGCGGACCTCGTCGTCGACGGCATCGTCGGGATCGGCGGGAAGGGCGGGCTGCGGCCGGACGCGGTGCCGCTGGCCGCCGCCGCCCAGCGGTCGCGGGGCGCCGTCGTCGCCGTCGATCTGCCGAGCGGGGTCGACGCCGACACCGGGGAGGTGCGCGGCGCCGCGGTCCGGGCCGATCTGACGGTGACGTTCGGGACGCACAAGCCGGGGCTGCTGATCGATCCGGCGCGGGAGTACGCGGGGTCGGTGCGGCTGGTCGACATCGGTCTCGATCTGCCGGTCGAGCCGGAGCTGGAGGCGTTGCAGCACGCGGACGTGGCGGAGTTGCTGCCGGTGCCGCGGGCCGAGAGCGACAAGTACCGGCGGGGTGTCGTCGGCATCGCCGCCGGGTCCGCGCGCTACCCCGGAGCCGCCGTGCTCGCCGTCGCCGGTGCGCTGCGGGGCGGGGCCGGGGCCGTGCGGTACGTCGGGCCGGCCGGGGAGGCCGTCATCACCCGGTTCCCCGAGACGCTCGTGTCCGACCAGGGGCCGAAACACGCCGGGCGGGTGCAGGCGTGGGTCGTCGGGCCGGGGGCCGGGGACGACGCGGCGACGGTGGGAGAGGTGCTGGCGGCGGACGTCCCGGTGCTGGTCGACGCGGACGGGTTGCGGTTGGCCGAGGCGGGGGTCGTACGGGCGCGGCGGGCGCCGACGCTGATGACGCCGCATGCCGGGGAGGCGGCGGCGCTGCTCGGGGTCGACCGGGCGGAGGTCGAGGGCGGTCGGCTGGCGGCGGCTCGGGAGCTGGCCGGGCGGTACGGGGCGACCGTGCTGCTGAAGGGGTCCACGACCCTGGTCGCCGACTCGGGAGGCGGCGCGGTGCGGGTGAATCCGACGGGGACGTCCTGGCTGGCCACGGCGGGCAGTGGGGACGTGCTGTCGGGGCTCGCCGGGTCGTTGCTGGCGGCGGGGCTTTCGGCGGTGGACGCGGGGAGTGTGGGGGCGTATCTGCACGGGCTGGCCGGGAGGCTGGCGGCGGACGGGGCGCCGGTGGGGGCGCATGACGTGGCGGAGGCCGTTCCGGAGGCCTGGCGGAATGTGCTCGGCTGAGTGAGGGCGAGGGGTGATGTGGGGGTGCACGGGCTGACATACGGCTGATGCGTCTGGGTGACCCACGCCGCGCGGCGACCCGGGCCGCCCCCACCACCCCGTTTCTCTGATCACATGACCAGCAGACGCACTGCCGGGCGCGCCCTCGCCCTCCTGCTCGCCGCTGTCACCGCGCTGCCCGCCGGTGCCGCCGGTGCCGCTCCCGTACCGCCTGCTCCCGTACCGCCCGCTCCCGGCCCCCTCGGCGAGCTCGTCCCGGGCGTCGCGCCGGGGCCCGCGCAGCCCTGGTCCGTCGACACGCCCGACCAGGCGCTGCCGCCGGTGGTGTACACGCCGTCGGCCGAGGAGGAGGCCGTCGAGCCGCGCGGGGCGGTGGCGGGGACCTACGCGCTCGTCGAGTACGTGCCGTTGGGGGAGGCGGTCGCGCGGGTGAGCTGTACCGGGAAGGCCGGGCCGTATCAGCGGCAGGTCGAGCGGTGGCTGGGGCTGAGGGTGGACGGGGTGCAGTCGGCGGCCGACTGCCGGGTCATCCGGGCCTTCCAGGTGCGGCAGGGGATCAAGCCGGCCATCGGGTTCGCCGGGCCCGTGACGTGGGGCCGGATGCAGTACCTGTCGGCGCGCCGGGACCCCAATGCCGCCGGTCGGTGCCCGGTACGCAGCCATCCCGTGGCGTGTGTGGATCTCAGCCGGCAGCTGACCTGGGTGCAGAAGGGGCGGAAGGTCGTGTTCGGGGCGGTGCCGATCCGCAGCGGGCGGGCCGGGTACCGGACCCGGGCCGGATGGCACAGAATCTACTGGCGGCACAAGAACCACTGGTCGACGCTGTACAACACGCCAATGCCGTACGCCCAGTTCTTCAGCGGCGGGCAGGCCTTCCACGGCGTCTACGGCAGCCTCCACACCACCGTCGGCTCCATGGGCTGCGTCAATCTCTCCGTCCCCGACGCGCGGAGGCTGTGGAGCGTGCTGAAGAAGGGTGACCGGGTGTTCGTGTGGGGGCGCAGGCCCGGGACCTAGGGCCCCTCTGATGGTTGCCGTCGGGGGCCGCTGCCTCGGGCGGGGCGGGCCCCTCTGAGACACTGGGCGCGATGAGCGAGAGAACAGCCCCGCGGACCGCGCCCCTGCGGGCCCGCGCGGAGATCGACCTGGCCGCCCTGCGGGCCAATGTGCGGGCGCTGCGTGCCCACGCGCCGGGCGCGGCCCTGATGGCCGTGGTGAAGTCCGAGGCGTACGGCCACGGGGCTGTGCCGTGTGCCCGCGCGGCCGTCGCCGCGGGGGCCGACTGGCTGGGCACGGCGACGCCCGAGGAGGCCCTCGCCCTGCGGGCCGCCGGGCTGCCGGGCCGCATCATGTGCTGGCTGTGGACGCCGGGCGGGCCCTGGCGCGAGGCGATCGAGGCGGACGTCGACGTGTCCGTCAGCGGGATGTGGGCCCTGCGGGAGGTCACCGAGGCCGCCCGGCGGACGGACCGGCCCGCGCGCGTGCAGCTCAAGGCCGACACCGGGCTCGGGCGGGGCGGCTGCCAGCCCGGTGAGGACTGGGCCGAGCTGGTCCGGGAGGCGCTGCGCGCCGAGGCCGAGGGGCTCCTGCGGGTGACGGGGCTGTGGTCGCACTTCGCCTGTGCCGACGAACCCGGCCACCCCTCCATCGCCGCACAGCTCGGCCGCTTCCGGGAGATGGTCGCGTACGCCGAGGAGCGGGGCGCCCGCCCCGAGGTCCGGCACATCGCCAACTCACCGGCCACGCTCACGCTCCCCGAGAGCCACTTCGACCTGGTCCGCGCCGGTATCGCCACCTACGGCATCGCGCCCAGCCCCGAGCTGGGCACCCCGGCCGACTTCGGGCTCCGCCCGGTGATGACGCTGTCCGCCTCACTCGCCCTGGTCAAGCACGTGCCGGGCGGGCACGGCGTCAGCTACGGCCACCGGTACGTGACCCCCGGCGAGACCACCCTCGGCCTCGTCCCGCTCGGCTACGCCGACGGCATCCCGCGGCACGCCTCCTCGGCCGGGCCGGTCCTGGTCGAGGGCAAGTGGCGCACGATCGCGGGGCGGGTCGCCATGGACCAGTTCGTGGTCGACCTGGGCGGCGACGAGCCCGCGCCGGGCGCCGAGGCGGTGCTCTTCGGCCCCGGGGACCGCGGCGAGCCCACCGCCGAGGACTGGGCCCAGGCGGCCGGAACCATCGCCTACGAGATCGTGACCCGGATCGGAACGCGCGTTCCTCGCGTCTATGTGAATGAGGAACAGGACGGGTAACTCGCACAGAGAACCGGTCACGCGAAGAACAACAGGCACCCTGACAACACCAGCACCACCATTACCAGCACCATCATCACCACAAGCATCGGCAGCAGCCCGGCGAAGAGGAGCGGTACGTGAGCGAGAGCAGTGCGGAGGTCGTCGCGCACGCCGCCGGCGCGGCCGTCGCGGCCTCCGCCGCGGGGGCGGCGGGAGGCTGGCGCCGGGCGACCGGCATCGCCGGTGTCGCGATAGGCGTGGTGGCCGCGGGCGCGGCCGCCGGTGTCGCCCTGGAGCGGATGACGGTCGGCCGGGGCATGCGGCAGAAGGCCCGGCTCGCCCTCGACTCCGCGGGACCCTACGGCTCGCTGCGCGGCATGCCCGGCAAGGCGTTCGCCGACGACGGCACGGAGCTGTACTACGAGGTCGACGACCTCGACCCGGAGGCCGCCCCCGCCGCCATCGGCCCGCGCCGCCGGCGGCTCTTCGGCCGCAAGGCCCCCGCCCCCGTCACCGTCGTCTTCAGCCACGGCTACTGCCTCAGCCAGGACTCCTGGCACTTCCAGCGGGCGGCGCTCAGAGGCGTCGTACGGACCGTCCACTGGGACCAGCGCAGCCACGGCCGGTCCGGACGGGGCGTGGCCCAGGGACGGGACGAGCCGGTCACCATCGAGCAGCTGGGCCGCGACCTGAAGGCCGTCATCGACGCGGCCGCGCCCGAGGGGCCGATCGTGCTGGTCGGCCACTCGATGGGCGGCATGACGGTGATGGCGCTGGCCGACCAGTACCCCGAACTGGTCCGGGAGCGGGTCGTCGGGGTGGCCTTCGTGGGCACGTCCTCGGGGCGGCTCGGCGAGGTCAACTACGGGCTTCCGGTGGCCGGGGTCAACGCGGTGCGGCGGGTGCTGCCCGGCGTGCTGAAGGCGATGGGGCAGCGGGCCGAGCTGGTGGAGAAGGGGCGCCGGGCCACCGCGGACCTGTTCGCCGGGGTCATCAAGCGGTACTCGTTCGCGTCCCGGGACGTCGACCCGGCCGTCGCCCGGTTCGCCGAGCGGATGATCGAGAGCACGCCCATCGACGTGGTCGCCGAGTACTACCCGGCGTTCAACGACCACGACAAGACCGAGGCGCTCGCCCACTTCGCCGACATGCCGGTCCTCGTCCTGGCCGGGGTGCAGGACCTGGTCACGCCGAGTGAGCACAGCGAGGCCATCGCCGATCTGCTGCCGGACGCCGAATTGGTGCTGGTGCCGGACGCGGGGCACCTGGTGATGCTGGAACACCCGGAAGTGGTCACCGACCGCCTCGCCGACCTGCTCACCCGCACGGGTGCCGTGCCCGCAGGGGCTACCGTGAAGGGCTATGGAAGCACCAGCACCGCACAGCCCGGCTGAGCCCGGGTCCGTCCAGATCGTCGTCACGTCCCCCGAGCAGATGCGGGAGCTGGGTCGCCGGCTCGCGAAACTGCTGCGCGCCGGTGACCTGGTGATGCTCAGCGGAGAGCTCGGGGCGGGCAAGACGACACTGACGCGTGGGCTGGGCGAGGGGCTCGGCGTGCGCGGGGCCGTCACCTCGCCGACGTTCGTGATCGCCCGGGTGCACCCCTCGCTCGGTGACGGGCCGCCGCTGGTCCATGTCGACGCGTACCGGCTGTCCGGCGGGCTGGACGAGATGGAGGACCTCGATCTCGACGTCTCGCTGCCCGAGTCCGTGGTCGTCGTGGAGTGGGGCGAGGGCAAGGTCGAGGAGCTGACCGAGGACCGGCTGCAGGTGGTGATCCACCGCGCGGTGGGCGACACGACCGACGAGGTCCGGCAGATGACGATCACCGGTGTGGGGGAACGCTGGGCGTCGGCGGACCTGAGCGTGCTCGCGGCGTAGCTCCCGGCGCGTGGTGTTTTGATGAACGTTCCGACAAGGCGTCGGCAAAATGTTGCGTTCGGCGTCTTGTGCGTGGTCACATGGTACCCAGTCCGTAGTTAGGTGTACCTAACTACGTCCGCCCCGCCTTCGGGAGGCGTCCATGTCGGCTACAGAGAGCAAGGGGCGGCCGCTGCCGTTCGCGGTCGCCGGGGTGTCCATGCGTGACCTGCTGGCGGCGGGCGAGGCGGCGGCGCTGATCTCCACGCCACCGCGGGCTCCCGAGCCGGAGCTCGCCGAGCCGGTCGAGGACCACCGCGAAGCGGCCTGATCCGAACGACAGGGCTCCAGGGGACGAGGGCCCCAGGGGACGAGTGCCCTAGGGGACGAGTGCCCTAGGGGACGACCACGACCTTGCGGCCGATCGTTGCGAACGTCCACATCGCCTCGCCGTCCGCGCGGGACTCGCGGATGCCGCCCGTGCGTACCTTCGTGGCCGGTGCGGCGGTCGAGCCGTCCACGGCCGCGCTGAATCCGATCACGACGCCGCCCACGGTCGTGAAGCGCACGACGTGCTCGACGGGGACACCGTCGGAGCCGGTGATCGCGTTCGAGCGGGACGTGACCGCGTAGTTGCCCGGGGCCGGGTCCACCGCGCTCGGGGCGACCTCGAACGTGCGGGTGATCACCTCGTCCGCGCCGACCAGCCACACCCGGTCGCCGCGCAGGGAGTACACGACCCGTGCGCCCTCGCCGGATCCGACGGGCAGCGCGGCGGGGTCCTTCCTGGTCCGGGGCGGCGCCTTCGAGGCGTCGGCGGACGGTGCGGCGCCCGCGTGCGCCCGGCCCAGGCCGGCCGGGAGGGTCTGTGCCGCCTGGTGGGCGAGGTAGCCGACCGTCGCGAGGGCCGCGGCGGTGAGCCCGGCCACGATCCCCGAGCTGCTGACTGCCACCGGCGCCCACCTCCGCGTCGTACGTCATTGTCGTGCACGGTGCGCCTGCCGCGCCGTGACGGAAGGTGACGGTAGCAGCAGGTGACGGCTCGACAGGTACGTCCGACACGGGCCCCGGGGAGCCGTAGGCTGTTTGCGTGCTCTTGCTCGCTCTGGATACCGCCACACCCGCCGTCACCGTCGCGCTGCACGACGGCCGGGACGTCATCGCCTCGTCAAGTCAGGTGGACGCGCGCCGGCACGGGGAGCTGCTGCTGCCCGCGATCGACCGGGTGCTCGCCGACGCCGGTCTGAAGCTCGACGCCGTCACCGGGGTCGTCGCCGGCATCGGTCCCGGCCCGTACACCGGACTGCGCGTCGGCCTGATGACCGCCGAGACCTTCGGGCTCGCGCTCGGCGTCCCCGTGCACGGGGTGTGCACGCTGGACGGTCTCGCCTACGCCGCCGACCTCGAGGGCCCGTTCGTCGTGGCGACCGACGCCCGCCGCAAGGAGGTGTACTGGGCGCGCTACGCCGACTCCCGCACCCGCGTCACCGACCCGGCCGTCGACCGGCCCGCCGACATCGCCGAGCAGGTCGCGGGCTTGCCCGCGGTCGGGGCGGGCGCGCTGCTGTACCCGGACACCTTCCCGCAGGCGCACGAACCCGAGCACGTGTCCGCCGCCGCGCTCGCCAGGCTGGCAGCCGAGAAGCTGGCGGCGGGTGCGGAACTCACCGCGCCCCGGCCGCTGTATCTGCGCCGCCCCGACGCCCAGGTCCCCAAGAACTACAAGGTGGTCACCCCCAAGTGACCGGGTCCGAGACGTGTGTGCTGCGCGAGATGCGCTGGTGGGACATCGACCCCGTGCTGGAGCTGGAGCGGGACCTGTTCCCCGACGACGCCTGGTCGCGGGGCATGTTCTGGTCCGAGCTGGCCCATGCGCGCGGGCCGGAGGCGACCCGGAAGTACCTCGTGGCCGAGGCGGGGGACCGGATCGTCGGGTACGCCGGTGTCGCCTCCTCCGGCGAGCAGGCCGACATCCAGACCATCGCCGTCACCCGGGAGTACTGGGGGACGGGGCTGGGCGGCCGTCTCCTCACCGAGCTGCTGCGGGCCGCGACCGCCTTCGAGTGCGCCGAAGTGATGCTGGAGTGCCGGGTGGACAACGTCCGCGCGCAGAAGCTGTACGAGCGCTTCGGCTTCGAGGCCATCGGCTTCAGGCGCGGCTACTACCAGCCGGGGAACGTGGACGCCCTGGTGATGCGACTGACCACGAAACCCGACAGCGGCTCCGCCGCGGGTTCGGCTCCCGTACAAGGAACGCAGATCAATGACTGACTCACGCGACGAGCCTCTCGTTCTGGGCATCGAGACCTCCTGCGACGAGACCGGCGTCGGCATCGTCCGCGGCACCACCCTGCTCGCCGACGCCGTCGCCTCCAGCGTCGACGAGCACGCCCGGTTCGGCGGTGTCGTGCCCGAGGTCGCCTCCCGGGCGCACCTGGAGGCGATGGTCCCGACCATCGACCGCGCACTGAAGGAGGCGGGAGTCAGCGCCCGCGACCTCGACGGCATCGCGGTCACCGCCGGTCCCGGCCTCGCCGGGGCCCTCCTGGTCGGCGTCTCGGCGGCGAAGGCGTACGCGTACGCGCTCGGCAAGCCCCTGTACGGCGTCAACCACCTCGCCTCGCACATCTGCGTCGACCAGCTGGAGCACGGCGCGCTGCCCGAGCCGACCATGGCCCTGCTGGTGTCCGGCGGCCACTCCTCGCTGCTGCTGTCCTCGGACATCACCTCCGACGTCCGCCCGATGGGGGCGACCATCGACGACGCGGCCGGTGAGGCCTTCGACAAGATCGCCCGCGTGCTGAACCTGGGCTTCCCGGGCGGCCCGGTCATCGACCGGTACGCACGCGAGGGCGACCCGGACGCGATCGCCTTCCCGCGCGGCCTGACCGGTCCGCGCGACCCGGCCTACGACTTCTCCTTCTCCGGGCTGAAGACGGCCGTGGCGCGCTGGATCGAGGCGAAGCGGGCGGCGGGGGAGGAGGTGCCGGTACGGGACGTGGCGGCCTCCTTCCAGGAGGCGGTCGTGGACGTGCTGACCCGCAAGGCCGTCCGGGCCTGCAAGGACGAGGGCGTCGACCACCTGATGATCGGCGGCGGGGTGGCCGCCAACTCCCGGCTGCGCGCCCTGGCGCAGGAGCGCTGCGAGGCGGCCGGGATCCGGCTGCGGGTGCCGCGGCCCAAGCTGTGCACGGACAACGGCGCGATGGTCGCCGCGCTCGGCGCCGAGATGGTGGCCCGCAACCGGGCCGCGTCGGACTGGGACCTGCCGGCGGACTCCTCGCTGCCCGTGACGGAGCCGCACGTCCCGGGCCACCACCACGACCACGACCACGTGCACGAGATCAGCAAGGAGAACCTCTACTCGTGACGGTCGCCCTGATGTGGGAGGCGCGGGCGGTGCCCGGCCGCGGCGAGGACCTGCTGGCCTGGGCACGGGCCCAGGAGCTGGACGCCGAGCCCCTGCGCCGCGAGACCTTCCGCGCGCCCCAGGACCGGGTCCTGGTCATCACGTGGTGGGACGCTCCGTACGACGGGGATCTTCCGGAACTTCCGGAGCCGGGGCCGGAGTTGGTGACCCGGGCCGTGCACCGGTGGCGGTTCGAGTCGGTGGGCGTCGGCTGACCGAGAGCTCCCAGGGCCTGCTGCTGACGCGGCCCCGCCACAGCAGCAGGCCGTTGCGGCGCTCCCAGTGGGCGGCGACCGCGGCCTCGCTCAGCCAGTCGAGAGCCGACCACAGGAAGATCCCCGTCGTCAATGGTTGCCACAGGGCCAGCGGTACCGCGCCCAGCACGTACCCCACGAAGAGCCGCGGGCTGAACGGCCGGTGGCGCAGGAGCCGCTCGGCGGCCTGTGGGGGGTCGATGTCCTCGACCGGTATCGCCTTCTCGAAGTTCCGTACCTCGCTGAACCACCTGAGCCTGGACGCCCTCAGCAGGGTCCACACCAGCAGGAGGGCGAGCACGCCGGTGGCGTACAGGGCCAGCCGGCCGGCGTCGGACGGCGGGGAGAAGCCGTGGAACAGCACTGATGCCGTCAGGGCGACGGCAGAGGCGGCCAGGACCGAGAAGACGGCCCGCAACTCGTGGTGCACCAGCCTGTCCATCGCCGCCCCCTGAGATCCCCTGAGGGTCACTCCACCCCCGACACCTCCGCCTCGCACCGCAGCCGCCGGTCGCCCCCGGTGACCCGGACCGGGCCCGTGAGCGTGAGGTGCGCGGTGTGGCGTACGTCCGTGCTGGACGCGGCCAAACGTAGTTCCAGGGCGCCCGGTTCGACCACCCTGCGACCTGAACGGTCGGTGAACGCCGAGAGATCGGTGTGGAACCGGAATGTCAGCCGGCTCGCCGCGCCCGGCGCCAGTTCCACGCGCTGGTAGCCGATCAGGCGCACGTCGGGCCGGGTGACGGAGGCCACCGGGTCGTGGAGGTACAGCTGCACGACCTCCGCGCCCTCGCGTTCGCCGGTGTTGCGGACGGTCACGGAGACGTCGTACGAGTCGTCCGTGCCGATCACGGCCGGTTCGGTCGTCGTGAAGTCGTCCCAGGTGAACGTCGTGTACGAGCGGCCGTGGCCGAAGGCGTACAGCGGGGTCGGGTCGAGGTTGCTGACCTCGCCCGCGAGGCCGAGGGGCGGCTGGAGGTACGTCCAGGGCTGACCGCCGGGAACCTGCGGGACGCTCACCGGGAGGCGGCCCGACGGGTTGACGCGGCCCGACAGCACTCCCGCCACCGCCGGGCCGCCCTCCTCCCCCGGGAAGAACGCCTGGACGACGGCGCCCAGGCGGCCGTGCCAGCGGCCGAGCGCGTAGGGACGGCCGGTCAGCAGCACCAGCACCACGGGGACGCCCGTGGCCACCAGCGCGTCCAGCAGCTCGCCCTGGGCGCCCGGCAGGGCCAGGTCCGTCGCGTCGCAGCCCTCGCCCGAGGTGCCGCGGCCGAACAGGCCCGCCCGGTCGCCGAGGACCGCCACGCACACGTCCGCCTCGGCGGTGCGGGCGATGGCCTCCTCGAAGCCGGAGGTGTCCGGGTCCGTCACGTCGCAGCCCGGCGCGAACGTCACCTTGGCGTCGGGGAGTTCGGTGCGCAGGGCGTCGAGGACCGTCGGAATCTCGATGCCGGTCGGGACGCCGGGGTGGTGGGTGAGGACATGCGACGGGAACGAGTAGCACCCCAGCATGGCCAGGGCGTCGGCCGCCCGGGGGCCGATCACCGCGATCCGGGTGTCGGGGGCCAGTGGGAGCAGGCCGTCGGGGTTGTCGAGCAGGACGACCGACTCCTCGGCCAGACGGCGGGCCAGGATCCGGTTGCCCGTCGAGTCCAGGTCGACCGTGGCGGCCGGCTCGGGGGTCCAGTCCTCGTCCAGCAGGCCCAGTTCGCACTTCTGGAGCAGGACGCGCCGGGCCGCGCGGTCCACGAGCTCCTCGGGGATCTCGCCCGAGCGGACCGCGTCCACCAGCGGATCGCCGTAGCACTTCAGGCTCGGCAGTTCGACGTCGATGCCGGCCTCCAGGGCCGCGTGGGCCGCCTCGGCCGGGGTGCCGGCCACCCGGTGGAGGGTCTGCAGGAAGCCGATGCCGAAGTAGTCCGCGACGACCGTGCCGGTGAAGCCCCACTCCTCGCGCAGGAGTCCGGTCAGCAGCTCGGGGTCCGCCGAGGCCGGGACGCCGTCCCGTTCCGTGTAGGCGGCCATCACCGAACGGGCCCCGCCCTCGCGCAGCGCCATCTCGAAGGGCGGGAGCGTGACGTCCGCGAACTCGCGGGTGCCGACCCGGACCGGGGCCAGGTTGCGGGCGCCGGCCGAGGAGGCGTACCCCGCGAAGTGCTTCAGCGTGGCGACGACTCCCGCCGCCTCCAGGCCCCGCACATAGGCCGTACCGACCGTGCCGACCAGGTACGGGTCCTCGCCGATGGTCTCCTCCACGCGGCCCCAGCGCGGATCGCGTACGACGTCCAGGACGGGCGCGAGGCCCTGGTGGACGCCGGCCGAGCGCAGGTCGGCGCCGATGCGGCGGGCCATCTCCTCGACCAGCGGGGGATCCCAGGTCGCGCCCCAGGCCAGCGGGACCGGGTAGGCCGTGGCCTGCCAGGCGGTGAAGCCGGCCAGGCACTCCTCGTGGGCGACCGCCGGGATGCCGAAGCGGCCGGCCTCGGTGATGCGGCGCTGGGCGCGGGCCAGTGCCTGCGCGCCCAGCGCCGGGTCCACTGGGGCGGTGCCGAAGGAGCGCGTGAGCTGGCCCAGGCCGCGGGTGATCAGCTCGTCCCACTCGTAGTCCACGGTCATGTCGTGCTGGTGCGGAGCGACTCCGTCGCCGTCCGTCGAAGCGCCCACCCACACGCCGTACAGCTGGGCGGTCTTCTCCTCCAGGGTCATCCGGGAGAGCAGGTCGTCGACGCGGGCGGTGGCGGGCAGGGCGGGGTCACGCCAGGGCGCGGTGGTCATGAAGCTCCTGTCGGGTGGACGGACGGCCCTCTCACGAACGGTGCTCACGAGCGTCTTTCACGCCCGGTTCCACGAATGTTTCGGTCAGTATGTCGAATGTTCCGGGAACCTATGGCGCCCGAGGGACTTCGTCAAGGGGGCCCGCAGGGATACGATCGCCGCCATGACATCCCCGGAGCCGGTTGAAAGCCGGACGCAAACCCGGACGCAGGGGCGCAGCGCGCAGACCGCGACGCTCGCCGAGATCGCCCGTGAGGCCGGTGTGTCGGCACCGACTGTTTCGAAGGTCCTCAACGGCCGGGCCGACGTCGCCCCCGCCACCCGCGCCCGCGTCGAGGAACTGCTGCGCGCCCACGGCTACCGGCGCCGCCGCGCCGAGGCGACCCGCTCGCCCCTGATCGACCTGGTCTTCCACGAGCTGGAGAGCGCCTGGGCGCTGGAGGTCATCCGGGGCGTGGAGAACGTGGCCCGGGACGCGGGGCTGAGCGTGGTGCTGTCGGAGAGCGCGGGGCGGCTCACCCCCGGGCGGACCTGGGCCGACCAGGTCGCCGCGCGCCGCCCGCACGGTGTGATCCTGGTCCTGTCCGGGCTCGACGAGTCCCAGCGGGCGCTGCTGACCAGCCGCGCCATCCCGTTCGTGGTGATGGACCCGGCCGGCGACCCGGGGGCCGACGTGCCCTCGATCGGCGCGACCAACTGGCAGGGTGGTCTCGCGGCCACCCGGCATCTGGTCGAGCTGGGGCACCGCAGGATCGGCGCGATCAGCGGGCCGACGCAGATGATGTGCAGCCGGGCCCGGGTCGACGGCTACCGGGCCGCGCTGGAGACGGCCGGGCTGCCGGTCGACCCCGCGCTGATCGCGAACGGCGACTTCCACCACGAGGCCGGCTACCGGCTGGGCCTGGAGCTGCTGCGCCGCCCGGACCGGCCGACCGCCGTCTTCGCCGGGAACGACCTCCAGGCGCTCGGGCTGTACGAGGCCGCGCGCGAGCTGGGGTTGCGCATCCCCGAGGACCTGAGCGTGGTCGGGTTCGACGATCTGCCGCTGGCGCCCCTGGTAGGGCCGCCGCTGACGACCGTGCGGCAGCCGCTGACGGAGATGGCCGAGGCGGCCGCCAAACTGGTCCTCGACCTCGGCCGGGAGGCGGGCACCCCGGCCGCCACCCGGGTGGAGCTGGCGACGAGCCTGGTGGTGCGCAGCAGTACGGCGGCGGCGCCCGCGGGCGGCTGAACACTGATGCCGTATTGACGGGTGTTCCGGGCGTCGCCTCCACACTGCACCGAAGCCAATCGGTTACACCGCCGAAACTTTCGGAGCCTCGCAATGAGATCGTGGAGATCGGGCTTGCTCACCTCCCTGCCGGCGGGAGTACGGGAAGTCTGAGAATTTCCGAAGAAAAAGCGTCCTGGGGTCCCTGCTCGTCATAATTCGGACTTACGTTCCTGCCCGTGACGGGACGTGACGGGTACGGGGACGGGAACGAGGACGCGGGCAGAGCGGTGGGCCGGCGGTCGAGAGCACTGCGGATCGCCGGCCTCGCCCTGGCGGGTGCGCTGGTGCTGGGCATCGGCTCGGCGGGCTGGGCCTACTGGCATCTCAACGACAACATCACCAGCGTCGACATCGACAACGCGCTGGGCGACAACCGCCCGCCCAAGCCGGTGGTCACGCCGTCCCCCTCCGCATCGCCCCTGCCCGGCGGGGCCCTCAACATCCTGGTCCTGGGGTCCGACTCGCGCAGCGGCGAGGAGAACCAGCGGCTCGGCGGCGGCGACAGCACCGGTGCCCGCTCCGACACGGCGATGGTCGTCCACCTCGACGCCGGGCGCACCAGCGCGACGGTGGTGAGCATCCCGCGCGACACCCTGGTCACCCGCCCCTCCTGCCCGCGCCCGTCCGGCGGGTCGACGGCCGTCGCCTACAACTCCATGTTCAACAACGCGTACGCGGTGGGCGGTCCGGTGTGCGCGGTGAAGACGGTCGAGTCGATGACCGACGTCCGCATGGACCACTACATCGAGATCGACTTCTCCGGCTTCGCGAAGCTCGTGGACGCGCTCGGCGGCGTCACCGTCACCACGGACGAGGACATCGCCGACGACGACAGCCATCTGCGCCTCAAGGCGGGCACCCACCACCTGGACGGCACACAGGCCCTCGCCCTGGCCCGCACCCGGCACGGCATAGGCGACGGCAGCGACCTGGGCCGCATAGGCCTCCAGCAGAAGCTGGTGAAGGCACTGCTGGACCAGATCGCCGCACAGGACCTGCTCACCGACCCGGCGAAGCTGTACCGGGTCGCGGACGCCGTGACCGCCGGCCTCACCACCGACACCGGCCTGGACTCCCTCGCCGAGCTGACCCGGCTCGGGCAGAGCCTGCAGGGCCTGTCGGCGAGCGCGGTGCGGACGGTGACGATGCCGGTGGTGCGGGCGCCGTCGGATCCCAACCGGGTGGTGGCCGAGGAGCCGGAGGCGCGGAAACTGTGGAAGTCACTGCGCTGACCTGCGCGAACGCGCTCCGCGAAAAACCCGGGAGAAAAATCCGGCGAGCGTGTCGATCCGGAGGTCTCCCGATCGACGCAGGGGTGAGAGCGAGGAAGGACCTCGCTCCGCAGAGCCCCGAGGAGTCACCATGCCGCGCTTTCTCACTCTGATCCGCATCGACGAGAAGAACGCCCCCGCCGAGGGCCCGAGCCCCGAACTCCAGGAGCGCATGGGCAAGCTCCTGGAGGAGATCACCAAGGCCGGGGTCATGCTCGACACGGCCGGGCTCACCCCGACCTCGGACGGCACCCGGGTGACCTGGGACGGCGGGCAGCTGTCCGTCACCGACGGGCCGTTCACCGAGTCCAAGGAGGTCATCGGCGGCTACTCGATCAGCCAGTGCAAGGACAAGGCCGAGGCGATCGAGTGGACCAAGCGGTTCCTGTCCCTGCACGAGGACTACTGGACGATCACCGCGGAGGTCCGGCAGATCGCCGAGGGCTGACCGGTCCTCCTTGGCCGGGCGGCGCCGGGGGTGTCTGATGGTGGGTTGTGACCTCGCAGCCCACCCCTCCCCGGCGCCCCGGCCCGACCGGACCGCCGAGGCCATCGAGACGGTCTTCCGCATCGAGTCGCCCCGCATCATCGCCGGCGTCGCCCGGGTCGTCCGGGACATCGGCATCGCCGAGGAACTCGCGCAGGACGCGCTGGTCGCCGCACTGGAGCGGTGGCCGCGGGACGGTGTGCCCGACAACCCGGGCGCCTGGCTCATGGCCACCGCCCGCAATCGCGCCGTCGACCTGGTCCGCCGCCGCGAGAACTACGCCCGCAAGCTGGCGGAGATCGGCCGGGACCTGTCGACGGTGTCTCCCCCGGAGGAGCCCGCCGACCCGGACGACATCGACGACGACCTGCTCCGCCTGGTCTTCACCGCCTGCCACCCGGTCCTGTCCACCGAGGCCCGCACCGCCCTCACCCTGCGCCTCCTCGGGGGCCTGACCACGGCCGAGATCGCCCGCGCGTTCCTGGTGCCCGAGCCGACCGTCGCGCAACGCATCGTCCGCGCCAAACGCACCCTGGCCGCGCGGAACATCGCCTTCGAGGTGCCCTACGGCCCCGACCGCGAGGCCCGCCTCGGCTCGGTCCTCGACGTCATCTACCTCGTCTTCAACGAGGGGTACGCCGCCACGGCCGGCGACGACTGGCTCCGTCCGTCCCTGTGCGAGGACGCCCTGCGCCTGGCCCGGGTGCTCTCGGCCCTCATGCCGAAGGAACCCGAAGTGCACGGCCTGACCGCGCTCCTGGAGTTCCAGGCGTCCCGCACGGCAGCGCGCACGGGCCCCTCCGGCGAACCCGTCCTCCTCAAGGACCAGAACCGCGCCCGCTGGAACCGCATGCTCATCGCCCGCGGCGTCGCCGCGCTGGGCAGGGCCGAGGCCACCTCCTCCGGCGCCCCGGGCCCGTACCTCCTCCAGGCCGCCATCGCCGCCTGCCACGCGCACGCGTACGCCTACGAGGAGACCGACTGGCCCCGCATCGCCACGCTGTACGGCCTGCTGGCCGCCCGTACCCCGTCCCCGGTCGTGGAACTGAACCGCGCGGTGGCCGTCTCGATGGCCGAGGGGCCGGAGGCGGCCATGCCCCTCATCGACGCTCTGTGCGGCGACCCCGCCCTGCGCGACTACCACCTGCTGCCCAGCGTCCGCGGTGACCTCCTCGCCCGCCTCGGCCGCAGGGCGGAAGCCCGGGCGGAGTTCGAACGGGCGGCGTCGCTGACGCGCAACGAGCGTGAGAGGGAGCTGTTGGCGCGGCGGGCGGCGGAGTGTGGGTGAGGGAGGCACGGAGGTCATCCGCGCAGCCAGTCACCGGTTTCCCAGAGCCGCACGGTCCCGTCGTCGCTGATGGTGGCGAGCAGGTCGCCTTGCGGGCTGAAGGTCAGACTGAAAACGCGGTCGGTGTGCCCCTTCAGAGCCTTGATGTACACCGGCGAGCCGCCTGTGCAGTGCCAGACATGTACGCCGGGTCCGTCCTGATCGCTGGTGACGAGGAACGGAGCCCTCGGGTGGACGGCCACGCTGTAGGCCTTGCGGGGCCATGGCGTCTCCGACCAGGGCGCGTGCGGGTCGGTGCGCGTCCACAGTCCTGCATGGTGCAGCTCGGAGTCGTAGTCGATTCTGATGAAGGCGAGCAGGCCGTTGTGCCAGCCGGCCGCGAGACCGGAGAAGGTGTCCCGGGCCTCCTGCTCGTGCGCGGAGGCCAGCGGTTCCTTTTCGGGTTCCAACGAGTCCGTGGAATACCGCCTCACTCTGCCGGTGTCGTCCAGAGCGACCGGCTGGGAGGTGGTGGGGTCGAAAAGAAGAGACGCATAGCCGCCGGCGCCATGATCCACTTTTCGTGAAACCGGGGTGTCGGTGAAGCTCCCGTCGGTTCCTGACTCCCATCGACGCATCACCTCGCCGTCGCTGGCTACGAGAAGGTGTCCGCTCGGGGAGAACGCCAGGTCCGACGGCGTCCTGGTATCTGTGAGGAGCTGCTTGACGAGGGCCCCACTTCTCGTGTTCCGGATTTCCGTGCTGTAGTCGTCGCTGACGACGAGCAGGGGACGAGACGGGTGGTGAGCCAAGCGCGACACTGTGGGGATGTCCTTCGGCTCCTTCCTGATCCGCTGTTCTCGAGGTGGCAGCCGTTCCTCGTAGTCCCAGCGCCACACCGCTCCGTAGTCCGTACCGATGAAGAGCCGAGTCCTCGATCCCGGGCGGAAGGCGAGGGCGGACGGTGACGGGGACGACGACCACGCCTTGACGCTCTCGTCCTGCTTTCTGTTCCAGAGAGCAGCGGTCGTCACCGTCATGGCGCCGGCCACGAGGACGACCCGACGGCGAACAGTCCGGTCATCCGTCCCGGTGTGCGGTCCGTCCCCATACAGCGGCCGGCCCGCGAGCGTTTCCTGGAGCCGGACGTGACGGAACTGGTAAGCACCCCCGGACTGCCGCAGCAGCTCCCGTCGGCGCGCATCGGCGAGGAACCCCATGAGCCGTAGCGGGAGTCGGCGCCGTGCCGCGAGGAAGAGTCGGACGACGAGGAACCGGGGCCAGGCCCGGGTGAGCAGGAGCAGCAGCGCGAACACGGTTCCCGGCAGCACGACGGTCAGCCCGATCCACACCGGCGCCTTGTCGCCCACTGAGCGGAACACCGCCTCCCACTTCGCTGCGGCGAGCAGCGCCACGTTCCGGTCTCCGGGCCAGCCCGTCCAGTCATTGACCTCGCGGTGAAACCATGCGCCCGTCAGCAAGCCGGCGTACCAGCCCATGAGGCCGGTGGCCGCGACCATGCAGCCGGCGACGGCCGCGCCGGCGAGAGCCGAACCGCGGTCCTGGGCCAACGAGTTCGTGGGGCTCACCTGCGTCGCATGATGCGGGGGCGCGTTGAGCCCGTTGTGTGCCGCCAGCGCCAGCCCGATCACGAGCATCAGACACAGACCGACGGCGAACATCTCGTAGTACAACTCGGCCGCGGTGTAGGTGTACTCCGACTCATCCAGCGCGGCGACGCTTGTCACCCCGACGAGCAGGGGGGCCACAGCGAGAGCCGTGAGCCGGGCCCCGCTGCGGAATCCGTGACGCAGGCGGCCCCATGCCCCCTGCACCGAGAACGAGAGCCGTCCGGGCAGCGGGTGCGGGGCGGCGTACCAGACGATCGTGGACAGGAGGGCGAATCCACCGCCGATGGAGCCCGCGATCACCGGAAGGATCGCGTATCTGCTCGTGAGGTCCGTACCGACGATCCAGGCCACGGAACCGATACCGAGCAGCAGACCGGCGGCGACACCGAGTGCCGGTGGGAACCACGGTGACAGCAACCGACCGCTCATGCGCCACCAGGCGAGGTCGCGCTCGCGGTGGTCGTGGAGGTAGCGGGCGAGGAACGTCAGCCATTCCCTGGCCTGTACGGCGGTCCAGCGACCGCCGCTCCGTTCCGCGTCGGGCAGCCGGGGATCAGGTGCGTACGCGGCGTCGATCAGCTTGTCGGTGATGTGCTGCTCGACGGCGTACCGGCAGTCGAAGCGTGTGCCGTCCAGCAGTTCCGTCGGGTCCAGGTCCGCCAGTCGCTGGTACACGAGCCGTGCTGAAGTGACCATCAGGGGTGTGGACAGGGCCGCGGCTACCGGGCCCTGGCGAGCCGATCGCAGGTGTGCGTAGACAGGGGTCCAGTCGGTTCCCGGGGGCCAGTCCACGTCCCGCAGATAGGCGATCGCGTCGCCGGGCGACACGGGGCGGATCTCGACGACCGGCGCCTCGCGCAGGGCAGGGGCACCGCCCCGGATCAGATCCTCGTACTCGGCTGCTCGGCAGGTGACGACGACCGGCCGCTCCGCGCCGATCGCCAGGTTGATGCTCCGGATGGCGCTGCGGCGCGCGGACTCCGGGATCTCGTCCAGGCCGTCCAGGACGGGAAGGAGCAGACCGTGGGTGAGAAGGGCGCGGGGAATCTCCTCGCGGCCGCTGTAGTGGGGCAGGGCGAGGGCCCTGACGATCCAGTCGTCGAGGGGTTCGCGAACCGGGTCCCAGGACGACGCGGGCAGGAGGACCGGCACCGGGCCGCCGGGCTCCCGCGCGCCCAGGAGGCCGAGGGTGAGCAGGATCGCCAGCACGCTCTTGCCGGAGCCGGGCTCGCCGATGGCAACGAGCCGGCGATTGGGCAACTGGTCGTACCCGGCGGCGAGCTGGGCGACGGACTCGTCGAAGCGGCCGTCGAGTCTGCCGTTGAGGCGCATGCGCAGCACGCGGGCGTTGGCGGTGCGGGGCAGCCGGGCGACGTCGCGGTCGGTGGCCGTCCAGGCCAGGGGCAGGACTCGTGGGTCGCGCAGTCCTCGTGCGGTCGCTTCCTCCAGCCACTGCTCCTTCAGCGCGAGGGCGAGGTCGTCGGCGAGCGCGCCCGGGTTCAGCGGCGGGGGTTCCTGGCGGAAGAAGTCGACCAGCGCGAGGAAGAGCGTGACGATGCCGACGAACAGGCTGCCCACCGTGGCCACGGCGTTCGAACTCTCCTGGTCCAAGAGCATCCACCCGGCGAGTCCCCCGCACACGGCCGCGACGGCCATGAGAAGAACACGACGGACCAGTCGCTGCCGGGCTCGTCGCAGTGCGCTCCAGGTCACGCCAGCATGGTGGGCCGCCGGTGACGGGGACGTCCGGAGAGTGCGTGGACGTCACCCCATCGGGTGCCCGATGAGCATCGCCGGTGCTCCGGCCACCCGGGTCAGGAACACCGTGGCCGAGTGCCGGCCCTGCGGCTTGACCTTCCTGCGGAGTTCCTCCGGCTCGACCGCCGAGCCGCGTTTCTTCACCGTGAGGTTGCCGACCTCCCGCTCCCGCAGCAGCGCCTTCAGCTTCTTGACGTTGAAGGGGAGGTGGTCGGTGATCTCGTAGGCGGTGGCGTACGGGGTCGGGTGCAGCTCGTCCGCGGTGACGTACGCGATCGTCGCGTCCAGCAGGCCGCCGTCGAGTTCCTCCGCCACCTCGGCGACCAGGTGGGCCCGGATGACAGCGCCGTCGGGCTCGTACAGGTAACGGCCGGGCGGGCGGACCTCCGGGTCGGGCAGGCCGCGGGAGAGCAGGGTGCGGGGGCCCGGCAGCAGGGTGGCCCGTACCGCCCCGGGTTCGGTGCCGAACCACAGGACCGCCTCCTTCACGTCGCCGCCGTCGGAGATCCACTCGGCCTCGGCGTCCTCGGGGACCGCCTCGTGCGGGATGCCGGGGGCGATCTTCAGCGCGGCGGTGCGAGGGGCGCGGCGGGCCGCGGACACCGCCCAGGACAGGGGCGGTGAGTACGCCTCGGGGTCGAAGATCCGGCCCCGGCCGCCGCGCCTGGCCGGGTCGACGAACACGGCGTCGTAACCGGCTGTGTCCACCTCCGTGACATCCGCCTCCCGCACCTCGATCAGGCCGGCCAGCCCCAGCACCTCGGCGTTCGCCCGCGCCGCCGCGGCCGTCGCCGGGTCCCGGTCGACGGCCAGGACCCGGATCCCGGCCCGGGCCAGCGCGATCGCGTCACCGCCGATGCCGCAGCACAGGTCGGCGACCGAGGTCACGCCCGACTCCGCGAGCCGCCGCGCCCGGTAGGCCGCCACACTCGCCCGGGTCGACTGCTCCACCCCGTTCGGCGTGAAGAACATCCGCGCCGCGTCCTGCGCCCCGAACTTCACCACCGCCCGCTGCCGCAGCCGCGCCTGGCCCAGCGCCGCCGACACCAGCTCGGCGGGGTGCTCGCGGCGCAACCGGGTCGCGACGGCCAGCTCCCGCGCCGGATCGGTGTCCCGCACCTCGTCGAGGAGGGCGCGGCCTTCGGGGCTGAGGAGGAGGGCGAGGTCGTTCACCGGATCATTGTGGGCCACTCGGTGGACGGCGCGCCGTCGGCCGCGGTGTCGGGGCCGATCCGGCGGGACCGGCTGCGAGGATCCCGCATCATGCGAGTAGTCGTACAAAATGACAAAAGCCGGGCATCTGGCGGTGTGCGGATCGGCCTCGTCGTACTCACCCTCGCCGCCATCGCCTCGGGCTGCGCGCAGGGCGACAGCGGACGGATCCCCGCGGCCGGCGGCCAGCAGCCCCTCGACGCGCCCCCGGCCCGCGCGCTCGACTCCTACGCCTCCAAACTGCGCGGCGCGCATGCCGTCCGGGTCGCCGCTGCGCGGCGCTGGGGAGTCAGGGCGGTCCCGCTGACCGCCCCGCCGGCCCCCGCGAAGAAGCCGAGGATCAGGACCCGCGAGGGCTTCGAGGTGCGCGGCCACCGCAGACTGAACCTCCCGCCCGTCTTCACCACCGTCCCCACCCGGGACAAGGTCGTCTTCCTCACCATCGACGACGGCGCCGAGAAGGACCCCGCGTTCCTGCGCATGATGACCGACCTGAGGGTCCCCTACAGCGCCTTCCTCAGCGGTTACCTGATCAAGGACGACTACCGCTACTTCGAGAAGATGCGGGACCGAGGCGTGGTCCTGAACAACCACACCCTCCGCCACCGCTACATGCGCGGCCTGTCGTACCGCGCGCAGAAGCGCGAGATCTGCGGCATGCAGCGCCTCATCGAGAGGCGCTACGGCACCCGCCCGACCCTCTTCCGCCCGCCGTTCGGCAGCTACGACAGGGCGACCCTGCGCGCCGCCAAGGCGTGCGGCATCGAGTACGCCCCCCTGTGGAACCAGGAGGTCTTCGCCGACCGCTGGGAGTACCGGGAGTGGGACCGGAGGCTGCACCCGGGCGACATCGTCCTCACCCACTTCCGCGGCCGTGACCAGTGGCCGGGCACGATGCCGGACATGATCCGCCGCTTCCTGGACAAGGTCACCGCCGAGGGGTACGCGGTGGGCCGGCTGGAGGACTACCTGTGAGGCGGCGGTCGTCGGCCGCCGTGGTGTGCGCCGGAGCGATCCTGCTGGCCGGCTGCGCCGGAGCCGCGGGGGAGCGCGCGGGCGCGGACGGCCGGGGCCCGTCCCCTACGCAACGGTCGAGCGACGTCCGCGGGCCGGACCGGGGCGACCTCCCACCCGTCGTGGACCACGTCCGTACCCGCGACCGGGTGGTCTTCCTGACCTACGACGACGGCGCCGAGCGCGATCCCCGCTTCGTCGGCCTCGTCCGCGAACGGCGGCTTCCGGTGAGCATGTTCCTCACGGACAGCGTCGTAGGGCCCGGCTACGGCCACTTCGCCCGCCTCCGCGCGGTCGGCGCGTCCATCCAGAACCACACCCTCGACCACCCCGCCCTGCGCGGCCTGCCCTACGCCGGCCAGCGCGCCGAGATCTGCGGCCAGCAGCACAAGCTCCGCTCCCTCTTCGGCATCCGCCCCCGCCTCTTCCGCCCGCCCTACGGCACGTACGACACGACGACCCTGCACGCCGCCGCCGACTGCGGCATCCGGGCGGTCGTCCTCTGGCGGGCCTCCCTGGAGCCCGGCGGCGCCCTGACCTACACCCGTGGCACGCCCGGCCTGCGCCCCGGCGACATCGTCTCCGTGCCGTCGGGCGAGCCCGGGTCCCCGACCCTGACGGAACGGACCGTGCGACTGCTGCGGGAGATCGAGGCGCGAGGACTGCGGGTCGGGCGGCTGGAGGACTACCTGTGATGTCTCCCCGGCATCACCCCCTGGCCGACGCGCCACCCCGGCAATTGGCACTCCGCTTGACCGAGTGCTAATCACAGTCATAGTCTCGGCTCTGGCACTCCCCACTGGAGAGTGCCAACACAGCGACGGGCAGGTCCGGCACCCGCGACGACGGATCCACCTGGTCGCCACCTCAGACAGTTAACCCCGTGAGATCTCCGAAGGGGGAGGTCGGATCGTGACGACCACCAGCTCCAAGGTTGCCATCAAGCCGCTCGAGGACCGCATCGTGGTCCAGCCGCTCGACGCCGAGCAGACCACCGCCTCTGGCCTGGTCATCCCGGACACCGCCAAGGAGAAGCCCCAGGAGGGCGTCGTCCTGGCCGTGGGCCCGGGTCGCTTCGAGGACGGCAACCGTCTTCCGCTCGACGTCTCCGTCGGCGACGTCGTGCTCTACAGCAAGTACGGCGGCACCGAGGTGAAGTACAACGGCGAGGAGTACCTCGTCCTCTCGGCCCGCGACGTGCTCGCGATCGTCGAGAAGTAATTCACCCCAAGCACATTGCTTTGAGCTGCGCCCCTGGCCCCCCGCGATCGCTAAGAAGCCGGGCGCCCGGGGCGCAGTGCCGTTACCCCTGATTCCGGAAGAGGGCTCACGCTCCCATGGCGAAGATCCTGAAGTTCGACGAGGACGCCCGTCGCGCCCTCGAGCGCGGCGTCAACAAGCTTGCCGACACGGTCAAGGTGACGATCGGCCCCAAGGGCCGCAACGTCGTCATCGACAAGAAGTTCGGCGCCCCCACCATCACCAACGACGGTGTCACGATCGCCCGCGAGGTCGAGATCGAGGACCCGTACGAGAACCTCGGTGCCCAGCTGGTCAAGGAGGTGGCGACCAAGACCAACGACATCGCGGGTGACGGTACGACCACCGCGACCGTGCTCGCCCAGGCACTCGTGCGCGAGGGCCTGAAGAACGTCGCCGCCGGTGCCTCCCCGGCCGCCCTGAAGAAGGGCATCGACGCCGCCGTCGCCGCGATCTCCGAGGACCTGCTCGCCTCGGCCCGCCCGATCGACGAGAAGTCCGACATCGCCGCCGTCGCCGCGCTGTCCGCCCAGGACCAGCAGGTCGGCGAGCTCATCGCCGAGGCGATGGACAAGGTCGGCAAGGACGGTGTCATCACCGTCGAGGAGTCCAACACCTTCGGTCTTGAACTGGACTTCACCGAGGGCATGGCCTTCGACAAGGGCTACCTGTCGCCGTACTTCGTGACGGACCAGGAGCGCATGGAAGCCGTCCTGGACGACCCGTACATCCTCATCACGCAGGGCAAGATCTCCGCCATCGCGGACCTCCTGCCGCTGCTGGAGAAGGTCATCCAGGCCAACGCCTCCAAGCCGCTGCTGATCATCGCCGAGGACGTCGAGGGCGAGGCCCTGTCGACCCTCGTCGTGAACAAGATCCGCGGCACCTTCAACGCCGTCGCGGTGAAGGCCCCCGGCTTCGGCGACCGCCGCAAGGCGATGCTGCAGGACCTGGCGGTCCTCACCGGCGCCACGGTCGTCTCCGAGGAGGTCGGCCTCAAGCTCGACCAGGTCGGCCTGGACGTCCTCGGCTCCGCCCGCCGCGTCACCGTCACCAAGGACGACACCACGGTCGTCGACGGCGCCGGCAACAAGGACGACGTGCAGGGCCGCGTCGCCCAGATCAAGGCCGAGATCGAGACCACGGACTCCGACTGGGACCGCGAGAAGCTCCAGGAGCGCCTCGCGAAGCTGGCCGGCGGGGTGTGCGTCATCCGCGTGGGTGCCGCCACCGAGGTCGAGCTGAAGGAGCGCAAGCACCGTCTGGAGGACGCCATCTCCGCGACCCGCGCCGCGGTCGAGGAGGGCATCGTCTCCGGTGGTGGCTCCGCCCTCGTCCACGCCGCCAAGGTGCTGGAGGGCAGCCTCGGCAAGTCCGGCGACGAGGCCACCGGTGTCGCGGTCGTCCGCCGCGCCGTCGTCGAGCCGCTGCGCTGGATCGCCGAGAACGCCGGCCTGGAGGGCTACGTCATCACCTCCAAGGTCGCCGAGCTGGACAAGGGCCAGGGCTTCAACGCCGCCACCGGCGAGTACGGCGACCTGGTCAAGGCCGGCGTCATCGACCCGGTCAAGGTCACCCGCTCCGCCCTGGAGAACGCCGCCTCCATCGCCTCCCTCCTGCTCACGACCGAGACCCTGGTCGTCGAGAAGAAGGAAGAGGAGGAGCCGGCCGCCGCGGGCCACGGCCACGGCCACGCCCACTGAGGCACCGACCTCTGCGAGAAGCCCCCGTTCCGCCACGTGCGGAACGGGGGCTTCTCCCTTAACGGGGGCTTCTCCCTTATGGGGGTTCCGTCACAACTCCAGCGGGTCCAGCGCCCCGAGCTGCTGCATCAGCCCCAGCCGGTCGTACTGCCACCACCCCTCGGCGACCTTCCCGTCCGGCGTGCACCGGTGGACGGTCGTCCCGGTCATGGTGACGTCCTTCCCGGTCGGCGGAATCCCGAGGAACTCCCCCTTGTGGTGCCCCTTCCAGGTCCACCGCGTGCACACCCGGTCGCCCTGGGCGATCTGGTCCTCGATCGTGAACGAGAAGTCGAACCCGCCCCGCCACACCTCCACCTCGCGCCGCAACGCGTCCAGCCCGATGACGTCCTGCACATTGGCCGGATCGTGGTCGTGGTAGTCCTCGATGAACACGTCGTTGAACGCGGGCGCCGCACCCTGCCCGGGCGCCAGCTCGAAGAACCTGCGCGCGGTGGCCGAGTTCAGCTGCTCGTCCCGTACCACGTCCAGGTCCGTGAACGTCGGCGTCTCGTCGCAGAGCGCCACCATGTCCTGGAAGATCCGGTCGGTCTCCGGAAGCCCGGAGTTCCGCATCGCCTCCTCGTACGACGGGAACTCCACGATCTCGACGATGTGCGAGGAGTCGGCCCGGTCCTTGGCCACCACACTGTGCGTCGCGGTCCGCTTCCCCTTGGTCTGCTCGACCCACCTGTCCATCAGCCGGTTCATCTCGTCGAGCCGGCTGGTCCTGCATTCGATGAGCTGTACGAAGGTCATGGCCTCGCCTCCGGCCCCCCTGGGTCCGGCTGAACAGCTCCATTGTCCCAACGGGAGCTGCTCGTCGCCTCCCGGCACTTTGGCATCATGAGGCCATGCGCTGGTGGGGGAAGCGGGGGGAGCGGTCGGTGACCGCGGGCGGTGACATCACGGTGGCCGTCACCGGCGATCACAACCGCGTCCTGCTCACCCCGCCGGTACGGTCGGCGTACTGGGAGCAGGTCCGCCGCATCGCCCCGCCCCAACTCGTCGACCGTGAGGAGGAGTCGGCCGAGCTGTCGGCCTTCTGCACGGCCGACTCCGGCCCGGCGTACGCCTGGTGGCGCGCGGGCGCCTGGGCCGGCAAGACGGCGTTGCTGTCCTGGTTCGCCCTGCACCCCCCGCAGGGCGTACGGATCGTCCCGTTCTTCATCACGGCCCGCCTGGGCGCCCAGAACGACGTCGCGGCGTACGTGGACGTCGTACTCGAGCAGCTGGCGGAGCTGTCCGGAGAAGCCCTCCCCGCCCACCTGACCGTGGCGACCCGCGAGGCCCACCTCCTGTACCTGTGCGGCGCCGCCGCCCGCGCCTGTGCCGAGCGCGGTGAACGTCTGGTCCTCCTGGTGGACGGCCTGGACGAGGACCGCGGCGTCACGACCGGCCCGGATGCCCACAGCATCGCGAGCCTGCTGCCCACCCGCCCGGAGGCGGGGATGCGGGTCCTGGTCGCGGGGCGGCTCAACCCGCCGTTGCCCGGTGACGTACCCGAGGACCATCCGCTGCGCGACCCCGCGATCGTCCGGACGCTGTCGCCGTCCCCGTACGCCCGGGCGATCCGCGCGGAGGCGGAACGGGAGCTGAAGCGGCTGATCGAGGCGGGCGGCCTGGAGCACGACCTGCTGGGCCTGGTGGCGGCGGCGGGCGGCGGCCTGACGGCCGAGGACCTGGCCGCGCTCACCGGAGCCGTTCCGTACCGGGTACGGGATGTCCTGAGCACCCGGGCGGGACGGACCTTCGGCCTGCGAGTCGACGTCTACCTGCTCGGTCACGAGGAGTTGCAGTCCCAGGCGGAGGAGATGCTCGGCACGTCCGAGATGGACCTCTACCGCTCGAAACTGCACGCGTGGGCGGAGGAGTGGCGCGGGCGGGGCTGGCCGGAGGAGACCCCGCAGTACCTGTTGCGGGGGTACTTCCGGATGCTCCGGTCCGCCGGTGACCTGGAGCGGATGCTCCGGTGCGGGACGGACACCCGGCGTCAGGAGCGCATGCTGGCCCGCACCGGCAGTGACGCGTCCGCCGTGAACGAGATCCACCTCACCGAGGACCTGATCATCGAGCGCGGTGCGCGCCGGCCGCTCGACTCACTGCGCCTGGCGATCCACCGGGAACGGCTGGCCGACCGCAGCGCGGGCGCCCCGGACTCACTGCCGCACGCCTGGGCCCTGGCCGGGCACACCGGCCGGGCCGTCGCACTGGCCCGCAGCCTCCCGGACGGTCATCGCCGGGCCATGGGCCTGGCCGCCGTCGCCGATGTGCTGCTGGAGCGCGGCGACCGTGACGGGGCGCTGGACCTGCTCGTCGAGGCGGCCGAGGCCGCCCGCCAGGGGGAGGGGCAGAGCCGGGACGACCTGGCGCGCTGCAAGGTGGCGGACCTCTTCGCCCGGGCCGGGCAGTTCGACAGTGCGGCAACGCTCGCGCGGACGGTCAGCACCCAGCACTTCGACGTCCAGGCGTACGTTCAGGTCGGCGAGGCCTGCCTCGCGGCCCAGCGGTGGGATCTCGCACAGCACCTGATCGACGGCGCGCCCAACGAGGCCTGCCGCACCGGTATGGAGAACACCGTGATAGCGGCTCACGCCGCCGCAGGCCGTCACGCCGAGGCGGAGGCGATGGCGAGGGCCACCCAACCGGGTGCCCGCGCCGGCGCGCTGATCACGCTGGCCGCCGCACTGCGCGAGTCCGGACAGCACCGCCGCGCCGATGCCCTCTGCGCCGAGGCCGTGGGATGGGCGCGGGACCGTGCGGAAGCCGAAGAGGTGGTGGGCCTCCTGGCCGAGGCAGGCGAGTTCGACCAGGCCGAGGCGTTCCTGGCCGGCCTGCGGGGCGAGCCGGATCACGAGGCGGCCGCGGGGGAGTTGACCGGGTGGCTGGCGTGGGCCGGAGAGCTCGACCGGGCCGAGGCACTGCTCGGCATGCTCGACCCTCGCGCACACCACCGCGCGCTGCTGGATGTGGCACAGGCCCGGGCGAGAGCCGGGCGCTACGAGCAGGCCGAGGCCCTGGCCCGGGACATCCCTCTCCCGGATGTCGCGCAGGCAGCGCTGCGCTCGATCGTGCGCATCATGGCGGACGGGGGCGAGACCGACCGGGCCGAGTCGCTGGCACGCATCCTCGGCCCGCGAATGGAGGGCCTGTCAGCCCTCCACGAGGTCGTCGAATCCCTGGCGCAGTCCGGAGACCCGGACCGGGCCCGGACGCTCGCCGATTCCCTGCCCCACCCGGTGGAGCACGCGCATGCGTCTCTCGAAGTGGCTGCCGCACTGGCGCGGGCGGGACGGCGCGAGGAAGCCGCGTGGATCCTGCTGGCCGTCGAGAACCGGACACGAGTGCTCCATCCGCTGACGGCCGCCCGGAAGCTCGGCGTCGCCGCCACGGCGCTGGCCGAAGCGGGGCACCGGGAAGCGGCGCTCGCGGTGCTCGACGGGACCGAGACGCTGGTCGCGGACCCGCACGCCTCCGCGTGGGAGTACATCTCGTCCCTGCGGGCGCTGGTCGCCGCCCGCACGGCCACCGGCCAGCTGGACCGGGCGGTGACGCTGGCCGGCCGGGCACCCGACGACTACGAACGGCGAAACCTCCTGGCCCCGGTGGTGCAGGGATGGGCCAGGTCCGGTGAGGTGGCCCGGGCCGTAGCGGTGATGACGGCCGAGGCCGAGGCGGACTACGCACTCGCGGGACTCCTGGCGTCGCTGGACGTGCCGTTCGCTCGCGGGCTGGCCGAAGCCGGCGACGTGGAAGCGGCCGAGGAGCATGTGCGCAGGAGCGCCGGACCGGGAGCCCGGACCTCAGCGCTCTGCGCGCTCGCCGTGACGATGACCGAGTCGGGTCACACCGACAGGGCACGGCGCATCGTCGATGAGGTGATCACGATGGAGGGCGAGTACGACCGCCCCTCCACGTTGGAGCTGAGCGCTCTGGTCAGGGCCCTCGCCGCGGCCGGGGAGGTCGAGGCCGCCCGGGCCGCGCTCGACGCCATACGGCCGCTGGGCCGGCCGAGTGGTTCCGCCTGGTACATCGGGGCCACAGCCGTTGCCGAGGCCCTGACCGCCCTCGGGCACCACGACCGTGCCAGGGAAACGCTGCAGACCATCGAGGACCCGTACGACCGCGCTCAGGGGACGCTCGCCCTGGTCGAGGTGCTGGCCGCGTCGGGAGAGTGCGCCCGTGCCGAGGAACTCGCACGGACGTTGTCCGCTCCGGCGACGCTGTCCAGGACCTGGGCGCGCATCGCGGCCGCGACGACCGACGGCGAACAGGCCCGACGACTGACTGCCCTGGCCCTCCAGGGCGGTGAGTGGGCGTCGGCCCTGCCCGCCCTCCTCAGGCAGGCACGCGACGTGGTTCCGCTCGTGGTGGAGGCCGCCGACGCGATGAAGTCCGCCTGCGGGCAGCACGCCGGGGCTGCTACTGGGGCCCGTACTTCCGCCCCGTCCTGGACGACACCGCCCCGAGCATCCCCCGCGGCACCAGCTTCGCCGCCCCCATCAGCGCCTTGTACCTCGGGTCCGGGATCGACACCGTCTTCCCCCGGGCCAGATCGTTGAGCGCCGCCGCCACCAGCTTGTCCGCGTCGAGCCACATCCAGGCCGGGATGTTGTCCGTGCCCATGCCGGCCCGCTCGTGGAACTCGGTGCGCACGAAGCCGGGGCAGAGCGCCATCAGCCGTACGCCGCTGCCGGCCAGGTCGCGCGCGGCGCCCTGGGAGAACTGCACGACCCAGGCCTTGGACGCGCCGTAGGTGCCCCGCGGGACGAACGCGGCCACCGACGCGACGTTCACGACGCCGCCGCGGCCGCGCTCCCGCATGGCCTCCGTCGCCGCCGACGTCAGCCGCAGCACCGCCTCGCAGTGCACCTTCAGCATCCGCAGCTCGTCGGCCATGGGGACGTCGAGATAGCGGCCCTTGTTGCCGAAGCCGGCGTTGTTCACCAGCAGGTCGACGGGGTTCTTGCGGTCGCCCAGCCGGTCGGCCACCGACTCGATGCCCTTGTCCTCGGCGAGGTCGGCCGTCAGCACCTCCGCCTCGATGCCGTGCCGGTCGTGCAGCTCGGTCGCCTGTTCCCGCAGTCGCTTGGTGTCGCGGGCCACCAGCACGAGGTTGTGCCCGTCCGCCGCCAGTCGCCGCGCGAACGCGGCCCCGATGCCTGCCGTCGATCCCGTAATCAGAGCCGTTGTCATGGCAGAAGGTTAGTGACCTGGACCATGTGCATCCGCTTCCCTCCGGGGGTCTCGCCGGTGAAGGGTCGGTGCAGACCCGCACGCCGACGGGCCGTCGGGCCCGGCCGGCGAGCGGCCGTCAGGCCCCGTGCTTCTCCGCGTACTCCCGCGCCAGCCTCAGCGACTCCGGGTGCAGCGCCTCGCCCGCCGGCAGCAGCCGCGGCAGCAGCGTCCGCTCGGTGGTCACCGCCCGGAACTGGAGGGCCACCGTCACGTCGTGGTCCGGCCGGTGCACGATCTCGACGGAGTCGCCCGCCCGTATCTCGCCGGGCTCGATCACCCGCAGATACGCCCCGGGCGCACCGCGCTGCGTGAACCGCTTCACCCAGTGCTTCTCGTCCAGATGGGCCTGGAACGTGCGGCACGGGATCCGGCCGCAGGTGACCTCCAGCACCACCTCGGGCCCGATGCGCCAGCGCTCGCCGATCCGCGCGCCGGACACGTCGACACCCTGTGTCGTGAGGTTCTCGCCGAACGCCCCGGCGGGCAGCGTCCGGCCCAGCTCGCGTTCCCACGCGTCCATGTCCTCGCGCGCCATCGCGTAGACCGCCTGGTCGTCGCCGCCGTGGTGCTCCAGCTTGCACACCGCGTCCCCTGCCAGCCCGCTCCCGCCGACGCCCTTGGGCCCGGGCGCCGAGACCCGCACCGGCCCGTCCACCGGCCGCTTGTCGATTCCGGTCACACCCTCCGGGTTGTCCGTGTACGGCACAGCCTTGGCCCGGCCCAGATTCACAGACAGAAGCTTCATGCCCGCACGGTAGGGGACCCGGCCCCAAAGCGTCGACGCATTATTCGGAGTGCCTTAAAAGGGGCGCTTATCCTCGAAGGGTGATCGAAGCCCGTCATCTCCGCGTCCTGCGCGCCGTCGCCGCCACCGGTTCCTTCTCCGCCGCCGGCCGAGAACTGGGCTGCACCCAGCCCGCCGTCAGCCAGCAGATGAAGGCCCTGGAAGCCTCCGTCGGCACTCCTCTGCTGATCCGCACGGGACGCGAGATGCGCCTGACCCAGGCCGGCGAGGCGCTGGTGCGGCACGCCGCCGGGATCCTCGCGGGACTCACGGCCGCCGAGGAGGAGGTCGCCGCCATCGCCGGGCTGCGGGCGGGCCGGGTGCGGCTCGTCTCCTTCCCCAGCGGCAGCTCCACGCTCGTGCCGACGGCCCTCGCCGCGCTGCGCGACGCGCACCCCGGCACCCGGGTCTTCCTGGAGGAGGCCGAACCGCCCGCGTCCGTCGGCATGCTGCGCGAGGGTGACTGCGACGTGGCGCTGGCCTTCCGCTACGAGGGGGCGGCGGGCGCCGAGGAGTGGGAGGACCTCGTCGTACGGCCGCTGCTGACGGACCGGCTCGTCGCGCTCGTGCCGGAGCGGCACCGGCTCGCGGGCGCGCAGGCCGTCGCGATCGGGGAACTCGCGCGGGAGCCGTGGATCGCGGGCTGCCCGCGCTGCCGTGGCCAGCTCGTCGAGGTGTGCGCGGCGGCCGGCTTCACCCCGCGCATCGACTTCGCGACCGACGACTACCCGGCGGTCGCCGGCCTCGTCGGCGCCGGTCTGGGCGTGGCCGTACTGCCCCAGCTGGCCATCGAGTCCGTACGGCCCCGGGGGGTACGGACCGTGACCCTGGAACCGGCGGTGCGCCGGGAGATCGTCGCGCTCACCCTGCCCGACCTCGCACAGGTCCCGGCGGTGGCGGCGACGCTCGGCCAGCTGGCACGGGCCGCCCACCGCTAGCCACAGCGCAAGCGCGTCAAACACCAATGGCACGCATGCGCGTGCCTGTCTCGCAGAAACGTTCCTTCAGCTGTTCGAGGCGGCGTGCCCGCCCGATGTCGACGCCGACACCAGCCGGTTGCGCGCCCGCCCCATCAACTCTTCGCGCTCGTCCTCGGTCAGTCCGCCCCACACGCCGTACGGTTCCCGCACCGCCAGCGCATGGGCGGCGCACTCGGCACGCACAGGGCACCTCATGCAGACCTCTTTGGCCGAGTTCTCGCGAGCACTCCGAGCCGCACCGCGCTCGCCCTCCGGATGGAAGAAGAGCGAGCTGTCCACCCCGCGACAGGCAGCCAGCAGCTGCCAGTCCCACAGGTCCGCGTTCGGTCCGGGAAGGCGGGAGAAATCTGCCATTACGTGACCCCTTGTAGCCGTTCTGGGCGGATCCGGTGTCCACGACCGTACAACTACGATCTAAGGAGATGAAAATATGACTCATTGCGAATCTAGCTCCAGACACTGGCAAAGCGGAAGAAATAGGTCCGAACGGGGCATAGGTTGTGATGAAAGTTCGAGGGTCTGTTGCGCATGTCTGCACCGTGTCCGGCCCCTCACGTAGAGTGCCGAAGATGGCAACCGCCCCCGTAACTCTTTCGAGTGACCGTCGTTGAGAGTGCGAGGCGGTTGAAGGAACAAGCGCTCGGGCAGGCGTCCGAGACGGTCGACCGCACAGGTGACGATTTCGTACCAGCCTGGAGGCTCAAGGTGACGCGCATCAGCTGCGGAGGGCGGTCATGACTTCCGTCCTCGTCTGCGACGACTCCCCGCTTGCCCGAGAGGCGCTCCGTCGTGCGGTGGCGACCGTGCCCGGCGTAGAGCGCGTGACGACGGCGGCCAACGGCGAGGAAGTCCTCCGCCGCTGGGGGGCCGACCGCTCGGACCTGATTCTGATGGACGTACGCATGCCCGGCCTGGGCGGCGTCGAGACGGTCCGGCGGCTGCTGTCCGCCGACCCCGGTGCGCGCATCATCATGCTCACCGTCGCCGAGGACCTGGACGGCGTGGCCCTCGCGGTCGCCGCCGGTGCCCGCGGCTATCTGCACAAGGACGCCTCCCGCGCGGAGCTCCGCGCGACGGTGACACAGGCCCTTGCCGACCCGACCTGGCGGCTCGCCCCGCGCCGGCTGCGCTCGGCCGAGATGGGCGCCGCGCCGACGCTCACGGCGCGTGAGATCCAGGTCCTCGAAGGCATGAGCCACGGCCGCTCGAACGCGGAGATCGGCCGCGAGCTGTTCCTCTCCGAGGACACCGTCAAGACGCACGCCCGGCGCCTGTTCAAGAAGCTCGGCGCCTCGGACCGGGCTCACGCCGTGGCGCTCGGCTTCCGGTGGGGTCTGGTGCGCTAGGGCCTGTCCTTCGGATCCTCCGGACCGGGCCGGCTTCGACGCGCGGTATCCGGCCGGGGGCGGAAAGCGGGGGCACGCGAATGCCCCCGCGCGAGCCGTACACGCGTGTGCCGAAGCCGGCGGCCGACGACGGTCCCGCAGGGGATCCGTCCCTGCCCGGGCAAGGTCGAGAGCCCGGGAGGGCGCACGCGAGGAGCCACGGCCCCGGGATGATCCGAACGGCAGGCCCCAGGGGCGATCGCGGCGGTCAGAGTGGGGGCACGGAAAGCCAGGTCGGCGGGGGTGGACCCGGGGTCCGCCGGGAGCCCGCTGCTCGTTTCGCCGCGGATGCCGCATCCTTGAGGGTGTGGAGTTCCTCGGGGACGAGTCGGTCGAGCGGAAGGGGAGGGCGCAGGGGATGAGTTCCGGCGCACCTGCTCATAACGCTTCGGTGCACAACAACGGGCGCGGTGCCACGGACCCGGCGGCCGCAAGGCACCATGGACCGATGCGCGACGACGAGGCGGTCAATGCCCAAGGGGCGATCGGCGCGCTCGTCCACCGCGCCGTCGACGGGGACGAGCAGGCCACGCACGACCTGCTCGCCCATGTCCACCCCTTGGCCCTGCGCTACTGCCGCACCCGCCTGTCGCGCCTCCCGGGCGACGCCCGGCACTTCGTGGAGGACCTCGCCCAGGAGGTCTGCGTGGCGGTGCTCCTCGCACTGCCCCGCTACCGGGACACCGGGCGCCCGTTCGAGGCGTTCGTCTTCGCCATCGCCGCCCACAAGGTCGCCGACCTCCAGCGCGCGGCGATGCGCCACCCCGGCTCGACGGCCGTCCCCTCCGACGAGATGCCGGAGCGGCCCGACGACTCCCTGGGACCGGAGGAGCGCGCCCTGCTCAGCAGCGACGCGGAATGGGCCAAGAAACTGCTGGCCAACCTGCCCGAGAACCAGCGGGAGCTGCTGCTGCTGCGGATCGCGGTGGGTCTGACGGCCGAGGAGACGGGCCAGATGTTGGGAATGTCACCCGGCGCGGTCCGGGTGGCGCAGCACAGGGCGCTGAGCCGGCTGCGGGCGCTGGCCGAGCAGTAGCTCTCGGGAACAACCCCTTTGTTGAACAGGCGGTGCGCTGCTTCCGTACGAACATACGAAGCCCGGAGCCAGGCGGAACCGTGGAATGAGACAGCTGCGCTTCCCGTTAGCATGGACATCCGCACCGATCAAGGCCATTTGGGGAAGGTGTCATGACTGCCAACGTCGACGGAGTGCCCGGTAAATTCGCGACACTCGGGCTGACCTACGACGACGTGCTGCTGCTGCCGGGTGCATCCGAAGTGCTCCCCAACGCGGTCGACACCTCGTCCCGCATCTCCCGCAACGTGCGGGTCAACATCCCGCTGCTGTCCGCCGCCATGGACAAGGTCACCGAGTCGCGCATGGCGATCGCGATGGCCCGCCAGGGCGGCGTCGGCGTCCTGCACCGCAACCTCTCCATCGACGACCAGGTCAACCAGGTCGACCTGGTGAAGCGGTCCGAGTCCGGGATGGTCACCGACCCCATCACGGTGCACCCGGACGCGACGCTCGGCGAGGCCGACGCCCTGTGCGCCAAGTTCCGCATCAGCGGCGTCCCCGTCACCGACGGCAACGGCAAGCTGCTCGGCATCGTCACCAACCGCGACATGGCCTTCGAGACCGACCGCTCCCGTCAGGTGCGCGAGGTCATGACCCCCATGCCCCTGGTGACCGGCAAGGTCGGCATCTCCGGCCCCGACGCCATGGAGCTGCTGCGCCGTCACAAGATCGAGAAGCTTCCGCTGGTCGACGACGCGGGTGTCCTCAAGGGCCTCATCACGGTCAAGGACTTCGTCAAGGCGGAGCAGTACCCCAACGCGGCCAAGGATGCCGAGGGCCGTCTCCTCGTGGGCGCCGCCGTGGGTGCCAGCCCCGAGGCCCTGGAGCGGGCCCAGGCGCTCGCCGCCGCCGGTGTGGACTTCCTGGTCGTCGACACCTCGCACGGCCACAACAGCAACGCCCTCAGCTGGATGTCCAAGATCAAGTCGAGCGTCGGCGTCGACGTGATCGGCGGCAACGTCGCCACGCGCGACGGCGCCCAGGCGCTGATCGACGCCGGTGTCGACGGCATCAAGGTGGGCGTCGGCCCCGGCTCGATCTGTACCACCCGGGTGGTCGCCGGTATCGGCGTCCCGCAGGTCACCGCCATCTATGAGGCGTCCCTCGCCGCCCGCCCGGCCGGTGTGCCGCTGATCGGTGACGGCGGTCTGCAGTACTCGGGCGACATCGGCAAGGCGCTCGCCGCGGGTGCCGACACGGTCATGCTGGGCAGCCTGCTCGCCGGCTGTGAGGAGTCCCCGGGCGAGCTGCAGTTCATCAACGGCAAGCAGTTCAAGTCGTACCGCGGCATGGGCTCGCTCGGTGCGATGCAGTCCCGCGGCCAGGCCAAGTCGTACTCCAAGGACCGCTACTTCCAGGCCGAGGTCGGCTCCGACGACAAGCTCGTGCCCGAGGGCATCGAGGGCCAGGTGCCCTACCGCGGCCCGCTGGCCAACGTGCTGCACCAGCTCGTCGGCGGTCTGCGCCAGACGATGGGCTACGTGGGCGCCGCCTCCATCGAGGAGATGGAGACCAAGGGCCGCTTCGTCCGGATCACCTCCGCCGGTCTCAAGGAGAGCCACCCGCACGACATCCAGATGACGGTCGAGGCACCCAACTACAGCCGTAGTAAGTAGTCCCCAGGCCTGCCGAGGGCGGTTCCGGAGCATCCGGGGCCGCCCTCTCCATGCCCGTCGGCGATACTGGAAGACGCTGAAACGCAAAGGGAAAGGCCACCAACGTGACTGAGATCGAGATCGGGCGCGGCAAGCGCGGCCGCCGGGCGTACGCCTTCGACGACATCGCCGTCGTCCCCAGCCGCCGTACGCGGGACCCGAAGGAGGTCTCGATCGCCTGGCAGATCGACGCCTACCGCTTCGAGCTGCCGTTCCTGGCCGCCCCCATGGACTCGGTCGTCTCCCCGGCCACCGCCATCCGCATCGGCGAGCTCGGCGGCCTCGGCGTGCTGAACCTCGAAGGTCTGTGGACGCGCTACGAGGACCCGCAGCCGCTGCTCGACGAGATCGCCGAGCTGCCCGCCGAGGCCGCGACCCGGCGCCTCCAGGAGATCTACGCCGCGCCCATCAAGGAGGAGCTGATCGGCGCGCGGATCAAGGAGGTGCGCGACTCGGGCGTGGTCACGGCCGCGGCGCTCTCCCCGCAGCGCACGGCCCAGTTCTCCAAGGCCGTCGTCGACGCGGGCGTGGACATCTTCGTCATCCGCGGTACGACGGTCTCGGCGGAGCACGTCTCCGGTTCGCACGAGCCGCTGAACCTGAAGCAGTTCATCTACGAGCTGGACGTCCCGGTGATCGTCGGCGGCTGCGCCACGTACACCGCGGCCCTGCACCTGATGCGCACCGGCGCGGCCGGCGTGCTGGTCGGCTTCGGCGGCGGCGCCGCGCACACCACGCGCAACGTGCTGGGCATCCAGGTCCCGATGGCGACCGCGGTCGCCGACGTGGCCGCGGCCCGCCGCGACTACATGGACGAGTCCGGCGGCCGGTACGTGCACGTGATCGCGGACGGCGGTGTCGGCTGGTCCGGCGACCTGCCCAAGGCGATCGCCTGCGGCGCCGACGCCGTCATGATGGGCTCCCCGCTCGCCCGCGCGACCGACGGGCCGGGCAAGGGCCACCACTGGGGCATGGAGGCGGTGAACGAGGAGCTGCCGCGCGGCAAGAAGGTCGCCCTCGGCACGGTCGGCACGATCGAGGAGATCCTCACGGGCCCGTCCCACACGCCCGACGGCTCGATGAACCTCTTCGGCGCGCTGCGGCGGGCGATGGCCACGACCGGGTACAGCGAGCTGAAGGAGTTCCAGCGGGTCGAGGTGACGGTGGCGGACTCGCAGCACCGGCGGTAGTCCGTTCCAGAACTGATAAGGGCCTGGTCACTCGGGGGAGTGGCCGGGCCCTTTTGCGTGCCCAACTGGCTTGCGCGGGGCGCGTGTTGCCGTAGGGGGGCGCCCATGGGACGCCACCGCAAGCCCACCCGCTGGGACCGACTCCGTCTTCGGATGGTGCAGTGCCGGAGGAGGTGGGTCTTGCGACTTTTCGGATGGTGAGCGGCCGCCCCCAAGAGACCTAGGGGCGGACACTCCGTGATCCATCCAGGAGCCTGCCGCAGTGGCCACTGCGGTGGGCTCCGCCGTCTCCCAAAGGTACTGGCGGCGGGGTGCCCCGCGCCACCAGCCCAGGGGGCTCAGCGCCCCCACGCGCCCCCCTTCACAACCGATGCGCCGCCCCCGTGGGCGCCGCCCCCCGCGTGTCCAGCAGCAGCTGGGCCTTCACCGACAGGCCCTGGAGGTCGTACGTGCGGTGCTGCTGGAGCAGGATCGTCAGGTCCGCGTCGGCGACCGCCTCGTAGAGGGAGTCCACGCGGGGGACGGGGCGGTCCAGGACGCTCCAGGCGGGGACGTACGGGTCGTGGTAGCTGACCGAGGCGCCCAGTTCCATCAGGCGCCGGGCGACCTCCTGCGCGGGCGTGCCGTGCAGGTCGGCGAGGTCGGGCTTGTAGGTGACGCCCAGGAGCAGCACGCGGGCGCCGCGGGCCGACTTGCCGTGCTCGTTGAGGAGCGTGGCGCCGCGCTGCACGACGTAGCCGGGCATGCGGCTGTTGACCTGCTGGGCCAGTTCCACCATGCGCAGGGTGCGGCCGCCGTGGGCGGTCAGGTCCTGTGGGACGGCGTGGCCGCCGACGCCGGGGCCGGGGCGGAAGGCCTGGAAGCCGAACGGCTTGGTCTCCGCGCAGCGGACGACATCCCACAGGTCGACGCCCAGGTCGTGGCAGAGGACGGCCATCTCGTTGACCAGGGCGATGTTGACGTGCCGGTAGTTGGTCTCCAGGAGCTGCACGGTCTCCGCCTCGCGGAGTCCACGCGCGCGTACCACCTTGTCGGTGAGCCGTCCGTAGAAGGCCGCGGCCGACTCCGTGCAGGCCGGGGTGAGGCCGCCGATGACCTTGGGGGTGGTGGCGGGCGTGAAGTCGCGGTTGCCGGGGTCGACGCGGCTCGGGGAGTAGGCGAGGTGGAAGTCGCGGCCCGCGCGCAGACCCGATCCCTCTTCGAGGAGGGGGCGCAGGATTTCCTCTGTCGTCCCCGGGTACACAGGGGACTCCAGGATCACAGTGGTGTGCGGGCGCAGGTACGCGGCCAGGGTGCGGGCGGCCGCCTCCAGCTGGCTCAGGTCGAGTCCGCCGTCCGCGCCGCGCGGGGTCGGTGCGCAGATGACCGCGGTGCGCACCCGGCCGAGCTCGGCGGCGTTCGTGACCGGCCGGAAGCCCCCCGAGAGCATCCGGCGCTGTTCGGCGGCGCTGAGCGAGCCGGCCTCGGGGCCGGTCCGGTAGCCGATGGTGGCGACACCGGCGGCGACGGCGGCCTGGGCCAGGGGCAGGCCGTACGGGCCGAGTCCGATGACGGCGAGATCTGCGGGCATGGCGTGGCCGTCCTTCCCGATAGCCGAAGTGGGACAGGTGCGCAAGCCCTGTGGACAGGACGGGCGAGCGCAATGTCAGACTAGGAGTAAATATGACCGTTATGCGGGATTACTCGCCCGAATTTCGGTGAGTGTCCCGTGGGCGTTGTCCACAGGCTGTCGGTCCGTGGTGGCTGAAGTCGGGCAAGCCGGTCAGAATTTGGGCATGGGATACGGACGTGGTCTCACCCGACGGGTGCGGCCGGCGCGACCGAGGCGGCACCAGCCGCCGCGATGAGCGGGAGGCAGCGGTGAGGACAGCGACACTCGGGCCGGCGCAACGCGCCGAGTCACTCGCATCTATGGCCGAGCGCGAGCTGGACGTCCTGGTGGTGGGCGCAGGCGTGGTCGGTGCGGGCACCGCCCTCGACGCCGCGACCAGAGGCCTGTCCACGGGACTGGTCGAGGCGCGTGACTGGGCGTCGGGCACCTCCAGCCGGTCCAGCAAGCTGATCCACGGCGGCCTGCGCTATCTGGAGATGCTCGACTTCGCGCTCGTCCGGGAGGCCCTGAAGGAGCGCGGTCTGCTGCTGGAGCGGCTCGCCCCGCATCTGGTGAAGCCCGTGCCGTTCCTGTACCCCTTGCAGCACAAGGGCTGGGAGCGCCTGTACGCCGGGTCGGGCGTCGCGATGTACGACGCCATGTCCATGGCCCGTGGGCATGGCCGCGGCCTGCCCACGCACCGCCATCTGACCCGCTCTCACGCCCTGCGCGTGGCGCCCTGCTTGAAGAAGGACGCGCTGGTCGGGGCGCTGCAGTACTACGACGCCCAGATGGACGACGCCCGGTACGTGGCGACCCTGGTGCGCACGGCGGTGGCGTACGGCGCGCAGGCCGCCAACCGCGCCCGTGTGACGGGTTTCCTGCGCGAGGGCGAGCGGGTCGTCGGCGCGAAGGTGCAGGACGTGGAGGGCGGCGGCGAGTACGAGATCCGCGCCAAACAGGTCGTCAACGCGACCGGCGTGTGGACGGACGACACCCAGGCGATGGTCGGGGAGCGCGGCCAGTTCCACGTCCGGGCGTCCAAGGGCATCCATCTGGTCGTACCGCGCGACCGGATCCACTCCACGACCGGGCTGATCCTGCGCACGGAGAAGTCCGTGCTGTTCGTCATCCCCTGGGGCCGGCACTGGATCGTCGGCACCACGGACACCGACTGGGACCTCGACAAGGCCCACCCGGCCGCGTCCAGCGCGGACATCGACTACCTGCTGGAACATGTGAACTCGGTGCTCGCGGTGCCGCTCACCAGGGATGATGTCCAGGGCGTGTACGCGGGCCTGCGGCCGCTGCTCGCGGGCGAGTCGGACGCCACCAGCAAGCTGTCGCGCGAGCACACGGTGGCGCATCCGGTGCCCGGGCTCGTCGTCGTTGCGGGCGGCAAGTACACGACCTACCGGGTCATGGCCAAGGACGCGGTGGACGCGGCGGTGCACGGGCTGGACATGCGTGTCGCCGAGTGCGTCACCGAGGACGTGCCGCTGCTGGGCGCCGAGGGCTACCGGGCGCTGTGGAACGCACGGGCGCGGATCGCGGCCCGGACCGGACTCCATGTGGTGCGGGTGGAACACCTGCTGAACCGGTACGGGACGATGACCGAGGAACTCCTCGCGCTCATCGCCGAGGACCCGTCCCTGGGCGAGCCCCTGCCGGCGGCCGACGACTATCTGCGCGCCGAGATCGTCTACGCGGCCTCGCACGAGGGGGCGCGGCACCTGGACGACGTGCTGACCCGGCGGACGCGCATCTCCATCGAGACCTTCGACCGGGGCACGCGCAGCGCACGCGACGCCGCCGAGCTGATGGCGACCGTCCTCGGCTGGGACAAGGACCAGATAGAGCGCGAGGTGCAGCACTACGAGAAGCGGGTGGAGGCGGAGCGGGAGTCGCAGCGCCAGCCGGACGACCTGACGGCGGACGCGGCCCGGCTGGGAGCGCCGGACATCGTGCCGCTGTAGGCGGCTGCCTCCGCGAACCGGGCGGGTGCCTTCGACATCACCCGACATCACCCGAACGAGTGTCGGGGACCGGGATCCTCGTTCGGAACCCGGTCGTTCTACGAGGTGCGGGGGCAGAACTCGGCCGCGAGCAAAGCAGGTTCGAGACCGGGGTCCGCGATCGCGTCCGTGTTCACGCGGAAGGTGAGGACACGCCGGCCGTCGACGGTGGCCGCGGTGCGCACGTAGCTGCCGGAGATGTGCCCGTTGTGCCCCCACACCGTGGTGCCGCACGGCAGCTTCTCGGGAAACAGCCCCATGCCGTACGCGCCGTGTGCGGCACGGGTGTCGAGCATCTCGCGCAGCCGGTGCGGGGGCAGCAGTCGGCCGCCGAGCAGGGCCGAGTAGAAGCGGTCCAGATCGGCGAGCGTGGTCACCAGCTCGCCCGCGGCGCCGGCCACCCGCGGGTCGAGATCGGTGACGTCGGTTCCGTCGGCGGCGTAGGCGCGGCCGTGCGGAGAGGGCAGCGAGGAGCGGGATCCGGGGAAGGAGGTGCCCGTCAGACGCAGGGGAGTGATGATGCGCCGCTCGGCCTCGGTGGCGTACGAGTGGCCGGTGACCTGCTGGACGACCAGGCCGAGCAGGACGTAGTTGGTGTTCGAGTAGGAGAAGCGGCCGCGTTCGGCCGGGGGGTGGGTGAGGGCGATGCGTAGGGCCTGACGGGGTGTGACGGGTGCGGTTCCGCCGGTGTCCCTGGTGTAGTCGTACAGGCCGCTGGTGTGGGTGAGCAGGGAGCGCAGGGTCAGCGCGCGGCCGTCGTTGCCCGCTCCCCGCACCAGGCCGGGCAAGTGCTGTTCCACGGTGTCGGACAGCGACAGCCGGTGCTCGGCGGCCAGTTGCAGCACGACCGTCGCGATGAACGTCTTCGTGACGCTGCCGCCGCGGAAGCGGTCCGACCGGGCGATTTCCTGCCCGGCGTGGGCATAGCGGGTGGTGGTCCCCTCCTGGGCGAGCAGGGCCGCGGCGGGCGCTCTGCCCCGGGTCACCAGCAGGGGGAGCACCGCGTCCGTGGGCGGAGCGGAGAGAGCCGACGAGTCGGCCGGAGGCAGGCCGAGCAGGGCGACGGACACAGGCAGGGCCAGCAAGGTCCGAAAGGGCGGCACGCCGGCTCCTCCCTGGTCGGGGCGTCGGGGACCCATCATGCAAGGCGGTGTGCGCGGCGTCGTACCCGGGTTCCGGACGGGCGGGCCGGCGGGGGCGTGTCGCCAGGGGGCCCCTGGGCGCTGGGCACTTGTCGGGTGAGAGACAATGGAGGCTCTGTCAGGGCGGGTTGTATGAGGGGACGCATGTCGGAGGCGGAGCGGGCGGGCACATCTCGTCAGGACACTCGTCAGGACAACAGGGAGCGTCTCCTCGCGGGGCGTTACCGGCTGGGCGAGGTGCTCGGCCGCGGGGGCATGGGCACGGTGTGGCGGGCCCAGGACGAAACCCTCGGGCGGACGGTCGCCGTCAAGGAGCTGCGGTTCCCGTCGAACATCGACGAGGAGGAGAAGCGGCGGCTGATCACGCGGACGCTGCGCGAGGCCAAGGCGATCGCGCGGATCCGCAACAACAGCGCCGTGACGGTCTTCGACGTGGTCCAGGAGGACGACCGGCCCTGGATCGTGATGGAGCTCGTCGAGGGCAAGTCGCTCGCCGAGGTCATCCGGGAGGACGGCCTCCTCGAGCCGAAGCGGGCCGCCGAGGTCGGGCTCGCCGTCCTGGACGTGCTGCGGTCCGCGCACCGCGAGGGCATCCTGCACCGCGACGTGAAGCCGTCCAACGTGCTCATCGCCGAGGACGGCCGGGTCGTGCTGACGGACTTCGGCATCGCCCAGGTCGAGGGCGACCCCTCCATCACCTCGACCGGCATGCTCGTCGGCGCGCCTTCCTACATCTCCCCGGAGCGGGCGCGCGGGCACAAGCCGGGCCCGGCGGCCGACCTGTGGTCGCTCGGCGGGCTGCTGTACGCGGCGGTGGAGGGCACGCCGCCGTACGACAAGGGGTCGGCCATAGCGACTCTCACGGCGGTGATGACCGAGCCGCTGGAGGAGCCGAAGAACGCCGGCCCGCTGAGGGACGTCATCCACGGGCTGCTCACCAAGGACCCCGCCAAGCGGCTCGACGACGCGGGCGCCCGGGCGATGCTGAACTCGGTCATCCACGCGCCGGCGACGGCCGAGCCGGAGCCGATGGACGCGACGAAGGTCGTGCCGCTGCCTGCGCAGCCGGACAAGTCCTCGCGCAAGGGGAGTTCGGCGGGTTCCGGGAGCAAGCGGGGCGAGGAGGCCGGGGAGCGGTTGCGCGGGGCGCTGCGTTCCGTGCGCAAGGCCGCCGTGGGAACGGCCGGGGCGTCGGCCGCGTCGCGGACCGGAGCCGAGGACGGTACGACCGCTTCCGGCCCGGAGGGCGGGAAGCCCGGGGCCGGGGACGCGGGTGCGTCCGTGCCGGAGTCCGGTTCGGCGTCGGCGTCGGCCTCGGGGGCGACCGGCGGCGCCGGTGCCGGGGCTGGTGCGCAGGGGTCGAAGGCCGAGTCCGGGGGCCAGAGTTCAGGGTGGCCCGTCATGCAGCGGCCGGACCTGCCGCCGCGGCCCGCGCCCAGGGCGCCGCTCACCGATGTGGTGCCGCGGCGGACCATGGTGATCATCGCGGCGGTCGTGGTGCTCGCCGTGATCGGCACGGTACTCGCCATCGCGCTCAGCGGAGACGACAAGGACTCGAAGGGGGCCGCCGGCGAGCGCGGCGGCAAGACCGTCGCCACCGCGTCGAGCAGCGCCGACACCAAGGGCGACGAGAGCGACGGCACGCGCACCGACAGCACGGCGACGCAGCCCGCGCCGTCGGGGTCCGCCTCGAACAGCACACCCAGCGGCAGCGCGAGCGGGTCTTCCGGTGGCGGCAAGGGCACCGCCGCGGAGTCGACGCACCAGGGCAGCCAGGGGTACTCGATCGGGCTGCCGAAGGGGTGGAAGTACCAGTCCACGGGGAGCGCGGGCGACCGGTTCACCGGGCCCGACGGGCAGAAACTGCTCATCGCCTGGACGTCCACGCCCAAGGGCGACCCGGTGGCGGACTGGAAGAGCCAGGAGCGCTACATGCAGCGCGCGCAGTACAAGAAGATCCGAATAGAGCAGGTGGACTACCGCGGCTGGAACACGGCCGACTGGGAGTTCACCTACGTGGAGAGCGGCACCAAGTACCGGACCATCGACCGGGGTTTCGTCGTCGACGACCGGCAGGGCTACGCGCTGATGTACACGGCGAAAGCGGCCGGCTGGGGCGATGAGCTGCGCAAGCAGACCTGGCGGACGCTGACCAAGACCTTCGAACCCAAGTCCTGAGCATGAGCGGCCCCGGGTTTGGGGAGTGAGATCTGGCATCCCCGCATGCGGGTTGCCTGCGGCACGTATCGTAAATGTTTGCGGACCGTACGCAGCCGGAACGGACCGTGGGGCGAACGGATGTGACCGATCAGGCTGCCGGGGGAGGCATCGTGGACGACTATGCGGGACGGGTGCTCGCCGACCGCTACCGCCTGCCGCTGCCGCCGTCCGACGAGTACGAACTCACCGAGTCCCGGGCCTTCGACACCTACAGCGGACAGGAAGTCCTGGTCAGGGCAGTGCCGTTGCCGGAGGTGGTCGAGGCGGAGGTCCTCGACGCCGAGGGGCTGCCCGACGGCTTCACCGCACGTGATGGTGGCTCGCGCAGGCCCGGCGCCCGTCCGGGCACCCGGCGGCCCACGGATCCGGTGGTACGGCGCGCGGTCGAGGCCGCGCAGGCCGCGGCGGCCATTCCCGACCATCCCCGGCTCGACCAGGTCTTCGACGTGTTCGCCGAGGGTGGTTCGCTGTGGATCGTCAGCGAGCTGGTGGCCGCGCGTCCGCTGGCGGCGCTGCTCGCCGAGAAGCCGCTGACGCCGTACCGGGCGGCCGAGGTGGCCTCCGACGTCCTCATGGCGCTGCGGGTGCTGCACGCGCACGGCTGGGTGCACCGGAACATCACCGCGCGGACGGTCCTGGTCTGCGACGACGGCCGGGTGATGCTGACCGGGCTGGCGGTGGGAGCGGCCGAGGAGGCGCTGTGCGGGTACGACCCCGTGCCGGCTCCGGCCTTCGACGAGCCCGGCCAGGAGACCGGTGGCGCCGCGATGGTCAATGGCGCGGGCGGTGCCGGTGGTCCGGGGGGACCAGGCGGTGCCGGTGGCCCGGTAGGCGTCGGTGGCGCGGGTGATCCCGAGGCCGCGCGGCGGGCCGCCATCGAGGCCCGGGAGGCCCGGGGACTGCCGACGGCCGGAGTCGACACGGGCGGCGGAGGCTCACCCGTGCCGGCCCGCAGGAGTGCGGAGGACCGCGAGGACCCGCGAGCCGCGCGAGCCGGGGCGATCGCCGCCTACCGGGCGGGTGCCCGGGCCGCGGCCCGGGTCCATGAGACGCAGCAGAACGGCCGGGCGGCGCTGCCCGGTGCCCGGCCCGCCCCGGACGGCGGACCCGGGCCCCACGCCAACGGCTCGGCGCAGTCGCCGTACGTCCCCGGGCAGAGCACTGGGCCCGGGGCGGCCCCGCCAGGGCAGATAGCCGACCCCTACGGCGTGGGCGGCGCCCCCAGGACGACCGCCTGGCACGGAGCAACACCCCGCGGCGCAACCGGCAGCACGTCCCTGCCGCAGGGACAGGAGCAGACGGCTCTCTCCCCGGCCCCGGACCCCGCTGCCCCCGGCGAGCCCACTCGGTGGGACGACCTGGTCGCCCACACCCCCGCGCCCCGGCGCGGCCCGGCCACGGCGCTGGCCGCCGAGCGGGCGCGGCAGGCGCGGATGGCCGTGGTGGGGCCCGTGACGGAGCGCTGGGCGCCCGAGCAGGCCGGACCGGTGCACGAGAACTGGCAGTTGGCCGCGCCGATCGGTCCGGCCACCGACCTGTGGGCGCTCGGCGCGCTGCTCTTCAGGGCCGTACAGGGGCATGCGCCCTACCCGGAGGAGTCGACGGCCGAGCTGGTGCAGATGGTGTGCGCGGAACCGCCCGCGTACGCCGAGGAGTGCGGGCCGCTCAGGCCGGTCGTGGAGTCGCTGCTGCGTCAGGACCCGACCGAGCGCCTCGACTTCGAGGAACTGCGTGGCTGGCTGCGCTCGCTCGTGCGCTCGGCGCCGGAGCCGGAGGCCGGTGTGCACGTCGTCGCGGCGCCGCCCGCCGACGCGAGCCGGCTGCCCGTCGTACGACGCCGGGGCGAGCTCGTGCGCAGGCGGAAGGCCGGGCTGCCCGCGCACCACGGGCGGCACAAGCGGGCCAGGAAGGAGTCCCGGTCGCCGCACCGCCTCGGCCGCACCCTGCTCCTGCTCGTCCTGCTCGTGATGGCCGCGGCGATCGCCTACGCCATGCTCTTCATGCCCAAGTCGCAGACCGACGGCGCACAGGGCACGGACCGCACCGGTGCCGCCGGTGAGGCCGGCCGGGCGCCCGAGCCGGACGCCAGCGGCGAGCCCCGGACCGACCGGACGTCGCCCGAACCGGAGAAGAGCCCGTCGACGTCGGCCGGTTCCACTCAGACGCAGACCACCGGCCCCGAGGTCGCCGACGGCTTCACCCTGCGCAAGGACTCGGCGGGCTTCCAGGTCGCCGTCGCCAAGGGCTGGGACCGCACCTCGCGGGGCAGCGGCCAGGTGGTCTACGCGAAGGGCGACTTCGAGCTCATCGTCGTACCGGGCAGGGACAGCGCGTCCGAGTACGGCGGCGATCCGATGGTCTACCAGCGGGAGAAGGAGCGCGAGTTGCAGCCGTACCGCGACTCCAGCTGGGCCACCTCGACGGGGCTGAAGACGATCGAGGTGGGCGGGCGGACCATGGCCGAGGGGCAGTTCACCTGGACCGGCGACGACGGGGGCGAGCTGTATGTGCGCAACCTCGCGATGCTGGTCGGCGGGCGGTACCACGTGGTCCAGGTGCGCGGCCCGGAGTCCGAACGGGACGAGGTGACGCGGCTGTACGAGCAGGCGGCGGCGACGTACAAGGCGACGAAATGATCTTCTGACCCGACTGCCGTGCGCTGGAGTTCACCTCATGGTTCCCTCTCGTCTCAGGCGACGACAACCGTCACAGTGCGGTCACCGTGGTACCCCGCTTGTTCCCTGGGGAAGGGCAGGTCCTTACGCTGACCCTGTCAAGACCATTGCGGGGCAACGTGAATCAGATGCAGGGCCTGCTCGTCGCGGGCCGCTACCGGCTCGCCGACTCCATCGGCAGTGGCGGTATGGGTCGGGTATGGCGGGCACATGACGAGGTGCTGCACCGGTCCGTCGCCATCAAGGAGCTGACGGCCGCCCTCTACGTCTCCGAGAGCGAGCAGGCCATTCTGCTGGCGCGCACCCGGGCGGAGGCCAGGGCCGCCGCGCGGATCAACCACTCCGCGGTCGTCACCGTGCACGACGTGCTGGAGCACGACGGCCGCCCGTGGATCGTGATGGAGCTGGTCGAGGGCCGCTCCCTGGCCGACGCGGTCAAGGAGGAGGGGCGCGTCGAGCCGCGCGAGGCGGCGCGCATCGGCATGTGGGTGCTGCGGGCCCTGCGCGCCGCGCACACCGCCGGCGTCCTGCACCGCGACGTCAAGCCGGGCAACGTCCTCCTCGCCCGGGACGGGCGGGTCCTGCTCACCGACTTCGGCATCGCCCAGATCGAGGGCGACACCACCATCACCCGAACCGGAGAGGTCGTCGGCTCGGTCGACTACCTGGCGCCCGAGCGCGTGCGCGGCCACGACCCCGGCCCGTCCTCCGACCTGTGGGCGCTCGGCGCGACGCTCTACACGGCGGTGGAGGGCCGCTCGCCGTTCCGCCGTACCACACCGCTGACCACCATGCAGGCGGTGGTCGAGGAGGAGGCCGCCGAGCTCCAGCACGCGGACGCGCTCACACCCGTGATCACCGCCCTGCTGCGCAAGGATCCCGCCACCCGGCCCGACGCGTCCGAGGCCGAGCAGATGCTCGCCGAGGCGGCGGAGGGCCGGCGGCCGAGCGGGGCGCAGGCGTATGTGCCGACGCAGTACGGGGGACCGTCGCCGTACCGGGAGGCGCACAGCGGCACGGGCACGTCCGGCACGCATCCGTCCGGCACGCACCCGTCCGGCACGCACCCGTCCGGCACGGGCACGGTCGGTACCGGCTCCGGATCGCACACCCGGACGCCGCTCCCGCCGCTGGCCGGGACACCGGCCGGCGGGACGCCGACCGCCGGCGCCGCCACGGCCGGCACCCCCGCAGCCGGGGCTTTTGCCACCGGGCACGGGACCCCCGAGCCCACCATGATCGGCCCGACGGCGACGGGTCGGCAGCCGACCGGCTCGGGCCGGCGCCGCCGGCTTCGTACCCTCGCCCTCGTCGTCGCTCTCGCGGCCATCATCGGCGGAGGCACCGCGGTGGTGCTCCAGCAGTGGAACGAGAGCCGGCAGACACCGGGCAGCGCATCCGGCTCATCCAGTACCACGAGCACGCAGGCCGGGGGCTCGGTTCCCGCCGGCTGGACCCGCCGCGACGACCCCGCGGGTTTCAGCCTCTACCTGCCCAAGGGCTGGAAGCGCCAGACCTTCGGCCCGCAGGGCGAGCTCAAGCAGATCGACTACACGCCCGACGGCGGTCGGCACTTCGTCCGGATCGCCGTCGACACCTCCCCGGACTTCGCCGACCCGTACGCACACCAGCTCGACCTGGAGCAGCAGTTGCAGCGGCTGGTCGACTACAGGCGAGTGAAGCTGGAACGCAACGTCTACCGCGACCGGGACGGCGCGCTGTGGGAGTACACCTGGACCGCGCAGGCGAAGGACACCAAGTTCCCCGGTCCGCGCAGGGCCATCGAGGAGACGTACGTCGCCCGTGACGGCACCGAGTACGCGCTCTACATGTCGGCGCCCGCGCAGGACTGGGCGAAGGCGCGCAAGCAGTTCACGTCGCTGCTGCAGGGCTGGCACGAGAAGACCCCCTGACGCGGGGCCGTGTGTTTCGGCCACCCGCGGGCCGCTGCCCCGGAGGCCACCCCTCCGGTGGGGCATGATTGCCGCATGGGGACCGAGGGGCACAACATGCGTGTCATCGCGGGCCGGTACCGGCTCGAGGCGAGGCTCGGGCGCGGTGGCATGGGCGTGGTCTGGCGGGCGACCGACCAACTGCTCGGCCGGGGCGTGGCCGTCAAGGAGCTCCCCTTCGACGAGACGCTCTCCGCGGCGGAAGCGCGCCGGCAGCGGGACCGTACGCTGCGCGAGGCGCGGGCGGTCGCCCAGCTGAGCCATCCGCACATCATCGTCGTTCACGACGTCGTCGAGGACGACGAACGCCCGTACATCGTCATGGAGCTGATCGAGGGCGGTTCGCTCGCCGACCGACTCGCCACCGAAGGCCCGGTCGACGCCGCCGAGGCCGCACGCATCGGCATCGCCCTGCTCGGCGCGCTGCGCGCCGCGCACGGGGCCGGGGTTCTGCACCGCGACCTCAAGCCCGACAACGTGCTGCTGGAGGCCGGTACCGACCGGGTCGTCCTCACCGACTTCGGCATCGCCCAGGTCGCGGGCGCTCCCACGCTCACCGAGAACGGGTCCTTCGTCGGCTCGCCCGAGTACACCGCGCCCGAGCGGATGTCCGGAGTCAGGACCGGGCCCGAATCCGACCTGTGGTCGCTGGGCGCGCTGCTGTGCGCGGCCCTCAGCGGCGAGTCGCCGTTCCACCGCGACTCGCTGGGCGGCGTCCTGCACGCGGTCGTCGTCGGTGACATTCGTCCGCCCGCGCAGGCCGGGCCGCTCCTGCCCGTCGTACAGGGCCTGCTGGAACGCGATCCGGACCGGCGGCTGGACGCGGACCGGGCGGAGCGGATGCTGCGGGTGTTCCGCGAGACGGGCAGTACGCCGCAGGCTCCGCCGCCCGGGTACGCGCCGACGGTGCGGGGTGCCCCGCACGGACGGCCGCAGGACAGCGCCGATCGGCAACCTCCGATGCCGCCGACGGACCTGCCCGGCCCGGACCAGCGGCACGAGCAGTTGCTCCGGCAGCCCACGCGCCGGGTGCTCGTGGCCGCGCTGCTGGTCGCCGCGATGGCCGGTGCGGGTGTGTCGGCGGCGGCCCTGCTCATGGACGAAGGCGGCGGGGACGGCGGCCGTACGCCGAAGAGTTCGGCGCCCAGGACGCCTTCGGCCGGACCCTCCTCCCACGGCACGGACGCTCCGAGCACCCCGGCCGCCACCAGCGCCACCACCACCGCGGCCGTCTCCCCCTCGCCCTGACGCGGTGTGCGGCGGCGTGCTGCTCCAAGACCGTCCGGGCACGGCCTCACGTCGACAAGCGGCCGCCCCGCGGGGTACTGATGGGGCATGAGCAACGACGGGGGCGGGACGGGCGCCCAGGGCCGGTCGGTCGGTGGGCGGTACCGGTTGATCGAGCGCATCGGCTCCGGCGGTATGGGCACCGTCTGGCGAGCCTACGACGAGCTCGTGCAGCGGGAAGTCGCCGTCAAGCAGCCCCGGTTGCCGGGCGGTCCGGACGACCCGGAGGACGACAGCCGCCGGCGTGCGGCCCACCGGCTCTACCGCGAGGCCCGCGCCGCCGCCCGCGTCGACCATCCCGCCGCCGTCACCATCCACGACGTGGTCGTCGAGCCGGAGCGGCAGCCGGAGGCACACGCCGGCCGGATCGATCGGCCCGGCCGGCTCGGACGCGACGGGCTGGACGCCATCGACGCGGTGCTCGACGGATTCCCCTGGATCATCATGGAGTTGGTGCCGGGCGAGTCCCTGCACGAGGTGCTCCGGCGCGGCCCGGTGGAGGCGCGCGAAGCCGCCCGGATCGGTCTCGCCGTCCTCGGTGCCCTGCGTGCCGCGCACTCCGTCGGCATCGTGCACCGGGACGTGAAACCGGCCAATGTGCTGCTCGGCCCGCACCGGCGTGTCGTCCTCACCGACTTCGGCATCGCCCATGTGCAGGGCGAGGAATCGCTCACGGCCGGCGGCGAGTTCGTCGGCTCGCTGGAGTTCGTCGCACCCGAGCGGATGTCCGGCCGCATCGCGGGGCCCGCCTCCGACCTGTGGTCCCTGGGCGTACTGCTGTACGCGGCCGTCGAAGGGGCGTCCCCGTTCCGCCGGGACACGCCGGAGGCCACCATCGCCGCGATCCTCGCCGCCGAGCCGCCCGAACCGAAGCAGGCCGGACCGCTCGGACCGCTGATCGCACGACTGCTGGTGCAGGAACCCGAACAGCGGCCGGGCGCCGAGGAGGTCGAGAGGGCGCTGGAGGCGGCGGCGGGGCAGTGGCCGGCGGCGGAGGAGATACCGAGGGAGCCTCAGCAGGCCGCGAAGGAGGACCCCGACACGCTCCGGCTCGCGGACCCCACGGCCGCACCGCCGGAGGAACCCCGTTCCGGCCTCGTGACGCGGAACGGCTCCGTGACGCAGAACGACCCCGTAACACAGAACGACCCCGTACCGCCGAAGCGCCAGAGCCTGCTCCGCCCCGGCCCCCTCGCCCTGATGAGCGCCCTCCTCGCCGGCGGCATAGGCGCCGCCACCCAACTCGGCGACACCAGCAGCGCGGAGACCACCGAAGCGACGGAGACCTGGACCCCGCACCGCGAACCGGACCTGGCGGCCGTACTCCATCTCCCGAGCCACTACCGCGAACTCGACCGGACCGGCAGCGCGACCGACCAGCCCCGCACGGTGCTCTACGGCGACGAACAGGGCGGCACCGTCCAGGTCCGCCTCCTCCGCTGGGACCGGCCCCACGGCTCCCCGATGGACCAGGTCCGCAACGCGCCCGTCGTTCAGGGGGACACGCAGTACACCCGTACCAGCGTCCAGGGCTACGAGGCCGCCCTCGCCGACACCACCTACGACCTGGACGAGGACCCCAGGCGGGTGATGCGGGTGGTGATCCGCACCGACGACGACCGCATGTACGAACTGCGCGTCGACATGCCCAAGGGCACGCCCGAGGAGAAGGAGGGCACCTCGGTGTTCAAGGGCGCCCGGGACCGGCTCGGGATCGTAAAAGGCTGAATCACACCAACTGGTCACCGCACAACGCCCTGATCAGGGCGTTCGTTGCCAGCAGCCACTGGCGCCTTGTGTGTAGTCGGTGAAGCCGTATTACCGACGGGTACCCAAAGGCTCCGCCGGGGCATACCCTGCGCCTCATGACGGACGCGCACGCCCCGGAGAAGACCGGCACGGCACAGACCGGCACGAACCCCCTCGCCCCCGCCCCGGCGGGCGCCCGCACCGCCGCCGACGTGGTCACCCCCGAGCTGGTCGCCCAGCTCACCAAGGGTGTGGCCGGCTCCGGCCGGACCGCCAACCACACGCCGTTCACCGGCGAGAAGCTGGCCGACCTGCCCGAGTCGACGCCCGAGGACGTGGCGAAGGCCTTCGAACTGGCGCGCGCCGCCCAGGCCGTGTGGGCGCAGACCCCGGTCCGGCAGCGCGCCGCCGTCCTGCTGCGCTTCCACGACCTGGTGCTGGAGCGCCAGGCCGAGGTGCTCGACCTGATCCAGCTGGAGACGGGCAAGGCCCGGCTGCACGCCCACGAGGAGGTGCAGGCCGTCGCGGTCGCCGCCCGGCACTACGGCCGCAAGGCCCCCGCCTACCTCCGCCCGAAGCGGCACGCCGGTGCCATGCCGACCCTCACCAAGGTCACCGAACTGCGCCACCCGCGCGGCGTCGTCGGCCAGATCGCGCCCTGGAACTACCCCCTGGAACTGTCGGTCGGCGACGCGCTCCCCGCCTTCGTCGCGGGCAACGCGGTCGTCATGAAGCCCGACACCGAGACCTGCCTGACCGCCCTGTGGGCCCGTGACCTGCTCATCGAGGCCGGCCTGCCCGCCGACGTCTTCCAGGTCGTCCTCGGCGACGGCCCGGTCGTCGGCCCCGAGGTCGTCCGGCACGCCGACTACGTCTCCTTCACCGGCTCCACCCGCACCGGCCGCGAGGTCGCCCAGGGGGCCGCCGCCCGGCTGGTCGGTGTCTCCCTCGAACTCGGCGGCAAGAACGCCATGCTGGTGCTGGAGGACGCCGACATAGAGAAGGCCGCGGCCGGAGCGGTCCGGGCCTGCTTCTCTTCCGCCGGCCAGCTCTGCATCTCCATCGAGCGGCTCTACGTCCACGAGTCGATCGCGGACGCCTTCCTGGAGCGCTTCGCCGCCCGGACGAAGGCCATGCGCCTCGGCACCTCCCTGGCGTACGGCGCCGACATGGGGTCCCTGGTCGGGGAGCGGCAGCTCGAAACGGTCACGCGGCACGTCGAGGAGGCCGTCGCCAAGGGCGCGAAGGTCGTCGCGGGCGGTGTGGCGCGGCCGGACATCGGCCCGTACTTCTTCGAGCCCACGATCCTCGACGGGGTCGCCACGGACATGTCCGTCTGCACGGAGGAGACCTTCGGCCCGGTCGTCTCGGTCTACCGCTTCACCGACGAGGACGAGGTGATCGAGCGCGCCAACGCCACGGCGTACGGCCTGAACTCCTCGGTCTGGACGAAGAACGGCCGCCGCGGCCAGGAGGTCGCCGCCCGCCTGCGCACCGGCACGGTCAACATCAACGAGGGCTACGCCCCCGCCTACGGCAGCGTCCAGTCGCCCATGGGCGGCATGAAGGACTCCGGCCTCGGCCGCCGCCACGGCGCCGAGGGCATCCTCAAGTACACCGAGGCCCAGACGGTCGCCCACCAGCGTGTCCTCCCGATGGCGCCCTCACTGGGCATGGACGACGAGAAGTACGCCCAGTTCATGAGCAGGAGCCTCCGCCTGATGAAGGCCTTCCGGTTCCGCTAGAGCCAGACCACACCCGTTCTCGACGAGGAGAGCCCGTGCCCCAGGACACCTACGACTACGACGTCATCGTCGTCGGCTCCGGCTTCGGCGGCTCGGTGACCGCCCTGCGCCTCACGGAGAAGGGGTATCGCGTAGGCGTCCTGGAGGCCGGCCGCCGCTTCACCCGCGAGACCCTCCCCAAGAACTCCTGGGACCTCAAGAACTACCTCTGGGCGCCGAAACTCGGCATGTACGGCATCCAGCGCATCCACCTGCTGGGCAACGTCATGGTCCTGGCGGGAGCGGGCGTGGGCGGCGGCTCCCTCAACTACGCCAACACCCTCTACGTCCCGCCCAAGCCGTTCTTCGAGGACCCCCAGTGGCGGGACATCACGGACTGGCAGGAGGAGCTGAAGCCGTACTACGACCAGGCCCGCCGCATGCTCGGCGTACGGCTCAACCCGACCATGACCCCGTCCGACGTGCACCTGAAGGCCGCGGCGGAGCGCATGGGCTGCGGCGACTCGTTCCACCTCGCACCCGTCGGCGTCTTCTTCGGCGACGGCGAGGACGCCGACGGCACGGCGAAGGCGAAACCGGGCCAGGAGGTGCCCGACCCGTACTTCGGCGGGGCGGGCCCGGCCCGCAGGGCCTGCGCGGAGTGCGGTGAGTGCATGACCGGCTGCCGCCACGGCGCGAAGAACACCCTCAACGAGAACTACCTGTACCTCGCCGAGAAGGCCGGTGCGGTCGTCCACCCCCTGACGACGGTCGTCTCGGTCACCGACGACTCGCGCGGCGGGTACGCGGTCGCCACCCTGCCCACCGACGACCGCCGCAAGGCCGGGGGCCGGACCTACCGGGCCCGCCAGGTCGTCCTCGCCGCCGGCACGTACGGCACCCAGACGCTGCTGCACCGCATGAAGGCCGGCGGTCAGCTGCCGTACATATCGGACAAGCTGGGTGGGCTGACCCGCACCAACTCCGAGGCCCTGGTCGGCGCCCAGACCGACGACCGGCGCTACCGCAAGGCACACGGCGCACCGAAGGCCGACTTCACGCGGGGCGTGGCCATCACGTCCTCGATCCACCCGGACGAGAACACCCACATCGAGCCGGTCCGCTACGGCAAGGGCTCCAACTCGATGGGCAGCCTGTCGATCCTCCAGGTCCCGTACGCCGGGAGTGGCTCGGGCACCTCACGGGTCCTGGGCTTCCTCGCCCACGCGGCGAAACACCCCTTGCTGGTGCTGCGCTCCCTGTCCAACCGCCGCTGGTCGGAGCGGACCATCATCGGCCTGGTGATGCAGTCGCTGGACAACTCCCTGACGACGTACCTCAAACCGTCGGGCGTCGGCCGCGGCCTGCTCACCGCCCGCCAGGGCCACGGCGCGCCCAACCCGAAGCAGATCAAGGCGGCCACACAGAGCGCGTCGGCCCTGGCCGCCGAGATCAACGGCTTCGCCGGCTCGAACGTCGGCGAACTGATGGGCACCCCGCTCACGGCACACTTCCTGGGCGGCTGCCCGATCGGCGACTCCCGCGAGACCGGCGTGATCGACCCGTACCACCGCCTCTACGGCCACCCCGGCATCTCGGTGGTCGACGGCGCCGCGGTCTCCGCCAACCTGGGCGTCAACCCGTCCCTCACCATCACCGCCCAGGCCGAGCGGGCGATGTCGTTCTGGCCCAACAAGGGCGAGTCCGACCCGCGACCGCGGCAGGGCGCGGCCTACCAGCGTCTCCAGCCGGTCGAGCCGAAGTCCCCGGCGGTCCCGGCGGAGGCGTTCGGCGCGCTGCGGCTGCCGTTCCTGGGCCTGCCGGCGGTACCGCCGAAGAGCTGACCGGCAGCGGACAGCAGAAGAGGGACCTGCGCCCCCCTCCGAGCGCAGGTCCCTCTTCTGCTTGGTGCAACGGCCTGGCGGCCGCTGTGGCTTACGCCTGAACGCCGGCCTTGCGACGACGCACGACGAAGATCGCACCGGCACCGGCGACGACCGCGGCACCGCCGACGAGGCTGATCATCGGCAGGGCGGAGCTGGAGCCGGTCTCGGCGAGGCTGCCGGTGACCTCCGGCGTGTTGCCGCTCGGCTTCTCGTCGGTGACCGGCGCCTTGCCGCCTTCCTGCGGCTTGGTGCCACCGGTGTCCGTACCGGCCGAGACGATCTGGAACTTGTACGACACGTCGCCGAAGCCGGTGCACTCGGCGTCGTTGTCGCCGTAGATCGTCGCGCCCAGCGAGAAGCCGGCGCCGACCGGGGCGGACGGCTTGACGTTGAGGCGCAGCGGGATGTTGACCTGGTAGTCGGGCTTCAGCTCGTCGGTGTAACCGACGTAACCGACCGCGTAGCCGCCCTCGTTGAGGTCGACCCAGATCTTGTCCTGGGGGTCCCAGGCCTGGAGCTGGACCTGCTTGCTGGAGAACAGCTCCTCGCCGTTCTTGTCGGGGGAGGCCCCGGCGAAGAAGTCGAGGTCGTTGAGCGTGGAGTCGGAGTTGTTGAGCACGTTCAGCGAGAACTTGTGCCAGCCGCTGCCGGCCGCGATCTTGCCCGGCAGGCCGGAGATGCTGACGTCGACCTTGGTGTCCTCGCACACGGACGGCTCGGGGTCCGGGGACTCCGACTCCTCGGGCGCGGATGTGCTCGGCGCCGGGGCGGACTCGCTCACGGACGTGCTCGGGGAGGGCGACGTCTCGGGAGCGGACTCACTCGCGGACGTGCTCGGGGACGGCGACGTCTCGGGAGCGGACTCGCTCACGGACGTGCTCGGGGAGGGCGACGTCTCGGGGGCGGACTCGCTCACGGACGTGCTCGGGGAGGGCGTCGTTTCGTCGGTCGCGTACGCGGCCGGTGCCGCGAGCAGTGCGACCGGGGCTATGACCGCCGTAGCGGCCGCTGCTGCCATGGCGCGGCGAAGCTTCATGAAGACCTCGGAGAGTCCGGGCGTACCGCAGGGTGCGGTACGAACGTTGGGGGAGGCCTCCGCGTGTGGGGCGCGGGAGTGCCCTTGGTTCGGCAGGTTTGATCCGTGAAACCTGTGAATGGTTGTGCTGGCATTCACAGAATTCTTATGTGGCCTGAGTCACATCCAAGACCTTCTTGTGAAGGCGCCTCCCACCCGCTTAGATCTTGGCTTCGTGTCTGAAAAGCCGTCCGACGATGAGCCGTCGGCCTCGGAGCTCCCCGACGACGTCTGGGAGCAGTTCATCCGCGATGCCGAGCGGGACAGCCGTGCCTCCGCCCCGAAGGAGCCGTCCGCGCGGGCGCGCATGGTGACCGAGCGCCTGCGACAGCAGGAGGCCCGGGGCGAGGTGCCTCCCGGGTGGCGAACGGGTCCCGCATGGCAGGAGACGAACGGCCGGGCGGCGCGGCGCCGCAAGCTGTGGGCCGTACTCGGCGTGCCCCTGGCCGTCGCCGTTGCGTTGGTGGCGCTGAAACCGTCGCTGCTGCCCGGCGACCCCTTCGGCACGGACGGCTCCGCGGCCTCACCGCTGCCCGCCGAGACCGCGACCCCCAGTGCCGCGCCCGGGGCGACGGACCCCGAAACCCCCACCCTGGACAAGCCGTTCGCCGGCTCCCCGGCGCTGCGCTGGGCCGACGGCGAGGCCGGCATCGTGCTGCCCGAGGCCGAAGCCGTCGGTCCGGTCCCCAAGGACCGTGTGGAGCAGGCGCTGAAGCTGACGAAGAAGCTGCTGGTGGGCGCCAACCTCGACCCGAAGGCGGTGCGCGGCGCCCGCCCCGAGGCCGCGCTCTCCGTACTCGATCCCAAGCAGCCGGACCTCCTCGACAACCTCGGCACCGCCCTGCGCTCCCCGAGCAGGAAGCACGACCCGGTGACGCTGTTCAGCCGTTTCGACCCCGACGAGGTACGTCCGGTCGGCGACGTGATCAAGACCCGCGGCCGCATGACATTCGAGAAGGGAACGCAAGGGGGTGTGGCCGTGCACGCCGACTACACCTTCGTCTACCCCGTCGTACGGGCCGACGGCCCCACCGAGGTCACCCGCACCATCGTGCGCCGGGTGCTCGACGTCGAACTCGCCGACCCCGCGCGGTACCAGGTCACCCAGGGCCGGCTGCTGCTCATGGAGTACGACCAGGAGATCGGCAACTCCTCCTGCGACGTCTACGACGGCTATCTGCACCCGGAGTTCCCGTCGAGCGCGCCCACGGGCGCCGAGCCGAGCGGCCCGACGACGGATCCGTACGACCGGAGCAAGGACATCGACCACGACCAGGACGAGTGCGGGACGGTGTCGCGCACCTGACGCCCCTCGGGACGGCCGGCGACGCAGAGCGAAGGGCCCCGCGGGGTGGAGCCGCGGGGCCCTTCTTCTCGTCAGCACCGACGTCAGGGCAGCGCCGGTGCCTGGAAGCGGCGCCGGGGGGTTGCGCCGCTGGTCTGTACCTCTGGCAAGGGGGCAATGCGGATGCCGATGAGGGGACTTGGGCTTTCTACGCATCGTGCTGGATGAACGCGGCGCCCGCAACCGTTCGACCCAGGCTTGTGCGTTTTTGCAAGGTCCGCCGGTCGGCCCCGGGCGTCCCCGGAGCCGACCGTTCTCTTGGGTGACCGGGCTGCTGTCCCCTGCCGTCCGGTCACTTTCCTGGAGCGAGGTCCCACGACGCACGGCACGATCCGTACGTCTCATCGCTCCAGCGAGCCACGCGTGGTTCTCTCGGGCCCGCGCCTGGCTGGCACGGACACCGGGACAACGAAGCGGCTCGCGGGACGGTCACGCGCCGTACGGGTGAGAAGGGGGCGCACGTCTGTCCCGGGAACGGGGATTCAGATCCTGCCCCGGCACAGCTCCAGCAGGGTCATCGCGAGGGCCGTGCCCGGCTTGCCCAGCGCCTCCCGGTAGCGGCCGAGGACCTCCATCTCGCGGGAGAGGTTCACGCGCCGTCCGCCGGAGGAGATCCGGGCCTCCTGGATGACCGCGGAGACGGCCGCCCGTTCCTGGATCAGGCCGATGATCCGGTCGTCCAGTGCGTCGACGCGCTCACGCGCGCCGGTGATCACGCCGGCGGCCTCGGGAGTACGGGCGCCGGTCACGTCGGTGGCGTTCATGGGGGCTCCTTGTCGTCAAGGGGTGCCCCGGAGCGGCAAGGCCCGGAAGACGGCAGACGCCCCGGACCTTGTCGGCCCGGGGCGCCTGGGAAGTCGCTTGTCAGTTGCTCAAGCAGCACGACCATGGCAGCCGGCGGGCCGGATGCCATAGGTAAAGCGGAACGTCTGGTGCTGGAGCATGGGGCAAGTATGCCCCGCTCCCCGGGGGTGTCCAACACGGTTCGCATCCTGAGACGGCCCCGGCTCCCGGCGCCCGGACGACGCCCTGCGCCACCCCGGTAGAATCGGGTGGCACAAGACCCCCGCCCCACCGCCGGAAGGCACCCTGTGTCATCAGCGACTCCCGCTGCCAGCGCCGCCGACACCGTCCTGGTCGTCGACTTCGGCGCGCAGTACGCCCAGCTCATCGCCCGTCGTGTCCGCGAGGCGCGGGTCTACAGCGAGATCGTGCCGAGCACCATGCCGGTCGCCGAGATGCTCGCCAAGAACCCCGCGGCGATCATCCTCTCCGGCGGCCCCTCGTCGGTCTACGAGGAAGGCGCCCCGCGCCTGGACCGCGCGCTCTTCGAGGCCGGCGTCCCCGTCTTCGGCATGTGCTACGGCTTCCAGCTGATGGCACAGACCCTCGGCGGCACCGTCGACAACACCGGTGCCCGCGAGTACGGCCGCACCGACCTGCACGTCTCGAAGTCGTCCTCCACCCTCTTCGAGGGCACCCCCGCCGAGCAGGCCGTCTGGATGTCGCACGGCGACGCCTGCTCCGCCGCCCCCGAGGGCTTCTCCGTGACGGCCTCCACGGACGTCGTGCCGGTCGCCGCGTTCGAGAACGACGAGAAGAAGCTGTACGGCGTCCAGTACCACCCCGAGGTGATGCACTCCACGCACGGGCAGCAGGTGCTGGAGCACTTCCTGTACCGGGGCGCCGGCCTGACCCCGTCCTGGACCACGGGCAGCGTGATCGAGGAGCAGGTCGCCGCGATCCGTGAGCAGGTCGGCGACAGGCGCGCCATCTGCGGGCTGTCCGGCGGCGTGGACTCCGCGGTCGCCGCGGCCCTCGTCCAGAAGGCCATCGGCTCCCAGCTGACCTGCGTGTACGTGGACCACGGCCTGATGCGCAAGGGCGAGACCGAGCAGGTCGAGAAGGACTTCGTGGCCGCGACCGGCGTGCAGCTGAAGGTCGTGGACGCCGAGGAGCGGTTCCTCAAGGCGCTCGCCGGGGTCTCCGACCCCGAGGAGAAGCGGAAGATCATCGGCCGTGAGTTCATCCGGGTCTTCGAGCAGGCCCAGGCCGAGATCATCGCGGACGAGGGCCCGGCGGTGGAGTTCCTCGTCCAGGGCACCCTCTACCCCGACGTGGTCGAGTCCGGCGGCGGCACCGGCACCGCCAACATCAAGTCCCACCACAACGTGGGCGGTCTCCCCGAGGACCTCGAGTTCCAGCTGATCGAGCCGCTGCGCAAGCTCTTCAAGGACGAGGTCCGCATGGTCGGCCAGGAGCTCGGCCTGCCGGAGGAGATCGTCCAGCGCCAGCCCTTCCCCGGCCCCGGCCTCGGCATCCGGATCGTCGGCGAGGTCACCAAGGAGCGCCTGGACCTGCTGCGCGAGGCCGACGCCATCGCCCGCGAGGAGCTCACGGCGGCCGGCCTCGACCGGGACATCTGGCAGTGCCCGGTGGTCCTGCTCGCGGACGTCCGCAGCGTCGGCGTCCAGGGCGACGGCCGTACGTACGGCCACCCGATCGTCCTGCGGCCCGTCTCCTCCGAGGACGCGATGACCGCCGACTGGTCGCGCCTGCCGTACGACGTCCTCGCCCGGATCTCCACGCGCATCACCAACGAGGTCAAGGACGTCAACCGGGTTGTCCTCGACGTCACCTCGAAGCCCCCGGGGACGATCGAGTGGGAGTGACCCCTACGTGCGCTTGATCGTGCGCAGGGGCTCACCGGGCGTCCAGATCTGGACGACGAGGTATTTGTCGTCCTCGACGTAGGTCCGCACGACCTCCGTGAGCTCGGTGCTGAAGAGGTGGAACGGCTCCGGCGGTTCCACCTCTTCGACGTACCGCGCCTTCGTCTCCACGTCGTCGACCTCGATGGCCCGCCCGCTGATCCGCACGTCGCCGCCGCCCATGCCCGTGCCCTCCCCGGGGTTCGCCTGGAGCGCGAAGCGCGGGTCGCGGCGCAGGTCGAGCGCCTTGAGCGAGTCCGGCATCATGCCGAGCCACAGCTCGCCGTTCAGGAACCGCACCTCCAGGCCGCTGGTGCGGGGCGAGCCGTCCTTCCGGAGGGTGGCGAGGACGTGGTGGGTGTAGGCGCCGAAGCGCTTCTCGACGGTGTCGGCCAGATCCGGTTCGGCGGTGGCGAAAGCCGCCCAGTTCGCTGTCATACGGAGAGTCTGGCGCCGAAAACCGACATCTTCTGTCGGCTATTCGTGGGGTGGGAGAGACCGGGGGCGAACGGGGTGCGCACGGGTGCTCGTCGGCGCGCACGGGTACTCGTGGGCGCTGACGGAGCGTTCGCCGGGGCGCTCGTCTCATCTTCACCAAACGGTTCTGTTCTTTCCGGCCCGACCGGCGGTAGCTTCCGCCCCGTACGTTGAACCAGCGCTGGAGGACCTATGCACGGGCCCACCCCGCCCCTGCCGCTGCCCACCGACCGGCTGCGGTTCGCGATGCCGCCCATGCACGAGTCGGTCGAGGACGAGCGCCGGCACCGCAAGGAACGGCTCGCGGGCGCCCTGCGGATCTTCGGGCGGCTCGGCTACGAGGACGGCGTGTCCGGGCACATCACCGCCCGCGACCCCGAGTACACCGACTGCTTCTGGGTCAACCCGTTCGGGATGCCCTTCCGGCACGTCACCGTGAGCGACCTGGTGCTCGCCAACCAGGACGGCCAGGTCGTCGACGGCGGCTACCACGTCAACCAGGCCGCCTTCACCGTGCACGCCCAGGTCCACGCCGCCCGCCCCGACGTGGTCGCCGTCGCCCACTGCCACTCGGTGCACGGCCGGGCGCTCGCCGCCCTCGGCGAGCTGCTGGAGCCGATCACCCAGGAGAGCTGCGCCTTCTACGAGGACCACGCCCTCTACGACGCCTACACCGGCGTCGCCGTCGACGCCGAGGAGGGGCGGCGCATCGCGGCCGCGCTCGGCTCCCGCAAGGCGCTCGTGCTGCGGAACCACGGCCTGCTGACCGTCGGCGACTCGGTGGACGCCGCCGCCTGGTGGTTCGTGTCGATGGAACGGTCCTGTCAGGTGCAGCTGACGGCGCAGGCCGCCGGGCGGCCGGTCCGCATCGACCACCGGATGGCGGTCGCGACACGGGAACAGCTGGGCGGCGACCTGGTGGCGTGGATCAATTACCAGCCGATGTGGCAGGAGGTCAGCCGGAGCGAGCCGGATCTGCTGAGCTGAGCGGCCGCCGTCAGAAGCCGCGGAGCACCACGGCCTTCGTCCTGGCGAACTCCTCGTCGGTGAGCACACCGTCCCGGTGCAGCTCGCCCAACTCGCGCAGGCGGCGCAGCAGTACGTCGTGGTGGTCGGCCGCGGGCGGTACGGCGGGGGCCCGGCGGGGGCCGTGCGCGCCGGCCTCCTGGTTCCCGGCCGCGGCGCGGGTGGACGGGTGCGGCAGCCGGGCGGTGACCGCCGTCGCGACCAGCGCGGTCAGCAGGTCGCGGCGGACGCTGCCCCACAGGTCCAGGGCGTACGGATCCTTCTCCGGCGGCAGTTTCGAGAACACCGTCTCGCGGGTCACGAAACGCAGAAAGCCGTCATCGTGGCCCGAGTTCGGCAGCCACTCGACCCGCACCAGGTCGCCCAGGTCGATGATGCGCGGGCCGGTGGCGCGTTTGACCCGCTCGGAGGTGTCGGCCCAGTCGATGCGTACCCGGGTCCCGTCGAAGGAGACCGTCCCGTCGGACGAGCGCACCGACACCGGAACCGGCGGACCGGGCAGCAGGTAGGCCTTCGCCGGTTCCTTCGGGACCTGGTCGAGAAGCAGCGCGCGGCGGATCTCCTCGGCGACGTACTCGGCGACCCCCGTCCGGTCGACCTCCACCGCCAGCCGGTACGGATTCGCCGCGTCCGGCAGCCGCCCCCCGGTCGCCTGGAGCAGCGGGTCGGCGCCCTCCCGCAGCCGCAACCGGAGCCGTCCGCGCTTGCGTTCCGGTTCGAGGACGACACCCGAGACCGCCTCCAGCGGCACGGAGACCTCACCGTACGTCTGCCGGAACAGCGGCACGGAGCGGTGCAGACCGGGCGTGATCCGGACCGTACTGCCGTCGAAGGCCCAGGTCCCGTCACGCTGGATGATCTCGGCCATAAGGGAATTCTCGCAGCCGGGTCAACACGGCACGCCGAACTTCACCCGTGTTGACCAGACGGGGCGGACGCGGACCCGGTGGTGACGGGATAATCCGCTGTCGTCGCACGGGAGTTGTACAGCGGTGTTTCCGGGGTCCGGAAGACCGACGGTGGTTGGGTCGCGGGAAGGCGGGCGTCGGGCGTGACGGTGCGCGAGGCGGGACAGGGCGGTGCGGACGCGGGTGCTTATGCGGGGCGGTACACGGGTGGAGCCGCGGGTGTGTATGCCGGTGGGTACGCGGGCGGGCGCGACGGCGTGCGGGGGAGTGTGCCGGGAGGTATGGACGGCGGCGGCCACGGTGGTGTGCACGACGCTGGGCATGGAGGGGGGTGCGCCTGCGGGGACTGCCCGCACGGGGCGCGTGAGGGGCACCGGAGGGCCGTCGCCGCGTTTCTGCGCAGGCGCGACGAGTTCGCGGCCGGGCACGGGCTGCCCGCCGCGGTGGCCCACTCCGCCTCGGCTTCCCGGCAGTGGGTCTCGGAGGAACTGGCGCAGTCCGCTGAACTCGTCGCCGAGCGCGGCCGGGCCGAGGGCCAGGCCTGGTTGGCCGGCCTGTGGCGCCGCACGGCGGGTGTCGTGTGGGCGGCCGTCGTACTGTTGCTGCTCGGCCAGTCCCTCACCGCGGTCGGCGCCGGCTGGACTTCGGCGCGCACGGCCGGGCTGGCCGCCGCGCTGGTGGTCGCCGGGGCGCTGACGGCGGCGTCATGGTTCCACCGGGCGAAGGGCGGTGCGCTGGCGCCCTTCATCGGTGAGGACAACCGGCTGTCCACCTCCCGTACGGTCGCCGGGGCGTGGGTGCTGTTCGTGGCCTACTCGGTGCTCGTGCTGGCCGGGCGGCTGGCGGGCGCCTCCCGGCACACGGACCGGGACGCGCTGCTCTCCGGGCTGGAACTCGCTCGCGGGGCGGGGGTGGTGACCGTGCTTGCCGTGGTGTGCGGGATCGCCGTGCTCGTGCGGCGAGTGGTCGGTCTTCGGGTGCTGGGGCAACGGCTCCAGAAGGTACCCGCCGACCGGCCGCGAGCCGCCGACCTGCTGACCGACGACGCGGGCCGGGGCACCTTCGCCGACATCCAGTACGTGGTGATCAGCGCCGTCGCCCTGGTCTTCGCCGCGGTACGGCTGGCCAGGCGGCCGGACCAGTTGCCGGATCTGCCGTGGGGGCTGGCGGTGGTGGTCCTGGTGTCGGCGGCGACGTACCTGGCCGGCAAGTACGCGGAGGGCGGCCGGCCGGTCATCCTCTCCGTCGTGCGGTCACGGGAGGCGGGTGACCTGGACGGGCCGATCCGCACGGGCGACGACATCGAGATCCGGGGCTCCGGGTTCGTGCCGCCGGGTGCGCAGGGGCCGGACCGGCTGGCCCGGATGGTCGTCCGCGTCGGTGCCGTACATGTGCACGTGCCGTTGGTGCCGGTGCCCGGGGGTTTCGACAACCCGACGAACACGCTGCTGACCGTGCCGGTACCGGCGGATGTCGAGCCGGGGCGGGTGGAGGTGCAGGTGGTCACGGCGGCGGGCGTGGAGACGAACCGGTATGCGGTCGACGTGACGGAATGACGGCCCCAGTAACAAAAGCCGCCGCACAGGATTGAGCCGGGTCGGTTTGTCGTACGTATGGTCGTTGAGGGGGTCTCGGCACCGGCGGGCGAGAGGCGGCTAGCAGCGATGACTCACGGTATGAGAACGGACACGCACACCCCCCACTTCGGCGACGGAGGAGACTGGCGGGACACCGCCGTCCGCTACGCCCTCCTTCCCCTACGGGTCTTCCTCGGCGTCACCTTCATCTACGCCGGCCTGGACAAACTCACCGACAGTGCCTTCATGAAGGACGCCGGTTCCGGCTCGATCGGTGACATGATGCGTGCCGTCCGGGACTCCTCCGCCATCCCCGCCCTGGTGGACCTCTCTCTGAAGAGCCCTGTCGGCTTCGGATATGCCATCGCCTTCGGAGAACTGGCCGTCGGCATCGGCACCCTGCTCGGCCTCCTCGCCCGTCTGGCCGCACTCGGCGGCGCGCTGATCTCCCTCAGCCTGTGGCTGACCGTGAGCTGGGCCTCCGACCCGTACTACTACGGCAACGACCTCGCCTACCTCATGGCCTGGATCCCCCTCGTGCTCGCCGGCGCTCCCCTGTTCTCCGTGGACGCCGCCTTGCGGTCGCGGCGACGGCAGCGGACAGGGGGTTACCGGTAGCGCCCGGGGGCTGCGCGGTGGGCGTGGCCTGCGTCAGGCGGCCATGTCCGGGCCGGGCTCGTCGGTGGTACGGCCCGCCGCCCGGCGCCGGCGTATCCGGCCCGTCACGAACGCCACCGCGCCGGCCAGGAAGAGCCCGCCCGTGACGAGGGGTATCGCCACGAACCACGGCGTCTCCCAGGCGCCGCCCGCGTCACCGGCGTAGAGGACGCCCGCCAGGGCGAGGACGGTGCCGGCGACCAGCTTCCCGGGCTGGAGTTCATGACGCAGCACGGGCCACCTCCGCCTGTCCCATGCCGACCTGGAGATCCAGGTCGATGGTGCCCGACTTCTCGACGCCCTGGGCGGGGGAGAGGGTTATCTCCTTGTGCCGGCCCGGTTTCACGTCCACGTCCTTCTCGTCGTCGCCCGGCAGCTGGAGGTCTCCGATCCCCACGTCGACGCTCAGCCGCACGGTCACGTCCTCGGGCACGAGCACCTTCACCCGGCCCACGCCGACTTCGGCGCGGGTCGTGACGGTCTGGTCCCGGTCCACGGCCACCTTGGTCAGGTCCAGGGTGCCGACGCCCGTGCCCAGGTCGTACTGCCGGTGTACGCCCGCCACCGTCGTGGGCTGCCAGGTCGTGCGTTCCCACTGCGTGCCGATGTCCTTGGGCAGTGCCGCCGAGCCGGCGAGCAGACCGGCCGTGATGATCGCCAGGAGGATCGAGCCGGCGCCGGTCCGCCCCAGGAAGGCGCTGACCGCTATGCCCAGGCCCAGAACGGCGAGCGCACAGGACAGGCCGGTCTGCAGACTCGTACCGAGCGGGTGCTGGTCCCACGTCAGGCTCGTGCCCAGCGCGCCCGCGAGCAGGGCCAGCAGGAAGACCCAGCCGCCGATCCGGCGGGGGCCGCGCCGCTCGGGCGGCCGCGTGCGCGGGACGGGTATGTCCTCGCGGTCGCCGGCCTGGGTGCCGAGGCTGATGTTGATGGCCGCGGCGACGTCCAGGTCGCGGGTGTCGCGCGGGCCCCAGAGGTAGCCCGTGCCACCGATGTGGGTGCCGTCCTTGACGATGGGATCGCGCCACCAGGACGGGTAGGTGATACCCACCGGCGGCGCCTGGGGTTCGGGCGGGGCGTCGGCGGCGGCCTGGGCGGCCAGCGGGTCGGGGCTGGGCGCACCGCGCTGGCGCGACCAGTAACCGGCGCCCGCGAGGAGGAGGGAGAGGACGACGGCGAAGGTCAGCACCCCGCCGTTGTTCAGCAACGTCAGGAACACACCGCAGCCGACCAGCGCGAACAGCACCGCTGTCAGGGCCTGGCCGTCGACACGGCCGGTCAGCAGCTTGCGCACCTCGTTCTCGTCCTCGTCGTCGTACGGGACGACGAGCCAGGCGAAGCCGTAGAAGAGGAGGCCGATGCCGCCGGTGGCGGACAGCACCGCGAGGGTGATCCGGAAGATCACCGGGTCCATGTCGCACTGCCGCCCGAGCCCGGCGCAGACGCCGGCCAGGGCCTTGTGGCGGCGGTCGCGCCGGAACCTGTGCGGTGGTCCGGGCGGGGCGGCCTCCCCCACGGGGCCGGCCGCGGCGGGCGCGGCATCCTGCGGCCCGGCGCCCGGGGCGGGGCGCGGGCCGGAGCCGGGTCCCGGACCCGTCGCGGCGTGCTCGTGATCGGTCATGGGTCCATGGTGACGGGCGCGGCGGCCCCGCGGCAGCCGGAATGACCCTGGCCGGACCCTGATATCGGCCCTGAGGGACGGCTCGGGAAGCGTTCGAAGGCCTGGGCTCGGAGATCAGGGGAGTCTTAGGGGCCGACCCTGATGCTCCGGACTTCCGGCCGTGTGACCATCAATGGCATGTCGGAAGCCGCAGCAGCGCCACTCGCCGAACCGCGGCCGCCGCGCAAGCTCTACCGCAGCAGTGACGGACGCTGGCTCGGTGGTGTGGCGCGAGGGCTCGCCGGGCACCTCGGGCTGCCCGTGATCTGGGTCCGGCTCGTCTTCATCGGCCTGTTCATGGCCGACGGTCTCGGCGCGCTGTTGTACGCCGCGTTCTGGTTCTTCGTCCCGCTCGGCGTCGGCGGCGTCGAGGCGCAGAAGCCGCCGTCGCCGGTCGCATCGGAGACCGCGCCCGACGGCCGCCGCAGACTCGTCGCCCGCAGACCCGACAAGGGCCAGATCGTGGCCCTGCTCCTCATGGTCGTCGTGGCCATGGTGTTCGTGGGCAATGTGAACCTCAGCGGCGGGGCCAGGGCGTACCTCTGGCCCATGGTGCTCGTCGGCGCGGGCGTCGCCCTGGTCTGGCGGCAGGCCGACAACGCCCGCAGGGCCCGCTGGGCCGAGGTCGGCCGCCGTCGGCGTACGGTCACGCTGCTGCGCTCCGTGGGCGGTGTGCTGCTGGTGACGGCCGGTGTCTCCGGCATCTTCGTCATGCAGGGCTCCGCCGCCCACCTCGGCTCCGTCCTGCAGGCGGCGCTCGCGGTCCTCGTCGGGATAACGCTTCTCGCCGGGCCGTATCTGGTGCGCATGACCCAGGACCTCTCCGAGGAGCGCCTGATGCGCATCCGTGCCCAGGAGCGCGCGGAGGTCGCCGCGCATGTGCACGACTCGGTGCTGCACACCCTCACCCTGATCCAGCGCAACGCGGAGAACGCGAGCGAGGTGCGCCGCCTCGCCCGCGCCCAGGAGCGCGACCTGCGCACCTGGCTGTACAAGCCGGAGGGCACGGGCAAGGACGAGGCCGACGAACCCACGACCCTCGCCGACGCCGTGCGGCGCAACGCGGCGGAGGTGGAGGACAAGCACGGCGTGCCCATCGAGGTCGTGGTCGTCGGCGACTGCCCGCTCGACGAGAGAATCGGCGCGCAGATGCAGGCCGCGCGCGAAGCAATGGTGAACGCCGCCAAGTACGGTGGCGAGGGCGGAGCCGTACAGGTCTTCGCCGAGGTCGAGGGGAAGACGGTCTTCGTGTCCGTCCGGGACCGCGGCCCCGGCTTCGACCTCGACTCGATACCCGCCGACCGGATGGGTGTCAGAGAATCGATCATCGGCCGCATGGAGCGCAACGGCGGTACGGCGCGACTGCGCGCGGTGCCGGACGGCGGCACGGAGGTCGAGCTGGAGATGGAGAGGGCGGAGAAGACGTCATGAGCGACCCGACCGAGGAGAACGGTACGGCGGGATCGGCGGAGGCGGCCGGGTCCGCGGAGTCGGACGGCGGCACCGGCGGTCGCCGTGTGCGCGTGGTCCTCGTCGACGACCACCGCATGTTCCGTACGGGGGTCCAGGCCGAGATCGGGCAGACCGAGCAGACCGGAGTCGAGGTCGTCGGCGAGGCCGCGGACGTCGACCAGGCGGTCACGGTCATCACAGCGACCCGGCCCGAGGTGGTCCTCCTCGACGTGCACCTGCCCGGTGGCGGCGGTGTCGAAGTGCTGCGCCGCTGCGCCCCGTTGATGGCCGACGCCGAGCAGCCCGTCCGTTTCCTCGCGCTGTCCGTGTCGGACGCCGCCGAGGACGTGATCGGCGTGATCCGCGGCGGGGCCCGTGGGTACGTCACCAAGACGATCACCGGTACGGACCTCGTCGACTCCATCTTCCGTGTGCAGGAGGGCGACGCGGTCTTCTCCCCGCGGCTGGCCGGGTTCGTCCTCGACGCCTTCGCCTCCACGGACGCGCCGCCGGTCGACGAGGACCTGGACCGCCTCACCCAGCGCGAGCGCGAGGTGCTGCGGCTCATCGCCCGGGGATACGCGTACAAGGAGATCGCCAAGCAGCTGTTCATCTCCGTGAAGACGGTCGAGTCGCATGTCTCGGCGGTCCTGCGCAAGCTCCAGCTCTCCAACCGGCACGAGCTGACGCGCTGGGCGACGGCCCGCCGGCTGGTGTGACCCGGGCGCGGCCCTGGTCAGACCACCCGGGTGGCACCCGTGAACGGCATCTCGTCGAGCGGGGCGACCCGGACCGGGGCGGAGGGGCTCGGGGCGTGGATCATCCGGCCGTCGCCCACATAGATGCCGACGTGACTGATACCGGCGTAGAAGAACACCAGGTCCCCGGGGAGCAGTTCGGAGCGGGAGACGCGGCGGCCCGCGTCGATCTGGGAGTACGTCGTGCGGGGCAGGGAGACGCCCGCGGAGCGGTACGCGGCCTGGACGAGGCCCGAGCAGTCGAAGGCGTTCGGGCCGGTCGCGCCCCAGACATAGGGGCTGCCGAGCTTCCGGTAGGCGTAGGACACGGCGGCGGCCGCGCGGGAGTTGGGCGCCTGTGCGCGGACGGACCCTGGGGCGGTCAGGCTGTCACGCGCACCCGTCGAGGAGCGTGAGGCGCGGCCCGTGCCCCTCGTGTCGCCGATGCGGGCACGTTCCTGCGCGGTGAGCCGGGACAGCAGCTGACGCGCGGATCCCAGCTTGCCGGTGATCGTCTTCTTGTGCCGTCGCAGCTCCGTCTGCCGCGATTTCAGGGAGGTCAGCTCGATGTGGGCGGCCCCGCGCAGCTGCTCGATCTCCCGGAGCTGCCGGCGTACGCGCGCGACATCGGCCCGCTGCCGGTTGCCGGCCCGCTCGACGAACTCGGCGTTGTCGAGGTACCGGTCGGGATCGTCGGACAGGGCGAGCTGGAGCGCGGGGTCGAGGCCGCCCGCGCGGTACTGGGCGGCGGCGACCGAACCCAGTGCCTCGCGTGCGGAGTTGAGCCGTTCCTCCTTGCGTGCCGCCTGGTCCTGGAGGTCCTTCAGCCGCCGTCCGGCCGCCTCGGCCTTCTCCTTCGCGCCGTTGTACTTCTCGGTGGCGACCTCCGCCTCCTGGTACAGCTCGTCCACCTTGGCCTTGACCTGCCCGGGGGTGAGCTCGGGTTCGGCGTGTCCGGTGCCGTCGAGACCCGTCGCGGTCGCCGCGCCCGCGAGGGCGATCGTGGCGGCCGTACGGGCCGTGTTGCCGCTCGCGGAGTGCCGGCGGGGCTTGCGGTGCGCTGCCACCTGGGGGCCACGTCCTTTCCTGCGACCGCCGACGGGTGCGTACGGCCGCCAGGGGGAGCGGACGGGCGGCCTGCGCGTCCGGCGGCGGCCCGCACAGGGGAAGCGGACCGCCGCCGGATCTTCTCGGCGGTGGCGTCCGACTGCCGCCCCTGGCCCGGGCGGCGGTGGGGAGCCGGACACCTGGGGGAGGACGCTAAACGTCGCCGCGGCGGCCCGGTGGCGGCTGCGCGGAAGTGTCCCGAGAGGACCGGCGGTGACCGTATGCGACCGTGCCCTCGTCCCGCCGCCGTCGACTTGACTCAGCGTGATGACCGATGCGCCGAATCATGGGTTCGAGGCGGCGGGCGGGTGCTATGGGGCGCATATATGCACCCGACGGGCCGGTGTCGGGCGGCTGTGGAGCCCCTGATTAGGCTCCGGCCTCATGGACGTACTCATCCACCTCTTCGTCGGCCTCCACATCATCGGCATCGCATCCCTCCTCGGCGGTTTCCTCACCCAGATGAAGGCGATGGGCGAGGGCACCGCCCGCTACACCCCCGCGATGCTGCACGGCGCGCTGACGATGCTGGTCACCGGTGTGATCCTGGTCGGCCTCAACCAGGCCGACGACCAGTCCGTGAACAACATCAAGATCGGCGTGAAGCTGGCCCTGCTGATCGTGATCCTCGGCCTGGTCTACGTGAAGCGGGACGACGAGCAGGTGGACAAGGGCCTGTTCGGCCTCGTCGGGGCGCTGACCACGGCGAACGTCTTCATCGCCGTGCTCTGGACCTGACCCGGCCGGGCACGGCGCAGGCCCGGGCCGAGGCGACCGTCCAGGCGGTGACCACGAGCCACGCGGCCACCGAGACCCACAGCAGTACCTCCCCCAGGCCGTCGAGCCAGGAGACGTCGAGGGCGGCGGCGACGGCCAGTGCGGCCGTCGCCGTCATGGCCCAGGTGAACACGGTCGCCCAGCGGCGGATGTCGGTGCGGGGCCGGGGCCGAAGGAACTCGGCGGCGAGCAGGACGGCGCAGCAGACCAGTGTGAGCACGAGCAGCGCGACCGTCACATGGCTCAGGGTGCCGCGGTCGTCGACGTTCCACAGGTACAGCTGCGCGCTGTCGGAGCTGATCAGCCGTGCCCCGGCCAGCGCCGAGAGCGCGAGCGCCCCGGCCACGAGCCAGTGGTCGCCGCGCCCCTCCGCCACCTGCCGCACGTCGAAACGGGCCAGGGCGAGGACGTACAGCACGAGCCCCAGCCAGAACAGCACCAGCGCCGCGTGGGCCAGCCAGGCGGCCGACTCGGCAGCGGCGAGCGTGGCGCCGAGCACGGCGAGCCCCTGTGTGGCCATGCAGCGCGTGAACACGGTCCCGGGCCTGCGCCGCTCCCCGTCCTGCGCGGGGAGGGCCAGCGGCACGGGCCAGAGCAGTACGGCCAGCACCAGCAGGGCCGCGGCCAGAGCCTGCGAGCCGGCCGCCGAGAAGCCGGTGCCCAGGACGGCCGTCGCCGCCACGGTGGTGAGGGCGGCCGCCGCCACGGTGTCCACAAGGCCCGGCACCCCCGCGTACGACCGCCACCTCGTGCCGGCCGGCAGCAGCCGCAGGGTGAAGTCCGCGGCGAGCATCAGCCAGGCCGCGCAGGCCACGCCGAGGGCGATACGGGAGAGGACGCCGTACCCCGCCAGATCCAGACCGACCGACAGGGTGCCGGTCGTCAGTACGGCGGCACTGGCGGACGGCGCGCGCTGCGCCCACCAGTCGGTGGAGGGGGAGGGGCCGGGCATGGGGCCGATGCTAGGAGGCGCCGCGCGCGATGTGAGCGGGGCACGCGCGGGCGCCTCAAAAACGCGCGAGCGCCCTCACGCGCGCGTGCCCTCAGTGATCCGCATGCCGTGACCTACGGCCCTCAGGCGGGCCGCACCACGCTGTGGATCGCCGACTCGCCGTCGTAGTAGATCGACTCCTCGCGCACGTAGGTGCCGGGCTTCGGGGCGTGGATCATCATGCCGTTGCCGATGTAGATGCCGACGTGGGTGACGTCGTCGTAGAAGAAGACCAGGTCACCGGGCTGGGCGTCGGCCAGCGGGACCGTGGTGCCGGCGTTGACCTGGTCGTAGGTCGTGCGCGGCAGGGTGACGCCCGCGGCCTTCCAGGCGGCCTGGGTGAGGCCGGAGCAGTCGTAGGAACCGGGGCCGACGGCGCCCCAGACGTACGGCTTGCCGATCTGGGCACGGGCGAAGGCGAGCGCCTTCTCGGCCTTGGTGGCGTAGGAGGAGTCGGCCGGGGCTGTCGAGGAGGACGAGCCGGAGCCGGCCGACGAGGAGCCGCTGTCCTGCTGCTGGGCGGCCTCCTCCTGCGCCTTCTGCTGCGCGGCCTGCTGCCGGGCCAGCTCGGCGGCCTTGCGGGCGGCCTCCTGCTGCTTCTCCCTCTCGATCGCCGCGAGCCGCGCCTTCTCCTCGGCGGTCAGCTTCGACAGCAGCTCGCGGGCGTCGGCGAGCTTTTGCTGGACGGTCGCCTTGGCCGTCTTCAGGTCGCCCTGCGTCTCGGTCAGCGTCTCGAGGCTCTCGGTGGCCTCCTGGCGCTTCTTCATCGTCTCGGACTGCTGGGTGACGTAGTCGTCGACCGCGACCTTCTGACGGCCGGTCATCCGGTCCATCAGCTGGGTCTGGTCGAAGTAGTCCTGCGGGGTGTCCGCGAGCAGGAACGTCGCCGTGTCCGGGGCGGAGGCGCCGGTGCGGTACTGGGCGGCGGCGAAGGAACCGAGTTCCTCCCGTGCCTCGTTGAGCTTCTGGGTGCGCTTGGCGACGTCGTCGAGAAGGGTGTCGACGCGCTTTCGCTGCTTGGTGGTCTTTTCCTTGGCCGAGTTGTACTTGTCGGTCGCCGACTCGGCCTGGCGGTACAGGTCGTCGACCTTCTTCTCGACTTCCTCGAGACTCGGCTTGCCGTCGGCCTCGGGGGCGGCGTTGGCCGACTGGGACAGCAGGGCCACGGACGTGAGGGCCGCCGTTGCGAGGGCGGGGGTCCGTATGCCTGCGACGCGCGTACCAGCGGGACGCGACTTGCGGTGCGACGCCAAGGGAGGCGACTCCTTCCATGCTCCGCCTACCGGGTTAGCTGTCGGGTTCGGGCGGGTACATCGGAAGGGTTGCCCTACGGCCGTCTCCGTGGAGGGAGTCGGGCCGATTCACCCCAGAGTTTCTCGGTTGGGTCCCCGGCTCCGGCTGCCGCTGCGGCACACCGGACTCGGCGGAGGCCGCGCGGCCCGGCGACGTTCGCCGGTGGGGGTCGTGCGGCCTGCCCGCACGGTAGCCAACTGGTGTGGCCCTTGTGAAGGTTGATGGGTGATATGCCCGATACATTTTCGTGACCTTATCCCGGAGCGTCGCCGAGAGTGACCGGTCAAGGGGGGTTGGTCACGAGTCGTCCATAATCGTGACGTCTGTAGCGGACTGTGATCATGCGGGGATGCAGGGTGACGAAGGGGTCGTTTCGGCGATGTTCTCAGGGCGGCGGCGGGCTGTCAGTGGGGCGCCCTAGACTCGGAGAGCGATGAGCAGCCTCTTTGACGACAGCTTCCTGGCGGACCTCCAGGCCCAGCGGGGCCCCGCGGACGAGCCCCCGCCGCCACCCGAGGACGATCACGTACCGGAGCCGGTTCCGGACGATCTGTTCGGCGGGAAGTTCGACGTGCCCCCGGACCGGGACGCCTATTACCGCGACGGCGCCCCGCGCCCGGTGGTGGACACCGCCGCCCTCCTGGAGGGGCTGAACGACAACCAGCGCGCCGCCGTCGTGCACTCCGGCTCCCCGCTGCTCATCGTGGCCGGCGCCGGCTCCGGCAAGACCCGCGTGCTCACGCACCGCATCGCCCACCTGCTCGCCGAGCGGGGCGTGCACCCGGGCCAGATCCTCGCGATCACCTTCACCAACAAGGCCGCGGGCGAGATGAAGGAGCGCGTCGAGCAGCTCGTCGGCCCACGGGCGAACGCGATGTGGGTGATGACCTTCCACAGCGCGTGCGTGCGCATCCTGCGGCGCGAGAGCAAGAAGCTCGGCTTCACGTCCTCCTTCTCGATCTACGACGCCGCCGACTCCAAGCGCCTGATGGCCCTGGTCTGCCGCGACCTCGACCTCGACCCCAAGCGCTTCCCGCCGAAGTCCTTCAGCGCCAAGATCAGCAACCTGAAGAACGAGCTGATCGACGAGGAGGACTTCGCCGCCCAGGCCACGGACGGCTTCGAGAAGACCCTCGCCCAGGCCTACGCGATGTACCAGTCGCGGCTGCGCGAGGCGAACGCCCTCGACTTCGACGACCTGATCATGACGACGGTCAACCTGCTGCGCGCCTTCCCGGACGTCGCCGAGCACTACCGCCGCCGCTTCCGCCACGTGCTGGTGGACGAGTACCAGGACACCAACCACGCCCAGTACGCCCTCGTGCGGGAGCTCGTCGGCACCTCCGAGCACCCCGTCGACGTACCGCCCGAGGCCGAGGTCCCGCCCGCCGAGCTGTGCGTCGTGGGTGACGCAGACCAGTCGATCTACGCCTTCCGCGGCGCGACGATCCGCAACATCCTCCAGTTCGAGGAGGACTACCCGGACGCGACGACGATCCTGCTGGAGCAGAACTACCGCTCCACCCAGACGATCCTCAGCGCGGCCAACGCGGTCATCGAGCGCAACGAGTCCCGCCGCCCCAAGAACCTGTGGACCAACGCGGGCGCGGGCGCCACGATCACCGGGTACGTCGCCGACACCGAGCACGACGAGGCGCAGTTCGTCGCCGACGAGATAGACCGCCTCACGGACGCCGGCGAGGCGAAGGCCGGCGACGTCGCGGTGTTCTACCGCACCAACGCCCAGTCCCGTGTCTTCGAAGAGATCTTCATCCGCGTCGGCCTGCCCTACAAGGTCGTCGGCGGGGTCCGCTTCTACGAGCGCAAGGAGGTCCGGGACGTCCTGGCCTACCTGCGCGTGCTGGCCAACCCGGAGGACTCGGTGCCGCTGCGCCGGATCCTCAACGTCCCCAAGCGGGGCATCGGCGACCGCGCCGAGGCGATGATCGACGCCCTCGCCCAGCGGGAGAAGATCAGCTTCCCGCAGGCGCTGAAGCGTGTGGACGAGGCGTACGGCATGGCCGCGCGCTCCACCAACGCCGTCAAGCGGTTCAACACGCTGATGGAGGACCTCCGGACGATCGTCGAGTCCGGCGCCGGACCGGCCACCGTGCTGGAGGCCGTCCTGGAACGCACCGGGTACCTCGCCGAGTTGCAGGCCTCCACCGACCCGCAGGACGAGACCCGGATCGAGAACCTCCAGGAACTCGCCGCCGTCGCCATGGAGTTCGAGCAGGAACGCGGCGAGGACGAGCAGGGGACACTGTCCGACTTCCTCGAACAGGTCGCGCTGGTCGCCGACTCCGACCAGATCCCCGACGAGGAGGACGGCGACGGCGTCATCACGCTGATGACCCTGCACACCGCCAAGGGCCTGGAGTTCCCGGTCGTCTTCCTCACCGGCATGGAGGACGGCGTCTTCCCGCACATGCGCGCCCTCGGCCAGACCAAGGAGCTGGAGGAGGAGCGGCGCCTGGCGTACGTCGGGATCACGCGCGCGCGGGAACGGCTGTATCTGACGCGGTCCACGCTGCGCAGCGCCTGGGGCCAGCCGTCGTACAACCCGCCCTCCCGCTTCCTGGAGGAGATCCCGCCGGCCTACGTGGAATGGAAGCGGACGGGAGCCACCGCGCCCGCGTCCTCCGGCCCGGTCTCCGGGGTGGCGGCCTCTCTGTCGTCGTCCCGCTCGCGTTCGTCCGCGTCGGGCGCGTCCGGTTTCGCCACGCGCCGGACCTCCGAGAAGCCGGTCGTGTCCCTGGCGGTCGGGGACCGGGTCACGCACGACCAGTTCGGGCTCGGGACCGTCGTGGCGGTGAAGGGTACGGGCGGGAACGCGGAGGCGACCATCGACTTCGGGGACACCAAGCCGAAGCGCCTGCTGCTGCGGTACGCGCCGGTGGAGAAGCTGTAGTCGGACCGGATCAGCCCCCGCCCGACGGGCGGGGGCTGCGGGCTGGGGGACGTTACGTCGGGTCGATGCCGTGGCTGCGCAGCCACGGGAGCGGGTCGATCGCCGAGCCGCCGGCCGGGCGCACCTCGAAGTGCAGATGAGGGCCGGTCGAGTTGCCGGAGTTGCCGGAGCGTGCGATCGGATCGCCCGCCTTCACGGTCGTACCGGAGGGGACCGTGTAGGTGGAGAGGTGGCAGTACCACGTCTCCGTGCCGTCCTTCGCGGTCACGATCATCATGTTGCCGTACGCGCTGTTCCACTGCGTGCGGACCGTGCCGTCGGTCGCGGCCATCACGGTCGTGCCGTACGAGACGGGGAAGTCGATGCCGGTGTGCAGGGACATCCAGTTGATGCCGGACTGGCCGTAGTAGGCGCTGAGTCCGTGCCGGGCGACCGGCAGGGCGAACTTGGGGCGCAGCCGTTCCTTGCGGGCCGCCTCCTCCGCCGCGCGCTTGCGCTCGGCCGCCTGCTGGGCCTTGAGGTCGATGCGCTCCTGCGTACGGCTGGCCCGGTCGGCGAAGTCGTCCGCGCCGGCGGCGAGGCTCTGGAGCTGCGTGTCCAGCTTGTTGTTGGCGGTGGCCGGTTTCACCGGCTGCACGTCCGCCGCGGTCGTCTGCGCCTCCGCGGCGCCGTCGTCGGTGAAGGTGCCGACGGAAGCGGCGGCGATGCCCGCGACGCCCATGACACACGCCGAGGGCACCGCGATGGTCAGCAGCGCCGAGCGCTTGGGCGGCGTACGGCGGCGGGAACGGGACCCGGCGCGCGAGGCCGCCCGTGAGCCGGCGCGCGGGCTCACCTCTTCCTGGCCGTCCAGCAGCGGGGCGACGGTGGGCAGTTCGCCGGTGGCCGGCTCGCCGCCGTCGGTGGCGGGGTCGTGGTAGGTGGCCCCGTCGGCTTCGTCGTAGGTGACCTGCTCGAACGTCGCGGTCTCGTGCTGCTCGAAGGTTTCGCCGTGCTGCTCGTACGCGTCGGGGGCCGGGGCGCCGGCGCCGTCGGTGTTCCACTGCGTGGCGTCGTAGGCACCGGTGTCGAAGGCCTGCGTGCCCCATTCCCACTGCTGGGTCTGGTCGGCCGGATTGCCGGACTGGTCGGGCTGGAGCCAGGCACCGGCGTCCCACTGCCCGGTGCTGTCCGGGGAGGTGGCCTGCGACGGGATGACCGAGAGCGGCTGCTGCGCGGCCGTCCAGGTCGTCGTGTCGTAGACGCCGGTGTCGTAGGCGGCGTGGTGCTGGGCCGCGTACGCGTCGTAGTGCGGGTTGTCCTGCGTGCCGGTGGGCCAGTGGCCGGTGTCGTACGTGCCCGTGTCGTGACCGCTGCCCGGCATGTCGCCGAAGAGGGGGTCGGTGGCGAACGTCGCGGTGGTGTGGCCGGTGGCCTCGAAACCGGTGCCGTCCGTACCGGTGGCGTCAAATCCGGTGGCGGCGTAGTCGCCGTACGTGGTGAAGTCGCCGTACTGGGCTTCCTGGGTGCCGTACGACGCGTAGTGCGCCGAGTCGGCGTCGGAAGCCGGAGCCGGGGTCATGGTCCCCGACGGGTGACGGTCGTTCACCAACTTCTCTTTCGCCTCGACAACAGGGGCTGCCAGAGCAGTGCGGCGACTGTACCCGGCGGTACGCGGGCACGACAATCTTCGGCAGGTTTCGCGCGCGCAGGAAACGGGCATTCGGCCGTGTTTTGGCGGACTGCGGGCACGGGCTTGGCCCTGTGTTCGAAGTTTGTTCGAGGTCGGTCGGTGCTTCGACGCTGTGTGCCGGCTGTATGACGAGTCTCAGGCCACCGTCAGACCATCGGTCCGGCCGGCGGACGGTTCACCCGGGCGGGCCGTGTCGAGAACCTGCCGTATCCCGTTGGCGACGGCGGGGTGCACCGGCAGGGCGAGGTGACCGATGCCGGTCACCCGCACGTTCTGCACCGTCAGATCCGGATGGTCGATGCAGGCCGTCTCCAACGGGTCCATCACGTGGTCCAGGTCGCTCCAGAAGCTGACGAAGTGCGTACGGCAGCCCGGGGCCGGCCGAGTGAGCTCCTCGAGCACCGGTGAGCCGGGGCGCATCTGGCGCACGATGGGGTGCGCGTTGGCCAGGGGCACCACCCGGGTGCCCGAGTGCGGCGTGCCGAGTGTCACGAGGGTCCGCACGCGCGTGTCGCCGCCGAGCCGCTGCACGTAGTAACGCGCGATCAGGCCGCCGAGGCTGTGACCTACGACGTCGACCTGCTGGGCTCCGGTGCGCTCGCAGACCTCCTCTATGTGGCGGCCGAGCAGCTCGGCCGCGGCGCGTATGTCGCAGGTCAGCGGCGAGTAGTTGAGGGACTCGATCTGCTGCCTGCCGTGCTGGGCGAGGCTGCGGCGCAGCAGGACGAAGACCGAGCGGTTGTCGATGAAGCCGTGCAGCAGGACGACGGGAGGCTTGGCCTCCGTGGGCAGTTGGGCGGCTCCGGCCGTGGGCAGGGCCGGGGTGGGGGTCCGCCGCTCCTGCGTGATGCCGGAGGGATAGAGGAGGAGATGCCCGGCCAGGATCGCGATCTCCAGGGCGGTGGCCTTCAGGAGTGCCAGGGAGAGTCCCGCCAGCCGGCTCGGCAGCAGACGCTGGCAGAACGGAAGAAAGGGCAGAGCAGCCCCGGTGACCTTCATGGCCGACCTCCTGTCGGCATGCGGGAGGCCAGCCGCCCCCCGTATGCCCTCGTGGAAAGCAGCGGCGAAGACGGCTGATGACTGCGTGAGCGGCGTGAGCCGCGGGGTCGGAGCGCGGCTTGTGGCGCGTGTGACGCCGGTGGTGCGACGAGGTCCCCTGTCGGTGCTGCGACGAGGTTCCCCGCTGTTGCGCCGTGTCTGCCCTGCGTGCTGTGCGTGCCCTGCGTGTCCCGCGTTCCTTCCCCGAAGTGCCGTACCGCCGCCGTGCGTGGTGGGTGGGGCGGTGGTACGGCGACCTCGTCGCGGCTCCCCTTGCGCTTGTCCCATCGTGTGATTTCCCCCTCGGTCCACACCGCGAAACTGCCGGTCGCGGGATCCTGGAGATAACGTTCGTTCACTTGCCCGGACGAATCGGGGCAGGGTGTCCGTGCGGTGCGGCGTGTACGGCAAGCGCGATATGTGCGGTACTTGTCGATACGGATGGATGTAGTCGCTTCATGGAGGCAGTGATGGGTGTGGCAGCCGGTCCGATCCGCGTGGTGGTGGCCAAGCCGGGCCTCGACGGCCACGATCGCGGAGCCAAGGTCATCGCGCGGGCCCTGCGCGACGCCGGTATGGAGGTCATCTACACCGGGCTCCACCAGACTCCCGAGCAGATCGTCGACACGGCGCTCCAGGAGGACGCCGACGCGATCGGGCTGTCCGTCCTCTCCGGCGCGCACAACACGCTCTTCGCGGCGGTGATCGACCTGCTCAAGGAGCGGGACGCGGAGGACATCCTGGTCTTCGGCGGCGGGATCATCCCCGAGGCGGACATTCCCCTGCTGAAGGAGAAGGGCGTCGCGGAGATCTTCACGCCGGGCGCGACGACGGCGTCGATCGTGGACTGGGTCCGGGCGAACGCACGCCAGCCGGCCGGGGCGTAGGCCTCCGGCGGCGGTGCCGGGGTGCGGGCCGGTGCCCCGGAGTGTCAGCGAGTCGTTCTGGTCTGCCAGGGTCGGCCTCGGTGGGTGGCTACCGGGCTCCGTGACGCGGGCCGGGGTCAGGAAGTGTTCAGCTCCTCCGCCATCGCCGCGCGCAGGCGCAACGTCGTGACCAGGCGCTGGAAGGCCTCCGCCCAGTAGCCGCCGGCGCCGGGAGACGCGTTCTCCGGCTCGTCCGGTACGGCCAGCAGACCGTCGAGGCGGGCGGCCTCGGACGGGTCCAGGCAGCGCTCCGCCAGGCCCATGACTCCGCTGAAACTCCATGGATAACTCCCCGCGTCCCGCGCGATGTTGAGCGCGTCCACCACGGCCCGGCCGAGCGGCGGCGCCCACGGCACCGCGCACACCCCGAGCAGCTGAAACGCCTCGGACAGGCCGTGCGTCGCGATGAAGCCGGCCACCCACTCGGCCCGCTCGGCCGCGTCCAGCGTGCCGAGCAGCTTGGCGCGTTCGGCCAGGGACACCGCGCCCGGGCCGCCCGCCTCCGGTGCCGAGGGCTCTCCGAGCAGCGCGCGCGACCACTCGGCGTCCCGCTGGCGGACGGCGGCCCGGCACCACGCAGCGTGCAGTTCGCCCTGCCAGTCGTCGGTGACCGGCAGTGCCACGATCTCCCGGGGTGTCCGCCCGCCCAGCCGCCGTGACCAGGTCCCGAGCGGAGCCGCCTCCACCAATTGGCCGAACCACCACGAACGTTCACCCCGGCCGGCCGGCGCCTTCGCCACGACGCCGTCGCGCTCCATGCCCGGGTCGCACTCGTGAGGCGCTTCGACGGTGATCGTCGGCGTGGCCATGACGGGCTGCATGTGGTCGATGGCGACGCACGCCTCCGCCCTGACCGCCATCCGTGCCGCGAGCGCCGAACCGGGCAGCGCCGACAGCAGCTCCGCCGCCGTCGCCCGGACGTTGCGGCTGCGGTCGGCCAGGGCCTGTTCCAGGAACGGCTCGTCGTCCGGGCCCAGGCGCGTGCGCAGGGAGTCGAGGAACATCAACCGGTCCTCGGCCCGTTCCGTCGCCCAGGTCGTCGCGAGCAGTTCGCGCGCCGCGGCCGGGTCATGGGAGCGCAGGGCGGACAGGAGGGCGACCCGTTCGGCGAACAGTCCCTCCTGCCACAGCTGCCGGATGCCGTCGTCGTCGGCGAGATGCGGCAGGGCCGCTCCACCGCCCGGAGTCGAGCGCAGGGCGAACCGCCAGTCCGGGTTCAGCCGGGCCAGCCACAGGGCCCGCGGCCCCGCGAACTCCAGCGCCGCCGGCCGCAGGTCGGTACGCCCCCGAGCCGCGTCCAGCAGTGCGGGCAGCAGCTGCGGAGGCGGGGCGAAACCACGGGCGTTGGCCGCCGCGAGCCACTGGGGCAGCAACTCCGTCAGGTCGGGCGTGGTGCCTCGGCGGCCGCCACCGGATGCGCCGGGGCGGTCGGCCAGCAGTATGGCGAGTCTGTGGGCGGCCGCCTGGGGCAGCGGCGGGCGCGGGTCATCCGGTGCCGGTTGCGGACGCTCGGCCGCCCGCGCCGGACGCAGACCGGCCCGTCGTCGTACGGTCTCCACGGCCGCCGCGTCCAGCAGGGCCACCGGTGCCTCCGGGCCCGGACCGGTGCCCGGCGGGGTGCGCCGGTCCGTGCCCAGCAGTGCCGTGGTGACGAGACCCTCCCAGGCGCCCGTCGCGGGCGCGTCCACAGGAGCGGAGGTCCTGGTCATGAGCTTCCTTTCCGTGCGGCGCCCGGGGGTGGTTGAAGGCTCACCCTTACCGGTTGTCCCGGGATGCCTGAAAAATTCGCGGATTTGTGGGGGAGGCGGGGCGGGTCGGAAAGGCCGGGCCATTGGCGTCGGCGTCGGCGTCGGTGTCGGGGTTGGCGGTCGGCTCAGCACAGGGCTATCGCGTCGCCCGGGCCTTCGGGCCAGGCCGTCAGCGGAGTGAAGCCCTGGTGGCCGCATTCGCCGAAGACCCGGACAGGGGCGCCGCCCGACAGCGCGACGAGCCGCCACAGGCCCGGCCGGGAACGCGCGGCGGGGGTGAGCGGCAACGCCGCGTCCTCGTCCGCGTCCGCCAACTGCCAGGAGTCGCCGTCCGGAGTGGGGACGACCCGGTCCAGCGTCACCGGGACGGACTCCAGCCAGGGGTCGTCGCGCAGGGCGTCGCCGTAACGGGCGGCCGCCCGGGACGTCGTCATCCCCTGCGGGCGTATCGCCGTCGGCGCGGGTGGGGCGAACTGTTCGCCCAGGGCCACCCGCAGCTGACCGGCGCCCGGGTAGGCGGACACCTCGGCCTCCAGGGTCAGCCCGACCGGCAGCGCCAGTTCCGGGGCGCGGCCGGCGGCGCCGTAGGAGAGGAGCAGCGCGGTGCGGTCCGAATCGGCGCCGTACAGCCAGATCCGGCGGGTCGTCAGGCGAGAGTCCGCCGTGTCGTACTGGGCGAGCACCAGCCAGCGGTCCCGCACCGGCGGTCCGTCCGCGGTGACCGGCAGACCGATGCGGGAGCGGACCGTGGCGGCGAGGGCGCCGGGAAGCCGCTCGCGGCGCAGCCAGCCCTGACCGAGGAGATGCAGCAGCGCGCACTCCTCCAGCAGACGCACCGGCCAGCCCGGGCCGGTGGACGGTATGGCGCCCAACTCCCTCACGCGCGAGGCGAGGCCCTGTGCCTGGGCGTCGACCATGCGGGCCGCCGTCTCCTCCCACAGGCCGTAACCCGACTGCTCCGCCGAGGCCAAGCCCCCGCGCAACAGGTCCGTCAGGCGCTGCTCCAGCTCCGCCGCGCCCGCCGTGACCCGCTCGGCCCGCCGCTCCGCCCGGCGGCGCGCCGCCTCCGGATCAGCGGACCCGGACGGCGAACCGGAGCTGTCCCCGCTCCCCTTCTCCTCCGCCCGCTTGCGCCGCCCCGCTATCCACTGCCCGGCCCATTCCGGCGCCTCTCCCGTCGGCACCGCTCCGTCGCCGCCCGCCCAGAGCAGCAGCAGCCCCAGCGCGTGCTTGCACGGGAACTTGCGGCTTGGACAACTGCACTTGTACGCGGGCCCGGAGGCGTCCGCGATGTCCACGATCGTCTGATACGGCTTGCTTCCGCTGCCCTTGCACAGCCCCCACACCGTCCCCTCGTCGGAACTCCCCGCCTCGGACCACGGCCCCGCCGCACCGAGTTTGCTTCCCGCTTTGCGTGATGCGGCGTCAGGCGCCAGTGCCAGCACCTGGTCCGCGGTCCAGCGCACCCCCTGCTGAGTCATGCCATCGAAGGTAGATCCCACCACTGACAATCGGGACCGCGAGCAGCTCCGGGGAGGCGTTTGCGCAGGTCAGAACGCATTGTCAGTGGTGTGGTGCAACGTGGATGCCAGATCCGAACCGGCCGAGCTGGAGGGGGACTCAGCCATGCCTGTGTCCGTTGAACCGACGACCGTGGAACCGAAGCCGGGGGAGCCGTCCGAGGCGTTGCGGCCGCATGCCGAGGACGCCTTCGCCCATGAACTCGCCGCGCTCGCCGCGCAGGACGACCGTCCGCGTCCGGCCCGCTGGAAGCTGTCGCCGTGGGCCGTCGCGACGTACCTGCTCGGTGGCACGCTGCCGGACGGCACGGTGATCACACCGAAGTACGTCGGCCCGCGCCGCATCGTCGAGGTCGCCGTCACCACGCTCGCCACCGACCGCGCCCTGCTCCTGCTCGGTGTGCCCGGCACGGCGAAGACCTGGGTCTCCGAGCATCTGGCCGCGGCGGTCAGCGGCGACTCCACGCTGCTGGTGCAGGGCACCGCCGGCACACCGGAGGAGGCCATCCGGTACGGCTGGAACTACGCGCAGCTGCTCGCCCACGGCCCGAGCCGCGACGCCCTCGTGCCCAGCCCGGTCATGCGGGCCATGGCCGAGGGCATGACCGCCCGCGTCGAGGAGCTGACGCGTATCCCGGCCGACGTGCAGGACACGCTCATCACCATCCTGTCGGAGAAGACGCTGCCGATACCGGAGCTGGGCCAGGAGGTGCAGGCGGTCCGCGGCTTCAACCTGATCGCCACGGCCAACGACCGCGACCGCGGGGTCAACGACCTGTCCAGCGCCCTGCGCCGCCGGTTCAACACGGTGGTGCTGCCGTTGCCGGAGAGCCCCGAGGCCGAGGTCGACATCGTCTCGCGCCGTGTCGACCAGATCGGCCGCTCCCTCGACCTGCCGGCCGCGCCCGACGGCCTCGACGAGATCCGCCGGGTGGTCACGGTCTTCCGTGAGCTGCGCGACGGGGTCACGACCGACGGCCGGACGAAGCTGAAGTCGCCGAGCGGCACGCTGTCCACGGCCGAGGCGATCTCCGTCGTCACCAACGGGCTGGCCCTGGCGGCCCATTTCGGTGACGGCGTGCTGCGGCCGGGCGATGTGGCCGCGGGCATCCTCGGCGCGGTGGTCCGCGACCCGGCGGCCGACCGCGTGATCTGGCAGGAGTACCTGGAGACGGTGGTCCGTGAGCGGGACGGCTGGAAGGACTTCTACCGGGCCTGCCGGGAGGTGAGCGTGTGAGCGACGCGGAGCGGGGGTCGGTTGCGGGACCGGGTCGGCGATGGGAGGGGATCAGGTGACCGGCTCGGAAGAAGCTGTGGGCCGTGCGGCCGGGGCGGGTCCGTTGCTGCTCGGGGTGCGGCATCACGGGCCGGGGTCGGCGCGGGCCGTGCGGGCGGCGCTGGAGGAGGCCCGGCCGAGGGCCGTGCTGATCGAGGGGCCGCCCGAGGCCGATGCCCTGATTCGGCTGGCCGCCGACGAGGAGATGAGGCCGCCGGTCGCCCTGCTCGCCCATGCCGTGGACGAGCCCGGCCGCTCGGCGTTCTGGCCGCTGGCCGAGTTCTCCCCGGAGTGGGTCGCCATCCGCTGGGCCCTGGAACACGACGTCCCGGCCCGCTTCATCGACCTGCCGGCCACGCACACGCTGGCCTGGGGAAGGCAGGAGGACGAGGCCGGAGTGGAGGGGGAATCACCGCTGGAGGCCAAGACGGCGGACAGCGAGGGTGACTCCGGACCGGGCCCCCGGCCCGGACCCGCCTCCGCATCCGAACCCGCCTCCGGACCTGGCCCCGGCCCCGCCGACGTGCGGATCGATCCGCTGGGCGTACTCGCCGAGACCGCGGGCTACGACGACCCGGAGCGGTGGTGGGAGGACGTCGTGGAGCACCGGGGAGTTGGGAAGGGGGACGCGCTCGCGCCGTTCACCGTGCTCGAGGAGGCGATGGGGGCGCTGCGGGAGACCTACGGCAGTGGGGGACACGACCGGGACCTGGTGCGCGAGGCGTACATGCGGCTCCAGGTGCGGGCCGCGCAGCGGGAGTTCGAGGACGGTGTGGCCGTCGTGTGCGGGGCGTGGCATGTGCCCGCCCTGCGGCGGAAGACCACCGTCTCCGCCGACAAGGCGCTGCTGAGGGGGCTGCCCAGGGTCAAGACGGACATGACGTGGGTGCCGTGGACGCACCGCCGGCTGTCCCGGGTGAGCGGCTATGGGGCCGGCATCGACTCGCCGGGCTGGTACGGGCACTTGTTCAGCGCCCCGGACCGGCCGGTCGAGCGGTGGATGACCAAAGTGGCGGGGCTGCTGCGCGCCGAGGACCGGCTCGTGTCCTCCGCGCACGTCATCGAGGCCGTGCGGCTGGCCGAGACGCTCGCCGCGATGCGCGGCCGTCCGCTGCCCGGCCTGAGCGAGACGACCGACGCGGTGCGGGCGGTGATGTGCGAGGGCTCGGACGTGCCGCTGGCGCTGGTGGAGGACCGGCTGGTCGTGGGGGACGTACTGGGGGAGGTGCCGTCGACGGCACCGGCGGTTCCGTTGCAGCGGGACCTCGCCCGGCTCCAGCGTCGGCTGCGGCTGAAGCCGGAGGCGCTGGAGCGGGAGTTGGAGCTCGACCTCCGCAAGGAGACCGACGCCGCCCGCAGCAGGCTGCTGCACCGGCTGCGGTTGCTCGGCATCGCGTGGGGCGAACCGGCCGCCTCGCGGGGCGGCACGGGCACCTTCCGGGAGACGTGGCGGCTGCGCTGGGAGCCCGAGCTGTCGGTGCGGGTCGCCGAGGCCGGCGTGTGGGGGACGACCGTCCTGTCCGCCGCGACCGCCAAGGCCGAGGCGGACGCCGTCACCGCGCAGGGGCTGGCCGACGTCACCGCGCTCGCCGAGCGCTGCCTGATGGCCGAACTGCCCGACGCCCTGCCCACGGTGATGCGGATCCTCGCCGACCGCGCGGCCCTCGACACGGATGTCGGCCAGCTCGCCCAGGCGCTGCCGGCCCTGGTCCGCTCCCTGCGCTACGGCGATGTGCGCGGCACGGACACCGGGGCCCTGGGAGAGGTCGCGGCGGGTCTGGCCGAGCGGGTCTTCGTCGGCCTGCCCCCGGCCTGTGCGGCTCTCGATGCGGACGGCGCCGAGGAGATGCGGCGCCACGTCGACGCCGTGCACGGGGCCGTGGGGCTCCTGGGGGACGCCCCCGCGGCGGGGCAAGGCCACTTGAGAGGCCGTTGGCAGTCGGTGCTGCGGGTGCTGTCCGGGCGGGACTCCGTACCCGGGGTGATCAGAGGGCGGGCCGTGCGGCTCCTGCTGGACGACGGGGAGTTGGCGCAGGAGGAGGCGGCGCGCCTCATGGGGCGCGTCCTGTCCCCGGGCACGCCACCGGCGGACGCGGCCGCGTGGATCGAGGGCTTCGTCGGAGGAGGCTCCGGGGGCGGCATGCTCCTGGTGCACGACGAGCGGCTGCTCGGGCTGGTCGACGCGTGGCTGACCGGGGTGCCGGCGGAGGCGTTCACGGACGTGCTGCCCCTGCTGCGGCGGACGTTCTCGGCGTACGAGCCCGGTGTGCGGCGGACCCTCGGCGAGCTGGTCCGACGCGGGCCCGGGGCCGGGGCCGGTGCGACAGGGGCCGGCTCCGGCATACCCGGCTTCGCGGCAGAGCTCGACCCGGTGCGCGCGGACGCCGTGCTGCCGGTCCTGCGGCTGCTGCTCGGGCTGGACGAAGTGGCAGAGGACATCGGCAAGGACCTGGTGGGGGTGACGGGATGACGACCGAGGAACTGCGGCAGTCGGTGCCGAGCGCGGGCGCGGAAGCGGGAGACCTCGACGGGAACGGGGCACGGGCGGAAAACCGGCCGACGACGGCCGTGCACGTGATCCCGCTGTGGGAACGGCCTCGCAAGGGAGCACACGGATGACGGCCGAGGTGACGGACCCGGCGCAGGAGCGGTTGCGGCGGTGGCGGCTCGTGCTCGGGGGCGACGCGGCGGACGGCACCGGGTGCGAACTGTCCGGGCGGGACGCGGCGATGGACGGAGCGCTCACCGCGCTCTACGGAAAGGGGGAGAAGCGCCAGGGGGGCCGGGACCGTTCGGCGGGGCTCGGGGCGTCGGCGCCGTCCGTGGCGCGCTGGCTCGGGGACATCCGGACGTACTTCCCGTCCTCCGTCGTACAGGTCATGCAGCGCGACGCCATCGACCGGCTCGGTCTCGCCACGCTCCTGCTGGAGCCGGAGATGCTGGAGGCGGTGGAGGCCGACGTGCACCTCGTCGGCACGCTGCTGTCGCTCAACAAGGCCATGCCCGAGACGACGAAGGAGACGGCACGGGCCGTCGTGCGCAAGGTCGTCGAGGACCTGGAGAAGCGGCTCGCCACACGCACCCGGGCCACCCTCACCGGCGCCCTCGACCGCAGCGCCCGGATCAGCCGGCCCCGCCACCACGACATCGACTGGAACCGCACGATCGCGGCCAACCTCAAGCACTACCTGCCCGAGTACCGAACGATCGTGCCGGAGCGGCTCATCGGGTACGGGCGGGCGTCCCAGTCCACGAAGAAGGAGGTCATCCTCTGTATCGACCAGTCGGGATCCATGGCGGCATCGGTCGTGTACGCATCGGTGTTCGGAGCGGTGCTCGCCTCGATGCGGACGATCTCCACGCGACTCGTCGTCTTCGACACGGCGGTCGTGGACCTCACGGACCAGCTCGACGATCCCGTCGACGTCCTGTTCGGGACGCAGCTGGGCGGCGGCACGGACATCAACCGGGCACTGGCCTACTGCCAGTCGCAGATCACCCGGCCCGCGGAGACGGTGGTCGTGCTGATCAGCGACCTCTACGAGGGAGGCATCCGGGACGAGATGCTCAAGCGTGTCGCGGCGATGAAGGCCTCGGGGGTGCAGTTCGTGACGCTGCTGGCGCTCTCCGACGAGGGGGCACCGGCGTACGACCGGGAGCACGCGGCAGCGCTCGCCGCGCTGGGGTCACCGGCGTTCGCGTGCACGCCCGATCTGTTCCCCGAGGTGATGGCGGCGGCGATCGAGAAGCGCCCGCTGCCGATACCGGATGCGGCGTGAGGTAAGGAGGGCGCGCCCCGGCCGACCGCGGTGGTGCGGGGCGGTGAGAGGGCTCGGATGGCGACTTGTCGATGCATCGTCGTCCAACGTCGGCCAGCAAAACGGACATGACTGACCATCAGCGGGGAAGCGCTTGCGTAACCTCCGCACTCCCGTGCGAGGATCGGCGCCTGCTCGGCGGTCGTCGCGCTGCGCTTGTTCCCAAGCACGGGAGGAAGCTCCCCCTCTTGATCTGGTCAGCAGCCCTGCCCGGTGCCGCTGTGCGCATGCTGCGCACGGCGGCCGGGTGGCGTGCGCTTCGGGTGGCGCTGCTGGTGGGCGGGGTTCTCGTCATCGGGCTCCTGTGCCGGGAGCGGGCGTATGCGGCGGACGGCGTGCGGGCGCTGACGGATGCGGACGTCACGGCCGGGCGGATCGACTCGCCGGGTCCTCGCTCCCTGTCCGGAAGGCACCGGCACCGGCCCTCCCGGAGTCGCCGACGCTGCCGGGCCTGCCCGCGCTGCCCAAGCTGCCGGTGTCGCCAGACCTACCAGACCTGCCACACCTGCCAGACCCCCCGAACCTGCCAGGAGCCGACGGGCGGACCAGTGCGACGGATGTCGTCCTTGCTGCGACTGCGGACATCGCGGTGCGCGGTGGCGACCACCACGCCGTCGGCCGCGCAGAGCACCCGGGCCACACCAGACGCGCCGACCACGCCGGCCGGTCCGCTCACGTCGGACACGGCCCGGGCGGGCCCGTGCCCGCAGACCGGCCTGACGGCACGCTCGGCAACCGGTCCTCGGCCGACGGCGGCACGTCACGCCACGGCGACGCGTACGGCGTCGTCACCCCGAGCGATTGCGCCCCGCTGAGACTCCTGTCCGGTGTCGCGGCACGCTCCTGCACGGCCGGCACCCGGGGCAGTCACCGGGACATCCCGGTCTTCCCCGGCTAGCACGGGCGGACCGCCGCCGCGGACAGCCGCTCCCCTGTGCCGCTTCGTACGAGCGCCCCGCAGCCCGCAGCCCGCAGCCCGCAGCCCGCAGGCCCACAGGCCCGCAGGCGCGGCCCGCAGCCCGCGGCCCGCGCACCCCCTTCCCTCACCCCACCGACTCCACGAGGCATCACCTCCGGGCGGTCGAAAACCGTCGGTCGTCCGAGGCCGAGACCTCGTGGATGGGGTCGGGTGGTCCCCATTGGGGTGGGGACCAACCACCCCGCACCCGGAGAGCCGGGCCCTGAACTGGGCCTTCGTGTTCCTTCGGGGGTGTCGGACGGGCCTCACCGGGTCAACCCCAGCTCGGTGAGGCCCCTCACCCCCGGCACGCCGTGCCAGAGAGCGCGGCATCATGTGACAGGTATCACCGCTCAGGTGTGACCCTCGATTTAGAGGCCCCCCGCAAGCAGCGATAACCTGCGAGACGGACATGCCGCGCGCTCGGACACCGTGTGCGCCTCCCTTGTGACAGACAGCGGACGTCACGTTGCCCTCGCGGCACGCCCACGCAGACAACGAACCGCGAGATCACTGATAGGGACGGAAGCGCGTGGACCTGTTCGAGTACCAGGCGAGGGACCTCTTCGCCAAGCACGATGTACCGGTGCTGGCCGGTGAAGTCATCGACACGCCTGAGGCGGCCCGCGCAGCCACCGAGCGCCTCGGTGGCAAGTCCGTCGTCAAGGCCCAGGTGAAGGTCGGCGGCCGCGGCAAGGCCGGTGGCGTGAAGCTCGCCGCCACCCCCGACGAGGCGGTCGAGCACGCGACCAACATCCTCGGCATGGACATCAAGGGCCACACGGTCCACAAGGTGATGATCGCCGAGACGGCCCCGGAGATCGTGGAGGAGTACTACGTCTCCTTCCTCCTGGACCGTGCCAACCGCACCTTCCTCTCCATCGCGTCCGTCGAGGGCGGCATGGAGATCGAGGAGGTGGCGGCCACCCGCCCCGAGGCCGTCGCCAAGACGCCGATCGACGCCAACGAGGGTGTCACCGAGGCCAAGGCCCGCGAGATCGTCGCGGCCGCGAAGTTCCCGGCCGAGGTCGCCGACAAGGTCGTGAACGTCCTCGTCAAGCTGTGGGACACCTTCATCAAGGAGGACGCCCTCCTGGTCGAGGTCAACCCGCTGGCCAAGGTCGCCTCCGGCGACGTCATCGCCCTGGACGGCAAGGTCTCCCTGGACGAGAACGCCGAGTTCCGTCAGCCGGAGCACGAGGCCCTCCAGGACAAGGAGGCGGCCAACCCGCTCGAGGCCGCCGCCAAGGAGAAGAACCTCAACTACGTCAAGCTCGACGGCGAGGTCGGCATCATCGGCAACGGCGCGGGTCTCGTGATGAGCACCCTGGACGTCGTCGCGTACGCCGGTGAGGCGCACGGCGGCGTCAAGCCGGCCAACTTCCTCGACATCGGCGGTGGCGCCTCCGCCGCCGTCATGGCGAACGGCCTGGAGATCATCCTCGGCGACCCGGACGTCAAGTCCGTCTTCGTCAACGTCTTCGGTGGCATCACCGCCTGTGACGAGGTCGCCAACGGCATCGTGCAGGCGCTGCAGCTGCTCAAGGACAAGGGCGAGGAAGTCACCAAGCCCCTCGTCGTCCGTCTGGACGGCAACAACGCCGAGCTGGGTCGCAAGATCCTCTCCGACGCCAACCACCCGCTGGTCCAGCGCGTGGACACCATGGACGGCGCGGCCGACAAGGCCGCCGAGCTCGCGGCTGCGAAGTAAGGGACGAGGGACTAAACAGCCATGGCTATCTTCCTCAACAAGGACAGCAAGGTCATCGTCCAGGGCATGACCGGTGCCACGGGCATGAAGCACACCAAGCTCATGCTGGCCGACGGCACCAACATCGTCGGTGGCGTGAACCCCCGTAAGGCGGGCACGTCGGTCGACATCGACGGCAACGAGATCCCGGTCTTCGGCACGGTCGCCGAGGCGATCGAGAAGACGGGCGCGAACGTATCCGTCCTCTTCGTCCCGCCGGCCTTCGCCAAGGCCGCCGTCGTCGAGGCCATCGACGCCGAGATCCCGCTCGCGGTCGTCATCACCGAGGGCATCGCGGTCCACGACTCGGCCGCGTTCTACGCCTACGCCGTGTCCAAGGGCAACAAGACCCGCATCATCGGCCCGAACTGCCCCGGTCTCATCACGCCGGGCCAGTCCAACGCCGGCATCATCCCGGGCGACATCACCAAGCCGGGCCGCATCGGCCTGGTGTCGAAGTCCGGCACGCTGACGTACCAGATGATGTACGAGCTGCGGGACATCGGCTTCTCCTCCGCCGTCGGCATCGGTGGCGACCCGGTCATCGGGACGACCCACATCGACGCCCTCGCCGCGTTCGAGGCCGACCCCGACACCGACCTGATCGTCATGATCGGTGAGATCGGCGGCGACGCCGAGGAGCGGGCCGCGGCCTTCATCAAGGAGAACGTGAAGAAGCCGGTCGTCGGCTACGTCGCGGGCTTCACCGCGCCCGAGGGCAAGACCATGGGCCACGCCGGCGCCATCGTCTCCGGCTCCTCCGGCACGGCCGCCGCGAAGAAGGAGGCCCTCGAGGCCGCCGGCGTCAAGGTCGGCAAGACGCCGACCGAGACGGCGAAGCTGGCGCGCGCGATCCTCGCCGGCTGAGCAGGGGCAACGCCCTACGGCTCGGTCGTACAGCTCATAGGTGGGCCCGCTCCCTGCACGGGGGCGGGCCCACCGCCTTTTCATGACACAGGCGTCAGCGTGCTTGCCGAGAAACAGGCGTCACCGTGCCTGCGGCACCAGCCGGTCCGGCCCCCGCTGCTCCTCCCCGCGCAGCTTCGCCCGCAGCTCCTGCTCCGACTCCGACAGCGGCCCGGGCGCGACCGGTGGCGGCACGTCCTGGACGGTCTCGCCCTGCGGCACCGGTGGCTCGTAGCGGGTGGGGGCCGTGCGCGCGGTCAGGGCGGTGGCTCCGATCAGGGCGACCGTGAAGGCGATGGCGGCCCGGGTCCAGAAACGGGCCCGGCGTTCCCCGGCCCGGCGCACCACCAGCGGTTTGGCGGCCCGCAGCCGTTCGATGGAGGCCAGTCCGACCAGCTGCCAGTGGAGCACCTCCGGGTCCGCCAGCTCCGGCAGCCGCTCGGCGACCGCCTCCCGCGCGTGCATCAGCCGGTTCGCGGCCGCGCGGCTGCTCGCCTCCGTCTCCGCCGCCGTCTCCGGCAGGCCGAGACCGACACCGTCGTACAGCAGCAGCGTGCGGCGGTACGAGGGCGGCAGTTTCAGCAGGGTGTCCAGCAGTGCGCGGTCGAGCGGGTCGGAGGGCGGCGGCTCCGGGCACCGGTGGCGTAGGCGGAACCGCTGCCACGGAGAGAGGGCGCAGTCGTAGGCCACCGCCCGCACCCAGCCCGCCGGGTCGCGGTCGCGGGCCACCTCGGGCCAGCGCTGCCAGGCGATGTGAAAGGCCCGCTCGACCGACTCCCGCGCCAGCTCGCGGCGGCCGGTCAGCAGGTAGGTCTGCCGGACGAGCGCGGGCGCGCAGAACGCGTACAGCGCGTCGAAGGCCTGATCGGGTGTCAGGTCGGCGGTCGCGTCGTCCGGCCGGCGCAGGGCCGTTGCCCGGGCGGGGCCGGGGCGGCGGTCGGAGACGGTGGTGGGGCTGCCGTCGGTGACGGCGACGGCAGTGGCGTGCCGGTGGTCGGCAACGGTGGTGTGGCGATGGTCGGCGGCGGGACCGCGGCTCTGCGGGGTGCCGGCGGTACGGCCGTGTTCGGTGGCCGAGGCGCGGCTGCGGTGGCCGACCGTGGTGCGGTCCTGGTCCGTGGCGGAGGTACGGCCCCGGTTCCTGCCGGAGGCGCGGCCGCGGTCCCCGGCCGAGGGACGGCTCCGATCGCTCGCGGCGGCGGCCCCGCGCTCCGCATGAGGCGGCGGCACCTCCGCCTCCGTCTCCGTCTCCAGTGAGTTCAGCAGCTTCGCGTACCTCTCCCCTTTCCGGCCGCGCGGCGTCGAGCGGCCGGTCTCCCATCCGCGCACCGTCTCGCTGGTGACGCCCACCCGGGAAGCCAGTTGAGCCCGCGTCAGCGCGGCGGCCTCGCGCAGGCGCCGGCGTTCCTTGGGCGGCGGGAGCGGGATGGCAGGGCTCTGTGTCACAGGGCGCCCCTCCCTGCGGAAAAGTACATAAACGTATATTGAGCGACACAACGATGGTTCGCCTGTTACGACGGGAAAGCGCGTGTCGTTGGGAGCATGGCGGGCGTGATCGAGATGACCGCTCGCCGACGTCTGCCGTCGCCCCTGCTCACCCGGATGCGCGACCGTTCGCCCGGACTGGGCGGGGCCCTCATGGGGGGTGCGGTCGCGGCGGGCCTCGGGCTCGCGTCGTTCGCCGTGCTGGTGATGATGCTGTGGATCACCTCGCCCTACCCCGACAGCGGGCCCGGCGGCGCGCTGCACGTGGCGGCGGCGCTGTGGCTGCTGGCCCACGGCGCCGAACTGCTCCGCACCGACACGCTCGCCGGCGTCGCGGCCCCCGTGGGTGTCCCGCCGCTGCTGCTGCTCGCGCTGCCGGTGTGGCTGCTGCACCGGGCGGCGCGGGACGCCACGGACGGCGGGGCGGGGGACGGGGACGACGGCATCGCCGAGGACGTCGAGGAGGTGGTGGACATCGCGGTGGTCGCGGGACCGCCGCTGGTCTCCGCCCGTAACGCGTGGACGGGCGTCGTCCTCGGGTACCTCGCCGTCGCCGCTCCCGCGGCCCTGTACGCCGCGGGCGGTGCGCTGCGGCCGTCGTGGGTGTCGGCCGGGGTGTGCGTGCCGCTGGTCGCCGCCGTGGCCGCCGGAGCGGGCGTGTGGTCGGCGTACGGCCGTCCGGGCGGGCCGCTGCGTCGACTGCTGGGCGTGCTGCCGGTGGGCGTACGGCCGCTGGTCCTCGGGCCGGACGGACGCCCGGGTGTCGCCGCCCGGGCCGCGGCGGCCGGGGCGGCGGTGCTCCTCGGGGGCGGTGCGCTGCTGGTGGTGTTGTCGCTGGTGGGGCATGGCGCGGCGGCCCAGGCGGCGCTGCTGCGGCTGACGGAGGGGTGGTCGGGGCGGTTCGCGGTGCTGCTGCTGTGTGCGGCCCTGGTGCCGAACGCGGCGGTGTGGGGCGCCGCCTACGCCCTCGGCCCAGGCTTCGCCCTCGGCGCCGGCCATGTCGTCAGCCCGCTGTCCTCCGCGCCGGCTCCGTTCCTGCCGCCGTTTCCGCTGCTGGCGGCGGTGCCGGAGGCGGGGGAGGGGCGGCTGGTGCACTGGGCGGCGGCCGGGGCCGTGCCGGTGGTCGCCGGGGTGGTGGTCGGCTGGGTCGTGGCGCGGGAGGCGGCCGCCGGGGAGTGCGGCGGGCGGGGTGTCGTCCGGTCGCCGGGGCGCACCGCCCGTGCCGCCGCCCTCGCGGCCGTCCTGTGTGCGGCCGTACTCGCGGGGCTCGCCGCGCTGGCGGGCGGTCCGCTCGGGGTCACCGTCCTGTCCCGGTTCGGGCCGGTGTGGTGGCAGGTGGGTACGGCGACACTGGCGTGGCTGGTGCTGGTGGCCGTCCCGACGGCGATGTCCGTACGGGCCTGGCGAATCCGGGCGCCCCGGACGGACGGGCCGAACATCGGCAGGCAGCGGGAAGAACCGGCCGACGGCGCGCAGCAGCCCGCCGGCGGCCCGGAAAGCGCCGGAAGCGCCGGGCTCAACGGCAGCGCGGGAGCCGCCGGAGTCTCCGGGGGCGGTGCCTCCCCGCCCGACGGGACCGCGGAGCCGGGCACCTCGTCCCCCACGCCGGACGACCCCTACGTCCCTTACGCCCCCTACGACGACGCCCCCTACGGCCTCCAGGACCTGGACGACACCCCGTTCGAACCGTACGACTTCCTACCGGCCGACCCCGCCCACAAACCGGACACCCCCTGAAGCGGCAGACCGCCCGTCAGCCGTCCGTGCCCAGGAAGCCCCGCAGCTCCTTCGGCAGAAGCTCGGTGCAGGACTGCTTGGCCTCGTTCGTGAGGGCGTCGTTCGTGCAGGTGTAGTAGTCGCGGTAGACCAGCTGGGCCGTGAAGGACGCGGCGACCAGGGCGATGGCCAGGGACGCCGTGACCAGGCCGCTCACCGCGGCGGTCGTCTGGGGGCGGCCCTGCTGCTCGGGGGCCGGGGAGTCCGGGTCGGGCCTGCGGGGCTTGGCGCGCAGGGCGCTGATGCCCCAGTAGAGGGCGAGCGCGCCGAGCAGCAGTGCCACGTACGGCCAGCTGAAGAGGGCGAAGAAGAAGGCCCACATGCCCGACAGCAGGGCATAGCGCGCGCGGCGCTGGGCCGGGTCCGTCGGGTCCCAGCGCGGGTTCGGGCCGCCCTGGGGGCCGCCCGGGCCCTCGGGGCCACCCCGGGGACGCTCACCGAAGCCGCCGGAGGAGCGGCCGGGCTGCCGGTCGCTCCACTGCCTGCCCCAGGGCGCGCGGTCGTCCTCGCCGTCGTCCTGGGAGTCGTCGCCCGAAGGGCGCCGCGGCTGCCAGGGCCGGTCCGGGGTGCCCTCGGGCGGCGGGGCGAACGGGTTGTCCTCCTGGGACCCGCGCCCTCGCTCGTCGCCGCGGTCGCCGTCCGACGGCGCGTCGGGTGGTGAGCTGGGGCGCTCCCGCAGCAGCACGCTGCCGCGCTCCCCTCCCTGCGCCGACAGCTGGGGGAACGTGAGGAGTCGCAGGCTGCGGTCCGGCATCAAGTGAGCGTCTTCCCGTTGATGAGTAGGAACGAGTTGCTGAGCAGGAATGGGTGGACAGAACTGAACGGTGTCGGACCCGGGCCCGCCACCTCTTGAACGCCTCGCGTCCGGACGGCGTTCCCGAACCTGCTCCGCCCAGACGCTACCTTCCGGCCAAGCCCCCGTCCCGTGGGGGCTGCCCGGTGTGCCGGTATCGTTGCTGACGGTCGGCCGGTTCGTAGGCTTCCCCGTATCCGGGGGCGCGAAGCATTCGTATGAATGTACAAACGCCAAGGCCGGCCACCTGGACAGACGCTCCCTTCGAGAAAGGCCCCCACCGTGGCCGCCAAGCCCGTGGCCCAGCGCGCCAAGCGCCTCGTCGTGCTGGTCTCCGGATCCGGCACCAACCTTCAGGCGCTGCTCGACGAGATCGACGCCGCCGGTGCGCAGGAGTACGGGGCCGAGATCGTGGCCGTCGGCGCCGACCGCGAGGGCATCGAGGGGCTGGCCCGCGCCGAGCGCGCCGGGCTGCCGACCTTCGTGCGGAAGGTCAGGGACTACGGCAGCCGCGAGGAGTGGGACGCCGCGCTCGCCGAGGCCGTCGCCGCCTTCGAGCCCGACCTCGTCGTCTCCGCCGGGTTCATGAAGATCGTCGGCAAGGAGTTCCTCGCGCGGTTCGGCGGGCGGTTCGTCAACACGCACCCGGCCCTGCTGCCCAGTTTCCCGGGGGCCCACGGCGTGCGGGACGCGCTCGCGTACGGCGCCAAGGTCACCGGCTGCACCGTCCACTTCGTCGACGACGGCGTCGACACCGGCCCGATCATCGCCCAGGGCGTGGTCGAGGTCCGGGACGAGGACGACGAGAGCGCTCTGCACGAGCGCATCAAGGAAGTCGAGCGAAGGCTGCTCGTCGAGGTCGTGGGGCGGCTCGCCCGCAACGGCTATCGCATTGAGGGACGAAAGGTAGTTATCCAGTGACCGCCGAGAGCAACAAGCGGCCCCTTCGCCGGGCGCTCGTCAGCGTCTACGACAAGACCGGGCTCGAGGACCTCGCGCGCGGACTCCACGAGGCCGGGGTCGAGCTCGTCTCCACCGGCTCCACCGCCGCGAAGATCGCCGCTGCCGGCGTTCCCGTCACGAAGGTCGAGGAGCTCACCGGCTTCCCCGAGTGCCTGGACGGCCGCGTCAAGACGCTGCACCCGCGCGTGCACGCCGGCATCCTCGCCGACCTGCGCCTGGACAGCCACCGCGAGCAGCTCGCCGAGCTGGAGGTCGAGCCGTTCGACCTCGTCGTCGTCAACCTCTACCCGTTCCGCGAGACCGTCGCCTCCGGCGCCTCGCCCGACGAGTGCGTGGAGCAGATCGACATCGGCGGTCCCTCGATGGTCCGCGCCGCCGCCAAGAACCACCCCTCGGTCGCGGTCGTCACCAGCCCGGCCCGCTACACCGACGTGCTCAAGGCCGTCCAGAACGGCGGCTTCGACCTCGCCACCCGCAAGCGGCTCGCCGCGGAGGCCTTCCAGCACACGGCCGCCTACGACGTCGCCGTCGCGTCCTGGTTCGCCTCCTCCTACGCGCCCGTCGACGAGTCGCAGTTCCCCGACTTCCTCGGCGCCACCTGGGAGCGCGAGCACACCCTGCGCTACGGCGAGAACCCGCACCAGCCGGCCGCGCTCTACGTCTCCCCGGAGGGCGGCGGTCTCGCCCAGGCCGAGCAGCTGCACGGCAAGGAGATGTCGTACAACAACTACACGGACACGGACGCCGCCCGCCGTGCCGCGTACGACCACGCCGAGCCCTGCGTCGCGATCATCAAGCACGCCAACCCCTGCGGCATCGCGATCGGCGCGGATGTCGCCGAGGCGCACCGCAAGGCGCACGCCTGCGACCCGCTGTCGGCGTTCGGCGGCGTGATCGCGGTCAACCGCCCGGTCAGCAAGGAGATGGCCGAGCAGGTCGCGGAGATCTTCACTGAGGTCGTCGTCGCGCCGGACTACGAGGACGGCGCCCTGGAGGCCCTCACCAAGAAGAAGAACATCCGCGTGCTGCGCTGCCCCGACGGGCCCTCCGCCCCGGTCGAGGTCAAGCCGATCGACGGCGGCGCGCTGCTCCAGGTGACCGACCGGCTCCAGGCCGACGGCGACGACCCGGCCAACTGGACGCTGGCGACCGGCGAGGCGCTGGACGCCGACGAGCTCCAGCAGCTCGCCTTCGCCTGGAAGGCCTGCCGCGCGGTGAAGTCCAACGCGATCCTGCTCGCCAAGGACGGTGCCTCGGTCGGTGTCGGCATGGGGCAGGTCAACCGGGTGGACTCCGCGAAGCTGGCCGTCGAGCGGGCCGGTGCCGAGCGCGCCGCGGGCGCGTACGCCGCGTCCGACGCGTTCTTCCCCTTCCCGGACGGCCTGGAGATCCTCACCGAGGCCGGGGTGAAGGCCGTGGTCCAGCCCGGCGGTTCCGTCCGTGACGAACTGGTCGTCGAGGCCGCGCAGAAGGCCGGCATCACGATGTACTTCACCGGCACGCGGCACTTCTTCCACTGACAGCGGCGGGAAAGGGGGCCGGCGGCGCCGCCGGCCCCCTCCGTGTGTCTCAGCCGTCGACCTCGTACCGCCCGACCTCCAGGAAGTACCGCAGCTCCTCCGGAGTGCCGTCGATGGCCTCCTCGGCGGCGGCCCGGAGCGCGTCGCTGATGGTCGGGTCGGCCAGGATGCGGGCGATGGCGACGCGGTCGTCCTCGGCCTGGGCGAGGCGGTAGCCGGTCTCCAGGAACGCGCGCAGGGCCTCCGGGGTGTTCGCGTCGAGTGCCTCGCCGGCTTCCCGCTTGACGCCCCGTCCGGAGTCCGGGTCGGCCAGGATGCGGGCGATGGCGACGCGGTCGTCCTCGGCCTGGGCGAGGCGGTAGCCCGTCTTCAGGAACTCCCGCATGTCCTCCACGGTGCCGTCGAGGGCCTCGTTGGCCTCCCTGATGACGCCGCGGCCGCTGTCCTCGTCGGCGATGATGCGCAGGATCGCGATCCGCAGATCGTCCTCCGACATCTCGTCCACCGGCGTGCCGTCCGTCACCGTCGTGGCGGTCACGGCGGGGGTCGCCGGGGCCGGTCCGGCCGCGAGGGCCGGGGTGGTGAACAGGAGGGCCGGCGTCAGGGCGGCGGCGACGATCAGAGCACCGCGGGTGCGTCTCATGCGTGAACCTTCCTCAGGGTCAGGGGAGTTGGTGAAGCCAGGTGATGTCAGGCGGGTGCCTGGGCCCCGGTGCGGACATCCTCACATTCCCCGCCGCGTGAGGCAGCTCCCTTTTTCAGGTCGGGGAGCGCAGCGCCGCCCATGTCCGGGGGCCCACCTTGCCGTCGGCGGTCAGCCCCTTGCCGCGCTGGAAGCCGCGTACCGCCGTGGCGGTGTCCTTGCCGAACCGGCCGTCCACACCCGCGCCGCCCACGTCGTAGCCGCGCTTGGCCAGCATGCACTGCACCTGCACGACGCGCTGGCCGCTGTCGCCGCGGCGCGTGAGTTCGGTGCCGGAGTAGTAGGTGCAGTCGGTGAGCCACGGGGGCCCGGCCGGGGCGGTCGGCGTCTTCGGCGGTTGCGTGGCGGAGGGCCGGGGCTTCGTCGTCTCCGGCGAAGGAGCGGGGGCGCTGGTACGGGTGTCCGCCTCGGCCTCGTCGCCCGAGGGGCTGGGCGAGGTGCCCGTCGTCCCCCCGCTCTGCGGGAGCTGCCTGGACGGTGAGGCGGAATCCGGGCGGTCGAAGCCCGGCCGGGACGTCCGGTCGTGACCGTCGCGGGACGCACCGGCCGTGGGGGCGGCGGAGCCGGTGTCGCCGGCCGAGGAGGGACGGGTGGCCAGAAAGGCCGTCAGGGCGAGGGCGCACACGGTGACCAGGGCGGCGAGGGCGGCGTACGGCTTCAGCCGCCGCCGGGCGGGAGTTCCGGCCGCCGTCGGCGCCACCGGCGTACTCCCCGCTCCCGGCGGCCCGAAGCCCGCCTGCCCCGCCGCCGGTACGCCGGCGGCGGGCGCCGGTCCGGGCAGCCCGAACCCAGGCACCGCGGCCGCCGGATGCCCCACAGCTCGCTGCACCCGCGGCGGGGGTAACGGACTGTCCTTCAGCGCCTCGTACGCCTGCTGCCGGGCCAGGATGCGGCTGCCCAGCGGCTCCTGCCAGGAGACGGACCGGGGCTGTGCCGAGGCCGTGTCGACCAGGTCCTGGGGGCCGGGGCGCAGGGCCGGCTCCTTGGAGAGGCACGCCGTGAGGAGGTCGGCCAGGTCCGGGTCGGCCGTCCGCACCTCGGACATGACCTCCGCGTTCGGCTCCTCGGAGGCGATGCGGTGCAGGACGTCCACACCAGTGCCGTCGCCGAACGGGGCGTGTCCGGTGACCGCGTGGACGACCGTGCTCGCGAAGCAGAACACGTCGGAGGCCGTGTCGCAGCGGCCGTCCCTGAGGTACTCGGGGGACATGAAGGCGGGCGTGCCGACGCGGTTGCCGGTCGTGGTGATCGCGCTGGCGTCGACGGCCTGGGCGATGCCGAAGTCGACGACGTGTGCGCCCTGCCGGGTCAGGAGAACGTTGGAGGGCTTGAAGTCCCGGTGCACGATCCCGGTCGCGGCCAGCGCGCCGAGCGCCCGCCCGAGGTCGGCCACCAGCCGCCAGGCGTCGTCCGGTGGCAGGACACCGCAATCCCGCACCGCCTCCGCAAGGTTGAGACCGGGTAAGTACACCGTCGCCATCCACAGCAGCTCGCTGTCCGGCTCGAATCCCGTGCCCAGCAACTCGGGCGTGTAGGGCGCGCCCACGCGCGCGTGCACGGTCGCCTCCCGCTCGAACCGCCGCCGGAAGGGCACGTCCTCGGCGTACTCGGGCCGGATGACCTTCACCGCCGCGAGCCCGGGCGCGCCGTCCCCGTGCCGCGCCAGATAGACCCGGCCCATGCCACCCCTGCCGAGCAGCCCCAGCGGTACGTACGGTCCGACCCGCACCGGATCGGTGGGCCGCAGCGGCACGCAACCGGTCTGCGCGAAGGCGGCGTCTGACATGGATCCCCCGGCTTTGGTCCTGGCAGCGATGCGGGAAACGGTACCGGAGCAGGGCCGCCGGCCTGACGTGCCCGGCGCCCCGGGAGTACCTCTGAACTCTGAGGGTCACTTCTTCGCGGCCGGCGTGTACTCCTTGAGGTAGTGGGCGACGCGGGCGGCGTAGGCGCGGTACTTCGGGGGAACGCCGCCCGCGTTGTTCACGCTCTTGTACGACGTCCGGTACGCGGCGGCGACCAGCACCCGTCGGTCGCCGCTCAGCCCGGCCTCCAGGCGCGGTTCGGCGAAGCACAGGTAGCGGGCCATGGCCGGGATGGACTCGGAGGGGGTGAGCGGCGGCCTGGGCGTCTCCTTCGCGGGGACGCCGTCGGCGCGGATCCACCAGCGCAGGATGCTCGGGGTCCAGCGGGCGATGCCGTACTCTCCCTCCTCGCCCGCGTCGGGGTCGGAGAGATCGGGGTCGAAGTCGCTCTCCACCTTCAGCATCGCGGCGATGAGCGCCGGGGTGATCTCCGGCTGGACGCAGTCGTGGGCCGAGTCGACGATGAGCCGCCGGTAGGCGACCGGGACGCCCTTGTCCGTGCGCAGTTCGGAGGCGCCGTAGGTGGCGGGCGTCACCTTGCGGGTCTCGCCGGCCTTGCTCCCGCCGTCGTCGCCGGGACCGGTCCAGGTGGTGATGCCGTAGCCCAGGGCGGCGACGGCGGCACCGGCCGCCAGGACCGCGATGCGGCGGGAGCGGCGGCGGGCCGGGCGCAGGCGGGGCAGGCGGAAGGAGCGGTGGCCGGTGCCGGCGGCCGCCCGGACGAGGTCCAGCAGGGTCTCGCCGGAGACGCGGTCCTGGTGGGTGCGGGTGAGGCAGGCGGAGATGATCCGCCGCCAGTCGTCGGGCAGTTCGGGCGACAGCCGCAGCTCGTCGGTGCCGCGGGCGTAGGCGGCGGCCGCGTCGCGGCGGGCCGTCGGAGTCCCGCCGGGCAGCGGGAAGGAGTCGGTGAGGACGAGGTGCGCGAGGACCCCGAAGGCCCATACGTCGGCGGACGGGCGGATCCGGCGGCCCCGTTCGCCGATCTCGGTCCACAGGAGCTCGGGCGGGGTGTAGTCGGGGGTGGAGAACGCCGGGGTGTAGGCGTGGGTGCCCTCCAGCTCGGCGGCCATGTTGAAGTCGGCGAGCCGGGCCGAACCGTCCTCCATCAGCAGCACGTTGGCCGGCTTCAGGTCGCCGTGCACCCAGCCGGCGCCGTGCAGCTGGGCCAGGCCCTCGCAGATCTGCGCGAGCAGCGCGGGACCGGCCTCGGGCCGGGGCGTCGCGGTGAGCAGTGAGGACAGGGAGCCCTCGGCCCGCTCCAGGACGAGCACGGTGGCGCCGTCCAGCTCCGGCCGGTCCGGGTCGTCGACCGTCAGCGTCTCGTACATCCGCACCAGGCGCGGCTGCTTCAGCCGCCGGTACAGCTCGACCTCCCGCTCGATCAGCTCGCGCAGATGAGTCAGCCGGCGGGGCGTGGCCGTGCCCGTGGGCAGGAACTTCAGGGCTGCCGTCCGGGGCAGTTCCGTGCTCTCCCCGATGCGCCGGGCCGCGTACACACTGCCGAAGGCGCCGGTCGCGAGGGGCTCGCGCACCTCCCAGACACCGACCCGGTAGCCCTTCGGCACCGCGACGGCGTAGGGCTCGGTCACCGGGTCACCCGGCCCGACGACGGGCTGGGCAGGACGGCCAGGTCGTCCTCGCGGACCAGGTCGAAGCGGAGTGCCAGGGAGACCAGGGTCTCCTTCTTGCCGTTGAGCCGCGGGCCGGTGTCCGCGCTCTCGGGGCCCGGCTTGAGGCGCAGTTTCACGGCGAGGTAGTCGATGTTCCACTGCACCGACGTGCGGGACGCGGCCGGCCAGGTGGGGCGCAGGCGGTCGGCGACCTGGTCGACGGTGGGCAGCGGGGCGTGCGGGGTGCCGCGCAGGCGCGGTTCGCACAGGGCGGCCAGGACCGCGAAGTAGCGTTTGGTGCGGTCGAGGGAGAAGGCCGGTGCGGTCGTGGCGCCGTCGAGGCCGCCCGTGCCGCTCAGGTAGTCGTGGCGCGGCGCCCACACCTGGAGCGCCAGCAGGTCGCCGGCGGCGGGCAGCACGATCCGCGAGAACTCGAAGGGGATCGGCGCGTCCAGCCGCCCGGGCGCGACCTTGACGTGTTCGCCCGCGCCCTCCGGGTTCTCCACCACGTAGGTCTGCTCGCGGCTGAGGTTGCTGAGGATCCAGAAGGCGCCCTGCGCGGTGATCTCACCGGCCCGGCGGGAGACTCCGTCGTGGGTGATGCGGAGGTCGTTGTCGGGCGCGGACCGGCCGAACGTGAGGCGTTCACCGGGCGCGAGTCGGATCTGGCTCAGGTCTCGCTCGTCCTCCGTGGTCGGCGGAGGTACCACGATGATGCTGTACAAGGTGTGCTCTCCCCGTGCCTGACGGCTATGACGTCAGACTAGGGCGACGCACCAGGGCCGTGCCCCCCTCGTACGGGTGAGACACGGCCCTTGGTTGTGATTGGCGTGAACTGGTCCGCTCGCCGGGGTCCGTTCAGTAACGGGGGCGGTTGAACCAGGCCTTGCCGCCCGCGTTGCCGACGAACACCGCGACCAGGATGGCCAGGACGGTGTGCACCAGGCCCACGAGGAGGAACGGGTAGATGCCGAGGACGGCGGTGATGATGGCGAAGACCAGGATGGTGACGCGGGCGCCGTTGCCGCCGTTCTTGAACTTGGTCGCCAGCACGGCCGCGAACACCAGCCAGGCCAGGCCGAACACCACGTAACCCCAGATCACGCCGGTCGACTGGCCGACCAGGTCCTGGAAAGCGGTGTTGTCCTTGAGGGATTCGTCGTCCTTCGCGGCGTTGAGGGCCGCGGCGGCGAAGGCGAAGAACGCCACGCCTATGACCTGGAGGCCGACGATGACCCACATCATCACGCGGGCCGCGCCCACCGAGCCCGGCATCGTCGTCGGCGCCGCGGGACCGCCGTAGGGGGACACCGGAGGGGCCTGCGGGTAGCCGTAACCGGGCGCCTGCCCCTGCTGCTGCGGGTAGCCGTAGCCCTGCTGCGGCTGCTGCGGCTGCCCCTGGGGAGCGCCGTAGGGGTTGTTCGGATCGCCGTAGCTCATGGGGGACTTTCCTCCGTTGTTCCGAGTGCGGGGACGCGCGTGGCATCCGCACGGAGGAGAGTTCTTCAGACAGCGACCGTCCCCCCGTTGAGCTGCCCGCGGCACTTGTCAGGTCATCGTTCTTCACCACTGACGGGCTTGTCCAGCCGCATTCCCGATGTGTTGTGCAAGTGCAACATCACTGATCATGGGCGGATACGGGAGGAGGAGCCCCGCGGTGCCCGTATTGCGGCCGGATTGGAACCGTGGGCGGGTCATCCGCGAGGATGGGGCCATGACCGCCCAGATTCTCGATGGCAAGGCCACCGCAGCCGCGATCAAGTCCGATCTGACCGCCCGCGTGGCGGCGCTGAAGGAGAAGGGCGTCACGCCCGGCCTCGGCACGATCCTGGTCGGGGACGACCCCGGCAGCCAGAAGTACGTCGCCGGCAAGCACCGTGACTGTGCGCAGGTCGGCATCGCCTCCATCCAGCGCGAGCTGCCGGCCACGGCGACGCAGGCGGAGATCGAGGCGGCCGTCCGCGAGCTGAACGAGGACCCGGCCTGCACGGGTTACATCGTGCAACTGCCGCTGCCCAGGGGCATCGACGAGAACCGCATCCTGGAACTGATGGACCCGGACAAGGACGCGGACGGCCTGCACCCGATGAACCTCGGCCGCCTGGTCCTGAACGAGCCGGCTCCGCTGCCCTGCACCCCCAACGGCGTCCTCACCCTGCTCCGCCGGTACGGCGTCGAGATCAAGGGTGCGGAGGTCGTGGTGGTCGGCCGCGGTGTGACCATCGGCCGGCCGATGCCGCTGCTGCTGACCCGGCGCAGCGAGAACGCGACCGTGACCCAGTGCCACACCGGCACGCGTGACCTGTCGGCGCACCTCAAGCGCGCGGACATCATCGTCGCCGCGGCCGGTTCCGCCCATCTGATCCGGGCCGAGGACGTCAAGCCGGGCGCGGCCGTCCTCGACGTCGGCGTCTCCCGCAGCGCCGAGGGCAAGATCGTGGGCGACGTCCACCCCGACGTGGCCGAGGTCGCCGGCTGGATCTCCCCGAACCCCGGCGGAGTCGGCCCGATGACCCGCGCCCAGCTGCTCGTCAACGTGGTCGAGGCGGCGGAGCGCAGTGTCGGCTGAACGGAGCGCGGGCAGCGCCTCGGAGACCGGGGACACGGAGAGCGCCCCGGCCGTCACGACTGCGCACGCCGTGCACGGTGAGCACGCCGTGCAGGGTGAGTATGACGCGCCTGGTGGGGTCGACGGTGACGCCGATGCGGTGGTGCGCGACGAGGACGGCGATCTCACCGTGCGGGATCCCGTCAGTGCCCCCGATGCCGAGGGACGGCCGCGGCGGGTCACCCGGCGGTTTCCGTTGTTCACCAAGGACACCGCGCGGCCCGAGGGCGGTGGCCGGGCCGCGCCCGGGGACGCGTTCGCGCCGGCGCGGCAGTGGCCCGTCCTCGCCGTGCTGGGACTGGTCGGGGCCGGGCTGCTCGTGACCGCGTTCGGGCAGTTCCGGCTCGGGACGCTGCTGATCGGCACCGCCCTGCTGGGCGGTGGCGTGATGCGCTGGCTGCTGCCGGACGTCGGTATGCTCGCCGTCCGCTCCCGGTTCACGGACATCGTCACCTACGGGATCATGGGCCTGGCGATCGTCCTGCTGGCGATGATGGCGCAGCCGAATCCCTGGCTCCAGATCCCGTTCCTGAAGGACACGCTGCACTTCACGGTCACCAGCGAGTGACCGAACGGCGGTCCGTCCTCTCCCCCGAGGAAGGACGGGCCGCCGTCACGGCCAACCCTCCTGCACGGCGAACGGCCTGTTCAACGGCTGTCAGTGCGCTGTGGCACGGAAGTGACGGTTCCGGTACGTCTGTCGGGAGATTCGGCAGGAAGTGGTGCAACCAGGGGCTCGGCATGGACAATCAGGACGGTCCAGGGTGTATCGCGCGCCGGTGCTGTGCTCCTGTGCGCCCCCGGTCTGGGAACTGAGATCCTGGGTGGGCGCATCCCTGTGGGTAGCCAGAACGGGGACTCGGCCAAGGCCGCCAACGCGCGGGGCGAACAGCGCGGGACAGAACAGCACGTACCGGGGGGAAGAGGGGGGACGCAATGCCTCGTTGGAGAGCCTTGCCGGATGAGCTCGATCCACAGATCAGGGAGTTCACCAGCCAGCTGCGCAGACTCGTGGACCGCAGCGGTCTGAGCATCGCGTCGGTGGCGGACCGCACGGGCTACAGCAAGACGTCGTGGGAGCGTTATCTGAACGGCCGGCTGCTCGCGCCCAAGGGCGCGATCGTGGCGCTGGCCGAGGTCACCGGGACCAACCCGGTGCACCTGACCACCATGTGGGAGCTCGCCGAGCGCGCCTGGAGCCGCTCGGAGATGCGGCACGACATGACGATGGAGGCCATCCGGATCTCCCAGGCGCGTGCCGCGCTCGGTGAGTTCGGCGGGCAGGACTTCGGGAGTCCCCCGGCCGGTTCCAAGGGTGACGGCAAGACGTCCTCCGCGGGCGGTGGCGGGACGGCCCGCAGAAGCGGCAGCGCCACGGTGACGCCGGGGATCGCGGGGCCGGCGGGCGTCGCCCCGACCGTGCCGGCGCAGCCGACGGCCCCCGAGGTGCAGGACTCCACCGGCAGCGGCGGGAGCGGGGTCAACTCGTGGGGAGTGGCCGGGTACCAGGGCCCGTCCCAGGGCCGCGGGCGTCCCACCGGCACGGGGACCGGCTCCACGCCTGCTTCGGGTCCCGGCACCACTCGGATGCCGAGCGTCGGGGCGGGCTCGCACGGCGTACCGCCGCGGGACGCCGTCCCAGGGGGCGCCGGTGGTGCCGGCGGCAGTGGCAGTTCTGTCAGCTCCGGTGGCTCTGCCGGCTCCGGCGGCAAGCGGCGGACCGCGACCTTCCTCGCGGGTGTCGTGGGCGTGCTCGTGGTGATCGCCGGCGCGTTCTACCTCACCGGTGGCGGTGGCGACGACGAGGCCAAGGGCGGCACCAAGTCGCCTACGCCGACCGCCGGCACGAACCAGGAGCTGCCGCCCGGCGTGAAGTGCAGCGGCGACGGCTGCACGGGCAAGGACGCGGAGAACATGGGGTGCAGTGGTGACCTGGTGACCACGGCCGAGACCGCGACCGTCGGCACGACCGTCGTCGAGGTCCGCTACAGCGAGACCTGCAAGGCGGCCTGGGGCCGGATCACCCAGGCAGCCCAGGGCGACGAGGTCCAGGTCAGCGCGGGCAAGGCGAAGCAGACCGGGAGCATCACCGCCACGGGCGACACCATCGCGTACACGCCGATGGTCGCCGTCAAGAACGCCGCCGACGCCAAGGCCTGCGCCATCCTGGCCTCCGGCGACCAGGGCTGCACGGAGTAGGGGGCGACCGCTGGCATCTGGCGGGAGGAGTGGCTTCGGGAGCGGCCGGGGCGATCGGGTCTGGGTGATCCGGCCGGGGGCTGAGGTGGTCCGGCCGGGGGCTGGGGTCGGGCGGGCGCCTGGAACGGGGCCGGGTGTCTTGTCTCTGGCGGGCGCCTGGTGTGCGGGCCGGGGCTTCTGTTCGGCGGGGTGTGTGGCTTCTGGCTGGGGTCGGGTGGTGTCTGGGGCCGGGGAGGGGTGTCTTGTCCCTGGCGAGTGCGTGGTGTGCGGGCTGAGGCCTCTCCTTGGCGGGGCATGTGGCTTCTGGCCGGGGATTGGATTCGGTGGTGCTCTGGGCGCGGTGGGCTGCTGCCCTGGGCTCGGCGGTTGACTGGCTTGCAGGCCGAAACCTCAGGGCCGGCGAGTGCCCGGCACTCGGCGCGTGCCCGGGCCCGACGAGTGCCCGGCACCCGGCGAGTGCCTCGCGATCGGGTGGAATCCAGCACTTGGCCCGAGCGCCCGGCCAGGGCTGTCCCGGCGGGCGCGGCGCCGAGCTTGCGGCCGCGGGCCTGGATCGGGGTGCTCTGCACGCGGCGGGCCGCCCCGTCCCTGGGGGGCGTGGCTTCCAGCCGGGGGTGGGACCGGGTAGTGCCTGGCGCGCGGCGGGTGCCTGGGCCCGGTGGGGTGCCTGATCTACGGCCGCAGGTCCGAGGGCCCGTCGGTGCCCGGTGAAACGCGGGGCGTTTCGCGCCCGGGTGGGGTTCATCGTGCCTGGTCGCAGCGTACGGCCGGCGGCCGCCGGCGTCGGTGGCAGGGCCGGGCGGGGATGAATTTCGAAGAGGGTGGCATGGCCGGGGGAATCGGGGGCACGCGAACCGTACCCCCACGGGAGTCCGGCTTGGTCGGTTCCCCCCCCGGCGGCCGCCTTCGTCCTCCTCTCCCGGACAGGCGGCCGCCTTTTTGTACGGGTGTCGGTCGGTTGTGGGGTGGGCCACACCGACCCGGCCGTCCGGGATCCCGGATGCGCGATAGCCTGACCGCTGGATGGATCTCTTGACGCCAAGAGATCGATCAAACGTCCGGGGCAGGGACGCCCCACCGCCAGCTGTCATACGGAGAACGCCATGACCCGCACTCCCGTGAACGTCACCGTCACCGGCGCGGCCGGCCAGATCGGTTACGCCCTGCTCTTCCGCATCGCCTCCGGTCAGCTGCTCGGCGCGGACGTGCCGGTGAAGCTGCGCCTGCTGGAGATCACGCCCGCCCTGAAGGCGGCCGAGGGCACGGCCATGGAGCTGGACGACTGCGCGTTCCCGCTCCTGCAGGGCATCGACATCACGGACGACCCGAACGTCGCCTTCGACGGCACGAACGTGGGCCTGCTCGTCGGCGCCCGCCCCCGCACCAAGGGCATGGAGCGCGGCGACCTGCTGGAGGCCAACGGCGGCATCTTCAAGCCGCAGGGCAAGGCCATCAACGACCACGCCGCGGACGACGTCAAGGTCCTCGTCGTCGGCAACCCGGCCAACACCAACGCCCTCATCGCGCAGGCCGCCGCGCCCGACGTACCCGCCGAGCGGTTCACGGCCATGACCCGTCTGGACCACAACCGCGCCCTGACCCAGCTCGCGAAGAAGACCGGCTCCACGGTCGCCGACATCAAGCGGCTCACCATCTGGGGCAACCACTCCGCCACCCAGTACCCGGACATCTTCCACGCCACGGTCGCCGGCAAGAACGCCGCCGAGGTCGTGAACGACGAGAAGTGGCTGGCCGAGGACTTCATCCCGACCGTCGCCAAGCGCGGCGCCGCCATCATCGAGGCCCGCGGCGCGTCCTCGGCCGCGTCGGCCGCCAACGCCGCGATCGACCACGTCTACTCCTGGGTCAACGGCACCGCCGACGGCGACTGGGTTTCGATGGGTATTCCGTCGGACGGTTCGTACGGCGTCCCGGAGGGCCTGATCTCCTCCTTCCCGGTCACCTGCAAGGACGGCAAGTACGAGATCGTCCAGGGCCTGGAGATCAACGAGTTCTCCCGCGCCCGGATCGACGCCTCCGTCAAGGAGCTCGAGGAGGAGCGCGAGGCGGTCCGCGGCCTCGGCCTCATCTGACCGGAGCCTCTCCGCGTTCGCGCGCAGGCCCCGTACCGGTTCCGTCCGGTGCGGGGCCTGCGGGCTTTCCGGCGCCCTTCCGCGCGCCCCCGTACCCGGCGACCACCGCTGCCGTGGCCGCCAGGACCAGCAGGGCGACCGTGCGCAGGGCGGGGGCCATGCCCGCGTGGAGGTCGCCGCGGGAGGCCAGGACCGTCCCGGTGACGGCGACGCCGAGCGCCGCGCCGATCTCCCGGGCGGCGGTGCCGAGGCCGGACCCGAGCCCCGCCTGGTGGGGCGGCAGGGACGTGACGACGCCCAGGGTCAGCGTCGGCATGCACAGCCCGGTGCCCGCCGAGATGACCAGGAGCCAGCAGGCGTACACCGCGTAGGGCGTGCCCGCGCCGGCCGTGGACACGCCGAGCAGGCCGAGGCCGATGAGGGCCAGGCCGCCGCCGATGACCGGCCGGGGGTGCGCGGTCCAGCGTGCCGCCAGCCTCGGCACCAGTGCCATGCCGACGATGAGCGGGACGATGGCGACGCCGGTGCGGGCGGGGCCGTAGCCCTTGACGCCCTGGAGGTACTGCGAGTTGAGGTAGAAGAGGGCGAACAGGCCGAAGAAGCCGGTCGCCATCCCGAGGGTGGCCGCGCGCAGCCGGGGCGCCGCGAAGACGCGCGGGTCGAACAGCGGGGTGCGCGAGCGCAGGGACTGGACCGTGAACAGGGCGATCAGCAGGGCGCCCGCCGCGAACGCGAGCAGGATCCGCGGTGCGCTCCAGCCGTACTCCGGGCCCTCGATGATGCCGAAGAGTACGGCGACCAGCCCGGTGGTGAGGAGCAGGGTGCCGCCCGGGGCGAGGTGGCTGTGCGGTGAGCGGTCGGTGCGCGGGGTGGTGACGGCCACCGCGAGGGCGAGCAGTGCGGCCAGCGGGACCATGGCGGCGAACAGGGCGCGCCAGGACAGGAACTGGCCGGCCAGCCCGCCGCCGAGATTGCCGACGAGCCCGCCGAGGCCGATCGCCAGCGTCCAGGAGGCCATGGCCCGGGCGCGCCCGGGCGGGCCGGCGAGGTGCAGCAGGATCGACATCGTCGCCGGTGTGATCAGCGCGGCCCCGGCTCCCGAGACACCGCGCCCGGCGATGAGCAGCGCCGGGTCCCGGGCGAGGGCGCTGAGGCCGGCGCCCGCCGCGAACAGGGCGAGTCCGGTGAGCAGGGCGCCTTTGCGCCCGTACCGGTCGCCGAGGGCGCCGGCCGGGATGAGGAGCCCGGCGAAGACGATGACGTACGCGTCGACCGTCCACAGGATCTCGCTGGACGAGGGGCGCAGGGACGACGAACTCAGCTGCGGGATCAGCAGGTTGATGGCGGCGACCATGCTCTGGGCGACCAGGACGCAGGCGCACAGGGCGAGCAGGGTCCGCCGTTTCAGGGCGTGCGGGGGCAAGGCTCCTCCCGGGAGCTCGGTGGATGGGGGATCGCCTCGTCACCGTAGGCTCGGGCCGTACCCGTACTCCAGTGCAACCTTTGCAAGGGATCGATGTGTGTGACGCAATCAAGCGGCCTGGACCTGAATCTGCTGGTCGCCCTGGACGTGCTGCTGGAGGAGCAGAGCGTCGGCGGTGCGGCACGGCGGCTGCATCTGTCCGAGCCCGCGATGAGCCGCACCCTGGGCCGGATCCGCAAGGCGCTCGGTGACCCGGTGCTGGTGCGGGCCGGGCGGCGGATGGTGCCGACGCCGCGTGCGCTGGCCGTCCGGGCCGAGGTGAGCGCGGTGGTGGAGCGGGCCCGGGCGCTGTTCGCGCCCGCCGACACCGACCTGAGGACGGTGACCCGGACGTTCACCGTCCTCTGCCACGACGCCGTCGCCGCCGCCTGCGGTCCGGACCTCTTCACCCGGGCGGCTCGCGACGCCCCCGGGATCCGCCTCCGCTTCCTCACCGAGAGCCATGTGGACGGGCCGTTCCTGCGCGAAGGCACGGCCGATCTGGAGGTCGGGGTGATCGACACGGTGGCGCCGGAGGTGCGGGTGGAGTCGCTGCACGAGGACCGGATGGTGGGGGTCGTACGGGCCGGGCATCCGCTGCTGGAGGGCGAGTTGACGCCCGAGCGGTTCGCCTCGGAGGCCGATCACCTGACCGTCTCCCGGCGGGGGAAGCTGCACGGGCCGGTGGACGAAGCGCTCGCCGGACTCGGCCTGGCCCGGCGGGTGGTGGGGTCGGTGGGTACCTTCCCCGCCTCCCTCTTCGTCCTGCGGGCCACCGACCTGGCGGGTCTGATCAACGCCTGGAGCGTGCCGCTGGCGCGGGCCCTGGGCCTGGTCACCTTCGACGTCCCCCTGCGGCTCCCACCGGTCCGGATCGGACTGGCCTGGCACCCGCGCCACGACGCCGACCCCGCGCACGACTGGCTCCGGGGGGCGGTGCGGGAGATCCTCGCCGAGTGGCCGGGGTCGTAGCAGCTGCGGCGTGGCGTTGTCAGACCCGGGTCGTAGTCTTCGCCGCATGACTCAGGATGGGGAAGAGGTACTGATCGAGCCGCCCGTCGCGGGGGACGAGACGGACACGCTCGTCGGCTCGCTGGAGCGCCAGCGCAGGACGTTCGCCTGGAAGTGCGAGGGGCTGGACGCGGTCGGCCTGAGCACGCGGGTGGCCGCCTCGGCTCTCACGCTGGGCGGCCTGCTCAAGCACCTTGCCCACGTCGAGGACGCATACCTGTCCGTGCGACTGCTGGGCAACAAGCCCGCGCCGCCGTGGGACACGGCGGACCGGGAGACCGAGCCGGACCAGGAGTGGAGCCCGGCCGCCGGGGACACCCCCGAGCAGCTGTACGCCCTGTGGGCGCGGACGGTGGCCCGGTCCCGGGTGAACCTGCGCGAGGCACTGGCCGGTGGGGACGCCGGCCGGCTCGCCGCGTACACCACCCGCGACGGCCGGTCCCCGAGCGTGCGGCGCCTGCTCGTCGACCTCATCGAGGAGTACGCCCGCCATGTCGGCCACGCCGACCTCATACGCGAGGCGATCGACGGACGCGTGGGCGAGGACCCGCCGGAGGGCTTCCGGCCGCACACTCTCTGACGTCTCCGCTCCTGATCTGCGCCCGCTTTGCCCCTGATTGCCCGCATCTCCAGTGACACAGCGCACTTTCGACCACGGATCGCGCATGCATCCGGGGGAGAGGGGCAGGCGCACTCGGTCTCTTAGTGACACATGTGTGACACAGGGGCGCTGATCAGGAACGGAAGGCGAAAGCGATCATGGCGGAAAGCAACGAACTGCAGGCGCGAAGCACCATCCACGCGGGAGGGGAATGGCGTGCGGCCGTCTCCGGCGCCACGCGCGAGATCCTCGACCCCGCGGACGCCCTGCCGTTCGCCGTGGTCGCGGAGGGCGACGAGAAGGACACCGATCTGGCGATCGCCGCCGCCCGGCGCGCCTTCGACGAGGGGGAGTGGCCGCGGACGCCCGCCGGGGAGCGGGCCGCGCTGCTGCGCCGCGTCGCCGACCTGCTCGTGCGCGACCGCGAGCAGCTCGGGCTGCTGGAGAGCCGTGACGCCGGCAAGACCGTCGAGGAAGGGCGCGTCGACATCGACTGCGTCGCCGACGCCTTCCGGTACTTCGCCGACCTGGTCGCGGCCGAGAGCCCGGGCCGGGTTGTGGACGCCGGCTCGTCCGACATCCACAGCGTCGTCGTGCACGAGCCCATCGGCGTCTGCTCGATGATCACGCCCTGGAACTACCCCCTGCTCCAGGCCAGCTGGAAGATCGCCCCGGCCCTCGCCGCAGGGAACACCTTCGTCATCAAGCCCAGCGAGATCACCCCGGTGACGACCATCGCGCTGATCGAGCTGCTCGTCGAGGCCGGACTGCCCGCCGGGGTCGCCAACATCGTCACCGGGCCGGGTCATTCGGTCGGCGCCCGCCTCTCCGAGCACCCCGACGTCGACCTGGTCTCCTTCACCGGCGGCCTGATCAGCGGCACCAAGGTGGCCCAGGCCGCCGCGCCGACCGTGAAGAAGGTCGCCCTCGAACTCGGCGGCAAGAACCCCAACGTCGTCTTCGCCGACGCCTGCGCCACCGACGAGGGCTTCGACACCGCCGTCGACCAGGCCCTCAACGCCGCCTTCATCCACAGCGGCCAGGTCTGCTCGGCCGGCGCCCGCCTCATCATCGAGGAGTCCGTGCGGGACCGTTTCGTCGCCGAACTCGCCCGGCGCGCCGAGAAGATCCGCCTCGGCCGGGGCACCGAGGACGGGGTCGAGTGCGGCCCGCTGGTCTCCGAGCAGCAGCGCGCCAAGGTCGAGATGTACGTCGAATCCGCCCTCAAGGAGGGCGCGGTGCTGCGCTCCGGCGGCAAGCGCCCGGCGCCCTCCCCGCAGCGCCCGGAGAACGGCTACTTCTACGAGCCCACCGTCCTCGACCACTGCCACCGCGAGATGCGCGTCGTACGGGAGGAGGTCTTCGGGCCGGTCCTCACCGTCGAGACCTTCCGTACCGAGGACGAGGCCGTCGCCCTCGCCAACGACACCGAGTACGGCCTCGCGGGCGGCGTCTGGACCACCGACGCGGGCCGCGCCCGGCGCGTGGCCGGCCGGCTGCGGCACGGCACGATCTGGATCAACGACTTCCACCCCTACCTGCCGCAGGCGGAATGGGGCGGTTTCGGCAAGAGCGGAGTGGGCCGCGAGCTCGGCCCGGCCGGCCTCGCCGAGTACCGCGAGACCAAGCACGTCTACCAGAACCTCGCGCCGAAGCCCGTGCGCTGGTTCGCGGGCTGACCTTCCCCCAGGGCCGACCCCGCCACCCTCCGAGCCCGATCCCTTCGTCCCTCTGGTTCATCCCCTCTGGAGCAAGCACGCCATGTCCCACAACCATGAGTACGACTATGTCGTGATAGGCGGCGGAACAGCCGGTTCCGTCATCGCCTCCCGCCTGACCGAGAACCCCGACGTCTCCGTCGCCGTCATCGAGGGCGGCCCCAGCGACGTCGGCCGCGACGACGTGCTGACCCTGCGCCGCTGGATGGGCCTGCTGGGCGGCGAGCTCGACTACGACTACCCCACCACCGAGCAGCCACGCGGGAACTCGCACATCCGGCACAGCCGGGCCCGGGTGCTGGGCGGCTGTTCCTCGCACAACACGCTGATCGCGTTCAAGCCGCTGCCCGCCGACTGGGACGAGTGGGAGGCCGCCGGCGCCAAGGGCTGGGGCGCGGTGCAGATGGAGGCGTACTTCGCGCGTCTGCTCAACAACATCGTCCCCGTCGACGAGCAGGACCGGAACGCCATCGCCCGCGACTTCGTCGACGCGGCGCAGGCGGCGCTGGACGTGCCGCGCGTGGAGGGCTTCAACCAGAAGCCGTTCACCGAGGGCGTCGGCTTCTTCGACCTCGCCTACCACCCCGAGAACAACAAGCGGTCCTCGGCGTCGGTGGCGTATCTGCACCCGGTGATGGACGAGCGCCCCAACCTGACGATCCTGCTGGAGACCTGGGCGTACAAGCTGGAGCTGGACGGCAATCGCGCCGAGGGCGTGCACGTGCGCACCAAGGACGGCGAGGAGATCCTCGTCCGGGCCCGCAACGAGGTCCTGCTGTGCGCCGGCGCCGTCGACTCGCCCCGGCTGCTGATGCACTCCGGCATCGGCCCGAAGGCGGACCTGGAGAAGCTCGGCATCCCCGTCACGCACGACCTGCCGGGCGTCGGCGAGAACCTGCTCGACCACCCCGAGTCGGTCATCGTGTGGGAGACCAACGGCCCCATCCCGGAGAACTCCGCGATGGACTCGGACGCGGGCCTGTTCGTGCGCCGCGACCCCGAACTGCCGCACCCGGACCTGATGTTCCACTTCTACCAGATCCCCTTCACGGACAACCCGGAGCGACTGGGCTACCAGCGGCCGGAGTTCGGCGTCTCGATGACCCCGAACATCCCCAAGCCGAAGAGCCGCGGCCAGCTGTACCTGACCAGCGCCGACCCCGAGGTCAAGCCCGCCCTGGACTTCCGCTACTTCACCGACGAGGACGACTACGACGGCCGCACCCTCGTCGACGGCATCAAGATCGCCCGCGAGATCGCCAAGACCGAACCGCTGGCCGGCTGGCTCAAGCGCGAGGTGGCCCCCGGCCCGGACGTCACCGGTGACGAGGAGCTCGGCGAGTACGCCCGCAAGGTCGCCCACACCGTCTACCACCCCGCCGGCACCTGCAAGATGGGCGACGCCGACGACCGGCTCGCCGTCGTCGACCCCGAGCTGCGCATCCGCGGCCTGGAGGGCATCCGCATCGCCGATGCCTCCGTGTTCCCCACCATGACCACCGTGAACCCGATGATCGGCGTGCTCATGGTCGGGGAGCGTGCCGCCGAGCTGATCGGTGGTGGTGCCAAGTGACCGCGACCCTCGAACCCCCCACGGAGCAGACCATGGACACGACCCCCGTCTTCTCGGTGGAGGGCCTGTGGAAGGTGTTCGGCCCCAAGGCCGACCGCGTTCCGGGCGACCCCGAGCTCACCGCCCTCGACCCCGCCGAACTGCGTGCCCGCACCGGCTGCACGGCCGCCGTCCGGGACGTCAGCTTCGACGTGCGCAAGGGCGAGGTCTTCGTCGTCATGGGCCTGTCCGGCTCCGGCAAGTCCACGCTGGTGCGCTGTCTGACCCGGCTGATCGAGCCGACCGCCGGCACCATCGCCATCGACGGCGAGGACGTCCGCGCCATGGACCGCTCCCGGCTGCGTGAACTGCGCCGCCACCGCGCCGCCATGGTCTTCCAGCACTTCGGCCTGCTGCCGCACCGCACGGTCCTCGACAACGTCGCCTACGGCCTGGAGATCCAGGGCATGGGCAAGGCCGAGCGGCGTGAGCGAGCAGCCGAGGTCGTCGCCAAGGTCGGCCTGGAAGGCATGGAGCACCGCCGCCCCGGCCAGCTCTCCGGCGGCCAGCGGCAGCGCGTGGGCCTCGCCCGCGCCCTCGCCGTCGACCCCGAAGTCCTGCTGTTCGACGAGCCGTTCAGCGCGCTCGACCCCCTCATCCGGCGGGAGATGCAGGACGAGGTGGTCCGGCTGCACCACGAGGAGGGCCGCACCATGGTCTTCATCACCCACGACCTCCAGGAGGCCCTCAAGCTGGGCGACCGCATCGCCCTGATGCGCGACGGGCAGGTCGTACAGCTCGGCACGCCCGAGGAGATCGTCGGCTCGCCCGCCGACGACTACGTCCGCGAGTTCGTCCGGGACGTGCCGCGCGAGCAGGTCATGACCGTCCGTACGGCCATGCGCCGCCCCTCGGCGGACCAGGACGGCAGCGGACCGGCGGTCCGGCCCGAGGCGACGGTCTCCGAGGCGATCGAGGCGGTCGCCCGCGCCGGCGCACCGGCCCGTGTCATGGACAAGGGCCGCTGCGTGGGCGTGGTCGACTCCGACACGCTGCTCGGTGTCGTCGCCGGCACGGAGCAGCCGGCCCCGCCGGGGACCGAGCAGCCCAAGGAGGCGGTGTGATGGCGACGATCACCGCCTCCCCGCCGCGTATCGGCCTGCCCGGCCTCCTCAAGCGCCCGGCCGTCCGCAAGCTTCTCTTCCTGGCCCTCGCGGCAGCGATCCTCGTCCCGCTGGCGAACGCCCGTTGGGCGAGCGGCACCTGGCCGAGCGCCCTGACCGTCGACTTCTCCGAGCCGCTCGCCAAGGCCAGCGACTGGATCATCGACAACCGCGACAGCCACCCGCTGTTCCTGTACTTCCTCGGCCACGTCAGCAACGTCGTCGTCATCGCCGTACGGGCCGTCTACCTCACCCTCCTGGCCGTGGGCTGGGCGGGAGTCACGGCCCTGGGCGCGCTGGTCGCCTGGCGCGTCGCCGGCATCCGGCTCGCCCTCGGCACGGGCACCGCGTTCCTGGCCTGCGGCCTGCTCGGCATGTGGGTGCCGACCATGCAGACGCTCGCCCTGATGGTCGTCGCGGTCGTCGCGTCGGTCGTGGTGGGCCTGCTGCTCGGGCTCGCCGCCGGGCTGTCCGACCGGATGGACCGCGTCCTGCGCCCTGTCCTGGACACCATGCAGGTACTTCCGGCCTTCGCCTACCTGCTGCCGGTCGTGCTGATCTTCGGTATCGGCGTCCCGGCGGCCGTCCTGGCCACCGTCATCTACGCCGCCCCGCCCATGGCCCGGCTCACCTCGCTCGGACTGCGCGGCGCCGACGGGGAGGTGCTGGAGGCCGTCGCGTCGCTCGGTTCCACCGCACGCCAGCGGCTGCTGACCGCCCGTCTGCCGCTGGCCCGCAAGGAACTCCTCCTCGGCGTCAACCAGACGATCATGATGGCGCTGTCCATGGCCGTCATCGCGGCCGTCATCGGCGCGGGCGGTCTCGGTGACCGCGTCTACCAGGCACTGGCCTCGGTCGACGTCGGCGCCGCGCTCGCCGCCGGAATCCCGATCGTGCTGCTGGCCGTGGTCCTGGACCGGGTCACGGGCGCGGCGGGGGAGCGGCTGGGCGCCGAACCGGAGCCCCGGCGCGGGCTCGGCTGGCTGTACGCCCTGGCCGGTGTCGTCGCCGTGGCGGTCGCCGGGCGTCTCGCGGGCCGACTCGACTGGCCCGACTCCTGGGTCGTCGGCATCGCCGAGCCCGTCAACCGCGTGGTCGACTGGATGACCGCGCACCTGTACTCGGGTGTCCCCGTGATCGGCGGCACCGCCGACTGGGCCGGTCACTTCACCACCTGGGTCCTGGACCCGATGCGTGACGGCCTGCAGGGGCTGCCCTGGTGGTCGGTCCTGCTGATCGTCGCCGCGCTGGCCTGGGTGATCGGCACCTGGCGCACCGCGCTGACCGCCGTCCTCGCCATGGCCGCGATCGGAGCGCTCGGCGTCTGGAAGCCGTCCCTCGACACCCTGTCGCAGGTCCTCGCGGCCGTCGCCGTCACCCTCGTCGTCGGCTTCGCCACCGGCATCGCGGCGGCCCGCAGCGACCGCCTGGAACGGCTGCTGCGCCCGGTCCTGGACGTCTTCCAGACCATGCCGCAGTTCGTGTACCTGATCCCGGTCGTCGCCCTGTTCGGCGTCGGCCGCGCACCGGCCGTCGCGGCCGCGATCGTGTACGCCCTCCCGGCCGTCGTCCGTATCACCACCCAGGGCCTGCGCCAGGTCGACCCGGCCGCGCTGGAGGCCTCCGGCTCGCTCGGCGCGACCAGCTGGCAGCAACTGCGGCAGGTCCAGCTCCCGCTGGCCCGCCCGGCCCTGCTGCTCGCCGTCAACCAGGGCCTGGTCCTGGTCCTCGCCGTCGTCGTCATCGGCGGCCTGGTCGGCGGAGGCGCGCTCGGCTACGACGTCGTCTTCGGCCTCGCCCAGGGCGACCTGGCGACCGGTCTGGTGGCCGGCGCGGCGATCGTCTGCCTCGGACTGATGCTCGACCGGGTGACCCAGCCCACCGAACGCCGCGCGAAGAAGGGAGCGTGACATGCGAGTCCGTACGACAGCCGCGGTCGCCGCGGTGAGCTCCCTGGCGCTGCTCACCGGCTGCGGTGCCGCCGACATGACCAAGCAGGCCTCGCCCTTCGCCAACGCGCAGGGCGCCAAGACCGTGACCATGTCCGTGCAGTCCTGGGTGGGCGCCCAGGCCAACGTGGCCGTGGCCGAGTACATCCTGGAGCACGAGCTGGGCTACCGCGTCGACACCGTCCAGGTCGACGAGGTGCCCGCCTGGGACGCCCTCAGCCAGGGCCGCGTCGACGCGATCCTGGAGGACTGGGGCCACCCCGAGCAGGAGCAGCGGTACGTCAAGGACAAGAAGACGATCACCGCCGGCGGTGAACTCGGCGTCACCGGACACATCGGCTGGTTCGTCCCGACGTACCTCGCCAAGCAGCACCCGGACATCACGAACTGGAAGAACCTCAACAAGTACTCCCACCTGTTCCGCACCCCGGAGAGCGGCGACAAGGGCCAGCTGATGGACGGTTCGCCGTCCTACGTCACCAACGACAAGGCGCTGGTGAAGAACCTGAAGCTGGACTACCAGGTGGTGTTCGCCGGGTCCGAGGCCGCGCAGATCACGCAGATGCGGCAGTTCGCCAAGGAGAAGAAGCCCTTCCTCACCTACTGGTACTCGCCGCAGTGGCTCTTCAAGAAGGTCCCGATGACCGAGGTGAAGCTGCCGCCGTACAAGGAGGGCTGCGACGCCGACCCGGAGAAGGTCGCCTGCGCCTATCCGCACACGCCGCTGCAGAAGTACCTGAACTCGGGCTTCGCGAAGAACGGCGGCAAGGCGGCGGCCTTCCTGAAGAAGTTCAAGTGGACGACCGAGGACCAGAACGAGGTCTCCCTGATGATCGCCGACAAGAAGATGACGCCGGAGGACGCGGCGAAGAAGTGGGTGGACAGCCACCGCTCCACGTGGAAGAAGTGGCTGTCCTGAGCGTCCCTACGGTCGCAGGCCGGCGGCGATCTCCCGCAGCGCGCGGGTGGCCCGCCGCTGGAGCCCCGGCCCGAACGTGATCCGGGTGGCCCCTCGCGCGCCGAGTTCGGCGGGCGTGGGGCCGCCCTCGGTCGGGGCACCCACGTTGATCGGCCCCTGGATACCGGCCCGCAGCAGCGGCAGCACCTCCGGCGGTGCCCCGATCGGATAGACGCAGTCGGCGCCCGCGGCGACGTACAACGCGGCCCGCTCGATGGCCGCTTCGGGATCGGCGACCCCGCAGGAGAAGGTGTCCACGCGCGCGTTGACGAAGAGCCGCCCGCCGGCCGCCTCCCGCACCTCGGCCAGCCGGTCGGCGTGCGCACGCGGATCCTTGAGCACCCCGCCCTCGGAGTCCTCCAGGTTGCACCCCACCGCCCCCGCCTCCAGCAGCCGTTCCACGAGCTCCTTCGGCGCGAGCCCGTACCCGCCCTCCACGTCCGCCGACACCGGCACGTCGACGGCCCGGACGATCCGGGCGACCGCCGCGAACATCTCGTCGGCCGGGACCTGCCCGTCCTCGTACCCGAGGGAGGCGGCGACCCCGGCACTGGGCGTCGCGAGCGCCGGGAACCCGGCCTCCGCGAACACCCGGGCGCTGGCCGCGTCCCAGGGCCCGGGCAGCACCAGGGGATCGCCGGGCGCCCGGTCGTGGTGCAGGGCGCGGAACATCTCGGCCTTGCTCATGGCGTGTGACCTCCCGGCGGAACCCGGCGGCTGACCATCACCCGGTTCCAGTTGTTGATGGCGACGACCAGGCCGATCAGATGGGCGAGCCCGGCCTCGTCGAAGTGCTTCGCGGCCTGCTCGTACACCTCGTCCGGCACAGAACCGGTGGTCAGCACCGTCACCGCCTCCGTCAGCGCGAGTGCGGCCCGCTCCCGCTCGTCGAAGACGTCCCCGGCCTCCTCCCAGGCCGCCAGCAGATCGAGCTGCTTCTCGCTCACGCCGTGCTCGCGGGCGATCGCGAGGTGCATGTCGAGGCAGAACGCGCAGTGGTTGAGCTGCGAGGCGCGGATCACCACGAGTTCGGCCAGGGCCGGGTCGCCGAGGCCCTTCTTCGCCGTGGCGCTCAGAGCTGACAGGGCCCGGCCGACCGCCGGGTCGAGCGCCCGCGTCCGAGCCGTCACTTGTACTGGCCCGGCTGGTAGTGCCCCGGCGTCATCCGGCAGGTCACCCCGAACCGGTTCCAGGCGTTGATCGTCGTGATCGCGGCGATGAGCTGCGCCAGCTCGGCCTCCTCGAAATGCTTCGCGGCCTTCTCATACACCTCGTCCGGCACGAAACCGTCCGTCAGGACCGTCACGGCCTCCGTCAGCTCCAGGGCCGCGAGCTCCTTCGCGGTGTAGAAGTGCCGCGACTCGTCCCAGGCGCTGAGCTGGAGGATCCGCTCGACGCTCTCGCCCGCCGCGAGGGTGTCCTTGGTGTGCATGTCGATGCAGAAGGCGCAGTGGTTGATCTGGGAGGCGCGGATCTTCACCAGCTCGTACAGCTTGTGGTCGAGGCCCTGCCGGGCGGCGATCTCCAGTCGGACCATCGCCTTGTAGACCTCGGGCGCGTGCTTGGCCCAGTCCAGGCGGGCGGGCTCCTCGGGGGCGTACTCCACGGTCGTGTCGGTCGTGCCATCGCTGTGCGTCGTCATGTCCTCGACCCTAGGAAGAAAGCAGCCCAGGGGTATGGTCCATTTCCATGGCGGAACAGTGGGCCACTTTGGGCATCGACCTGCACCTGGAGCCGACCGGCCCGGGCCTGCGCCGGGGGCTGACCGACGCCCTGCGCGAGGCGGTGCGCTCCGGCCGGCTGGCCCCCGGCACCCGGCTGCCCTCCTCCCGCGCGCTCGCCGCCGACCTGGGCATCGCCCGCAACACGGTCGCCGACGCCTACGCCGACCTGGTCGCCGAGGGCTGGCTCACCGCCCGGCAGGGCTCGGGGACCCGGGTCGCCGCCCGGACGGTGGTACCGCCGGCCGGCACGGCATCCCACCCCCGTGAGCGCGGCCGCCCCGCCTACGACCTGCGGCCCGGCAGCCCCGACCTGGCCTCCTTCCCGCGCGCGGAGTGGCTCAAGGCCGCCCGCCGCGCCCTGACCGACGCCCCCCACGACGCCCTCGACTACGGCGACGCCCGGGGCCGCCCGGAGCTGCGCGCCGCGCTCGCCGGCTATCTCTCCCGGGCCCGGGGCGTACGCGCCGACCCCGAACGGATCGTGGTGTGCTCCGGGTTCGCGCACGGCCTGAAGCTGCTGGGCACGGCCCTGCGGGCGCGCGGGGCGCGGACGGTCGCCGTCGAGTCGTACGGGCTCGACGTGCACTGGAGACTCCTGGCCGCGTCCGGTCTGCACACGGTCCCCCTGCCCTTCGACCAGTTGGGCACCGACCCCGGCGCGTTGTCCGCCGCCGACGCGGTCCTCCTCACTCCCGCCCACCAGTTCCCCATGGGCGTCCCCCTGCACCGCGACCGCCGCGCGGCCGTCGTGGACTGGGCGCGCCGCACCGGCGGCCTGGTCCTGGAGGACGACTACGACGGCGAGTTCCGCTACGACCGTCAGCCCGTGGGCGCGCTCCAGGGGCTGGACCCCGACCGGGTGGTCTACCTCGGCACCGCGAGCAAGGCCCTCGCCCCCGGGCTGCGGCTCGCCTGGATGGTGCTGCCGCCGGGCCTCGCTGAGGAGACCGCCGCGGCCAAGGGCGGGATCGACACCTGCGGGGTGCTGGACCAGCTGACCCTGGCCGAGTTCCTCGACGCCGGGGCCTACGACCGCCATGTCCGCGCGACCCGCCTGCGCTACCGGCGCCGCCGCGACGCCCTCGTCGCCGCCGTCGCGGCCCGGGCGCCCCAGGCCCGGGTCACCGGCATCGCGGCCGGGCTGCACGTCCTGCTGCGGCTGCCGCCGGGCACCGAGCAGTCGGTGGTCCAGGCGGCCCACTGGCAGGGCCTGGCGGTCCACGGACTCGCCCGCTACCGGCACGCCGCCGCGGTCGCCGAGCCGGCCGACGCCCTCGTCGTCGGCTACGGGACACCGCCGGACCACGCGTGGTCGGGGGCGCTGGACGCGCTGTGCACGGTACTGGCGGGATAATCGCGCGAATTCCCCTCCGGAATGCCGCTCAACGGATATGGTCACCCCATGAGCGAAAGCACTTCTCTGCCCCGCGTGGCCCTGAAGAAAATAACTCCCGACGTCTCCGCCGCAATGGGCTCCCTGCACGCCGCCGCCGTTTCCGCGGCGCAGGACGCCAAACTCGAACCGGAACTGCTGGAACTGGTCAGGATCCGCGCCTCGCAGATCAACGGCTGTGCGTTCTGCATCGACATGCACACCAGGGACGCCCGTGGCCAGGGCGAGACCGAGCAGCGCATCTACGCCCTGAACGCCTGGCGGGAGACGCCGTTCTTCACCGAACGCGAGCGTGCGGCACTGGCGTTGACCGAGGCGGTGACGCTCGTCCACGACGGCCGCGTCCCGGACGCGGTGTACGCCGAGGCGGCCGGGGTGTTCGAGGAGAACCAGATCGCGGCACTCATCTGGTCGGCCACGGTCATCAACGCGTACAACCGGATCGCGATAGCGACGCGCATGGTTCCGAAGAACTGAAAAAGGAATTGAAGCAGTCAGCGAAAAACGCGCCGGGTCGAATTCGACCCGGCGTCGCCATTTCCTCGAGTCAGTCGGCCGGCAGTGGCTCCATGAGTCCGTCCAGCCAGTTCCGCCATTCCCCGGCCCGCTGAGCCGGAGGCACCCGCATCGGCCGCCCGACCCAGCCCGTCACGGGCCGGATCCCGTGCAGCGCGTTCACCAGCCACACTTCACGGCCGTCCAGCTCTGCCACGGTCCGCTCCCGGTGCGCGATCCGGATCCCGGAGCGCAGTGCCCGCTCCTGGACCAGCCCGGACGTCACGCCCGGCAGGACGGGCAGCCGGGGCGGGGGCAGGCACAGGGTGTCGTCCTCCCACCACAGGACACTGGCCGTGGCCGACTCCAGCACCGTGCCCGAGGGCGCGATCAGCACCGCCTCCTCCGCGCCCTCGCCGCAGGCCCGGCGACGCACCCGCGCCAGGGTGTCCAGGTCCGGGCCCTTGCGGCGGGGCACGGTCCGCGGATCGGACTGGCCCGCCGCCCACAGCCGCACCCCCGTGCCGAGCGGCGGCGCGGGCCGCAGCAGCAGCCGCAGCTCCAGGGAGCCCGCCGCGAGCTCCACCCGCGGGAACCACGCACCCGTGCGCGGCAGAACGGCGGTCACGTCCTGCCAGAAGGCGACGAGCAGGCGCGGCTGTGGCCCGCCGCAGTCGGCGCAGGCCCGCGCGAACCGCTCCCGGTGCCGGTCATAGGCCCGCACCCGGCCCTCGCGCACCAGCCACGAGTCCGCGACCAGCAGCCGCCCCCCGGCCGCCTGGTCCGCGGCCGGGGCCAGCCCACGGCCGGGCGCCCACGTCCACAGGCCTTCCGCCACCGCCGCTCTTGTCACCGACAGCCTCCTCAGTACTTGCGTCCCGCCACGGCCGGCGCCCCGTGCCGGGGCCCGTACGGCGCGTGTTCCAGCCATGACCCGCACCACGGCAGCACCGGCGCCAGTGCCGCCGCCGTCCGCTGCCTGACCCGGACGATCCGGCGGCGCGGCCGCAGATGGTCCAGGGCGGCACCGGCGGCGGCGCTGTTGAACAGGGCCGCCGCCCGCCGCACCTCCGCGAACCCGGCGACCGCCTCGCCGGTCCCCGCGGCGATCGCCTCGGCGGCGGCCGCCGCGTCCGCGATCCCGCTGTTCATGCCGCGTGCCCCGAACGGCGGGAAGAGATGCGCCGCCTCGCCGGCCAGCAGCACCCGCCGGTGCGGATCGGTGAACGCGGCCGCCACCTTGCGCAGGAAGCGGTACGTCGACACCCACAGGATCCGCTCACCGTAGCCGTCCCCGACGACCGAGGGCAGCCAGCGCCGTACGGCCTCCTCGGTGCCGAACTCCTCCGGCCGGTCGTCGTCCCGGCACTGGAGGTCGACCTGGAAACCCCCGGTGAACGGCACCCGCATCACACTGCGCCCGCCCACCCCGGGATGCTCGTAGTGGAAGACCCGCTCCAGCGGCAGCTCAGCGCCCGGCACGTCGGCGACGTCCACGACCACGTGGAAGCCCTCGCCGTGCGTGCCCTCCAGGGCGATGCCCAGCTCGCGCCGGACCCTGGAGCGGGCCCCGTCGGCGGCGATCGCGAACGCGCCGGACCACACCCGCCCGTCCTCACCCGTCAGCCGGACCTCCCTCTCACCGGCGCTCACGCCAGTCACGCGCGCGCCCCACACGAACTCCACCCCGGCCTGCGCGCAGGCAGCGCGCAGGAACCGCTCGGTGTCCGTCTGGCGCAGGCTGGTGAAGGGCGGCGGACCGGACGACGGCGGGAACGTGCGGGAGTACACCTCACGTCCCCGGTAGAGGGTGCGCCTGGTGTGCCAGGTCCGCCCGTAGGAGGTGATCTCGGCGGCGAGGCCGGGCCGCATCGCGTCCAGCAGGCCGAGGGTCTCCCGGTGCACGAACAGGGCCCGGCTGCCCGGCCGTTCACGGTCCTCCGGCTCCGCCTCCAGCACGACGGCCGGCAGCCCGTGCGCCCGCAGCGCCAGAGCCGCCGACAGGCCCACGGGACCGGCGCCCACGACCAGGACCGGGGTCATGCCCGGACGCCTTCGGAGAGCATCCGGGCGATCTCCACCCGCTTCACCTTCCACGTCGCGGTCATCGGCAGGTCCTCGAACCGCCACTGCCGCGGCTCGGCCATCGCCGGCAGTCCCGCAGTGGCCCGGCGCCAGCGCTCCGGGTCCAGGGGCCGCTCGCCGCGCACGCACACCACCGGCACCGGCTCCCGGTCCGCGCCCGGCACGATGACCACCTCGCGCAGCTCCTCCAGCCGGGACATCAGCGTGTCCTCGACCTCCAGATTGCTGTGCACGGCGTCGATCTGATCCACCTCACGGTCGATCAGGTACAGCGCGCCCAGCCGGCTCCGGTAGCCCATGTCGCCCATCTCCCACCAGCCGTCGGTGAGCTGACGGTCGTAGCGCTCCGGCATGCCGAGGTAGGTGAGGATCCGGCCCCGGGTGCGGGCCTCGATCCGGCCCGGGGTGCCGGGCGGGACCCGCCCGCCCCCGGCGCCGGTGACCCGGACCCGGGTGAAGCCCGGTATCCCGAACCCGACCCGGCGCCCGTCCGCGCGGGCCGCGCTGCGCCGGGTCACCACCTGGAACGCCACCGGGCCCGTCTCGCTCTGCCCGTACAGCTGGACCAGCCAGGGCGCACGGCGCCGCGATGCGCCCAGCAGCCGCCGTACGGTGCGCGGATGGATCGCGTCGAACGTGGAGCCGTACGCCCGCACCCGGGACAGCGGGGCACCGGGCGCGTCGGCCAGCTCCTCCCACAGCACGAACGTGTTGGGGTGCGTCTCCACGATGCCGGGCCGGTGCCGGACCAGCAGCGGGCCCACCGCGGCCGGATCCGGGTCGGTGATCAGCACCAGCGGGCTGCCGAAGTGCAGCAGGACGCCGAGCAGATGGTAGAAGCGCGAGTGCACGAACGACATGTGCAGCGCCGCCGGCTCGCCCCGCGTGGGCCAGCCCATCGCCTGCTGCGGCACGAGCCGGTTCCACATGGTGTGCGCGCAGTGCACGGCCAGTTTGGGGACGCCGGTGGTGCCCGAACTGTGGGTGATCAGGGCTGGTTCGCGGGGGTGCAGCCGGACCGGCGGGGGAGGCTCGGCGCCGGCGTACTTCGCCAGGGACTCCGCCCCGGCCGCGTCGTCCACGCTGAGCGTCCGCCGCACGAGCCCGGACAGGGCGAGCTCTCGCAGGCCGTCCAGGGTGGCGCTGTCGGTGATCAGCCAGGGCCTGCGCAGCCGTTCGAGCAGCTGCCCGGCCACGGCGGGGGCCAGCGCGGGCGACAGCAGCACCGGCACGGCGCCGATACGGGAGACGGCACAGGTCAGCAGCATGATGTCGACGTTGTCCGCCTTGTGCACGACGACCTGCTCCGAGGGCCGCACCCCGGCCTCCCACAGCCGCCCGGACAGGTCCTCGACCAGGTCGGCCAGCACGGTGTAGCTCAGGTCGACCCCGAGGGCGGGGGCGACGTCCAGCGGCCGGTCCAGGGTCACGAAGACGGCCCCGTGCCGGTCGGCCGCACGCCGGAAGACCGGTCCGAGATAGAAGCCGCGGTCGGTGAACAGGGGTGCTCGCATGGGGTCGTTCCTCTCTGCGGGGTTCACCAGGCGCCCGTCTACGGGGTTCACCAGGTGCCCGTCTGCGGGCTTCACCAGGCGCCCCGTCGCACCAGATGGCGGCGCAGCTTCCCGGTCGGGGTGCGCGGCAGCGACGGGACGAAGCTGACGCTGCGGGGGACCTTGAACGCGGCGAGGCTCTCCCGCGCCAGGCCGATGAGCTCGTCCGCCAGACCGTCCCGCACCGGCGCGGAGGGGACCACGAAGGCCCGCAGCCGGCTCGCGCCCCGCCCGTCGGGCACGGCCGCGACGACCACCTCCCGCACCGCCGGATGGCCGCGCAGCACGGCCTCCACCTCCAGCGGGGAGACGGTGATGCCGCCGACCATCTCCATGTCGTCGGCCCGGCCCAGATGCCGGTAGGAGCCGTCCGGTTCGCGGCACGCCCGGTCACGGGTGGCCAGCCAGCCGCCCACCAGGGTCCGGGCGGTCTCCTCGGGCCGGTTCAGATAGCCGGGCGTCACCGTCGGCCCGCGCACCCACATCTCGCCCTCCTCGCCGTCCGGCACCGGGCGGCCGTCCCGGTCCCGCAGCTCCACCTCGAAGCCGGGCACGGGACGGCCGACGGTGCCCGGGTGGTTGTGGGCGAAACCGTTGGCGCAGAACGCGTGACCGGCCTCCGTGGAGCCGATCTGCTCCAGCACGGGCGCGCCGAGCAACGCGCTCACCTGCTTGGCGAGCCCCTCGGGCAGCCCCTCGCCGGCCGACACCGCGGCCCGCACCGAGGCGAAGCAGCCCTCGTGCCCGTGGCCCCGCTCGGCCACCAGCGCGGCGTACGCGGACGGCACGGAGTACAGCAGCGTCACCCGGTGCCGGGCGACGAGTTCGTCGATGGTCGCAGGGGTGGGGCGCCGGTCCACCAGCACCGCGGACGAGCCGGAGAACAGCGGGAAGACGAAGGCGTTGCCGAAGCCGTAGGCGAAGAACAGCTTCGACACCGACAGGGTGACGTCCTCCGCGGTGATCCGCAGCACCCGCCGGCCGACGAGGTCGTGGTACGTCCGCGGGTCGCCGTGCGTGTGCACGACGCCCTTGGGGCGGCCCGTGGTGCCGGAGGTGTACTGGACGTAGAGCGGGGTGTGCGCGTGGACCTGGTGGGCGGGCGCGGGCTCGGCGGCGGGGGCGAGCGCCATGAGCTGGTCGGCGCCCAGGCGGGCCCGTCCGGCGAACCGCTCCTCCAGGCCCGGGCCCGTCACACAGAGCACGGCTTCGGTGTCCTCGGCCAGGAACGCGTGGTCGGCCGCGGGGAGTTCGGGGTTGACCAGGACCGCGACGGCGCCGAGACGGGCGGTGGCGAGGAAGGCCGTCACCCAGGCGAGGGAGTCGGGCAGGGCCAGCAGTACGCGGTCCCCGGGGCGCACCCCGTGCCCGGCGAGCACGGTGGCGGCCCGGGCCGCGAGGTCGTGCACCTCGCCGTGGGTCCAGGCCCGGTGCCCCTGGTGGAAGGCGGTCCGCCCGCCCCATCCGCGCCGCTCGGCGAGCTCTTCGAGCTGGGCCGCGAGGTTCCCGGGCGCCTCGGCCTCGGCGGGGTGCAGCACCGCCTGCGGACTGGTCATCGCCGCGCCTCCTCGGTGGCCCCGGCCCGGTCACCCGGCGGGGCCTGCCACCGGATCCGGTCGGCCGTGTGCTGGTGCAGGGCCCGCATCGGGGCCGCGGTCTTCAGCAGCATCTCCTCGTACTCCGCGTCCGGATCGGAGCCGAGGACGATCGCCCCGCCCGCCCCCAGATGCATCTGGCCGTCGGCGAACACGGCCGTACGGATGACGATGCTGAGGTCCGCGCCGCCGCCGCACCCGAAGTAACCGAGGGCGCCCGAGTACACGCCCCGGGCCTCGGACTCCAGCGAGTCGATGATCTCCAGCGTGCGCAGCTTCGGCGCGCCGGTCATCGAGCCGCCGGGAAAACAGGCCCGGACACAGTCCACCGCGTCCGTGTCCGCCCGCAGCCTGCCCTGCACGGTCGAGACGAGCTGGTGCACGGTGGCGTACGTCTCCGTGGCCATGAGCTTGGAGACCCGCACCGAGCCCGTCCGGCAGACCCGGCCCAGGTCGTTGCGGAGCAGATCGACGATCATCAGGTTCTCGGCCCTGGTCTTGGCGTCCGACGCCAGCGCGTCCCGCAGCCGGGCGTCCTCCTCCGGCCCGTCCCCCCTCGGCGCGGTCCCCTTGATGGGCCTGGCCTCGGCGGTGCCGTCCCGCCCGATCCGCAGGAACCGCTCGGGCGAGGACCCGGCCACCTCCAGCTCCCCGAATCTCAGGAACGCCGCGTACGGGGCCGGGTTGTCGCGGCGCAGCGTCCGGTAGAACTCCAGCGCGTCGGGCGGTGCGGGTAACCGGGCGGCGTTGGTCAGGCAGACCTCGTAACTGGTGCCCGCGCGCAACTCCCGCTTGCACGCCTCGATGTCCGCGAGATAGGTCGCCCGGTCGCGCACCAGCCACGGCTCGGCGGCGCCCGGGTCCGCCGGGGCCGGCGGCACGGGCAGGGGCGGCCGCTGCGTCGCCACGCAGGTCAGGTCGGCCAGGGTGCTCTCCAGCCAGTCGGCGGCCTCCCGCGCGGCCTGCGGGGTGTCCTCCGCGAGGCAGACGGCGTACGTGAAGCCCTCCTGGTGGTCCACCGCGATCACCCGGTCGGCGAACAGCCAGGCGGCGTCCGGGACCGGGGAGCGGTGCCGGTTGGGCGACCCGCAGTCCGCCTTCACCTCGTAGCCGAAGTAGCCGACGTACCCTCCGGTGAAGTCGAACGGCAGCCCGGTCGCGTCCACACGGCGGTTGCCCAACTGCCGCTTGAGATAGTCGAAGACACTGGCCGCGACCTTTCTCACCGGCCGCCCCGCCCGCTCGATCTCACAGCGCCCGCTTTCGACGTCGTACCGCACGAACTCGGCGAGCGGCCCGCTGCCGTCCCCGAAGAACGAGAACCGCGACCGCCCCGGCTCCACGAGCGAACTGTCGAGCCAGAACGCCCGCGGGGCCCCCGCGTACATCCGCCCGAAGGCCGCCTCGACATCCACGGCCCCGACGATCCGCCGACTGTGCAGCCGGTACCCGACACGGTGGGGGCGCCGGGGGCGGGGGATGGTGGCGCTGGGCGGCGCCACGGAGCCGGAGGGGCCGGAGTCCCCGACCGCCCCGTCCTCGCCCCGCCCCGCGCCCGGGTCACCCTCGCGCTCCACCCCGCCGACCGAGCCGGCCCCAGCCCCTGCGGACGAACCGGCCACGACGACCCGACCAGGCCCACCAACCGGACCGGCTCCGGAGGCGACCACGCTCCCGGCGGACGGCACCGCCCCGTCGGCCGTCCCGGCGGCGTCGGCCGACCTGGCCTTGTCAGCCGTCCCGGCCGGGTCAGCGGTCCCGGTCGCGAAGGACGGGCTGGCTTCGGTGGAGGGGCGGGTTCCGGGGGCGGGCTCGGTCGTCCCGGTGGGCGTTACCGCCCCGTCGGCCGTCCCGGCCGGGTCAGCGGTCCCGGTCGCGTCGGACGGGCTGGTTCCGGAAGCGGGCACGGTCCCGGTGGACGGCACCGTCCCGCCAGTCGTCCCTGCCCCGTCAGTCGTCCCTGCCCCGTCGGACGGGCCAGACCCGGTGGATGGACCGGCCCCGGAGGGCGACGCGGCCCCTCCGGGCAGGACGCTCCCGCTCGACCACCCGGCCGGCGCCATCCCGCCCAGCCGCCCACCCCCGGCGGCCGGTGCAACTGCCCCGGTCACCGGGATCACCGCTGCCTGGAGCGCGGCCGCAGGCCAGCGGCGCGGCGCCCATGGCCGAGCGATCCCGGCCTCGCACTCCGGTACCACCACGCGGCGTCCGGCCGCCTCCGGTGACGGCACGGCCGTGTTCTTCGTCCGGAGCTTGCCGGCCCGCTCCGCGGTCAGGTTGCGGAAGTTCACGAGCATGCGATGGCCGTACTCCGTGAGGACGGACTCCGGGTGGAACTGCACGCCCCACAGTGGCCGGGTGCGGTGCCGCAGTCCCATCAGGACGCCGTCCTCCGCCCAGGCCGTGGCCTCCAGCATCTCCGGCAGCGGCTCGCGCACGGACAGCGAGTGGTAGCGGACGGCGGTGAAGTTCTGCGGCAGGCCATGGAACAGGTCGCGTTCGTCGTGCCGGATCGTGGAGAGATGCCCGTGCCGCGGCTCCGGCGCGGGCCCCACCACCCCCCGCTCCCCGAGCGCGATCCCCTGATGGCCGAGACACACACCGAGCACCGGAACCGGGGAGGTCGCGACCAGCCTCGCCGCGATGCCGAAGTCACGCGCGTCCGCCGGGTGCCCAGGGCCCGGGGACACCACCAGGTTGTCGAAATCCCGGAGATCCGGAACCCCGTCGACGGCGGCGTCGTTGCGGACGACCACCGGCTCCTCGCCGTTGACCTCGGCGATCAGCTGGAACAGGTTGTACGTGTACGAGTCGTAATTGTCGATGAGCAGGGTCTTCACCCGCCCACCTCCCTCTGTTCGTTCGCGGGCCTACGTGGCCCGGCGTTTGTGCCGACCGCGGAGCGCCTGGAGCGACGGGTACAGCCATTTCCTGAAGAAACGCTGGAGCCGCGGCATGAGAATCCAGGTGACAAGGGCCGTCACGCACAGACATAACAACAACGTGCGGATCAGTGCATTGAGGTCACCGAGATAGGGAAGCACCGTCAGATTGAACAGGAGCACCGGGGGAAAAACCGCGCTCATATTCACGAACCACAGTTTCCATTTCGACGGCGGAGCCGGCGGCGCCGGTGTCAGAGTCTGCGCCTCGAACCAGGCCCGGGCCCCCCGCACCCGCCTGCGCGCCGCCTCCTGGGCAAGTCCGTCCAGCCGGGCGTCCCACTGTGCCCGGGAAGGCGATTTCTCCCAGGCCAGGGCCGAACCCTCGCTGGCGAAGCGATAGACGACATGCCACTCCGCCCCTCCGTCGACAAGTACCCCACCCCCCAGAAACCCCGGTTGCCGCGCGGTCGCGCCCAGCATGGCCCACCCCCAGGAGTGGAAGTCGGCCGCACGGCCCGGCGTCACGCGATAGGCCACGGTGACCGTGACGGGATTACTGGTCACGCCGTCCCATACGGAAAGCGGTTCACCCGCGTTCAAGATTCAACAAACAATTTTCCGATCGTCCGGAAAGTGAAGCTTTTGGGCAGGTGGGAAACACCTCGGAGCGCGGGGGCGTGAGCCTCGATCACCTGGGCGTGACCGCGCTCTCCTCCTGCTCGACCGGCGCCTCCCCGAACCGCGACAGCGCCAGCGCCCCGGCCACCGCCACCGCGAAACCGAACACCGCCAGCCAGCCCAGCCCGGGCCGCGTGCGGTCCCCGAGCCACACCACTCCGATCAGTGCCGGCGCGACGGTCTCCCCGAGCACCAGCCCGGCGGTCGCCGTCGTCACCGACCCGCGCTGGAGGGCGGAGGTCAGCAACAGGAACGCGGCCCCGCCGCCGAGCAGCAGCGCGTACACCGCGGGGTTCGTGAGGAGCGCACCGGGCGTCAGCCCGTCGATGAGCCGCACCGCGACCTCCACCACCCCGAACCCGAGCCCGGCACCCAGCCCGAGCGCCAGCGCCCGCCCCCGCTCGGGCAGCCGCCCGCCCACCGCCCCGAGCAGCAGCACCCCGCCCGCCGCCGCGAGCATCGCCCACTTCAGCCAGACCGGCCCGCCCTCGTCGCCCTCCGCGCCGGAGGCCAGCCCCAGCAGCGCGAGCCCGGCGCACACGACCCCCACCGCCGCCCACTCCACGCGGCTCAGCCGCGCCTTGAGCAGCCGCGCCGCCACCACGGCCGTCACCGCGAGGCTCGCGGCCAGCGCCGCCCCCACGGCGTAGATCGGCACGGACCGCAGCGCGACGATCTGGAGCAGGAAACCGAGCCCGTCCATCCCGAGCCCGGCCAGATACCGCCACTGCCGCAGCGCCCGCCACAACAGCGCCACGTCCCCGCCCGGGCCGCTCGCCACCGCCCGCGCGGCCATCGCCTGCAGCACCGTCGCCGTGCCGAAGCAGACCGCCGCACCAAGGGCGCACACCATTCCAAAGATCACAAAACGACAGTAGGGGAGAGGGCGTGAGCCGGGGGGTCGTGCGGGCCCGTTCACACCGGTCTCTAGGCTGACTGCTCGGCAGTACATGACAGGGACACGCAGTACACGGGGACACGGGGAGACACGCACATGGCTGAAACACGGCGACGACTGCGCTCGAGCACGGTGGTGCTGGGCGGCATGGGTGTCCTCGCGGCGGCCCTGTCCGCGTGCGGCTCCGACCCGGACCGCCGCTGCGTGGACCGGGACAGCTACGACTACATCAACGGCTACAAGATCGTCGCCGACAAGAACTGCAAGTCGGGCTCCTCGTCCTCCTCGTACGGCAAGGGTCGCAAGAAGACCGGCAGGACCGGCACCACGAACGCCGACTGGTACTACGACGCCGACGTCAGCGGCCGCTACGCCGACAACGGCACCTTCAGCCGCAGCGAGGCCGTCGACCGGGGCGGCTTCGGCTGCTCGGGCTCCGGCAGCGGCGGCGGCTGACCGGGGTCGTACGCACATGGAACGCCGCACCATCACCCCCCGCCCCGACTGGCAGCAGACCGTCGAGGAACAGGGCCTGATCTACCCCCTCACCCGCTACCCCGACGACTCCCTGCGCCCCTACTGGGATGAAAGCGCCTACTACGCCTTCACCCTCCCGGAGATCGAGGCCCTGGAAGAGGTCGTCGAGGAACTCCACCGCATGTGCCTGGCGGCGGCCGAACACATCGTCACGGAGGACCGTTTCGCGGACCTGGGCATCACCGACCCCCGCGTGGCCCGGACGGTCGCCGAGTCCTGGCACCGCCGTGCCGAACTCCCCTCCGTCTACGGCCGTTTCGACCTCCGCTACGACGGCACCGGCCCGGCCAGGCTCCTGGAGTACAACGCCGACACCCCCACCTCACTGGTGGAGGCCGCGTCCGCCCAGTGGTTCTGGATGGAGGACCGCTTCCCCGGCGCCGACCAGTGGAACTCCCTCCACGAACGCCTGATCGACGCCTGGCGGAAACAGGCCGCCCTCCTGCCGCCGGGCAGCCCCCTGTACTTCGCGTACTCCTCCGCCGACGAACTCGGCGAGGACCTGATGACGGTCGCCTACCTCAAGGAAACCGCCGAGCAGGCAGGCCTGGACACCGACTGGATCTCCATGGAGGAGATCGGCTGGGACCGCCTCTCCGGCCGCTTCGTCGACAACCGCCTCCGCTTCATCCGCAGCATCTTCAAGCTCTACCCCTGGGAGTGGCTCACCACCGACCGCTTCGCGGACCACGTCCTGGACACCCTCGACAACGGCGGCGGCACGGGCACGACCCTCTGGATCGAGCCGGCCTGGAAAATGCTCCTCAGCAACAAGGCGCTCCTGGCCATCCTCTGGGAGCTGTACCCCGGCCACCCCAACCTCCTCCCGGCCTACCTGGACGGCCCCCGGGACCTGCCCGCCAAGGGCTGGGTCGCCAAGCCCCTCCTGGGCCGAGAGGGAGCCGGCGTCACGATCCACGAGCCCGGCTCACCACCCGCCCTCCGCGACGAACCCTGCTGCTACCAGCAGCTGGCCCCCCTGCCCGACTTCGACGGCAACCGCGTGGTCCTGGGCGCCTGGGTGGTGGAGAACGAGTCGGCGGGCCTGGGCATCCGCGAGTCGTCGGGCCTGATCACCGACGAGTACGCCCGCTTCCTGCCCCACGTGATCTTGTAAACGGAGCTCAGGGGGAACGTACCCAGGGGCGCGGGGAACTGCGCGACAAGCCACGACGCGCCCGCACTCGGCAACGCTCACCAACCCGGCAGACGCTCCCCGGGCCCGCCCGGTAGGCTGATCCCCGGGCCGTGACTGGCGCGCTGGGATGGATCAACCATCGGGGAGCGGCCCGAGCAGAGAGAGCCGTGCGCCTGGGCCGTACCGTGAACGCTGAACGCAACGTCCGGAGGTCCCACATGCCAGCCGAGCCCCTCTCCACCGCTTCCACCGCCTACCGCGCCGCCCTCGACGTCATCCGCGCCGTCGAGCCGCGCGTAGCCGACGCCATCGGCCAGGAGGTCGCCGACCAGCGCGAGATGCTCAAGCTGATCGCCTCGGAGAACTACGCCTCCCCGGCCACGCTGCTGGCGATGGGCAACTGGTTCAGCGACAAGTACGCCGAGGGCACCATCGGCCGCCGCTTCTACGCCGGCTGCCGCAACGTCGACACCGTCGAGTCCCTCGCCGCCGAGCACGCCAAGGAGCTCTTCGGCGCCCGCCACGCCTACGTCCAGCCGCACTCCGGCATCGACGCCAACCTCGTCGCCTTCTGGTCGGTCCTCGCCCAGCGCGTCGAGGTCCCCGCCCTGGAGAAGGCCGGCGCCCGCCAGGTCAACGACCTCTCCGAGGCCGACTGGGCGGAGCTGCGCCGCGCCTTCGGCAACCAGCGCATGCTCGGCATGTCCCTGGACGCCGGCGGCCACCTCACCCACGGCTTCCGCCCGAACATCTCCGGCAAGATGTTCGACCAGCGCTCCTACGGCACGGACCCGGCCACCGGCCTCATCGACTACGAGGCCCTGCGCACCTCGGCCCGCGAGTTCAAGCCGCTGATCATCGTCGCGGGCTACTCGGCCTACCCCCGCCTGGTGAACTTCCGGATCATGCGCGAGATCGCCGACGAGGTCGGCGCGACGCTCATGGTCGACATGGCGCACTTCGCCGGCCTGGTCGCGGGCAAGGTCCTCACCGGCGACTTCGACCCGGTCCCGCACGCCCAGATCGTGACGACGACCACCCACAAGTCGCTGCGCGGCCCGCGCGGCGGCATGGTCCTGTGCGACGACTCCCTGAAGGACCAGGTCGACCGGGGCTGCCCGATGGTCCTCGGCGGCCCGCTCCCGCACGTCATGGCCGCCAAGGCCGTCGCCCTCGCGGAGGCCCGCCAGGAGTCCTTCCGCGACTACGCCCAGCGCATCGTCGACAACTCCCGGGCCCTGGCCGAAGGCCTGATGCGCCGCGGCGCGACCCTCGTGACGGGCGGCACGGACAACCACCTGAACCTGATCGACGTCGCCTCCTCCTACGGCCTCACCGGCCGCCAGGCCGAGGCCGCGCTGCTGGAGTCGGGCATCGTCACCAACCGCAACGCGATCCCCGCCGACCCGAACGGCGCCTGGTACACCTCCGGCATCCGCATCGGCACCCCGGCCCTGACCACCCGCGGCCTGGGTACGGCGGAGATGGACGAGGTCGCCGGCCTGATCGACCGCGTCCTCACCACCACGGAGCCGGGCACGACCAAGTCGGGCGCCCCCTCCAAGGCGGCCCACGTCCTCGACGCGAAGATCGCCGACGAGATCTCCCGCAGGGCGACCGACCTGGTCGCCGGCTTCCCCCTGTACCCGGAGATCGACCTCGGCTGAAGCGCCCCGTAAGGGGCGCGGGGGACTGCGCGACCAGCCACAAGGGTCCGCAGTTCCCCACCGCCGAAACCACCCGCGGCCCTCTGAGACAATAAGCAACATGGCCTCTGACCGACCCCGCGTGCTCTCCGGAATCCAGCCCACCGCCGGCTCGTTCCACCTCGGCAACTACCTCGGCGCCGTCCGCCAGTGGGTGGCCCTGCAGGAGACCCACGACGCGTTCTACATGGTCGTCGACCTGCACGCGATCACCATCCCGCAGGACCCGAAGGACCTGCGTGCGAACACGCGCCTGGCCGCCGCCCAGCTGCTCGCCGCGGGGCTGGACCCGGACCGCTGCACGCTCTTCGTCCAGAGCCACGTCCCCGAGCACGCCCAGCTCGCCTGGGTGATGAACTGCCTCACCGGCTTCGGCGAGGCCGGCCGGATGACCCAGTTCAAGGACAAGGCCGCCAAGCAGGGCGCCGAGCGCGCCTCCGTGGGCCTGTTCACGTACCCCATCCTGCAGGTCGCGGACATCCTGCTCTACCAGGCGCACGAGGTCCCGGTCGGCGAGGACCAGCGCCAGCACGTCGAGCTCACCCGCGACCTCGCCGAGCGCTTCAACGGCCGTTTCGGCCAGACGTTCACCGTCCCGAAGCCGTACATCCTCCGGGAGACGGCGAAGATCTACGACCTTCAGGACCCGTCGATCAAGATGAGCAAGTCGGCGTCCACGCCGAAGGGCCTCATCAACCTCCTCGACGAGCCGAAGGCCACCGCGAAGAAGGTCAAGAGCGCGGTCACGGACACGGACACGGTGATCCGCTACGACGCCGAGAACAAGCCGGGCATCAGCAACCTCCTCACGATCTACTCGACCCTCACCGGCGAGACCATCGGTGAGCTGGAGGAGAAGTACACCGGCAAGATGTACGGCGCGCTCAAGACCGACCTCGCCGAGATCATGGTCGACTTCGTCACGCCGTTCCGGGAGCGCACCCAGCAGTACCTGGACGACCCGGAGACGCTCGACTCGATCCTCGCCAAGGGCGCCGAGAAGGCCCGCGCCGTCGCCGCGGAGACCCTCGCCCAGGCGTACGACAAGGTCGGCTTCCTGCCCGCCAAGCACTGAACCCGCTCCCGCGCACAGCCGTACCACCGAACAGCGCTGTACATCACTTCGGTTGCGCCTGCCCGTAACCGGGTCGTGGCCGTACAGTCGATAACCGGGTGGTCGTATCAGCGACCCGCAAACTTAACGACAGGAGACGACGTGGGGACCGTAACGATCGGTGTCTCGATCGCGGTCCCGGAGCCTCACGGCAGCCGGCTTCAGCAGCTGCGCGCGGGCTTCGGCGACGCCGCGGCTCACGGCATTCCCACGCACGTCACCCTGCTGCCGCCGACGGAGATCGACGACTCCGCTCTGCCGGCCGTCGAGGCGCATCTGACCGAGGTCGCCGCGGCCGGCCGGCCCTTCCCGATGCGGCTGTCGGGGACCGGGACCTTCCGGCCCCTGTCCCCGGTCGTCTTCGTCCGGGTCGTCGCGGGAGCGGAGGACTGCACGCGGCTCCAGGAGCAGGTCCGCGACCCCGCCGGGCCGGTCGTACGGGAACTGCAGTTCCCGTACCACCCCCACGTCACGGTGGCGCACGGCATCGAGGAGGCGGCGATGGACCGCGCCTTCGAGGAACTCGCCGACTACGAGGCCGAGTGGCCGTGCACCGGCTTCGCCCTCTACGAACAGGGCGCCGACGGCGTCTGGCGCAAGCTGCGCGAGTTCCCCTTCGGCGGTTCGATCGTTCCGCCCCAGGCCGGGCACGTGGAGCGCGGCTCGGTCCCGACCTGGTGATCCGCCCGTAGATCAGATCGGCAGCCGCCGGAACAACCCACGCGGCATGTGCCGCAGCGCCGCCATCACCACGCGCAGCGCCCCCGGCACCCACACCGTCTCCGAGCGGCGCCGCAGCCCCAGCTCGACGGCCGTCGCCACCGCCTCGGGCGTGGTCGCCAGCGGCGCCTCGGGCAGCCCGGCGGTCATCCGCGTCCGCACGAATCCGGGGCGTACGACCATGACGTGCACGCCCGTGCCGTGCAGCGCGTCGCCCAGGCCCTGCGCGAAGGCGTCGAGTCCGGCCTTGCTGGAGCCGTAGATGAAGTTCGCGCGGCGGGCCCGCTCGCCCGCGACGGAGGACATCACGACCAGCGAGCCGTGCCCCTGGGACTGGAGTGAGCGGGCGCACACCAGGCCCGCCGAGACCGCGCCGGTGTAGTTGGTCTGCGCGACCCGTACCGCCGCCTCCGGGTCCCGCTCGTCGCGTGCCTGGTCGCCGAGGAGGCCGAAGGCGAGCAGCACCATGTCGATGTCGCCCTCGGCGAAGACCTTGCCGAGCACGGCCTCGTGGGAGGCCGGGTCGAGCGCGTCGAAGGCGACGGTGTGCACGTCGGCCCCGAGCCCGCGCAACCGCCCGGCGGCCTCCTCCAGGGCGGGCGACGGGCGGCCGGCCAGCCAGACCGTGCGGGTGCGGCGGGCGATCAGCCGGCGGGCGGTGGCCAGCGCGATCTCCGACGTACCGCCGAGGACCAGCAGGGACTGGGGGAGACCGAAGGCGTCCTTCATGACAGCTCCTAGGGATCGCTCAGAGATGGAGGCGGCGGGCCAGGTCGGACACGAACACCCCGTGCGGGTCCAGCTCGGCGCGCAGGGCGCGGAAGTCGTCCAGCCGCGGGTACATGGCAGCGAGCAGTTCCGGGCGCAGCCGGGCGTCCTTGGCGAGGTAGACGCGGCCGCCGGCGGCGGCGACCTCCTCGTCGAGTTCGTCGAGGAACGCGCCGAGGCCGGGCAGGCCCGCCGGGATGTCCAGCGCCAGCGTCCAGCCGGGCACCGGGAAGGACAGCCAGCCCGGGTCGGACTCCCCGAAGCGCTTGAGGACGGCCAGGAAGGACGGGCAGCGGCGCTCGGAGATACGGCGCACGATGCGGCGCAGGGCGTCCTCCTGGCCGTGGCCGACGACGAACTGGTACTGCACGAAACCGCCCCGGCCGTAGACGCGGTTCCAGTGCGGCACGCCGTCCAGGGGGTGGAAGAAGGCGGAGATGCGCTGGAGTTGGCCGGACCGCGCGCGGGGGGCCTTGTGGTACCAGAGCTCGTTGAAGAGGCCCACGGTCGTGCGGCTGAGCAGGCCCTCGGGGAGGAGGGACGGGGCGGCCGGGAAGCGGGAGGTGCGGAAGGACAGCGGGTCCCGGCGCAGGCGGGCGGGGAGCGTGTCCAGGGGCGCGTGGTCGCCGCGGGTGAGGACCGCGCGGCCGGTGGCGGCGCCCCGGGCCAGCAGGTCGATCCAGGCGACCGAGTAGCGGTAGCGGTGGTCGGTGTCCGCCAGCCGGGCCATCAGGTCGTCGAGGTCCTGCGCGCGTTCGGTGTCGACCGACATCAGCGAGGTCTCGACCGGCTGGAGCCGGATCGTCGCGGTGAGGATCACCCCGGTCAGTCCCATGCCGCCCGCGGTGGCGTCGAACAGGGGCGTGCCGGGGATCACCGTGCGGATCTCGCCGTCGGCGGTGAGCAGTTCGAGGGCGAGCACATGGCGCGCGAAGGAGCCCGAGACGTGGTGGTTCTTGCCGTGGATGTCGGCGCCGATCGCCCCGCCGACGGTGACGTAGCGCGTGCCGGGGGTCACCGGCACGAACCAGCCGAGCGGCAGCAGCACCTCCATCAGCCGGTGCAGGGAGACGCCCGCGTCACACAGCACGGTGCCGCCGGCGGCGTCGATCGCGTGGACGCGGTCCAGGCCCGTCATGTCGAGCACGGACCCGCCCGCGTTCTGCGCCGCGTCCCCGTACGCCCGTCCCAGGCCCCGGGGGATCCCGCCGCGGGCCCCGCAGTCGCGGACGGCCGCCACGGCCTCCTCGTACGTCCGCGGGCGGATCAGCCGGGCGGCGGTGGGAGCGGTGCGGCCCCAGCCGGTGACGGTGGTGTGGTCCAGGCCCGAGACGTCCGGGACGGATGCGGTGTCGACAGACATGTCCGTGACCGTATCGTCCCCATGTGAGCTCTTAGTTAGAGAACATGGCGCCCCTCCCCGAAACGGGTGATTAATGGGATGTCGCTCAATATTGCCGGAGTTCAGGCCATGTGGGCGTGAACAGTGAGTCCACATGGACGACCTCGACGACCTGCACGACATGGATCACCGGATCGTTTCGGCGCTCAGGGCGTGCGGCACCGACCCGCGCGTGGCAGGCGCCGCACGCGCCCTGTCCTGGGCGGGGGAACACGCGGCGCTGTGGCTTGCGGCGGGGCTCGCCGGAGCCGCCGTCGACGGCAGGAGACGCGGCGCCTGGCTGCGCGGCACAGTGCTCACCGCGGGGGCGCACCTCGTCAGCATGGGGCTGAAGCGGGTCGTGCGCCGACCGCGCCCCCCGCACGTCGAGCCCCTGGTGCGCACCGCCGGGCGGCACTCCTTCCCCAGCTCGCACGCCACCTCCGCCGCTGCCGCCGCCGTCGCCTTCGGCGCCCTGGGAGCCCGTACCGTCCCGCCGCTCGCCGCCGCCGTGTGCGTCTCGCGACTGGTGGCCGGCGTCCACTACCCCTCGGACGTCGCGGCGGGCGCGGCCCTCGGCGTGCTCACGGCCCGGCTCGGCGCCCGCTGGATGAAGGGAGAGGCCCACCATGACTGAGGCGGCCGTCCTGCGGCAGCGCACCCACGAGGAGCGGCCCGCGCCACCCCGCAAGGGCGGTCTCCCGGCCGGTCTCCTCCGGACCGCGCGGCCCAAGCAGTGGGTGAAGAACGTCCTGGTGGTCGCCGCCCCGGCGGCCGCGGGCGAGCTCTTCTCCCGGCACGCCCTGATCCAACTCGCCCTCGTCTTCGTCCTCTTCACCGCCTGCGCCGCCGCCGTCTACCTCGTCAACGACGCCCGCGACGCCGACGCCGACCGCGCCCACCCCACCAAGCGGCACCGCCCGGTCGCCGCCGGACAGGTCCCCGTACCCCTCGCCTACGCCGTCGGCGGCGGCCTCGCCGTCCTCGCGCCCGCCGCCGCGGCCTGGCTCTGCCCCCCGGCCGTCACCGCCCTGCTGACCGCCTACCTCGGCATGCAACTGGCCTACTGCGTCAGCCTCAAGCACGTCCTCGTCGTCGACCTCGCCGTCGTCACGACCGGCTTCCTGATGCGGGCGATGGTCGGCGGGCTCGCCCTCGGCATCCCGCTGTCGCGCTGGTTCCTGATCACGACCGGCTTCGGCGCGCTGTTCATGGTGTCGGCCAAGCGCTACTCCGAAGCCGTGCAGATGGCCGGAAAGGAGGGCGTCACGCGCGCGTTGCTCACCGAGTACACCACCGGCTACCTCCGCTTCGTCTGGCAGCTCGCCGCCGGTGTCGCCGTCCTCGGCTACTGTCTGTGGGCCATGGAGGAGGGCGGCGTCCCGCACACCAGCGTGCTGCCCTGGCGGCAGCTGTCCATGGTCGCCTTCATCCTCGCGATCCTCCGGTACGCCGTCTTCGCCGACCGCGGCACGGCCGGCGAACCCGAGGACGTCGTCCTGCGCGACCGGGCGCTCGCCCTCATCGGCCTGGTGTGGATGGCGATGTACGGCCTGGCGGTGGCCAATTGGTGACCACGCGCGCGTGGGCGGGCCCCACGACCCCCCGCCGCCGGGAGCTCCTGGGTTTCGCCGCCGTCGGTCTCCTCGCCTACGCCGTCGACCTGGCCCTGTTCACCTGCCTGCGCGGCCCCGCCGGACTCGGCCCGCTCACCGCCAAGGCCCTGTCCTTCGTGGCGGCCTGCTCGGTCGCCTACGCGGGCAACGCCCTCGGCACCTACCGGGACAGGCGGGTCGGCGGCGGCCTGCGCCCGTACGCCGCGTTCTTCCTGGTGAACCTCGCCGGAGCCGCCGTACAACTGCTGTGCCTGGCCGTCAGCCACTACGGTCTCGGACTCACCTCGCAGCGCGCGGACACCGTCTCCGGCGCGGTCGTCGGTATGGCGTTGGCCACAGTCCTCCGGTTCTGGGGTACCCGTACATGGGTCTTCCGGGCGGAGGGCAGAGTCGGATCATGGACTGGCTGAAAAGGCTCCCGGTCATCGGGCCGTGGGCGGAGCGGCTGATGATCACCCACGCGTGGCGGTCGTACGAGCGGCTGGACCGCGTGAAGTGGACACGGCTGGCCGCCGCGATGACCTTCACCAGCTTCGTCGCGCTGTTCCCGCTGCTGACCGTGGCCGCCACGATCGCCGCCGGCACGCTCAGCACGGAGCAGCAGAACAAACTCCAGGACAAGCTCGCCGAGCAGGTGCCCGGCATCTCCGACCAGCTGGACATCGCCGGCCTGGTGGAGAACGCCGGCACGGTCGGCCTGATCGCGGGCGCCCTGCTGCTCTTCACCGGCATCAGCTGGGCCGGCTCGATGCGCGAGTGCCTGCGCGCGGTGTGGGAGCTGCCCGACGACGAGGAGAACCCGGTCCTGCGCTACGCCAAGGACGCGGGCGTCCTGATCGGCCTCGGCGGCGCGCTCCTCGTCACCATCGCCGCCTCCACCGTCGCCTCCGCGATGATCGGCTGGATCACCCGGCACCTGGGCATCGACGAGGGCGGCTGGAGCGGCGTCCTGCTGCACATCGCCGCGTTCCTGATCGCCGTACTCGCCGACTTCCTGCTCCTGCTCTACGTCCTGACGCTGCTGCCGGGCGTGGAGCCCACGCGCCACCGCCTGTTCGTGGCGGCGCTGACCGGCGCGGTCGGCTTCGAGCTGCTGAAGCTGCTGCTCAGCGGCTACTTGCAGGGCGTGGCCGCGAAGAGCATGTACGGCGCGTTCGGCGTGCCCGTCGCGCTGCTGCTGTGGATCAACTTCACCTCGAAGCTGGTGCTGTTCTGCGCCTCCTGGACGGCGACGCAGAGCAAGGCGGACGAACTCCCGGACGTCCCGGAGGTCCCGGACGTCAGGGGCGGGTCCGGCGGCGCACCAGATCCGGCAGCGGCCAACGGCGGTTGACCAGGAACGCGCCGCCCGCCAGCAGCACCAGCACACCGCCGGTGATACCGAGCGCGGTCCCGATGCCGCTGGAGCCGTCCGCGGTCGGGGCGCCGGCCACCGGCTTCGAGCCGGTTCCGGCCGTGCCGCTCCCGGAGCCGCCGGCCTCGCCGGAGGGGTTCGCACCGGGCTGGGAACCGGCCTGCTCGGCGCCCTTCGGAGGCACCAGCTCACCCACCGGCTGCACCTTCCCGGCCGCCTTGAAGCCCCAGTCGAACAGCCGCGCGGTCTCCTTGTAGACCTCGTTGTGCTCCTGCTTCTCCGGGTTCATCACCGTCACCAGCAGCACCTTGCCGCCCCGCTCGGCGACACCGGTGAAGGTGGCGCCGGCGTTGGTGGTGTTGCCGTTCTTGACGCCGGCGATGCCCTGGTAGACGGGCACGTCCGAGTCGCCGGACAACAGCCGGTTGGTGTTCCGGATCTCGAAGGACTCACGGACCGGCTTGCCCTTCTTGCCCTTCTTCGTCTGGCCCGGGAACTTCGCGCTGACCGTCGAGCAGTACTCCCGGAAGTCCTTCTTCTGCAGCCCCGAGCGGGCGATCAGCGTCAGGTCGTACGCCGACGAGACCTGCTTCTCGGCGTCGTAGCCGTCCGGGCTGACGACGTGCGTGTCGAGGGCCTGGAGCTCCTCGGCGTGCTCGTTCATCTCCTTGACGGTGTTCTGGACGCCCTTGTTCATCGCGGACAGCACGTGCACGGCGTCGTTGCCGGACTGGAGGAAGACCCCGAGCCACAGGTCGCGGACCGTGTACGTCTCTTCCTCCTTTATGCCGACCATGCTGGAGCCCGGGCCGATGCCCGCCAGGTCGGAGGGGACGACCTTGTGCTTGGCCGTACTCGGGAACTTCGGCAGCAGCGTGTCCGCGAACAGCATCTTCAGCGTGCTCGCCGGGGCCAGCCGCCAGTGCGCGTTGTGCGCGGCCAGCACATCACCGGTCTCGGCGTCGGCGACGATCCAGGAGCGGGCGCTCACGTCCTTCGGCAGCACCGGCACGCCGCTCGCGAGGTTCACCTGCGTGCCCGGCTGCCCGAGCCGGGCGCCGCCCACGGTCGACATCGACGCCGGGGGAGTGGCCGACGGGCTCGCCGACGGGCTGCCCGAGGGACTCGGGGCCGCGACGGCGGCGGGCGCGGCCAGGGCGAGGGACGACAGGACGGCGGAGGTGACCAGCAGGGATCGCCTGGCAGTCTTCTTCGGAACGGGCACGACCGGAAACGTACCTGCAGCACGCACGGAAGTCCCGCCTCCGCCCCCACCCCGCGAACGGAACCGGACAGGCTCTGGCGATACTGGAGCCATGAAGCTCAGCCGCCCCGTCTCCTGGTTCCTGCTCGCCTTCGGGGTGTGGAGCTGGGTCATCTGGATCACTTTCGTCAAGAACCTTGTCAAGGACAGCAGCGGGCTCGCCTTCGACGACGGTCACCCCACGGCGTACTTCTGGGTGCACCTGCTGCTCGCAGTCGTCTCCTTCGTATTGGGGACGGTCATCGGGGCCATCGGGTTGCGTGGTCTGCGCGCACTGCGCCGGACGTCATAACGGCAATCGGGAGACACGACACCGTGGCCATCGTCTTCGTACTCGTCGCAACGCTCGTCCTGGCCGTCATCGTGACGGCCAACTGGTACGTGTGGCGCCGCCTGTTCCGCGATACCACCCGCGGCCCGGGCCTCACCCGCCGCGCGGGCGCGACCCTGATCGCCGGCGGCTGGCTCCTCGCGATCACGGCCCTGGTCGCCGAACGCACCGGCGCCCCCTTCTGGCTCCAGCAGGTCCTCGCCTGGCCGGGCTTCCTGTGGCTGGCCCTGTCGATATACCTGCTGCTCGCGGTCGTGGCGGGGGAGGTCGTACGGCCGCTGCTGCGGTGGTTCCTCGAACGGCGGGCGAGGGTGCAGGGGACGGCCCCTGAGCACGGACCGGTGGCGACGGCCGACGCCTCGGCGCAACCCGAGGCGGCCTCGGACGCCGCCCGAGCCCCACACGAGCCCGGCGGGCCGACGCCTGCGACGGCGGAGGCCGTGCCGCAGGCGGACGGTGCGAGCGTGCCCGGCGGAGCGCCCGCTGCCGCGACAGCCGCTGCTTCACCGGCGGAGGGTGTCGCCGGTGCGGCTACCGCTTCCGCCACCGCGCCCCGCCCCCACGCCGACCCCGCACCCGCCACCTCACCGCAGCCGCTCACCACCCCGGGCACCACCGACACCACCGCCTCCACCCCCACCGGCCCGTCCCGCCGTCTCTTCGTCTCCCGGGTCGTCGCCGGGGCGGCCGCGGCCGCCGCTGTCGGGACCGTGGGGTACGGGACGTACGGCGTGCTGCGTGGGCCCAAGGTGAAGCGGGTCACCGTGCCCCTGGCCAAACTGCCGCGCGCAGCGCACGGGTACCGGATCGCCGTGGTCAGTGATGTGCACCTCGGCCCGGTCCTGGGCCGCGGCTTCGCGCAGAAGGTCGTCGACACGATCAACGCGACCCAGCCCGACCTGATCGCGGTCGTCGGCGACCTGGTCGACGGCAGTGTGAAGGACCTGGGCCCCGCGGCGGCCCCGCTGGCCCAGCTGAAGGCCCGTCACGGGTCCTACTTCGTCACCGGGAACCACGAGTACTTCTCCGGCGCCGAGCAGTGGGTCGAGGAGGTCCGCCGCCTCGGACTCACCCCCCTGGAGAACGCCCGCAGGGAGATGCCGCACTTCGACCTGGCCGGAGTCAACGACGTCGCCGGCGAGGACGAGGGCCAGGGCCCCGACTACGCCCGCGCCCTCGGCGACCGGGACACGGCACGTGCGTGCGTACTCCTCGCCCACCAGCCCGTGCAGATCCACGACGCCGTCGAGCACGGCGTCGACCTCCAGCTCTCCGGCCACACCCACGGCGGCCAGCTCTGGCCCGGCAACCTCATCGCCGCCGCCGCGAACCCGACCCTGGCGGGCCTGGAGCGCTACGGCGACACCCAGCTCTATGTCTCACGCGGCGCGGGCGCCTGGGGCCCGCCCACCCGGGTGGGGGCACCGTCGGACATCACCCTGATCGAGCTGGCTTCGAAGCAGGCCTGACCCTGTGAGAGCACTGTGAAACCGGACCGAAAGGCCCATCGGTAAGTTCTTTCCCAACTCGGCAGATCTCCCTTCCGCCCGCTCAAACACCTGTGATTGGGTGAGGCCGCCACAAAGGGGTGTGGCACTGGCACAAGGGCCCACGGGCCTGGGAGGGCAAGGCCGATGCGATCGGTTCGCATGCGGATACTCGCGGGACTGCTCGTCCTGGCGGCCGTGGGGGTGGGCGCCTGGCAGCTCGTGCCCTCGAAGAAGGACGGCACGGCCATCACGGTCGGCACGACGGACGCCGTCACGTCCCTCGACCCGGCGGGCGCCTACGACGCCGGTTCCTGGGCCCTGTTCAGCAACGTCTTCCAGTCGCTGCTCACCTTCGCCCCGGGCGGCACCGCGCCCGTACCGGACGCGGCCAGGAGGTGCGCGTTCGCCGACGGCGACCTGACCACGTACCGCTGCGAACTGCGCTCCGGCCTCACCTTCCCGAGCGGCCGGACGATGACCGGCGAGGACGTGAAGTACTCCTTCGACCGGATCAGGAAGATCAAGTCCCCGGTCGGCCCGGCGTCCTTGCTCGACACCCTCCGTTCCGTGGACGCCCACGGGCTGACCGTCACCTTCCACCTGTCCTCACCCGACGCCACGTTCCCGTTCAAGGTGGCCACCGGCGCGGGCTCGATCGTCGACCACACCGCTTACCCGGCCGGCAAGCTGCGCACCGGCAGCGGTGTCGACGGCACCGGCCCGTACACCCTCACCAGCTACACGAAGGACACCACGGCGGTCCTCACGCCCAACAGCCGCTACCAGGGCGCGGACAAAGGCGGTGCGAACAGGCCCGTCGACCTGCGCTACTACGCCACCCCCGGTGCCCTGTACACCGCATGGAAGGACAAGCGGGTCGAGGTCACGACCGACCAGCTGCCGCCCGCGGTCCTCGCCGACCTGAATCCGAGCGACCCCGCGCAGCGCGTCTTCGAGGCGGACGGTTCCGAGACCCGCAACCTGTACTTCAACACCCGCGCGGGCAAGCCCCTGCACAATCCGAAGGTCCGGCAGGCCATGGCCTGGCTGATCGACCGCGAGCGGCTGGCCGCCACCGTCTACGACGGCACCGTGGACCCGCTGTACTCCCTGATCCCGGCGGGCCTCACCGGGCACACCGCCTCGTTCTTCGACGACTACCCCAGGCAGGACCCGGGGAAGGCGCGGAAGCTGCTCGCCCAGGCCGGCGTGACCCTGCCCGTCCGCTTCACCTACGGCTACGCCAAGGGCCGCGGCGCCGGTGAGCAGGAGGCCGCCGAGATCAAACGGGAGCTGGAGGCGAGCGGCCTGTTCAAGGTCACCCTCAAGGGCTACGAGTGGACCGACTTCCAGAAGCGCTGGGCGAGCGGCGAGCTCGACGCGTACGCCGTCGGCTGGGTCGCCGACTTCCCCGACCCGGACACCTTCCAGGCCGCGCTCGTCGGCACCGGCAGTGCCATGAACACCGGCTACAGCAGCAAGACCGTCGACCGCCTCATCCAGGACAGCCGGCGCTACGCCGAACGCGGCGAGGCCGACCGGGACTTCCAGTCGGTGCAGCAGACCGTCGCCCAGGACGTGCCGGTGCTGCCGCTGTGGCAGGCGAAGGAGTACGTCGTCACCACCGAGGACATCGGCGGCGGCCAGTACCTGTCGGACGGCACGGGCGTGTTCCGCCTCTGGAGCCTCACGCAGCTCTGACGTGCTCCGGCGCCGGCCCTCTAGGAGTCGGTCCGGCGCGCGGCCGGGTCCGGGACCGCCCGGGTCATGCCCGGCAGGAAGTCCGTGAACAGCTCGTGCACCTCGCGCACCAGCGGCCGCAGCACCCGGAAGCGGGCCAGCGAGACGCCCCGCGCGGTGAGCCGGGCCCCGCGCTCGGCGAGCCGGTAGCTGCGCTCCCGGCCCTCGGTCCGGTCGAAGATCCAGTACAGGACGAGGCCCATCTGGGACAGCCACATCAACTCGGGCAGGATGTCCCGCAGTTCCTCGGCCACCTTGGTCTTCGTCGCCCCGGCCAGCACCTCCCGGTGGACGCTGATGGCCTCCTCGCGCGCGTGCTCCGACTCCGGGGAGAAGGGGCTGAGCGGGCTGTCCGGGTCGGCGGCGTTCTTGAAGAACTGCACCGCGAACTCGTGGTAGGGCGCGGCGATGTCCAGCCACGCCCGCAGCACGCCGGCGAGCCGGGCCTCCAGTTCGGTCTCCCGGTCCAGGATCTCCCGGACCGCCACCTGGTGCTCGGCGGCGATCCGGTCGTAGAAGCCCTGGATCAGGTGTTCCTTGCCCTCGAAGTAGTAGTACGCGTTGCCGACGGAGACCCCGGCCTCCTTGGCGATGGCCCGCATCGTCGTCTTGTCGTAGCCGCGCTCCTGGAACAGCCGCATGGCCGTCTCCAGGATCAGGGCGCGGGTCTGCTCGGACTTGCTCGGGGTGGCGCCGTCGTCGGGGCCGTCGTTCTTCGCGGACACGGGAAGAGAGCCTAACGTCAGCGCCCCGGCGCCCGGTGAGGGGCGCAGGTGCCGTCGGCGCAGCCCGGCGCGGTATAGGTCCAGCCGAGGTCCGGGTCGTACGCCCACCCGTCCGCCCGCCGGTACACCCGGCCGCCCCACTGCACCCCGCCTCCCTGCCTCCGGTTCCACTGCGCACCGCGCCACTTGGCGGCGGCCAGCACCGCGCCCTTGGCGAGCCGGGCGCCGGACGGGGTGCTGAGCCGGTGGGCGAGCGGCCGGTACTCGCGCAGCGCCCACAGGGTGACGATCCAGGCGGCGGGGCCCCGGTAGACCTGCCCGGCGTCGCCGACGACGGTGATCTCCTCGAGGGTGGCGCCGTGGTCGAGGCCGGGAAACCGCCCCCGGGCCTCCTCGGAGGCGGCCGGGACCAGCTCCAGCGGCACCAGCTTCGGCTGCCGCAGGAGCCAGTCGCGCAGGAACGCGCACAGGGAGCACTCGGCGTCGTACAGGACGGTGAGCCGGCGGACCGGGGTGGTGGCGTTCATGAAGCGCTCCGCTCAGGCCTGGGCCTGCGGGGCGGCCCAGCCCTGCGGCGGCACCGGCGGCACCTGCTCGCGCTCCATGGCACCGCGCCGCCGGATCCGGTTGAGCACGTAGACGTTGCCCAGGTGCATCACGCCGAGCACCAGCAGCACGACGCCGAGCTTCGTCGACAGGGCCTCGAAGATGCCGCGGGCGTCGGTGATGGTCCCGTCGCCGCTCAGGTACAGCGCGACGAACCCGAGGTTGACGAGGTAGAAGCCGACCACCAGGAGGTGGTTGACGGCGTCGGCGAGCTTCTCGTTGCCGTGCAGCACGTCGGCGAGAAAGACCCTGCCGTTCCGGCTGAGCGTGCGGGCCACCCAGACGGTCAGACCGATGCTGACCAGCAGGTAGATGACGTAGGCGACGACCGTACGGTCCATTGTCCCACCCTTCTTGAACACGTTCAAAAACGCTGTCGAGGATGACTGTAGACCTCTTTTTGAACATGTTCAAGTACAGGGTTCAGTCCGGTCTCGCATTCCGACCCCACGGGCTTGTGGATCGATGACGGAACGGGCCACAGCGAACCGCGCCGCGATGGCGGTCCGACGGGCCCGCAGAACCCGAACGGGCCCGGCGTGCCCTGGGGTGGCACCGGTCCGGGTGGCTGTTACTACAGCTGTAAGCCCAAATCCGGTTGGGTGGAAAAACAGACTCCGGTCACGAACAACACGCAGCGGCTGCTGGACTACTTCTACGAGTACGGCCCGAACGGACGCTTCCCGGACGGTAATTACTGGTACACGCCCGTCATCGAAGAAGGCGGCACGAGCAATGCGTGCTTCGGGCGGGAAGGCTGCCGCCTGGCGTACAAATTCCTGTTGAAGAGCGACGATGTCGCCGAGGCGAAGCGCATAGCCGCCAACTACTGCCTTCAGAACTTCGACAGATGCCTGGACGACGCCGAATCCTATGACCGGGGAAAGCGGTGGGAAACTCTCCCGTACGCCTTCATCCCCGGAGGCGGCAGGGCCGGTAAGGGGGCGGCCAGTGGCTGTAAATGCTTCCTGGCCGGCACCGATGTCCTCATGGCGGACGGCACCACCAAGGACATCGAAGACGTCGAAGTCGGCGACAGGGTCCAGGCCACCGATCCCGAGACCGGCGAGACCGGCCCACGGAAGGTGACCCGGCTCATCCGGACGGAAGCCGACAAGCACTTCAGCGAACTGTCCATCGCCACCGAGGACGGTGTCGAGAAACTCACGGCCACTCATGAGCACCCCTTCTGGTCCCCGTCCCAGCAGGACTGGATCGAGGCGGGCGACCTCAAGCCAGGCATGACCCTGCGCGCCGACGACGGCGACACCGTCATCGTCACGGGCAACCGGCCGTTCACGAAGCACGCACGGACGTACAACCTCACGGTTGATGACCTGCATACGTACTATGTGCTGGCGGGTGCCACGCCGGTACTCGTTCACAACAGCCACTGTGACGTCTCGGATCTGGCATCGAAGATCGATGTTGAGAACCTTTCAATGACCAAGACCGTCGAAAATCACACATGGGACATTGCTGGTACTCGGGATGTCGATGCCCCCAACTTTGGTAAGGCCGCACGCCCTTATATGAATGGCAACAACGGGCTGCTCCTCCGGGGAATCATGGAGGGATCTACACCCAGGATGGATTCCCGTGGCGCTCCTGGAGTTGTCGAGTGGAGAACGCCCGGAACGATGAACGGAAGTAACGGGATCTGGGAGCTCAACATCGACGCAAATTCCAACAGGGTCGTCCACTTCCTCTTTAAAAGCACAAAGGGCTAGCGTCGAAATGAAATTCTCCATCCGAGGCGGATATCCCCTTGAGGGTGTCCTCACTTATGACGAGTCCGAGTATGGATTCTCATTCAGTGCCCAGAGCGGGGACTCGCTGAGTGGGAGACTCGGCTCAGAGGGGGTTGCGAGCGTGCTGGTCGGCACGCTCCAACTGGAGGTCGACATTGAGTCCCGGGAAGTCCTGTTCGCCTGGGGATACTTCCCGAACGTTCGGGGTGTTGTCGCCGAGTTGAGTGCTCCACAGTTCATCCCTGGGCGGGTATTCATCTCGTCAGACCACTCTTTCGAGCCGGGTGTTTCTTTCGAGGTCCCTGGAGACAGGTGGCGCGTTTCATATAACCCATCATCCAGGTGGGTCGCCATTCGTCTGAACGATTCCACCGACGCTAAGTTCGTCCAAATCGCCAGCGGAACTGTCTTGGGGATCGACAACGGCGATCTCGTTTCTGTCTGGCTTAGTCCTGTCTTTGTAGAGTGACAGGCGTGAGGTAAACGAGTAAACGGAAGATCCGTTAGCGTCAGCAAAAATGAAACCCCGCCAGGTGCGCCCTGGCGGGGCTTCTGCGTGGGGTGACGGCAGTGGTTGACGGCAACGTCAGCGGACGAGGGCGGGGCAGGGTGGCGGTTCGTCACCGTCGGAGTGTGCCGTCTCGGTGGTCTCCCGGCCGACGAGCGCGGTGCCGAGGGTGTCGATGGCGTTGCGCTGGAGGCGGAGTCGGACGTGGGCGTAGACGGTGGCGGTGACGCCGATGTGGGCGTGGCCGAGGAGTTCCTTGACCATGACGAGTTGGACGCCCTGTTCCAGGAGCAGGGCGGAGGTGGAGTGCCTGAGGTCGTGGAAGCGAATCTGGCGGAGGCCGGCCTTGCGGAGGAGCGTGGTGAAGGCGCGGGTGAGGTTAGTCGGGTCGATCGGGCTGCCCTGCGCGGTGGTGAACACGTGCCCGTCGTGCTGCCACGTGGTGCCTGCGGCCTGGGATTCCGGTCTCGGCGCCGACGCGGTTCACCGCCCGCGCGAACTGGTGGTGAGTCCAGCGGCTCTCGGTGAGCAGGCGCCCGAGCGCAACGTTCGGTTCACGCTTGGCCATGCCCTCAACTCCCCGTGATCTTGCGAACTTTCAAAGCTCGCATCTGTCAGCCCGAGCACCGGACCACACCCCAGCCGAGCGATCAGACGACGGCCACGGCGTACCACCAAGGCGGGATGCGTCCCAAACTTTCTCGACGTCTTCAAGGCGACCCGCTGACGCGGGCCGCGCGCGGCACGGCCGCCCACCCGGCCAGCTCTCGGCTCCGCCACCGCGGGCCAGCCAGCGACCAGGTCGCGCAAAGACAGCCCAGCGGACCACGGAAGCGCGGAGTAGATCGGACGCGCCCGCATGGCGAGCGCCAGGCCGACGGCGAGGCGACGGGGGGGAGAGAGTCGGCAGGGGCGCGAACCCGGAGGTGGGGCCGGTCGGCTGCGTGGGCTTTAATTCCGGGCAGTATCACGACCTGCCCGAGTTGCCGGGCCAGCGTACGGCCCCTGACCATGCCCGACCCCAGCCCGGGCAGGACACCGGCCAAAGCCCACTCCACTGCCCTCACACGCGCAGCCGTCTGACGGCAGCGCGTGCGGCAACACGGGCGCACAACACGGCACTTCCACGCACGCCCGCGTGCAAGCCTTACTGCAGATGGAAGAAGTGGTGAGGTTGAATGGCTGCTAAGTCGCTGACCGCGCCGGCTGTGTTGCGTGCAGCCATACAGTTCGGGCTCGTCCCTTCCGAGGCTGAGGTGTCGCGGCGGGGCGAGGTGCGGTGGGAGTCTGAGGGGTTGGCGTACCTGGGGTGGATCTCCAAGGAAGCCGGGGGCATGTTGACCTGGTACATGAACGTGGGTGACGCCAAGTTCGGCCCGGCTCTGGAGAAATACGGGCGTATGTCGGTCCCTATTCGTGCGTCGAGTAACGAGATGCCGTGGCCTCAGGTGGTGGACAGCTCGTTGGAGGAGTTTCTTCGGGAAGGGCTGGGGCGGGCAGCACGCTTTGTAGCGGATCGTATTGACCTGTGTGAACTGCTCTCCGCATCTGAAGACGTGCGGCGAGGCAACCTCTATGCATGGCTTCCTGTAGCCAACTATCCGGCTCGTCTGGTGCAGTCCCTGGTACTCGTGCGTGATATTGGCGCTCCCGCATTGGAGTCCCAAATTCGGGCACGGCTGGAACAAGGTCCGATTCGCTTGTCCAATGGGCGGTCCATGGATGTTCTTGAGTCAGCCAAGGGGTGGGCGAGCCGATACTCGAGCGCGCTGGGCTTCGACATCCCGGTCTGATACCGCAGGCCACAGTGCGCGACTCGTCGCGGAACAGCTGGGCTACGAGGGTTCGTGGGCAACCGCACCGCCGCCGTCTGCGTCGGTGTCATGAACGCGGGGCCGAACACCTCCGGGCCCCTCAAGCCCCGCACTTCCCGGTCCTCCGCGTGCTCAGGGCGATGTCGTCCAGTCGGATGTCGTACGAGGACGGGCTCGGGTCGGCCTGGTACAGCTGCCAGCCCAGCTTGAGTTTGTCGAACGTCGGGAAGACGAACGGGTCCGACGTACCGCCGTGTTGGTCGGTGGAGACGGTCAGGTCGGGCTGGGGCACGCCGTCGAAGTAGACCGTGACGCGGTTGTCGGTGGCGTCCAGGTGGAACTCGACGCACTGCCACTTCCCGGCCGTCGCCGGCGCGGAGGTCTTCCACGCGGTCCAGTCGCCGGTGGGCCCGAGGTCGGAGCCGACGCCGTAGAAGTTTCGCTTCTCCGTGGGCACGTACTGGCCGCCGAGCGGGCGGACCAGGGTCGGGGAGTCCGGGCCGGAGGCCTCCGCCAGGGTCCAGTGCGCCCAGTCGGGGGCGGTCGGGAACGCGTCCACTCTCAGCCGCATCCGGGCCCAGAAGCTGTTGCCGGGCGGGGCGAGGTGCCCGAACACCAGGAATGCGCGGCCGTTGCCCTCGGTACGGATGCGGAGTTCACGGCCGTGGCCGGCGGAGGCGCGGGTGACGGTCAGCGTGCCGTCGGAGGTGTCCGAGGTCCAGTCGCGGCCTTGCGTGACCGGGCCGAGGGGGAGGCGGTCGAAGCTCTCCCGCGCGAGGACCGGAGAGGCGGTTGCAGAGGCTGTGGGGGATATCGAGAGCAGCGCGGAAGCCGTGGCCAGCAGCGCGGCGGCGGCCCTTCTGAGGTATGCCATGCGGGCAGTCTGGCCACGGGAGTTACAGCCGTGACAGTAGCTGTGCCCCAAGTGGCCGGTCGGGTTCCGTTTCTGGCCGGATCGGGTCACTCGATCTTTTTGCCTGACCTGCTTTCTGACATTCCTGAGTCCTCCACCAGGTCGCGGCGCGGACATCCTCTCCGTGCCGACGCGCGGCGTACCGATCGACCCTGGGCAACTCACTCGAACGAGGCGCGGCGAGGGCCCCGCCCCGGTGCAGAACCGGAGACGGGGCCCTCGAAGGACTGGCGAGGAAGACCTCAGTACCGGCGCGTGATCAGCGCCCTCTTCACCTCGGCGATCGCCTTCGTGACCTCGATGCCGCGCGGGCAGGCGTCCGTGCAGTTGAAGGTCGTGCGGCAGCGCCAGACGCCGTCGCGGTCGTTGAGGATCTCCAGGCGCTGCTCGCCCGCCTCGTCACGCGAGTCGAAGATGAAACGGTGCGCGTTGACGATGGCCGCCGGGCCGAAGTACTGGCCGTCGTTCCAGAAGACCGGGCACGACGTGGTGCAGGCCGCGCAGAGGATGCACTTCGTCGTGTCGTCGAAGCGCTCGCGGTCCTCGGCCGACTGCAGACGCTCGCGCGTGGGCTCGTTCGTGTCCTTCGTGATGAGGAAGGGCATGACGTCCCGGTACGCCTGGAAGAACGGCTCCATGTCCACGACCAGGTCCTTCAGGACCGTCAGGCCCTTTATGGCCTCGACCGTGATCGGCTTCTCGGGGTTGATGTCCTTGATCAGCGTCTTGCAGGCAAGGCGGTTCTTGCCGTTGATCCGCATGGCGTCGGAGCCGCAGATGCCGTGCGCGCAGGAACGGCGGAACGTCAGCGTGCCGTCGAGGTCCCACTTGATCTTGTGGAGGGCGTCGAGGACACGCTCCTTAGGGTCGATCTCCAGCTGGAAGTCTTCCCAGCTGGCCTCCGCCGCGACCTCCGGGTTGAACCGGCGGATGCGGAAGGTGACCGTGATGTAGGGGGAGTCGGCGAAACCGGGCTCGGGCTTGCCGGCCGCGTCTTCCTTGTCCAGAACGGGGGTAGCCATCAGTACTTACGCTCCATCGGCTGGTAGCGGGTCTGGACGACCGGCTTGTAGTCGAGACGGACGGTTTCGGAGCCGTCGGCGCCGACCTCGCGGTACGCCATGGTGTGCCGCATGAAGTTGACGTCGTCGCGGTTCGGGTAGTCCTCGCGGTAGTGACCGCCGCGGGACTCCTTGCGGGCCAGCGCGGAGACCGCCATGACCTCGGCGAGGTCGAGCAGGTTGCCCAGCTCGATGGCCTCCAGCAGGTCCGTGTTGAACCGCTTGCCCTTGTCCTGGATGGACACGTTCTTGTAGCGCTCGCGCAGCTCCGCGATCTTCTCGACCGCCGTCTTGATCGTCTGCTCGGTGCGGAACACCATGACGTTGGCGTCCATGGTCTCCTGCAGCTCCCGGCGCAGCGTGGTCACGCGCTCGGTGCCGGTGGAGTCGCGCAGCATCTCCACCTGCTTGAGCACGAACTCGGCCGGGTTCTCCGGCAGCTCGACGAAGTCCGCCGTCTGGGAGTACTCGGCCGCGGCGATGCCGGCCCGCTTGCCGAAGACGTTGATGTCCAGGAGCGAGTTGGTGCCGAGGCGGTTCGCGCCGTGCACCGACACGCAGGCGACCTCGCCGGCCGCGTACAGGCCCGGGACGACGGTGGTGTTGTCCGCCAGGACCTCACCCTCGACGTTCGTCGGGATGCCGCCCATCGCGTAGTGGGCCGTGGGCTGGATCGGGATCGGGTCCGTGTACGGCTCGATGCCGAGGTACGTACGGGCGAACTCGGTGATGTCGGGCAGCTTGGCGTCCAGCTGCTCCGGCGGGAGGTGGGTGAGGTCGAGGTAGACGTGGTCGCCCTCGGGGCCGCACCCGCGGCCTTCCCGGATCTCCGTGTAGATGGAGCGGGACACGACGTCACGGGACGCGAGGTCCTTCATGACCGGCGCGTACTTCTCCATGAAGCGCTCGCCGTCCTTGTTGCGGAGGATGCCGCCCTCACCACGGGCGCCCTCCGTCAGCAGGATGCCCATGCGCCAGATGCCGGTCGGGTGGAACTGGAAGAACTCCATGTCCTCCAGCGGGATGCCCCGGCGGTAGACCGCCGCCTGGCCGTCACCCGTCAGCGTGTGCGCGTTCGACGTCACCTTGAAGAACTTGCCGCAGCCGCCGGACGCGTAGATCACGGCCTTCGCCTGGAAGATGTGGATCTCACCGGTGGCCAGCTCGTACGCCACCACACCGGCCGAGCGCTTGACGCCGTCGACCTCGGTGATCAGCTGGTCCAGGACGTAGAACTCGTTGAAGAACTCCACGCCCTCCTTGACGCAGTTCTGGTACAGCGTCTGGAGGATCATGTGGCCGGTGCGGTCGGCCGCGTAGCAGGAGCGGCGGACCGGGGCCTCGCCGTGGTTGCGGCTGTGACCGCCGAAGCGGCGCTGGTCGATGGTGCCGTTCGGCGTGCGGTTGAACGGCAGGCCCATCTTCTCCAGGTCGAGGACGGAGTCGATGGCCTCCTTCGCCAGGATCTCGGCGGCGTCCTGGTCGACCAGGTAGTCACCGCCCTTGACCGTGTCGAAGGTGTGCCACTCCCAGTTGTCCTCCTCCACGTTGGCCAGCGCGGCGGCCATGCCGCCCTGCGCGGCGCCCGTGTGGGAGCGGGTGGGGTAGAGCTTGGTCAGGACGGCCGTGCGGCTGCGCTTCGTGGACTCGATGGCCGCGCGCATGCCCGCGCCACCGGCGCCGACGATGACGGTGTCGTACTTGTGGATCTTCATGATTCTCGCAGCCCCGTGCCTAGCGGATGTTCGGGTCGAAGGTGAAGATCACCAGCGTGCCCAGCAGGATGGTGAACACCGTGGCGGTGTAGAGCAGGCCCTTGAGCCACAGCCGGGTGTTCGCGCGCTCCGCGTAGTCGTTGATGACCGTGCGCAGGCCGTTGGCGCCGTGCAGCATCGCGAGCCACAGCATCAGCAGGTCCCAGACCTGCCAGAAGGGGCTCGCCCAGCGGCCCGCCACGAAGGCGAAGCCGATCTTGGAGACACCGCCGTCCAGCACCAGCTGGATCAGCAGGTGGCCGAGGACCAGCACGACCAGCACCACGCCGGACAGGCGCATGAACAGCCACGCGGCCAGCTCGAAGTTGCCCCGGGTGGACTTCGGGGTCTTCTTGGTGCGCTTGCGCGGGGCCTCGATGAAGGGCGCGGGGTTGTCGACGGTGTAGACGGCGCCACCCTCGACGGGGCCGACGCCGGCGGCGGTCTTATCGGTCGTGGACATTGGCGTCAGCTCCCGAACAGTTCACGAGCGGCGTGGCCGAGGACGGGGTAGATCGCCCCGAGCATCAGCACGACCCACAGGGCGACGACGGTCCAGAGCATCTGCTTCTGGTAGCGGGCGCCCTTGATCCAGAAGTCGACGGCGATGACGCGCAGGCCGTTGAGCGCGTGGAAGAGGATGGCGGCGACGAGGCCGTACTCCAGCAGCGCGACGATCGGCGTCTTGTACGTGGCCACGACCTTGTCGTAAGCCTCGGGCGACACACGGACGAGTGCGGTGTCCAGCACGTGAACGAACAGGAAGAAGAAGATGAGGACGCCGGTGACTCGGTGAGCCACCCAGGACCACATTCCTTCCCGGCCGCGGTACAGCGTTCCAGCCGGCACGGAAGTTTCCTCCGGGAGCGGGGATTGGGGCCGCGCCGGCTTGGTGTGTCGGTCGGGCCCGGCCGGGTACGGTCCACCGGCCCCCAGCATCGTAGCGAGGCGCTGCCGCTGGGCTGAGCCGGGGTCTGGCTGTGTGATCAAACTGGCATGCGTACGGGCTAGCCTTGCGGCTTGTGGGGTGGGGTGTCCTGTTATCTGCCGGGTGCGGGTCGCGTGTGGCTGGTCGCGCAGTTCCCCGCGCCCCTTAGGGCGGCGACCAGCCGTTCCCTTGCCAGGCGCCGTAGCTCGTCGGCCACCACCATCCGCTCTTCCTCCGGATCGTTGGTCAATCGTGACCGGATGGCTTCCAGGAGGCGGTCCAGGGTCTCCGTCGGCGCAACGTCAGCCAGGCAGATGACGAACACATGTCCGAAGCGGGCCTCGTAGGCGGCGTGGGCCGCGCTCAAGGCCGTGTGGGCCGCTGAGTACGTGCCGGGCGGGAGCGTCGGCAGGCACTCCGCCGCCAGGGCCTCGGTCAGGTCGGCCCAGGTGAGGTCGTAGGCCGCCTCGTCCGCCGCGGCCAGCAGGGAGTCCAGGTCCGGGTAGGGGCGGTGTTCCGCGACGCGCCGGCACCAGCGGGGGCTGCGCAGGCAGGACAGGAGCGTCTGCTCCAGGGCCTCCTCGGAGGCCGCGTTGAAGTGCTCCACCGGTATGGCGAGCCGGCCGGGGAGGTCTGGGAGACGGTGCGCAGGCAGCGTGGGTCCTCGTGGGCGTCACGTGTGTCGGCAGGGCGTGTTGTGAGAGATGTGACGTCACGCTATCGAGTACGACCATGACGTGTCCGACGGATGCCCGAATTTCACCCGGCAGAGAGAGTTTCGGAACGCGTGGTGGACGGGCGTGAGGTGGCACGGGGACTTAGGTTGGCGGTGTGAGTCAGCACAGGCGCCGAGGTGCGGCGAAGCAGGGAAAGCAGGGGAAGCAGCGGCAGGTGCTGGTCCTGGCCATGGCCGTCGCCCTGGTCGTGATCGCGTCCGGGGTGGGCCTGGGGCTCTGGGTGGCCTCGGGCGGCGACGGCGGGGCCACCGGGCCGGAGGCCAGACCCTCACAGGGCCGTTCCGCGGCCGCCCCGCACGGCACCTCGCCGGAGGACGGCCCGAGTCCGAGCCGCTCGTACGCCCTGTCCAAGGCGCCGCAGACGATCCCCGCCGTGCGCGAGCACACCGCGGCGCGCGGCCCGGGCTGGCGCCCCGCGAGCGGGGACCGCGTCGTCGTGGACGACCCGGCGCTGGCCGACGAGGGCCGGCTGATCGCCGGTGAGCTCGGGCTGAAGTACGACGGCGAGAAGGACGACCGGCGAGCCGGGGACGTACGGCTGACGCTGGACGACGACGAGAAGGCGAATCCCGAGTCGTACGTCATGACCGTGCGCGACGGGCGGGTGGAGATCAGCGGGCCCGCCGACGCGGGCGTCTTCTACGGCACCCGCACCCTCAAGCAGGAGGTGCACGACGGCGGCACGGCGCCCGAGGGCGTGGTGCGGGACGAGCCGGCCAAGCCGCAGCGCGGGTTCATGCTGGACATCGCGCGCAAGAACTACACGGCCGGCTGGATCGAGGACCGGATCCGCGAACTGGGCGATCTGAAGTTCAACCAGCTCGGTCTGCACTTCTCCGACGACCAGGGGTTCCGGATCGAGTCCGAATCCCATCCGGAGATCGTCTCCCGGGAGCATCTGACCAAGGCGCAGGTGCGGAAGATCGTCGACCTCGCGGAGAGCCGGCACATCACCGTCGTGCCCGAGATCGACTCGCCCGGGCACCTCGGCGCCGTCCTCGACGCCCACCCCGACCTCCAGCTGCGCACCGCGCAGGGGTCGCCGGTGCAGGGGGCCATCGACATCTCCAAGAGCGAGAGCGCCAAGATCGTCGACGACCTGCTGAACGAGTACGCGGACCTGTTCCCGGGCGAGCCGTGGCACCTCGGCGGTGACGAGTACCAGGCACTGGTGCGCTCCGACCCCGGGGCGTCGTTCCCGCAGCTGGCCGCAGCCGCCCGGGAGAAGTACGGCTCCGGCGCGACGGTCGCCGACCTCACCACCGGCTGGCTCAACGACCGGGCCGCCACCGTCCGCAAGCACGAGCGCGTCCCGCGCGCGTGGAACGACGGTTTCTTCCGGGACACCTCCGTCGAAGCCGACAAGGACATCCAGGTCGGCTACTGGACCGGCAAGGAGATCGGGGCCCGGCCGCCGGCGGTGTACCTGAGCGCGGGCCGGAAGGTGATCAACTACAACGACGAGTTCCTGTACTACGTGCTCGGCGAGCCGCAGACCTTCGTCTATCCGACGGGGCAGCGGATCTACGAGCAGTGGACGCCACGGGTACTGCGCGACACGCAGGCCGTGCCGGAGCGTTACGACGGGCAGATCCTCGGCGGGGTCTTCGCCGTCTGGGGAGACATCCCGACCGCGCAGACGCAGGACCAGGTGGCGGCCGGGATCCGGATGCCGCTGCGGGCGACCGTCCAGAAGCTGTGGGACCCGGACCGGCCCGAGCTGTCCTGGGCGGAGTTCCGGGCGCTTGCGGACAGGCTCGGCTGATCGCACACGAATTGGCCCGTACGGCTGCGAACTGCCGTACGGGTGTGGTGGTCTTCTGACGCGAGCCGAATCGAATATGCCGGGCGGAACCGGAGCATGGGGTACTGGGGGTACTTCGTCGTGGGCCGTGCGGAGCGGCCGCTGGCGGAGCTGGACGCTCTGACGGGTGTGACGGACGGGATGGTGCGGCGCACCTCGGCGCCGGGCGGATGGCAGGTCTGGGAGTACCCGAGCAGCGACGGCGACATGGGGAACATGAACGCCCTCGCCCGGGAAACCGGGGCGCCCGCGCTGTTCGGGTACGTCATGAACAGCGAGTGCGTGGTGCTGGAGGCCGCGGCGCCGGAGAGCGGGACGTGGACGACCTGCCTCGCCCGGGCCGCCATGGCCGGGTACCTGGGGGCCGGCCGGGAGGGCCTCACCCTGGAGGACTACTTCCTCGAACCCCGCGACGCCGCCGAGCGGGCCGTGCGCTGGGCCGCCGAGGCCGGGCGCGAAGTGAACGCCGACGCTCTTGTGGACGTACTCACTTCAGACCCTGATCCGATGGCCGAAAACCTCTTCTTCCGCTTCCTCGACCGACTGGGCGTCGTGCCCCTGTGACGTTCCGGGGCCGTTGCGCGCAGTAAGGGGAAGTGCGGGTTCCGTGAGGGGTGAGGCCGGAAGCGGCCTGGTAGGGCCCCTGCAAGGCCCGCGGAGGGAGGCGTGGATGAGCCTGGTGGAGTTGATCGCACAGGCCGACGAACGCGGGCTGGCCGCGAGCGGGCTGGCTTGTCTTGATCGGTGCGTGCCCCTGCTGGGCGGCGACGACGAGATCCTGCGGCCGCTGTGGGCGAGCCTCAGCGAGGGCGCCGGTACCGGCGACTGGGGTGAGGGGCTGGAGCAGGTCCGCAAGAAGCTGGACGCCGCCGGCTCCGGGGACGAGGCTGCCGTGCTCGCCCACCGGATGCTCGAGGCCGCTCCCGCCGAGCGGTCCCCCGGGGTGCGGGTGTGGGCCGACGCCTGCTCCGTCGCGTCACTCCAGATCCACCGCCTCCTCGACACCGCAGCCGACGACGCCTCGTCGGTCGCCGTGCGCCGCGAGGGCCGTACGGAGGGCATGTCGCCGCTCGTCGCCGCGGAACTGCGCCGCCAGATCACCGTCCTGGAGGTCCTGGCCGGACACGGACCGGCCGGGCTGCGGCGGGCGCTGGAGGTGTCGACCGAGGGGCGACGGGTGCTGCGCGCGGTCGTCTCGCGCCGGAGCCGGCAACAGACCTGACGGACACCGCGCCCGGCCCCCTGACCGGCCTAAACCTCGTTCCTGGGAGAGTCCTGTGACCGTCCGTCGGGCGAGGTGGGGCGGTTCTGCGCCGCTTCGGGGAAGTCGCCGATTCCGTGTGACGAAACGCCACGTCGCAGCGCTTTCCGGGGTGTGACGACTCAAGCGGAAACCAGGCCCTCGGCCGCGGCGAAGCCGCTGCGGTGGGCGGCGGACACGGTGGCGACGATGCGCGAGGGAGCACGGCTGCACCTCGACTACTCGGCACAGAGCCTGTGGAGCATCGACCGGATGATCGAGGGGATACGGCGGGAAGGAGCGCCGTACGCCGCCGTGCAGGAGGTGCTGCGCGGATTCGGGGCCTACGCCGGTGAGGTGATGGCGCGTCAGGCCGGGGCCGAGTGGTGGGCGACGGGCGGCGACCACTGGATCCGCACCCCCGACGGGCGCCTCTGGGACCCGATCGACGAGGCCCGCCGCTGTTACGCCGGGCACGGCTCGCTGCGGCTGCTGTGCCGGGACGCGACGACGGCCGCGCCCCGGCGGTAGCTCAGCGCGGGAACGCCACCGTGGGGTCCTCGGCCGCGGAACCGGCCGGATCCGCGGCCATCTCGTCGGGCCCCGCGACCACCTCGTCGGACCCCGCGGCCATCTCGTCGGGCGTGGCGGCCATCTCGTCGGGCGTGGCGGTCATCTCGTCGGGCCTGGCGGCCTTCCCGGCGAGGGTGCGGATCCCGGGCAGGTCGCCGTAGAGGTGCCGGCCGGGGCACTCGGTCGGGTAGCCGTCGCGGTGGCCGGAGATGCGGTGCAGCGTGGCCTTCTGGCCCGCCTTGTACTTGCCGTTGTCGGCACCGGCGGTCAGCACCACCGTGCCGGTCGGGTCGATGCCGTACAGGCCGAGCTTCCAGGCCGCGACCTTGGCGACCGACTCGCGCACGGCGGTGTTCGCGGTCGTCTTGCTGTAGTCGCCGAGCACCGAGACGCTGCTGGTGGCGGTGTTGAAACCGTAGGTGTGCGCGCCGAGGACGGGCTTGTCCATGCCGCCCGCGCGGCCCTCGAAGACCGTGCCGCACTTGTCGACGAGGAAGTGGTAGCCGATGTCGTTCCAGCCGTTGCTCTGCACGTGGTAGAGGAACACGCCGCGCACGATCGACGCCGACTGGGCGCAGGTGTAGTCGTTGGTGCCCGCCGTGTGGTGGACGAACATCGCCTTGGTGCCGGTGGTGTAGGTGGGCGGGTCCTTCACCAGGGACTCGTCGGCGCCCCAGGCGGAACGCGACGTGACGGCGGGACGTTCGGCGTGGGGCGCACCGGCGGCCGGTTCGACGACGTCCGGTTCCACTACGTCCGGTTCGAGGCCGTCCGGGTCGACGGACGTGGTCTGTACGGCGTCCGACCCGCCGTCCGGGTCGACCAGTTCGACGCGCAGTCCCCCGGGAAGCCGCCCGCCCGACACCCGCACCTGGACGCCGTCCGAAGGCCCGGTCCACAGCGGCTGGGTGCCGCCGCGGACTCCGGCGCGGTGCCGGTCGGGGCCCGTCTCGGGCGTCCGGACGTCGGTGTCGAGTGCGCGCCACGCGCTCCATTCGCCGCTCTCGCGGGAGCGGGTGCGCACATGCGCGGTGCCGTTCAGGACAGCGTCCGGATCGTCCCAGGTGACACCGATCATGCTGAACGGCTCGGTGGTGCGCGGGGCGAGGGACCGCTCGTGCGGGTCACCGTCCGGCACCCGGACGGTGTGCACGCCGTCGGAGGAGGAGGTCCGGGCGGGCTGGGTCAGGCCGAGCGTGCCGGCGGCCAGGGCGGTGGCGACGGCGGTGTGCAGCAGAAGGCGTGTCATGCGTGGCTCGATTCCGGTCCTCTCGGGGGCGATGGGGGAGCCTTTCCCCCATCGCCCACCCGTCCGTTCGGTCTGCCGGAGAAATCCGGCAAACGGCCGAGGACCGGTCGAGTCGTCACGGCGTCAGCGTCTGGCCCAGGTGAGCGTCCGTCGGGGTGCCCAGCGTGGACTTGCCGAAGACGACGGAGTCGGCGTAACCGAGGCCGGTGCTGTTGCTCGGCAGGTACAGCAGGACGCCGTCGCCCCCGTCCTCGCCGTCGGCGCCGAACGTGAGGTCCGCCCGGCCGTAGCCCGACAGGTCCGTCAACGACACAGAAGAGCCGAAGCGGTCGCCGGTCTCCGTCGAGCCCGGGACGCCGGAGGTGTCCTGCGAGATCCCCACCGAGCCGGAGCCGGTCAGACCGGACGCGGTGCCCTTGACGAGGATCGCGTCGCCCGCGTCGGCTCGGTTGACGCCGTCCCGCGTCAGGTCCTCGCCCGGGGCGCCCGCGAGGGCGTCCGCGTAACCGTCGGCGTTGTAGTCACCGACCGAGACGGAGGTGCCGAGGGCGTCACCGGACTCGTTGCCGCCCGGCACGTACGTCGTGTCCTGGTGGATCACGGTCATGCCGGTGGTCGTGAAGCCCGTGGCCGTGCCCGGGACCATGGTGATCTGGCCGCCGGACTTCCCGCCGGACTCGGACGCGACCGGCTGGCCGATGACGATGTCGTCGTAGCCGTTGCCGTTGATGTCACCGGCGGCGAGGGAGCGGCCGCCCTTGACGGAGATGACGCCCACCTTGGTCAGACCGGTCGCGGAGCCCGCGAAGCGGACGACCCGGCCGATGCCGCCGGTGTCGCGGTAGTTGAGGGCGATGTCCGCGTAGCCGTCCCGGTTGAAGTCGCCGGTCGCGGCGTCGAGGTAGGAGACGGCGCCCGTGGCCGTGGTGAGCGTGCCGTACTTGGTGGCGCCGCCCGTCAGCCGGGCGTTCCAGTTGCCGCCCTTGCCGGTGCCGGCGGAGAAGACGTCCGCCTTGCCGTCGCCGTTGAAGTCGCCGACGGCGACCGTGGAGCCGAGCCCGGCGCCCGTCGAGGTGACTCCTGACGTGGTGTAGGAGAAGCCGGTGTCGAGTGCGGGGCCGTACATCACCGTGACCGCGCCGCGGTCGGCGTGGCCGCTGGTGTCGTCCTCGCCGGGTGCGCCGATCGCGAGGTCGGCGTAACCGTCGCCGTTGACGTCGCCCCACGCGGTGGACGTGCCGAAGCCGTCACCGGACTCGTGGGAGCCGGGGACGCCGGGGCTGCTCTGGGTGAGCGTCACCTTGGCGGCGGTGACCGGGCCGTCGATGCCGCCCGGGACGACGGTGACGGTGCCGCCGCCGCTCAGCGCCTTGGGCGTGCCCGCGACCAGGTCGGTGAGGCCGTCGCGGTTGTAGTCGGAGGTGGCGAGGGCGTGCGAGATGCCCGGGGTCCTGGCGACCTGGGCGATGCGGGAGAGCTGGGAGTAGAGGTTCGCGCCGGGGCAGGCGGTGGCGTTGGTGTCCCGGTGGCCGAAGACCCGGGGCAGGGTGATCGCGACGCCCTTGTCGACCTTGTTGCCGTCCTGGCCGGCCGGGCTGCCGGAGGTGAGCGTCACCTTGCCGGTCGGGTCGATGCCGTACATGCCGAACTTCCAGGCCACCAGGCGGGAGATCGCGTCGAGCGCGGCGCGGCTCGGCCGGGCCTTCTCGAAGTTGCCGATGTAGGAGATGCCGACGGTGTCGGTGTTGAAGCCGACGTCGTGGGCGCCGGTGACCGGCAGGTCCATGCCGCCGCTGCGGCCCTCGAAGATCTGGCCGCACTTGTCGACGACGAAGTTGTAGCCGATGTCGTAGTAGCCGCGGGCGAAGTGCTCCTGCTGGATGGAGCGCATCCGGGCGCGGGACTGGGCGCAGGAGAGCGTGTTGTCGCTGTCCATGCCGGTGTGGTGGACGACGGCGGCCTTGATCTCGGTGCCGTAGGCCGGTGTGCCGTCGTAGTCCGTGGAGGCGCCCCATTCGGCCTGCGTGATGATCGGCGGCTTGACGACCGTGGAGGGGCGGGGCGCGGGGACCGTGGAGGTCGGGGAGGGGGAGGCCGTCGGGGTGGGGGACGCGGACGTGGTCGGGGAGGCCGTGTCGCCGGGGGTGCCGGTCGGGGTGGCCGTCTCGGTCGGCGTTGCCGTCTCGGTCGGAGTGGGCACGGGAGCCGTCGGGCTCTGGGTGGGGGCCGTCGGCGCCGTCGTCGGGGCGGGGGTCTCCTCGGCGTAGGCCGCGGGCCGTATGCCGCCCTTCGGGTCGGTGCCCGGGTCGAGGAGCTTCACGTCCATGCCGGCGGGCTGGCCGCCCGCCTCCGTGCCGTCCGCGTTCACGACCCGCACCTCGACGCCGTCCGCGTCGCCGGTCCAGAGGGACTCGGTGCCGCCGCGCAGCGCGGCCCGCTCGCCCTCCGCGCCGTCGGCCTGGACCGGGTCGGCCGACAGCTTCTGCCAGCCCGACCAGCGCCGGCTCTCCAGGTCTCTGGTCCGCACCTCGGCCGTGCCCCGGACCCGGGCGTCCGGGTCGTTCCAGGTCAGCAGCACCGCGCTGAACCGGTCCGTGTCCTGCTTGGCCAGGCCCTTGCGCCCGGAGCCCTTCTCCTGGAGCTTCACGGTGTGGACGGCCGGCTTGCGGCTCGGGGACGCGCCGCCGGAACCGCCGGGCGGATCGGCCATCGCGTACGTGACGACCCCCGCTCCGCTCAGGACGACGGCGCCGATGGTCAGCCACGCCCGTCTCTTCAGACTGAGCGGTTTGTACGCACGCGTGCTGCGAGGACTCAACTACCCCACCCCTAGAACTGGTCACATTCGCACCCGTTGTCACACAGGCGCCATTCACCCAGCGCACAGCTGTGGCCAAACGTCACGCGTTGTGTCGATGCCGCGCCCTACCGGGCCGGAGCCTCCTCCCTGCTGTGACATTTCTGCGGAGCCCGGCGCTGATGATCGTGGAGGGCAACTCAGTACGGACGAGGACGGTTCTTGGGCCAGCGAGAGGAACCCCGGCGCGCGCAGGCGCGTGACGGGGAACTGGGCGAGGCCGTCGAGCGGGCTCAGGACGGTGACGAGGCCGCCTTCGCGGTCGCCTACCGGATCGTGCAGCCCGGACTGCTCGGCTATCTGCGCGGACTGGTCGGGGACGACGCGGAGGACGTGGCCTCCGACGCCTGGCTGGAGATCGCCCGGGACCTGGGGCGGTTCAAGGGCGACGGAGCCGGGTTCCGTGGCTGGACGGCGACCATCGCCCGGCACCGGGCGCTGGACCATCTGCGCCGTCGGCGCGTACGGCCGAGGTCGTCCGCGCTGGAGCAGGACGTCCTGGACCTGCCCGGGCCGCACAGCACGCACGACCAGGCGCTGGAGGCCATGTCCACCGAGCAGGCGCTGCGGCTGGTCGGGGACCTGCCGCAGGACCAGGCCGAGGCCGTGCTGCTGCGTGTCGTGGTGGGGCTGGACGGACCCGCCGCCGCCCGGGTCCTGGGCAAGCGGCCGGGTGCCGTGCGGACGGCCGCGTACCGGGGCCTGAAACGCCTCGCCACCCGGCTGGGCGCCGAAGGTGTGACGGATGAGGCTCCCCGGACGCTGGGGGAGTCGAAATGAACGATGCCGGCGGGCCGGGCGGAGTCGCCGGGTCCGGTGCCCTGAACAGGGCGGACGAACGATACGTATGGATCGGACCCGGAATGCCGGGCCGATCGGCCGGGCCGGCCGGGTCGCAGGGACCGGGCGGGCACCGCGGGACGCGTGGATCGAGCAGGGACGGAACAGGACATGGGTGACCATCGGAGCGGCGGCGGGTTTCCGGGCCGTCGGCGTGTGCACCCTGGGGACTCCGCCCGCGACCACCGGGCGGCGCCTGACGCCGACGGCCGGCTGTCCGGCCACCGCGGGACGGCCGGCCTCGACAGCCCCGGCCTCGGCACCCGGCACGTCGTCGACGAAGCCGAGCTGGAGGCGCTGCTCGTGGCCGCCCTGGTCCAGGACCGGGTCGACGCCGAGGCCGAGCAGCGGGCGGTGGCCGCGTTCCTGGCCGCCCGGGACGCCGGCGTGCACCGGGCCCGCACTCGCCGCCGCGACGACTGGCGGCCCCGGGAACGGCGGCATCCGGGGCGTTCGCTGAAGGCCACGCTCTCCGTGCTGCTCGCCAGTCTCACGCTGGGCGGGGTCGCGGTCGCGGCGATCGGCTCGGTGGGATCCACGGACGGCGCCGGCGACCGCGGTCGCCCGCCCGCCGCCACCCGCGCCCCCGGCGCCTCGGCGGGCGAGGCCATCGGCACTCCGTCCGGTTCCGCGTCCGGTTCCGCGCGCCCGGACCGCCCCGCCCCCTCCCAGGACACCGAGGCCCACTGCCGTGCCTACGAGCAGGCCGACGGCCGGGGCAAGGCCATGGACGCGACGGCCTGGAAGCGCCTCGTCGAGGCCGCGGGCGGTGAGAGGAACGTCACGGCGTACTGCGCCGAGCAACTGGCCCGGGCCGAGGCGAAGCCAGGCAGCACCGCACAACCGGAGAAGAGCGAAGGTGCCTCCGGTGCCGCGGGCGTAGAAAACGGCGCGGGCAACGCGGACCGCGGCGCGGGCAACGCGGACAACGGCTCGGGCAACGCGGACAGCGGCGCGGGCAACGCGGAGAACGGATCGGGAGCCGCCGGCAGCGGCCCGGACGACGCCGCCGACGGCACCTCGTCCGGGGCCAAGGGCAAGCCCGCCCAGCCCGACGACCGCCGTCCGTAACAGCATTCCGCGACAGGAGACAGAGAGCCACGTGTCCACGCCCGGCCGCACCGCCCGGGTGCGAGGCCGTATCGCGCAGGTGCCCGGCGCCTCGCCAGGTCACTGGTGGGTCCCGCCATGGCAACGGCCGAGGCCGCCACCCCCCACAGGAGAGGCCCCGGCCGTCGCGCGGCACGGGCCGCGCGGCGGCCCGTACTACCTACAGCGCCCGGGGTGCGTTTTCTGTCACACCCCACCGTGTCACGGCTTAGTTGCATCCTGGGCGGACATGGACGGGGAGTGGTTTCAGGTCGTAACGTGCCTTTCGCGCCAACGCGGAGGCACCAAGACCACCGCAACCACCTGCGGTCCTGCTACCGCAACCACCTGCGGTCCTGCTACCGCAACCATCAACCGAGGAACGACGACGGCGAGAACCCGGTCCGCGAAAGCGGCGCCGGCTCAGGCGCAGAAGGGCGCGCGGTGCTGGGGGACGACGCGGAGCTGACCGCCGCGGTGCGCGCGGCACAGGACGGAGACGAAAACGCGTTCCGGACTGTGTACCGGGCCGTGCACCCGCGGCTGCTCGGGTACGTACGGACGCTGGTCGGCGACCCCGACGCCGAGGACGTGACCTCCGAGGCCTGGCTGCAGATCGCCCGGGACCTGGAGCGGTTCACCGGTGACGCGGACCGCTTCCGCGGCTGGGCCGCCCGTATCGCCCGCAACCGTGCGCTGGACCACATACGCATGCGCGGGCGCCGGCCCGCGATCGGCGGCGACGAGACGGAACTGACCGGCCGGGCCGCCGAGTCCGACACCGCCGACGAGGCCATCGAGGCACTCGCCACCGACGGCACGTTCTCCCTGATTTCCCGGCTGCCGCAGGACCAGGCGGAGGCGGTCGTGCTGCGCGTGGTGGTGGGGCTCGACGCGAAGACCGCCGCCGAGACCCTCGGCAAGCGCCCGGGCGCCGTCCGTACGGCGGCCCACCGGGGCCTGAAGCGGCTCGCCGAACTGCTCGGCGACGATCCGGAGGCCGATCCGGAATCCGCCGGAGTCCTCGACGCCCTGCCGCCCCAGCGAGAACCGCGCGGCGGTGCCATGGCGTCCGCACGTGTGACGCAAAGCGTCGCGCGGACGCAGAAGGATGTGTGATGGCCGACGAGCAGTACAGGTGGCTGGACCGCGAAACGGCGGAGCGCTTGCTGAGCGGAGAGCCACCCGAAGCTGTCGACGGCGCCTCCCGGGCCGAGGCCGAACGGCTCGCCGCAGCGCTCCGCGCGCTCTCCGCCGCACCCCCGCCGACCAGCGACGAACTCCCCGGTGAGGCCGCGGCGATGGCCGCCTTCCGCAAGGCGCGCGCGGAACGCGCCGACACCGCGGCGGCCCCCGCGGCCGACGGCGGACGGGCCCGTACCGAGGCCGCCGACGCCGGGCTGGTCCGGATCGGAACCCCGCGCGGCAGCGGCTCCGGCGACGTCCGGCGGCCTCGCTGGGCTCGTCCGGCGCGCCTCGCCCTGGCCGCCTCGCTGGCCGTCGGCATGGCCGGCGGTGCCGCCCTCCTGGCCGGAACCGGAGCCCTGAAAGCACCGTTCGGCAACGACGGGCCCCGGCCCGGCTCCTCGGTCTCGGCCGCCGTCACTCCCGCCGAGCGCCCGCTTGTGTCGCCCTCGCCGAGCGACGCCGTGCAGGGCGGGTCCACGCCCGACGACAACCCGAGTGGCGGTGACCCCGGACGGAACGTGGCAGGCGACGACCCGGCCCAGAAGCCCGGCTCCGGCGACCGGGGCGAGCGGGGAGACAGCCACGGCGACAGCCGCAGGAAGCTCGCTGCCGCCTGCCGCGACCTCCGCGACGGCAAGCGGCTGGACGCCGACCACAGGCGTGCCCTGCGCGACGCGGCGGGCGGCTCCCGGGTCTGGAAGTACTGCAAGGGCGTCCTGTCCGGGGCCGGCGGCCGCTCGGCGGAGCGGCACGACGAGGACACCGACCGGCGCGATCGCGACGACAGGTCCGGGAAGCACGACCGCAGGCAGGACCGTGCGCAGGACGAGGCCGAGAAGAAGGCCGGGCGGAAGGCCGAGAAGCGGGCCGGGGAGCGCGCCGAGCGGCAGGACGGCGACGCCGCCGCGGACCGCGGCCGGTCCACACGGTCTCTCGCACCCCTCCGACCTGCGGTTTCGTACTCGGCGAAAATATCCTGGCCGAGGGTGTGACGTTTTCGGCCGCTCCGGCGCAGTAATGAGTGAGCCGACTGGTCATCGGCCGTCGCACGGAGCCGGGGTTCCCCCCGTACCTACGGCTCGTGCACCTGAGCGCGGGCGGGACACGTTCCCCCGGTCCCGCCCGCGCCCCAATTCCCCTTCCGCGTCCTCACCAGGACACGACGACCTTGTCGCCGTCGCGGACCTGCGCGTACAGCTCCGCGATCGCCCCCTCGTCCCGTACGTTGACGCAGCCGTGCGAGGCGCCCGCGTAGCCCCGGGCCGCGAAGTCCGGGGAGTAGTGCACGGCCTGGCCGCCGCTGAAGAACATCGCGTAGGGCATGGGCGAGTCGTAGAGCGTCGACACGTGGTCGCGGGACTTCCAGTAGACGGTGAACACACCCTCACGGGTCGGTGTGCCGCGTGAGCCGAAGCGGACCGCCGTCGTCGACACGGTCCGGCCGTCGATCATCCAGCGCAGCGTCCTGCTGGTCTTGTCGATGCACAGCACCCGTCCGGTCCTGCAGCGCGGGTCCGGTGGATCGGCCGGCTGCCCGCCCATGAGGTAGAGGTCCCAGGTGCCCGGCTCGCGGGTCATCCGCAGCAGGCGCCGCCAGGTGACGGTGTCGGTCTGCCCGGTGCGCGGCAGCCCCCGCTTGCCCTGGAAGCCGCTGACCGCCCGCTGCGTCGACTCGTCGTACGTGCCGGTCGGCCCGTCGAAGAGCCAGGCGACCTGCCGCAGCCGGGCCTGGAGCTCGCGGACGTCCCGGCCGGTGTCGCCGCGGGACCACAGCACACGGGGCGGCACGGCGGCGGCGCTCGGTTTGTCGTCGCCGGGCGGAGCGGGGGCGGTGGTGCCCGGTCCGTCGCCGTCGGCGGAGGTGCGGGGCGGGGACGGGGTGTCGCCGGGTAACTCGATGTGCACCGGTGAGCGGCTCTTCCCACTGCCGTCGGGGGCCTGCACGGTGCAGCCGGCCAGGACGGCCGCCCCGGCGACTGCCACTGCGATCGCTGCTCTCCCCATGCCCGTGGTACGCACGCGGCCCTCCGTCGTCTCACCGGTGTGCCCGGATGTCACCTGAGATGTTCCCCGGGGATGACCCGTCGCGAACCAAGGGGCATGGTGGTGAGCGAGGTCCCTACAGTCCGTCCTGCGGGAGGCATCAGACCATGGCGCGCGAGTCGGAGTCCGGACTGCCCATCGAACCGGTCTACGGGCCGGAGGACCTGCGGGATTGGGACCCGGCACAGAAGCTGGGGGGGCCGGGGGCGTATCCCTTCACCCGTGGCGTGTACCCGACCATGTACACCGGCCGGCCCTGGACGATGCGCCAGTACGCGGGCTTCGGCACCGCCGCCGAGTCCAACGCCCGCTACCGGCAGCTGATCGCCCACGGGACGACGGGCCTGTCGGTCGCCTTCGACCTGCCCACCCAGATGGGCCACGACTCCGACGCCCCGCTCGCGCACGGCGAGGTCGGCAGGGTGGGCGTCGCCGTCGACTCGATCGACGACATGCGGGTGCTGTTCGGCGGCATCCCGCTGGACCAGGTCTCGACGTCGATGACGATCAACGCCCCCGCGGCCCTGCTGCTGCTCCTCTACCAACTGCTCGCGGAGGAACAGGGCGTCGACGCCGGCCGGCTGACCGGCACGATCCAGAACGACGTGCTGAAGGAGTACATCGCCCGCGGGACGTACATCTTCCCGCCGAAGCCCTCGCTGCGCCTGATCGCCGACATCTTCAAGTACTGCCAGGCCGAGATCCCGAAATGGAACACGATCTCGATCTCCGGCTACCACATGGCCGAGGCGGGCGCGAGCCCGGCGCAGGAGATCGCCTTCACCCTCGCCAACGGCATCGAGTACGTCCGCACGGCGGTGGCGGCCGGCATGGACGTCGACGACTTCGCGCCCCGCCTGTCCTTCTTCTTCGTCGCCCGTACGACGCTCCTGGAGGAGGTCGCCAAGTTCCGCGCCGCGCGCCGGATCTGGGCGCGGGTGATGAGGGAGGAGTTCGGCGCGGAGAACCCCAAGTCGCTGATGCTGCGCTTCCACACGCAGACGGCGGGCGTCCAGCTGACGGCCCAGCAGCCGGAGCTGAACCTGGTCCGCGTCTCGGTCCAGGCGCTGGCGGCGGTGCTGGGCGGCACCCAGTCGCTGCACACCAACTCCTTCGACGAGGCGATCGCGCTGCCCACGGACAAGTCCGCGCGCCTCGCCCTGCGCACCCAGCAGGTCCTCGCCCACGAGACGGACGTGACGGCGACCGTCGACCCGTTCGCGGGCTCCTACGCCATCGAGAGGATGACGGACGACGTCGAGGCCGCGGCCGTCGAGCTGATGGCCAGGGTGGAGGAGCTGGGCGGCGCGGTCGAGGCGATCGAGCGCGGCTTCCAGAAGGACGAGATCGAGCGCAGTGCCTACCGCATCGCGCAGGAGACCGACTCCGGCGAGCGGGTCGTGGTCGGCGTCAACCGCTTCCAGCTCGACGAGGAGGAGCCGTACGAGCCCCTGCGCGTCGACCCCGCGATCGAGGCCCAGCAGGCGGAACGCCTGGCCGGGCTCCGCGCGGAGCGCGACCGGCCGGCGGTGGACGCGGCCCTGGCCGCCCTGAAGAAGGCCGCCGAGGGCGAGGACAACGTGCTGTACCCGATGAAGGACGCGCTGAAGGCCCGGGCCACGGTGGGCGAGGTGTGCAACGCCCTGCGGGAGGTGTGGGGGACGTACGTCCCGAGCGACGCGCTCTGATCCTCCTGCCGCCCCCGTGCGACACTCCCTCCCATGTTCGGTGTCATCGATCTGCCCACCTACCTGGCGGGCCTCGTCCTGATCGTGCTGCTGCCCGGTCCCAACTCCCTGTACGTCCTGTCCGTCGCCGCCCGGCGCGGTGTGCGTGCCGGGTACACCGCTGCGGCCGGTGTCTGGTGCGGCGACACCGTGCTGATGACGCTGTCGGCGGCCGGGGTCGCGTCCCTGTTGCAGGCCAACGCCGTGCTGTTCGGCATCGTGAAGTACGTGGGGGCCGGCTATCTGGCGTGGCTGGCCGTCGGCATGCTGCGGGCCGCGTGGGCCATGTGGCGGACGCGTGCGGAGCGGTCCGCCGGTGCGGAGGCTTCCGCGCCCGCCGGGGAGCGGCCCTTTCGCCGTGCCTTCGTGGTCAGTCTGCTGAATCCCAAGGCGATCCTCTTCTTCGTCGCCTTCTTCGTGCAGTTCGTCGACCCGGGGTACGCCTATCCCGCCCTGTCCTTCGTCGTCCTCGGCGCTCTCGCCCAGCTCGCCAGCGTGCTCTACCTCAGCGCGCTGATATTCGGCGGCACCAGGCTGGCCGCCGCCTTCCGCCGCCGCAGGCGTCTGTCGGCGGGAGTGACCTCGGCGGCGGGCGCGTTGTTCCTCGGGTTCGCGGTGAAGCTGTCCCTCGCGAGCGCGTGATCAGAGTGCTGGGCCACCGGGACGGGGCCAAGGTGTTCAGCGGCTCACGCTTCACCGGGAACAGGGCGTCCAGCCGCTGCCGGGCGAGCGGCGCGCGGGCTACGACAGGGACGAACGCGCCCGCCTGATGGCCGACTTTCCCTTGTCGGCCCAGGCGGGCGCGGAGATCTTCGAGGACTACGACGGGCACTTCGAGGAGGGACTCGCGCTCGTGATCGAGGGGATCGGGGCGCGGTACGGGGTCTCATGACACCCCTGGGTCAGGACCGCTGCGCGCGTGCCCGCCGTACGGCCCGTGTGACCACGGGGGGCAGCAGGTCCTTGGCGAGCCGGCGGGCCCGGGAGGGGGCGGGCCGGGCCGGGCGCGCGGCGCGGGACTCGGTGACCCCGGCGGCCGGGGCACTGGCCGGCACCGGTGCCACGTAGTGCCGGGAAGGCGGGAAGGGCGGCGGCTTCATGCCCCTGGACCGAGCGCGGACCAGCCGGTGCCCGGCCGCCTCCTGCACGCTCAGCCCGACGTCCGTGCGCTGCCGCAGCATCTCGAGCAGCTCCTCCTGGACCGGCTCGGGGTCGCCCCAGGTGCCGTAGAGCTTCTGCGTGCTGAGGCAGACCGGGCGCAGACCCCGGTTGAGGACGGCCTCCCAGGCGGCGACCGAGACACCCGGCGTGTGCTCGGAACGGAAGTCGTCGAGGACGACGATGCCCTCGGGCACCAGGATGTCGTGGGCGGCGCCGATGTCGCCGTACACGTGCTCGTACAGGTGCGAGGCGTCGACGTGGACGAAGCGGCAGCTGCCCGGGGCCACCTTCTCGGACACCACCGAGCTGGGGGCCGCGATCACCGTCGGCAGGGTGTCGTGGAAGGAGAGGTAGTTCCGCTCGAAGGCCTGCTGGGTGAGCGAGGCGTACGACTTCGTGGACTCCGCCTTGTTGGCCTCGTCCGGGGCGTCGCCCTCGAACAGGTCGCAGACCGTGAACTTCTCACCGCCCTGGAGGTGGTGTCCGAGGAGGATCGCGCTCTTGCCCATGTAGACACCGAGCTCCAGCAGGTCTCCGCTCATCCCCTGCTTCTGCTGCCGCTCCAGGAACCAGGTGAACAGCATCTGGTCCAGCGGCGGGAACCAGCCCGGGACGTCGGCGAGTTCGCCGGGGTACGTGTCGGTCGCTTGTGCGTTGGTCATGAGACGAGCCTTCTCTCTGAGCGTTGCCCAAACCGACGGTGGGTTGAACGTCCCGTGAACAGCTCAGCGGGTCTTGGCCAGCGCCGCCCGCAGCCGTGGCGTCAGTGGCTTCTCGACATACTTGTTCAGCAGCCACGCCAGCAGCAGCATTGAGGCCACGGTCAGGGCGAATGTCGCCCCGGATGGCAGGTCCAGGCCGCGGTGCAGGGCGTGTATCACCACCCAGCCGAGGTGTTCGTGGACGAGGTAGAACGGATACGTCAGCGCCCCGGCCACCGTCAGCCAGCGCCAGTTCGCCCAGCGCAGCCAGCCCAGCGCGATCGCCGTGACCGCCACGAAGCCGAAGGTGACGACGAGCATGATGCCGACCGAGGAGCGGTACGAGAAGCCGCCCGCGTCGGGCGCGTGCCACAGGCTCTGCACCGCGTAGTGCTGCCCGATCAGCCAGCTCACGGCGACGATGCCCCAGCCGTAGACGTCCCGGCGGTCGAGGTGGACGAGGTAGAGACCGACACCGCCGATGAAGAAGGGGGCGTACTCGGGCATCACGACGATGTCGAGCAGCGGCATCTTCGCGTTCTGCGCGATCACCGCCGCCAGCGTCCAGCCGGCGCAGAACATGATCACCCGGCGGCGGTTCGCCCCGGGGAGCACGACACACAGCGCGAACAGCGCGTAGAAGCGGACCTCCGCCCACAGCGTCCAGCACACGCCGAGCACCCGGTCCACGCCCAGCGGCATCTGCAGCATGGTCAGGTTCACCAGCGCGTCGCTCGGTGAGACCGCCTTGTACGCCACCACGGGCAGCGCGAACACCGCCGTCACGAGCACGACCGCCACCCAGTAGGCGGGCAGCAGCCGGGAGGCGCGGGAGGCGAAGAACGACTTCAGCGGCCGGCCCCAGCCGCTCATGCAGATCACGAACCCGCTGATCACGAAGAAGACCTGGACGCCGAGGCAGCCGTACGCGAAGTACTCGTGCAGCGTCGGGAACTGCTCCTTGGGCGAGGTGCCCCAGGCCTGGGAGACCTCACCGTCGCGCCCGCCGTAGTGGTACGCCGCCACCATCAGCGCGGCCACCAGCCGCAGTCCGTCCAGAGCGCGCAGCCGGCCGCCGGAGTCCTTCCGGCGTGGGACGGTCGTGGCGCCCGGTGGTTCGACCAGCACGGCGACTTGGGGCCCGGGCTTACGGGTGCTGACGACCGTCTCGGTCACGCTGAAAACCTCTGTAGCTCGTATGTCCTTCACCTGAGCCGCCCGTGGGCGGGCAGGACGCCGACTGTCACCCTAGGACGGAGGTTGACGCTAAAACGTTCGACAGAGGCAGCCTTCGCCTGCCGGTCTCCATGGGTTCATCTGGACGTTGCCGAGCCCGGCCGCCGGACACACCTTCTTCAGCGGCGCACCGCCTTGCGCAGCGCCCGTGCCCGCCGGACCACCCGGCGTGCCGTGGAGTTGCGGGGCAGGAAAGCCAGCCGCTGCGGAATGCCGCCGGGCAGTCCGAGCGAGGTGAGACGGCGCTTCTTGAAGTACCGCCGGGTGCGCGGACCGAGGTGCCGGGACAGGAACGCTTCCGCCTGCGGGCGCAGGTCCGGATAGATCTGCGGCTGCATGGTGAACCCGACGGCGGTCACCAGGTCGGACAGCAGCTCCGCGGGCAGCAGGTCGCCGTCCTCGCCGCCGTCCAGGTCGGGCAGCAGCGCGTCCGCCAGGGTGGTGGGGATCCGGTTGCTGTTCTGGTACGGCGTCAGCCGCTCCAGCAGCAGCTCGGTGCCGATGCGCGCGACCGGCAGCTCGTAGAGCACCGAGGCCGTGAACAGTGCGGTGGAGAAGCAGCCGATGACGAGCGCGGGCCGGGTCCGGTCGAACAGCACCTCCGCGAGCACGGGCGTGTCCAGCACGGTGAGGTCCACACCGAGCTTCTCGGCCTCGGTCTCCAGGGCGCGGCTGTAGCGGGCCGGTGCGGTCGGGTGCGGCTTGAAGACGACCGTGCGGTGGCCGCGGGCGACCGCGCCCCGCATCATCCGCACGTGCAGGTCCTCTTCCTCCTCGGGGGAGAGGATGTTCAGCGCCGACAGGTACTGGCCGAGCAGCAGCGCCGCGTCGCCGGGCAGGTCGGGCAGTTCGGGCACGGTCTCGGTGACCTCGCCCAGCACCTTCAGGAACGCGGGCGACGGCACCAGCCGCGCCGGCACCTCGAACTCGGTCAGCAGCATCGGCGTGAGCCCCGGCACCAGGTCCAGGTGCAGCAGCCGCCGCACGCGCGTGCCGACCAGCGGGTCGAGCTTGTTGCGCGTGGGGCCGTAGCTCATCAGCCCGTCTGCGTAGACGTCGATGGGGGCGTCGGTGAACAACTGCGCCACCGTGAGCGCGGGCGCGACCTGGATGGACTCCAGGACCAGGCTCACCCGGTCGTCGCCGAGGCCCCACAGCATCCGCAGATAGCGCTCGAAGAGCGGGATGTCGTCGGAGCGCGGCGTCCACGCCCCGGGGTGGAACGGGCGGATGGCGTCGTTCCAGGACAGCACGTCGTCGAAGTGCTCGCGCAGCGGCGCGAAGCCCGGCATCTCGTCGAGGGCCGGGGTGGTCTCCGGGTTCGCCGAGTTGTTGAACACCAGCAGCACCCGGCGGTCCGGCTCCTCGAAGAGGTCGGAGTCGATCGCGGCGGCCAGGGTGGCGACGCCGTACAGCGTCGAGGCGCAGAAGATCTGTGTGGTCCCGGGCATCAGGCGGCCGCTCCCGCCGGCGTGACCCTGCGCCGCAGCCGCCGCAGCTTGGACGAGCGGTCCATGTCCATGGCCTCCAGTGCGTCACCGAGCGCGTCCTGCGGCATGCGCTTGATGGCCGCCGCGCTCATCGACCGCAGCTGCCTCGCCACGGCCGGTTCGAACCTGTCTTCGTTGGAAAGGTGGTGCGCGATGATCGCGCAGTACGTCCGTACCGCCTTCGGCAGCAGCCGGTCGGCCTCACGGTCGGCGGCCGTCTCCTCGATCACCTGGTCGAAGGCGCGGATGAAGTCGAGCTGGCGGACATCGCCGATCTGGGTCAGGGACGAGGCCACGCCGCGCCGGTAGAACACGCCCAGCAGGCTCACCACGGCGAACGACTCCGCCTCGCGGTGCAGCTTCCAGATCCACGGCCGGTCCTCGGCCGTGCGCAGTCCGTCGGTGAAGTGGAGCACGCCCCTGTCGAGGAGGCGGCGGTGGTAGGCGCCGGCCCAGGCGTAGGCGTAGTCGACCGAGGTCGAGCGGTGGGAGGGGAGGATCGCGTCCCGCGGACTGAACGCCTCCCAGCGCCGGCCGACCGGGACCCGGGAGACGGAACGGGCGCGCGCGGTGGCCTGCACATGGTCGGTGCGGATGAAGTCGCAGCCCAACTCGTCCAGGGCGGACACCAGTTCGGCGAGATAGCCGGGGGCCAGCCAGTCGTCGCCGTCCAGGAACGTCAGGTACTCGCCCTGCGCCGCGTCCAGGCCGGTGTTGCGGGCGGTGGCGAGGCCTCCGTTCTTCTCGTGTCGGATGTAACGCACCTGCGCGACATCCGAAAGATCCTCGGCCGCCCGTTCGAGAATGGCCGGTGTTTCGTCCTTCGAATGGTCGTCGACCAGAATGAACTCGAAATCACGGTCGGCGTTCAACCGAAGGCTTCTGAGGGTGTCCGGGGCGTATTGCTGCACGTTGTAGAACGGCACGATCACGGAAAGCTTAGGCACCCGCAAAACGTTAGGAGGCCGTCCGGCTCCGGAACTTTCCGGTGAACATACACTGGGTGAACTCAATGTGTCAGAACGGTGCACCCCGTGTACTTCCCCGTTCGCCACGGGCCAGTTCGGCTCCCGGTGGGGTGTTGTTAACTTTTCGTTGAGTCGTGGTTCCGCCATACCTAGGAATTGCTTCCTAGCGTCTTCGATGTGCCAGCAAGTACACCGAAGCGCCCGCGAATCGCCGTCCTCGCGGACTCCGACACCCGATGGAAATGGGGTGCGCTCACCGCGCACCGCATCGCCCCGGGACAGTCCATGGAAACCGGACCGCGCGAGAGCGCGCAAGCCGGCCCCGCCCTCGACGGATTCCTGCTGCGCGGCCGGGCCACGCCCACGCCGCGCCAGCTGGAGGAGGTGGGCGTGCGCGCCGACTCGCTGCGGGAGGTCACCGCCGTCGAGTTCCTGCGCACCATGGCCGAGGAGTCCTACGACGTCCTCGTCCTCGCCCTCGTCGGCGGCGGTGTGCAGGCGATGCTGCACGGCCTGGGGCGCGCCTGGCAGAACCGGACCTCGCGGCCCGTCGTCGTCACCGGCTACGTCGGTGTCGTCTACGAGAAGCTCGCCGACGGCCTGCTGCTGCGGCACGGCGCGGACCTGGTCCTCGCCAACTCCCGCCAGGACGCGGACCGTTTCCGGGCCGTCTACGAAGGGGTGGGCGCCGACGCCACGTCGGTGACCGAGGTGGCCCTGCCGTTCCTCGGCGGCGCCCCCTACACCGGCGAACACGAGCCCTACACGGTCGTCTTCGCCGCCCAGCCCTCCGTGCCGGAGAGCCGCAAGGACCGTACGTACCTGCTGAACCGGCTGGTGCAGCACGCCCGCAGGCACCCCGAGCGCGAGGTGCTGCTGAAGCTGCGGTCCAAGCCGGGCGAACACACCACCCACATCGAGGAGTTGCCGTACCAGAAGCTGGTGCAGCGCCTCGATCCGCCGGCCAACTTCCGCCTGGTCTACGGGAACATGGGCGAGGTCCTCGACCGCACCGACCTGCTCGTGACGGTCAGCTCCACGGCCGCCCTGGAGTCGCTGCACCGCCGCATCCCGACCGTCGTGCTGACCGACCTGGGCGTCCGTGAGGCCCTCGGCAACCACCACTTCGTGGGCTCCGGCTGCCTCGCCTCCTGGGACCAGCTCGACGCCGGGCACCGGCCGGCGCCCGACGAGGAGTGGGTCGCCCGGCAAGGCGTCGTGGCCGACGGCTCCTACGCATCCGCCTTCGACGCGGCACGCGAACGCATCGCCAAGCTGCTCGACCGGCCCGGCGGCCTGCCGCCGCTGGCCCCGTACTACACACCCGTCACCGCGCCCGGCTATCTGCCCGGGATCCTCGCCCGCCACCACCTCGGCCCGGACGGCACCCCGCTGCCCGGCGCGCCGGCCGCCGACAAGGAGCCCGGCCCGGTCCGGCAGATCGTGCGCCGGGCGGCGCGCGGCGCCTACCGGCACGGCGTGCAGCGCGTGGCGCCCGTCATCCGGCGGATGGGGGAGCTGTGAGCCGCACCGAGCCCTCCGCCCAAGGAGCCCAAGGAGTACACCCCATGTCCCATCCGGAAGCGAGCCGAGGCGCCTCGGTGCGCCGCGTGCTCGCGGTGATCCCCGCGCGCGGCGGCTCCAAGGGCGTCCCCGCGAAGAACCTCCTCCCCGTCGGCGGTGTCCCGCTGGTGGCGCGGGCGGTGCGCGAGTGCCGCGCCGCCCGGCTCGTCACGGACGTCGTGGTCTCCACCGACGACCAGGCCATCGCGTCCGCCGCCCGCCAGGCCGGCGCGGAGGTCGTACTGCGGCCCGCCGCCATCGCCGGCGACACGGCTACCTCCGAGGCCGCCGTGCTGCACGCCATGGACGCGCACGAGGCCCTGCACGGCGCGCCGGTGGACGTGGTCCTGCTCGTGCAGTGCACCAGCCCCTTCCTGATCCGCGAGGACATCGACGGAGTCACCGGGGCCATCACCGAGAACGGTGCCGACACCGCGGTGACCGTGGCGCCCTTCCACGGATTCATCTGGCGGGACGCCGACGACGAGGTCGCCGCCGGGTCCGTCGCGGAGAGCGACGCGGCCGTCGGCGGCGGCTACGGCGTCAACCACGACAAGTCCTTCCGCCCCCGCCGCCAGGACCGCCCCCAGGACCTGCTGGAGACCGGCGCCGCCTACGCCATGGAGGCGGCCGGCTTCCGCAAGCACCAGCACCGCTTCTTCGGCCGGACCGAACTGGTCCGCACCGACGCCGCACGCGTGCTGGAGGTCGACGACCCGCACGACCTCGCCCGCGCCCGGGCCCTCGCGCCGCTCTTCGACGCGGACCGCCCCGGCTCGCTGCCGACCGCCGACGACATCGACGCGGTCGTCCTCGACTTCGACGGCACCCAGACCGACGACCGGGTGCTGGTCGACTCCGACGGACGGGAGTTCGTCTCCGTGCACCGCGGGGACGGACTCGGCATCGCGGCCCTCCGCAGGAGCGGCCTGAAGATGCTGATCCTGTCCACGGAACAGAACCCTGTGGTCGCCGCCCGGGCCCGGAAGCTCAAGCTCCCGGTGCTGCACGGCATCGACCGCAAGGACCTCGCGCTGAAGCAGTGGTGCGAGGAGCAGGGCATCGCGCCGGAGCGCGTGCTCTACGTCGGCAACGACGTCAATGACCTCCCGTGCTTCGCCCTCGTGGGCTGGCCCGTGGCGGTCGCGAGCGCCCACGACGTCGTGCGCGGCGCCGCACGCGCGGTCACCACCGTCCCCGGCGGCGACGGCGCGATCCGAGAGATCGCCAGCTGGATCCTCGGCCCCTCTCTCGATTCCCTCACCAAGTAAGGACATCTCTGCCATGAGCACCAACTCCCGTATCCGCCGCTTCGGTTCGCGCGAGGTCGGCCCGGGCCGCCCGGTCTACGTCTGCGGCGAGATCGGCATCAACCACAACGGCGAGCTGGAGAACGCCTTCAAGCTGATCGACGCCGCCGCCGAGGCCGGCTGCGACGCCGTCAAGTTCCAGAAGCGCACCCCGGAGATCTGCACCCCGCGCGACCAGTGGGACATCGAGCGCGACACCCCCTGGGGCCGGATGACCTACATCGACTACCGCCACCGCGTGGAGTTCGGCGAGGACGAGTACCGCGCGATCGACGAGTACTGCAAGTCGAAGAACATCGACTGGTTCGCCTCCCCGTGGGACACCGAGGCCGTCGCCTTCCTGGAGAAGTTCGACGTCCCCGCCCACAAGGTCGCCTCCGCGTCCCTCACCGACGACGAGCTGCTGCGCGCCCTGCGCTCCACCGGCCGCGCGGTGATCCTCTCCACCGGCATGTCCACCCCGAAGCAGATCCGCCACGCGGTGGAGGTCCTCGGCTCGGACAACATCCTGATGTGCCACGCCACGTCGACCTACCCGGCGAAGGCCGAGGAGCTCAACCTGCGTGTGATCAACACGCTGGAGAAGGAGTTCCCGAACGTCCCGATCGGCTACTCCGGCCACGAGACGGGCCTGCAGACCACCCTCGCCGCGGTCGCCCTGGGCGCCACCTTCGTCGAGCGTCACATCACCCTCGACCGCGCCATGTGGGGCTCGGACCAGGCCGCCTCCGTGGAGCCGCAGGGCCTCACCCGCCTCGTCCGCGACATCCGCACCATCGAGGCCTCCCTCGGTGACGGCGTGAAGAAGGTCTACGAGTCCGAGCTGGCCCCGATGAAGAAGCTGCGCCGCGTCGCCGGCGTGGTCGCCGAGGCGGAGATCGCCGACGCGGCGGGCGAGCCGGTCGGCGTCTGAGCGCACCACCCCCACAACCCCCCTTACGACGGGACGGTCGTACGTCGATGAGCCCCCGCGCCGGGAACGCCGGCCCCCACACTCTCGCGTTCGTCGAGAGTCCGGTACAGCTGCTGAACGTGCTGGAGTGGGCGCACGCGCATGCGCCCGGCGTGGGGCTCACCCTCGTGGTGCTGTCGCCCGTCGACCCGATGACGCGCGGCCAGCTGCGGCGGATGTCCGACCTGGCCCGCGACGAGGGGCACCAGGTCCGCTGGGAGGAAGCGCGCGGCGGGCCCCTGGCGCCCTTCCAGACCATCGGCGGCCTGACCGGCCTGCTCCGCAGGGCGCGCCGGGTCGTACTGGGGGACCCCTTCTCCCGCTACGTCCAACTGCTGCTGACGATCACGAGGGCCCGTGACCTGGTCGTCGTCGACGACGGCACGGCGACCATGGAGTTCGTCGGCCAACTGGCCCGGGGGGAACGGCTGGTGCGCTGGCACCGCAAGGGCGGCCGCCCCGGCCCGCGCGACCTGGTCTTCGCGCCGGTGTCGGCCTCGGCCCGCCGCCGCCTCACCCCCGGAGGCGATCGCCACGTCGAGATCTTCTCCTCCATGCCGATGGAGGAGACCCCGGCGGGCGTCACCGTCAGCGCCAACGACTTCGCCTGGACCCGGGCCCGCTTCGGCCCGCCCCGCATCACCAAGGGTGCCGACATGGTGGGCACGTCCCTGGTGGAGACGGGCGTGGTCGACGACGACCACTACCTGGAGGCCGTCCGCACGCTGGCCGGGGCCCACGGCGCGACCCGCTACTTCGCCCACCGCCGCGAGAGCACGGACAAGCTCCACCGGCTCGCGGTCGAGACGGGCCTGGAGATCGTCCGCCCCGAACTCCCCCTCGAACTGATCGCCCGCCGCGGCCCCATCGGCCGGACGATCCTCAGCTTCCCCTCCACGGTCGTCCACACCCTTCCGCTCGCCCTCTCCGGCACGGAGGTCCGCGTCGCGGTCTGCGACATCGACCCCACCTGGCTGACCGACCACGCCTCCCCTCGCGCCCAGGGCTTCCTGTCGGGGGTGACGGGGGCGGCACGGGACGTGCACCGGCTGTCGGCTGCGGGGCCGGGGGAGGGGACGGGCGATCAGGAGGATCCGGCGAGCACGGCCGGGACGGGTGGTCCGGCGAGTACGGCCGGCTCCGGTGGCCCGAGGGGCTCGGCGCCCGCCGGGGGCCCGACCGGTCCGGCGGGTACGGCCGGCCCGGGGAGTGTCACGGGCACGGCGGGCTCGGCTGGGACGCCGCGCTCGGCGGGCTCGGCGGGCCCGGGGAGCATGGCCGGCTCGGCTGGGGCGGTGGGTTCGGCAGGTATCGCCGGCCCGGCGGGTGCGGCGGGTGCGGTGACTGCCGGCTGACGTCCCGGAGGCGCCTTGGCGGGGTCGACCGCGTCAGCGGACTGTCAGGCGAGTAGGCGACCAGCCCTTGACGGCCCGGCGGCTCACGCTCCGGCAGGAGCCGGCTTGCGTGCCAGCAGGAACGCCCGGGGACGCTGCTCCTCGCCCTCTGCCTCCCGCAGAACGCGGGCATGAAGCTCCAGGCCGGCCTCCCTGAGCCGCGCCGCGACGGTCTCCGGCGTGCGCCAGTAGCAGTCGAGCGAGATCTCCTGCCCGAAGCGCTCGGTGAGACGCGCCCGGCCGTCCTCCGCACCGGACTGGAACCCGAGCAGCACGGGCGCCCCCGGCACCAGGACGCGGTGGAAACCGGCGAGGACCGAGGGCAGATGCTCGTCCGGCACATGAATGATCGAGTACAGCGCGACGATGCCGCCGAGCGTCTCGTCCGGCAGGTCCAGCGCCGTCATCGAACCGACATGGAACCGCAGCCCCGGGTGCGCCCGGCGGGCCAGGGCCACCATGCGCGGTGAGACGTCCACCCCGAACACCGGCAGCCCCAGGTCGTGCAGCCGGGCCGTCACGTACCCGGGCCCGCTGCCGATGTCGGCGACCGGCGGCTGCACCGGCGCCCCGGGGGCACGCACCAGATCCACGAAGGCCGCAAGGAGGGCCCGCTCCAGCGGCCTCCCGGCGAGACTGTCCGGGAACCCGGCGGCATAGTCCTCGGCGATGGCGTCGTACGAGGCCTGGGTGGACTGGACGAAGTCGGGGCTGTCGGCGCGCACGGGGCGCACACTATCCGGGCCGGGCGTCCGCCAGACGAACAAGGCCGTGTTCCCCGCGCAGGGCGTGGTATCCGTGGAGGAGGATGGGTGGATAACGGCGCCGAGGCGCAGATGTGGTCGATGTCACACTCTGTGGGTCGTGGTGACCGGCTCGGCCCTAAAGGCGGGCGAGTTTACCCATCTCACTTGATAGCTATACGTTCGGCGGTCATATTTTCTGCCCCTAACGGGTTGAAGTTTTGTTGATCGAGGGTCAGCCGACCGCCCTGGCGCCCTACCCTTCAGAGGGTGAAGCAATTGATGTCACTGGAGTCCGAGGTCGATCTTCCCGGGGGAGCCGTACTTCCCGGTGCGCTGCCCGACGCTCTGCGCGCCGAGCTCATCGCGTTCCGACGCGACCTGCACATGCACCCGGAGCTGGGCAACCAGGAGTTCCGCACGACAGCCGCGATCAAGGAGCGGCTGGAGAGGGCCGGCCTCAAGCCGCGCGTACTCGCCGTCGGGACAGGGCTCGTCTGTGACATCGGTGTAGAGGGCGAACAGTGGGCCGGGGGCCCCAGCATGCTCGCCATGCGGGCCGACATCGACGGCCTGCCCATCCCCGACATGAAGAGCGACTGCCCGTACCGCTCGACCGTGCCCGACCGCGCGCACGCCTGCGGCCACGACGTGCACACCACCGTCGTCCTCGGCGCCGGTCTCATCCTGGCCGAACTGCACAAGCAGGGCCTGCTGCCGCGTCCCGTCCGGCTGATCTTCCAGCCCGCCGAGGAGGTCCTGCCCGGCGGTGCCGCCGACGTCATCAAGTGCGGGGCGCTGGAGGGGGTCGGCGCGATCATCGCCGTGCACTGCGACCCCCGGGTGGACGCGGGGCAGGTCGGACTCCGGGAGGGCCCCATCACCTCGGCCTGCGACCGGCTGGAGATCGCCCTGAACGGCCCGGGCGGGCACACCGCACGCCCCCACCTCACGACCGACCTGGTCACCGCGGCCGCCCGCGTCGTCACGGACGTGCCCGCCCTGGTCGGCCGGCGCTTCGACAGCCGGAGCGGGCTCGCCATCACCTGGGGCCGCGTGGAGTCCGGGCACGCGCCCAACGTCATCCCGCAGCACGCCGAGCTCTCCGGCACCGTGCGGTGTCTCGACATCGAGGCGTGGCGGCAGGCGCCCGACGTCGTGGTCGCCGCGATCGACGAGATCGCCAACCTGTACCGCGCCAAGTCGGAGATCAATTACGTCCGAGGCGTCCCGCCCGTCGTCAACGAGCCCGGTGTGACCGAACTGCTGCGCGACGCGATGATCGCCCGACGCGGCGTCGACTCGGTCCTCGGCACGGAGCAGAGCCTCGGCGGCGAGGACTTCTCCTGGTACCTGGAACACGTCCCCGGCGCGATGGCCCGCCTGGGCGTACGCACCCCCGGCGAACGCCACGTACGCGACCTCCACCAGGGCGACTTCGACGTCGACGAGTCCGCGATCACGGTAGGAGTGGAACTCTTCACAGCAGCGGCCCTGGTCAACGGCCTGCGCTAGTCCCTCGTGAGGGCGCTGGGATCCGGGCGCGGCTGAAGCGACCTGCTCGGGGGCGCGGGGAACTGCGCGACCAGCCACGACGGCACCGCCCGGACGCCGGGGCCCCGGCGACGACCACCCCCGGCCACGCCACGGCCCCGGCCACCCGCCGGGCGGCGCCTCCGGTTGCCCGGCGAACGCTGGGGGCGCTGGGATCCGGGCGCGGCTGAAGCCACCTGCTTGGGGGCGCGGGGAACTGCGCGACCAGCCACGACGGCACCGCACCCGGACGCCGGGGCCCCGGCGACGACCACCCCCGGCCCCGGCCACGCCACGGCCCCGGCCACCCGCCGGGCGGCGCCTCCGGTTGCCCGGCGAACGCTGGGGGCGCTGGGACCGGGCGCGGCTGAAGCCACCTGCTTGGGGGCGCGGGGAACTGCGCGACCAGCCACGACGGCGCCGCACCCGGACGCGGGGCCCCGGCGACGACCACCCCTGGCCCCCGGCCACGCCCCGGCCCCGGCCACCCGCAGGGCGGCGCCTCCGGTTGCGGGCGGCGCAGCCCCACGGCAGCCTGGTGCGCGTGACCAGCAGGCATGCGCCGTGTGCCCGAGTACACCTTTCGACCCCGTTCGATCCCGTGGTTCACAAGGGCGTAACCGGCCATCGGCACGAATGGATAACGGCCCCGCGACGAACCGTTCCCAGGAGTGTCTACGCGCGTTAATGTGCGCCGAACCGAGCACCCGCTGCGGGGCTTTGGAGAATGGGGAACTTCACGATGCGTCGGATTTCCAAACTGACCCGCGTCGCGGTGGGGGTCGCGTCGCTCGGGCTCGTCGCCACGGCGTGTGGCGGCACCAGTGGTGACAGTGGTGACAGCGACAACAAGGACCGCGGCGTCGCCATCGCGTACGACGTCGGCGGCAGGGGCGACCAGTCCTTCAACGACGCCGCCTACGCGGGCCTGACGAAGGCCAAGAACGAGTTCGGCTTCCAGACGGCCGACATCGAGCCCACCGAGGGCGAGACCGACGCGGACAAGGAGCAGCGTCTGGTCTCGCTGGCCAAGCAGGGCTACAACCCGGTCATCGGCGTCGGGTTCGTCTACGCCCCGGCGATGAAGGCCGCGGCCGCCAAGTACCCGGACACCACCTTCGGCATCGTGGACTCCGTGGTCGAGGGCAAGAACGTCGCCTCCCTCGTCTTCGCCGAGGAGCAGGCCTCGTACCTCGCCGGTGTCGCCGCCGCCAAGGCCACGAAGAGCGACGTCGTCGGGTTCGTGGGCGGTGTGGACACCCCGCTGATCCACAAGTTCGAGGCCGGCTACAAGCAGGGTGTCGAGGACACCAAGCCCGGGGTGCAGGTCCTGTCTCAGTACCTCACGCAGACGGCCGAGGAGGGCGGATTCTCCAGCCCCGACAAGGGCAAGGCCGCCGCCGAGGGACAGCTCGAGAAGAAAGCCGACGTGCTCTACGCGGCCGCCGGTCTTTCCGGTCAGGGCGTGATCGAGGCCGCCGCCAAGGCGAAGGCCTGGGCGATCGGTGTCGACTCCGACCAGTACAAGCATCCCGCTCTCGCTCCGTACAAGAACTACATCCTGACGTCCGCGCTCAAGGATGTCGGCGGCGCGGTCTACGCGCTGACCAAGTCGGTCCAGGACGGCAAGCCGCTGACCGGCACCCAGACCTTCGACCTGAAGGTCAACGGCGTCGGCCTCTCCGAGTCGAACCCTGAGTTCGCCAAGGTCGCGGGCCTCAAGGAGGCCGTGGAGAAGGCCAAGGAAGGCATCACCGACGGTTCCATCAAGGTCAAGACCGAGTAGTGCGTCAACGGTCTGCGACTGCCGGAGCGGGGGGGGCCCCCGGGGGGCCCCCCCCGCTCCGCCGTTCTCATGGAGACCCAGGAATCAGAGGCCGGGAACCGGGAACCGGATCACCCAGCGCCACCCTCCGTTCGCGGTCGGCAACGCCCCGGCCAAGGCCGGGTGATGGCTTGGCCACGGGCGCATAACAAGGTGGACAGAAGGGGTTTTCAGGCAGGTCTACGCGCGTTAATCTGCGGCGAAGCCAGCGCCGAAGCTGAACCGTCCCGGCGCTATGCGGCCCCGGTAGTACGACAGGAGCACCCACACATGCGCCGGATTTCCCGGATCACGGTCGCAGGCGCAGCGACCGCCTCCCTGGCCCTCGCTCTCTCCGCCTGTGGCAGCACCTCGACCTCCGGGTCGTCGGATTCGAAGGGGAACAAGGGCCTCGCCATCGCGTACGACGTCGGCGGCAAGGGCGACCAGTCCTTCAACGACGCCGCGTACGCGGGCCTGGAGCAGGCGAAGAAGGAGTTCGGGTACCAGACGGCCGACCTGGAGCCCACCGAGGGCGAGACGGACGCCGACAAGGAGCAGCGTCTGGTCTCCCTGGCCAAGCAGGGCTACAACCCGGTCATCGGCGTCGGCTACGCGTACGCCGCGGCCGTCAAGGGCGCCGCGGAGAAGTTCCCGAAGACCACCTTCGGCATCGTCGACGACGCCACGATCAACACCAAGAACGTCGCCGACCTCGTCTTCAGCGAGGAGCAGGCCTCGTACCTGGCCGGTGTCGCCGCCGCCAAGAGCACCAAGTCGAAGGTCGTCGGCTTCGTCGGCGGTGTGGACATCCCGCTGATCCACAAGTTCCAGGCGGGCTTCGAGCAGGGCGTCAAGGACACCGACCCGAAGGTGAAGGTCCTGTCGCAGTACCTGACGCAGACGGCCGAGGAGGGTGGTTTCTCCAGCCCTGACAAGGGCAAGACGGCTGCCGAGGGCCAGATCGAGAAGAAGGCCGACGTCGTCTACGCGGCCGCCGGCCTGTCCGGTCAGGGCGTCATCGAGGCCGCCGCCGCCAAGAAGGTGTGGGCCATCGGTGTCGACTCCGACCAGTACAAGCAGGAAGCCCTCGCCAAGTACAAGGACTCCATCCTGACCTCGGCGATGAAGGACGTCGCCAAGGCGGTGTACAACCTGGCGAAGTCGGTCGAGGACGGCAAGCCCGAGACCGGTATCGTTCGTGGCGATCTGAAGACCGGCGAGGTGAGCCTGTCGGACTCCAACCCGAAGTTCGCGGACGACGCCGAGCTTCAGGAAGCCATCAAGACGGCCAAGGAGAAGATCATCAGCGGCGAGATCAAGGTCAAGAGCAGCTGACGACCGACTGCCTCGAAGCAGGCGGTAACCCCCGGGGTTACGTCCGCTCGACGGGGTACGGGGAGGCTGCTCCTCGTACCCCGTTGTCGCGGTTCGTCGGCCCCTTTGTATGCCGTAGGGGCGCTACGCGCGTAGACGGCCCCCGTCCCCAGGAGAGTGCGCCATCAACGCGTCCAGCAGCCCTCCGGCCGGAGCGGCGGTCAAGGAATCGGTGACCGCCGTCGAGCTCGCCGGGATCACGAAGCGTTTCCCGGGCGTCGTGGCCAACCACGACATCCACCTCAGCGTCCGCAAGGGCACCGTGCACGCCCTCGTCGGCGAGAACGGCGCCGGCAAGTCGACGCTGATGAAGATCCTCTACGGCATGCAGAAGCCGGACGAGGGCACCATCGCCGTCGACGGCGAGCAGGTCAGCTTCTCGTCGCCGGCCGACGCCATCGTCCGCGGCATCGGCATGGTCCACCAGCACTTCATGCTCGCCGACAACCTCACGGTCCTCGAGAACGTCGTGCTCGGCAGCGAGAAGCTGTACGGCATCGGCGCCAAGGCCCGCCGCAAGATCAAGGAGCTCTCCGAGCGCTACGGCCTCGACGTCAGGCCCGACCTCCTGGTCGAGGAGCTCGGCGTCGCCGCTCGCCAGCGCGTGGAGATCCTCAAGGTCCTCTACCGCGGCGCCCGCACCCTCATCCTGGACGAGCCGACCGCCGTGCTCGTCCCGCAGGAGGTCGACGCCCTCTTCGCCAACCTGCGCGAACTGCGCTCCGAGGGCCTGTCGGTCATCTTCATCTCGCACAAGCTCGGCGAGGTGCTCTCCGTCGCCGACGAGATCACCGTCATCCGCCGCGGCACCACCGTCGGCACGGCCGTCCCCGCCGAGACCACCCCGCGCCAGCTCGCCGAGATGATGGTCGGCAGCGAACTGCCCACGCCCGAGACGGCCGAGTCCACGGTCACCGACCGCCCGGTCATCAGCGTCGACAAGCTGCGCCTGGCCGCCCCCGGCGGCAAGGCCCTCCTCGACGACATCAGCTTCACCATCCACGCGGGCGAGGTCCTCGGCATCGCCGGTGTCGAGGGCAACGGCCAGACCGAGCTGGTCGACGCGCTCATCGGCCTGAAGGCCGCCGACTCCGGCACCATCCGGCTCGCCGACGAGGAGATCACCGCCTGGCCCACCCGCAGGCGCCGCGAGCAGGGCATCGGCTACATCCCCGAGGACCGCCACCGCCACGGCCTGCTCCTGGAGGCACCCCTCTGGGAGAACCGCATCCTCGGCCACGTCACCGAGAAGCCGCTCGCCAAGGGCGTCTGGCTGGACCCGAAGGCGGCCCAGGAGGACACCCGCCGGATCGTCACGGAGTACGACGTCCGCACCCCCGGCATCGACGTCACCGCCGCCTCCCTCTCCGGCGGCAACCAGCAGAAGCTGATCGTCGGCCGGGAGATGAGCCACAAGCCGCGCTTCCTGATCGCCGCGCACCCCACCCGGGGCGTGGACGTCGGCGCCCAGGCCGCCATCTGGGACCACATCCGCGAGGCCCGCCGCGAGGGCCTGGCCGTCCTGCTGATCTCCGCCGACCTGGACGAACTCATCGGCCTGTCCGACACGCTGCGCGTGATCTACAACGGCAAGCTGGTCGCGGACGCCGACCCGGCCACCATCACCCCCGAGGAGCTCGGCTCGGCCATGACCGGTGCCGCCACCGGGCACCTCGCGCACGAAGAGACCCCCGAGATCTCGAAGGCCGACGCCCCCGAGTCTCCGGAAGACGAGGCCCGCTGATGAAGAAGTTCGACAGGGAGCGCGTGCTCCTCGCGGTGGCCGGACCGGTCATCGCGCTCGCCGTGGCCTTCGTCCTGAGCGCGATCGTGCTGGTCGCGTCGGGCAAGAGCCCCGTCGAGCCGTTCGCCCTGATGTTCGAGCAGCTGAGCTTCTCCGACATCCAGGTCCTGATCATCAACCAGGCCTCGATGTACTACATCGCGGCGCTCGCGGTGGCCATCGGCTTCCGGATGAACCTGTTCAACATCGGCGTCGACGGGCAGTACCAGCTCGGCGCGATGCTGGCAGCGATCGTCGGCGCCCACGTCGCTCTGCCGGCCGCCCTCCAGGTCCCGCTGCTGCTGCTGACCGCCGTCCTCACCGGCGCCTTCTGGGCCGGCATCGCCGGTGTCCTCAAGGTCACCCGCGGCGTCAGCGAGGTCGTCGCCACGATCATGCTCAACGCGATCGCCACCTCCGTGATCGCCTACCTGTGGCTGCCGAGCGTCTTCGGTGTGAAGGTCGGCAACAACAACACCACCGGCGAGATGCACGAGTCCGGCTGGATCCCCGGCATCCCCATGGGCGCGGCCGGCGAGATCTACGGCCTGGTGCTGCTCGCAGTCCTGCTCGGCATCGGCTACTGGGTCGTCCTCAACCGCACCCGCTTCGGCTTCGACCTGCGTGCCTCCGGCGCCTCGCAGAGCGCCGCCGCGGCCAGCGGTGTGGACCCGGGGCGCATGGTGCTCAGCGCCATGCTGATCTCCGGCGGCATCGCGGGCCTCGCCGGCCTGCCGATCCTGCTCGGCGACACCCACACCTACAGCCTCAACTTCCCCACCGGCATCGGCTTCCTCGGTATCGGCATCGCCCTGCTCGGCCGCAACAGCCCCGTGGGCATCGCCTTCGCCGCCCTGCTGTGGGCCTGGCTCGACAAGGCCTCGCCCGAGCTGGACTTCCACGGCTACGACAAGGAGATCGCGGTCATCATGCAGGGCCTGATCGTGCTCTCGGTCGTCGTCTCCTACGAGGCCGTCCGCGAGTGGGGCCTGCGCCGCCAGCAGCGCCGGGTCGGCGCCGAACTGGCCGCCGGTCACGTCCTCGGCAACAACAACACCACGAAGGAGGTGGCTGGCCGATGACCACCGCGACCGACCTCAACCAGCCCACGCTGCAGCCCGCGGCGCCGACCGGCCGCCGCCTGTCGTGGCCCGTCCTGCTGCTGATCATCGCCGGAGGCCTGGCGCTCACCTCGATCGTCCGCCTCATCACCGGCGCCGACGGCATCACCAACGTCAGCCAGATGTCCACCGCGCTCCAGCTCGCCGTGCCGATCGGCCTCGCCGGTCTGGGCGGTCTGTGGGCCGAGCGCGCGGGCGTGGTCAACATCGGCCTCGAGGGCATGATGATCCTCGGCACCTGGTTCGGCGCCTGGGCCGGCTTCCAGTGGGGCCCGTGGACCGGTGTCCTGGTGGGCATCATCGGCGGCTGCCTCGGCGGCCTGCTGCACGCCTTCGTGACCGTCACCTTCAACGTCAACCACATCGTCTCCGGTGTGGCCATCAACATCCTCGCCCTCGGCGCCACCCGCTACCTCGCGCCCCTCGCCTTCGAGGGCCACACGGGCGGCTCCGCCAAGCAGTCCCCGGCGGTGGACTCCCTCGGCAACTTCACCGTGCCCGGACTCTCCGACGGGCTCAGGGAGCTCAACGACAAGGGCTGGTTCCTGATCTCCGACATCGCCGGCCTGCTCGGCGGCCTGGTCACCAACGTCTCCTGGCTGACCCTGATCGCCGTCGCCCTGATCCCCGGCACCTGGTGGATCCTGTGGCGCACCGCGTTCGGCCTGCGGCTGCGCTCCTGCGGCGAGAACCCGGTCGCGGCCGAGTCCCTCGGCGTGAACGTCTACAAGTACAAGTACATCGCCGTGATCATCTCCGGCGGCCTGGCCGGCCTCGGCGGTGTCTTCCTGTCGATCGTGGCCAACCCCTTCTACCTGGAGGGCCAGGTCAGCGGCCGCGGCTACATCGGTCTCGCCGCGATGATCTTCGGCAACTGGATGCCCGGCGGCCTCGCCCTCGGCGCGGGTCTGTTCGGCTACACCGACAGCCTCAACCTGCGCGGCGGCTCGGCCAACGTCCACGCCCTGCTGCTGCTCGGCGCACTCCTGCTGCTCATCGGCGCCATCTGGCTGGTGGTCCGCAAGAAGTACGTCCAGGCCGTGATCACCCTGGTCGTCGGCGGCCTGGTGTTCGCCTGGTACGCGACCACCAACGAGGTCCCGAACCAGGTGGTCTCCGCCACGCCGTACGTCATCACCCTGGTCGTCCTCGCCCTGTCCGCCCAGCGGCTGCGCATGCCGAAGGCGGACGGGTTGCCGTACCGGAAGGGGCAGGGCAAGTGACCGACGCCGGAGCGGCCGTCGACTGGGAGAAGCTGCGCGCGGTGGCCCGGGACGCCATGTCCCGGGCGTACGCCCCGTACTCCGGTTACCCGGTGGGCGTGGCGGCCCTGGTCGACGACGGCCGCATCATCTCCGGCTGCAACGTGGAGAACGCCTCGTACGGGATCGGCCTGTGCGCCGAGTGCGGCCTGGTGTCGGAGCTGCACAACACCGGCGGCGGCCGGCTGACGCACTTCACGTGCGTCGACCGGAACGGCGAGACGCTCGTCCCGTGCGGCCGCTGCCGCCAGTTGCTGCACGAGTTCGGCGGCCCGGACCTGCTGCTGGAGACCCCGGCGGGCATCCTGCCGCTGTCTCAGATGCTGCCCCAGGCCTTCGGCCCGGAGCACCTCACCAAGTAATCCCCGTGCGGCCCCCCTGAGTTGCTCACGCGACCGGCTCAGGGGGGCCGTACGGCTTCTGGAAACCTCGGAAGGAAGCCCAAGCCATGGCCATGGACGCCATCTCCGTCATCCGCACCAAGCGGGACCGCGGCGAACTCAGCGACGAGCAGATCGACTGGGTCATCGACGCGTACACCCGCGGGGAGGTGGCCGACGAGCAGATGTCGGCCCTCGCGATGGCCATCCTGCTCAACGGCATGAACCGGCGCGAGATCGCCCGCTGGACGGCCGCGATGATCGCCTCCGGCGAGCGCATGGACTTCTCGTCCCTGTCCCGCCCGACGGCCGACAAGCACTCCACCGGCGGCGTCGGCGACAAGATCACCCTCCCGCTCGCCCCCCTGGTGGCCGCCTGTGGCGCCGCTGTCCCCCAGCTCTCCGGCCGCGGCCTCGGCCACACGGGCGGCACGCTGGACAAGCTGGAGTCGATCCCCGGCTGGCGCGCCCTGCTCTCGAACGAGGAGATGCTCTCCGTCCTGGACGGCACCGGCGCGGTGATCTGCGCGGCGGGTGACGGCCTGGCCCCGGCCGACAAGAAGCTGTACGCCCTGCGCGACGTCACGGGCACGGTCGAGGCGATCCCGCTGATCGCCTCCTCGATCATGTCCAAGAAGATCGCGGAGGGCACGGGCTCGCTGGTCCTCGACGTGAAGGTCGGCACGGGCGCCTTCATGAAGACCCTGGAGGACGCCCGCGAGCTGGCCTCCACGATGGTGGGCCTCGGCACCGACCACGGCGTGAAGACGGTCGCGCTCCTCACGGACATGTCGACCCCGCTCGGTCTGACGGCCGGCAACGCGCTGGAGGTCCGCGAGTCGGTGGAGGTCCTGGCGGGCGGCGGCCCGGCGGACGTGGTCGAGCTGACGATCGCCCTGGCCCGCGAGATGCTCGACGCGGCGGGCATCAGGGACGCCGACCCGGCGAAGGCCCTGGCCGACGGCTCGGCGATGGACGTCTGGCGCCGCATGATCACGGCCCAGGGCGGCGACCCGGACGCGGCGCTGCCGGTGGCCCGCGAACAGCACGTGATCAAGGCCCCGGCCTCGGGCGTCCTGACCCGCCTCGACGCCTACGGCATCGGCGTCGCGGCCTGGCGCCTCGGCGCGGGCCGCGCCCGCAAGGAGGACCCGGTGCAGGCGGGCGCGGGCGTGGAGATGCACGCCAAGCCGGGCGACCAGGTCACCGAGGGCCAGCCCCTGCTGACCCTGCACACGGACACGCCCGAGCGCTTCGGGTACGCCCTCCAGGCGGTCGAGGGCTCGTACGACATCGCGGCGCCGGGGACGGCCTTCACGGCATCGCCGGTGGTGCTGGAACGTATCGCCTGACCAGGGGTTTCCGCATACGGGTGAACGGGATCGGTGGACCCCCGCCGGTCCCGTTCGGCGTGCGGGACCTGAGTCACCCCAACACCGCCGCTACCACCACCAGAACCGGCACCGCCAGCACCGTCGACAACAAGATCGCCTCCCTCGCCAGCACCTCGCCCACCCGATAACTGCTCGCGTACGTGAACAGGTTCTGCGCCGCCGGAAGCGCCGACGTCACCACCACGTCGAGCAGGGAAGCCCCGTGCAGGCCGAAGACGCCCGTCGCCAGGGCCCAGGCGACCAGGGGCTGGACGACCGCCTTGAGGGTCACGGCGAGCAGGACAGGGGCCCGTTCCGCGCCGCGCAGCGGGAGCGTGCTGCCGCGCAGGGAGATGCCGAAGGCCAGCAGGACCGCCGGGACCGACATGTTGCCGATTAGGGTCAGTGGGTCCATCAGAGGACCCGGCACCGCGAGGCCCGACGCCGAGACGGCCACACCCGCCAGGGAGCCCAGGGCTATCGGGTTGCGCAGGGGCGTGAGCAGCCGTTGCCACAAGGGCCGCTTCTCCCCGCCGCTCGTCAGGTCCAGGACCGTCAGCGCCACCGGCGTGACACCCACCAGTTGGAACAGCAGCACCGGCGCGACCAGTGACGCGTCGCCCAGCACGTACACCGCGATCGGGATGCCGAGGTTGCCCGAGTTGACGTAGCTGGAGCACAGCGCGCCGATCGTCGTCCGGCCCACACCCCAGCCGCGCACGGCACCCACCGCCACGAACACACCCGCCGCCGCTGCCGTGCTCATCGCCGTGACCAGCAGCCGGTCGGAGAAGATCACCGACAGGTCGGCCCGGGCGAGCGTCGTGAAGAGCAGGGCGGGAGACGCCACGTGGAAGGCCAGCTTCGTCAGGACCTCGCGCCCGCCGTCGCCCAGATACCCCCGGCGGCCGATTAGATAGCCGACCCCGATGACGACGGCGATGACCGCGAAGCCGCTCAGCACCCCCTGCACAAGGCCCCCTCACCGGCGACACGTGCATCGGACAGCGCGGGAGGGGCAGATGCATGGGGCATACAGCCAACCCTCCGGGGAAGGCCGTACTCAGGTCAATGTGATCCTTACGGCGCCGAGAGGACGGACAGCCGCGATGAATTACCGCCGCCCGCCCGGTCTACAAACCGTGGACGCCATGACACCCCCCGTGCTCGTGCTCCCCGGTCCCGTCGCCCGGGACGAGGTGAGCCGACTGAGCGACGACGTCAGGGCACTGCTGCGAACCAGCCGTGCCCGGGTCGTGGTGTGCGATGTCGGAGGCCTCGGGCCGCCCGGGCTCGCCGCCGTCGACCTGCTCGCGCGGCTCCAGCTGGCCGCCCGGCGGGCCGGGGGCCGGATACGGCTGCGCGACCCCGACCCGGCCCTACGCGCCCTCCTGGACCTGGCCGGTCTCCGCTTCGAGGTGGAGGGGCAGGCCGAAGAGCGGGAACCAGCGCTTGGTGTCGAGGAAGCAGTGGAACCCGGTGATCCGGCCGTCTGAGATCTCCAGCACCTGGACCGCCCACGGTGTGAAGCCGCCGGTCTCGGGATCCGGCTTGTACTGGGCGAACCCCGGCAGGCCGTTGACCTGGACCGGCACCAGCCGGGAGCCCGCACAGGGGGCGCCGAGTGTGGTCATGAAGCCGGTGATGTCGCCGACGCCGGTCAGCCACAGGTCGAAGGGCGGCATCGTCATGACCGCGTCCTCGTGCAGCAGGGCCGTCAGCGCCGTCATGTCGTAGCCCTCGAAGGCCGCGACATAGCGGTCCAGCAGCTTCTGCTGGTCCTCGTCCAGCGGGTCGGAGACGGCCGCTTCGGCGCCCGGCTCCTGCCGCTCGGCCAGGGTGGCGCGGGCCCGCTGGAGGGCGCTGTTGACCGACGCCACCGACGTGCCCAGCAGCTCGGCGACCTCGCTGGCCTTCCAGGCCAGCACCTCGCGCAGGATCAGCACGGCCCGCTGCTTGGCCGGCAGCTTCTGGAGGGCGGCCATGAAGGCGAGCCGCACGGACTCCTTGGCTATCGCCGCCTCCGCCGGGTCGCCGGTCGTGGGCAGCACGCGGGCGTCCGGCATGGGCTCCAGCCAGGTGTTGTCCGGGCGGGGGGTCAGGGCCGCCTGCGCGAGGGGGGTGGACTCGGTCAGGTCCATGGGCCTGGCCCGCTTGTTGCCCGCGGTCAGCATGTCCAGGCACACGTTGGTCGCGATGCGGTACAGCCAGGAGCGGAGGCTGGAGCGGCCCTCGAACTTGTCGTAGCTGCGCCAGGCGCGGACCATCGTGTCCTGCACCGCGTCCTCGGCCTCGAAGGAGGAGCCGAGCATCCGGTAGCAGTACCCCGTCAGCTCGGTGCGGTGTGCCTCCAGCCTGGTGTCCAGATCTGTCGGTGTCGCCGTGCCGTTCGTCATCGTCCACCCACCCCTGTGGAAGTTCTGTCACGCGCCATCGCGTCCAGCACTTCGGAAGCTACCGCAGCCCACTGACAACGGCCCCCCGAGCGCACAAAAGCGCAGGCAGGAGCGGCGCTTCAGACCAGCTGTTTCACCGACATCAGCAGATGCCGGTGCTCCCCGGCCGTCTCCCCGGCAAGCTCCCCGGCCACCCCGGCGGCCCCGCCGTCCGGCACCGCGTGCAGCAGCGCCCGCTGCCCCGCCCCGAGCAGTTCCAGCCGTACGCGCGGGCTCTCGAAGGACGTCAGCGCGTCCAGCAGATAGGCCGGGTTGAAGGCCACCGGCATCTCGTCGGCGCCGGTCAGCGTGGCGGGCAGCCGCTGGACCGCCACGTCGTCGCCGTAGCCGGCGCGGAGCATGACGGACCCGTCGGACGAGAAGTCCAGCCGCACCGGACTGTTCGCCTCCGCCACCACCGCGACCCGCCGCACGGCCTCCGCGAGCCCCTCGCACTCCACCTCGGCGACCGCGGCCCCCGCCATGTCGAACAGCGACCTGTACGTCGGCAGCCGTCCGTCCAGGAGCCGCAGCGCCGTCCGCGTCCGCCCGCCCTCGAAGCCGATCAGCCCGCCCCCGGCGGCCGGGTCCCAGCCGATCAGCACGTCCTCGCAGCGGCTCAGCGACCGCGCGACGTCCAGCAGGCGCCGCGCGGGCAGCAACGTCTCCACCACGCCGTCGGCCGCCGCACCCGGCTGCCACTCCAGCCGCCGCACGGCGTACCGGTAGCGGTCCGAAGCGGCCAGGGTCATCTGACCGCCGTCCAGGCGCAGTTGGACGCCCGTCAGGAGCGGCAGCGTGTCGTCGCGCCCGGCCGCCACCGCGACCTGGGCGACGGCCGTCGCGAACGCGGCGCCGTCCACCGTGCCGTACGGCGCGGGCGGCACCGGCAGGGCCGGGTACTCGGCGACGGGCAGCGTCGACAGCCCGAACCGCGTACCGTCCGCCTCCACCGTGAACCGCGAGGCCTCCAGCGCGCAGCTCACCGGCCCGTCCGGCAGCACCCGGCAGACGTCCAGCAGCCGCCGCCCCAGGACGAGCACCCGCCCGGGCACCGCGACCTCGGCGTCGGCCGCCACCCGCACCGCCGCCTCGAAGTCGAAGCCCGTCACGGCCAGCCGCCCCGCGTCCGCCTCCAGCAGCAGCCCGCCCAGCACCGGCACCGGCGTCCGCGCGGGCAGCGCCCGTACGGCCCGGCCCACGGCCTCGGCGAACGCCGTACGGTCGATGCGGAACTCCATGAAAAATCCCCCTGGTCGAATCCGGTGGTCAGCGGAGGCGGACGTTATCCGCGCCCACTGACAACCGGCCCCGACCAGGGGGAACGGCCCGGGCTCCGGGCTCAGGCGGCCGTGGCCAGTCGTCGCTGCATCCGAGCCGCCCGCGTCCCGAAGACCGTGATCGTGACGACGCCCAGGACCGCCAGCAGGCCGACCCCGACCGTCCCGGCCCAGCCGCCCGCGTGGAAGGCGATCGCGCCGACCGTGCTGCCCGCGCTGGAGCCGATGTAGTAGGCCGACTGGTAGAGCGCCGAGGCCTGCGCACGGCCGGTCGTGGCCGTCTTGCTGACCGCCGAGGAGGCCACCGCGTGGCCCGCGAAGAAGCCCGCCGTGATGAGGACCAGGCCCAGCAGGACCAGCGGGAGCGACCCCGCCAGGGACAGCAGCAGGCCGGCTGCCGTCGTACCGCCGCCCGCGTACAGCGCGCCACGGCGGCCCAGCCGGCCCACCAGCCGGCCGGCCGTGGACGCCGACACCGTGCCGACGAGGTACACCAGGAAGATCGAGCCGATGATGCCCTGCGGCAGTGAGAACGGCGCCTCGGTCAGCCGGTAGCCGATGACCGTGTACACACCGCCGAACACCGTCATGAACAGCGCGCCGATCGCGTACAGCCGGCACAGCAGCGGGTTCGACAGGTGGTCACGGACCGTCCGGGCCAGCACGCGCGGCCGCAGCGAGCCGGCCTTGAAGTTCTGCGGGGCGGGGAGCAGCAGCCGGAAGGCCACCGCGCACGCCACCGCCAGCGCGCCGATCACACCGACGGCGACCCGCCAGCCCCACTCCTGCGCGACCCAGCCGGTGATGACCCGGCCGCTCATCCCGCCGACACTGTTGCCCGCGACGAACAGTCCGATCGCGGTGACCAGCGCCTTCGGGCTGACCTCCTCCGCGAGGTACGCCGTCGCCGACGCGGGCAGCCCGGCCAGGGCCGCGCCCTGGAGCGCCCGCAGCACGACCAGGACACCCAGCGACGGGGCGAAGGGCACCAGCAGTCCGACGGTCACCGCCACGGCCAGCGAGGCCGTCATGACCGCACGCCGTCCGAAGCGCTCCGACAGGGCGCTCATCGGCAGGACGAACAACGCCAGCCCGCCCGTCGCGGCGGCCACCGTCCAGCTCGCGTCGCTCGCCGCCACCCCGAACTCGCCGGAGATCAGCGGGAGCAGCGCCTGTGTGGAGTACAGCAGCGCGAAGGTCGCGACACCCGCGAGGAAGAGGGCGAGGCTCATCCGGCGGTAGCCGGGCCCGCCCGGGGACATACGTGAGTCGGCGGCAGGGACAGCGGCATCGGCGCCCACGATGGTGGACGCCCCGGTACTGGCGGGAGACATGCCTCGAAACTACGTACGCGCCCACTGATCCGTCCAATGCATGGAACCGCCATAATCGTTCCCATGGCGCATCAACACAGTTCAGCGGCTCGGCTGTCACCGTCCAGTGACACAGAAGACATGGCGGAGATGTCCAGGGTGCTGGCTCCCCGCCTCGCGTACTTCGCCGGCGTCGCCCGCACCGAGCACGTCACCCGTGCCGCCCAGGAGATGAACGTCCCCCAGTCGACCCTCTCCCGGTCCATGGCCCGTCTGGAGCAGGACCTCGGCGTCGACCTCTTCGCCCGCCACGGCCGTACGGTCTCCCTCACCCCGGCCGGGCGCACCTTCCTCACCTCCGTGGAACGGGCCCTGGCCGAGGTCGAGCGCGCCGCCGAGGAAGTGCGGGCCGACGCCGACCCCGCCACCGGCAAGGTCGCCTTCGGCTTCCTGCACACCATGGGCGCCGAGACGGTCCCGGGCCTCCTCCAGGCCTTCCGCGCCGACCATCCGCGCGTCCGCTTCAGCCTGGTCCAGAACTACGGCGAGGCCATGCTCGAACGCCTCCGCGCCGGCGAACTGGACCTGTGCCTGACGTCCCCCGTCCCCGACGCCCCCGACCTGGTCGCCCGCCGCCTCGACGAGCAGAAGCTCCGCCTCGTCGTCCCGGCCGACCACCCCCTCGCGGGCCGGCGCCGCATCCGCCTCGCCGAGGCGGCGGACGAAATGTTCGTCACCCTGGAACCCGGCTACGGCCTCCGCCGGATCACCGACGACCTCTGCAAGGAGGCCGGCTTCAAGCCCCGCATCGCCTTCGAGGGCGAGGAGGCGGAAACCCTGCGGGGCCTGGTGGCAGCGGGCCTGGGAGTGGCTCTGCTGCCCCCGCCCGCCGTGCCCCGCCCGGGGGTGGTCGAACTGACGGTGACGGCCCCACGGGCGGCCCGAGAGATCGGCGTGGCCTGGCTGGAGGGCCACCCGGACACACCCCCGGTGGCAGCCTTCAAAAGGTTCCTGCTCTCAAGAAGGGGCAGTCTGCTGCCGACCTAGGGGCGCGGGGCTGTATTCATATGCGGCTCCGCCGCGTGGGCGCGAGCAACCCCCATGCGCCCGCACCCCGATGACCACAGGCACTCAAACGGCGCTACCGCCTCGAAGGACTGAACCCCGCAGCCAACGGCATCCGCAACCCCAACGGCGGCGGCGCGGCCAGCGCATCCCGCACCGGCCGCGACACGGCCCGCCCGAACAAGGCCCCCATCACGAAGTCCTCAGCCAGCGCCAGCACTTCGTCCCGGTACTGAGTCAACCCGTGCCCGTCCGCATGCACTTCGAACCGGCACACATCCCGATTCGCCTTCTTCGCCCGCGCCGCCAGCCGGAACGACAACTCGGGATCAGTCCGCCCGTCGTTCGTGCCGTGCACGATCAGCACCTGCCGCCCCACCAGCTGCTTCACCGGTTCGGGTGGCGCGGCCACATCCTCCTCCGGCAGCCAGGGAGCGAGCGCCAGCACGGAGTTGACGGCCTCGTGGCCACCCGCCCGCAACCCGGCCCGACCGCCCATGCCGATACCGGCGAGGCAGACGGGAACGTCTCCGTAACGCCGTACGACCTCGTCGGCCGCCCAGGCCGCATCGGCCGCGAGGTTGGCCTCGCTGCCGTTCCAGCCGCGGTAGCGGTAGTGCACCACGTGTGTGACCAGGCCCTCGCCCCGGCCCGCGCGGGCCAGGCGGCGGCCCAGGGCGCGTACGGTGGCGGTCGCCACCATGGGGGACGGTCTGCGGCCGGAGACCTCGTCGCCGCCGGGGAGCAGCAGCACCACGCCGCTGACCGCCGACGGCTCCGGACCGAATGTCCTGCCCAGCCGGGCCCTGCGCACCGGCGTCGGTTGGTGTGCCATGACAGAACAGTGTCAGAAGCCCGGGTGTACTCGACCCGTCCTTGCGGTCACCGTTACGTATCGACGGAAACGTAAAGGATCCGGGAACGCGCCATCTACGCGCGTAGGAGTTAGAGTGCGGAAATGACGAGCCAGACCATCGCGAACACCCCGACACCGGACCAGATCCACCGGGCGCCCAAGGTCCTGCTGCACGACCACCTCGACGGCGGTCTGCGCCCCGGCACGATCATCGAGCTCGCCCGCGCGACGGGCTACACCCAGCTCCCGGAGAGCGATCCGGAGAAGCTGGGCATCTGGTTCCGCGAGGCCGCCGACTCCGGATCCCTGGAACGGTACTTGGAGACCTTCTCCCACACCGTCGGCGTCATGCAGACCCGCGACGCCCTGGTGCGGGTCGCCGCCGAGTGCGCCGAGGACCTCGCCGCGGACGGCGTCGTCTACGCCGAGGTGCGCTACGCCCCCGAGCAGCACCTCGAAGGCGGTCTGAGCCTCGAAGAGGTCGTCGAGGCCGTCAACGAGGGCTTCCGGGAAGGGGAGCGCCGCGCCCGGGAGAACGGCCTGCGCATCCGCGTCGGCGCGCTGCTCACCGCCATGCGGCACGCGGCCCGCGCCCTGGAGATCGCCGAACTCGCTAACCGCTACCGCGACCTGGGTGTCGTCGGCTTCGACATCGCGGGGGCCGAGGCCGGCTACCCGCCCACCCGGCACCTGGACGCCTTCGAGTACCTCAAGCGCGAGAACAACCACTTCACCATCCACGCCGGCGAGGCCTTCGGGCTGCCGTCCATCTGGCAGGCCCTCCAGTGGTGCGGCGCCGACCGGCTCGGGCACGGGGTGCGGATCATCGACGACATCCAGGTCCACGAGGACGGCCGGATCGAACTCGGGCGGCTCGCCTCCTACGTCCGGGACAAGCGCATCCCGCTGGAGCTGTGCCCGAGCTCCAACCTCCAGACCGGGGCGGCCGCCTCGTACGCCGAGCACCCCATCGGGCTGCTGCGCCGGCTGCACTTCCGGGCCACGGTGAACACGGACAACCGCCTGATGTCCCACACGAGCATGAGCCGGGAATTCGAGCACCTCGTCGAGGCGTTCGCTTACACGCTCGACGACATGCAGTGGTTCTCAGTCAATGCGATGAAATCAGCGTTCATTCCTTTCGATGAACGACTGGCCATGATCAATGACGTGATCAAGCCCGGTTATGCCGAGCTGAAATCCGAATGGCTGTTCCGGCAGACCGCTTCCACCAGCGGTTCTGCGGCGTCGGAGGACTGATCCCGGGACTGTCGGTACACAGGGAATGCGGACGGTGTTCACAAGCCGTCCGCATTTCGATGTTTGCGGCGGGTGGTGCCGCGTGATTACGGTCGCCGCACCGCTCACACACCCCGTCATCCCATTGCGAGGACGCGTTTTCATGAAGCAGTCTGCTGCCAAGTCCCTCGGTGTCGCCGCTCTCGGTGCTGCCTTCGCCGCCACCGGTGCGGGCGCCGCCCAGGCCGCCCCGGCTCTCCCGGACACCGCCCAGGCGATGGAGACCGTCACCCAGGCGCTCCCGGCGGAGCAGCTCTCCCGGACGCTGCCGGCGGGCTCGGGCGAGGCGGTGGGCCAGGGGCAGACCCTGGCGGGCACCGGTCTCGCCGCCGCCCAGCCGGTCGCCGGGCAGCTGCTCGCCCAGGGCCCGACCGGCCCGGCCGCCAAGCTGCTCGGCGGGCTCCCGGCGAACGGCCTTCCGGTCGCCTGACCCTCCCGCCCAGGCGCACACACGCCGACGGGGCGCACCCCTGGACACGGGGTGCGCCCCATCGGCGTTTCCGCGACGGGTGGCTACCAGGCCGTCTGTGCCTTGTTCTGCACCTTGCTCTCCGAGGGCAGCAGGATCCACAGCGCGATGTACAGCAGGAACTGCGGGCCGGGCAGCAGGCACGAGACCAGGAAGATCACCCGCATCGTCGTCGTGGAGGTGCCGAAGCGCCGTGCCAGCGCGGCGCACACTCCGCCGATCATGCGGCCGTTGGTGGGGCGGGCGAGGCGTGACATGTGCGGCTCCTTCGTGAGGTGTCGTGAGGCCTCTCGTCCGAGTACCCCATCTGCACTCCACGCTACGGAGACGAAGGGGGCAAAGCGTCGCTCCACGGGGCGATCCCGACCCTGGGAATCGTCGGGGTCCGACCCTGAGCCGGCTCCTCCGGGGGCACGGGCGTACGGGGCGGACGCGCGGTGGTGCGGCGGCGCAGCCAGGAGCGGCCGGCGGGGACGAGCGCGAGATGCGCGAGGGCCACGCCCATGGTGTTCAGGAACAGCGAGTCGACGTCGACGACCTGACCGGGAACGCCGGTCTGGAGCAGTTCGATGCCCAGTGACAGCAGGGCGCCGGCCGTGACGGTGTTCAGCAGGGACGCCAGCGGCGAGACGACCAGTCTGCCGCTCGCCATCGGCAGCAGCACGCCCAGCGGGGCGAGCAGGGCCAGCCCCTCACAGATCCGCCGGGCCGCCTCGGGCCAGCCCAGGGCGAGATCGGCCCGGATGCCGTCGAACGGCCGCAGGTTGGCCGGCATCACCCAGGGCACGTCCAGCGGCCGCAGCGTGAGCCAGGCGACGAACGCGAGGTGTGCGACGAGGAGGACACCTCCTGTCACACGGATGCGGAACGCGGCGCTGCCGCCGATGGAGCCTTGACGCACGCCCCCCAAGACGCGGCCTCCGGCAGGATCGGTTCCGGGATGGGCCCCGGTCGGCCTGTGAGGCATGCGCCACAGCCCCGGCGGAGCCCGGCCGGCTCACTCCCCGGCCGCGTCCTTGGAGGGCGGTTCCTTGCTGCCCGGGCGGGCCCGCACCTCGTCCGTGCACTCGTAGCGGCGCGCGGAGTCGGCGCCGGGGCCGCCCAGGACCACGGAGCCGTCGCCCTCGGCGGCCGCCGAGTCGGAGAAGGTGCAGACGATCTGGGCGAGGGCGTACGAGGTGAGGGTGTCCGGCGCCATGCTCAGCCGCAGCGTGTCCTCGGGTTGCCGGGGCCGGCTCACGGTGATGCCGCCGCGCACGTCCGTGCTGTAGCCGGCCTCCTTCTCGGCGGGCGACGGCGGCTCCGCGAGCTGGTCCAGCAGGCCCTGCGCCACCAGCATCCGCCGCTCGGAGTCGGCCGCGCCGTCCGGGACCCGTACGGTCCGGTCGACGGTCACCAGCGAGGACCCGCACAGCAGGAACACCTGCACCGGCAGCCCCCGGGCGGCCTGCGTCGACACGTCCGGCTCGGCGAGCGAACACCGCACCCGCGAGGGCGCGGGCCCGAAGTTCGTCGGCACCTCCGTGGCCCGGATCCCGCAGCCGGCGAGCAGCAGGGCGAGCACCGACACGGCACCGATCCGAGCCCTGGACACGAGACGTGTGGTCATCAGGCGTCCCCCTTCGAGTCCGCGCCCTGGTCCTGGCCGTTGTCGTCCCCGTGCTTGTGCCCGTCCTCGGCGGGCTGTTCCCCCGGCGCGTACGTGTGGCGCGGGAGCCGCAGGGTGAACACCGCGCCCGAGTCGGGCGAGTTGGCCGCGGTGATCTCGCCGCCGTGGATGTGGGCGTTCTCCAGGGCGATGGACAGGCCCAGGCCGCTGCCCTCGGAGCGCGGCCGGGAGGCGCTGGCCTTGTAGAAACGGTCGAAGACGTGCGGCAGGACGTCCTCGGGGATGCCGGGCCCGTGGTCCTGCACCTCGATGACGAGCGAGTCGTCGGCCTCGCGGACGGACACCCGCACCGGGGAGCCGCCGTGCTTGAGCGCGTTGCCGATCAGGTTGGCCAGGATGACGTCCAGACGGCGCGGATCCAGCCGGGCGTGGATACCGCGGTCGGCGTCCAGTTCGACCGCGTCCAGCCAGGCGCGGGCGTCGATGCACGCGGTGATCTGGTCGGCGATGTCGACGTCGTCCAGGACGAGCCGGGCCGTCCCCGCGTCGAAGCGGGTGACCTCCATCAGGTTCTCGACCAGGTCGTTCAGCCGCCGCGTCTCGCTGACCACCAGCCGGACGGCGGGCTCGATCATCGGGTCCATGCTCCCGGTCTCCGCCTCCAGCTCCTCCTCCAGCACCTCCGTCACGGCGGTGATGGCGGTGAGCGGCGTCCGCAGTTCATGGCTCATGTCGGCCACGAACCGCCGGGACGCCTCGTCCCGCGAGGCCATGTCGGCGACGCGCTTCTCCAGCGCCTCGGCCGCGTTGTTGAACGTCCGCGACAGATCGGCGAGCTCGTCGGTCCCGGACACCCTGAGGCGGGTGTCCAGCTTGCCCTCGCCGAGCCGCCGCGCGGCCGCCCCGAGCCGCTGCACCGGCTTCAGCACGGTGGTCGCGGCGGCCTGCGCGAGCAGCGCCGAGCCGATCAGCGCCAGCCCCGTGGCGATCCCCAGCGACCAGGACAGCGAGTTGAGGTCCTTCGCCTCCGGCTCCAGCGACTTCAGCATGTAACCGGTCGGGCCGCCGCCGATCACCCGCGTACCGGCCACGAGATACGGCGTGTCGTGGTCGACGACCCGCTGCCAGTACAGGTGGTACGGGTGCTTGTTGGACCCGTCGACCTTCTGCGTCTTGTTCACCGCCGTGCGCAGCGAGACCGGCACGTCCCGCAGCGAGAAGCCGCTCAGCCCTCCGGAGCTGCCGTAGACGGTCCTGCCGTCGGCGTTGCTCGCGACCAGCAGCACGCTGAAGCGCTGGTCGCTGCCGGCCATCTGGCCCGCGGTGTGCTGGAGCTCGTCCTGCGTCGGATGCTCGGGCAGCGCACCGGCCCGGTTCTGCATCTCCTGCTCGAAGTCGCGCAGCACGGCGTCCTGGGCGCGCGTGAGCACCGCCTCGCGGTTGAGCCAGTACGCGATGCCGGACGCGGACACGGCGGCCGTCAGTGCCACCAGGCCGAAGACGACGACCAGTCTCAGCCGCAGGCTGGTGAAGCGCAGCCGCGACAGAACTCCCTTGCGCGCCGCGGTCCAGCCGCGGTCCCCCCCTTGGTGGTGCCGCTGTGTCACTGAGGCGGATCCAGCCGGTAACCGACACCCCGCACGGTACGGATCAGCGTCGGGGACGAGGGCACGTCCTCGACCTTGGCGCGCAGCCGCTGGACACACGCGTCCACGAGCCGCGAGTCGCCCAGGTAGTCGTGCTCCCACACCAGCCGCAGCAGCTGCTGCCGCGACAGCGCCTGCCCCGGCCGCCGGCTCAGCTCCAGAAGCAGCCGCAGCTCGGTCGGCGTGAGCTGGAGGTCCTCGCCGTTCTTCGTCACGGTCATCGCCGAGCGGTCGATGACGAGGCTGCCGAACGTCGCCGCGTCGTTGGACTCCCGTTCGCCGCGCCGCAGCACGGCCCGGATCCGGGCGTCCAGCACCCGCCCCTGCACCGGCTTGACGACATAGTCGTCGGCGCCGGACTCCAGCCCGACGACCACGTCGATGTCGTCGCTGCGCGCGGTCAGCAGAATGATCGGCAACTGGTCCGTGCGCCGGATGCGCCGGCACACCTCGAACCCGTCGATGCCGGGCAGCATCACGTCCAGCACGATCAGATCCGGCCGCTGCTCGCGCAGCAGCTTCAGACCGTCCTCACCACTGGCAGCGGTCGCCACTCGGTGACCCTGGCGCGTCAGTGAGAGCTCCAGGGCCGTCCGGATGGCGTCGTCGTCCTCGATCAGCAACAGGGAAGGCACGGGCACATTCTGGCCCATGGAGGGGTCGGGGTTCGACCTGTGGGCCGAGATGGGGGCCGCGCACAGCGCTGACGCCTGTGTACGGGCCGTGCCCGTCCTGTCCCAGACCCCTGTGACAGCTCTGTGACAGTCGGCGGACACGGCCATGAAAGTGCCGCGGCAAGCTTTTCGGCACAAGCAGGAAAGCCCGCCCGACCGGCGGGCCGCACACCGGAAGTCCACGACGGGGGGCGCGAGATGAACACGCTGCACGGCACCAGCACCAGCGCAGTGGTCACGCGTCTGCACGACGTGAACCGGGGTTCCGAGAAGTCCGGTGCCGTGAGCGGGCGGGGGTGCGCTCGCGGCACCGGGCGTCAGCACACCGCGTTCATGACGGTGGTTGACGCACCTACGGGGGAGATCAAGGGGGCTCACGGGGGAGCCGCGTACAGGGAGGACTCGGGGGAGCGCCGCTCGCTGTCGGAGGCGGAGTTCACCGCCTACGTCCAGGAGCGCCGCGCCTCCCTGTACGCCACCGCCTACCACCTCACCGGCGACCGCTTCGAGGCCGAGGACCTGCTGCAGAGCGCGCTGTTCTCGACATACCGGGCGTGGGACCGGATCAGTGACAAGGCCGCGGTCGGCGGATACCTCCGCCGCACCATGACCAACCTGCACATCAGCGCCTGGCGGCGCCGCAAGCTCAACGAGTACCCGACCGAGGAACTGCCGGAGACGCCCGGCGACACGGACGCGATGCGCGGCACCGAACTGCGCGCGGTCCTGTGGCAGGCGCTGGCCCGGCTGCCCGAGCTCCAGCGCACCATGCTGGTCCTGCGCTACTACGAGGGCCGCACGGACCCGGAGATCGCGGAGATCCTCGACATCAGTGTCGGCACGGTGAAGTCCAGCATCTGGCGGTCGCTCCGCCGGCTGCGCGAGGACGAGGTCCTCAGCTTCGGCCGTGACGAGGAGGACGCCTTCGGCGAGCTGGTCGCCTGAAGGTCGGGGGGGAGCACCAAAAGGGCCCCACGGGGGACTGGAACCGGGGCCGGCGGGGGAACTGCGGAGACGCTGGGGGGCGTCTCCTCAGGACAGCGGGGGGAACACGGGGGAGGACAACGGGGGAGTAATACGGGGGAGCACAAGAGCGGGACTGGAGGGCCGGGGGGTCCGTCCAGTCCCGCTTTTCGTTGCCTAGGCCGCCGTACCGAGGCTCGCGCACCGGCCCGCCGCCGCGGCCGCCAGCCGGCCCATCGCCTCGTCGCGGTCGCAGGCGTACGCGCCCAGCGCGGTCTGGCGGGCGACGATCGAGCGCTCCTCCCGCATGAGACGCCAGCCGCGGCGCAGCAGGAACGGCCACGACTTGCGGCCCTCCTTCAGGTCCCGCAGGAAGCGGCGGCGGAACGTCTTCACCGGGCCGCGGCTCAGGCACAGCGCGTCGGCGAGGACGCCGAGCTCCCGGCAGTGCGCGACGATCTCCGCGGCGAAGACGCCCTCCGCGATGAACAACGGGGTCCGCCCGATGTCCACCGTCTCCGTGCCGGTGCGGGCGCTGCGCGCGATGTCGTAGACCGGGACGTCCGTACGGCCCGTGCGGCACAGCCGGGTGATCGCGGCGACGGCCGTGTCCGCGTCCCACGACCCCGGATGGTCCCAGTCGATGTCCGAACTCCCCGCCACCAACGGCAGCGTCGGGTCGTCGCCCTCCTTGTAGAAGTCGTCGAGCCGCAGCACCGGGAGGCCGGAGCGGGCCGCGAGGAGGGACTTGCCGGAGCCGGATGGGCCGCAGAGCAGCACGACTCGCGTCGGTATGGCCAGAGGGGAACTCACGGGACACCAGTGTGAGGCATCCATCGGGGGCCGTACGACCCCGCGGGTCGGCTTTGATGTGCGCGTCACACCTCAACTACCCTTTGTGTCGAATCGATTACCAAGTGCATCAGAAGGTGGCAGCGATGGCCCGACACGACTCTTCCAAGAAGCCGACCGTCCAGCGTGCCCTGGCCGTCCTCGCGACCACGGGGGTGGCGCTGGGAGCGGGGGCGGCGACGGCCGCGGCTGCGGGGCCCGGCTCGGTCCTGGACGTGGTCCACACCTCCCTCGGCAGGACCGACCCCCAGACCGCCGTCCGGGCCGCCACCGGCTCCGTCGGCCATGCCACCGGCGCGGCCAGGAACCTCAAGCCCAACCCCCTCGCCGGCACGGGAGTCGACCCGCTCGACAACGGCGTCGGCACCGAGGTCGCCGACTTCAAGCCGGTGCAGTCCCGGGAGCTGACGGGGCCGGTGGCGCAGGCGCCGTCGGTCGAGAGCGTCCCGGTGGCGGGGCAGGCGGCGGGGGCGCTCTCGCGGTAGGCCGTGCACGGCGACAGGCGCACACGAGAGAAGCCCCGGCCCTTCCGGACGGAGGAGGGCCGGGGCTTCCGCTGTGAGGGGCGGTCTAGTACGAGGAACCGGACGCGCCCAGTGACCCCGTGGGGTGCCAGACCGTTTTCGTCTCCAGGAACGCCGTCATGCGGTCGGTGCCGGGAGTCTCCGTGTAATCCACAGGCTGTGGACGGAGGACGCGCTTGAGGTTGTCGGCCGCGGCGATCTCCAGTTCCTTCGCGAGGGCCTCGTCCGCGCCCGCGAGGTCGATCGCGTTGACGTCCTGGTGGGCGGCCAGCGGGGTCGCGATCTCCGCCGTACGGCCCGACAGGACGTTGACCACGCCGCCGGGGACGTCCGAGGTGGCCAGCACCTCGGCGAGGGACAGCGCGGGCAGCGGGGACTTCTCGCTCGCCACCACGACCGCCGTGTTGCCGGTCGCGATCACCGGGGCCAGCACCGACACCAGGCCCAGGAAGGACGACTCCTGCGGGGCCAGGACCGCGACCACGCCCGTCGGCTCGGGGGAGGAGAGGTTGAAGAACGGGCCAGCCACCGGGTTGCCGCCGCCGACCACCTGGGCGATCTTGTCGGTCCAGCCCGCGTACCAGACCCAGCGGTCGATCGTCGCGTCCACGACCGCCGCCGCCTTCGACTTCGACAGCCCCTCGGCGTCGGCCACCTCACGCGCGAACTGGTCGCGGCGGCCCTCCAGCATCTCCGCGACGCGGTACAGGACCTGGCCGCGGTTGTACGCCGTCGCCCCGGACCAGCCGCCGAACGCCTTGCGGGCCGCGACGACCGCGTCACGGGCGTCCTTGCGGGAGGAGAGGGGCGCGTTGGCCAGCCAGTTGCCCTTTGCGTCGGTCACCTCGTACACCCGGCCGCTCTCGGAACGCGGGAACTTGCCGCCCACGTACAGCTTGTAGGTCTTGAGGACACTGAGTCGCGTGTCAGACATCGAGGTACGCCTCCAGGCCGTGGCGGCCGCCCTCGCGGCCGAAGCCCGACTCCTTGTATCCGCCGAACGGCGAGGTCGGGTCGAACTTGTTGAACGTGTTGGACCAGACGACGCCCGCGCGGAGCTTGTTCGCGACCGCCAGGATGCGGGAGCCCTTCTCCGTCCAGATGCCGGCGGAGAGGCCGTACGGCGTGTTGTTGGCCTTGGCGACCGCCTCGTCCGGCGTGCGGAACGTCAGCACCGACAGCACCGGGCCGAAGATCTCGTCGCGGGCGACGGTGTGCGCCTGGGTGACGTTCGTGAACAGCGTCGGGGCGAACCAGTAGCCGCTCTCCGGCAGTTCGCAGGCCGGTGACCAGCGCTCGGCGCCCTCCGCCTCGCCCTGCTCGACGAGCGAGGTGATGCGCGTGAGCTGCTCCTCGGAGTTGATCGCGCCGATGTCGGTGTTCTTGTCGAGCGGGTCGCCGAGGCGGAGGGTCGACAGGCGGCGCTTGAGGGAGTCGAGGAGCTCGTCGTGGATCGACTCCTGCACCAGCAGGCGGCTGCCGGCGCAGCAGACCTGGCCCTGGTTGAAGAAGATGCCGTTGACGATGCCCTCGACGGCCTGGTCGACGGGAGCGTCGTCGAAGACGATGTTGGCGCCCTTGCCGCCCAGTTCGAGCGTGACCTTCTTGCGGGTGCCGGCGACCGTGCGGGCGATCTCCTTGCCGACGGCCGTGGAGCCGGTGAAGGCGACCTTGTTCACGTCCGGGTGGGCCACCAGCGCAGCTCCCGCGCCGCCGTAGCCGGGGAGGATGTTGACGACGCCCTTCGGCAGGCCCGCCTGGCGGCAGATGTCCGCGAAGAAGAGCGCCGAGAGCGGGGTGGTCTCGGCCGGCTTCAGGACGACCGTGTTGCCGGTCGCGAGGGCGGGCGCGATCTTCCACGCCAGCATCAGCAGCGGGAAGTTCCAGGGGATGACCTGGCCCGCGACACCGAGGGGCCGGGGGTTCGCGCCGAAGCCGGCGTGGTCGAGCTTGTCGGCCCAGCCCGCGTAGTAGAAGAAGTGCGCCGCGACCAGGGGGAGGTCCGCGTCGCGGGTCTCCTTGATCGGCTTGCCGTTGTCGAGGGTTTCGAGGACGGCGAGCTCGCGGGAGCGCTCCTGGATGATCCGCGCGATGCGGAACAGGTACTTGGCGCGCTCCGAGCCGGGCAGCGCCGACCACTTCTCGAAGGCCTTGCGGGCGGCCTGTACGGCGCGGTCCACGTCCGCCTCGCCCGCCTGGGCGATCTCGGCGAGGACCTCTTCGGAGGAGGGGCTGACCGTCTTGAAGACCTTGCCGTCCGCCGCCTCGGTGAACTCGCCGTCGATGAACAGGCCGTAGGACGGCGCGATGTCGACGATCGCGCGAGACTCCGGGGCCGGGGCGTATTCGAATACCGATGCCATGGTGATCAGTCCACCGTCACGTAGTCGGGGCCGGAGTAGCGGCCGGTGGCCAGCTTCTGGCGCTGCATCAGCAGGTCGTTGAGCAGCGAGGAGGCGCCGAAGCGGAACCAGTGGTTGTCCAGCCAGTCCCCGCCGGCGGTCTCGTTGACCAGGACGAGGAACTTGATGGCGTCCTTGGAGGTGCGGATGCCGCCGGCCGGCTTCACGCCGACCTGGATGCCGGTCTGTGCACGGAAGTCACGTACCGCCTCCAGCATGAGGAGCGTGTTCGCCGGGGTCGCGTTGACGGCGACCTTTCCGGTGGACGTCTTGATGAAGTCCGCGCCCGCCAGCATCCCGAGCCAGCTCGCGCGGCGGATGTTGTCGTACGTCGACAGCTCGCCCGTCTCGAAGATGACCTTCAGGCGCGCGGACGTGCCGCAGGCCTCCTTCACGGCGGTGATCTCGTCGTACACCTTCAAGTATCGGCCCGAGAGGAACGCCCCGCGGTCGATGACCATGTCGATCTCGTCGGCGCCCGCGGCGACGGCCTCACGGACGTCGGCCAGCTTGACGGTGAGCGGGGCACGGCCGGCCGGGAACGCCGTGGCGACGGAGGCGACCTTGACGCCGGAGCCGGCGACGGCCTCCTTGGCCACGGCCACCATGTCGGGGTAGACGCAGACGGCGGCCGTCGTGGGCGTCGTACGGTCGGTCGGGTCGGGCCGGACCGCCTTCGCGCCGAGCGCCCGGACCTTGCCGGGGGTGTCCGCGCCTTCCAGCGTCGTCAGGTCGACCATCGAGATGGCGAGGTCGATGGCGTACGCCTTCGCGGTCGTCTTGATCGAACGCGTACCGAGGGAGGCCGCGCGCCCCTCGAGACCGACCGCGTCGACGCCCGGGAGCCCGTGGAGGAAGCGGCGCAGCGCGTTGTCGGACGAGGTGACGTCCTTGAGGGGGTGAGCTGCGGTGAGTGCAGAACTGGGCATGGTCACCAGACGAGCATATCTACGCGCGTAGCGGCTGTACAGCCCCCGGCTTTGGTCGGGGAGTGAGGCGGTGCGGGGTGGTGTGGGCCGGTCGTGGTGGTGGGGTGCGGTGGGTGCTCGAGGGCCGGTCCGGCAGAATCGGGGCATGACGAGCCCCGAGTCCCAGTCGCCCGCGCCGCAGCCTCCGGAGCCCGAGTCCAAGGACCGGGTGTACCGGTCGGTTCCGGCCATCGCCGGTGGCGCGCTGCTGCTCGCCATCGCCGGGTGGCTCGGCATCGACGCGATCGTCTCGGGCGAGGGGCGGACGCCGTGGATGGCGCTCGCCGTGCTGATCCTGGTCGTGCCGCTGGTCGTCGCGTTCACGCTGCGGCCCGCCGTGTACGCGGGTGACGACCGGCTGCGTATCCGCAACCCGTTCCGCGTCGTCGTGGTCCCCTGGGGGCAGGTCGCCTCGCTGAAGTCCTCCTACTCGAACGAGGTCCTCACCGAGTCCGGCGCGAAGTACCAGCTGTGGGCCGTGCCCGTCTCGCTGCGCGCCCGCAAGAAGGCCGCACGGCGTGAGATGCGGGCGACCGCGCAGGCACGCCGGGAGATGGGGCGGGACGAGGGGCGCGGAAGTGCGCTCGGGATGCGTGCGGGGCTGGGTTCGGGGCCTGGGCAGGGCCTCGGTGGAGGCCCGGTGGCGGACGGGCCCGCGCGGGCGGAGACCGACCGGATCATGGATGAGCTGCGGGGGCTGCACGAGGCGCGGCACCGGGCGGAGACGGCGCAGGGGGAGGTGACCGTGCGGTGGGCGTACGAGGTGATGGGGCCGGCGGTTGCCGGGGCGTTGTTGGTGTTGATTCTGCTGGTGGTGGGTTGAGGGACCGTGGGCTGACGGGGCCGGCCCCGGGCCGGGGGCGCTCGGCTTCGGTGGGGCCGACCCGTCAGTGTCCGACCGGGGGTGCGGTCAGATGCCCGCCGCCGTCGACAGGTCGCGCTTGATCGACTCCAGCAGGGCCGTCGCCTGTGCGCGGGCCTCGGGGAGGGCGGCGTGGGTCGCCACCGGGAGCACGACCTCCAGGTAGCACTTCAGCTTCGGTTCCGTGCCGCTCGGGCGGACGATCACCCGGGCGCCGTCGAGGGTGTAGCGCAGGCCGTCGGTGGGCGGGAGGGTGTCCGTGCCCTGGGTCAGGTCGTCGGTGCGGGTGATCGGCAGGCCGGCGAGTTCGGTCGGGGGCTGTTCGCGCAGGCGGCGCATCGCGGCCGTGATGAGGGAGAGGTCCTCCACGCGGACCGAGAGCTGGTCCGTGGCGTGCAGGCCGTGTTCCACGGCCAGGTCGTCGAGGAGGTCGAGGAGCGTGCGGCCCTCCTCCTTGAGCTGCGACGCCAGTTCCGTGATCAGGAGCGCGGCCGTGATGCCGTCCTTGTCGCGTACGCCGTCCGGGTCGACGCAGTAGCCGAGGGCCTCCTCGTAGCCGTAGCGCAGGCCCTCCGCGCGGGCGATCCACTTGAAGCCGGTGAGGGTTTCGACGTGGGGGAGGCCGGCCTTCTGGGCGATACGGCCGAGGAGGGAGGAGGAGACGATCGACTCCGCGAAGGTGCCGGTCGCTCCGCGGCGGACCAGGTGGGCGGCGAGCAGGGCGCCGACCTCGTCGCCGCGGAGCATGCGCCAGCCGGCGCCGTCCTGGCCGTCCGGTACGGCGACGGCGCAGCGGTCCGCGTCCGGGTCGTTGGCGATGATCAAGTCGGGGGCGGGGGTCGTCGCGCGGGCCTTCGCGAACGCCAGGTCCATCGCGCCGGGCTCCTCCGGGTTGGGGAACGCGACGGTCGGGAAGTCCGGGTCGGGATCGGCCTGCTCCGTCACCAGGGCCGGTTCCGGGAAGCCGGCGCGGGCGAAGGCGGCGAGGAGGACTTCCTTGCCGACGCCGTGCATCGCCGTGTACACCGTGCGGGCGGTGCGGGGGGAATCCTTGGACAGTACGGCGTCGGTGCGGGCGAGGTAGGCGTCGAGGACGCTCTCGTCGAGGGTCTGCCAGCCTTCGGTGGGGCGCCGGACGGTGGTGAGGGACGGGACGGCGGCGATCTCCGCGGCGATGTCGATGTCCGCCGGGGGGACGATCTGGGAGCCGTCGCCGAGGTAGACCTTGTAGCCGTTGTCGCGGGGCGGGTTGTGGCTGGCGGTGACCTCCACGCCCGCGACCGCGCCGAGGTGCCTTGTCGCGAAGGCGAGAACGGGGGTGGGGAGGGGGCGGGGAAGGACGGCGGCGCGGAGGCCGGCGCCGGTCATGACGGCGGCGGTGTCGTGGGCGAAGTCGCGCGACTTGTGGCGGGCGTCGTAGCCGATGACGACGAGGCCGTCGTGGTGTCCCTGCTTCTTGAGGTAGGCGGCGAGGCCGGCGGCCGCGCGGATGACGACCGAGCTGTTCATGCGCATGGGGCCGGCGCCGAGTTCGCCGCGGAGGCCGGCGGTGCCGAACTGGAGGGTGCCGCTGAAGCGGGCGGCGAGTTCGGTGTGGTCCTGGGCGTCGATGAGGCGGGCGAGCTCGGTGCGGGTTTCCGGGTCGGGGTCCTCGGTGAGCCACGCCTGGGCCTGTGCGGTGAGTTCGTCGTGCACGGTCTGTGTCAGCCTCTCGGTTGTGGTGGTGCGGGTGCCTGCGGCGGCCCGTGGCTGCTTCGGTGGGGGTGCGGGCTTGCGCCTGCGCGGCGGTGGTGGGGCGGGGCCGCGCCGGGGGGTGTCCGTCCTCGGAACGGCGCGATGGGGTTGCGTACCGACTAACCGTCCGTTGACGCGCCAACCGCTGCGGGCGGACACCCCCCGACACGGCCCCTTCTCGCCGTCGGCGGGTGCGCGTCTCGGCTCGGCTGCCGGCAATCGTGCAACGCCCGGCTGTGGACCCGCCCCCGGACCCCGGGTTGCTTACAGGCGTCCCAGGACCTGGGCGAGCAGCGAACCCATGCGCGTCGCCGAATCCCGGCCCGCCTGCAGAACCTCCTCGTGGTTCAGCGGCTCCCCGGTCATGCCCGCCGCCAGGTTCGTCACCAGGGAGATGCCCAGAACCTCCGCACCCGCCTCACGCGCGGCGATCGCCTCGAGGACCGTCGACATGCCCACCAGGTCCGCACCGATGACCCGGGCCATACGGATCTCCGCCGGAGTCTCGTAGTGCGGGCCGGGGAACTGGGCGTAGACGCCCTCCTCCAGCGTGGGGTCGACCTCCTTGCACAGGGCCCGCAGGCGCGGGGAGTAGAGGTCGGTGAGGTCGACGAAGTTGGCGCCGATGATGGGGGAGGTGGCGGTGAGGTTGATGTGGTCGCTGATGAGGACCGGCTGGCCGGGGCGCATGCCCTCGCGCAGGCCGCCGCAGCCGTTCGTGAGGACGATCGTCTTGCAGCCGGCCGACACGGCGGTTCGGACGCCGTGGGCGACGGCCGCCACGCCGCGGCCCTCGTAGTAGTGCGTACGGCCGAGGAAGACCAGGGCGCGCTTGTTGCCGATCCGGTACGAGCGGATCTTGCCTCCGTGGCCCTCGACCGCCGGGGGCGGGAAGCCGGGCAGCTCGGTGACCTGGAGCTCGGCCTCGGGAGCGCCGAGGGCGTCCACGGCCGGAGCCCAGCCGGAGCCCATCACGAGGGCGACGTCGTGGGTCTCGGCGCCCGTGAGTTCGCGCAGGCGGGCCGCGGCGGCGTCGGCGGCGGCGTGGGGGTCGCCCTGGATGTCGTCCGGAAGAAGAGATGCGTTCACGCGCACGAGGGTAGCCGGTGATTGCCTACGCGCGTAGATGGTGGACCTCACGGGGTGGCGATCGTTGTCTTGTCGTTTCCGACGAAGCGGGTTCAGCAGGGACGCTTGCGCAGTTCCATCACGTAGTCGTGCGGGGCGCCGGCCGACTCGGCCGCGTCGGCGATCTCGCCCAGGTAGCGGGCCGAGGGCAGGCCGCCCTCGTACGCGTTCAGGGTGAAGGCCCACGCCTGCTCGTCACCCTCCAGGGTGTGGACCCGCACGCGTGTGCGGCGGTAGATGTCGAGCCCCACGCCCTCCCAGCGGTCGAGCGACTCCTCGTCCATGGGGGCGATGTCGTAGAGCGCGACGAAGACCTGGGAGACCGGGTCCTCGACGATCGTCGGCAGGGCGCCCTCCCAGCCCATGTGCTCGCCGCCGAACGTCAGCCGCCACCCGTTCAGCCAGCCGGTGGCGCGCAGCGGCGAGTGCGGGGCGCGGCGGGACATCAGCCGCGCGTCGAGGTTGCCGGCGTACGCGGCGTAGAGCGACATGGGGAGAGGGTACGGCAGTGCCCCGGAGTCACTCGCGTAACGGAGCCGCATCGGCGGCGGGCCCCGGGGCGGTGCCAGGTTGATGGGTGCGGGACAATGGGGTACGTGACTCGGATCGTGATCATCGGTGGCGGACCCGGCGGATACGAAGCGGCGCTGGTGGCCGCTCAACTCGGCGCGGAGGTGACCGTCGTCGACTGCGACGGTCTGGGCGGGGCGTCGGTGCTGACCGACTGCGTGCCGTCCAAGACCCTGATCGCCACGGCCGAGGTGATGACCACCTTCGATTCGTCGTACGAGGAACTGGGCATCATCGTCGCCGACGACACTCCCCACGTGGAGCAGGCCGCCCGGGTGGTGGGGGTGGACCTGGGCAAGGTCAACCGGCGTGTGAAGCGGCTCGCGCTCGCCCAGTCGCATGACATCACGGCCTCCGTGACGCGTGCCGGGGCCCGTGTCCTGCGCGGACGCGGACGGCTGGAGGGCATGCAGGCGCTCGACGGGTCGCGCAAGGTCGTGGTGCGCGCCGCTGACGGTAGCGAAGAGACTCTTACGGCGGACGCCGTGCTCATCGCCACCGGTGGGCATCCCCGGGAACTGCCCGACGCCCAGCCCGACGGTGAGCGGATCCTGAACTGGACCCAGGTGTACGACCTCGACGAGCTCCCCGAGGAGCTGATCGTGGTCGGGTCGGGTGTGACCGGTGCCGAGTTCGCCGGTGCCTATCAGGCGCTCGGGTCGAGGGTGACGCTCGTGTCGTCGCGTGACCGGGTGCTGCCGGGTGAGGACCCGGACGCGGCCGCCGTGCTGGAGGACGTCTTCCGGCGGCGCGGCATGAACGTCATGGGGCGTTCCCGGGCGCAGTCCGCCAAGCGGGTCGGGGACCGGGTCGAGGTGACCCTGTCCGACGGGCGGATCATCACCGGGTCGCACTGCCTCATGGCCGTCGGCGCCGTTCCCAACAGCGCGGGCATGGGCCTGGAGGACGCCGGGGTCCGTCTGCGCGAGTCCGGTCACATCTGGACCGACAGGGTGTCGCGTACGACCGCTCCGGGCGTGTACGCGGCCGGTGACGTGACGGGCGTGTTCGCCCTGGCGTCGGTGGCCGCCATGCAGGGGCGTATCGCCATGTACCACTTCCTGGGCGATGCCGTGGCCCCGCTGAACCTGAAGACCGTCTCGTCGAACGTCTTCACCGACCCGGAGATCGCCACCGTCGGCTACACCCAGGCCGACGTCGACGGCGGGAAGATCGACGCCCGGGTCGTGAAGCTGCCGCTGCTGCGCAACCCGCGCGCGAAGATGCAGGGCATCCGCGACGGCTTCGTCAAGATCTTCTGCCGGCCGGGGACCGGGATCGTGGTCGGTGGTGTGGTCGTGGCGCCGCGCGCCTCGGAACTGATCCACCCCATCTCGATCGCGGTCGACAACAATCTGACAGTCGAACAGATTGCGAACGCCTTCACCGTCTATCCCTCGTTGTCGGGCTCGATCGCCGAGGTGGCACGGCAGTTGCACACCCGTAAGGAGACCGGCGAGAGCTGAGGCCGGATCCGGATCCTCGCTGGTCACGCGGAGTGTTCGACCATGCGTACGGCATAGGCGGCCGGACTAGGTCCTATACCACTTCCCGCTGCTCCGTGCGAACATCTTCTGCTATTCAGCGCAAACTGCTGAAAGCAGACGGTCGCTGGCGTTACTGTCAGTTTCGTGTTCGCTGCAGAACGTCGCCAATTGATCCTCGAAATGGTGCGAGCGAACGGGGCCGTGTCGCTCCGTGAGCTCGCCCGCGTCGTCCAGACCTCCGAAGTGACCGTACGGCGGGACGTGCGCGCGCTGGAGGCAGAAGGACTCCTCGACCGCCGGCACGGCGGTGCGGTACTGCCGGGCGGTTTCACGCGGGAGTCCGGCTTTCCGCAGAAGTCTCATCTCGCGACCGCCGAGAAGACCGCCATCGCCGACCTCGCCGCGAACCTCGTGGAGGAGGGCGAGGCGATCGTGGTCGGGGCGGGTACGACGACCCAGGAGCTGGCCCGCCGGCTCGCCCGGGTGCCCGGGCTGACGGTCGTCACCAACTCACTGCTGGTCGCACAGGCACTGGCCCATGCCAACCGGGTCGAGGTCGTGATGACCGGCGGTACGCTCCGCGGCTCGAACTACGCGCTGGTCGGCAGCGGTGCCGAGCAGTCCCTGCACGGGCTGCGCGTGTCACGGGCGTTCCTGTCCGGGAGCGGTCTGACCGCGGAGCGCGGGCTGTCCACGTCCAACATGCTGTCGGCGTCGGTCGACCGGGCGCTGGTGCAGGCCGCCGCGGAGGTGGTGGTCCTCGCGGACCACACCAAGCTCGGGACGGACACGATGTTCCAGACCGTGCCGACGGATCTCATCACGCGCCTCGTGACGGACGAGCCGCCCGCCCACGACGACCGTGCGGCCACGGAGCTTCAGGCGCTCGCCGATCAGGGAGTGCAGATCGCTGTCGCGGGGGCGCCGGGGGGTTCTGCGGGGGCGGGAGGGCCCGGGGGTGATGCCGCTCCGGCGCGTCAGCAGCGTCGGGACGTGCCGTTGCCCGGGCCTCGGCGGCAGGTGCCGGGGGCGGGAGCGGGGAGTGGGTTGCGGTCCGCCGCGATGCTCGGGGAGCAGAGTCCTGGGGCGGAGCGGGCGAGGGTTGCGGATCTGCGTCGGCGTTGAGGGCGCCGGGCGTCGGTCCGGGTGCTGTTGGTTGTCCGACACCCGTGCCGCCCTCAGCGGCACGAGTGCCCGCAGCCAGGCGCAGCCAGGGCCGTAGCTCAGTTGACGGCACCCCGGCGCGGCCCCGGTTCGGGGACGCGCCGTAGGCGTCGACCGTTCTGCCCGCTCAGTCCTTGATCTCGCAGATCGCCGCGCCCGACGTGACCGACGCGCCGATGTCCGCGCTGAGGCCCTTGATCGTGCCGGACTTGTGGGCGTTGAGGGGCTGCTCCATCTTCATGGCTTCCAGGACGACGATCAGGTCGCCTTCCTTGACCTCCTGGCCCTCCTCCACCGCGACCTTGACGATCGTGCCCTGCATCGGGGAGGCGAGGGTGTCGCCGGAGGCGGCGGGGCCCGACTTCTTCGCCGCGCGGCGCTTGGGCTTGGCCCCGGCCGCGAGGCCCGTGCGCGCCAGGGACATGCCCAGGGACACCGGGAGGGAGACCTCCAGGCGCTTGCCGCCGACCTCGACGACCACCGTCTCGCGCCCCGGCTCCTCGTCCGCCTCCAGGGCGTCCGCTGCCGCCGCGAACGGCTTGATCTCGTTGACGAACTCCGTCTCGATCCAGCGGGTGTGGACCGTGAACGGGTCGGACGAGCCGGTGAGCTCGGGTGCGAACGCCGGGTCCCGCACCACCGCACGGTGGAACGGGATCGCCGTCGCCATGCCCTCGACCTGGAACTCCTCCAGAGCACGCGCGGCCCGCTCCAGGGCCTCCTTGCGCGTGCGGCCGGTGACGATCAGCTTGGCCAGCAGGGAGTCCCACGCCGGACCGATGACCGACCCGGACTCCACGCCCGCGTCCAGACGGACACCCGGGCCGGACGGCGGGGCGAACGTCGTGACCGTGCCGGGGGCCGGCAGGAAGTTGCGGCCCGGGTCCTCGCCGTTGATGCGGAACTCGAAGGAGTGCCCCCGCAGCGCCGGGTCGTCGTAACCGAGCTCCTCGCCGTCGGCGATGCGGAACATCTCCCGGACGAGGTCGATGCCGGCGACCTCCTCGGTGACCGGGTGCTCGACCTGGAGGCGGGTGTTGACCTCCAGGAAGGAGATCGTGCCGTCGTTGCCGACGAGGAACTCGACCGTGCCGGCACCGACGTAGCCGGCTTCCTTCAGGATCGCCTTGGAGGCCGAGTACAGCTGCTCCACCTGCGCGTCGGACAGGAAGGGGGCGGGCGCCTCCTCGACCAGCTTCTGGTGCCGGCGCTGCAGGGAGCAGTCACGCGTGGACACCACGACCACGTTGCCGTGCTGGTCGGCCAGGCACTGGGTCTCCACGTGGCGCGGCTTGTCGAGGTAGCGCTCGACGAAGCACTCGCCCCGGCCGAAGGCCGCCACGGCCTCGCGGACCGCCGAGTCGTACAGCTCCGGGACCTCTTCCAGCGTGCGCGCGACCTTCAGACCGCGGCCGCCACCGCCGAACGCCGCCTTGATGGCGATCGGCAGACCGTGCTGCTCGGCGAAGGCGACGACCTCCTCCGCGCCGGACACCGGGTCGGGCGTGCCCGCCACCAGCGGGGCGCCCGCGCGCTGCGCGATGTGCCGGGCCGCGACCTTGTCGCCCAGGTCGCGGATCGCCTGCGGGGGCGGGCCGATCCAGATCAGGCCCGCGTCCAGGACCGCCTGCGCGAAGTCCGCGTTCTCGGAGAGGAAGCCGTAGCCGGGGTGGATCGCGTCCGCGCCCGACTCGCGGGCGGCCTTCAGCACCTTCTCGATGTCGAGGTAACTGGTGCCCGGCGTGTCACCGCCCAGGGCGAACGCCTCATCCGCGGCGCGGACATGCAGAGCGTCCCGGTCCGGGTCGGCGTAGACGGCCACGCTCTTGATGCCGGCATCCCGGCAGGCCCGGGCCACGCGGACAGCGATTTCGCCACGGTTGGCGATGAGCACCTTGCGCACGATGAGGCTCCCTCCTTGAAACAAGCCGAGTTTAGGGACTGCCGACACGGCACTTCGACCCGTCCCCAGTGGTGAGCTTGCCCACACGGAGCGTGATGCGAGGCTCGCTCGACCCGCAAAATCCCTTGTCGCACCGCGATACGCAGTGCTCCTCCGGGAAACCCTAGCCCTCCCCTGTGGTCAAGGTCTCTGTCATCACGTGCTGCGGGCCACTCGGTTTCTTTGTGGAGTCCCTACGAATGGCCCAATGATTCTTTGCCCGCCGCAGAACCCTTGTCCCAGGGTTTACTCGTTAGTAGCGTTCGCGATGTCTCGAACGTACTAGGGGTAAGTGGGTGGGCCCGGTGGTGCGCAGGCCGGTGGCGTGGATCGTGGCGGTGTTGCTCTTCGGTGAGGCGCTCGGCATCGCCGCGCTGAACTGGTTCCTCGGCGTCGTCGTCGACCGGCAGGACATGTCCCTGGCCGGGCTCGACCCGCACATGATGTCCGTGTCGTCGAAGATCGGCGGGATCGCCTTCGGCCTCTACTTCGCGCTGTGCGGCCTGGTCGCCCTGCTCGTGGCGCTGCGGGACCGGCCCCCGGCGGGCTTCGGGCGGGTGCTGCTGATCAGCGCGGCGGTCGTGCACGCGCTGCTGGGCGCCTTCACCTGGGGGCTCGTGGGCTGGCCGGCGTTCCTGTTCATGGTGCTGGTGCTCGCCCTGATCGTGCTGCTGCTGATGACCTACGACCGTCCGGCCGAGCCCGCCGATGCCGCGCCCCAGGACGGGGCGGGCGGCGACGGCTCCCCGGTCACTTCTCCCCCGGCGCCCACAACTCCGTGATCCCGACGCCCAGTTCCGCGAGGAGCCGCCGTACGAGGGGCAGGCTGATGCCGATCACGTTGCCGTGGTCGCCGTCGATGCCGTCGATGAACGGGGCCGAGCGGCCGTCCAGCGTGAACGCCCCGGCGACGTAGAGGGGTTCGCCGGAGGCGACGTAGGCGGCGATCTCCTCGTCGGTGGGGTCGCCGAAATGGACGACGGTCGACGCGGTGGCGGAGGCGTAGCGGCCGGAGAGCGTGTCGTAGACGCAGTGGCCGGTCTGGAGGGTTCCGGCGCGTCCGCGCATCGCCTTCCAGCGGGCGGTGGCCTCCTCGGCGTCCTCGGGCTTGCCGAGGGCCTGGCCGTCCAGGTCGAGCACCGAGTCGCAGCCGATCACGATCGCGCCCTTGGCCTCCGGCCGGGCCGCCACGACGGAGGCCTTCGCCTCGGCCAGGGCGAGCGCCAGCTCGGCGGGGGTGGGTGCGGTGACGGCGTCCTCGTCGACGCCGCTCACGATCACCTCGGGGGCGAGACCGGCCTGGCGGAGCAGGCCGAGCCGGGCGGGGGACTGGGAGGCGAGGACGAGTCGGCGGCGCGGCTGATCTGTCATGCGTTCAGCGTATCGGCGTCACCTGTCGCCTCTCACCTCACGCCGATCACGATCATCGCCAGCACCATGGCCAACGCCATGAGAACGCCCAGCCGCCGGAGCATGTCCTGCGTGTCCCGCAGCTCTTTCGGCGGTTCGTTCTCGGGGTCGGACCACAGCATGCCTTCCATCGTCGGACCGGGGGTGGGGGCGACGCCTGAGTACGAGTACTCAACTTGTCCCGGCCCCCACCCCTAGGGGTCAGCCCGGCCAGTAGGTGCGGCCCCACGCCGCCGGGCCCGGCTGGGGCAGGCGGTGGGCCGCGATGCGGGACGGGTCGGACCAGGAGTCGCGGGTGGCCGGCGCGCCGGGCGGCGTTGCGGCCGCCGCCGCGGCGCGCGCCCTGACCACCGCCAGGGCGGCGGCCAGCTCCTCAGGGGTCGGGTTGCCCCGTACGACCTTGATCGTCATGTGGGCCTCCTGGGCTCGCCGGGACTAGAGGGGGATGTTGCCGTGCTTCTTCGGAGGCAGGGATTCCCGCTTCGTACGCAGTTGACGCAGACCGCGTACGACGTGCCGGCGGGTGTCGGACGGCAGGATCACCGCGTCGACGTAACCGCGCTCGGCCGCGACGTAGGGGTTGAGGAGGGCGTCCTCGTACTCCTGGATCAGCCGGGCCCGGACCGCCTCCAGATCCTCGCCGTTCGCCTCGGCCTCGGAGATCGTGCGGCGGTGCAGGATGTTGACCGCGCCCTGCGCGCCCATGACGGCGATCTGGGCGGTCGGCCAGGCGAGGTTGAGGTCGGCGCCCAGGTGCTTGGAGCCCATGACGTCGTACGCCCCGCCGAAGGCCTTGCGGGTGATGATCGTGATGAGCGGGACGGTCGCCTCGGCGTAGGCGTAGATCAGCTTGGCGCCGCGCCGGATGATGCCGTCGTGCTCCTGGCCGACGCCGGGCAGGAAGCCGGGGACGTCGACGAAGGTGAGGACGGGCACGTTGAAGGCGTCGCAGGTCCGCACGAAGCGGGCCGCCTTCTCGCTGGCCTTGATGTCCAGGCAGCCGGCGAGCTGCGTCGGCTGGTTGGCGACGATACCCACGGGCCGGCCCTCGACCCGGCCGAAGCCGGTGACGATGTTCGGCGCGTACAGCGGCTGCGTCTCGAAGAACTCGGCGTCGTCCAGGACGTGCTCGATCACCGTGTGCATGTCGTACGGCTGGTTCGCGCTGTCCGGGACGATCGTGTCCAGCTCGCGGTCCTCGTCGGTGACCTCTAGGTCGGCCTCCTCGGGGAAGGCCGGCGGCTCGGAGAGGTTGTTGGACGGCAGGTACGACAGCAGCTGCTTGATGTACTCGATGGCGTCCTTCTCGTCACCCGCCATGTGGTGGGCGACCCCGGACGTCGAGTTGTGGGTCCTGGCCCCGCCCAGCTCCTCGAAGCCGACGTCCTCGCCGGTGACCGTCTTGATGACGTCGGGGCCGGTGATGAACATGTGAGAGGTCTGGTCGACCATGACCGTGAAGTCGGTGATGGCGGGGGAGTAGACGGCCCCGCCCGCACACGGGCCGACGACCAGGCTGATCTGCGGGATGACACCCGATGCGTGGGTGTTGCGGCGGAAGATCTCGCCGTAGGCACCGAGGGAGGCGACGCCCTCCTGGATCCGGGCGCCGCCGGAGTCGTTGATGCCGATGACCGGGCAGCCGGTCTTCAGCGCGAAGTCCATGACCTTGACGATCTTCTGCCCGTAGACCTCGCCGAGGGCCCCGCCGAAGACGGTGAAGTCCTGGGAGAACACGGCGACGGGGCGGCCGTCGACGGTGCCGTATCCGGTGACGACCCCGTCCCCGTACGGCCGGTTCCTGTCGAGGCCGAAGTTGGTGGAGCGGTGCCGGGCGAACTCGTCCAGCTCGACGAAGGAGCCCTCGTCCAGCAGGAGTTCGATCCGCTCACGTGCCGTCAGCTTGCCCTTGGCGTGCTGCTTCTCGACGGCGCGTGCGGAGCCGGCGTGCGTCGCTTCCTCGATGCGGCGCTTCAGATCCGCGAGCTTGCCCGCGGTCGTGTGAATGTCAGGCTGCTGCTCTTCCGGCTCGGACATCGGGATGCGGCTCCCTGCCTGCTCAAAAGGGGGGACGGTTACTCATCCGTAGAGTAGTGGGGTGCCTCGGTATCGGCAGTGCGGCGTTTACCACACCTAGGGTGGGTTGCATGACGCCGCGAGATGCATCAGAGCCGAACGGTAGCCGTTGGTCGGACCTGGACCGTCCGCCCCTCAACATCACCGCCCTGCGCCGGGGCCTGGTGCACGAGGGCGGGCTGTGGTCCGAGGTGGACGTGGTGCAGCGCACCGGCTCCACGAACTCCGACCTGGTGGCCCGGGCGGCCGAGGGCAGGGCCGCCGAGGGCGCGGTGCTCGTCGCCGAGGAGCAGACGGCCGGGCGCGGGCGCCTCGACCGGCAGTGGACGGCGCCGCCCCGCTCCGGCCTGTTCTTCTCCGTGCTGCTCACGCCGGGCGAGGTTCCGGTGGAGCGGTGGGGGTGGCTGCCACTGCTCACGGGTGTCGCCGTGGCGACGGGGCTGTCGCGGGCGGCGGGTGTCGACACGGCGCTGAAGTGGCCGAACGACCTGCTGGTCACCGTGCGGGGCGAGGAGCGCAAGGCCGGGGGGATCCTGGCGGAGCGGGCGGGGGACGGCGGGGTCGTCATCGGCGTCGGCATCAACGTCACGCTGAAGGAGGACGAGCTGCCGGTGCCCACGGCGGGGTCGCTGGGGCTGGCCGGGGCCGTGAGCACGGACCGGGATCCGTTGTTGCGGGGGGTGCTGCGGGCTCTGGAGGAGTGGTACGGGAAGTGGCGTGCGGCCGGGGGTGACGCGGGTGCCTGCGGGCTGCTGGAGGCGTACGCGGCGGGGTGCGCGACGCTCGGGAGGGAAGTGCGGGCGGAGCTGCCTGGGAATCGGGCCGTGGTGGGGGAAGCGGTTGCGGTGGACGGGGACGGGCGGTTGGTGCTGGCGACGGGGGAGGGAGTGCAGGAGCCTGTCGGCGCGGGGGACATCGTGCACTTGCGGCCCGCTTGACGGTTGCTCGGCGTTGTCGCTGGGGTCGGGGCGTCGCGCAGCCCGGCGGAGCGGGGTGCTGCCCGCGCCCACCCGTGCCGCCCCGGGCGGCACGCATGCCCGCGGACTACGGCAGCTCCGAGTGCCAGGGAAACGCCGGGCACCTCACCCCCCGGCTGAACCTGACGGAGTGAGCTGGCGCACACCTGCCGTAGAGTTGAGGCCGGTCGATACATGACCGTGACAGATCGGAAGGGCAGCACGCGTGACCGTCGACGACTCGGGTTCCGGCGAGGACGCGCAGGGCGCCGACTCCGGCGAGGATCCGCTCGCCCTGCGCCTCGAAGGGCTCATCCTGGGCGCCGAGCGCCGCTACACCCCGTTCCAGGCGGCCCGCAGCGCCGGCGTCTCCATGGAACTGGCCTCCCGCTTCTGGCGGGCCATGGGCTTCGCCGACATCGGGCAGGCCAAGGCGCTCACGGAGGCGGACGTCCTCGCACTGCGGCGCCTCGCCGGTCTCGTCGAGGCGGGGCTGCTGAGCGAGGCGATGGCCGTGCAGGTGGCCCGGTCCACCGGGCAGACCACCGCGCGGCTCGCCGAATGGCAGATCGACTCCTTCCTGGAGGGGCTGACCGAGCCGCCCGAGCCGGGCATGACGCGCACCGAGGTGACGTACCCGATCGTCGAGCTGCTCCTGCCCGAGCTGGAGGAGTTCCTGGTCTACGTCTGGCGGCGGCAGCTCGCCGCCTCGGCCGGACGGGTCGTGCAGGCCGCCGACGACGAGGAGATGGTGGACCGGCGGCTCGCGGTCGGCTTCGCCGATCTGGTCGGGTTCACGCGGCTGACCCGCCGGATGGAGGAGGAGGAGCTCGGCGAGCTGGTCGAGGCCTTCGAGACCACCGCCGCCGACCTGGTCGCCGCGAACGGCGGCCGGCTGATCAAGACCCTCGGCGACGAGGTGCTGTACGCCGCCGACGACGCGGGCGTGGCCGCGGAGATCGCCCTGCGGCTGATCGAGACCATGGCGCACGACGAGACGATGCCGGAGCTGCGTGTCGGCATGGCGTTCGGCACGGTGACCACCCGTATGGGTGATGTCTTCGGTACGACCGTGAACCTGGCCTCCCGGCTCACCTCGATAGCCCCGAAGGACGCCGTCCTCGTCGACACCGCCTTCGCCGAGGAGCTGATCCGCACGCAGGACGCCCCGGCCTCCGAGGCGGAGGCGGCCGAGGAGGCCGCGGCGGCGGAGAAGGAGGGCGAGGAGCCGCCGGTGTACCGGTTCGCGTTGCAGCCGATGTGGCAGCGGCCGGTGCGTGGGCTGGGCGTCGTGGAGCCGTGGCTGCTCACGCGACGGGACAGCGGCTGACGAGGCCTGCGCGCCCGACCGCAGGGCGCTCAGTCCAGCGGGTCCACACACACGCCGATGACCGGCACGCACAGGCCCGGGTCCTGCGGTTTCCTCGGCTTCTCAGGCTCGGGTGCCGGGGTGGGTGCGGTCCGGCTCGGTGGTGTGGGCTGGGCCGGGGCCGGGCGTGGGGCCTCGCCCCTGGCCGTCGGCGCCGGGGGGTGCGTCGTGTCGGGGACGGGGACGGCCGTGCTCCGGGGGATCGCGGCCGTATCCGCCCCTCGGGTGTCGATGGACGTGGACGGGGCGGGAGGGGCGGCGACCGGGCCGCGGGTGCCCGGTGACGGGGTGAGGCCGCCCAGGGCGGCGGGTGACGAGGGGCTCGCCTCGGGGGTGGCGGTGGCGGCGGTGTTCGTGGCCTCGTCCGTGCCGGTCGTGACGGGGTCCGGGCGGGGCTCGGCCTCTACCGTGCCGACACTGTCGGTGCCGGGCCCGGGGCCGGAGGTCAGACGTACGAGGCTCAGGGCGCCGGCTGCCAGGGCGAGACCGCCGGCGGCGAGCAGGGCCTTGCGGGGGCGGGGCTTGCGGTGGCGGCCGCCTCGGGCGCGGGGCGAGAAGGAGTCGGTTTCCCCCGGTGCTCCGGTGTCCCGCTGCGGCTTCGCCGACGTGTTCGTCGTCGTCATGGTCCCTCCCCGGTACGCACGCGCCCCCAGTGCGCCGTGGCGGATGCACGCTATGCGCTCCCATGGGCGATCGGACCGGAGTTGGGCTGATGTCACTCGAACGGGTGGGCGGGGTTGTGGTGCGGGAACCGGACGCGTCCGCTCTTTCGCGGGTGGGGTGGGGCTGCGATGATCGGAGCGGTGATGTTGTTAACCCGCGTTAACCGGAGGGTGTCATGAGTGAGGAACGGTTCGGGGAGTTCGTGCTGGTGCGGCGGCATGAGCAGGGGCATGTCGCGGAGCTCGTCCTCGACCGGCCCAAGGCCATGAACGCGGTGTCGACGCAGATGGCGCGGTCCCTCACCGGGGCCTGTGCGGCGCTGGGGGAGGACCGGGACGTACGGGTGGTCGTACTGACCTCGTCGCATGAGCGGGCTTTCTGCGTCGGGGCCGATCTGAAGGAGCGGAACTCGTTCAGCGACGCGGAGCTGGTGCGGCAGCGGCCGGTGGCGCGGGGCGCGTACACCGGGGTGCTGGAGCTGCCGGTGCCGACGGTGGCGGCGGTGCACGGCTTCGCGCTGGGGGGCGGGTTCGAGCTGGCGCTGGCGTGTGACGTCATCGTGGCGGACCGGACCGCGGTGGTGGGACTGCCGGAGGTGTCGGTGGGGGTGATTCCCGGAGGCGGGGGGACGCAGTTGCTGCCGCGGCGGGTGGGGGCGGCGCGGGCGGCTGAGCTGATCTTCTCGGCGCGGCGGGTGGAGGCCGCTGAGGCGGGGGAGTTGGGGCTGGTCGATCAGGTGGTGGAGGAGGGGCGGGACCGGGAGTCGGCGCTGGAGCTGGCTGCCCGGATCGCCGGGAATTCGCCTGTGGGGTTGCGGGCGGCGAAGCGGGCGTTGCGATTGGGGCAGGGGCTGGATCTGCGGGCCGGCCTTGAGGTGGAGGACGCGGCCTGGCGATCCGTGGCGTTTTCGGGGGACCGGGCGGAAGGGGTCGCCGCGTTCAATGAGAAGCGCAAGCCTCAGTGGCCGGGGGAGTGAGCCGAGACCGCCGGGCCGGCTGAGGGGCCTCCGGTTCTCCCCGTTCGCGCCGTCAACCGAACCAAATGGCTGGAAACTGCCTAGCCTGGGGTGATGGGTGAGGACAGACGGCTCGTGGCTGTCGTCGCGTTGGCTCAGGGGATGGCGGCCGCGCACGGGTTGCATGAGGCGTGGCGTGCGGCGGCTGTCGGGGCCTGCCGGGCGCTCGGCGGCAGCTTTGCCGCGCTGTCGGTGTGGGAGCGGGAGCTCGGGCGGCTGAAGGTCCTCGTCAACGTCGGTGAGCTGGCCGAGGGGGAAGAGGAGTTCCCGGAGGACGAGTCCTACCCGGTGCACCAGTTCGCGGAGATCACCGAGTTCCTGCACGAGCAGTGGGCCGGTGGCGGGGAGCCGGACGCCTGGGTGGAGACCGCAGAGGGGCCTGCCGCCGGGCGGCGTCCCGGGTACTGCCACCAGCGCGTCGCCGCCCTGCGCCGCCGGGGCCGCGGCTGCTGCGTGGTCGCGCCCATCGTGCTGCACGGCAGGGCCTGGGGGGAGCTGTACGTCGCCCGGCCCGCCGGTGAGCCCGTCTTCGAGCGGGCCGACGCCGATTTCGCCACCGTCCTGGCCGCCGTCGTCGCCGCCGGCATCGCCCAGACCGAGCGGCTCGAGGAGGCCCGGCGCCTGGCGTTCACCGACGCGCTGACGGGACTGGCCAACCGCCGTGCCGTCGACGTGCACCTGGAGCAGGCGATCGAGCGGCACCGCAGGGACGGAGCCGTCGTCAGCCTCGTCGTCTGCGATCTGAACGGGCTCAAGCGCGTCAACGACACCCACGGGCACGCCGCCGGCGACCGGCTCCTGGAGCGTTTCGGCTCGGTGCTGTCGCTGTGCGGGGCCATGCTGCCGGGGGCCCTGGCGGCTCGGCTCGGCGGGGACGAATTCTGTCTGCTCGCGGTCGGGCCGCCCGCCGACCAGGTCGTGAAGGCGGCCGGCGAACTGTGCCGGCGGGCGGCGGAGTTGGAGCTCGGGGACGGCGTGGCCTGCGGGGTCGCGTCCACCGAGGATCCGATCGGGCCGGTGCGCTCCGCCCGGCGGCTGTTCCGGCTCGCCGACGCGGCCCAGTACCAGGCGAAGGCCGAGCAGGCCACACGGCCGGTCGTCGCCGGGCGGGCCGGGCCCGACGACCCCGTCCTGCGGCTCGCGGACGAACCGTCCCAGGAGACCGACGGTGAGCGCCGGCGCTTCCGGGGACGGCACGCGCCCTAGCCAGGGGCCGGGCCGCGTGTGACGTATCGGTAAGGGGTGAACCGGGTCCCCAGTGGTGACATCATCGAATTCACTGCGTACGCTCCTGAATATGGATATGCACACTGTGGTGGTGGGGACGTCCGGGGTGACCGCGTCCGACGTGCTCGCCGTGGCGCGCGGCGGCGCCCGCGTCCAGCTCTCCGAGGAGGCGCTGGCCGCCCTCGCGGCGGCCCGCGAGATCGTGGACGCGCTGGCGGCCAAGCCCGACCCCGTGTACGGCGTGAGCACCGGCTTCGGGGCCCTGGCGACCCGGCACATCAGCCCGGAGCTGCGTGCCCAGCTCCAGCGCAACATCGTCCGCTCGCACGCCGCCGGCATGGGGCCGAGGGTGGAGCGGGACGTCGTACGCGCCCTGATGTTCCTGCGGCTGAAGACCGTCTGCTCCGGGCACACCGGCGTACGGCCCGAGGTCGCGCAGACCATGGCCGACCTCCTCAACGCCGGTATCACCCCGGTCGTGCACGAGTACGGCTCCCTCGGCTGCTCCGGCGACCTCGCGCCGCTGTCCCACTGCGCGCTCGCGCTCATGGGGGAGGGTGACGCCGAAGGCCCCGACGGTGTCGTACGCCCGGCCGCCGAACTCCTCGCCGCGCACGGCATCCAGCCGGTCGAACTGCGGGAGAAGGAAGGCCTCGCCCTGCTCAACGGCACCGACGGCATGCTCGGCATGCTGGTCATGGCCCTGGCCGACCTGGACACGCTCTACCGGTCCGCCGACGTCACCGCCGCGCTGTCGCTGGAGGCCCTGCTCGGCACCGACAAGGTCCTCGCGCCCGAGCTGCACGCCATCCGGCCGCACCCGGGGCAGGCCGCCAGTGCCGCCAACATGCTGGCCGTGCTGAAGGGTTCGGGCCTGACCGGGCATCACCAGGACGACGCGCCGCGCGTCCAGGACGCCTACTCGGTGCGCTGCGCCCCGCAGGTCGCCGGGGCCGGGCGGGACACCATGGCCCACGCCCGGCTGGTCGCCGACCGCGAGCTGGCCTCCGCGGTGGACAACCCGGTCGTACTGCCCGACGGGCGCGTGGAGTCCAACGGCAACTTCCATGGCGCGCCGGTCGCCTACGTCCTGGACTTCCTCGCCGTCGCCGTCGCCGACCTCGGCTCCATCGCCGAGCGGCGCACCGACCGGCTGCTCGACAAGAACCGCAGCCACGGCCTGCCGCCCTTCCTCGCCGACGACGCCGGCGTGGACTCGGGCCTGATGATCGCTCAGTACACCCAGGCCGCGCTGGTGAGCGAGCTGAAGCGGCTCGCCGTACCGGCGTCCGCCGACTCGATCCCGTCCTCGGCCATGCAGGAGGACCATGTCTCGATGGGCTGGTCGGCCGCGCGCAAGCTGCGCACGGCCGTCGACAACCTCACCCGGGTCCTGGCCGTCGAGCTGTACGCCGCCACGCGCGCGATCGAGCTGCGCGAAGGGCTGACCCCGGCGCCCGCGACGCGGGCGGTCATCGACGCCCTGCGGGACGCGGGAGTTCAGGGTCCGGGCCCGGACCGGTTCCTGGCGCCCGACCTGGCCGCGGCGGACGCGTTCGTGCGCGACGGGCGGCTGCTGGCCGCGGTGCAGACGGTGACCGGCCCGCTTCAGTAAGCAGGAGAAGACCGACCGGGGGCCCCGTCATGCTGTGGGCCCCCGGGCGCGTGAACGTCAGAAACCGAGCCGTTCCCGGCGGACCGAGTACGCGACGAAGCCCGCGCCCAGCGTGAGGAAGAACGTGCCGCCGATGACGTACGGCGTGCTGTCGAAGCTGCCCGTGTCGGCGAGGCGGGTGCCGGTGACGGAGTCGCCCGCGGTCGTGGCGGCGATCCGCGCCTGCTCCGTGACCTGCGGCGACGGGCTCGCCGCGACCGCGTCTCTCACCGGCGAGTTTGACGTCGCGTTGGCGGACGGGACGAACCACAGGGCGCCCAGCAGGGTCGCCGCGGCGGTGGCGGTCAGCAACGGACGGCGAGCGGATGACACGGAATATCGATCCCCTTGTGGCGCTGGCGAATTGGCCGTGTGGGGCGATGTTAGTGAAAGTCGCGGGTCACAGGAAAGTCACGGGAGGCCCTGGACGTACGCTCGCGCCATGAGCACTCCAGAGACATCACGGTTTGTCCGGCTTCGGGTGGAACTCGTTCTCGAAGTCGAGGACCCGGACGGGATCACCAAGGCCGCGCTGCGCCGGATCTCCGACGACGGTGGGATGCCGGCGGCGGAACGGGCCCACGGCGAGGCCGCTGTGACGGAAGACACTGCCGAGGCCCTCGCGTACCTCGTGGACCCTTTCGACCTGGTCAGCCAGGTGCCGGGTGTGGAGCTCCAGCAGGCCTCCTGGAGCAGCGAGCGGATCGACTACGACCCCGATTCGCCGGACTGGGACCTCGACGAGGATGATGTCGAAGACGACAGTGACATCTGAGGCACTTGAGAAAATAGTGACCCCGGGCGGCAACCGTCGTCCGGGGTCTCTGCGTCTCAGGCGGCGCACCGCCCTGAGTCGCACCGTCCGCGCCCGTGCGCTGCGGACCGGCGCGGACGTGGTGATCCCCACACGTGCGTGACATGGGGAACCGGGCGAACCGGTCGTAGCGTTGAAAGTTCCGGACGAGGACTCACGAGTCCTGACGGGGGCACTTGGACTTTGACGGGGATGCCCGGGGTTTTGGGGAAATCGGCAACGATGGAGAAGCGTGTGATGACGGTCAGTAAGCGGCGCAAGGGCCTGACGGTCGCGTCCGCACTGCTCGGCGGAGTGCTGGTGCTCTCGGCCTGTTCCGGCGGCGACGACAACGCCTCCGGGAGCGACGGCGGCAGCTCCCAGTCGAAGGTCGACGAGGCCGCGGCCAAGAAGGCCTCCAAGGCCCAGATCAAGATCACGCCCGAGGACGGCTCCGACAACGCCTCCATCAACAACTCCGCCGCCGTCACCGTGAGCAAGGGCACGCTCACGAGCGTCAAGATGACGACGTCCGACGGCACGGAGGTCAGCGGCCAGATATCCGCCGACAAGACCAGCTGGAAGCCCAGCACGCAGCTGGAGCGCTCCACCACCTACAAGCTGGCGGCGGAGGCGAAGGACTCCGACGGCCGCGTCGCCCACGAGAACGCCTCGTTCACCACGGTCTCCCCGGCCAACAGCTTCATCGGCACCTTCACTCCTGACGACGGCACCACCGTGGGCGTCGGCATGCCGGTCTCGATCAACTTCGACAAGGCGATCACCAACAAGGCCGCGGTCCAGAAGGGCATCAAGGTCAGCACGACCAGCGGTCAGGAGGTCGCCTGCCACTGGTTCAACGCCAACCGCATGGACTGCCGCCCCGAGGACTACTGGAAGGAAGGCTCCACCGTCACGCTGAAGCTCGCGCTCGACGGTGTCCAGGGTGCCGAGGGCGTCTACGGCGTCCAGCAGAAGACGGTCACCTTCAAGATCGGCCGCAACCAGGTCTCGTACGTCGACGCGAAGACCAAGCAGATGAAGATCACCCAGGACGGCAAGGTCGTCCGGACGATCCCGATCTCCGCCGGCTCGCCGGCGAACAAGACCTACGAGGGCACCATGGTGATGTCCGAGAAGTTCAAGGAGACGCGCATGAACGGCGCGACCGTGGGCTTCACGGACGACGACGGCAAGGGCGAGTACGACATCAAGGACGTGCCGCACGCCATCCGCCTGTCCAGCTCGGGCACATTCATCCACGGCAACTACTGGGGCGCGAAGTCCATCTTCGGCAACGTGAACACGAGCCACGGCTGCGTCGGCCTCCAGGACGCGAAGGGCGCCGACGACCCGAACACCCCGGGCGCGTGGTTCTACAACAACTCGATGATCGGTGACGTGGTGGTCGTCGAGAACACCGGCGACAAGACCATCGCGCCGGACAACGGCCTCAACGGCTGGAACATGAACTGGGCCGACTGGAAGGCCGGTTCGGCGGTCTGACGACTCCGTAGCCGCACTCAGGAGCCGCCGCTCTGCCCCGATTCGGGGGCGAGCGGGGGCTTCCGTTTTCTCCCGGCTCTGGTGTCAAGGAGAACGCGCGTGCGCAATCGTCCTGCCCTGTAACGGAGTTCCGGCAGCCGTGTAACAGCCGGCCCACGGATTTCTTACCTCTCTCTCAACTATTGAGTGCCTGATCACCCGTCGGCATACTGCGTCTTCCGGGGGGTGTACGCCCATGCGTACGAGACCACCCCCGGCCGGGTGAACGGGGAATTCGCCCGGTACTTCTGCAAGGGGGAAACTTGCGCAGACAAGTGAAAAGGGCGTGCGCGGCCACGGTCGCCACAGCTGCAGCCGTGGCCCTGGCGGCGGGTATGACCAGCCCGGCGTCGGCGAACGGCGAGCAGACGACCGCAGCCGCGAAGCAGGCGTCGGTCACCGCCAAGCACCGCATCACACTGATCACCGGCGACCGGGTCGTCCTGGACGCCAAGGGCCGGATCGTCGGCCTGGAGCGGGCCAAGGGACGCGAGGACATTCCCTTCCAGGTCCGCAAGCTCGACGGCCACACGCTCGTGATCCCGGCCGACGCGGCCCGCCTGGTCGCCACCGGCAAGCTCGACCAGCGGCTCTTCGACGTCACCGAGCTCAACAAGTCCGCGACCCGCAAGGCCCAGAAGAAGGGTCTGAAGGTCATCGTCGGCTACCAGGGCAGCGCCGCGGCCACCAAGGCCGATGTCCGCGACGCCGGCCGGCTGAGCCACGCTCTGAAGACCGTGAACGCGGACGCTGTTCAGACGCCGCAGGAGGACGCGCCCGAGCTGTGGGACGCGGTCACCAACGGCGACAAGACCGCCTCCGGCATCGCGCACGTCTGGCTCGACGGCGTCCGCAAGGCCAGCCTCGACAAGTCCGTCCCGCAGATCGGCGCCCCCAAGGCGTGGGCCGCCGGCTACGACGGCAAGGGCGTGAAGATCGCCGTCCTGGACACCGGTGTCGACGCCACCCACCCCGACCTCAAGGGCCAGGTGATCGGCGCCAAGAACTTCACCACCTCGCCCGACACCACCGACAAGGTCGGCCACGGCACGCACGTCGCCTCCATCGCGGCCGGTACCGGCGCGAAGTCCGGCGGCAAGTACAAGGGTGTCGCGCCCGGCGCGAAGATCATCAACGGCAAGGTGCTCGACGACGGCGGATTCGGCAGCGACTCCGAGGTCCTCGCCGGCATCGAATGGGCCGCCGCGGAGGGCGCCGACGTCGTCAACATGAGCCTGGGCGGCGGCGACACGCCCGCGATCGACCCGCTGGAAGCGGCGGTGAACAAGCTGTCCGAGGAGAAGGGCATCCTGTTCGCCATCGCGGCCGGCAACGAGGGCGACTTCGGCGAGCAGACCATCGGCTCCCCGGGCAGCGCCGCCGCGGCCCTGACCGTCGGCGCGGTCGACGACAAGGACGTGCTGGCCGACTTCTCCAGCCGCGGCCCCGGCATGGACGGCGCCCTCAAGCCCGACGTGACCGCGCCCGGCGTGGACATCACCGCGGCCTCCGCCCCCGGCAACCAGATAGCCGCCGAGGTCGGCGAGAAGCCGGCCGGCTACATGACGATCTCCGGTACGTCGATGGCGACCCCGCACGTCGCGGGCGCCGCGGCGCTGCTGAAGCAGCAGCACCCGGAGTGGAAGTACCCCGAGCTGAAGGGCGCCCTCACCGGCTCCACGAAGGGCGGCAAGTACACGCCGTTCCAGCAGGGTTCGGGCCGCATCCAGGTCGACAAGGCCATGAACCAGTCCGTGATCGCCAACCCGTCCTCGGTGAGCTTCGGCGTCCAGCAGTGGCCGCACACCGACGACAAGCCGGTCACCAAGGAACTGACGTACCGCAACCTCGGTACGAAGGACGTCACGCTGAAGCTGGCGTCGACCGCCACCGACCCGAAGGGCAAGGCCGCCCCGGCCGGCTTCTTCAAGCTCGGCGCCACCTCGGTGACCGTCCCGGCCGGCGGCAAGGCCTCCGTCCCGTTCACCGTGAACACCAAGCTGGGCGGCACGCTCGACGGCGCCTACTCCTCGTACGTGACGGCGACGGGTGGCGGCCAGACCGTCCGCACGGCCGCCGCGGTGCAGCGCGAGGTCGAGTCGTACGACGTCACGCTGAAGTTCCTGGACCGTGACGGCAAGCCCGCCAAGAACTACAGCGCCGACCTGGCCGCCGTCTCCGGCCTGGGCAAGGGCAAGTTCTACTCGCCGTACGACGCGGACGGCACCGTCACCACCCGGGTTCCCAAGGGTGGTTTCATCCTCAACACCAACATCTTCGTGGGCGACGACCCCGAGAAGTTCCAGGGCGCCGACTGGCTCGCCCAGCCCAAGCTGGACGTCACCAAGAACACGACGATCACGCTGGACGCCCGCAAGGCCAAGCCGGTGGACATCACCGTGCCGGACAAGGCCGCCAAGTCGGAGTTCGCCTCGCCCGACTACACGGTGGAGACGAAGGACTCCAGCTACGGCTTCGGCTGGTTCCTCGACTCCTACGCCGACATCCGCACCGCGCACGTCGGCCCGCAGATCACCGACGGTTCCGTGACCCAGCAGTGGGACGGCCACTGGACCAAGGGTGACAAGGAGCAGTACGACGTCACCGGCGGCGGCAAGGTCAAGCAGCTCGCCACCGGCTACACCAAGCACTACAAGGCGGGCGAGCTCGCCACGGTGAAGGCGGGCCTCGGCGCCGCGGCGAAGGGCAAGAAGGGCTCCATCAGCGCCGTCGGCTGGCTGCCGTGGAGCAACAGCGCCTCCTCGATCGGCATCGAGCAGTCCCTGCCCGGCACCCGGACGCTGCACCTGTCCACCGCGGGCGATGTGAAGTGGCAGCTCGAGTTCGCCCAGTCCGGCGGTGTCGACGCGGACGGCTTCCCGGTCGACGAGGCCGGGTACACGCTGGGCACGCACAAGTTCGCCGCCGGCAAGACCTACTCGAAGACCGTCAACACGGCCGTCTTCGGACCGCGTCTCGACGCCGACTTCGGCCTCTTCCGTGAGGGCGACCAGATCTACGGCTCCCTGCCGCTGTTCGCGGACGGCAAGGGCAACGCGGGCTACTCGACCTTCTCCGCGGTCGACACGACGCTGTACCGCAACGGCAAGAAGGTCGGCAGCAACGACGACCCGCTGTTCGGTGAGAAGCAGTTCAAGGTCCCGGCCGGTGACGCCGAGTACAAGCTGACGACGTCGGTCAAGCGCAGCGTCAAGATCGCGGCGGCCTCCACCCGCATCGACGCGAGCTGGACGTTCCGCTCGAAGAAGACCTCCGGCATCAAGCAGCTGCCCGCCTCCACGGTCCGCTTCAACGCGGTCACCGGTCTGGACAGCAAGGTCCCGGCCGGCAAGACGGTCAGCGTCCCGGTCACCGTCGAGGGCGCCGCCAAGGGCAGCAACCTGAAGTCGCTGTCGGTGTACGTGTCGTACGACTACGGCAAGACCTGGAAGAAGCTCACCGTCACGAAGGGCAAGGTCAGCTTCAAGAACCCGGCGAAGGGGAAGGCCATCTCCTTCCACGCCAAGATCGCCGACAAGAAGGGCAACAAGTCGACGATCTCGATCTACAACGCGTACTACGGCAAGTGAGACGCCCTGCACCGCAGGGCTCGCCCGCAGGGTGAGCCGTAGGACTCGTCACTGAGCGGCCCGCCGGAAGCCTCGGCTTCCGGCGGGCCCTTTGGTGTTGTCGGCGGCTGGCGACAAGGCCCGAACACAAACCGGCCATCATCCGCCAAGAAGGCTCGACTTCGTACACCGGGCATGGCCGAGCGCGGTGGGGGGAATCCAGACCCTACCGTCGCCGCCGGGGGGGCGCGGTGCCATCGGGGGTGGGGGGCATGCGCAGTTCACAGGACACCCGGGTCATGACGACCATCTCCCGGATCGGCGGTGTGGCCTACGCGGGCCTCGTGGTGGGAACCCCGGTGGGATGGTCCGTCTCGCCGGTCAGCGGCCGCTCGCCCAGCTTGCTCATCAAGGCGTACGAGGGAGGGCTCGCGCGCATAGCGGCTGTGGGGCCGGAGATGTTCACGATCGAGGCGCCACGTGGCTGGGCGGCACGGCTCGACCGCGAGAAGGACGAGCTGATCATCACCTCGCCGGTCAGTCCCGGGTTCTGCTACGGGACGATGCCGCCCTTGCCGCCTGGCTGGCGGGAGACGGCGACGGCAGCCGGACGCGTGCTGTTGCTGGTCACCGATTTCCTCGAAGACCTTCCCGCCGGTGCCGATCTGGCCGATCTGCTGACCGGCCTGGCGGCACGCGGCCTGCTGCACGGCGGCGTGATCGAGTTCGTCGAGTCCGCTATGCCCGTCGAACGGGACGGGGACGCCAGCCCGTCGGAGGAGGACGCTCCACCGTCGCTCACCATCATCCGAGCGCCGACGGACGCCCTGGCGGAGCTGGCCGAGCTCGTCGTCGACCGGGTTCTGACACCCGCCGAGGCCAGGGCTCGTGCGCGCCGAATCGGCTGGATCACATGGGAGCGCGGACAGGCTGACGACCTACCGGATCAGACAGCGGCGGGCGGCGGCGCCGCGGCACGCACCCTGTTGAGCGGCTCGCTGACGATCCATCCCGGAGACGACCCGGAGGAATTACTGCGGGAGATGACGGACCGGGAGATCGCAGCCGTGACTCATCCCGGCAGCCCCATGCCCCTGGAGCAGGCGTTGTGGGAGCACTACTACTACGTGCGATTGCTCGTGGAGATCGCCGACGCCCGAGGAGGACCGGAACGCTCATCGCTGTGGTCGGCCGCCGTAGCAGCCACCGTCGAGGCTGCCGCGCAGCTGGTCTCCCTCACCGGCGATCAGGCGGTGTTCGAGGACGCGGACGAGCTTTCCCGGCGGCGCGTCGCGTTTCTGCGGTCCCAGCCCCTCATCGAAACCCTCGACGACGCGCTTGTCGCGGCGGCCGAACTGCGGGTGGCCCTGCTGGGCCCGCTCCATCTCGCCGGTGACCAGTACGCACGCAGCGGGCTGCCCTGCACCACGGCCGAGCTGGTGTCCCAGGCGTACCTGGCCGAGGAGGAGGGCCGACGGCCACCGGATGTCCGGACGTGTCTGACCGAGGCGAACACCTTCCTGGACGAGGCGCTGCACACCGCGTGCGGCCGGTTGCGCGCGCGTGCGCTCGTCGTGCGTATCCAGGCCGGTATCCCACGGGAGCAGCCGTACTCGCTGTCGGGAGATCAGATCCGGGCTCTCGCCCTGGAGGCCCGATCTTGTTTCCGTGGTACTGAGGGTCCGGTGGTCGACCTCTTTCTGGGGCGGCTGCTGGAGGACCTACCCATCAGCGCTGTCGCCGGCCTCTTCGCCCGTCCGGTGAAGTCGGCGGCGGAGGCGTACGGGGAGCCGGGCGCCCGTGCCCTCCTGTCCCAGGGCATCGAGACGGCGCGTGCCCTCGGGGAACGGGACCTGCTGCGCCGGATGTTGCCCTGGTCCGAGGAACTGCCGGAACCACTGTCCGACGCCCATGCCCGACAGGAGTTGGAGGCCCGGCTGCACTGCCTCCCCGACGACGACACCCCGTGCCCGCCCCGGGGAGCGGATCTGGACGCTCTGGCCGGACGACTCCTCTCGCGGCAGCGCCTGCTGCCCTCCTCGCGCAAAGAAGCGCGCGATGAGGCAGCGCGGACCCACCTCGCAGCGCACGCCCTGGAGGCAGGCCGGACGGAGCTCGGTCTACGGCTGCTGCCTCCCTTCGACTCGATGCGCACGCTCGGCCACGGCTATGCCCTGCTCTACGCCGACCTGCACTACCAGGCCGCTACGACGGGAGTGGCCCTGCCCCGGACGCCGCAGGGCTTCCCGGACGTGCCGAGCCCCGGATTCCTGCTCTGCCAGGCGGCGCAGAAGTACTCGCTGCTCGGCATGTACGGTCTGGCCAGGGCATGCCTGGTCCAGTTGTTGGAGCACGTCGAGGGTTCCTCCTATGACGACTTCCCCGCGGTAGCGGCGACCGTCGCGGCGACCATGCCGGTGACCTACTCGATCCGGGACCGGGAACTCGCCCCGATCTGCCGGGACGTTCTGCACGCCACCACACTTCGCGCCTCTGTGGAAGGAGCGCCCCTGCGCGTGCTGCTGGCCTTGCACCACGCCGCCAAAGGCGCCACCTTCTCCCAGTGGTACGGCATCCGGGAACCTTTCGAGGTACCGGAGGCCGTCACTCACCAGTTGGTGCGGCTGCGGATGGTCGCCGAGCCGAGCGGAACGGGCCCCTCCGCACCGGACGAGGACGGAGCCGATGCCGTCCTGCCGGCCACACCCACGGGAGACCTTCTCGCGCCGCTCTCGGAGCGGGAGGTGGCACCGGGGCGGACCACGGCAGAGATCGAGCAGAACGTCAGGCGTCACATCGACCACCTGATCAACAAGGCGCTGGTGCAGGCTGCTATCCAGGGCGCCTACGCGGAGGCCGACTGGAGGAACGTGCAGGAGAGCCTGGACAGCCGCACGGTGTTCCTGAGTTGGTTCGTGCCGGAGACCCCTGGATCCGACTCCGACTATGCCGTCCTCGCCGTCACCCGGGAATCGGTGAGCGGCGCGCTCATACGCTCCGGCCCCGGCGCCCGGGACGCGGACGACGAGGGCGGCGACGACGAGGGCAATGAGGCAGTGTCGCCCCCGCGCGACCATGTTCTGGTCGGCATGGTGAGCGCTGTACGGGCCGAGGTGACCGACGACCCGCTCTTCGACGACGTCACACCGGAGGCGGCGGATCTGCTGGGTGTTCCGCTGTTCCCACCGCAGTGGCTGGAGCAATGGCGCGCTCAGGGCAAGGACCACCTGCGTATCTGGGCTCACGGGCCGCTGCACTACCTGCCGTTCCATTTGCTCACCTATGGCCCAGAAAAGCGCCTTGTGGCCGACGACTTCACGGTGTCGCTGATCGGCGGGCTGGGCGCGTCCTCCTCGCCCGCCCATCCGGTTCCCCGTCCGCCGCGCACCGCCGTCGTGGCCTCCGCCGGCGGCGGTGAGGAGTTCGGCCTGGCCCGTGAGATGGTCCTCGAGGAACACGCCGCCGACGTCGCCGCCCTGGTGGGCGCTTCGCCGGTTGTGGGGCAGGCGGCCACCCGCCGGCGGCTGCTCGACGAACTGGCCACCGCCGACGTCGTCCACATCGCCGCCCACGGCACCCAGGACGCGGCGGCGCCCTGGTTCCACTGCCTCTACCTGAGCCCGGACGAGGACGACGACGGCCGGGTATGCGCCCACGACATCCTCTCGACCGACCTCCGCGGTGTCCGGCTCGTCACCCTCGCGTCCTGTGAATCCGTGCTGGGCCGCTATGACATCAACGACAACCTGCGTGGCATGCCGGCCGGACTGCTCCTCGCCGGCGCGGAGGCGATCATCGGCTGCCTGTGGCCCGTACGGCCCGAGCCGGCGACACACTTCTTCGCCGCAGTCCACCGGCGCGTCGCTCGGGGCTCAGCCCCTCTGTCGGCGTTCCGCTCGGCACAGCTCGCCACGCGGGTTGCTTATCCCGCTTATCGGGACTGGGGCGCGTTCATGTTCTTGCAAGGCCGACACCACACCGCACGGGAGGCGACGTGAGCGAGACGAATGGATGGACCATCCCCCTCCGGGACGTCGAGTTCGTCCCCGAGCGGACACTGGGCACGCCCCCGGTCACCGAACAGCTGGGAGGCAGGCTGTCGTTCGGTCAGGACCTCCTGCCGGTGGCCCGAGCCCTTTGCTCCCTCTGAATGGTGTGCCTACGCCGCAGGACTCGCCCATGAGCGTACGTTCCGGATGCTCGTTCTGGTGTGCTCCTTCCACCCCGAGCAGCCGGAAAGCCCCTGGATCATGACGAAGGGTGCGCTCGGGCTGGCCATCCACACCGAGGGCACGACCTCCGCCGGGGCCGTAGCCCGTCGTGTCGACCCGGGAGAACGCACCCGACCGGTGAACTCCACGCCTTCCACCGTCTCCTTCTCGTTCAACGCGGGGGTGTTCGGCGCCGGCGTGGAGCATCCGGTCGGTGGCTCTGCGACCGGCCACGAGTGGATCGTGCGGGGTTACGGTGCGTCCCAGGCCCGGCTGCGCTGGGACTTCCGGAGCACCAAGCGTCATCCTCTCGTGGGCGATCACCCGGTGGCCGTCCTGATCGAGTTCGACCCGGAGCAGGAACATCGCGCCGAGGTGCTGTTCTCCGCCGAGATGAAGCATCCGGCCCTCGGCCTCCGCAGGCATCGCGCCCAACTTCCCTTGAAAACCATCACTTTGACGGCCTGACGCAGCAGGCCTGCCGAAGTCGCAGGTCCCCCCGGGGGAGTCGTAGGGTGCTCGCATGACCGCCGCCGCACCGCCATGATCACTGCTGTCGTGGGTGTCCTCGGCACGCGCTTCGCGCCGGTGCTCAGCCAGCGCATCTCCGCGCGGCAGCGGACGGAGGAGACACGAGCGGCCGAGCAGCGACGGCAGTTCGAGGAGCGCAGAACCGTGTACCCGGCGATGAACCGGCCTCACGCCAGTTCCACACGCTCCTTCGGCGTGGGTGAGTGACGCCGACGGGGTCGTCACTCCGACGGTGTCGAAGCCCTGGTGCCGGAGCGGGTCGCGTCCGCGCCCCAGCTCGCCAGCAGGCGCAGCGCCTCCGCCGACGGGGAGCCCGGTTCCGCGTGGTAGGTGATCAGGGACTGCTCGGCGTCGTCGACCAGGCGGAACGTCTCGAAGGACAGGGCAAGGTCGCCGACCAGCGGGTGCCGCAGCCGCTTCACGCCGTAGCTCTTCTCCTTGACGTCGTGCGCGGCCCACAGCCGGCGGAACTCCTCGCTCTTCACGGAGAGCTCGCCCACCAGGGCGGACAGCCGCGGGTCGTCCGGATGGCAGCCCGCGTCCATGCGCAGATAGCCGACGATGTCGGCCGCCTTCTGGTCCCACTCGACGAACAGCTCGCGGTAGTCGGGCCTGAGGAACACCAGCCGCGCCCAGTTCCGCTCCGCCGCCGGCAGCTCCGCCCAGTCGCCGAAGAGGGCGGCGGCCATCCGGTTCCAGACCAGGATGTCCGAGCGGCGCCCGACGACGTACGCAGGGACGGTGTCGATCGAGTCCAGCAGCTGCCGCAACGCCGGCCGTACGTGCTGGGCCCGCGCCGTCTGCTTCTTCTTGTGCTGCTTGGGCTTCGCCAGGTGCATCAGGTGGGCGTGCTCGGCGCCGGTCAGCTGCAGGGCGCGCGCGATCGCGTCCAGCACCTCCGCGGAGACGTTGCGCCCGTTGCCCTGCTCCAGGCGTGTGTAGTACGCCACGGACACCCCGGCCAGCTGCGCCAGCTCCTCGCGCCGCAGCCCCGGCACCCGCCGCCGCCCGAAGTCGGGCAGCCCCACGTCCTCCGGCTTCAGCCGGGCACGCCGGGTGCGCAGGAACTCACTGAGCTCGGCACGCCGGTCCAGGCCCCCGCCGGTCTGCGGTGCGGGCTCCTGTACCGGTTCGGGCTGTTCGTCCATGCCTCCAGTTTGCACGGTCGTACGTACACGAGCCTGACCCTGCCAGTGGTACGCACGCTGTGCGTACGCAAAACGGTGACCTGGGTAGACGCTCGCGGGTTTGGCACGCTCGGGATCGTGCCCGGTCAGAACATCCAGAAGGCAGCCGGGCACGGAACCTGCTAGGAGAACCCCCGGCATGACCACTGTTGCTGCGTACGCCGCCCCTGCTCCCAAGGCTCCGCTGGAGCGCACCACCATCGAGCGCCGCGAGGTCGGCGAGTTCGACGTCCTGATCGACATCAAGTTCGCCGGTATCTGCCACTCGGACATCCACCAGGCCCGCGAGGGCTGGGGCGAGGCGATCTTCCCGATGGTCCCCGGCCACGAGATCGCCGGTGTCGTCTCCGAGGTCGGCCCGGGCGTCACGAAGTTCGCCGTCGGCGACCGCGTGGGCGTCGGCTGCATGGTCGACTCCTGCCGCGAGTGCGAGAACTGCAAGGCCGGACGCGAGCAGTACTGCGTCAAGGGCAACGTCCCGACGTACAACGGCATCGGCAAGGACGGCGAGCCCACCTACGGCGGCTACTCCGAGAAGGTCGTCGTCGACGAGAACTTCGTCGTCCGCATCCCCGACGGCCTCTCCCTCGACGTCGCCGCTCCGCTGCTGTGCGCCGGCATCACCCTCTACTCCCCGCTCAAGCGCTTCGGCGCCGGCCCCGGCAAGAAGGTCGCGATCGTCGGCCTGGGCGGCCTCGGCCACATGGGCGTGAAGATCGCGCACGCGCTGGGCGCCGAGGTGACGGTGCTGTCGCAGTCCCTGCGCAAGCAGGAGGACGGCCTGAAGCTGGGCGCGGACCACTACTACGCCACCAGCGACCCGAAGACCTTCGAGGAGCTGGCCGGCACCTTCGACCTGATCGTCTCCACGGTCTCGGCCCCGCTGGACTTCGGCGCCTACCTGTCGCTGCTGAAGACCGAGGGCACGTTGGCCAACGTCGGCGCCCCCGAGGAGCCCATCTCCCTGAACCTGTTCTCGGTGATCGGCGGCGGCAAGTCCCTCGCCGGTTCCATGATCGGCGGCATCGCGGAGACCCAGGAGATGCTGGACTTCTGCGCCGAGCACGGTCTCGGCGCCGAGATCGAGCTGATCCGCGGTGACCAGATCAACGAGGCGTACGAGCGGGTGGTCGCCAGCGACGTGCGCTACCGGTTCGTGATCGACACGGCGACGATCTGATCCGTATCGCCCCGTGAGGGCCCCGGCCGCGTGCCGGGGCCCTCAGCGCCGTCCGGGCAGCCCCGGCGGGTACCGCCGTATGGTGGACTGGGAGGGGAGGCCCGCCATGACCGTGCAGCTGAACCACACCATCGTCGTCGCGCACGACAAGCGCGTGTCGGCCCGGTTCCTCGCCGACATCCTGGGGCTGGACGTGAGCCCGCCCTACGGCCCGTTCCTCCCGGTCGAGATACCCAACGGCGTGACGCTCGACTACATGGACAGCCCCGGCGCCATCACGCCGCAGCACTACGCCTTCCTCGTCTCGGAGGACGAGTTCGACCAGATCTTCGGCCGGATCCAGCAGGCCGGTCTGACGTACTGGGCGGACCCGTTCCACAGCCGTCCCGGCGAGATCAACCACAACGACGGCGGCCGCGGCGCGTACTTCGACGACCCCGACGGCCACCGCCTGGAGATCATCACGCGGCCGTACGGCAGCGGCGGGTGATCTCCCGGAGCGCTCCGCCTGTCACATCTCCCCGCCGGCCGCCGTCATAGCGGTGAAGGCACACGAGAGGCGCCCGGGCGACGCCCGGGCGCTCCGGACAGGGGAGCAGCCATGACGACACCCATCCTGGTCACTGGTGGCACGGGCACGCTGGGCGGTCACCTCGTCCCGCTGTTGCGCGCCTCCGGCCACGAGGTGCGGATCCTCACCCGGCGCCCGCGCCCCGCCACGGCCGGAGTCGAGTACGTCACCGGTGACCTGCTCAAGGGCGAGGGCGTCGGGGCCGCCGTCGACGGCGTGGAGACCGTGTTGCACCTGGCGGGCGGACCGAAGGGCGACGACGAGGCGACCCGCACCCTGATGCGCGCCGCTTCGGCGGCGGGCGTACGGCACCTGGTCTACATCTCGGTCGTCGGCGCGGACCGGGTCCCGCTCGCCTGGATGCGGACGAAGCTGGAGTCGGAACGGGCCGTGGCCGACTCGGGCATCCCGTGGACGATCCTGCGCGCGGCCCAGTTCCACGACCTGGCACTGACCATGGTCGAGAAGATGGCGAGGCTGCCGGTCCTCCCGGTGCCCGGCGGCCTCCGGCTCCAGCCGGTGGACTCACGGGAGGTCGCCGCCCGCCTCGCGGAACTGACCCTCGGTTCCCCGTCCGGCCTCGTCCCGGACCTGACCGGCCCGCACGTCTACGATCTCGCCGCCCTGGCCCGTCCCTACCTCCGCCTCAGCGGCCGGCGCCGCCCGATGCTGCCGGTGCGCATCCCCGGGAAGGCGGGGCGGGCGTACCGGGCGGGGGCGAACCTGACGCTGGAGGGGGCGGAGGAAGGGAAGCGGACCTGGGAGGAGTTCCTGGCGGAGAAGCTGAACTGATCCTTGCCGGCCGGGTGCTACCTGGCCGTCGGCTCGTCCTGCCGGTCCTGCTCGCCGAAGGTCCACACGGCGCGGGACCCCGGGCCGACGACGAGGGCGGAGTGTCCGATCCGCTCCTCGTGCCGGTACGACACCGGCCTGTTCAGGGACATCTCGACCTGCCGCAGTCCCACCTGGTCGAGCGGCACGGCGTCGAACCGCAGCGTGGTGCCGCCGCCCTTCGCGACGGCGCCCCCGCCGGGCAGGGACCGGACGGCGAACCCGCCGGCCTTCAGCAGCGGCAGCGTGTTGGCGAGGTCCCGGGCGGTCACCGCGAGCCGGACGCCGGTCACGTCCCGCATCAGGTGGTCGCGGTAGGCGTCGGGCAGATAGCGCTCCCGGCCCACGTCACCGGGGTGTGCGGCGGGCTCGGTCTTGCTCCGCGGGTCGGCGAAGTACTCCGGCCGGTACTCCATGCCCCAGGCGCCGAAGAGGTCGTACTCCTCGGTGGTGAAGACGGCGTCGAACCAGGGCACGGGGACGCCGTCGCCGAAGTCGCGGGTCTGCCGGAACTCGACCGGGTCGCTGATCCCCAGCTCGCGCAGCCGCGCGACCACCGTCGCCAGGTCGCCCTCCCGCTCGGCCGAGACGCCCATGCCGCCGGCGCCGAGGGTGCCGTCCTTGCCGGGGACGTCGCCGATCCCGAACAGCTCGAGGTAGGTCTCGCGGCCCATCAGATAGCGGCCGGTCCAGGTCTGCCCGCCGGCACCGGTCGTGGTGCGGACCTGGAAGTTCGCGAAGTCCCGCAGATAGCCGGAGTGCTCGATGGCGTCGGCGGTCTCCCGGTCGAGGACGCCGTAGGCGTGGTTGTAGAAGAGGAGCTGCCGCCCGCCGTCATCGGCCTGCGCGGAGCTCACCCCGCCCTGGACCGCCCCCGCGAGGGCCAGGGCGACGACCATGATCATCTGTAATGCTCGTCTGACCGTCATGCGCAGGAGCGTAGAGCGGGAGGAATCGCTTCCGCCGGGGATTTCGGCGCTTGTCAGGGCCGTTTGCGGGGCCCTGGTCACGGGCCCTTGCTCAGTGGCCCTCGGTCAGGGGACTCCTGGCCGCCCATGTCGAGGCGGAACGGCGGGTACTGGTCGGTCATCAGGGCGGCGTACGCGGTCACCCGGGCACACCAGCGGGCGAGGCCGAGGAGGAAGTCGAAGAGGTGCCGCGGATAGCGGGCGGTGAACAGCAGGACGACCACCGCGACCAGTGACAGGAAGGGCATCAGCCCCGTGCCGCGCCAGCCGTCCCCGTCGTCCCAGCCCCAGCCGCCGCCGACGAACATCGCGACGACGATGTACTGCGGGATCGCCAGCAGCCACCACTTCACCAGCACGAGTCCGCGCGAGAGTCGCTCGGGGTAGGCGACGTCGAAGTGGGCCGGATAGTCGGGCACGTCGGCGAGGGTGAACGGCGGGTACCGGTCGGTGCCGAGCGCGGTGTGGGCGTAGTAGGTGACCCGCCAGTTCCACCGCAGTACGCCGACGTTGAAGTCGAAGAGGGACCGTGGGTACCGGGCGGTGAACAGGATGGCGAAGAACGCGACGACGCTCACGACGACGAACGCGATCCACAGGAAGAACAGCACGATGTAGTGCGGGACGGCGAGCAGCCACTTCACCAGCCACAGCCATCGGGACAACCGGGAGTCGACGGACGCCTCGAGACGCACGGGCGACGCGGTGACAGGAACCATGGGGCGGCACTCCCTTCGCCTGCAGGCTCGCAAGCGAGGGGGAGTCCCGCGACCTGGGCGGGGCCGTTCGCGCGTCCGGGGTGGCTCGTGCGTCCGGGGTGGGTTCGTGCGTCCGGACCGTTACGACGGGACGGGGGCGGCGCTGTCCGGCTCGTCGGTGCCGTCCGGTTCCTCGGCGCCGTCAGGTTCCCGCGGCGGATCGACGAGCTGCTCGCGCACGTAGTTCCAGACGACCGCGATCAGCGCGGCGACGGGGACGGCGAGCAGACTGCCCACGATCCCGGCCAGACTGCCGCCCAGCGTCACCGCCAGCAGCACCACGGCCGCGTGCAGGCCCAGCCCCCGGCTCTGGATCATGGGCTGGAACACATTGCCCTCCAGCTGCTGCACCACGACGATGATGGCCAGCACGATCAGCGCGTCCGTCAGGCCGTTGGAGACCAGCGCGATGAGGACCGCGACGAAACCCGCGAACAGGGCGCCGATGATCGGCACGAACGCGGACACGAAGGTCAGCACCGCCAGCGGGAGCACCAGCGGTACGCCCAGGATCCACAGGCCCAGTCCGATCAGGACGGCGTCGAGCAGGCCGACGGCCGCCTGGGAACGCACGAAGGCGCCCAGCGTGTTCCAGCCGCGCTCGAACACGGTCGGGACGTCGGTGGCGAGCCGGCCGGGCAGCTGACGGGAGAGCCACGGCAGGAACCGCGGGCCGTCCTTGAGGAAGAAGAACATCAGGAAGAGGGCGAGAACGGCGGTGACCAGGCCGTTCACCACGGTGCTCACCCCCGTGACGACAGCGCCGACCATGCTGCCGACGCCCTCCTGGGCGCGGGAGACCGCGGTGTCGAAAGCCTTGTTGATCTGGGCGTCGCCGATGTTCAGCGGCGGTCCGGCGGCCCACTCGCGCAGCTTCTGGATGCCCTCGACCACGCCGTCGGTCAGCTGACCGGACTGGGACGCCACCGGCACCGCGATCAGTGCCACGACACCCGCCGCCACCAGCAGGAACAGCACGGTCACCACCGACGCGGCGAGTGCGGGCGGCCACCCGCGCCGCCGCAGGAAGCGGGCCGCGGGCCAGGTCAGGGTGGTCAGCAGCAACCCGACGACGAGCGGCCAGACCACCGACCACATCCGCCCCAGCAGCCACAGAGCCACCGCAAGCATCACAAGCACCAGCAGCAACTCTGCGGAGACGCGGGCGGATATCCGGAGCGCGTCACGGGTCTTCGTGGAACTCAAGGGCGCAGTCACGGAGGCACTTTATTGCCACCGACCCCCCTAGCCACATTGCCATCGACTCCCCTTGCCACGGCCGATCACTTCGTACGGTCGCGGCGCTGTGCGATCCGGTCGGACCCGGGGAGTCTCGTCAGGGGATGACGCCGGTCGTCACCCCTCGGCCTTCGCCACGCCGATCGGGCAGGACACGCCCGTACCGCCGATGCCGCAGTAACCCGCCGGGTTCTTGTCCAGGTACTGCTGGTGGTAGCCCTCCGCCGGGTAGAACGGGCGGCCCTCCGCCGGGACGATCTCCGTGGTGATGTCGCCGTAGCCGGACGCGGTGAGGACCTTCTGGTAGGAGTCGCGGGAGGACTTGGCGGTGGCCGCCTGCTCGGGGGTGTGGGTGTAGATCGCCGAGCGGTACTGCGTGCCCACGTCGTTGCCCTGGCGGAAGCCCTGTGTGGGGTCGTGAGACTCCCAGAACGTCTTCAGGAGGCGCTCGTACGAGATCTGCTCCGGGTCGTAGACCACGCGGACGACCTCCGTGTGGCCGGTCAGGCCCGAGCAGACCTCCTCGTACGTGGGGTTCTCCGTGTGACCGCCCTGGTAGCCGGCGAGGGTCGTCCACACGCCTGCCGGGAGCTGCCAGAACTTGCGCTCGGCGCCCCAGAAGCAGCCCAGACCGAAGTCGGCGGTCTCCAGGCCCTCGGGGTAGGGGCCGAGCAGCGGGTTGCCGAGGACGGTGTGGCGGTCGGGGACCGTGAACGCCGGCTCCGGGCGGCCGGGCAGCGCCTGCTCGGGGGTCGGCAGCTGGGGCGTACGGCTGTGCAGGAACATGCGGTCTCCAATCGGCACGACACCCACGCGGGGCGACGCCCTGTTCAACGCACGGGGACCGGGGGGAATTCCGGCCGGTGGCTCAGTGCGGGAGGCTCGCCGGGCTGCCGCCGTTCGCCTCGTAGCCCGCCACCGCCAGGGCCCGGTACACCGCGAACTCCGCCGCCGGGTCGGTGGAGAGGGTCCAGGGGAGGGCGCCGACGTGGCCGTCGATGTGCACCAGCTGGTTCATGGCTTCCGACCAGCGCTCGCCGCGGACCAGGAAGAAGACCAGCATGTGCCGCACGTGCGCCAGCATCGGGTCGTCGGGGCGGGCCGAGTGCACCGCGTGCAGCGCGCCGTGGACCGCCTTCGTGACGACCTCGGTCTGCCAGAAGCTGCTGACCAGGGTCACCTCGGGGAGGTGCTCGAACACGGCGAAGAGGGGCATCGCCGCCAGGAGGGAGCCCTTGGGCGCGCGGGCCGCCGCGGCCTCCGCGAACTCGTACGCCAGCTCACGCGAGCCGTGCCACTTCTCGCACCAGTAGTGCAGCGCGGCCAGGTGCGCTCCCATGTGCGCCGGGGCGCGGTCCAGGATCTTCAGCCAGAGCTGCTCGAAGTCCTTCTGGGAGTAGCCCAGCCCACGGGCCACCGACAGCTCCACGATGTACGGGATCGGGTCGCCGGGGGCCAGCAGCGCCGCCTCGCCGCACGCCGCCTTCGCCTCCTCCATGATGATCCGGAACTCGTCCGTCCCGGGGGACGCCGTCCGCCACGCCTGCTGCACCAGGAACTCGGCGTGCACCGCGGCCCCGCCCGCGTCCTTGGGCGCCTCGGCCCGCCACACCCGCAGCCACTGCCCGCCCGGCGCCTCGCTCACCCCGCCGGGCCGCTGCCGCAGCTCCAGCGACGCCGCACCCGCGAAGGCCTGCACGCGCTGCCAGCGGCGCTCGCCCTCCGTCTCCGTACCGGCGAGGAGCTGCTGCGCGGCGCGGTAGTCCTGCGTGCGCTGCACCACGTCCAGGACGTCCAGCAGGTCCTGGTCGGGACCGGGCATGCGGATGTCCAGCTCCTCCTCGCGGACGAAGCCGTAGTTCGCCGGGTCCGCGGCGTCCGGGTGGTCGGGCGAGACGAGCCCGATCGCGGCCCCGCGCCTGCGCCGCAGGAAGGGAAGCAGCACGAAGCCCAGCATGACCAGTGCGATCAGGACCCAGAGAATCTCCATGCAACAAGCGAACCAGACCGCGCCGACAATTGGCCAACCTGGTCCCCGAACCTGTGGAAAACCCGGCCGGGCCGTACCCGCCGCCCCGAGGAGACCCCGGCCCCGGGGCCCGTGCCGCCTCGTCCCCCGGCGCTTCCCCCGGCACTCATCGCGTCGGCGCATTACCCTCGGTGCCCATGAGCGACAGGCCTATCAGTCAGCACTTCGAGACGCTCGCGATCCATGCGGGCAACACCGCCGACCCTTTGACGGGCGCGGTGGTCCCGCCGATCTACCAGGTGTCCACCTACAAGCAGGACGGCGTCGGGGGGCTGCGCGGCGGCTACGAGTACAGCCGCAGTGCCAACCCGACCAGGACCGCGCTGGAGGAGAACCTCGCCGCCCTGGAGGGCGGCCGCCACGGTCTCGCGTTCGCGTCCGGGCTGGCGGCCGAGGACTGCCTGCTGCGCACGCTGCTCAGCCCCGGCGACCACGTGGTCATCCCCAACGACGCCTACGGCGGCACGTTCCGCCTCTTCGCCAAGGTCGTCGCGCGCTGGGGAGTGGAGTGGTCGGTCGCCGACACCAGCGACCCGGCCGCCGTACGGGCTGCGATCACCCCGAAGACCAAGGCCGTATGGGTGGAGACGCCCTCCAACCCGCTCCTGCACATCACGGACATCGCCGCCGTCGCTCAGGTCGCCCGGGACGCGGGCGCCCGTGTCGTCGTCGACAACACCTTCGCCACGCCCTACCTCCAGCAGCCGCTCTCGCTCGGCGCGGACGTCGTCGTGCACTCGCTGACGAAGTACATGGGCGGCCACTCGGACGTCGTCGGCGGCGCCCTGATCACCGACGACCCGGAGCTGGGCGAGGAGCTGACCTTCCACCAGAACGCGATGGGCGCGGTCGCCGGCCCCTTCGACTCCTGGCTGGTGCTGCGCGGCACCAAGACGCTCTCGGTGCGCATGGACCGGCACAGCGAGAACGCCGCGAAGATCGCCGACATGCTCACCCGGCACGCGCGCGTGACGAGCGTCCTGTACCCGGGCCTGCCGGAGCACCCCGGGCACGAGGTCGCCGCCAAGCAGATGAGGTCGTTCGGCGGCATGGTCTCCTTCCGCGTGGCGGGCGGCGAGGAGGCGGCCGTCGAGGTGTGCAACCGCGCCAAGGTGTTCACGCTGGGCGAGTCCCTGGGCGGCGTCGAGTCGCTGATCGAGCACCCCGGCCGGATGACGCACGCCTCCGCGGCCGGCTCGCTCCTGGAGGTGCCCGGCGACCTGGTGCGGCTGTCCGTCGGCATCGAGAACGCCGACGACCTGCTGGAAGACCTCCAGCAGGCGCTCGGCTAGGACGAGCCCGGCGGGGTCACCAGCCGGTGAGAGGTGGAGTCGTGTCCGAGGGCGGCTCCACCCACGGGCGGGCCGTCAGCGCCCACACGGTGAACGCCACGGCCGCCGCGAACAGCAGCAGCCACAGCAGGCGCCGCGCGATGGTCCTGCGCCGCACCATCCGGCCGCCCCGGCGCACGGCCTCCGCGTGAATCTCGGGCGGCACGGGCCGCGACGACGTCTGCTCCAGCAGTCGGCGTACGGCCGCGTCGCGATCGTTCCCGCTCATGCCCGCCTCCGTTCGCCGGGGGAGCCCTCAGCAGAGCACTCACCGGTAGAGCACTCACCGGTAGAGCAGTCACCGGGAGAGCACTCGCCCAGGCGGCTCGCACCGAGAGGGCCGGATGGATTCATGACGGCACCGCCTTCGCGGCCTTCACCGCCGGGGCCGCGCCCCGCGAGCGGTGCAGCAGGGTCGTCGTCGCCCGGTGACAGATGGCCCGTACGCGCTCCGCGGACAGGCCCAGCAAGGCCGCCGTCTGCTCCTCGGCGACGCCTTCGTAGAGCCTGAGCACCAGGATGAGCCGCTCCTGCGGGGTGAGCGGGGCCAGGGGGCTCGCCGGGTGCGGCCGGGAGCGGCCGAGAGCGCCGTGGTGGTGCCACGCGCCGCGAGCGAAGCGGGTCGCCAGGTACTGGCGGGTGCGGTCGTACGGATCCTCGCCGCGCAGCCGGTCCCAGCACGCGTAGGTGTGCGCCAGCGACAGGGTCAGCAGGCGCCGTGCGCGGGGGTTGTCGTCCGGGGCCTCCGCGGTGAGCAGGGTGGCGGCGTGCAGCAGCCGCCCGGCCGCGCCCGCGACGAACGCCTCGAACTCCCGGGTGCGACGGGTTGCCCGGGACGCATGCCGCTCTCGCATCGCGCCTCCCGCCCGACGGCGACCCTGAGGATGCGGACCCGCCGGGTACGCGCGCGACGGTCGCGTACGACGGGGACCCGGTCTCATATCAGGCCAGGGGTGGCCCCGCGGTCAAGAGCCGCGCACCGGGTCGGGGCGGCGGGTGGCGGCGGCGGGCGCGGGCCGCACCGCGGCCGGAGCCCCGCCCGGGCCCGGCCGGCCTACTGCCACACGGGAGGCGCGATGCGAGAGCGGCAGGCGCGTCGCGTCCCGCCCGCGGATCCGGAGTCGGCGTCCCGCCTGCTCCGTCCCCACGCGCGCGTGGGGGTCAGGGGGTCAGGACGGCGACTGCGCCTCCGGCCCCGGTACCCCCTGTACCGACATCCGGGCGGACAGCGCGCTGTTGAAGCGCGTGAGGAGCGAGCAGAACGCCTCGCGCTCCTCCGGCTCCCAGTCCTCGGTCAGCTCGGCCATCAACTGCCGCCGGGAGGAGCGCACTTCCTCCAGCCGGGACTGCCCGCGCGGGGAGAGCTGGAGCACCACGGCCCGCCCGTCCTCGGGGTGCGACGTGCGCTTGACCAGGCCGGTGTCGACGAGCGGAGCCACCTGCCGGGTGACCGTCGAGGAGTCGATCCCCATGCTCGCGGCGAGGGCCTTGACGCCCATCGGGCCCTCCTTGTCGAGACGGTTGAGCAGCAGGTACGCGGCGCGGTCCATGGAGTTGCGCACCTGCCCGACCCCGCCGAGCCGGGTCTGTTCGGCACGGCGTGCGAACACCGCCACCTCGTGCTGGAGCGTGTCGAGAAGACCGGTGTCACCGACGGTCGTCATGTCCATCGACATTTCAGGTGTTGTGGGCATGGCCGGGGGCTCACTTCGTGGAGGGCTGGCTGATTGGGGGACAGGGTACGCGGCCGGGGGGCGGGCCGTACCGGCGCTGCGCAAAGCGGGTCTCGGAGGTTGGTCACAACGGCCGTTCCCGCTCGTGAACTGCGATGCTGGAGTCATGAGCTACAGCACGGCTGACTCCTTGCGGCCCGTCACCCTCGACGATGTGCGCGGCGCCCAGAAGATGCTCTCGGGCGTGGCGCGGGTGACCGCGATGGAGGGCAGCAGGCACCTGTCCCAGCTGGTCGGCGCGCCGGTGCATCTCAAGTGCGAGAACCTCCAGCGGACGGGTTCGTTCAAACTGCGCGGCGCCTACGTCCGGATCGCCGGTCTGCTGCCCGAGGAACGCGCCGCCGGTGTCGTCGCCGCGAGCGCCGGCAACCACGCGCAGGGCGTGGCCCTGGCGTCCGCGCTGCTCGGCGTGCGCTCCACGGTGTTCATGCCGAAGGGCGCCCCGCTGCCCAAGGTCAGCGCAACCCGGGACTACGGGGCCGAGGTACGGCTGCACGGCCATGTGGTCGACGAGACGCTGGCCGCCGCGCAGGAGTACGCGACCGAGACGGGCGCGGTGTTCATCCACCCCTTCGACCACCCCGACATCATCGCGGGCCAGGGCACGGTCGGCCTGGAGATCCTGGAGCAGTGCCCGGAGGCGCGGACGATCGTGGTCGGCATCGGCGGGGGCGGGCTGGCCGCCGGGATCGCGGTGTCGGTGAAGGCCCTGCGGCCGGATCTGCGGATCGTGGGCGTCCAGGCGGAGGGCGCGGCGGCCTATCCGCCCTCGCTGGCGGCGGGCCGGCCCGTCACGGTCGAGAATCCGGCGACGATGGCCGACGGCATCAAGGTCGGGCGGCCCGGTGACGTGCCGTTCGGGATCGTCGGCGAGCTGGTCGACGAGGTGCGGACGGTCAGCGAGGACGAGCTGTCCGCCGCGCTGCTGCTGTGCCTGGAGCGGGCCAAGCTGGTCGTGGAGCCCGCCGGGGCGAGCCCGGTCGCGGCGCTGCTGAGCCGGCCCGGCTCCTTCGAGGGGCCGGTCGTCGCGGTGCTGTCCGGCGGCAACGTCGACCCGGTGCTGATGCAGCGGGTGCTGCGGCACGGCATGGCCGCGCAGGGCCGCTACCTGGCCGTCCGGCTGCGGCTGACGGACCGGCCCGGAGCTCTGGCCACACTTCTGGGTGTGTTGTCAGTGGTCGACGCTAATGTCCTCGATGTGAGCCACGTACGAACCGACCCACGGCTCGGGCTCACGGAGGCGGAGGTCGAGCTGCACCTGGAGACGAAGGGCCCGGCGCACTGCGCCGAGGTGGGCCAGGCGCTGCGCGAGGCGGGCTACACGGTCATGGGCTGACCGCCTCCGGAGCCGGGTTCAAGATCCTTTCGTCACACCGAGTACAACGCGGGAAACCTCATTGTGAGACGCGATACATCGCGTTATGGTGTGTCAGTGCAATACGTGATCCATCCTGTCCGGCGATCCCCGAAGACGTGGAGACTTTTATGCCAGGCGCCATCTATGCCGAAGGTCTGGTCAAGACCTTCGGTGACGTAAGGGCCTTGGACGGCGTCGACCTCGACGTGCCCGAGGGCACGGTCCTCGGCCTGCTCGGGCCGAACGGCGCGGGCAAGACGACGACCGTCCGCTGTCTGACCACCCTGCTGCGCCCCGACAGCGGGCGGGCGGTCGTCGCGGGCATCGACGTGCTCAAACAGCCCGACGCCGTCCGTCGCTCCATCGGCCTGTCCGGCCAGTTCGCGGCCGTCGACGAATACCTGACCGGCCGCGAGAACCTGCAGATGGTCGGCCGGCTCTACCAGATGAAGGCCAAGGCGGCGAAGGAGCGCGCGGCCGAGCTGCTGGAGCAGTTCCACCTCGCGGACGCGGCCGACCGCCCCACCAAGACCTACTCCGGAGGCATGCGCCGCCGGCTCGACCTCGCGGCGGCCCTGGTCGTCTCGCCGCCCGTGATGTTCATGGACGAGCCGACGACCGGCCTCGACCCCCGCAACCGCCAGCAGCTGTGGGAGGTCATCAAGCAACTGGTCTCCGGCGGCACCACGCTGCTGCTGACCACGCAGTACCTGGAAGAGGCCGACCACCTGGCACACGACATCGCGGTGGTCGACCACGGCAAGGTCATCGCCAAGGGCACCTCCGACCAGCTCAAGGCCCGCACCGGCGGCGAGCGCGTCGAGGTCGTGGTGCACGAGCGCGAGCACATCCCGGCCGCCGCCGAGGTGCTCGCCGGCTTCGGCAAGGGCGACACCACGGTCGAGGAGCACATGCGCAAGCTCACCGCGCCGGTGACCGGCGGCGCCAAACTCCTGGCCGAGGTCATCCGGGAGCTGGACACCCGGGGCATCGAGATCGACGACATCGGCCTGCGCCGGCCGACCCTCGACGACGTCTTCCTGTCGCTGACGGGACACGTCGCCGAGGCGAAGAACGAAGAGAGCGACGAGGAGGCCGTGAAGTGAGTGCCGTCACCGACACCGTGCGCGTCGCGCCGGCCACGAACCCGGTCAGCCAGTCCATCCGGGACTCGATGGTCGTCGCGCAACGCAACCTGATCCGCATGTCCCGGATCCCGAATCTTGCTGGCGCGTATCCATCACGATTCACTTCGCCGCGAGTCCGAGGTCAGCACGTGAGCGCTTGGAAGGGGCAGGCGAAGTGAGTAGCACCATGAGTGACTCCCTGGTGATCGCTCGGCGGAACTTGATTCGCATGAGCAGGATTCCCGAGATGATCCTCTTTGGGCTGATCCAGCCAGTGATGTTCGTGATCCTCTTCACGTACGTCTTCGGCGGCTCGATGAAGATCGGCAACACAACCGACCCAGACGTCTACAAGAACTTCTTGATGGCGGGGATCTTCGCGCAGACCGTTACGTTCGCCACCGCAGGAGCGGGCGCTGGCATCGCGGACGACATGCACAAGGGCCTCATTGATCGCTTCCGCTCGCTGCCGATGGCGCGTGGTGCGGTGCTGACCGGCCGTACCGTCGCAGATCTCGTGCAGACGGCCCTCACCCTGCTCGTCCTCGCGATCGTGGCACTGCTCGTAGGTTGGCGCCCCGGCTACGAGGAGCCGACCAACTTCGCAAAGATCCTGGGCGGCTTCAGCTTGCTACTCCTCTTGGGATACGCCTTCACGTGGATCGGCGCACTGATCGGGCTGTCCGTGCGCACGCCGGAGGCGGCGACCTCGGGAGGTCTGATCTGGCTGTTCCCGGTGACCTTCATTTCGAGCGCCTTCGTCGACTCCAGCCAGATGACCCCCTGGCTGCGGCATGTCGCCGACTGGAACCCGTTCAGCGCCACTGTCCAGGCGTGTCGTCAGCTCTTTGGTGACCCGGGAGTGTCCCAGTCCGATGCATGGCCCATGCAGCACCCGGTCTGGGCCTCGCTGATCTACTCGATCCTGATCATCGCGCTGTTCCGCACCCTGGCGGTCCGCAAGTACCGCCGGGCGGACGGTTGATGGCTCCGCCATCTTCAGACTCGTTCGCCACCCGACCGCACGGCTGCGAACTCTGGCCGCCGCCTGCCAGATCACCGAACGAGCGGTCCAGGCCATCGTCGCCGACCTTGAGCAGGACGGCTATCTGCATCGGCAACAAACCGGACGGCGCAACCAGTACACCCTCAACCTCGAGAAACCACTGCGGCACCCGGCGGAAGCCGGCCTCATCGTCCGCGACCTCGTGGAACTCGCTGCCGGTGAGGCTCAGCCTTCGAAGGCGGCTTCCGCGTCGGTGACGGTGCCATAAACTCGCAGGAGTTGATCTACCCCGGTCATCTGCAGGATCGGCCGCAACGACTCAGGCGCACACGCCAGGACCAGCACAGTCCCGCCCGCATCAGCCTGCCTCCAGGCTCCGATCAGCACGTTCAGCCCGGCTGAATCGCAGAACGAGACACCGGACAGGTCCAGCACGATGAAGCGGGAGTCCCGCGAGAGCAGTTCCTTGAACTGCGAGCGGAGCACCGGCTCGGTCACGTAGTCCATCTCGCCACTGACCCTCGCTACCATGCAGCGGCCGGAGAGGATCGCCTCGACCGAGGGGTCAGCCACGACACTCTCCCAACCGTCTCGCCAGGAGACAACGCGCCAGAATCTCGACAGGAACCTACCGCCCCACTGCCCCGCCCAGGACGTCCTACGCAGCCCTTCACCCGGTCGTCGTCCTTTCGGGATGGCCACCGCAGCCACCCGGACGATCTTCGAGTGTCAGCGGACGTGAAGGTCACAGGCTCGTGCACAATCCCCTCATGGAGCCGCTGCCTGTTCCCTGCCCCGCCCACCTCATCCCCGTCGCCAGTGGCACCGGGGCTTTCCATAAGGCATACCGTCAGGCTATGGCGCACGGAGCCGTGTTCGTCGCCATCGAAGCCGACGGTCCATGGTGGACCGTGAAGGCGGACACACTCACCGCTGGTTCCGGACACGTTGTCGACGACACCGTGAACGACGCAATCCGGGCTGCGATCGTCCGCTTGGTCCACAATCGCGAAGTCGGGACGGACGCATACACAGGACCCGTCTACTTCATGATGCACGACGTCTCAAGCGAGGAGCGAGCCCGTGAACTCGCAGCTGCACTCCACGCCGCCCTGCACGGAGACCTAGAACCTCTGCACCGCGCCGTTCCTCCCACGTCCTGACCTGATACGCCCAGACCAGGACCCGCTGGGGCCACCTATTAGATCCTCACGAGGGACAACTACAGATCCTCGCAGCCCGCAGACCTCATCGACGCCCGAAGGCACGGGGCCACCTATCGATCGAAGTCACAGTTCCCTCGTGTCTGGGACAAGCGAGAGCCCCTGTCAGGAACACGGACAGGGGCTCTCGCGACTCTGAGTCGTATGGGGTCAGGCGGTCAAGTGTTCCACGAAGCTCTTCCACTGCTGGGAAGGTATGAGAAGGGTTCCGGCCTCCGGATCCTTGCTGTCCCGGACCGGGACGACACCAGACGCGGCAGCAACGTCGGGAGCCATGATGAGGCAGTTCCCCCCTCCGTTACCGCTGTAGCTCGATGCGACCCACCGGGCACCGGCGAGGTCAGGGGTGGTGCTCATCAGGAAGTGCCTCCATAGCGGACTGGATGAAGTCCGCACTCTCGGACGGGGACAGCGCTGAAGCGCTGAGCAGAGCGTAGGCCCGTATCAGGCTCAAAACCTCAGGCTTTTCTTCCAGCAGTGTCCCCGTACTGATGCCTTCCTCATAGGCTATGAGCTGGCCTTTGTCGAGGGTCCACAGCGCCAGGGAGCCGCCTTCAAGGGCGTGCCCTCCGTGACTGAACGGCAACACCTGGACGAACGAGGTAGGCGTCAGGGAGAGATCCAGAAGCTTCTTCAGCTGTTCCCGCATCACCGCAGGCCCACCATAGCCCCGGCGTAGTACCGCCTCATCGAGGATCACTGAGTATTCCGGCTGCGGCTCACGCATCAGGAGTGCCTGACGGCTCAGCCGAAGCGTCCAGAGATCATCGATCTTCCTCGCCGATGCCTTCGGGTCGTGGGTCCGGAACTGAGCCTTCGCATAGGCCTCAGTCTGGAGTAGGCCAGGAACGATCTGCGGCGTGTACTCCCGGATGATGACTGCCTGAGCCTCCAGCTCCATCCGACGCTTGAACTGATCAGGGTGAGCTTCCTTCGTGCAGAGGGGGTAGAGCTCGCAGAACGTGTCTCCAGTACCGAACAGCCTGTCTAGCTGAGCAGGTAACTCCGGTGGGGGCATGTACTCGGCAGTCTCGACCCTGGCCAGGTGGCTCCTGCTGATCGACAGCTTGCTCGCCAGAGCCTCAAGGGACATCCCTTGCTCTTCGCGCAAAGAACGGATCTTGGCCCCGAACAAGTGTCGGGCACTCCGCTCCGGCGTCAACTCCTTTGCCGGCCTGGCCATCTGCACCCCCGTTTTCCCAAGATTGAGGTTGGGACACGAACTTGTGGAGAGCGTAGGGGACTCTCGGTGATGCTGGGGACACGCAGGGAGATCCGGCCCTGAGAGAGGTATCCCCCCATGCCCATGATCAGCCAAGCACTCCTCAGACGCGCGTACGACCCCCGAAGCCCTGAGTTCCAACGGGTCTTGAGGTACTACCCCGTTCTTCGCACTGCCATGGAGCACGGAGTGTCCGTGGTGCTGGAGCGCGCGAGCCGGGGGCGTCGACTGTGGGTCCAGGGCATCGGTGTCAGAGATCTTGCAGAGATCTCAGGCGTGGTCCATGCGGTACTTGAGGAGAAGGGAGCGGCATGAGCGCCAAGACGGAAGCCCCCTACGTTCCCGAGATCTTCGAGTTGGTCAGGGATGCGGGTGCCAGCAAGGTTGGCGAGGTACGGGGCAAGGAGGGCCCCTACTACCAGCTTCGGCCCGTTGGCGGGGGCCGGGAGTGGGACGCACGCCCGGAGAACATCCGCGAACTCACACAGGAAGAGCGGCTTCGGGTGCAGTTGCGGACGGTGAACCGTAGGAGCCGTGGCCACTAGCGATCTGCCACAGGGCTGGTACTGGGGCCGCTGCATGCTCTATTGCCGACAAGAGGGTATCCCCGTCAAGTGGATCGGAAACATCCGCATCCCTCTCGGAGAAACCCCGATGCACGGCTGTCGGCCCTGTGTCGCAGAGCTTGAGTACATGGCTCAGCAAGACATCCAAGCAGCGGACATGGCCGCCCTGGTGGCTCGATGAAGGAAGGTATGGCAGTGACCGCAGTGGCACGACAGATACCGTGTTCCAAGGACGGTCTTGAGCCCGGCATGATGGTCTACGACCGTGGTCACGACCTGCCAGCGGTCATCAGGGCTTCGAAGGGCGCAACGCCAACATTGTCCTTCTGGAGCGCCCTACGGGGTATGGATGGCGCGCAAGCCGTATCAAGGTGCGTAAGGCCACTGCGTGGGAGAAGAAGCAACTAAGGGCCCCGGCCAAGCTCCACAGAACCCGTAAACGGGGTGTAGGTCCCACATGATCTCGTCCCTGTCAGATGTTCTGAACCGAAGCCTCCCCCGACTTCGGATTGGATTCCCTGGCAGGGACGGGCAGCCCCGCCCTTGAAGCTCAGAGGTAGAGCGCGGAAGCCCGTTCCCTTTGCGGGGTGGACGGTTGCGACTTTCGAGACCCTGGTTCGAGTCCGGGCAAGGGTACGTGAGAGACCATGATGACGGTGAGCACGAGACGCAGCGGATATATCGCAAACTCAAGTCGGCTGTAGAGGAGGTGCAGTATCTCGACAAGTACACACCATCCGCCTGGAAGGACCATTGCCACGAAATGGCGCAACTCTTCGGCGACTTGGACCTGTTCCTGACGATCGGCGGGGATATCCCGGAGGAGTGGGTTATCGGGGCTCCGCTCAGCACCGATAGCGACGACAACTAAAAACGACCCCCTTGTAGCTCAGTCAGGAAGAGCAACGCCAAGCGTGCGAATCTCAACCCTCCTTTCCATAGGAAGATCTTGCAGAGACCGCATGTGGGAGACCCCGGTTCGAGTCCGGGCAAGGGGAACCCGCCCTCGTAGCTCAGTCAGGAAGAGCAGGCGCCAGTGTCGCTTTTAGTCGAACGGCCACGTCCGCGCCAAGACTCCGGTTCGAGTCCGGACGAGGGCACTCAGCGAAGTCACAGACATCTTGGCGGAGGAAGCCATGCATCAGGTGATCGTGAGCCCTCAGCACAGGAAATTCGTCGCGTTACGCCCTGGCTCCCGAGGGGGTATGCAGCTTCCTCGGGATAAGTATGAGGAAGTACGTGACGCGGTGAAGGCCGAGGTCCCTCCGCCGAGGTGGTTCACCGAGGCCGCAGCAACGTCCTGGGGCCTGAGCCTGGCGGATGCGCCGGCATCAGAAACGGTCCTGGTCCGGCCTGAGACGACACTCAACTACAGCCGTGCCACGTGGGAGATCAACAAGGGATGCAACTTCGCGTGTGACATGTGCGTGGTCTGGCAACGCCCCTTCGCTGGGCTCCCCATGGAGCAGAAGACCGCGCTCCTGGAGATGGTCAGGGACACAGGCGTTCTCTGGTTCCAGTTCACGGGCGGGGAGCCCACCATTGATCCCCACTTCATCGAGTCGTACCGCACGGCGTACGGCATGGGGATGATGCTGGAGATTCTGACGAACGGATCGCGGCTCGACCACGCGCCCACTCTGGAAGTCCTCGCCGAGTTGCCGCCGCACAAGGTCACGGTCTCGCTGTACGGCGCCACGGCCGAGACCTTCGAGGCCCTGACGCGGACCCGTGGGGCGTACCAAAGGGTGATCCGGGGCCTGAGGGCGGCCAGGGCCGCCGAGCTGCCTCTTGAACTTTCGATCATCGTCACCGAGCACAATTCCCACGAAGTCGATGAAATGAAGGCCCTGGCGGACAGTCTTGACATTCCCTTCAAGGTGTTCGCCAACATCTCTCCGTCCTACGACGGAGACAAAGGCCCTCTCGACTTCCAGGTCACCGAGTACATCAACCGAGAAGAGAAGTTCCGCGGATGCCCCGCCGGACACACCTTCTATCACCTGGACCCGTTCGGCAGCGCAACCATGTGCAAGGTCGGACGCGAGAACCCCATCAACCTCATGCGGACCGGGGTTGGTGGCCTGAGGGATCTGCCGCTCATCGCAGATGCTCAGATGCTTCGGACTGGGGGGTGTAGCGGCTGCAAGCTGTCCGGCTCCTGCCGGGTCTGCCGACCGCTCGCCAAGCTCTACCAGCAGGCCGAAGCGCCGCTCAGTCACTACTGTCAGCACGGATTCAAGGAGGCGTCATGAACACTGACACGACCGAGGAGACCACCGTCGTCCTGGTGGACGACGTGGACGCCCTGACGGGCGACATCGAGCCCGGGTGCGGCAACGACAACCCGTACAACTGATCCACCACGGTCCAGGCGCGGGCCTCGCTACGGCGGGGCCCGCTTCGCGTTGATGAGAGAGTGACCCGATGGCGTCTCGTACCACCTTTGAAGAGTTGCCCTCGGCCGTCCGAACGGCCATCGAGTCCCACACAGGACGGATTCACCGCGTTGACCCTGTGTCCTCAGGGCTCAACAGCCAGCTTGCGGCCCGCCTGCACTGCGATGCCGGCGACGTGCACGTGAAGGGTCTTCGCTCCGACCATAAATGGGCCTGGACACAGCAGCGAGAAGCCGAGGTGAATCCCTTCCTCAAGGGCATTTCCCCGGAACTGCTCTGGCGGGTTAAGGGAAGTGGCTGGGATATCCTCGGGTTCGATCTCGTTGCTGGGCGCCATGCCGAATACAGCCCAGAGTCAGGGGACCTGCCTCATGTGGTGGACCTTCTTAGGAAGCTCGGAGAGGTCGAACTTCCCCCAATTGACCTGAGGGAAGCGGGGCAAAGGCTGAGCAGTTACGTGGATGGCCCTTCTCAGCTCCGCCTTTTTGAGGGAAAATCCCTGCTCCACACGGATCTGAACAACGAGAACATTCTAATCCAAGGGAATGGAGCCTACATGGTCGATTGGGCCTGGGCCACACGAGGAGCATCCTGGCTCGACGCCGGATACTGGGTAATTTGGCTCATGGCCGCTGGAAAGCACACCGCAGAACAGGCAGAAAAGTGGGCCCAAAGGGTTCCGGCATGGGAAACAGCGACTCCCAAGGCCTTAGAGGTCTTCGCCTTGGCCAACTCTCGAATGTGGCGAGAGATCGGGGGAGAAGACCCCGACTTCTGGACCTCTCGACTGGTACAGGCTTCGCAGGAGTGGTCTGAGCACAGGCAGAAGATCACCCAGAGGTGAAAATTCGAATCACGTGCTTAACACCCTGAGACCAACCACGTCGGCGCGGTATCAACGTATGACCATCCGCTCGCACCAGGGACATGAATTCCCGAGCATTCACATGCAGATCTAGCTGTCCGGGCGATGGAAGGTTGGAACGCCCGAAATGACTGGCTCGCGACAGAGAACTAGTTTCCACAAGGGCTTGCATTGAGCGCACGCCGTGCTTATATCGAGGAGCCCGCAAGAAGGCATTTAGTACGCCGTCATCAATGTTAATATAGCCATCGCGCATGAGCTTATACTTCTCATCTGCAAGCCACGCACGGAGAAGGATCGCACGGCGAATTATGTAATATGGGTCGTTCGGACCCTGAGGGTCGGTCCCGAGCAAGTTGATGTGACCTCGTATCCTGCTCAAAAAATCCGGCCCCTTGGCGTTTCTAAACCCAGGCTTCCGCTCGAAAGAATGCAAACTGTCTGAGGTGCCCCCCGCAAAGACAAACAGCGCCTGGCCGATCGGGTGTTCAACTTCACCGGCTCTAAACTTCCCATCCTGCATAGGATACAAGAAATATCGGAGCCATCCGAGATTCCCGCCGTATTCCGAATCAAACTCATCCCAAAAGACTATAGGGAACTTTCCGCTGAGTCCGTCATCTCGCACGACATGTAGGGCATCCCAGAGATCATCAACAGACCCGAATTGCGAGAGGTTAAACTCTCGAAATTCATGATCGAATTCAAGCGATTCGACTACTTGTTTGACCGCGTAAGATTTACCACTCCCTGGTGCCCCGAAAACTGCGATTGAAATCGGTTTCGGCTTCGTCACCGCAGCTCCATTTCGGTAGCCTCGAACCAGATTGCGTATGGATTCAAAGCTTTCGATTTCTTTCCGATCGACCGTCAGTAGATCACCATACTCTCCGACTGGAACGTTAGGCAATGCCATATCGACGTCATATCTTACGACACTCTCTGCCACTTTTTGGATATTCTCAGAGAGGCCTCCCAATATTGACCATTTGGATGCGCCGAACTCAAGCGGACGTCGAGAAGGATTCGGAACGCTTGCCTCACCGAAAATGCCGCCCTTCCAGCCATATTTTTCGAAGTGCTCTATACTTTCTTTTACGGTCGAGGTAGGAAAACTGATTGCCGGCAATCCACTCCTTGTTTTACTCTCGACATACCCTTTGCTGTACGCCGCCCTCATGGCTTCAAGGGCTGCTTTAACGGCAGCGTCGATGCGGACGGGGGAGCGGCGCTGCAGGCAGTGATCCATCATCTTCCTGGCTATTGCCGCTGTAAGCGTAGTGGTAAATCCCCACATGCCTCCCTGCTTGAATTTTGATGCGTCTTCCATGCCCTTGCGGTCGAAGTACAACGTGAAGTCACCTCGGTCGCGATCGTAGAGTAGGGCGCCAACCGGTCCGAAGGACACGACCACATATCGACACCCGGGCAAATCTGGGTGACTAAGTATTGCGGTCACGCAGTCCTCAGCGGTCCTTTCCCATGAAAGACTCTTACTGATCTCTATTTTTGGATCGTATCGCAGATCTTCCGCAGTTGTAACAACTATTAGCCGGTCAAGGCGCGCTTTACTGCTCCGGATTCGCTTCCATAGGTCTCCTTTAGCTATGCCAGCGTCGTCACTATCCCCTTCGCCATAGCCAATCTCGACAATCGTCCACGGAATATGCCTTGGGTCTTTTTCGATCGACCGTGGCCAGCAATGCGCTTTATGACTGCCTCTGTATCCCACGCCTGCATCCTCAATTACGACAATGTCGGGATTATCCCTATCGCCCACGATCTCGTAGTCGAGGTGCTCTTCTTCCGGGGACAAAGGATTTAGGCCTCCGCATTTCTTCGGCCGAGGACTGTAACCCTGAATCTGTATCTGTCGCCAGCCCCTTTTCTCGTCCGGGGATTTTGTCCCGTCGGGGACTTCCGTCCCCTCCTGGGCAGTCTCCTCCTGGATAGCTCCCTCCTGGATAGCTCCCTCCTGGATAGCTCCCTCCTGGATAGCTCCCTCCTGAGCGCCCCCCTTCTGAGCTTCGAATTCCTTTATGGTGACAAAGTAGTGATGATATTTATTGAAATTTGTGTCCTCGAAATGCTCTCCCCAGTCTGGTGATGCTACATGAAAATCTGCTGGCGCGAGCTGCCTGATCAAGTTATCCAGAAGCCACGCTCCGCCCTCCAGCGGCCTAACGCCGACTCTTTCTTGGTCATACCACTTTCCCACAGGTTCGCCGAGCTGCTCTTTCCGTGCTTTGCTCGTGAGCGCCCAGCCAATGACCGCGTCTCCGGATATAACTATGCAATGCTTGGAGGAAGCCATAAGCGCACATCTCCCGCAGCGCGGCCACTCTCGGCGACTAGTTCGCTCGGTGTGGTTCTAGCGCCTTTCTGTCCACTCTTATTCCAACACTCCGGCGGCCTTCACGCAAATGGAGCAGTCTGCCGGTTTGGTTGACACTTCGACGAATGAAACCAGAGATACTAGGGCCTCTAATTAATTGATGAACGACTGTCTTTAGGAGCCGGCAGGGAGCGAAGAACGCGCAACCCGTCCACGCGACGACGGGGCGGCAAGCTCGTGCTGTTCCAGCAGTCCGACATCCGATGGCACTCGCGACCTTCACGGGAGCGACGTAACGACGATCCATCACTTCCATACGGACGCCGGCCCTACTCTGACCAGCGAAAACGCAGTCGTCAGACTCGAAACACAACAGCCCATTTTGTCTCACCACCAACCGACAACTCGGCTCATTGTGTTAGCCGTTGTAAGCGCCTGGCGTGCGGCCCTGTTTCGAGGGTAATCGGGCGCCGTTGGCCGTGTTGCTCAGGACGAAGGTGGCGGTGGGTTCGGTGGTGCCGGAAGATGACGAGCTGCTGGATAGCCGCTTGACCTTGTCCGTCGCGTTCGACGGTAGCGAGTCGATCTCTGAAGCTCGGGATGCTGCCCGCCGTTTCATGATCGAGTTGCAGGTTGTTCACGGGGTCCCGGTGTCTGATCGTGCGCTGGGCATGGTCGAGCTGGTGGTAAGTGAGCTGGTGACCAATGCCTACAAGTTCGCGCCGGGACCGTGTCTGCTGGACGTAAAGCTGGTCGACGGTGCTCTGGAGGTTGGTGTTTGGGACACCGATCCAACGTTGCCGACGGCCTCTCCTGCTGATCCGGGACGGGCCGGGCGTCACGGCTTGGAGATCGTGATGGTGGTCTGTCGTAGCGTCGAGATGCGGCGCGAACCGGTGGGCAAGCGTGTAGTAGCCACGATCGCGCTCGGGGATGACCCAGAGAGCACCCTGCCGGCCGCCTGACCTGATCAGGCGAGTCAGGCCACTTCGCGTCTGACGGCTGCACCTCTCTCTCCACTCATTCGGATAAGTGGTTGACCGGTCGGCCCGACCGCATGATGCTGAAGCTCGTTCGGATGAGTGGCTGGGTAAAACCGACCGCTCCGGCTGTTTTCACGAAGGAGTTTCTGATCATGGAGCGCAAGACTCTGCGGACGCTCGTGGTGTCCGGTGCGTTGGTCGCGGGTGTGGGTCTCGTGGGTGTGTCGGCGGCGTCGGCGGTGATCCCGTCGCAGCAGGCTTCGGCGCCTCGAAGTGAGTCGTATGTGTCGGACGTGGTGACGCGCACGGCGACGGTCGACGGGCTTCGGGTCCGTACGGGCGTGGGCACGGACTCGGGTGTCCTCGGCCAGATATATGCAGGTGAGCCCGTGCAAGTGATCGCATCGGCGTACGACTCCGGGGGGCAGCGATGGGATCTGGTGATGTTGCAGCGCGACTCTGTGGGCGGTCTGCCGGGCGGCTACGTCGGGTGGGTCACGGAGGAGTTCCTGTACTGACCTGACGTTCAGTAAGGGGCCGATGCGGGCCCCCTCTCTGCCTCGGCGGAGAGGGGGCCCGACTGCGCTTGGCGCCGTCGGCATGTGATCAAAAAATGGGTAACGCGTGACTGATCGGTGGCGGTTTACCCGGCCTTGGCACTTCGGCTTGGTCAACCGCGTTGCCAGTTCAGGCGCCATAAGTAGACTTCGTGGTCCGTTTTGGATCTGAACGAATGTTCGGGGTGGCAGGGATAGGCGGTCGCAGACCAACACGGCTGTTCGCTGGAGAGAGTTGCGCGATGGTAGAGAGCACGTCGCAGGGCGGAGCTTACGGGGGTCCGGAGGACGCGGTGTTCGTGCCCGGGGTGGACTACGTGTCGGCCTGGCGGGACGCGGACGCGGCGGCGCAGGAACTCAACGCTGCGGTTGAGGCTTTAGGGCTGGACGCCCGGGTGGTGCGAGCGATACCGCATGCGGCAGTGAACGGCGAACCGGTGGTGTGGATACGTCCGGAGGCGGTTCGGCTGCTCGCTGACCGCCTCGTCTCAATGGCGAGTCGTGAGGCTGGCTGAACGCACACCTGGATGGAGGGGAGCACTTGATGCTGCGGGGCAACTCCTGGAAGACGGGGGCGGGATCGCGCGTGTGGGTCCAGCGTGACCGTGGCGGGGAGTTCATACGCTGTGAGGGATGCCCGCGCCCGATCCGGATCACAGGGTTCGGCACGGCGGCATCGGCGGCTCGCAGGCACGCGCGTACCTGCCGGAGGTAGGCCTACGGCTCGCCCCCTGGGATCCGTTCGCCGGCTCACGGTGAGCTGCCCTGTCAGTCACCCCAACGGTGGGAAACGTACTGGTGACGTGCGTGATGACCTCACGCGCGTACGGAGTTCGGCCACGACGAAACCCGCATCGCGCGTGAGGTTGTCACGCGTGGGCGGGGTCCAGGGGTGCGCCATAGCGCCCCTGGTACCACCGGCCTTCACTCACTTCGTCACGGACTCGCGCGTCCGGGAGGGTGGCGTTGGCGCTCCTGAGCAACCCGCTTCGCCGTGATCCGAGTTGGCGCCTGCGGGCAGGAGTATTGGGGCCGCAGGAACGGCCTGCCCGGTCCGGTGAGCGATCGGGCAGCACAAAGCCCCCGCGACGATTCCGCGGGGGCTTCTCTGTTTGCTCGGGGCGGGTTCGGGCTGCGGGGCGGTCTGGCCGTCCGGCCGGGACCGGCCGGAGGCCGCACGCCCGGCCGTGGCGGCCGGAGCCGCCCGGCGCGCCGAAGGCGCGCCCTTGAGCAAGTAAAGAGAAGTTACGCCGATTCGGATCGCTGGCGGGGGCGCTTGGCGGTTGCCCTGGTCGGCGTTGCCGGAAACGTGAGCTGGCACGTGGCGGCGGGCACCTTCAACTCCTCGCACAGCAGCGGGCGGCCATCCTCGGCACTGGCGGTGACGCGGTAGGTGATCAGGAGCGGACCGCCGTCGCCGAGTCCGAGCGCGGTTCGTTCGTCCGGGTAGGGGGCTCGTGCCGTGACGTGATCGGTGAACCGGAGGGTTAAACCGGCATCGGTGAGTCGGTCGTACAGTTCGCTCACGGGCGCGTCGGGCTGCTCGGCCAGACTGGGTGCGTCGGCGGCCGTGGCGAGGGGGATGAGCACGCGGTGTGCCATCCGGGTTCCGGTCTCCTGGTCGTACACCAGGCGATCGACGCTGATTGCGTCCTGGTCTTGCTGGCCGAGGTAGATCGCCGGAGCACCGTCGAGGGAGGTCCGGCTGACGGCGGGTGTCTCCGTCTCGGTCAGTTCCGGCAGGACCCACCTCGATTTCGTGGTCCGCTGGATACCCCGGTCCACGCTGACGGGCGGCACGGTGTCTCCGGTGCTGATGACGATGGAGCCCTTGCCCTGGTGCTTCTCGATCAGCCCCATGGCCTTCAGCTCCGCCATCGCTGCCCGCACGGTGGCCTTGCCGACCCCGTACATGCGCTCCATCTGCACCTCGGAAGGAAGCGTCTCGCCCACCTCGTAGCGGCCCTGCTTGATGTCCTCGGCGACCTTCTCCGCTAGCTGCATAGACATGCTCGGGCGGCGTTGGATGTGCTCGCGTGCTGCCATACGTCGGGGCGTCCTTCTTCGTCGTGGTCTGCTCTGGTGTGCCGCGTTGTCTTGTCAGTGGTGCGTGGTATAGGCGCTCAACCACTCATGAGGATAAGTGGTTGACCGCCTCAGGCCTAGCGGGTCAGGATGTTGGCTCGAACGCACTCATTCGAATGAGTGGTTGAGTGACTGAGTAGTGAGCGAGGTGAACCACTGTGCAGAACAAGCCTGTTGACGTTTCGAGGCTGGGAGTCATCCGTTGTGTGATCGCTCCTGAGGCGCGGATGACGCCGGAGGGGGAAGTGCGCCGGGACCGTGAGGGCAACCCGACATGGGTCACGGGGCTGTCCGTCCGGCAGGCGGAAGGGCGCCGGACCGATGTGATCCATGTCGTGACCTCGGGGGAGCCTCGGGGCATCACTGAGGGCGCCGAGGTGCGCGTGACCAACCTGTGGGCCAATGACTGGAGCGTCGACGGCCGTTCGGGCACGTCCTACCGGGCGGACGCCCTCACGTCCGTGACGGCTCCGGCTGCTGCTCCTGGTGGCTCGGGTACGGCGTCGGCTGCCGGAGCGCGCGGGAAGTCCGGAGGCGACTCCTGATGGACCGCTACTTCTGGCACCTGTCCAAGGCCCAGGAGGAGGGGCAGGCGTGCGTGCTGTGCGGGGCCAACTATCGCCGGATGAAGATCCCGTCCGTTGAGGTCGGCAAGGTCCCCGAGACGGAAGCCCCTGTCTACGCCTGCGCCGAGCCGTGCGCGGAACGCATTGCCGCTGAGGCGGAAAGCATGGCGCGCGAGATGCGTGAGGCGGCGGCGGAGATGGGCGCCGGCTGGGACACCTCGGCGTCTGACCAGGGTGAACTTGGCGAGGACGGCCACTTTGGTTCGATGCTGCGAGACCTGCGGGCCCTGGTCGGCACGGAATCCCTGCTGGCGGTCACGGACGACATCGACAGCCTTCGCTTTCTGCTCAGCATCACGGCCCGTCACGCTGAGGCGGCCATGATCCGCGCCCGGCTGCTGCTGGCCCGGACCATGAGCGGTGACGGCTGATGCCCGGCTCGCTGATCGTCTGGATTCTCTCCGCGCTGCTCATCCTCGGCGTGCTGACGCAACGCTGGTGGGAGCCGAGGTTGGATGCCCGGGGTGTGCGCTGGCGCGCGTGGCCGTGGCGGTGGTGGCTGATCGGCTACCCGCAGACGGCGGTGCGGGTCTGGTGGACGTGGCGGCGCCTGTCCTACCTGAACGGGCTCTCGGTGAGCATGACCCCGGACCGCAGGGTGATGGGCAAGAACCTTGTGGTGCAGGGGACGGCGCTCAAACCCAAGCCTCCGCGCCGAGCCTGGCCGATGCCGACGCGTACCGGCCTGACGCTGCGGGTGATCCTCCACCCCGGCCAGACTCCCGCACCGTTCTTCGCGGCGGCTCGGGCCATGGAACACGCCTGGCGGGTGCACGGAGTGCGTGTGCGCTCCCCTCGCCGGGGAGAAGTCGTCATCACCGTCACGGCGGCCGACCCTCTGACCGGCAGGGCGCCCGCTGCCGTGCCTGCGCGCCCCGAACTGCTGTCGGCGAACGTCGGGCAGATCGAGGACGGCGAACCCTGGCTGATCAACCTGCGGAGGGTCCCGCACTGGCTGGTCACAGGCGCCACGCAGTCCGGGAAATCCTCCCTGCTCGCGGCGCTCGTGCGGGACCTGGCGCCTCAGCCGGTCGCCCTGGTCGGTATCGACCTCAAAGGCGGCATGGAACTCGGCCTGTTCGGCGGGCGGCTGTCCGCCCTGGCGATCGACCGACCCCAGGCAATCGGCCTGCTGTCCGGCGTCGTCGACGAGATCACACACCGCATGGGCGTATGCCGGGCGGCGGGCAAACGGTCCGTTTGGGAACTGCCCGACAACGAACGGCCCGTGCCCATCGTGGTGATCGTCGATGAACTGGCAGAGCTGTACCTGACGGACGGCTCCCGGCAATCGCGGGACGAGGCGGAAGCATGCGGAACCCTGCTGCTGCGGGTGGCACAGCTCGGCGCAGCCCTCGGCGTCCACCTGGTGGTGGCTGGACAACGAGTCGGCTCCGACATCGGCGCCCGCGTCACGGCACTGCGCGCCCAGCTCGGCGGACGGGTCGCCCACCGGGCGCACGACGAAGCCTCCGCCGAGATGACCTTGGGCGACATCAACGCCGACGCCGTTGTGACCGCGCAGTGCATCACCGAGGACGAACAGGGAGTCGCCGTGGTCGCCATGAGCGGCCAATGGACCCGGGCACGCTCGCGCCTCGTCACCACTGCGGACGCGGCCGAGATCGCCCGCACAGAGCCTCCGGTGAATCCATTCCTGATTCAACCGGACCCCATCGAATTCACGAAAAGAGGTGAAGAGAAGTGAGTCAAGGAACGCTGTACGTCATCGACGGCATGCTGTTTCTGTACGCCTTCATGATCGCCCGATCGAGAGAAGTCCCCATCCATCAGGTGATCCTTATCTGTCTGGCGGGCTTCCTGCTCGCCATGACCCCCCTCGGCTATCCGTTCTGGACGCTCTTCCTCGTCATCGGAAACGCCCTGTTCGGCTAAGCCGCCACTCGTCGAGACAGGAAACAATCCCGTCTCGCCACCCAAAAAGGAGAACAAGCAAATGCACGTCCTGACCCTCAAGCGTTCCGTTACGGCTGCCGCTCTCAGCCTGGCCACGGTAGCGGGAATTACCGCCGCCGCCACCGATGCACAGGCTTACGACAAGAGCACCACCACGATTTCCTGCAACGCGGCAAAGGTCCGCGCGCAGCCTTCCAAGAACGCAACCGTCAAGGGAATCGCCTACAAGAAGGACAAGATTCTCTTCGATCAGTTCGCCTATAAGCAGAGCGAAAAGACCTGGTACACGCGCGGCAAGGTCACCAGGAAGTCTGACGGCGCGAAGATCTACGGGTACGTCGCCTACATGTGCGCGAATCCGTACGAGACCAACCCGGCGCCGACCCCGAAGATCCCGAAGTAAACCGAAGCATCTCGTATCGCACCCTTCTAAGAATCCAGACGCTTCCCAAGAGCTGACCCAAGCCGAGACAGGAGCCAACCCATGACCGCCGCGCCTATCCCTCGCGAAAGGGGGCCCCCATGCATCCGGCCACGGATAAGGCGCGGCGCTCAGTCCTCCACCAGGCTGAGCGTCTGCGCCTTCTTTCATCTACGGAACGCGACCTGATCCGCCTCGTCCATGAGCCAGGATTCCCGCGCTGGCTCGAACAGATCAAATCCATTGGCGGCTGCGCCCACCCCATCTATCTCGCCGGGCACACCACAACCCGAGACGCAATCACCGGCGAAATCCTGCGGCACTACGACACATACGGGGAACCGGGCGGCCGTATGCCGGTCCGCTGCCGCAACCGCCGAGAGACACGCTGCGAACCCTGCGCTCGCCTCCACGCTGGCGACACCTTCCACCTCGTCCGCTCCGGCCTGCTGGGCGGCAAAGGCGTACCCGACCGCGTCCAGCTCCACCCCCGGCTCTTCGTGACGCTCACCGCGCCGTCCTTCGGAGCCGTGCACCGCGTCAGCGGCCCTGAGAAGGCCGTATGTCGCCCTCGGCGGGACGGTGGAGTCTGCGAGCACGGACGGCCCTTGGGCTGCGGCCAACGGCACTCCGAGACCGATCCCGCCGTAGGCCAACCCCTTTGCCGAGAGTGCTACGACTACCCCGGACACGTCCTGTGGCACGCATCCGCCGGCTCACTGTGGAACCGGTACTGCCACACCCTCAGGCGGCATCTAGCAACTGCGGCAGGAATCACCCAGACCCGCCTACGGGAACACCTCACCGTCTCATTCGCCAAAGTCGCCGAATACCAAAAGCGCGGCGCCGTCCACTTCCACGCAGTAATCCGGCTCGACGGACCAGAGGGCCCCGACTCTCCCCCGCCGCTCTGGGCGACAACCGAACTGCTGGAAGGGGCTGTTCGTTCTGCGGCCGCTACCGTGGAAGTTCGTAGCCCGTATTCACCGGCGACCGGAGAACGGGAGATTCGGTGGGGAGAGCAACTCGACGTTCACCCGATCAGTTCAGACGCCTTCACCGAAACAACGGCCGTCACTGACAGTGCCGTTGCTGCCTACGTTGCCAAGTACGTATCTAAGAGCGTGGGCGATTCGGGAGGCGTCGACTATCGCATAACCGACTACGAAAGCATTCGACTGGCTCCCGTGAACTCCCACATGCGGTCTCTCATGGCTGTTTGCTGGCGACTGGGCGGCCTGGCCGAACTGGGGAAGCTGAACCTGCGGGCTTGGACTCACACGCTCGGCTACCGGGGGCATGTGCTCACCAAATCCCGCCGGTATTCCACCACTTATGGGGCGCTTCGAGCGGTGCGGGCAGAGCATCGTGAAGGGGCTGCCCTGGCGGAGCTGTACGACGGTCCGACCGTTACCGATGCTGACTGGCGTTACGTGGGCTCGGGGCACTCGCCGGCTGAGATGGAGATTGCGGCGGGCATCGCCGAGGACCTCGCCTGTAGTCGCGAACTGGCACATGAAGAGTTGCTTGACCCGATGGGGTGCCCGTGAGCGACGAGAGGGCGAGGGAGACTCCGCAGTCGGGTCGAGTGATCTCCAGGTGGCGGGCGGTTGAGTGGGGCGAGGGTGAATTGCATCGCCTAGCAGGCATCCTGCTTGACCACGTGCCCAAGGAGCCGAAAAAGAACGGAAATTGGCGTAGATCATCTAGCGACTAGCTGATAAGGCGGCTAGCCTGATGGGACATCACATGGAAGACCCCAGGGGGCGGGCACCCCCTGGGGTCGGCCGGTCAAGGACCGGCTGCCAGTCACGGAGGGACTGACATGGGAAAGAATACCGTTGCGCGCGGACGCCGGAAGGCACAGAGCCTTATCCGAGTTGCCATCTATCTGCGCGTCTCCACCGCGCAGCAGCTCGAAGGGTACGGCCTGAAGGTCCAGGAGGAGCAGTGCCGGGCGTGGCTTGCCTACGCTCTGCGTGGACAGAAGTACGTGGTTGTCGATGTGTACGTGGATGGCGGGGTCTCTGGGAAGCTCGCCAAGCGTGACGACCTGGACCGCCTGACCGCCGACGTCATGGGCGGCAAAGTTGACTTGGTGGTCTTCGGCAAACTCGACCGCATCGGCCGCACCATGAAGAACATCCACCGTTGGGTGTACGACGTCACCGACCATGGCTCCCGAGTGGCCACTGCTGACGGTCGGATCGACTCCGAAGACGACATGTTCGGCATCCAACTTTCGCTCCTCGCCTACATGGCCGAGGTTGAGCATGCTCTGATCCTTGAGCGCACTTTGGGCGGCCGGATGCAGAAGGCTGCTACCGGCGGTTGGCCATTGGGTGAACCGCCCTTCGGCATCATGCTCGACGCGGACGGAGAGCCTGTGCTCAACGCGAAGGAGGTCGAGCAGATCGAGGCGTATGCCGCCTTCATGATCGATTCTCCTGAGCCCGTGACGCAGGAGGACGCGGCCCGCCACCTCAACGCCCTCGGGTACACCCAGCGCAACGGCAAGCCATGGGTGGGAGGCAACCTCGGCCGGCGCATCGAGGCCAGCCTTCGCGGTTACGTCGAGTTTGTATTCGCGGGCGAGAACGAAGACGGTGACCCCATCACCACGACCTTCCGTATCGACGTTCCGAAGCCACTGTCAGAGGAACGCATCGAGCAACTACGCACCGCCATCAACCGGGGCAAGCGCGTCAAGGGCAAGCACTCCCGGTACCTGCTGTCCAACCGCCTCATGAGCGTGTGCGGAGCGCACCGAACGGGCAGCACCATCGCCACAGGGCGCTACTACCGGTGCATGGGTCGGCGCATCGAAGGGGTATCGCCCGAGAGCCACGAGGATTGCTGGGAGCTGCCGGTTGAGGACGTCGACGCGGCCGTCTGGTCCGAGATCGAAGACTTGTTGGAAGACAAGACGAAGCTTCACGAGCTGATCGCCAAGTGGCTGGGCAGCGTTCCGGAACGGGCGGCTTCCTACCGGCGCCGACTGGCCGAGCTGGACGAGCAGCTTGAGAAGAAGCGGTCAAGCCGCAAGCGCAAGATCGCCTTGCTGCTGGCCTCGGCCGAGGACGATGACGACGACGCTGCCCTGATTGAGGAGCTGAAGGCGGAGCTCAAGCAGCAAGAGGAGGAACTGCTTCAGGAGCGGAGCCGCGTAGCGGATTGGCTGGGCGACGCGGAGGCACAGGAGGAGCGGGCCCGGGAGCTACTTCACGCGGTGGACAGGATCGACACTGCGGCGGAGAACTTCACCCTTGATCAGAAGTTGGATCTTCTGGAGCTGCTCGACGTTCAGGTCCAGATCATGGACAAGGGAGTGCCTCGGCATAAGGGTCTGGTTGACCCCATCACGGAGTGGCACCGCGAGAAGGACGTCCCCGTCCCCGCCGGGCTGACAGACGAGATGTGGGACAAGGTCAAGGAGATCCTGTCGGGTACGCGACAGTGGAAGGACGTGCGCGGAGCGTTCGATGTGATGTTGGAGAAGCTGCGCACCGCGAAGCCGTGGAGCGAGTACAGCGGATGCGAACGTATCGGCGGGAGGGCCTATGCGTCGTTGTACCGGCGTGTCCACCACTGGTTCGACTCTGGGCAGTACCAGGCCGCGCTAGAGGTTCTGAGGCCCTATCCAGCGGTCCCAGTGCCGCCTTCGTACGTGCTGCCTCGGATGCTGGTCACTGGTGCGGTTGACCCCAAGTTCACCGCTGCCCAGGTAGCAGGGGAGTGTGATCACGGCCGTGGGTGCAGTGGGGGCGACGGGATGGGCGGCTGCCCGAGCTGCAACCTGGCAGGTACGGGCGAACAAGTTTCCCGGAGATGATCATCTACGGGCTGATCCAGCCGATCATGTTCGTGGTGCTGTTCACCTACGTCTTCGGCGGTTCCATGCAGATCGGCAGCAGCACCAGCGCCGTCGACTACAAGAACTTCCTGATGGCGGGCATCTTCGCGCAGACCGTCACGTTCGCGACCGCCAGCTCCGGCGCCGGTATCGCCGACGACATGCACAAGGGCCTCATCGACCGCTTCCGGTCCCTGCCCATGGCACGCGGCGCGGTCCTCACCGGGCGCACCCTCGCCGACTCGGTGCAGACGGCCCTCACCCTGGTCGTCCTCGCGGTGGTCGCCCTCCTGGTCGGCTGGCGCGTCGGGTCGGACGGCGACACCAACCTCGGCAAGGTGCTCGGGGCCTTCGGCCTGCTGCTCCTGCTCGGGTACGCGTTCACCTGGATCGGCGCCCTGATCGGCATGTCCGTCCGGACCCCGGAGGCGGCCACGTCCAGCGGTCTGATCTGGCTCTTCCCGGTCACCTTCATCTCGAACGCGTTCGTGGACACCAGCCACATGACCCCGTGGCTGCGCCATATCGCCGAGTGGAACCCCTTCAGCGCCACGGTCCAGGCCTGCCGTGTGCTGTTCGCCAACCCGGGCCAGTCACCGTCGGAGGCCTGGCCGATGCAGCACCCCGTCTGGGCCTCGCTGATCTACTCGATCCTGATCCTGGTCGTCTTCCGGACGCTGGCGGTGCGCAAGTACCGGTCCGCGACGGCATGACGATGCCCCCGGCGCCGCGCGGCGCCGGGGGCGGGCAAGACGTGGTCGAGGCGGTTCAGCCCTCGTACGGCTCGGCCTTGAGGATCTTCACCGAGGCCTTCTTGCCGTTCGGCAGCTCGTACTCCGCGTCCTCGCCGACCTTGTGGCCGATCACGCCGGTGCCCAGCGGGGACTGCGGTGAGTACGTCTCGATGTCGGTGCTCGCGTACTCGCGCGAGGCGAGCAGGAACGTCAGAGTGTCGTCCTCGTCACCGTCGAAGGCGATCGTGACGACCATGCCGGGCGCCACGGCGCCGTCCGCCGCGGGCGCCTCGCCGACCTTGGCGCTCTCGAGGAGCTGGGTGAGCTGGCGCACACGGAGTTCCTGCTTGCCCTGCTCCTCCTTGGCTGCGTGGTACCCGCCGTTCTCACGCAGGTCGCCCTCCTCGCGCGCGGCGGCGATCTTCGCGGAGATCTCAGCCCGCGCGGGACCAGTAAGGTACTCAAGCTCAGCCTTGAGCTTGTTGTACGCCTCCTGGGTCAGCCAGGTGACGTTCTCGCTGGTCTGGGTCACAGGTGCTCCTCGTAGGTACTGGGAATACAAAGCATCGCCCTACCCAGAAGCATGTTCCTTCACGGATGGGCGAAACCACGAGCCTAACAATTCAGGAGCGGAAGGGGGAGGACATAAGCCACCAGTTTCACGTCAACGCAGGTCAGGCGCTACGTATTGCAGGTGACTCGGGCGGGGTCTCAGCCGGTGTGGCAGCCCAGCAGCTCGGCCGTCGTCCCCGGGGAGGTCGTACGGAGCGTGACGACCTTGTCGATGCGGGTGGCGTCCCCGTCGAAGCGGAAGTCGGCCCGGCCGACCTCGGCACCGTTCTCGGCCTGCGAGCGCACGGTGCAGTAGCCGTCGGCACCGGCGTCCTTGCGGACCTCCAGGTGCACCTGCACGGACTCCTTGCCGGGCTCGAAGCTGATCACCTCGGCGCTGATCTCGCTCTTGGCCACGTAGTGGTAGCCGAACCAGCCGACGAGCCCCAGCAGCGCCACCGCGAGGACGGCGCCGACGATCCTGAGCGTGCGGTCGGCGCGCTCGTCCGAGGAACGGCCGTAACGTCCCTCGGGCAGTCGCGTGCTCGCCGTACTCATGATCGTCCTCCAGACAGGGCCGGGACGAACGTCCCGTAAGCGGGCCCGGGACCGGGGCCCGGAATTATTCGCCCCCCGGTTCGGTCACTATAGAAGCCGCTGATTGCGCCGACGCACACAGGGCGCCGACTTACTGAGGAATGAGTCTTGACTGACCAGTTGCGACTGATGGCCGTTCACGCCCACCCCGACGACGAGTCGAGCAAGGGCGCGGCGACCATGGCCAAGTACGTGTCCGAGGGGGTGGACGTGCTGGTCGTGACCTGCACGGGCGGGGAACGCGGCTCCATCCTCAATCCGAAGCTCCAGGGGGACAAGTACGTCGAGGAGCACATCCACGAGGTACGCAAGAAGGAGATGGACGAGGCCCGGGAGATCCTGGGCGTCAAGCAGGAGTGGCTCGGCTTCGTCGACTCGGGCCTGCCCGAGGGCGACCCGCTGCCGCCGCTGCCGGAGGGCTGCTTCGCCCTGGAGGACGTCGACCACGCGGCCGGTGAGCTGGTGCGGAAGATCCGCTCCTTCCGTCCCCAGGTGATCACCACCTACGACGAGAACGGCGGCTACCCGCACCCCGACCACATCATGACCCACAAGATCTCGATGGTGGCGTTCGAAGGGGCGGCGGACACCGAGAAGTACCCGGAGGCCGAGTACGGCCCGGCGTACCAGCCGCAGAAGCTCTACTACAACCAGGGCTTCAACCGCCCGCGCACCGAGGCCCTGCACCAGGCGATGCTCGACCGGGGTATGGAGTCGCCCTACGGGGACTGGCTCAAGCGCTGGGACGAGTTCGGGATGAAGCAGCGCACGCTCACCACGCACATCCCCTGCGCCGACTTCTTCGAGATCCGCGACAAGGCGCTGATCGCGCACGCCACGCAGATCGATCCGGACGGCGGCTGGTTCAAGGTGCCGATGGAGATCCAGAAGGAGGTCTGGCCGACGGAGGAGTACGAGCTGGCGAAGTCCCTCGTCGATACCTCCCTCCCCGAGGACGACCTCTTCGCGGGCGTCCGCGACAATGCCTGACATGAGCGCAAGCGCAAGCCTGGCAATGACGCACCTCGTCACCTTCGCCAAGGAGGTCGACGAGGACAAGGTCACCCCCGGCGTCCTCGGCTTCATCGTCTTCGCGGCGATGGCCCTGGCGGTGTGGGCCCTGATGAAGTCCATGAGCCGGCACATGAACAGGGTCGACTTCACACAGGTCCCGGACCCCAAGGCCGAGCAGGCCGAGCAGCCGGAGCCGGGGCCGGAGCCTGCGGACGCGGAGGCCGAGGCCTCCGGCCAGGGCAAGCAGAAGCAGGGCTGACGCCCCCCTCCCGGGGCGACCGTCTCTCCCCGGGGCACCCGTCGGTGGCCGTCCGCCGCCGGCGGGTGCGTCGCGCGCCCACCGGGCGTCCCTACGCCTTCGACTCCACGGCCACGCCCATCACCTCCCGCGCATGCCGGTTCGGCACCATGCCCAGGCGCCAGGCCTGCCAGCCCGCCTCCAGGGTCACGCCGCGTTCCAGCAGCAGGGCGTATGCGTCGAGGTAATCGTCGAGCTTCTGGTCGCGCAGTGGATGGCTCGCGCGGGACAGCTGGGCCAGTTCCTCCTGGGCCACGGCCGTGCCGACCTCCATGCCGCCGGGGGCCGCGTACGGCAGCAGCGTGCAGCGCAGGAAGCGGGCCCAGTCCTCGCCCCGGCGGTCCCCGTACGACGTGAAGAGGTCCGCCGCCTCGTCGCACAGCGCCAGGGCCTGCTGGGTGCGGGCGTTGCCCGCGTCCACCACCGCCAGTTCCAGGCAGGTCCACGCCTCGCCGTGGGCGACGCCGATGCGCTGGAAGTCGGCGCGGGCGTCCACCAGGAGCTGACGGGCGAAGCCGGAGTTGCGCAGGGAGCCCGTCTGGGCCGCGCGCTGGTCGCGGGTGACGCGGGCCGAGTGGTGGCGGGCGCAGGCCAGGCCGTAGACGTCCCGCATGCGGGAGAACATCGTGCGGGAGCGTTCCAGTTCGCGGACCGCCTGGTCCAGGTTGCCCGTCTCCTCCAGGGCCTGGCCGAGGTAGTACAGCGTCCACGCCTCGCCGCGCGCGTCCTCGTTCTCGCGGTGCCGGGCGGCGGCCCCGCGCAGTTCCTCCACGGCCGGGGACGCGTCACCGGCGACCAGCAGCGCCCGGGCCAGCTGGGTCAGGGCCCAGGCTTCGCCGCGGGCGTCACGGGTGCGGCCGTACAGCTCCAGGGCCGCGCGCAGCTCGGCCTCGGCGCGCGGGACGTCGCCCATGCGCAGGCCGAGCTGGCCGAGCTGGAAGTGGGCCCAGGCCTGGCCGTGCACGGACTCGCCCCGCCGGTGCAGCACCAGCGACTCGGTCAGCAGGTCCAGCGCCTCCGCCACCCGGGCCCGGTCCCGCTCCACCGCCGCCAGGGCGTGCATCGTCCACGCCCGGTCCGTCGCCAGCTCGGGGGAGGACTGCAGGGCGAGGGCCTCGCGGAGCTTCGCCGACGCCTCCGTCAGATTGCCCTGGTGGTGCAGGGTGATGCCGAGGGAGCACAGGGCCCGGGCGGCACCCGCGTCGTGATGGGCCTCCCGGTACAGGTCGACGACCGAGGTGAGGGTCGTACGCGCCTTGTCCAGTTCACCGAGCTGCCGTGCCGCGATGCCGGTGCGCCACTGCACCGAGCGGACCAGCAGGCCCTCGTCCACCGCCTGGGCCAGCTCGCTGATCTCGCCCAGTCGGTAGAGGTCGCCGCGCAGCAGGCAGTAGTCGCACAGGGCGCCCAGGAGGTTCAGGACCGACGCCTGGTTCACGCCCTCGGCGTGCCGCAGCGCCGCCGTGATGAAGCTCGACTCGTCGTCCAGCCAGCGCAGCGCCTCGTCGAGGGAGGGGAAGCCGTACGGGCTGAAGCGGTTCGTGCGGGTCGACATGTTGCCGTCGACCATGCGCAGCACCGAGTCGGCCAGCTCGGCGTAGTTCACGATCAGCCGTTCCTGCGCCGCCGTGCGCTCGGCCGGTTCCTCCTCGTCGAGGAGCCGGGCCTGGGCGAAGGCGCGGACCAGGTCGTGCAGCCGGTAGCGGTCGCCCCGGACGTGGTCGATCAGGCCCGCGCGGGTCAGGGCCTGGAGGTGACGTGTGGCCTCCGCCTCGTCGGTGGCCAGCAGCGCGGCGGCCGCGGCGGCGCCCAGCGAGGCCCGGCCGGCCAGGGCCAGGCGGCGCAGCAGCCGCCGTACGGGCTCCGGCTGGTCGGTGTAGCGCAGCCACAGGGCGCGTTCGACGGGATCGACCGGGCCGTACGCGCCGAGGTCCGTGGCCAGCGCGCGCGGGGAGCGCGGGCCGAGGCACGAGCCGGCGATGCGCAGCGCCAGCGGCAGCCCGCCGCACAGCTCCCGGACCCGGTCGGCGGACTCGGCGTCGTAGGGCCCTGAACGGTCCTGGGCCGCCGCGCCCAGGAGTTCCTCCGCACCCGCCGCGTCCAGCGGCGCCACGGGCAGCTGGTGCACCCGCGCGGGCAGCTCGCCCAGCTCCAGCGGGCCCCGCGCGGTCACCAGCACCAGGCTGTCGGACCGCTCCGGGACCAGGGCGCGGACCTGCCCGGCGTCCGAGGCGTCGTCCAGGACGACCGTGACCGGCAGGCCGGTCAGATGCTGGTGGTACAGCTCGCTCAGCCGCTTGACCTGCTGGTCGGGGGAGGAGCGCTCCCGGAACAGCAGTTGCTCGCGGGGCGCGCCGAGCCGGTTGAGCAGATGCAGCAGGGCGTCGCGGGTGGACAGCGGGGACTCGCCCCGGCCCTCGGCGCGCAGGTCGACGACGCAGGCGCCGCGGAAGTAGTCCTTCAGATCGTGCGTGGCGTGCACCGCGAGGGCCGTACGGCCGCTGCCGGGCGTGCCGTGCAGGACGACCACGGTCGGCTGGGTCTCCGTGCTCGCCCGGGCCGCCTGCACCCACTGCCGGATCTGCGCCAGCTCGTGCCGGCGCCCCGCGAACGGCTCCGCCGGTTCCGGGAGCTGCGCGAAGGACTGCTCCAGCACGTTGCGCCCGCGCGCCGCCGCGCTCTTGTCGGCGCCCCGCAGCCGCGGCCCGGTCTTCTTCGGCCCCGTGGAGGCGGCGAGCACCCGCTGCTGGTCCAGGAACGGCCGGATGCCCCGCACCTCCAGTGCCGTCAGCCACTGCAGCCGCAGCTGTTCGGGCCCGCCCGGCTGGCTCGCGGCCCCGGCCCGGTGGTGCGCGGCCGGCAGGTGCGAGCCGACCACCTTCACGACGGTCGCCGCGGCGCCCACGACACCCACGGTCACGCCCGCGCCCAGCGCCGTCCCGGTGTCCGTGCCGAGGGCCATGTCCGCGACCACGGCCGCGACCGCCGCGACCCCGGCCACCAGCAGCGGGGTCCCGGCTCCCTCCCGGGCGTAGCGCTGCCCGAAGGTGAGCTGCCCGGCCGCCGCCTCGTCCAGGGCGCGCGTGTAGGCCTCGTACTCCTCGGCAGCGCTCTGCGCCATCGCGTCGAGCGCCCCGCGCGCCCGCGCGAGCAGCACTTTCCCGTCCGTGCGCCCGCCCGTCCGGCGCACCTCCTCCTCCACGGCCCGTGCCAACAGCCGCTCGGCTTCCGCCCGATGACTGTCCCGCATGTCACGTCCCCCTCCGGCGGCACCGGCGCACCTGGGTCGTCGTACCGGTTGTTTCCTTGGTCAAGTGTGCTGCCGACGGCGCATCGGGGCGAGGGGGCGTGCCCGGCCCGATTATGTGAAGACGCGGGCGGGTTGAGGCGCCGCGCGTCCGTCGGGTGTGCGTCCCGGGCGGCGCCCGTGCGGCGCCTGACGCGTGCCGGGCGGGGTACTGCGGCAGGATGGGAACCATGCCGAACCGACTGGCGCACGAGACGTCCCCCTACCTCCTGCAGCACGCCGACAACCCCGTGGACTGGTGGCCCTGGTCGGCGGAGGCCTTCGAGGAGGCCCGCAAGCGGAACGTGCCCGTGCTGCTCAGCATCGGCTACAGCAGCTGTCACTGGTGTCACGTCATGGCGCACGAGTCCTTCGAGGACCAGCAGACCGCCGAGTACCTCAACGCGCACTTCGTGAGCGTGAAGGTGGACCGTGAGGAGCGACCCGACGTCGACGCGGTCTACATGGAGGCCGTGCAGGCGGCGACCGGCCAGGGCGGCTGGCCCATGACGGTCTTCCTCACCCCGGACGCCGAGCCGTTCTACTTCGGCACGTACTTCCCGCCCGCCCCGCGCCAGGGCATGCCGTCCTTCCGGCAGGTGCTCCAGGGCGTCCACCAGGCATGGGAGGAGCGGCGGGACGAGGTCACCGAGGTCGCCGGGAAGATCGTCCGCGACCTGGCCGGGCGGGAGATCTCCTACGGTGACGCGCAGACGCCCGGCGAGCAGGAGCTCGCGCAGGCGCTGCTCGCGCTCACCCGCGAGTACGACCCGCAGCGCGGCGGATTCGGCGGGGCGCCGAAGTTCCCGCCGTCCATGGTGCTGGAGTTCCTGCTGCGGCATCATGCGCGCACCGGTGCCGAGGGTGCTCTCCAGATGGCGCAGGACACCTGTGAGCGCATGGCCCGGGGCGGCATCTACGACCAGCTCGGCGGCGGCTTCGCCCGCTACTCCGTCGACCGCGACTGGATCGTGCCGCACTTCGAGAAGATGCTGTACGACAACGCCCTGCTGTGCCGGGTCTACGCCCACCTGTGGCGCGCCACCGGCTCGGAGCTGGCCCGCCGGGTGGCGCTGGAGACGGCCGACTTCATGGTGCGCGAACTGCGCACCGCCGAGGGCGGGTTCGCCTCCGCGCTGGACGCGGACAGCGACGACGGAACCGGCAGGCACGTCGAGGGCGCGTACTACGTGTGGACGCCCGGGCAGTTGCGCGAGGTGCTCGGCGAGCAGGACGCCGAGCTTGCGGTCCAGTACTTCGGGGTGACCGAGGAAGGCACGTTCGAGCACGGTCAGTCCGTCCTCCAGCTGCCGCAGCAGGACGGCCTGTTCGACGCCGCGAAGATCGCCTCCATCCGGGAGCGCCTGCTGGCGGAGCGGGCCGGGCGTCCCGCCCCGGGCCGGGACGACAAGGTCGTCGCCGCCTGGAACGGGCTCGCGATCGCCGCCCTCGCCGAGACCGGCGCCTACTTCGACCGGCCCGACCTCGTCGAGGCCGCCCTCGCCGCCGCCGACCTCCTCGTCCGGCTGCACCTCGACGAGCAGGCCCGGCTGACCCGCACCAGCAAGGACGGCCACGCCGGCGCCAACGCGGGCGTGCTGGAGGACTACGCCGATGTGGCGGAGGGCTTCCTCGCCCTGGCGTCCGTCACGGGGGAGGGCGTCTGGCTGGAGTTCGCCGGGTTCCTCCTCGACCACGTCCTGGCCCGCTTCACCGACGAGGAGTCGGGCGCCCTGTTCGACACGGCCGCCGACGCCGAGCGACTGATCCGCCGCCCGCAGGACCCGACCGACAACGCCGCCCCGTCCGGCTGGACCGCGGCGGCGGGCGCCCTGCTGAGCTACGCCGCGCACACCGGGTCGGAGCCCCACCGCACGGCCGCGGAGAAGGCCCTCGGCGTCGTCAAGGCGCTCGGGCCGCGCGTGCCGCGCTTCATCGGCTGGGGGCTCGCCGCCGCCGAGGCCGCGCTGGACGGGCCGCGCGAGGTCGCGGTCGTGGGACCGTCGCTCGATCACGAGGGGACGAGGACCTTGCACCGCACGGCACTTCTGGGCACCGCGCCCGGCGCGGTCGTCGCTGTCGGCGCCCCGGAGAGCGACGAGTTTCCGCTGCTCGCGGACCGTCCGCTGGTCCGCGGTGAACCAGCCGCGTACGTCTGCCGTAACTTCACATGTGACGCCCCGACGACCGAAGTTGAGAGGTTGCGAGCGGCGTTGATCGACTGAAGTCGGGAATCAACGGAAACACACTCTTTATCTGAACAGCCTCCGGACTTCACAGTTCCCCCCTAATCTCTGCACAGTGCCGTGACGGATGAGGTGAGCCGTCACGGCGGGGGGTTCTGGGATCTGGGGGGATCTGTTTGTTCACGTCTGTCTTCATCGCTGCCGTTTCACTGGCCCTGTTCTGGATGGCGGCTTTCACCCTGTGGTGGCAGATGCACGCCTGGCGTACGCCGGAAGTGCTCGCCTCCACGCGGTTCAGCAGTCCGGACGGGAACGAGCACGTCTCGTTCTCGCTGCTGCTGCCCGCGCGGCACGAACAGGCGGTGCTGGACCACACGATCCAGCGGCTGCTGGAGTCGAGCCACACCGACTTCGAGATCATCGTGATCGTCGGGCACGACGACCCGGAGACCACCGCAGTGGCCGAGCAGGCCGCCGCGCGTGATCCCCGGGTCCGGGTCGTCGTCGACCGCCACGAGAAGAAGAACAAGCCGAAGGCCATGAACACGGCACTGCCGCACTGCCGCGGCGACGTCGTCGGCGTCTTCGACGCGGAGGACCAGGTCCACCCCGAGCTCCTCGCCCACGTCGACCACGCCTTCCGCACCACCGGCGCGGACGTCGTCCAGGGCGGGGTGCAGCTGATCAACTTCCACTCCAGCTGGTACAGCCTGCGCAACTGCCTGGAGTACTTCTTCTGGTTCCGCTCGCGGCTCCACCTGCACGCGCAGAAAGGTTTCATTCCGCTCGGCGGCAACACGGTCTTCGTCCGCACGGACGTCCTCAGGGAAGCCGACGGCTGGGACCCGAACTGCCTCGCCGAGGACTGCGACCTGGGCGTGCGCCTGTCCAGCGTCGGCAAGAAGGTCGTCGTCGCCTACGACTCCGACATGGTGACCCGGGAGGAGACCCCGGGTTCGCTGATGTCCCTGCTGAAGCAGCGCACCCGCTGGAACCAGGGGTTCCTCCAGGTGTACCGGAAGAAGGACTGGAAGCAACTGCCCACTCTCGGGCAGCGGCTGCTCGCCCGCTACACCCTGATGACGCCGTTCATGCAGGCCTTCACCGGCCTGATCATCCCGCTGAACGTGGCGGTCGCGCTGTTCCTGGACGTACCGGTCGCCATCGCCTTCATCACCTTCCTGCCTGCCGTCACCGCCCTGGTCACCTTCGTCTTCGAGATCGTCGGACTGCACGACTTCGGCAAGCAGTACGGGCTGCGCGTGCGGTTCGCGCACTACCTGAAGCTGATCGTGGGCGGCCCCTTCTACCAGGTCCTGCTCGCCGGGGCGGCCGTCCGTGCCGTCTATCGGGAGCAGCGCGGCCGCAACGACTGGGAGCTGACCACGCACGTCGGCGCGCACCTCACCCGGGTCGAAGCCAGCCATGAGACCCGAGAGGACGTTCCCGCGTGACCTCCACCCTTCCCGCGGTGACCACTGCGAAGGTCCCCGCGCAGCGGCAGCCTGCGCCCCGCACCGGTGCCCACCGGCGACCGGAGCCGCCGAGCCGGCTGCGCTCCTCCCGGTCCGACCTGCTCCTGTGCGGCGTCCTGCTCGTGGCGATCCTCGTCGTGCAGGGCTGGAACATCGCCGACTACCCGGCCCTCAGCGACGACGAGGGCACCTACCTCGCCCAGGCCTGGTCGGTCCAGCAGGGCAACGGCCTGGCCCACTACACCTACTGGTACGACCACCCGCCGCTGGGCTGGATCCAGATCGCCGTGCTGACCTGGATCCCGGCGCTGATCAGCCCCGAGTCGATGACGGTGGGCACCATGCGGGCCGCGATGCTGGTGATCAGCGGCATCAGCGCGGTCCTCGTCTACGTCCTGGGCCGCCGCCTCGCCCTGCCCCGCTGGGCGGCCGGGCTGGGCATGGTGTTCTTCGGCCTCTCGCCACTGGCGGTCGTCCTCCAGCGGGAGATCTTCCTCGACAACCTCGCGGTGATGTGGACGCTGCTGGCCTTCACCCTGGCCGCCTCCCCGAGCCGCCACCTCTGGCACCACTTCGGGGCGGGGATCGCGGCCGCCACGGCCGTCCTCACCAAAGAGACGATGCTCATCGTCCTGCCCGCCCTGTTCCTCACCATGTGGCGGCACAGCCACAAGGACACCCGCAAGTTCGCCCTCACCGGAGCCGTCACGGCCTGCGCCCTGATCGGCTTCTCCTACCCCCTGTTCGCCCTGCTCAAGGGCGAACTGCTGCCGGGCAGCGGGCACGTCTCCCTCTGGGACGGCGTCAAGTACCAGATGACCAGGCCCGGTTCGGGCTTCATCCTGGACCAGGGCTCCGGCTCCTGGGGCGTGCTCCAGTCGTGGCTGTACTACGACAAGATCCTGCCGCTCGGCGGCCTCGCGGGCGCCCTGCTGCTCCTCGTCACCTGGCGCTGGTCCGTCACCGCCCGCGCCCTGGCCGGACCCGCCCTGGCCGTCGCGATCTTCGCCGCGCTGGCCCTGCGCCCCAACGGCTACCTGCCCGCGATGTACGTCATCCAGGCCCTGCCGTTCCTCGCGCTGGTCCTCGCCGGAGGAACCGCCTCCGTCGCCCACGCGGTGCTGAGCCGCTGGCGCTCCGAGGCGGAGAAACGGTACGTCAGAGTGGGCCGGTACGCGCTCGCCACGGTCCTCGCCCTCGCCGCCGGCGCCTACGTCGTACCGCACTGGTACGACGGCGCCCGCACCGCCGTCACCACCGACGCCAACGCCCCCTACAAGGCCGCGTCCAAGTGGCTGGCCACCGAGGTCGAGGACCCGGAGCGCACCCGCGTCCTGGTCGACGACGCCCTCTGGCTCGACCTCGTGCACCAGGGCTACCGGCCGGGCCTCGGCGTCATCTGGTTCTACAAGGCCGACCTCGACCCGGCGGTGACGAAGACGATGCCGCGCGGCTGGAAGGACCTGGACTACGTCGTCGCCTCGCCGACCGTGCGGCGCGACGCGGCCGACCTGCCCAACGTCAAGGCCGCCATGAAGCACTCGGACCCGGTCGCCACCTTCGGCACCGGCGAGGACCGCATCGAGATCCGCCAGATCCAGACGTCCGCCGGAGGCGCGCGATGAGCCAGGAGTCCACCGTCCCCGGAGAGGTCGTCGAGACCGCCGAGATACCCGAGCCGGGCGCCGTCACCATCGTCGTACCGACGTTCAACGAGTCGGCCAACGTACGGCAGTTGCTGCACCAGATCACCGAGGCCGTACCGGCCCGGCTGCCCTGCGAGGTCCTCTTCGTGGACGACTCCACCGACGACACGCCCGAGGTCATCGAGGAGGCGGCGCAGGACTGCCCGTTCCCGGTGACCGTCCTGCACCGGCAGGAGCCGGTGGGCGGGCTCGGCGGCGCGGTCGTCGAGGGACTGAAGGCGGCCACGTCCGACTGGATCGTCGTCATGGACGGCGACTGCCAGCACCCGCCGTCCCTCGTGCCCGACCTGGTCGCCACGGGCGAGCGGGCGAACGCCGGGCTCGTCGTCGCCTCCCGGTACATCAAGGGCGGCAGCCGGGCCGGGCTCGCGGGCAGCTACCGGGTGGCCGTCTCGCGCGGGGCGACCTGGCTGACCAAGGCACTGTTCCCGCGCCGGCTGCACGGCATCAGCGACCCGATGAGCGGCTTCTTCGCGATCCGCCGCAGCGCGGTCACGGCCGAGGTGCTCCAGCCGCTCGGCTACAAGATCCTCCTCGAACTCGCCGTCCGCAGCCGCCCGCGCCGGGTCACCGAGGTGCCCTTCGTCTTCCAGGACCGGTTCGCCGGGGAGTCCAAGTCGACCGCCCAGGAGGGCCTGCGGTTCCTGCGCCATCTGGCCGGGCTGCGCGCCGCCTCGCCGGTCGCGCGCATGGTCGGCTTCGGCCTGATCGGGCTCACCGGCTTCCTGCCGAACCTGCTCGGCCTGTGGGCGCTGACCGCCGCCGGCATGCACTACGTACCGGCGGAGATCCTCGCCAACCAGCTCGGCGTCGCCTGGAACTTCGTGCTCATCGAGCACTTGCTGTTCCGCGAGCGGCGCCGGCACCGGCGCTGGTGGGACCGGGCGGGCCGGTTCGCGCTGCTCGCCAACGCCGATCTGGTGCTGCGCATCCCGTTGATCGCCCTGTTCGTGCACCAGTTGCACCTGGGCGTGCTGTCCGCCACCGCGCTCGCGCTGGTGACGACCTTCGTCCTGCGCTTCGTGGCGACCGAAGCGCTGGTCTACCTGCCGCGCCGGGCCGGTGAGAAGCCCGTGCGCGACGGCCGCACCGCAAGGAGAGCCGTGTGAACAAGTACCGGAGAAGAACCGCACTCGTCGGCGTGGGCGCGCTCACGGCCGGCCTCCTGCTGACCGCACCCCAGCCCGCCTCCGCCGCCAACCTCATCAGGAACCCCGGCTTCGAGACCGCCGGCACCGGTGACATGCCGTACTGCTGGGAGAAGTCCGGCTGGGGCGACAACGACTTCACCTTCACCGCCACGGCCGACGCGCACACCGGCTCCAAGGCCATGAAGGTCGAGCTGACCCGCCGTGTGGACGGCGACCGCAAGGCCCTGATCACCGAGTCCGCCGAGTGCGCGCCGGTGGTGACGCCGGGCAAGCAGTACGACCTCGGGCTCTGGTACAAGACGACCACCCCGGACGCCTCGGTCACCCTCTTCCGGCACGACAAGACGGCCGGCTGGCAGTACTGGACCGACCTCAAGACGCTGGACATGGCCGGCACCTGGACCGAGGCCACCGTCCGCACCCCCGAGGTCCCGGCCGGCACCGACCGCATCTCCTGGGGCGTCTCCGTCTACGGCACCGGCTCCGCCACCACCGACGACTACACGATGGAGCAGGTCGCCGACCCGGTCCCGCCGCCGCAGTGCACGGGCACGGCAGCGCAGTGCGCCAACGGCAAGTGGGACGTGCTGCCCACGCGGAACCCGGTCCGCTCCATGCACTCCGTCGTCCTCCACAACGGCAAGGTGCTGCTGATCGCGGGCTCCGGCAACGACGAGTCGATGTTCAAGGCCGGCACCTTCACCTCGGCCGTCTACGACCCGGCGAACGGCTCCTACAAGGTCATCCCCACGCCGAAGGACATGTTCTGCGCCGGCCACGTCCAGCTCCAGGACGGCCGCGTGCTGGTGATGAGCGGCAACAAGGGCTACCCGACGGCGGACGGCCGCGTCGGCTACCAGGGCTACAAGGACTCGTACATCTTCGACCCGGAGACCGAGAGCTACACGAAGACCAACGACATGAACGACGGCCACTGGTACCCGTCGGCCACGATCCTCGGCAACGGTGACGTCATCTCCTTCGGCGGACTGCGCGAGGACTCCACCGGCTCGGTCGCCGCCGAGCTGTTCTCCGAGGCCGAGCAGCAGTGGCAGCCGCTGTGGAAGGTCAACCAGACCTGGTCGTACTGGGGCCTGTACCCGTCGATGATCCTCATGCAGGACGGCCGCCTCTTCTACTCGGGCAGCCACGTCTTCGGCAACAACATCCCCGGCACCGGCTCGGCGATCTACGACTACGGCGCCAACACCATCACCCAGGTCCCCGGCCTGCAGAAGAAGGACGAGCGCGACCAGTCGGCCAGCGTGCTGCTGCCCCCGGCGCAGGACCAGAAGGTCCTCACCCTCGGCGGCGGCAACATCGACTCCAACCCGGAGGCGAACCGCCTGACCGACATCATTGACCTCAAGCAGCCGAACCCGTCGTACGTGGCCGGGCCGCCGATCCCGCAGGGCACGGTCGACCTGGGCAACGGGCCCGTCCCGCAGACCGGCAGCCAGGGCAAGATGTACGTCTCCGCCGTGCTCCTGCCCGACGGCAAGGTCCTGGAGACGGGCGGCGCCCTGCACAACCGCGCCAACCCGGTCTACGAGACGTCGATCTTCGACCCGGAGTCGGAGACGTTCGACCCGGTGGCCGTCGACCCCGAGGCGCGCGGCTACCACTCCTCGGCGTTCCTGCTGCCCGACGGCCGCGTGATGACCACCGGCGACAACCCGGGCAACGGCTCCTGGAACCACGACGTGTCGGTCTACAGCCCGCCCTATCTGTTCAAGGGCCCGCGCCCGCAGATCACCTCGGTCATCGACACCGAGTGGAACTACGGCGACACCCAGCGGATCACCGTCGACCGGCCGATCGCCAAGGCCGAGCTGATCCGCCCGGCCGCCGTCACGCACTCCTCCGACCCGAACCAGCGGTTCGTGGACCTGCCGCTGTCGGTCGACGGCAACAACGTCGACCTGAACGTGACGAGCAACCCCAACCTGGCCCCGCCCGGCTGGTACATGCTCTTCGCGGTGGACGCGAACGGCGTGCCCTCGGTCGCCAAGTGGGTGCACCTTGAGGGCCCGCAGGCGCTCAAGGCGACGGACGCCTCGGCGCACGTCCACGACTTCGCGGACGCGCCCGAGGGCAAGGTCGCGGGGCCGGGCAAGAAGCGCACGTCGCAGAAGGTCAGCGCGACGATCTCCGGCTGCGACCGGCACTACGGCTCGATCAACGTGTGCGTGCCGACGGACTTCCCGGCGGAGGTGAAGAAGACGACGGCGTCCCGCTGCGACTGGCTGAAGGCGAACGACTACGGCCGCCTGAAGGTCAACGGCAAGGACGACCCGCTGGGCCTGGACCGGAACCGGGACGGGATCGCCTGCGGCAAGGGTGATGTGAGGAAGGGTCAGCGCTGACCGCGTGACTCCGCCAGGGCGCGCTCCACGATCGCTTCCAGCTGCTCGTGGTGCGCGCCCTTCCAGTACGCCCGCCCGCACTGCGTGCACTGCGCGAACACGTCGTACGTGGCGTGCGTGCCGTGCTTGAGCTGGTCGGCGACCTCGTCCTTGGTCGCCTCGCGCAGCACCCCGTTGCAGGCCGTGCACCGCGTCCACGGCAGCAACTCGGGCCGGAACCGGTCCAGGACGTCCCGGAGCTGCTCCTCGGGACGCGTGCTGTAGACGAACGCGCCCGCCCACAGCTCCCGGCGCCGCAGCAGCCCCCGGTCGCGGCTCAGCATGACCCGCTGCTCGGCCGCCGAACGCGCCGCGAGGGCAGGGTCGCCGATGTCGGTCGACTCGTACGCCGTGTCCACGCCCAGCAGCCGCAGCCGCCGGGCCAGCGTGCCGAGGTGGACGTCGAGGAGGAACCGCAGGGGAGCGCCCGGGACCTGCTGGGGACGCGCGACGGTCCGTACGGTCACCGCCTCCCCGGCCGTCGGGACGTGCGAGACGGGCACCTCGCGGCCGTCCACGAGCAGCGTGCCCACCTCGGTCAGCGGCACGCCGAGGGACTCGATGACATGGCCGAGGCTGGAGAGGCCGTCGGTGGCGGCCCGCACGGTGCCGTTCCGCCGGGCCTGGGGGACGAACACGTGCAGCTCGGACGCGAAGTCGACGTGGATCTCGGGACCGTTCACCCGGCCAGGATGCCACGGGGACGGGCGCCGGCCTCAGGCTTTTCCGCTGGGCAGGCCGTGCTCCAGGACGTCCAGGGCGCGGTCGACGAGTTCCCTGATGTCGTCGCGGTGGCCGGTCTCGGCCCAGTAGTGGGAGGCCTCCATCAGCCCGCCCATCACCGACATGGCGAAGACCCGCAGCTCCAGGCTGTCGGGGTCGAGCCCGGAGCGCTCGGCGAGGGCCTGGCGGAGCAGCCGGCCGGTGGCAGCCATGCTCTCCATCATGCGGGCGCGCACGGCGGGGACCTCGACCCCGAGCCGCGTCCGCAGCCGGGTCACCTCGGGTTCCTCGGCGAGGCTCGGGCCGAGGGCCGTGCGCATCACGTGCCGGAGGGTGTCGGCCCACGACTCGCCAAGCGGCCGGGTCCGCAGCTCCTCCATCATCACCGGGTCCCACTCGTCGGTGACGACGATGTCCTCCTTGGCCGGGAAGTACCGGAAGACGGTCGACGGCGACACCTCGGCCCGGTCGGCGATCTGCTCGATCGTCGTGGCGTCGTAGCCCTGCTCCTCGATCAGCGCGTAGGTCGCGGTGCGGATCGCCTGCCGGGTCTTGATCTTCTTCCGCTCCCGGAGCCCCAGCTGGGGTCGGTCGGCGGGGGTGGTGCGTGGGGCCGTCATGAAGGTCATTGTCGGGCATCGGCCTCGGGCCCGGGCATGCACAAAGGCCACGGCTCGGAAGCCGTGGCCTTAAGGGGCGGGAGGGGCGCTACGCGTGCTGGTACGCCACCAGCGAGATCCCCACGTAGTGCGCGATGAAGGCCGCCAGGGTGAAGGAGTGGAACACCTCGTGGAAGCCGAACCAGCGCGGTGACGGGTTGGGTCGCTTGATCCCGTAGATCACGCCGCCCGCGCTGTAGAGCACGCCGCCGACGATGACGAGGACCAGGACGGCGATGCCGCCGGTCCGCATGAAGTCCGGCAGGTAGAAGACGGCCGCCCAGCCCATCGCGATGTAGCACGGCGTGTAGAGCCAGCGCGGGGCGCCGACCCAGAAGACGCGGAAGACGATGCCGGCCGCCGCCGCGGCCCAGATGCCCCACAGCAGCCACTGGCCCTTGGCGCCCGGCAGCAGCAGCATGGTCAGCGGCGTGTAGGTGCCCGCGATGATCAGGAAGATGTTGGCGTGATCCAGGCGGCGCAGCACGCCGTCCATGCGCGGACTCCAGTCGCCCCGGTGGTACAGCGCGCTCACACCGAACAGCAGGCACGCCGTCAGTGCGAAGATCCCGCAGGCTATGCGCCCTCTGGTCGAGTCGGCGAGGGCGGTCAGCACCAGTCCCGCGACGAGAACCGCCGGGAACATGCCGAGGTGCAGCCAGCCGCGCAGCTTGGGCTTGACCGGGTGCGGCAGGGAGAGCGCCCTCGGACCGCGGCCGTCTGCCGGCGAGTCCGTAGGCGCGTCGGGGGCGAACGCAGTCATGGCCGAATGGTAGCTACGGAACCGTAAGTGACCTATCAGTCGGGTCGATTGGCCGATGAAGAGTGGCCATCCTCTCATCCTGGCCGAAGGATGGTTACGCAAACGGACGGTCAGGTGAACGCAACGTGCATGTAAAGGGGCGCGAGAAACCGTGGCGATCCTCACGTTGCTCACCTGTGCGCTCCTCTGGACAGATGGGCGCAGGCGTCGGATGATCAAATGAGTGCGGTCGGCACCGGATGAGCGCCAAGTTTCACCTGAAGCATCCGGGTCGCAGCCCCCACGGGGCCTCCACATCAAAAAAATCCCTCATTTAGGAGCAATCGTGGCGCGCGACATCGCGGCTCCCACCGTCCCCACCACCCATAAGGGCCTGATCTCGTGGGTGAACGAGATCGCCGAGCTGACCCAGCCGGACAACGTGGTCTGGTGTGACGGATCCGAGGCCGAGTACGAGCGGCTGTGCGAGGAGCTCGTCCAGAAGGGCACCTTCCGCAAACTCGACCCGATCAAGCGCCCCCACTCCTACTACGCGGCCTCCGACCCCACCGACGTCGCCCGAGTGGAGGACCGGACGTTCATCTGCTCCGAGAAGGAGGAGGACGCGGGCCCGACCAACCACTGGAAGGCCCCCGCCGAGATGCGGGAGATCTTCCAGGGCTCCGGGGGCCAGGGCGGCCTGTTCCGCGGCTCGATGCGCGGCCGGACCATGTACGTCGTGCCCTTCTGCATGGGCCCGCTCGGCTCGCCGCTGTCCGCGCTCGGTGTCGAGATCACCGACTCGGCGTACGTCGCCGTCTCCATGCGCACGATGACGCGCATGGGCCGGGCGGTGCTCGACGAGCTCGGCTCCGACGGCTTCTTCGTCAAGGCCGTGCACACCCTGGGCGCCCCGCTGGAGCCCGGCCAGGAGGACGTCCCCTGGCCCTGCAACACGACCAAGTACATCTCGCACTTCCCCGAGGACCGCGAGATCTGGTCCTACGGCTCCGGCTACGGCGGCAACGCCCTGCTCGGCAAGAAGTGCTACGCCCTGCGCATCGCCTCCGTGATGGCGCGCGACGAGGGCTGGCTCGCCGAGCACATGCTCGTGCTGAAGCTGACCCCGCCGCGCGGCGAGGCCAAGTACGTCGCCGCCGCCTTCCCGAGCGCCTGCGGCAAGACCAACCTCGCCATGCTGGAGCCGACCATCCCCGGCTGGACGGTCGAGACCATCGGTGACGACATCGCCTGGATGCGCTTCGGCGAGGACGGCCGGCTCTACGCCATCAATCCCGAGGCGGGCTTCTTCGGTGTCGCGCCCGGTACCGGCGAGCACACCAACGCCAACGCGATGAAGACGCTCTGGGGCAACGCGGTCTTCACCAACGTCGCGCTGACGGACGACGGTGACGTCTGGTGGGAGGGCATGACCGAGGAGCCCCCGGCCCACCTCACCGACTGGAAGGGCAACGACTGGACGCCGCAGTCCGAGACCCCGGCCGCCCACCCCAATGCCCGCTTCACCGTCCCCGCCGCCCAGTGCCCGATCATCGCGCCCGAGTGGGAGGACCCCAAGGGCGTGCCGATCTCGGCGATCCTCTTCGGCGGCCGCCGCGCCACCGCCGTGCCGCTGGTGACGGAGTCCTTCGACTGGAACCACGGCGTCTTCCTCGGCGCCAACGTGGCCTCCGAGAAGACCGCCGCCGCCGAGGGCAAGGTCGGTGAACTGCGCCGTGACCCCTTCGCGATGCTGCCGTTCTGCGGCTACAACATGGGCGACTACATGGCCCACTGGATCGACGTGGCCAAGGACAAGGACCAGTCCAAGCTGCCGAAGATCTACTACGTCAACTGGTTCCGCAAGGACGACGACGGCAAGTTCGTCTGGCCGGGCTTCGGTGAGAACTCCCGCGTCCTGAAGTGGATCGTGGAGCGCCTGGAGGGCAAGGCCGAGGGCGTCGAGACGCCGATCGGCATCCTGCCGACCAAGGACGCCCTCGACACAGGCGGCCTGGAGCTGGCCGACTCCGACCTGGAGTTCCTGCTCACGGTCGACAAGGAGGTCTGGCGCGAGGAGGCCGCCCTGGTCCCCGAGCACCTCAACACCTTCGGCGAGCACACGCCCAAGGAACTGTGGGACGAGTACCGCGCGCTGGTGCAGCGCCTGGGCTGAGACAGCCCTCCACCGACGCCGCGGCCGGCTCCGATCGTGCCCTGACCAGCAACATCGTCACGGCCGGCCGCGGTGACAGCACCACGGGAGGCAGGGGTTCGCACAACGGCGTGCGGGCCCCTGCCTTTCGCCGTTCACGTCGCGCCCCCTTGCTCACAGGATCTTCACGCCTGTTTCATGCTCCCTACAGGTGTCTCACCGGTCCCGGTGAGACCCAAGACAGCCTGTGGGGGGCACAGTTGAATACTGCACACCGTTCCAGACGGCTCGCGGCCACGCTGTCCGCCGCGATCCTCGCGGGGACCGGGCTCACCGTCGCCGCCGCGCCCGCGGCACACGCGGCGGCCTCCGACGCCGTGACCAAGCTGCCGATCTCGTCGTACTCGGCACTGGCCGTCGACAACGTCCACCAGCGTGTCTTCGTGGCGGACAGCAACGTCGGCTACTACCTCAACTCCGGCACCATCGCCGTCTACAACTTCGAGGGCGAGCGCCTCACGACCCTCACCACCAACCAGGCCCACGTCTCGGGCCTCGCGGTCAGCGCCGACGGCAGCAAGCTGTACGCGGGGCTGCGCGACCGCATCGAGGCCTACGACACCACCACCTACCAGCGCACCACCGTCGCCTCTGTCGGCACCGACTACTGCGGCCGCGAGGTCGCCCAGTCCAGCGGCCAGCTCTACTTCACGGTTCCGTACGCGTCCTCGGTCTCCCAGTGCGCCACCTCCGAGACCCACCTCGCGGGGATCGTGAACGGCGCGTACGCGTACACCGGCTGGAACGACTACGGCGATCTGCTGCTGGAGGCCGGCGCCGGGGACCGCATGCTCATGGGCCAGCCGCTCAACGCCAAGGCGAGCGACCCCTTCCTCGCCGTGTACGACACCGGCAACGGCGCCCTGGTACGCAACGCCGCACGCCGCTTCGCCGACGGCGCGGGCAACGGCGCCCTGAACCTCAAGGACCTGGCGCTGTCAGCCGACGGCAGCAAGGTCGCCGTCGCCGACGCCACCGCCGGCACCCGGCTGCTGAACACCGGCGACCTGTCCGACGCGGCCACCGGCTACCAGGCCCTGCCCGACGGTGCCACCGCCAGCGCGGTCGCCTTCAGCGGGGACGGCAAGTACATCGCCCGCGGATCCGCCGCCACCGGTGCCGTCCCCGACCTGCTGGTGCAGCCGGCCGACCCGGGGGACTCGACCACCCCGCTGGAGTTCGTCTTCGAGGGCAGCCTCGACGGCGACCGGGTCGTGCCGCGCGGCATGGAGTGGTCGGCGGACGGCTCCCGGCTGTTCGCGGTCACCACCAACGCGACCGGCGGCCAGTACTGGCTGCACGTCATCAAGCCGCCCGCCGTCCAGTACGACACCCGCTTCACCGGCGGTCTCACCCACAGCCCCGCCCAGGCCGTGGCGGGCGAGCCGCTGGCCGTGCGCGGCAGGCTGGAGCAGGACGGGCCCGCGCCCGCCGAGCCGCTGAAGGTCAAGGCGACCCGCACGGACGCCGAGGGGACCCACGACCTCGGTACCGCCACCGTCAAGGCCGACGGCACCTTCACCGTCCTCGACGAGCCCGGCCTGGTCGGCGAGGCCACGTACACGGTGTCGTACCTCGGCGATCTGACCCACCGTCCGGCCACCGACGTCACCCACACCGTGACGGTCGGCAAGGCGCCCACCTCGATCGCGCTCACCGCACCCGAGGAGGCGAGCATGTCCGGCGGCATCGAGATCACCGGCACGTTCACCGCCCAGGGCAAGGCGCTGCCCGAGCGGGCCGTCCTCAAGGTCGTACGCGAGGACCAGCTCGGCACGGGCACGCTGTCGTCGGTGACCGTCGCAGCGGACGGCACGTTCACGATCAACGACATGCCCCGCACCCGCCGCGAGGTGACCTACACGGTCAGCTGGCCGGGCGACGCCCTGCACGAGGGCGCAACGGCCTCGGCGGAGGTGTACGTCAGGCGCTAGCCTCTGCGACGCCCCTCGGGGGGATGCCCCTGAGGGGCGCGGGGAACTGCGCGACCAACCACACTCAACCCGCACAGACCCACAGCCAAAAACCACAACGGCGATAACCGGCTCAAGCCAACGCAGTGCTGTGGCACCCGGTCCGCGCGTCGCTGCGGGAGCGCGCGGACCGGGGCCGTCGGGGGAGCCCCAGTGAGGGCTCAGCGGGACGCGAGCTTGCGCGGCTCCAGAGCCGCGGCGTGCGCGTCCATCCGCTCGGCGGACAGGATGGCGGCCGCCGTGTCGGCGCGGGAGGCGGCGACGACCAGCGCGCGGCCCGCCAGAGCGTGCGCCCGCCGGTGCAGGGCTGTCGCGCTGCGTTCGCGCCGGGTGCCGCTCATCGGCGCGCGGACCGGAGTGCGCCCTCCCCGCAGCCGGCCCACCTGCTCCGAGAGCCGCTCCGCCGCGGTGTCCAGGTCGGCCGAGCTCCCCGCCGCTCGCAGCTCGTCCGTGACGGCGAGCAGGGCGGCGAGATGGCCCGCGAGCTGGATGTCCAGCTCTTCCTCGCGGGAACGGTGGGGAAAGTCGGGGGCGGGGCCGTCCACCGTGCTGTGGACCGACTTGGTGCGGATCGGTTCGTACATGGGAGGGCCCTCCTGTGTGCTTACAGGAAGCCATCCTAGCTTAGATTTCGTCTAAAGTTGAGTTGTTCACAAACCCGGACGGGCTGCACACGTACGGTGAGCGAGGTGACCGGTCAGGCCTGGCTGTAGCCGTCCAGGAAGTGCCCGATCCGGCCCACCGCGTCCCGCAGGTCGCCGACCGTCGGCAGGGTCACCACCCGGAAGTGGTCCGGCTCCGGCCAGTTGAACCCGGTGCCCTGGACGACCATGATCTTCTCGCGCCGGAGCAGGTCCAGGACCATCCGCCGATCGTCCTTGATCTTGAAGACCTTGGGATCGAGGCGCGGGAAGAGATACAGCGCCCCCTTCGGCTTCACGCAGGTCACGCCCGGGATCTGGGTCAGCAGCTCGTAGGCGACGTCCCGCTGCTCGTGCAGCCGGCCGCCCGGCAGTACCAGGTCGTTGATCGTCTGGCGTCCGCTGAGCGCCGCGACGACGCCGTGCTGTCCCGGCATGTTCGCGCACAGCCGCATGTTCGCCAGGATCGTCAGGCCCTCGATGTAGGAGTCGGCGTGCGCGCGGGGCCCGGAGATCGACATCCAGCCGACCCGGTAGCCGGCCACGCGGTACGCCTTCGACATGCCGTTGAAGGTGAGGGTCAGCAGGTCGGGGGCGACGGCGGCGGTCGGGGTGTGCGTGGCGTCGTCGTAGAGGATCTTGTCGTAGATCTCGTCCGAGCAGATCAGCAGGTTGTGACGGCGGGCGATGTCGGTGAGCCCCTTGATCATCGCCTCGTCGTAGACGGCCCCGGTCGGGTTGTTGGGGTTGATGATCACGAGTGCCTTGGTGCGGTCGGTGACCTTGCGCTCGACGTCGGCCAGGTCCGGCATCCAGTCGGACTGCTCGTCGCACCGGTAGTGCACGGCGGTGCCGCCGGACAGCGAGACGGCGGCGGTCCACAGCGGATAGTCCGGGGCGGGTACGAGCACCTCGTCCCCGTCGTCCAGCAGGCCCTGCATCGCCATCACGATGAGCTCGGAGACGCCGTTGCCGATGAAGACGTGCTCCACGTCCGTCTCGATGCCGAGTGTCTGGTTGTGCATCACGACCGCGCGGCGGGCGGCCAGCAGCCCCTTGGCGTCTCCGTACCCATGTGCCGAGGACACGTTCCGGAGGATGTCCTCCAGGATCTCGGGCGGACACTCGAAGCCGAACGCCGCCGGGTTGCCGGTGTTCAGCTTGAGGATGCGGTGACCGGCCGCTTCCAGCCGCATCGCCTCCTCGAGCACCGGACCCCGGATCTCGTAACAGACGTTGGCGAGCTTGGTCGACTGGATCACCTGCATGTCTGGGAGCTTACGGCGCGGTAATGCGCCACGGGTCGTGTTTTCCGCCACGTGAGACGCGTCGCTTTGGGTGGATATCGCACGCGCGCTGTCCCACCAGCACCATCGGTGCCTAGAATTCGCCGCCATGTCCAGGCCATCCGAGTACGCCGACGGAGCGACGAGCGGCGCCCCCCAGGGGCCGCCGAACGTGTACCTGCCACAGGCGGACCCGCCTCCGGCCTACGACGCCTACGCCGATCCGGCGGCGGCGCACGGATGGCAGGACGCGTACGACCCCATGGACGGCCAGGACGCCGCGCGCGGCACCGGCGACACGCGAGACATGGGCGACACGCGTGAGCTGCCGCCGGTGCCGGTGCCGGTGCCGGTGCCGGTGCCGGGGCATGGCCGGTCCGGTGCGGGCCGCCACTCCCGGCGTGGACGGGGGCCGTGGCGTGCCCGCCGTGTGGCAGTGGCCGCCGGAGCCGTGGGTGCCGTCTCGGCGGCCGCGCTGATAGCCGGTCTCGGCTTCTCCGACGCGCCCTCCGGTGGGACGCGTGAGGGTGGCGGCGGCCGCACGGGTCCCACCGCGGGGGAGTCGCCGACGGTGCCCTCGACCGGTCCCGACCGGACACCGACCCCCGGGGCCCCCCTCGTCGGCCGGCCGGTGAACGGTGGCGAGCCGTCCGGGCCGGCGTCCGTGGGCCCGTCCACGGCGGCGAGCCCCGCCCCGTCGAAGTCGGCGCCGGACACCCGGAGTCCCTCGGCCGGCACGCCCACGGCCGGCACCCCGACGACCTCCGCTCCCGCCGTCACCGCCACGCCCCCCGGCCGAACCGACGGAAAGCCCGGACACGGTCCCGGCGGCACCAAAGGCCCCAAGTAATCAGCCTGCCAGGGCTGTTGCGTAGGGTCGGGCCGGACGGGCAGGTCCCGAGCGCGGAACGACTCCTTGCCCCATCCCCCTCGCGACGATCACAATGCGCATGACAACAGTGCGGGCGGCCGGAAGATTTCCGGCCGCCTCCGTCGCAAGAGGGGACCCCCCATGAGAAAACCTCTCGCAGCCGCGTTCTGCGCCCTGGCGATAGCCGGGGCCGGCGCGGCTCCCGCGACCGCTGCCGAGGCCGCCCCCACGGGCGTCGGCAAGGTCGCGGACACGGGCGCGGTCACGTCCGCCGTCTCGGACGTGGTCACGTCCGCAGCGGAGACCGTGTCCGGGCTCACCAACCCGGCGCCCAAGGGCGTGAACTTCGCCGGCACGGTCGCGCTCAGCAACTGCTCCGGCTCCGTCGTCCGCATGCCGGACTCCGAGGCCGACGACCCGGCGCTGGTGATGACCAACGGCCACTGCCTGGAGTCCGGCTTCCCCGGTCCCGGCGAGGTCCAGGTCGACAAGGCCTCCAGCCGCACCTTCAGCCTGCTCAACGCCTCCGGCTCGCGCGTCGCGACCCTGCGCGCCGCCAAGCTCGCGTACGGCACGATGACCGACACGGACGTCGCGTTCTACCAGCTCACCACCAGCTACGCGCAGATCAGGAGCTCGTACGGCATCAACCCGTTGACGCTGAACGACTCGCACCCCGTCGCCGGCACCGCCATCAGCATCCCCTCCGGCTACTGGAAGCGGATCTACAGCTGCGACATCGACGGTTTCGCGCACACCCTCAAGGAAGGCGACTGGACCTGGAAGGACTCGGTCCGTTACACCTCCGCCTGCAACACCATCGGCGGCACGTCCGGCTCGCCCGTCGTCGACCAGGCCACCGGCAAGGTCGTCGCCATCAACAACACCGGCAACGAGGACGGCGAGCGCTGCACGGTGAACAACCCCTGTGAGGTCGACGCGAGCGGCAACGTGACGGTCCGCAAGGGCATCAACTACGCCCAGCAGACCTACCAGATCCCGGCCTGCTTCGGCATCGACAACAAGCTCGACCTGAGCGCGAGCGGCTGCACCCTGCCCAAGCCGTAAGGCGAAGGTCCCCGGGTCGGGCGGTCACGCGGGAGTCCTGCGGACCGCCCGGCCCGCCAGGGCGTCCGTGCGGCGCCCGTCCTCGATCACGAACCGCCCGCCGACCAGCACGTGCGGGATGCCCTTCGGGAGCACGCGCGGCTCGGCGAAGCTCGACCCCGCCGCGACCGTCGCCGGATCGAAGAGCACCAGGTCGGCGACGTACCCCTCGCGCACCAGGCCCCGGTCCGGCAGCCGGAGCCGGGCCGCCGGGCGCGAGGTGAGGTGCGCGACGCACTCCTCCAGCGACAGCACCCCCAACTCCCGCACGTAGTGCCCGAGATAGTGCGGGAACGTGCCGTACGCGCGCGGATGCGGCTTGGCGCCCTGGAGGATGCCGTCCGAACCGCCCGTGTGCACCCGGTGGCGCATGATCGCCCGGACGTTCTCCTCGTGGCCGACGTGCTGGAGGATCGTCGGCGCCAGCCGGTCGGCCAGCAGCAGCCCGCGCGCGGTCACCCAGGGGGCCTCGCCCCGCACGTCCGCCGACTCCTGGACCGTCCGGCCGACGAACTCGGCCAGCGCCGGATCGCCCACGCCCGAGATCTCGATCGTGTCCCACTCGATGGGCACACCGTGGCAGCCGTCCGAGCCGGTGATCTCCAGGTCGTGGCGGATCCGCTCGGCCGTCTCCTCGTCCGCCAGCCGCTCGACGACCCGCTCGGGGCCGCCCTCGCTCGCCCAGCTCGGCAGCATGGCCGCCAGCGTCGTACAGCCCGGTGTGTAGGGGTAGGTGTCGAGGCTGATGTCCGCCCCGGCCGTCAGCGCCTCGTCCAGCAGGGCCAGCAGCTCGGGCGCCCGGCCCTTGTTCACGCCGAAGTTCATGGTGGCGTGGGCGAGATGCAGGGAGCAGCCCGCCTCCCGGGTCAGCGCGACCATCTCCTCGTACGCCTGAAGGGCGCCCGCGCCGTAGGAGCGGTGGTGCGGGCAGTAATAGCCCCCGTACGACGCCACCACCCGGCACAGCTCGGTCAGTTCGGCGTCCTGCGCGTACATGCCGGGCGTGTACGTCAGCCCCGACGACATGCCGACGGCGCCCTGCTCCATGCCCTCGGCGACCAGCTGCCGCATCCGGTCCAGCTCCTGCGGGGTGGCCTCCCGGTCCTCCCAGCCGACGGCGAGCGCGCGGACCGTGCCCTGGGGGACGAGGTAGGCCGCGTTCACGGCGATGCCCCGGTCGAGGCGGTCGAGGTACTCGCCCACCGTCCGCCAGTCGAAGTCGATGTCGTCACCGGAGCCGTTCCACCCGGCGATCGCCCGGCGCACCTCGCCGAGCGTCCGGTCGTCGACCGGCGCGTACGACAGCCCGTCCTGGCCGATGACCTCCAGCGTGACGCCCTGCGCGGCCTTGGCGCTGTGGTCGGGGTCGCGCAGCAGGGCCAGGTCGCTGTGGGCGTGCATGTCGACGAAGCCGGGGGAGAGGACGAGTCCCTCGGCGTCCAGCTCCCGGCGCGCCGTCGGCCGCTGGCAGCCGGCCGCGGCGGCCTCCTTGACGATGGACGTGATCCGGCCGCCGTCGACCACGACATCGGCCCGGTAGGACGGTCCGCCGGAGCCGTCCACGACGTCCGTGTCCCGGATGACGAGCTCTTCCATCGCGCCGGCCTCCTAGAAGAACGTACGGACGTAGTCGACGACCGTGCCGTCCGCCTCGGCGACCGGGATCAGCGGCCACTTGTCGAACGACGTGCACGGATGGGACAGCCCCAGACCGACCCAGTCGCCCACCTCCAGATCCGCCTCCGGCGTGGTGCTCAGCCAGGCGTGCTGGTCGGACAGGGCTGTCACCGACACGCCGGTGGCCGGGCGCTCGGCGCCGTCCCGGCGGATCACCTGGGCGAAGGGCAGGTCGAGGTCGTAGGCCGCGTCCCGCTTGCCCGCGTTGACGAAGGCCTGCTCGGCGGTGGGCCGTGACACCACCTGCGTCCACAGCCGGAACGCCGGCTCCAGGGCGCCCTCCTCGGGCACCCGGTTGAACGGGGTCAGCTTGCGGTAGTGGCCGTCGTCGTGCGAGACGTAGGCGCCCGAGCGCAGCAGCTTCAGGACCGGCCGGGAGAGTTCGGGGATCTCCGCGAAGACGTCGGCGACCGCGTCGAACCAGGCGCTGCCGCCCGCGCTGACGACGATCTCGTCCACACCGGAGAACCGTCCGGCCTTGTCGAAGCCGGCGGCCAGTGCGACCAGCCGCCGCAGCCACGCCGTCACCCGCTCCGGGTCGGCCTTCGGCACCTCGCCCTCGTAGCCCGCGACGCCGACCAGGCGCAGGGACCGGGTGCCCGCCACCGCGTCCGCGACCGCCGCGCACTCGGCCTCCGTCCGCACGCCGGTACGGGCCCCCTCCCCGGCGGCGAGTTCCACGACGACGTCCAGCGGGCGCCGGGCACCGCCCAGCGCGGCGTCCATCAGTTCCACCCCGCGCACCGAGTCGACGTAAGCCACGAAGCGGAACTCCGGGTCGGCGTCGAGCTCGGCGGAGACCCAGCGCAGGGCCGCCGGGTCGACCAGCTCGTTCGCCAGGAACACGCGCCGGGTCCCGAACGCGCGCGCTACCCGCACCTGGTGCGGCACCGCCAGCGTGATGCCCCACGCCCCGTGCTCGATCTGCCGCTGGAACAGCTGCGGCGCCATGGAGGTCTTGCCGTGCGGCGCGAAGGCCAGGCCGTGCCGGTCCGCGTAGGTCTCCATGAGCCTCAGGTTGTGCTCCAGGCGCTCGGCGGACAGCGCGAGCACGGGCGTGGCGAAGCCGCCGGTGAAGAGGTTCCGGCGCTGGGCGGCCAGCTCACCGACGGTCAGCCCGTCGGCGTCCGGCGGGAGGCCCTTGAAGCGGTGGTCGACGCGCTCGGCGGCGAGCCGGGCGAGGGACTCGGCGGGGCTGTCGGCTGTCATGGAGCCTCCTGATCAGCACTGTTGCAGTAGCTGCAACCTTCATTGCGTATGTCGCTGAACGCTGTCTAACATCTCGGCCACCGCCGGTCAATGAAACCGCCACCGGCCGACCCGACGAGGAGCTACGAGCATCGTGACCCCCACCGGACCCTGCAACGCCCCCGACGTCGTGGACGTCGTCGCGCTCGGCGAGTCCATGGTCACGTTCCTGCCGTCACAGCCGGGACGGCTCGCCGACGTCCCCTCCTTCGACCGGGGCATCGGCGGCGCGGAGTCCAACACGGCGTGCGTGCTGGCCGCCGCCGGACACTCCGTGCGGTGGGTCAGCCGGGTGGGGGACGACCCGTTCGGCGACCACCTGGTCGAGGCGGTCGGCGGGTACGGGGTCGACGTGGCTTACGTCCGGCGCGACCCCGCCCGCCCCACCGGCATCTACTTCCGCACCGCCGGGGACCGGGCCACCGACGCCCACGAGGTGGCGTACTACCGGGCCGGGTCAGCGGCCTCGGCCATGTCGGCCGGCAACGTGGACCTGGACGCGGTCCGTGCCGGCCGCGTGCTGCACCTGTCCGGGATCACGGCCGCGCTGTCCGGGACCTGCCTGGACCTGATGCGCGAGCTGACCGCGCGCCGGCCCGGCCGCCCCCTGGTCTCCTTCGACGTCAACCACCGGCCCGGACTGTGGGGCGACACCGACGCCCCGAAGGTGCTGCGGGACCTCGCGCGGGGCGCGGATCTCGTGTTCGTCGGGCAGGACGAGGCCTGGGGACTGCGCGGCGCCGAGGCCGTCCGCGCCGCCCTTCCCGAACCCGAGGTGCTGGTCGTGAAGCAGGGCGCCGTTGGAGCCACCGTCTTCGAGAAGCGGGACGTCACCTTCGTGCCCGCCCCGCGGGTTGACGTCGTCGCCGCCGTCGGCGCCGGGGACGCCTTCGCCGCCGGATTCCTCTCCGCCACCCTGCGCGGACTGCCCGTCCGCGACCGGCTGCGGCACGGGCATCTGCTGGCCGCCGCCGCGCTCACCGCCCCCGGCGACCTCGCCGCGCCGCCCGCGCGACAGCACGCCGACCGCCTCGCCGCCCTGGACGACGCCGCATGGGGGAGACTGCGACTCGGCCCGGGCTGGACCGATGACACACAGCGGGCCCCCGAGGAGGTACGTACGCCATGAGCCAGACCGTCGACCGCGCGCTCAGCATCCTGCCGCTGCTCGCCGAGGGCCCCGCCGACCTGGGGCAGGTCGCCGACCGCCTCGGCGTGCACAAGTCCACGGCCCTGCGCCTGCTGCGCACCCTCCACGAGCACGGCCTCGTCTACCGCCAGTCCGACCAGCGCTACCGCCTCGGCGCCCGCCTCTTCGCCCTCGCCCAGGAGGCGATGGAGAACCTCGACGTCCGCGAGATCGCCCATCCCCACCTGGTCCGCCTCAACGAGAGCTGCGGGCACACCGTGCACCTCGCCGTGTACGAGGAGAACGAGGTCCTCTACATCGACAAGGTCGAGAGCCGCTACCCGGTGCGGATGTACTCCCGCATCGGCAAGCCCGTCGCCATCACCGTCGCCGCGGTCGCCAAGCTGCTGCTGGCCGACCTGCCCGAGCACGAGCGGCGGGCCGTGGCGGAGAAGCTCGACTACCCGACGTACACGTCCCGTTCGACACCGAACGCCGGCGCGTTCCTGCGCGAGCTGGAAAAGGTGCGCGAACAGGGCTGGGCCACCGACCTCGGCGGCCACGAGGAGTCCATCAACTGTGTCGCCGCGCCGATCCGCGGCGCCGACGGCCGGGTCGTCGCCGCGATGTCGGTCTCCGCGCCGAACGTCGTCGTCACCGCCGACGAACTCCTCACCCTCCTGCCGCTGGTGCGCCGTACGGCGGACGCCATCAGCGGGGAGTACTCCGGCAGAACACCAGTGAAGGGCACCGAATGACGGACAAGACCGCACTCACCCCCAAGACCCACACCACGCCGCCGGCGAAGTTCTCGCACGGCGTGAAGAAGGGCAACATCCTCCAGGTCGCCGGCCAGGTCGGCTTCCTGCCCGCCGAGGAGGGCAAGCCGCCCACGCCCGCCGGGCCGACCCTGCGCGAGCAGACCCTCCAGACCCTCGCCAACGTCAAGGCCGTCCTCGAAGAGGGCGGCGCCGGCTGGGACGACGCGATGATGATCCGCGTCTACCTCACCGACGTGGACCACTTCGCCGAGTTCAACGAGATCTACAACGCGTACTTCGAGGAGCAGGGCCTGACCGGGCCGCCCGCCGCGCGCACGACGGTCTACGTCGGCCTGCCCGCGGGTCTCCTCGTCGAGATCGACGCGCTGGCCGTCCTCGGCTGACCCACCCCCACTCCCGCACGTCCGTGAGACGCGGCGCCCGCGATGCGCCGCGTCGCGCTCCCCCCTACCCAGAAGCTGCATGCATTTACGTAGAGGACCCCCGAATGTCCCATCCGCTCGCCGCGTCCGCCCCAGCCGAGACCCCACCCCACACCGGAGGCCTGCTCCTCCTGGTCGACGGTACGGCCGGACTCCTGCTCACCGCCGCGCTCGGCATCGGGCTGCTGCTGTTCCTCATCATCAGGATGAGACTCCAGCCGTTCGTCGCCCTGCTCGCGGTCTCCATAGCCGTCGGCCTCGCGGCCGGCCTGTCGGTCACCGAACTCTTCGGCACGGTCCAGAAGTCGGACGCCGTCTCCACCATCGAGTCCGGCATGGGCGGCATCCTCGGCCATGTCGCGATCATCATCGGCCTGGGCACCATGCTCGGCGCGATCCTCGAGGTCTCCGGCGGCGCGGAGGTGCTGGCCGGCCGGCTCCTCGGCCTCTTCGGCGAGAAGCGAGCCCCGCTCGCCATGGGTCTCACCGGCCTGATCTTCGGCATCCCGGTCTTCTTCGACGTCGGCATCTTCGTCCTGGCGCCGATCGTCTACGCCGCCGCCAAACGCTCGGGCAAGTCGATCCTGCTCTACTGTCTGCCCCTGCTCGCGGGCCTCTCCGTCACCCACGCCTTCCTGCCCCCGCACCCGGGCCCGGTCGCCGCGGCCGGCCTCCTCCACGTCGACCTCGGCTGGGTCATCCTCATGGGCATCGTCTGCGGTCTGCCGGCCGTGGTGGCCGCGTGGGCGTACTCGGCGTGGATCGGCCGCCGCATCTTCGTCGCCGTGCCGCAGGACATGGTCGAGGCGGCGGAGGAGGCCAAGCAGGCCGTCGTCGACGAGCAGCGCGCCGCCGGGGCGGAGCCGCGCGAGCAGCCGGTCCCCCTCGGCACGGTCCTGGGCATCATCGGCACCCCGCTGGTCCTCATCCTCGCCGCGACGTTCTCCTCGATCGCCCTGGACCCCTCCACCCTCCGCTCGGTGATCGAGTTCTTCGGCAACCCGTTCGTGGCGCTCACCCTCGCCCTGTTCCTCGCGTACTACCTGCTGGGCATCCGGCGCGGCTGGTCCCGCAAGTCGCTGGAGACGGTGTCCACGGCATCCCTGAAGCCGGTCGGCAACATCCTGCTCGTGGTCGGCGCGGGCGGCATCTTCGGGGCCGTCCTCAAGGCCAGCGGTGTCGCCCAGGCCCTCTCCGACACGTTCAACGACGTGGGCCTGCCGGTGCTCGTCCTCTCCTACCTGATCTCCGTGGTCCTGCGCGTCGCCCAGGGCTCGGCGACGGTGGCGATCGTGACGACGGCGGGCATCGTGGCGCCCCTCCTCTCCGAGGGAGACCACTCCCAGGCCTTCGTCGCCCTGGTCATCATGGCCATCTCCGCCGGCTCCATCTTCGCCTCGCACGTCAACGACGGCGGCTTCTGGATGGTCGCCAAGTACTTCGGCATCAGCGAACGGGACACGCTCAAGTCGTGGACCGTGCTGGAGAGTGTGCTGTCGGTGGCGGGGTTCGCGGTGGCGGCGGTACTGAGCCTGTTCGTGTAGGCGTCCTGTTTCGTGTAGGCGTCTTATAACGAAGTCGGGGCTGGCTGTGTGCGGCACAGGTTTGTCGACCATACTGCTCCGCTGTGGAGCAGCGCATAGGTTCGAGCAGCCAGCCCCTGGAGGGCGCCGGATTCGACCCGGCCTTCATCCCCGGGCTCACGTCACCCGCGTCGGCAAGGACGGAGGACGACGGGCCGGAGAAGGAGCCCGAGGCCGCCGAGGCCGAGGAGTCCGCCCCCGAGCCGGAGGAGACGGCCTCGCCCTCCGAGCCGGAGGAGGACGCCGATGTCGACGGCCCCGTCTTCGAGGCGTCCGACCGCCGCGCGAGAATAGTCGCCGACCACCGAGGCGTACGCCTGTCCCTGGACGACCAGGAATGCGAGTTCCGCTGGGACGAGATCGGGGCGGTGGAGACGGAGACCGCCCGCTTCGGCAAGCGCTACACCGTCACCGTCCACACCCCTGACCGGCGCTGGTACCCGATCGAGATCGAGGCGCCGGCCAGGAGCCGTTTCACGGAGTGGGACGAGCAGTTGGACGCGGTACTGGACGCCTACTTCGAGGAAGACGCCGAGTAGCCGGCCGGGCGACTACCGGCAGTACTGGGCTTCCTTCCCGATGGCCCGGTACATGCAGTCCGCGTTCTCCAGGAGTTGCAAGACCGCGTCGCGGTTACGGGAGGTCTCCCGCTCGATCACCTCGTCGGGCGGGTAGAACCCGCCACCGCCGGACCTCGGATACATCTCGAAGGTGTACCCGAAGATCTTGTGGGCGCCCCAGAGGTAGTCGTCGATCGACCCGTCCGTGATGTACAGGTCGCTGGACTGCTCCGCCGTGTACCCGTTGCTCGCGGCCATCTTCTGCCCGACCGCCTTGAACGCCGCGTTGTCGTCCGCGGTCATGCCGGTGGTCGTGTCGGAGTACGTGTAGCCGAACGGCCACAGCACCAGCTCGCTGTACGTGTGGAAGTCGACGCCGGCCTTGATCTGCTGCACGCCGCCGACGACCCGGCTGCGCACGAAGTCGGCGACGACCTTCACCTCGGGCGCGGACTCGGCCGCCGTGCCGCGGTAGGTGTCGGAGGAGGGTGAGCCCGAGGAGCCGCCGCAGCAGCCCCAGCGGTAGTTCCAGTTGCGGTTGAGGTCGGTACCGACGTACGAACTGCCGCTGTTGGGCTGGCGGTTCTTGCGCCACGAGCGGTACGACCCGGTCGCGATGTCGTACTCGCCGCCGTCCGGGTTGATGTCCGGGACGATCCAGATCTCACGGTTGTTCACCATGCCGGTGACGCGCGAGTCGGAGCCGTAGTCGGAGGTCAGCTCGCGCAGCAGGTAGAGCGCCATCTCGACGGTGAGGTGCTCGCGGGCGTGCTGGTGGTGGGTGAACAGCACCTCCGGCTCGGCCTCGTCGCTGCCGACGTTGTCGCTGATCTTGACGGCGACGATGTCCCGGCCCTGGTACGACTTGCCGATCACGCGCCGGCTCGCGATCGACGGGTTGGCCGAGACGATCGAGTTGATCTCGCTCGTCATCTCCGCGTAGTTGTGGTAGCGCGAGTCGGCGGACGGGAAGTCGAAGACCCGGACGTCGTCCTCGCCGGCGGACCGGTCGGGCACCGCGCCGAGCGGGGTGACCTCGTAGCCCAGCGCGCGCAGCTTCCTGATCTGGTCCGCGCGTCCGGAGACGACGACACCGTGGCCGTGGGCCTCGTCCACGGTCACGCCGGTGCGCTGAAGTGCCGTGCGGTCCTCGGCCGTCGCGTGCAGGTGGATCTCGTACTGCCGGACGTCGTCGGCCGACGGCGCCGCCTTGCGGGCGCTGTCGGCGGTGGCGTCCGAGGTGGTCGCGGTCAGGGGCGCCGCGAGGGCGAGTGCGAGGAGTGCGGCGAGTGCGGCGGTGCGTCTGCCGGTGCGGGCACCGGAGCCTCGTATGCGGAGTCGCATGAAGTCTCCTTGTGGGAGGTGGGGTTGTTCCGTGCGACGTACTGGTGCGGGTGGCGCACATCGTTCTGCCAATGGCATGAGCAGGTCAAGACCGAAAGCGGTCGCGCATGGTACGCGGGCGGCGCGGCGGTCGAGCTGTCCTGGTCGAAGTACACCCACGGGTGTGACCCGAGCGTGCATATATGTACGCAGCGGGGGAGAGTGAGGGGTCCGCGCAAGGAGTGTCCGGATCCTCGGACCACACCCCCAGAGGACTGGCTGATCATGGGCGGATCAGCGCCACGACGGGACCACCGGCTGCCGGTCGAGACGACCAGCTTCGTCGACCGGCGTGGCGAACTGACCCAGGGCCGCGAGCTGTTGGCCCGCGCACGGCTGGTGACGCTGACCGGGCCGGGCGGCGTCGGCAAGACCCGGCTCGCCGCGCGCATCGCGGCCCGGGTGCAGCGGGCCTTCCCGGACGGCGTGCGCTTCGTGCACCTCTCCGGACTGCACGACCCGGCGCTCGTGCCGCTCGCCGCCGCCGACGCGCTGGGGCTGCACGACCACTCCGCCCAGCCGCCGCTGGACGCCCTCGTCGAGCAGGTGCGGGACCGGCGGCTGCTGCTCGTCGTCGACAACTGCGAGCATCTGGCGGCGGCGTGTGCGCAGCTCGCCGCGGCCCTGCTGCACGGCACCGAGGGCGTCCGCGTCCTCGCCACCAGCCGGCACCGGCTCGGCCTCACGGAGGAGCACCTGCTGGAGGTGCGGCCCCTGCCGGTGCCCGACCCGGACGGCGACCTCTCCGCCGCCGAGGGCTATCCGGCCCTCACGCTCTTCGCCGACCGGGCCGCCGCGGTCGTCCCCGGCTTCCGCCTCACCCCGGACAACCGCGCCTCCGTGGCCCGGCTGTGCCGCCGCCTGGACGGCCTCCCCCTCGCCATCGAACTCGCCGCCGTCCGCATGCGCGTCCTCGACGTCGACCAGCTGCTGGACCGCCTCGACGACCGCTACCGCTTCCTCACCACCGGCAGCCCCGCCGCCTTGCCCCGCCACCAGACCCTGCGCGCGGCGGTCGCCTGGAGCCATGACCTGTGCACCGGCCCCGAGCAGCTGGTGTGGGCCCGGCTGTCGGTCCTGGCGGGCAGCTTCGACCTGGAGACGGCGGAGGCGGTGTGCGCGGACAGCACCGGGGAGCCGGACACCGGGTGGAGGACGGGCGCGGCACCGGCGGAGGCGCTCCTGCCGGGCGGGGCACGTGGGGCACGACCCGATGTGCCGCCGCCGGGCGGCGCCCGGTTCGCCGACGGCACAGGTGAACGTGCCCTGCCCGTACAGGTGTTCGCGGGGACCGTGACGCTGCCCCAGCTCGACGGCGGTCCGGGGAGCGGCCTGCCGCCCATGCCGGCTCCGGCAGGCCGGCCCGTGCCGTTGCCCGTGATGCGCCCCGAATGCCTGATCGTCCCGAGCCCCGGCGGCGGCCTGACGCTGCCCTCTCCGAGCGCGGGCAGCGAAGCCGACTGGACCCCCCGTCCCGGGGGTCTCCGTGCCGACGAGGTGCTCGACGCCGTCGCCGGGCTCGTGGACAAGTCCGTGCTGTGCCGGGAGCCGGGACCCGGCGGGGTGCGGTACCGGATGCTCGACACGCTGCGGCAGTACGGGCTGGAGCAGTTGCGGCGGAGCGTCGGTGAGGAGGGCGCCGCCCGGCGGCGGCAGCGGGACTGGACGCTGCGGTCGGTCGAGGCGTGCGAGCGCGGCTGGTTCGGGCCCGGGCAGCCGGAGACCGTCGCCCGGCTGCGCGCCGACCGGGACAACCTGCGCGCCGCCCTCGACTTCAGCCTCTCCACCCCGGGCGAGGCGCGCGCCGGGCTGCGGCTCGCCGGCACCCTCTGGTTCTACTGGCACGCCTGCGGCGCACCGCGCGAGGGCCTGTACTGGCTCGACCGGGCCCTGGCCGCCAACCCCGAGCCGACCCCGGAACGGGCCCGCGGCCTCTGGGTCGCCGGGCTGCTCGCCGCCGCCACCCAGGACTTCCCCCGCGGCCGCCGGCACGCCAGGGACGCCCTCGCCCTCGCCCGGCTCCTGGGCGACGCCGCCGAGGCCGCCCACGCCGAGTACGTCATCGGCGTCCTCAGGCTGTTCGGCGACGACCTGCCCGGCGCGCTGCGGCACTTCGAGACCACCGTCGCCCGCGGCCCCGTGCCCGGCCAGCACCTCAGCGTCGTAGGACTCGACCAGGTCGAACTCGCCTGCGCGCTGGGTTTCCTGGGCGAGGCCGACCGGGCCGTCGAGGTGTGCGAGCGGGCTCTCGGACTGTGCGAGCGGCACGGCGAGCTGTGGGTACGGTCGTACGTGCTGCGCATCCTCGCCCTCGCGCACACCGTGCGCCGCGACTGGGCCCGGGCCGAGCGGCACGCCCGCGAGGCCCTGCGCCTCAAGCTCGCCGTCCACGACGTCATCGGCATCGCCCTCACCCTCGACCTGCTCGCGTCGATCGCCACCGAACGCGGCGCCCACCGGCACGCGGCCGTGCTGCTGGGCGGCGCCGACCGGGTCTGGGCCGACATCGACGCCGCCCGCTGGGGCGCGCGCACCCTCAACGCCGCCCGCCGGGACAGCGAGGAGCGGGCCTGCCTGGCCCTGGGACGGGACGCGTTCGAACGGGCCCACCGGCGCGGCGCCGGCCTCGGTCTAGCCGACCTCGTCGGCCAGGCGCTCCAGGAACCGGCCCGCCCGCACCCCCGCGAGTCCAGGGCCCCGCACGACGACACCCCGGTCCGTCTCACCCCCCGTGAGACCGAGGTCGCCCGGCTCGTCGCCGAAGGGCTCGCCAACCAGCAGATCGCCGACCGCCTGGTGATCGCCCGCCGCACCGCCGAAGGCCATGTGGAACGCATCCTCAGCAAGCTCGGCTTCAGCAACCGCAGCCAGATCGCCGCCTGGGTGACCGCCCAGCGCCGGCCCGTCCGCACCGCGAACCCCGAGGGGAACCCATGACCACCCGACAGCCCCCGACACCCCCCGCGTTCGGCCACCGCATGGCCGTCTTCGGCACCGACGACGACTTCGTGGCCGCCGCCCTGCCCTTCCTCGGCGAAGGCCTCGCCGCCCCCGGCGAACCACCCCCCGTGGCCATCGCCGACCCCCGCAACCTGGACCTCCTGCGCGACGCCCTCGGCGCGGACGCCAAGGACGTCACCTGCATCCCGCACACCGACTGGTACACCGGCTCGGCCGCCAACGCCGTCGCCCGGGCGGCCTCCTACCTCACCGCACACGCCGGTCCCGGGGGCAGGATCCACCTCCTCATGGAGCCCGTCTGGAGCGGCCGGGCCGGCCGCTCGGCCCGCGAGACCACCGAGTGGATCCGCTACGAGGCCCTCGCCAACCTCCTCTTCGCGCCCATGGCCACGACCGCGCTGTGCGCGTACGACACCCGCACCGCCGGCCCCGCCGTCGTCGCGGCGGCCCGCCGCGCCCACCCCGACACGGACGTGTACGAGGACCCGGTGCGGCTCGCGGCCGAACTCGACGCCGTACCGCTGCCGCTGCCCCCGGCCGGGGCGCAGCCCCTCCTGGAGCCGCACGCCGCGGCCGTGCAGGCCTGGGCGCAGACCCGGGGACTGCCCACCGCCGACGCCGAGTTGTTCGCCACGGCCGTCGCGGAGACGGCGGCGGCCCTGGCGCCCCTCGACGGCACCGCCCTGCTGTGGGGCGAGGCACCCGCCTGCGTCTGCGAGCTGCGCTCGGCCCGCCCTGTCGGCGACCCGCTCGCCGGCTTCGTCCCGCCACCGCCCGCCGGGCCGGAGCCCGGCCCGGGGCTGTGGTACGCGCGGCAGGTCTGCGCGTACGTGGACATCCGCGACGACGCGGGGGGAGCCACGGTCCGCCTCCAGTACGCGTAAGCCGCCCACCTGCGCAAGCAGGTAGGGGATCGGGTAGTCCTCCCCCTGCGCCCGAGCGGCCCCCCGGGACACCCTGGAGGCATGCTGCAACTCTCCGGGCGCCACCTCCCGGACCCCGACGCCAGGTACGGCCCGTTCCCGCAACCACCCCTGGGAGCCGGCCACCTGAGCGTCGAGTACGCCCCCGAACCCTCCGCCGTCCGCGAGGCACGCGCTCAGGTGCGCAGGCAGTTGGAGGGATGGGGGCTCGCGGAGCGTGGTGAGGTGGCGGACGTGGCGGAACTCCTCGTCGGTGAACTGGCCACCAACGCACTGGTGCACGCCGAGAGCCGCTTCCGGCTCACGCTCTTCGCCGCACACGGCGTACTGCGCTGCGAGGTGGCCGACACCGAGCGCCGCGTGCCCCGGGTGCTGGACGCGGGCACCGGGGAGAGCGGCCGTGGGATGTTCCTGGTGGACGCGCTGGCCCAGCGCTGGGGCTGCCACCGGGACGGGCCGGGCAAGACCGTGTGGTTCGAGCTCGGCACGTGCGGATCGGACGGCTGTGGTCGGCGACAGCCGTGACGCTCCGCTGGGTTCGGCCGTCCCCGGGGCTCGCCCGGCCGCCGGGGGGCCGTTCCCGTCCGCGGGTTCGTGGGGGGCTGGGCGCGCCCACGCGGCGGAGCCGCATGTCGGCACGACCCCGCGCCCCCAGGGGGTTTCCGCTCAGGCCCTCTTGTCGGCCTGGCCTCTTTGCGGTTTGTTGACCTGCATGGCGGACACCACGGGAAACACCACGGAGAAGGCGGCCCACGAGCCCCCTCCGATGCGCAAGGCGAGTTGGAAGTACATCGGCCCGGGCATCGTCGTCGCGGCGACCGGTGTCGGCGCCGGTGACCTGGTCGCCACACTGATCGCGGGCAGCAACTTCGGCTACACGCTCCTGTGGGCCGCGATCATCGGCTGCCTGGTGAAGATCTCCCTGGCCGAGGCGGCGGGCCGCTGGCATCTGTCCACCGGCCGCACCCTGTTCGACGGGTGGGCGAGCCTCGGCCGCTGGACGACCTGGTTCTTCGCCGTCTACGTCGTGGTCTGGGGCTTCGTCTACGGCGCCGCGGCGATGTCGTCGAGCGCGCTGCCGCTCCAGGCGCTGTTCCCCGGCGTGATGGACCTGAAGTGGTGGGGCATCGCCTGCGGCCTGGTCGGTCTGGTCTTCGTCTGGTTCAACAAGTACGCGGTGTTCGAGAAGGTCATGACGGTCCTGGTGGGCGTCATGTTCGTGGTGACGGTGTATCTGGCGATCCGGGTCACGCCCAACATCGCCGACGCGTTCGCGGGCCTCCTCCCGGTGCTGCCCGACGAGAAGGACTCGATCCTCAACACCCTGGGCCTGATCGGCGGCGTCGGCGGCACGATCACGCTGGCGGCCTACGGCTACTGGGTCAACGCCAAGGGCTGGACCGACACCGGCTGGATGAAGGTCATGCGCCTGGACAACCGCGTCGCCTACGCCACGACCGGCATCTTCGTCATCGCCATGCTCTTCGTGGGCGCCGAGCTCCTGCACTCGGCGAACGTCGCGATCGCGAGCGGCGACAAGGGCCTGATCCAGCTGGGCGACATCCTGGAGGACGAGTACGGCGCGGCGACGGCGAAGTTCTTCCTGATCGGCTTCTTCGCCACGTCGTTCACCTCGCTGATCGGCGTCTGGCACGGCGTGAGCCTGATGTTCGCCGACTTCGTGGCCCGCCTGTCGGGCACGGGCCAGGCCAAGGGCGAGGAGGTCGCCTCGGGGACACGCGAACGCTCCTGGCCCTTCCGCGCCTACCTGCTCTGGCTGACCTTCCCGCCCATGATCCTCCTCTTCGAGGGCCAGCCCTTCCGCCTGATCATCATCTACGGCGTCCTCGGCGCGGCCTTCCTGCCCTTCCTCGCCGGCACGCTGATCTGGCTCCTGAACTCCTCCCGCACGCCCAGGGAGTGGCGCAACGGCCCGGTCAGCAACGCGATGCTCGCCGTCGCGGGCCTGCTGTTCCTGGTCCTGTGCGTGAAGCAGATCTGGGACCAGCCGTGGGGGGACTTCTTCTAGGGCGGAGAATGTCTCACCGCAGTACCGAGACGTTCCCAGCAGCAACGAGGACCGAGGACCCGACGGATGTCCCAGCAGTACCCGCCAGCACCCGGCCCCGGCTTCGGCCCGCCTCCACCGCAGTACGCGCCCGCACCGCCCGCGTACGCCCCGGCTGCGCCCCAGCCGGCCCCGGCCGGCCCGGACTTCCTGGCCGTCGACAAACGCAACGCGGTCGTCGTCGACGCGTCCGGCGTCGCCTTCGAGTCGTCCGGGCTCTCGATCGAGTTCCGCTGGCCCGAGATCCGCAGCGTCCACTACCGGGCGAGCCCCAACGGCAAGGCGCTGATGGTCGCCGTGATCCACATGGACGGCAGGTTCTTCGAGTGCGTGGTGGAGGCCAAGCCGAAGTCGCGGCTCCAGGAGTGGTTCCCGCAGCTGGCGTGGGTGCTCGGACACTACCGTCCGATGGGATGAGGGGGGTGGCTACGGCAGCCCGTGCACATGTGGGCCCACCGCGTTGGACCACGCGTTGCCGGCCGTGGCGTCCCAGTTGGTCGACCAGGTCATCGCGCCCCGGAGGTCCGGATACGTCCGGGGCGGCTTGAAGGAGCCGCAGCCCGAGCCCCTGGTCAGGCAGTCCAGGGCGCTGTTCACCACGGACGGTGACACGTACCCGCTGCCCGCCGCCCGGGTGGAGGCCGGCAGGCCCAGGCCGACCTGGGAGGGGGCGAGGCCGTTCTCCAGCTGGATGCAGGCCAGGGCGGTCAGGAAGTCCACCGAGCCCTGGCTGTAGACCTTGCCGTCGCAGCCGAGCATGGAACCGCTGTTGTAGTACTGCATGTTGACGATCGTGAGGATGTCCTTGATGTTCAGGGCGGTCTGGAAGTAGGAGTTCGACGTCGACTGCATGTCGATGGTCTGCGGGGCCATCGTGATGATCAGCGACGAGCCCGACTTCGCCGAGAGCGACCGCAGGGCCTGCGTCATGTATGTCGCGTTCAGGCCGTTCTCCAGGTCGATGTCGACGCCGTCGAAGCCGTACGTCTGCATCAGGGAGTACACGGAGTTCGCGAAGTTCGCCGCCGACGCCGCGTCGTTGACGGTGACCGTGCCGCGTTCACCGCCGACCGAGATGACGACCTTCTTTCCGGCCGCCTGCTTGGCCCTGATGTCCGCCTTGAACTGGTCGACCGTGTAGCCGTTCAGTCCGGCCGAGTCCAGGGTGAAGGTCACCGCACCCGGCGTGGAGGTCGCGTCCGCGAACGAGACGGCGATGATGTCGTAGTGGGAGGGCACGTCGGACAGCTTCTGGACTGCCGCCCCGTTGTTGAAGTTCTGCCAGTAGCCCGTCACCGCGTGCTTCGGAAGCGAGGGGCCCGGGCCGTTCGGCTTGTTCGTGGTCCCGGTCACCGCCGCCGACTTCGGCGACTCACCCGCCGCGTTCGTCGCCGTGACCTGGAAGGAGTACGACGTCGAGGCCGCGAGGCCGGTCACCGTCGCCGAGGTGCCGGAGACCGCCGTGACCTTCGTGCCGTCGCGGTAGACGGTGTAACCCGTCGCTCCCGAGACCGCGTTCCAGGCGAGGGAGACCGAGGAGGACGTCGTGCCGGAGACGCTCAGGCCGCCCGGCGCGGCCGGAACCGTCGGGCCCGGGCCCGTGCCGCCGCCCCCGTCGGGGCCGAACACCGACACGTCGTCCGCGTAGTACGCCGCCTGCCCGTACCAGCCGTGCGTGTACACCGTCACCGACGTCGTCGACGACCCCGTGGTGAAGGTCGTCGACAGCTGCTTCCAGGAGGGGGAGTCAGGGGTCCAGGTGGACACGTCGGTCGTGCCCGTGCCCGAAGCGCCGAGGTACGCGTATCCGCCCCGGACCCAGGCGGACAGGGTGTACGTCGATCCGGGCTTGACCCTGACCGTCTGAGCGCACCGGGCGTTGTCCTGCCCCGCCGGGGTCGCCTTCAGCGCTGCCGTCCCGGCGTGCACCGGGGAGGAGACGGTCGTTCCGCTGCCCGCCGAGCAGGTCCAGTCGCTCAGGCCCGACTCGAAGCCGGCGTTCCTGGCGTTGTTGACGTCGGCGGCGGACGCCTGGCCGACGGTCGTGACAGTGAGGGCCAGGGCTGCCGTGAGGGCGCCCGACCACAGCCGCAGGGATCGTCTGTGTCTGAACATGACAAGAAAATGGTCCAGACCAACAACACTGTCAAGAGGTCCAGACCAACCTGTCCAGCAGCAGCCCGACCGCACATCCCGCCAGCAGCACGCCGGTCGACATCCACAGCGCCGGCCCCGCCGGGTCCAGCACCCCGGGCCGCAGTGCCAGCAGCAGCACCTGCGCCGCCGCCGGAACCGCGCACGCCGCCGCCAGGTGCCGCCCCGGCAGCTCCCGCCACGGCTCCGGATGCATCCGCGCGGCCGCCCAGGTGGCGAGCACGACACACACCAGGTTCGGCAGGTGCACCAGGGCCAGCGCGGCCCCGAACGAGCCGACACCCCGAGGGCCGACGAACGGGCCGTACACCAGCGTCATCTGGACGTACTCGCTGACGACCAGGACGACGATGCCGACGGCCCAGCAGCGGACGAGCGCCATCAACCGCTCCCGAAGATCTCGAAGTAGAGGAGGACCGCGAAGCCCAGCGCGGCCATACCGCAGCCCGCGACCAGGGCGAGCGACTGGAGCACCGGGGACCAGCTGCCCCGGCCCGCCACCGTCGCCGTGCCCTGCGGATCGCGCGGGTCGTAGGTGACGGTGACCCGGGTTCCCCGCGTCGTCGACCAGCCCGCCAGGTCCTCGAACTCGACCGGCGTGCCGTCGGCCGTACGGAAGGCGAAGAAGTGCCGCCGGGCGTCCGAGCGGTGGTACGGCTCCGTCTCCACCCGGACGCACTCGCCCTCCGCCCGGACACCGCGCCGCAGCACCCGCGCCACCGTCACCAGCCGCCGCGCGTACTTCCACGACAGCGCGCCGAACAGCGCCACGAGCAGCGCGAGTACGACGTAACCGGCGCCCGGCACCTCCATGGCTAGTGCACCTCGACCGAGTCGATGATCCGGTCCAGGTCACCGTCCGGCAGGGACCCCTCCTGCGCGTCGATACGGATCGCGAAGGTGGAGTCGGTCGAGTCGAGACCGGCCAGGATCACGCCCTCGACCGGGGTGCCCTTCGGCGGGCCGCCGTCCTCGCCGGTCGCCTTGAAGGTGAAATCGATCCGCTTCGCCTCGTCCGCACCGGCCAGCTCCACGTCCTTCTGGCCCTTGACGTCCGCGCCCATCTGGATGCCCGCCTCGGCGGCGATCGCGGCCTGCTCGGCGGAGTTCGCCTCGGTGAAGCCGAGCTGCACGGTGATGACCGATGCCTTCCTGCCGCCCTCCGTGCGCACCGCCGCTGCCGCGTTGTGCTTGCCGCGCTCGCCGGCGCTCTGCTCCTCGTACCCCTTCGGGTACGAGACGTCGACGCCCTTGGTCTTCAGGGTGCCCCAGCCGTCGGGCACCGAGCCGGCGTCGGAGCTCCCGCAGCCGGTCAGGGCCACGGAGGCCGTCAGCAGGGCGGCGGCCAGGAGGGCACGGCGGGTCTTCATCGGCTTGGACTCCGTCTCGTCAGTTCGCACAGTAGCTGTAGGGAAGATAGGAGCGACCGTCCCCGCGGGGCGCCCCGAGGAACCGGGCATCGGTCAGCGTCTCCGACTTCTTCTCCGTGCTGATCGTCATGCCCAGACTGAGCCCGAGATTCAACTCGAAGCCGTACTCGGCCGCGTTCACCTCACCCGTGTACGTCATCTTGCTCGACCTGCCCTTGTCGAACATCAGCCGCCCGAAGGGGTCGTCGGCGCCCGGGCGGGACGTCGGCGCGTGGTCGTCGAACATGTACTGGAAGGGCGTGGCGACCTGCTCGTTGTTGCTGTCCAGCCAGCGCTCGGCCACCGCCCGGTCCTGGTCGCCGGCCGGGCCGGGGTCGAAGGTGAGGGTGTTGGTGACGATCTCGATGCCGGTCTGCGAGTCCGTGCCCTTCACGCCGGCGTTCCCGCCCCGCTTGTCGCCGTCCTCCTTGCCGTTGTCGCCGCCCACCTTGGCGCCGTCCTTCTGGCCGCCCTCCTCGACGGTGCGGGTCATGTCGACGCGGACCAGCTTGCCGGTCTTCTTGTCGTAGGTGACCGTGATGGTGCCGGTCTGTGTCGTGTTCGCCGCGTACTCGCCGCTGAGCGGGCCCGCCTCGTAGCCCACCTTGGAGCCGTACTCGATGGACGAGGAGTACGTGTACGACTTGGTGTTCTTGTAGGCGTTGTCCGTCCAGGTGACGTCGGGGGAGTACTTGAACGTGCCGCCGAGCGCCGCGCTCAGTTTCTTCTCGTCGCCCGCCGAGATCTTCAGGCCCGCCGACGCCGAGGCCTCCAGGCCCACCTTGCCGTAGGTGATCTGCCGGTTGCCGCCGAGGTGCTCCTCGATCCGGTTCCGGGTGTCCTCCTCGTCCTTGAGGGGGCCCGTGCCGAAGAGGTAGGCGATGCTGTCGCCGAGGCTCGCCTCCGCGCCGCCCGGCATGGTCCGCCGCATCTCGTACATCTGGAGCTTCTCCACGTCGTCCCGGAACCGCTGGGCCTCCTCGGGGCTCTCGAAGACCCAGGTGTCGCCGTTGGTGACCTTGATGCCGAGCCCGAGCTCCACCTTGTCGGTGCCGAACCGGCCCACTTTCATACCCGGTTTGAAGTCCTTCTTCGCCGCAACGGACGCGGCGTCCGTGAAGGTCAGATAGACCAGCTGGTCCTTGTCGTCGACCGTGCCGTCGCCGTTGACGTCCGTGTTCGCCTTGATGTGCTGCTCCTGGAAGCCGTACTCCTTGCCGATCTCCCAGAAGAGGATCTTCGCCTTGGAGCCGGCCTTGTCCGTGACCGAGGAGACCTGGCACAGCGCCGGCTCGAAGTCGGCGTCGGTGAGGGGCTTGCCCGGCCCGGGCCCGCCCGAGGCGCAGTCGCCGCCACCGGCCACCTTGCAGATCTGCGCGGCGATCTTGTCGTAGACGAGCTGCCCGACGCCGGTGGCCGAGACGGCGAGAACGATCGCCGCGCTCACGACGACCATGCCGAGGTACTCGGTGCCGGTCGCGCCGCGATCGTCGAAGACCGGTCTGCGCCCGTACGTCCGTATGCCACCCCCGCCAGCCATACGGCACCCCTCCTTGCCCGAACCACGTGCCTGTGGACGGTGAGAGTAGGTACGCACCCCGGCGGGAGGCGTGGGTCTCAGGGCCCAAACGGAGACCCACCGTCAACACTGGGCCCTCCGGGACCACCGGCCGGGACCCCCCGAGCCCCCGCCCGCGACCGGCAAGATGCTCAACCTGCCCCGTTTTGACGCATCTTGTGCAACGACAGTTGCTCCTCAGCTACACAAACGCTGTTCTCCGGTCACAGAGCCGTGGATACAGTGCTGAGGTAGTCACGCAGTGAAGTCACCACGGTGTGCCGCGGTAGCAAGGCGGCGCGCCGAGGGCATGGGGAAACGGGGAGCTGCGCGTGCCAACTGCCATTGCCGTGACCAGTGCCGACATGGCGCTGCCGCCACAGGACGAACGCACCCTGCCCGCCGTGGTGCTCCGGGACGTCGACCGGCGCCCGCTGGAGCAGGCGCTGGCCGACATGCAGACCCTGGTCGAGCACCACGGGCATGTGATCGTGGTCTGCTCGCAGGCCGCGCCCATCGCCGTGCAGCGACGGCTGTACACCCTGCGCTCCCTCATGGAGAGCGACCGGATCGCCCTCTTCCAGCCCGAGCTGCCCCCGCTCGGACTCGCCGTCCTGGCCCGTCAGTTACGACAGCTCGCGTCCTGCGACATCAGCCCCGGCGTGCTCGCCTCGGCGGGGCGCCTGCTCGTCCACTACATCCATGCCGGCGCGCTGCTCAACTCCGTCGCCCGGCTCGACCGGGTCCCCGTCGGCCTGAAGTCGCACGCCAAGTCCTGGGTGCCCGGCAGCCAGTTCGGCGTCCTCGCCCATCCCGAGCCGCAGCTCGTCAGGATCACCCCCGAAGCCGCCCTGCCCGGCCCCGAGTTCGGCACCTGGATGCTGGTCGCCAAGGGGCAGCTCCAGTCCGACTGGGTCACCGGCACCCTCGCCCCGTCCTGGAAGGTGCAGGGCCTGCGCGAGACCCCGCTCCCGGCCGAGTCACCCGGCTGGTGGGGCACCGGCAAGCTGATCGAGTTCTGCAGTTACCTGCCCGACCTGTCGGTCCTCTACCAACTGGTCACCTCCGTACGGCGGACCCGCTGCCACTGGTGCGGCATCGACGTCATCGGCGACCGCTGCGTGTTCTGCTCGGCCACGCCGCCCGTCCACGACCAACCCCGCCAGAACCCGCACGAGAACCAAACGCCCGTCGGGTGAGTCCTGAACCACAGGGCGCGCCACGGGACTCGCGTCACACGGCCCTGGCCCCGGCCCGCACGGACTACCGCTCACACCCGTTCGTTTCCGCTCGACCGATATCCCCAATGAGGTTGTACGGTTCATGAATTCCCGTCAGCGCCGCGGCGTGATTCTCCTGCTCCTGTCGGTCGTCTGCGCCCTCGGCGCCTTCGCCGGCGTGCTGTCCGTCATCAGCGACGTGAAGTCCAAGGTCGGCCCCGAGGTCACCGCCTACCGGCTCAAGTCCGACGTACCGCCCTACACCACCCTCAGCACGGGCCAGTTCGAGAAGATCAAGATGCCCGAACGGTGGCTGTCGGGCAACGCGGTCACCGACCTGCGCGAGATCCAGGGCAAGATCGCCGTGACCACGCTGCGCGCGGGCTCCCTGCTCCAGTCCGACATGATCGTCCGCCAGCCGGCCCTCCAGCCCGGCCAGCAGGAGGTCGCCATCATGATCGACGCGGCGACCGGCGTGGCCGGCAAGATCACGCCCGGCTCCTCGGTCAACGTCTACGCCACCTTCGAGGGCAAGCGCGAGGGCGACCCCGACCAGTCGAAGATCATCGTGACCAATGCCAAGGTCCTCGACGTCGGCGAACTCACCGCGCTGAAACCGGACGAGAACAACCGCACCCAGCAGCCCACCGACGCCGTCCCCATCACCTTCGCGCTGTCCGCCCTCGACGCCCAGCGCCTCACCTACGCCGAGTCGTTCGCCCAGCGCGTCCGGCTCGCCCTGGTCGCGCCCGGCAGCGACACCACCGTCCCCGAGCAGGACCGGACGTACGAACTCGCGAAGGACAAGTGAGAGGCCCGCATGCCCACGAGGATCCTCCCGGCAGTCGGTGACGCGGACGCGGTCCGGTCGATCACGACGCTCCTCAGCCAGCTCCCGGACGCCGAGCCGGTGGCCCCGGTGGTCGACTCCACCCAGCTCATCGACACCCTCGCACGGCTGGCCGCCGAGTCCGTCGACGAACTGCCCGAGGTCGTGGTCGTGCACGAGCGGATCGGCCCGGTCCCCGCGCTGGAACTGATCCGCGAAGTCGCCCTGCGCTTCCCGGCCGTCGGCGTCATCCTCGTCACCTCGGACGCGAGCCCCGGCCTCATGCAGGCCGCCATGGACTACGGCGCCCGGGGCATGGTCGCCCTGCCCCTGAGCTACGAGGAACTCGCCAGCCGCGTCCAGGCGGTCGCCCAGTGGTCCGTCGGCGTACGTCGGCACCTGGGCGCCGGCGCCGACGTGTTCACCGGTGTCGGAGGCACGGTGGTCACGGTGAGCGGAGCCAAGGGCGGCGTGGGCACGACCCTGACGGCGATCCAACTGGCCCTCGCCGCCCAGGCCTCCGGCCGCAGCACGGCGCTGGTCGACATGGACCTGCAGACCGGTGACGTGGCCTCGTACCTGGACGTCCAGTTCCGCCGGTCCGTGGTCGACCTGGCCGCCATCACGGACATCTCCCCGCGTGTCCTGGCCGACGCGGTCTTCCGCCACGACACCGGACTCGCCCTGCTCCTCGCCCCGGCCGAGGGGGAACGCGGCGAGGACGTCACCGACCGCGCCGCCCGGCAGATCGTCAGCGCCCTGCGCTCCCGCTACGAGATCGTCGTCATCGACTGCGGCGCCCAGCTGAACGGCGCGGGAGCGGCCGCCGTGGAGATGGCCGACCGGGCCCTGCTGATCACCACGCCGGACGTGGTCGCGGTACGGGGCGCCAAGCGGGCGGTGCGGATGTGGGACCGGCTCCAGATCCGCAAGGCCGAGGAGACGACCGTCGTCGTCAACCGGCATTCGCGCGCTACGGAGATCCAGCCGCCGCTGATCCAGAAGATCACCGGCACGGCCGTCGCGGCCACCGCGGTCCCCGCCAACTTCAAGGAGCTCCAGAGCGTCGTGGACGCGGGCCGCATCCACGAACTGGAGAGCAAGAGCTCGGTGAAGCAGGCCCTGTGGGGCCTGGCCGGCGAACTGGGGCTGGTCAAGGTCCCCGAGGGCGCCCAGAAGGCGGGCCGGTTGCGCGGGGACCGGGGGTCGGTGAACTTCCGGCGGCGGAAGGAGGGAGGGGGATGAGCATGCCCAGGTCCGCGAGACGGCGGGACGACGGCCAGGTCACCATCGAGTTCCTCGGCATGATGCCGACGATCATCGTGACGCTGGTGGTGCTGTGGCAGCTCGTGCTGGTGGGCTACACCTACACGCTCGCGGGGAATGCCGCGGATGAGGCGGTGCGGGCGGGGACGGCGGCGGAGTACGACCGTCCCGGCAAGTGCGAGCAGGCGGGACTGGACAAGCTGTCGGACGCGTGGAGGTCCGGCGCCGAGGTGGGCTGCACCACCGGTGGCGGCTATGTCACCTCCGACGTCGAGCTCAAGGTCCCCGTCCTCTTCCCGGGCACGATCGCGTTCCCGTTCACGGTCGAGGGCCACGCGGGTGCGGTCGAGGAGGCGAAGTGAGATGGCGTACGTCCGTAGAGAGCGCGACCGCGGTCAGGTCGCCATCGAATACCTCGGGTTCCTCCCGATCCTGCTGCTCGTCGCCATGGCGGCCGTCCAGCTCGGGCTGATCGCCTACACGGCGCAGCAGGCGGGGACCGCGGCCCGGGCGGGGGCGCGCAGCGCGTCTCTCCAGCCGGGCAGCGCCCAACAGGCCTGCACGATCGCGGTCAGCAACTGGCTGGCCGACGAAACCGACTGTCCCGAGGCGCCGGGAGGCGATGAGGTCACGGTCACCGCCACCGTCGACATCCCGTCCATCGTGCCCGGCTGGGACTTCGACCCGGCACGGAAGACCGCCACCATGCCGCTCGACCACTGAACGACGAGCAAGGAGCACCGGACGTATGAGCCTGCGAGCACGCATCAACTCCCCGGAGGAGAACGGCAACCGGGGAGAGGACGGCCACATGGTCGCCTCCTACCGGGCCAAGCTCCTGGAGGAGATCGACCTCGCGGAGATGAGTTCGCTGGCCGCCGCCGAGCGCCGGGCGCGGCTGGAGCGGGTGCTCGGGCACATCATCAGCCGTGAGGGCCCGGTCCTGTCGACGGTGGAACGCTCGCAGCTGATCCGCAGGGTGGTCGACGAGGCGCTCGGCCTCGGCATCCTGGAGCCGCTGCTGGAGGACGCGTCCATCACCGAGATCATGGTGAACGGGCCGGACGCGATCTTCGTGGAGCGCGGCGGCCGCGTGGAGCAGCTGCCGATGCGCTTCGCCTCGAACGACCAGCTGATGCAGACCATCGAGCGGATCGTCTCGACGGTCAACCGCCGCGTGGACGAGTCGAACCCGATGGTCGACGCCCGCCTCCCCTCCGGCGAGCGCGTCAACGTCATCATCCCGCCCCTGTCCCTGACGGGCGCCACCCTCACGATCCGCCGCTTCCCGCGCTCCTTCACCCTCCAGGAGCTGATCGGCCTGGGCTCGCTCGACGAGCACATGCTGTACCTGCTGGCAGGCCTGGTGCAGGCGAAGTTCAACGTCATCGTCTCGGGCGCGACGGGCACGGGAAAGACGACCCTGCTGAACGCGCTCTCCGGGCTCATCCCCGAGGGCGAGCGCATCATCACCATCGAGGACTCGGCCGAACTCCAGCTCCAGCAGGCGCACGTGATCCGCCTGGAGTCCCGCCCGGCGAACGTGGAGGGCAAGGGCCAGATCACGATCCGCGACCTGGTCCGCAACTCCCTCCGGATGCGCCCCGACCGCATCGTCGTCGGTGAGGTCCGCGGCGGCGAGTCGCTGGACATGCTCCAGGCGATGTCGACGGGCCACGACGGTTCACTGGCCACCGTCCACGCCAACAGCGCGGAGGACGCGCTGATGCGCCTGCAGACCCTGGCCTCCATGTCGGAGGTGGAGATCCCGTTCGTGGCGCTGCACGACCAGATCAACAGCGCGGTCGACGTCATCGTCCAGCTCACCCGCTTCGCGGACGGCGCCCGCCGTATCACCGAGATCGCGCTGCTGGAGAGCCACGGCAGCGAGCCGTACCGACTGGTCACGGTCGCCCGCTTCAACGCCCGGCCCATGGCGGCGGACGGCCGTATCCACGGCGCCTTCGAGTACCACCCCCTCCCGCGCCGCACCGCCGACCGCCTCTACATGGCGAGCCAGCCCATCCCCCAGGCCTTCGGCATCGCCCAGTCCGCGGACCAGCTAGCCACCCGAGAAGCCAGGTAGGAACCGTCCCCATGGAACTGCAAACGCTCATCACGCTCACGACCGGCATCACCTTGCTGACCTGCGTCCTGACGGTCATGGGCCTGCACTCCTACGCCATGGGCAAGGCGCAGCGGCAGGTGCTCGTCGACCGCCTGTCGGCCACCGGCCAGATACCGGTCGGCGGTCGGCGCCGGAACTTCCGCGGGATCGACCGCCGCCTGCGGCGCACCAAGCTCGGCAAGAAACTGGAGCTCCGCCTGGCGGCCACCGGCCTGGACATCACCCCGGGCGAGTTCTTCGTCTACATGCTCGCCACCGTCGCCGGCCTGTGGCTGATCGGCCAGGCGGCCCTGGCCCCGTTCTTCGGCCCGCTGGCCGGTCTGCTGGGCATCTGGGCGGCCCTGCAGTTCCTCAACTGGCAGCGGCAGAAACGGATCGAGAAGTTCATCAACCAGCTCCCGGAACTGGCCCGCATCCTCGCCAACGCGACCCAGGCCGGACTCGCGCTGCGCACGGCGATCGGCATGGCCGCGGAGGAACTGGAGGCCCCGGCGGGCGAGGAACTCGGCAAGGTGGCAGACCAACTGGCGATCGGCGCGTCGATGGACGACGCCCTGGGCGAACTGGCGGACCGCCTCCCCTCCCGTGAACTGGTCGTCCTGGTCACCACGCTCGTCCTGTCGAACCGGGCGGGCGGCCAGGTGGTCAGCGCGCTGCGGAACCTGACGGAGACGCTGGAGGAACGCAAGGAGACGCGACGGGAGGTCCGCACCCAGCTGTCGCAGGTGAACATGACGTCGTACGCGGTGCCGGTGCTGGGCGTGGGCTCCCTGTTCCTGATGAACGGCGTGAAGGACGGGGCACTGGAGCGCATGACGGGCTCACCGCTCGGCCAGGGTGCGGTCATCATCGCCTTCTCCCTCTACGCCGTCGGCTTCATCCTCATCCGCCGCCTGTCCCGCATCGACGTCTGAGAAGGCCGGAGCAGAATCATGGGACTTCTTCTCGCACTGGTCATGGGCCTCAGCGTCTGGGGCGTCTTCGCCGGCATCCGCATGTACCGGGCCGAGGCCAAACTCCCCGGCGACCTCGCGCTCGCCCTGGAGGTCGGCTCCACCCGTACCGGCGCGGTGGACTCGCTCATCGACCGCCTGGGCATGCGCTACGCCCCCGCGGTCCTGCGCCTGATGGGCCCCAAGCAGGTCGCCAAGTACCGCCGCAAGATCGACCTTGCGGGCAACCCCGGCGGCCTGACCATCGACCGCTACGCGGCCCGGCGGGCGGTGTACGGGGCTCTCGGCGGGGTCGGCTTCCTGGTCTTCCTGATGCGCGGCCAGCTCGTCGTGGCGCTGCTCCTGCTCGCCTTCGGGGCGTTCTGGACGGAGGTCGGCATCTGGGCGGCGATCCGCATCCGCAAGGACGTGATCGAGCGGACCCTGCCGGACTTCCTGGACGTGCTGGCGGTCGTGGTGAGCGCGGGCCTTGGCTTCCGCCAGGCTCTGGACCGTGTCGCCTCGAAGTACGAGGGCCCCTGGGCCGACGAACTGCGCATCACCCTGCGCCAGATGGACCTGGGCATGAGCCGCCGCCAGGCCTTCGCGGAACTGCGCCGCCGCAACGACTCCGAGCAGGTCGCCATGTTCGTCACGGCGTTGCAGCAGGGCGAGGAACTGGGCGCACCGATCGTCGACACGCTGGTAGCCCTCGCCAAGGACATGCGGCGTACGGATGCGCAGAACGCCCGCCGCAAGGCAGCGCGTGCCGTTCCCAAGGCCACGATGATGATCACGACCTTCATGGTCCCGGCCACGATGCTCCTCCTCGGCGCCGGACTGATCCTGGGGTCGGGCACCGACTTCGGCGTCGTCACGGGCGAGTAGGGGGCGACACCATGTCGATGACAGGAGAACGCACCGGGCGGCTGCGCCGCCGCCCGAGAACACCGGAGATCACCACCCCACCGGCAGGCACGGTTCTCCCGGCCCACGTCCGCACGGGCGCCCCCGACATCCCGGTGACGTCGGTGACACCGGCGCTGCCGCCGGGGTGGGAGCGGGCGGACGCGCGGGCGGCAGCGCCGGTGGGCGGGGCGGTGGGTGGGGCGCACACGGCCGTGCCGGTCCCCGCGAACGGCGGTCCGGCCGCCGACGGTGCTCAGCCCCCACCAGGTCCACCCGCACCCGGCGACGAAAGCCGCACGGGTTCCGCGGATGGTACGGCCGGGAAGTCGATCCCGGCCGAAGGCCGGGCCAAGCCCGCCCCCGAACACCCGGCGATGCCCATCCAGATCAACGCCCTGCAGGCCATGTGCCGGCAGGTCTTCGGCTTCCGCCTGGCCATGATCGCCCTGGCCACCCCCACCGCCCTCATCAACGCCAACGAGGGCCTCCCCACCCGCCTGGTGGGCGCGGCCGTGGTCGTCACCTTCATGACCTCCTACGTCCTGTTCAGGGACTGGGAACGCTTCGGCCCCCTGCTGCTGCGCCATCCCACTCTCCTGGCCGCGGACACCCTCTTCGGTGCCCTCCTGCTCATCTCGGCGGGCCCGGGCAGCACACTCGCCTACGTCAGTGTCTGCACCCCCCTCCTCGCCGGCCTGGTCTACGGCTGGCGCGGAGCAGCCGTGTTCGCCTCCCTGCAGGCCCTGCTGCTCCTCCTGATCCAGGCGGCGATGGAGGACCCCCAGCCCGGCATCGCCGAGTCGTCCCTCCTGCCCGGCCTCTGTGTCATCGCCGGAGCCGTCGGCTCCAGCCTCCGCAACCTCATGCTCCGCTTCGGCGCGGCCACCCAGGCCCTGACGACGGTCCAGGCCCGCCTGGCCGTCACCGAGGCGGTCGGCGCGGAACGGGCGCGACTGGCCCGCGAGATGCACGACTCGGTCGCCAAGACCCTGCACGGCGTGGCCCTGGCCGCGGACGGTCTGGCGGGCTCGGCGGGCGCCGCCCACATGGATGTGGCCCTGGTGAAGCAGCAGGCCGACCTGGTCGCCCGGTCAGCCCGCCGAGCCGCCGCCGAATCCCGCGAACTCCTGGCGGACCTGCGCCGCGAATCGGACCCCGGCCAGGGCACGGACGTACTGGTCGAACTGGCCGCGCGCACCCGGGACTTCAGCGCCCGCACGGGCCTCCCGGCGGTCTACCGCCCCACCGGTGACCACTCCGTGCCGCCCGTGCCGCCCGCCGTGGCCCGCCAGCTCCTCACCATCGCCTCGGAGGCCATGGAGAACGCCCACCGCCACGCGGGCCCGACCCGGGTCGACGTCAGCGCGGGCGTCCACGGCGACCTGCTCCGCATCAGCGTCTACGACGACGGCCGCGGCCTCCCGCCCGGAACCACCCTCGAACAACTACGCCGAGCGGGCCACTTCGGCCTGGTCGGCATGGTCGAGCGGGCCGCCTCTGTGGGCGCCCGCATCCGCATCGGCCGGGGCGGCCACCCCAAGGGAACGGAAGTCCGCCTGGAGCTACCGCTGGCGGCCCTGACCGCACCCCACGGCTGACCAACCGTGACCACGCCGCACACGTCCCCCACGACACGAGAGGAGGCAGCCCGATGCCGGACCAGACGAATCCCCACCCCGGCGCCTCACAGCCGCCACCGCCACACAACCCGTTCGACTTCGCGCAGCCCGCACAGCCGAGCCGCCTCAGGGTCGTCGTGGCCGATGACAACCCGGTGGTCCGCGCCGGCCTCACCGCCCTGCTCTCCGGCCGCGAGGACATCACGGTCGTGGCGGAGGCGGCCGACGGCCGCGAGGCCTACGAGGCCGCCCAGCAGCACCACCCCGACGTCGTCCTCCTCGACGTCCGCATGCCCGGCGTGGACGGCATCTCGGCGCTCCCGTACCTGGTGCGGATCGCCCCGGTCGTCATGCTGACGTACAGCAGGGAGTCGGAGATCGTCCAGGAGGCCCTCCGCCGAGGAGCGGGCGGCTACCTGGTCCACGGCGAGTTCACGGCCGGCCAGCTGGTCGACGCGGTCAGGGACATCAAGCAGGGCCGTGCCCACTTCACGCCCACGGCGGCGGGAGCGTTGCTGGCCCAGCTCCGGCAGGGCCAGGGACCGGGCCCGGGGGGATCGGCCCTACCGGACGGGCTGGGGCAGGCGGATGCGAATGCATACGGAAATTCCGCTTCCGGATGGCCGCATAATCAAACCCAACTAGCCGCTCAACCAGCGGGCATGACCCTCCCACACGTCCCGACCCCACCCACTTCCCCAGAAAACCTTTCGCAAGTGCAACCAGATGTGGGACAGTCTTCGTCTGGGTGGACGAGTGGCCGTCCGGCCGCTCCCGACAGGTCGCGGTTCCAACTGAGCACGAGGGAGGCGGAGATCATGGACCTCATCGCGTCCGGCATGAACAACCAGCAGATCGCCGCCACCTGCTTCATCAGCGAGAAGACGGTCAAGAACCACATCAACCGCATCTTCGCCAAGCTCCACAGCACCAGCCGTTCCGAGGCCGCGGCGAAGTGGCTCGGCACGGCACCGGGCTCACACCGAGGACTGGGGTGACCTTCGGTGACGGTATGGGGGGAGAGTTCGTTGGGCCCGAGCGATTGGGCCCTGGATTGGGCCCTGGGACCCTCTGGCGGGACCGGGGAAGCGGCGTACGTTTCCGGTGTCGAAAGCGGGACCGGCAAGGAGGAAGCCGGTAACGCCGGGAGCACCCAAGAGACTTGTACGTCGGTCGGCAGGCGACCGGCCGGTACCGGAGGGGAACACCACCATGAGCAACTGGATCAACACCACCGTCGCGTACCTGCAGACCCGCGCCGCCCGCAACGACAAGGGGCAGACCGCGGTCGAGTACCTGGGCATCATCGCGGTGGTCGTGGCGATTGTTCTGGCGATCACGGGAACGGACATCGGAAAGTCGATCTTCGACGCGATCACCACCAAGATCGGCGAGGTCACCGGCGGCTGATGAGGCCCCGTAAGTACGGCGACGCAGGGCAGGCCTTCCCCATCTACATCACGGTGGTGGCGGGCCTGCTCTTCCTTGCGTTCGCGTACCTTGCGGTCGGCCAGGCCGCGGCGACACGGAACGGCGCGCAGACGGCGGCGGACGCCGCCGCCCTCGCGGCTGCGCAGGACAAGCGGGAGCAACTTACGGGCAGGTGGCTGGACAACCTCCTCAACCCGGACCTCTGGGAGGACATCCTCGACGGCCAGGTGGACGGGCTGGAACCCTCGTGTTGGCGGGCGCAGCAACTCGCCGAGGAGAACGACGCGCATGTCGTGGGGGGCGGCTGCGAGCCCGAGTGGGACCCGCTGGGCTACACGGTCGAGGTCAAGACCAACGAACCCGTCGGCGACAGCATCGTCCCCGGTACGGAAGAGACGTACGCGACGGCGAAGGCCAAAGCCGTGATCAAGCCGCGCTGTTCGATCCAGCCGCTGCCCGATGAGGACAACGGCAACAACAAGGACCTGCCGCAGCTCAAGTGCAAGGACAACAAGAACTGGGACCTCGACCCGGACGATTTCTCGGATCTCCCCGGGCCCGAGGACCTCTTCGACGTCCATCTGGCCGACTGACGAAGTACGACGAACAAAGGAAGCGGAACTCATGAGCATTCGGTTCACCACGACGGCCCGCAGGGGGATGATCGCAGCGGCTGTTGCGGTCAGCCTGGCCCTCGGTGTGGCCGGCTGCAGCAGCGGGGACGACAAGAGCGGAGACGCGCCGGCGTCCGCTTCGAAGGACAGCGGATCGAAGCCGAGTGCTCAGGAAGGCCAGTCGGAGGAGCCGCTCGCCGAGCTGAAGGGGCCGGACGGTCTGCTCCTCAAGATCACCTCGGCCGAACGGGACTCGGGAGGATTCCTTACCGTAAACGCGGAACTGAAGAACGACGGGAGTAAGTCGACCGTTGTATCGTCCCGGCTCACTGGCAATGAGACCGAGGTCATGAGGAACGGTCAGTCCTTCGGCGGCGCCACGCTCGTGGACTCGAAGGAGAAGAAGCGCTACTACGTGTTGCGCGACACGGAGGGTCGTCCGCTCACTACGTCCGGCCTCACGACGATCAAGGCTGGCGACACGATCTCCGTGTTCATGCAGTTCCCGGCGCCGCCGGAGAGCACGACGGAAGTGAGTTTCCAGCTCCCGACGTTCGCCTCCGGCACCATCAAGATCTCCGGGTGAGGTAGGCCACCATGACCCACACCCGAACCCGGACCCAAACCCCACGGCTGGCGGTCGTCATCGCCGCGGCCTCCGTCATGGTCGCCACAAACGTCTTCGGCGGCACCCCCGCCCACGCCGACGGCCCCAGCTACCCGCCGGGCACCCAACCGAGCGCCAGCGCACCGGTAGAGGTCGACGGCAACGACCCCGACCTGAAGCTGGTCGACGGCGCGACCCTCGCCGAGGCCAAGGTCCTCGACATCAAGACCGTCATCGAGGACGAGGCGGGCGAGGAGCGTCGCGAGGACACGAACACGGACGTGAAGTTCGCGCTGCAAGCCGAGGTGCTGTTCGGCAAGGACAGCGCCAAGCTCAGCTCCCAGGCGAAGGCCCGCATCGCAGCGATCGCCGAGGAGATCAAGGCGCAGAACGCGACGAAGGTCCGCGTCTTCGGCTTCACGGACAACCTGGGCTCCTCGGCCCACGGAGACGTCCTGTCTCGCCAGCGAGCCTCGGCCGTACACGGTGTCCTGGACGACGAGCTCGGGGACTCGAACATCACGTACGAGGTACGCGGCTACGGCGAGCAGTACCCGATCGCCGACAACTCCACGGAGGCGGGCCGCAAGAAGAACCGCCGTGTCGAGGTCTCCTTCCCGCGCATGGCCAACTGACCCCGCCACGGCCGTGGGGAAGGCGTCGTAACGGCTTGGCCTCCTCCCTGGGAGAAGGCCAAGCCTGTGAGCGGATGACGGCTCACTGTCCTGCGGCGACCGAGGCCTCGTCGTAGACCTGTAGCAAGAGGCTCGTCTCCAACTGATGCCCGTGGGCCCTGGGTTGGGCCCGTGGGCCCATGTCGCAGTGATCGGTCCTCATTAACCTCGGCCGGGTGTCTGCCCTAATCTCCCGCTCACGCATCGAGGTCACGTATGTCCGGAGCCGGTAACTCGATACCCCCGGCAGGGATTTGGGGGGAGCGGAACATTCCGTCCTGGGACCGGCGTGTGCCACTGCCACGGGAACTGGGCTGGGCGCAGGTACTGCTGTGGGTGCAGTTCGCGCTGACGGTGCTGTACGTGGTCACCGTGCTGTCGGTGGTGTCGTACTACTCCGGGGAGATCTTCGGGATCCTGGTGTACGACTCACTGCCCAGCGTGGCGGGCATCTACCTGGCCCGGCGCCTGTGGCGGGGCGGGGTGTGGACGAGCCGCGCACTGATCGCCGTACAGGCGTGGATCGTGTGGCTGTCGCTCGGCACGCTGTTGCACGGTGATCTGCGGGGCTTCACGCAGGCGGCGATGCCGGTCGCGGTCATCGTGCTGTTGCGCCGGGCCCGGTCGCGAGAGTGGTTCGAGATCCCTCCCCAGGACAGGGAGGAGCGCCGGGCGTTCAGCCTGGGGAGGATGATCCGCTGGCGGCGGGACGAGGGCCAGACCGCGGTGGAGTACGCGGGGCTCATCGCGGTGGTCGCGGCGATCATCGTCGCGCTGTCGGTGGGCGGCCTCGGCGGGCGTATCGCCGACGGCATCCAGTCGGCGGTCTGCTCGGTGACGGGCACGGCCTGCCCCGCTCCGCGGGGCGATGGCACGGAGACGGGTGCGGCCGGGGACAACGACGGTGCGCAGCAAGACGGTTCGGACACCGGCGCCGGCACCGCAGGCGGCAACGGCGCGAACCCGGACGGCGGCCAGAACGCGGACGGGGGCGCGGGGGCAGGTGACGCTGGTGACGCTGGTGGCGCGAACGGCGAGACAGGCACGGAAGGCGATGCGGGCACCCAGGCCGGTTCCGGCGGCCAGGAAGGCACGGGCGCCGACGCTGCTACGGGCGGCACCAACAGCGACGGCGGTCCGGCGTGGTCGACTCGAATCATCACCTATGAGGGCGCGGGTCCGGGCGACACGGTCCCACTCGCTCCGGGGCCGTTCGAGGAGAGGTCGCTCTGGGACGACGTACACGACCAGGAACGCCACGACAGGACGTTCATGGACCACGTCCGTGGCTTCTTCGTGGCCCCGACCAAGAGCTTCCTGGCCAGCACCATGGACGTCGTCAGCGACCCGGTCGGCTCGATCAAGGACAGCTGGAACGGTCTGAAGGGCTACACCACGAACTGGTGGGGCGACAAGTCCGACGAGCTGGGCAAGGAGTGGGACAAGGGGAACTACGTCTCCTCCGTATGGGGCTGGGTCAACTCGCCCGAGGACTTCGTGTCCGACCTTGCGACCGACACGTTGATCGACAAGGAGAACTGGGAGAAGGGCAACTACGGCGCCTCCATCGGCAACACCGTCGTCGGCGTCGTCGGCATCTTCAGCCCGAAGACCATCACGAAGTTCACCAAGTTCAAGAAGCTGGCCGAGGTCGGTGAATCCCTCGACAAGGCGGCCGACGCGGCCGAGAAGGCGCGCAAGGCTGCCGAGGCGGGCGATGCCGAGGGCGCTCGGAAGGCGGCGAAGGACGCCGACGAGGCGGCGGACGCGGCAGAGAAGCAGGCCCGCGAGTCGGGCTGCACCATCGCGGCGCCAGCCCGCCGGATCCCGTACGGCGGCAACCCACCCGGAACCACCACCGGCCTCCTCACCGGCTCCTCCGGCACAGGCACCACGACCCTCGCCGCCGGCCCGTCCGACACCCCGTACGTCATCCTCGCCGAGGATGGCTGCGACGAGGAGGCCAAGCAGCAGGCCCAGGACGCCCGGGAGAAGGCGGACGAGGCGGACAGGGTCGCGGACGGGGCCGAGTTGGCGGATCGCCATGAGGCTGCCAGGAAGGCACTCGAGGACGAGGGCGTCCAACACGCACCGCGGAAAATCGACGAGTTCGTTCAGCGGGCAAAGGACAACCCGGACCCGGACAAGAAGGAGATAGGCAAGGAGGATGCGGCTCGGGCGTTGGATGAGATCTCCAAACTGGCCGGGACGAAGAACATCTCCAAAGAGGCGCGTTCGTCGCTGACCAGCAAGGTCACGAACGCCAAGAACACCGACGAACTCAGCCAGGCACGTGCTGAGCTGAACGCCGTCCAGCGGGCTGCCGACGGCGAGGCAGCATTTGACACGACCGTGCACACCGCTGTCGGCAAGGACTTCGGCAAGGAGAACGTCGATCTCGGCAACGGCGAAACGGTGAACATCTCCGAGATCAATGACGCCGACGTGCTCTATCGGGGCAAGGACGGCAAGGTCCACGCCGTGGAGGTCAAGAACACGGGCAATGCCACCATCAAGGCCGACTTCGAACGGCAGGTCGAGGATCTGGCCAATTGGGAGGGGAAGGGCAGCCCAGGCAGGGCTACTCGAGTCGAGATCGAGACCACTGATAAATGGACCAATATCTTCAGCGGCTACAAGAGCGGAAAGCGGGACGGCGTCAAGTACAAGCCTGAAGGGACACCGGCCGGAACAATGGCGAAAAACGGGGTGCCCGTACGGATCGCGGGTACGGACATCTCCCCGAGTCAGCTCAAGCGTATGGAGGCAGAGATCCAGGCCCGGAAGCGGGCTGGGACGATGGACTGGTCCAGGATGAAGGATCCGAAGGAAGCGATGGATTACCTGGGCGTCTCATGACGCCAGCGTCCCGGGAAGCTGCCGGGGCACGGACGGAGAGCGACTTGTGGACACCTACCTGCTGCCCGCTGCCATGCGCGAGCTGCCGCCGCCTTGGCACGATCTGACATACCGCAGGTCTCAAGCTCTGGAGGCACTCGCCCCCACAGAGGAGAGACGTGAGCAGGCTCGGCACGTGCTGCGCGCCTGCCTGCCCGACCGACGGCAGAGCGTGCACGACTGGGACGAGGAACTACGGGACTTCTACGACGACCGCGATGACCACACCTTGGACGAGGCAGACGCCTGGTTGACCCGGATCATGCCGACCACGTCCCAGGTCACTCGGGAGCGGGTGGTGCAGGTGGTCGGAGCCTGGGCTGACTTGGGCATTCCCACGGTGCCTGAGCCTCCGACTGAACAGTGGGTCGACAGGGTGGCGGCGGAATGGGCCGCCTCGGTACGGCAGGCGCTGGCGTACGACGCCTTCGCTTTCATCGAGCGTGCAACCACCGCCGGATCGCTGAAAGAGGGGGAGGCTGAAGACGTTGCGCTGCTTGCAGCCGCGTTCGTGCGGGTCGGCGTGGCGGTCGAGGCGGCGGTGCGCGTGCTTGTCTCGCTCGGTCGTCCGCGCGGCGAACAGGTCCTGAGGGAGCTCGTGAACGACGACGAGGTCCGGGACTTCCGCCCGTACGTGCGTTCCCGGCTTCTCGGGCTGCGCCGTTCGGTGTACGACGTTCGTGCTCGGGAAGCCACCCGCGACGAGGAGCCGCTGCTGCCCGAAGGACTGCAGGGCCTTCCGTATTCCTGGCAGAACGACTTCGGCTGGGGTGCGACCGCGCCGGATTCCCACAGCCTCGCCCAGGCGCGTTCAGCACTGGAGGCGTGTCTGACTGTCGAGCGAGTGCCGGATGACGCGCAGATGTGCAGTGACGCTCCGGCGGACTGCAGTGCCATTGCTGAGGTGGTGCGCGCCCTGATGCCGTACCCACAGCTGGTCACTCGCGAGCGAATGAACGAGGCGTGGCGCGAGTGCCAGTCGTTGGGGTTCGAATTTCAAGGCATCGACGCCGCATGCTTCGCCAAGGTCTGGTGCAAGAGGATCGCTGACCGGGTCACCGCAGCCGTCTTCCGCTGGCTCGCCGACCTCCCGCAAGGCGGAGGAGCGGCAGGCGACAAAGAACCGGCTGTTCTGTCGGCAACGGCCCTCTGGGCTGCGGAACTCGCCGAGCGGTGCGCCCGGCACGGCAGCGCGGTACACGAGGCCATCTGGTTCCTCCACCGCACGGATGACGTGCCGGGCAGCCGTGAAGCCCTGGCGCGACTGGCCTTCGACCCGAGCCTGCCGGTCACGACGAGGAATACAGCGCAGGAGTGGGCGCGACGGCGTCTTCAGCCCGACCAATATCCCGAAGGCCACCAAGATGAGGGTGACCGAGGCCGGTGAGCGATGGAGGACCCGAGGAGCGCGATGGAGTACCTGGGGGGCTCATGACGCACGACGAGCAGAACGCGGACACTCAGGACGACCGGACCGCCTCTCTGCTCGAAGAACTGGAGGCAGCGATCGCCGCTGCTCCGTCGGCCAGGTACGACTGGACGGACGAGCTGTTGGATATCCGGACAAGGTCGCGAAGGCCAAGCAGGTATATGACGCGACGTACAAGTGATCGCGAATCTTTTCACCGTCGCGGAAACAGAGTCGTCGCGGCTCCGCGGGGCGCTGGCTCAGTTGCTGGCCGTGACGCCCGAAGCGGTCGACGTCGCCGACACGGACGGGGACCAGGAAGCGCGTCGCTGGGACTCACCTGTTC